>NZ_VCMZ01000001.1:0-1323159 GCF_006352475.1 Acinetobacter pullicarnis
ATGCTTTGGACAGACTGCTTAACTCGCTTGCGACAAGAGCTCTCGGATAATGTCTACGCAATGTGGATTCGTCCTTTAGTTGCTGAGGAAGTTGAAAACACTTTAAAGCTCTATGCACCTAATCCGTATTGGACACGCTACATTCAAGAACACCATTTAGAGTTGATCTCTATTTTGGCTGAGCAATTATCTGAAGGCAGAATTCGTAAGGTTGAAATCTTAGTTGATTCCAGACCAGGTGCAATTCTCTCTGCTGCAGAATTACCTGCAACGACAACTTCTGCTTTGGAAACGGTGACTACGGTTGTCCCTGCAACCAAACCGAAGCGCGAAACTGAGGCAACACCAAGTAAAAATTCAAAAAAACGTTTATTAAATCCTTTATTTAGCTTTGCGTTATTTGTTGAAGGTCGTTCTAACCAAATGGCAGCAGAAACTTGCCGCAAAGTGTTAACTCAATTGGGTGAGCCTCAACACAATCCTTTATTTTTGTATGGCCCAACAGGATTGGGTAAAACCCATCTTATGCAAGCTGTTGGAAATGCCTTATTACAAGCGAAGCCAAATGCACGTGTGATGTACATGACTGCAGAAAGTTTTGTGCAGGATTTTGTTAGCTCATTGCAAAAAGGTAAAGTCGAGGAATTTAAGAAAAACTGTCGTTCTTTGGATTTATTGTTGGTCGATGATATTCATTTATTGGCTGGTAAAGAAGCAAGCCTGGTTGAATTTTTCTATACTTTTAATGCTTTACTTGATGAATCTAAACAGATTATTTTAACATCTGATCGTTATCCTAAAGAATTAACCGAATTAGATCCGCGCTTGGTTTCACGTTTTTCATGGGGTTTATCTGTTGGGGTAGAACCACCCGATATTGAAACGCGAATCGAAATTTTGCTTAAAAAAGCAGAAAGTAATGGCATTGATTTACCGCGTAACTGTGCTTTGTTTATTGCACAACAAGTCGTTGCAAACGTGCGTGAACTTGAAGGTGCACTAAACAAAGTCGTTGCGATTTCACGTTTTAAAGGCTCTGCTATTGATTTAGATGTGGTTCGAGAGTCGTTAAAAGATGTTTTAGCAATTCGAGCACGTACGATTAGCACTGAAAATATTCAACGTGTTGTGAGTGAATATTTCCGTGTGCCATTGAAAGAGCTTATTGGACCGAAACGTACCCGTATTTATGCGCGACCGCGTCAAATGGCGATGGGTTTGGCTCGTGAATTAACTGGAGATAGCTTTCCAGAAATTGGAATGGCCTTTGGTGGACGGGACCACAGTACGGTGATGCATGCATGTGAAAAAGTGCAAAGTTTATGTGGTGAAGATCCAATCTTTAATGAAGATTATAAAAATCTCATGCGTTTATTACAAAGCTAAGCGCAATTCAGTCGCGTCTATTTTTGGAAAGAATCTAGTATTGCAATGCAGTATAATCTGCCGCATAGTACACTGCTAAAAAATATTTTATCTGCCATTCGGCATTCGTTTTAGAGGAATTGAAAAGTGCGTTTGAAAATCGCTAAAGAGAGCTTACTCAATGTTTTATCCTTAGTGGGTGGGGCAGTTGAACGTCGCCATACTTTGAACATTCTTTCAAACGTAAAAATTCAAGCCAATGCGCAGGAACTTCGAATTACGGGGTCTGATTCTGAGGTTGAGTTGGTTGCAATGACCACTTTGGCTGAAGGTGCATGTGTTCAAGCGGGTGAAACAACTGTCCCAGCACGTAAGTTGATGGATATCTGTAAATCCCTGCCAAACGCAGCGTTAATTGATTTGCAAATTACTGAAGATCAGCGTTGTATTTTAAAAACAGGCAATAGCCGATTTGTATTGGGTACATTACCAGCAGAAGACTATCCGCTTTTAACTACGGACAATAGTCAAGGTACCAAAATTCAAGTAACCGAACGTGAACTTAAACGTTTGTTTGAAAAGACTGCTTTTGCGATGGCTGTGCAAGATGTTCGCTTTTATTTGACCGGTACATTATTAGAAATTGACGAAACAAAACTACGCGCTGTAACGACCGATGGACACCGTTTAGCATTATGTGAGACCAGTGCGAGCTCAACAGCAACGCAAGCTGTTCAAGCCATTGTTCCACGTAAAGCTGTTGGTGAATTACAGCGTTTGTTGAGTGTTGAAGACAATCAACTCACCCTATCGATTGGCCGTGAGTTGTTAAATGTCACCATTAGCACGCCAAGCCGTGACAAAGAGCAGGGCGATATTACGGTACGTTTCACGACAAAACTCATTGATGGTAAATTCCCTGATTATCGTCGTGTGATTCCACGTGGTGGTGATAAAAACGTGATGATTGCACATGATGTATTTAAGCAGTCTTTGCAACGTGTTGCGATTTTAAGTAATGAAAAATTACGTGGTGTATTCCTGCATTTTAATGCCGATTCTTTGCAATTGCGTGCCAATAACCCTGAGCAAGATGAAGCGATTGAGGATTTGGCGATTCAATATCAAAATACTCCGATGGAAATGTCATTTAATGCGCAATACTTACTCGAAGTCTTGAGTGTATTAGATAGTGATGATGTTTCTATGACCATGACTGAAGCCAATCAATCTGTATTGGTTCAAGATCCATCACAACAAGATCAAACCTATGTTGTGATGCCAATGCGTGTCTAGGTCGATTTAGTCGATTATGCAAATCACGCGTTTAAATATACAACGTGTAAGAAATCTCAAGACGGTTGCACTCAGTGAGTTGCAGCCGTTTAATATCTTTTATGGGCAAAATGGTTCAGGTAAGACCTCGATACTTGAAGCCATCCATTTGTTAGCCACTGGCCGTTCATTTCGAACCCATATTCCTAAAAACTATATTCAACATCAGGCAACCGATGCGGTGGTTTTTGCACAATCTGCCAGTGAAAAGATTGGTATGCAAAAGCATTTGTCTGGTGAACAGCTCATTAAAGTGAATGGTGATACTGTCGCTACGCAAGGGCAGTTGGCTAAAATTCTACCCTTGCAACATCTAGATCCACAAAGTACCGATATTATTGATCATGGTGCTAAACCCCGAAGACAAATGCTAGATTGGCTGATGTTCCACGTGGAGCCAGCATTTTATCAAACCTGGCAATATTATTCGCGTGCGTTAAAACAAAGAAATGGCTTATTAAAATCCCAGCGCAATATCAGCCTGCAAAGCTTGGAACCATGGAACATCATGTTGAGCCAATATGGTGAGATTTTACATTCGCAGCGACTCGAGATTATTGAGCAATGGAAGATCTATTTAGCTGAGGATCTTCGGCTTTTATTGCCTGATCTAGAAATTGAGTTGGACTATCAACCAGGGTTCCATGTGGAACATGGGTTGATGCAGGTACTTAGTCAGCATCATCAGCGAGATATTGATCGCCGTTATACTGAATATGGCCCTCATCGCGCTGATCTGCGCTTAAAAACAGCGTTGGGTGATGCGGATGTGGTGCTGTCACGTGGTCAAAAGAAACTGTTAATAATGGCGTTAAAACTCTCTCAGATTGCAATGCTGCATGCCAGTAATAAGGAAACTGTGGTATTATTAGATGATGTGACTGCAGAATTAGATTTAATTGCACAACAACGATTAATTGTACGATTAAGCCAACTTGGTAGCCAAGTTTTTATGACAACTTTAGACCAAGAATTGGTGAAAAATCATTTTCAGGATTTATCCATTTCTTATCAATTATTCAATGTTAATAACGGTCAAGTCCGTGTTGCTGTCGCATCAATTTAGATTTCGGCATTTTAGCATAAACCGATGTTTCATTAGGGAGAGACCATGAGTTCAGAAGATCAAGTTGCTTCTCAAACAGAACAAACCAATGATAAGGCTTATGATTCTTCTAGTATCAAAGTATTGCGTGGTTTAGATGCAGTTCGTAAGCGTCCAGGCATGTATATCGGTGATACGGATGACGGAACGGGCTTACATCATATGGTGTTTGAGGTTGTCGACAATGCGATTGATGAAGCATTGGCTGGACACTGTGATGAAATTAAGGTCACCATTCATTCCGACGAGTCTGTAAGTGTTTCGGACAATGGGCGTGGTATTCCTACCGATATTCACCCTGAAGAAGGGATTTCTGCAGCAGAAGTAATTTTAACCATTTTACATGCTGGCGGAAAATTTGATGACAATAGCTATAAAGTTTCTGGTGGTCTACATGGTGTAGGTGTGTCGGTAGTGAATGCACTATCGAGCAAGTTGGAGTTGACGATTCACCGTGCGGGTTTTACCCATCAACAAGAATACCGTCATGGTGATTCACAATACCCATTGAAAGTGGTTGGTGAAACGCAAAAAACAGGAACAATGGTACGTTTTTGGCCAAGCACAGACACTTTTAGCCAAACGATTTTTAGTATCGAAGTATTGGCGCGTCGCTTAAGAGAGTTATCTTTCTTAAACGCAGGTGTTCGTATCGTACTTAAAGATGAACGTGTTGATTTTGAATATGTTTATGACTATGAAGGCGGTCTATCTGAGTTCGTTAAATATATGAACGAAGGAAAGACCCATTTAAATGATATTTTCCATTTTACCACCGATACAGACAGTGGAATTACGGTCGAAGTTGCATTGCAATGGAATGATACCTATCAGGAAAATGTGCGTTGCTTTACCAATAATATTCCGCAGAAAGATGGTGGTTCGCATTTAGCAGGTTTCCGTGCAGCGCTGACACGTGGTCTGAACCAGTATTTAGAAAGTGAAAATATTCTTAAAAAAGAAAAAGTCACTGTGAGTGGTGATGATTCACGAGAAGGTTTGACTGCGATTATCTCAGTTAAAGTGCCAGATCCAAAATTCTCTTCACAAACCAAGGAAAAATTGGTTTCAAGTGAAGTCAAACCTGCGGTTGAGCAGGCAATGAACAAGGCATTCTCTGAGTATTTGCTTGAGAATCCGGCAGCGGCCAAATCAATTGCAGGAAAAATCGTGGATGCTGCACGTGCGCGTGATGCTGCACGTAAGGCGCGTGAAATGACACGTCGTAAAAGTGCGCTCGATATTGCGGGTTTACCGGGTAAATTGGCTGATTGCCAAGAAAAAGATCCGGCATTGTCTGAACTCTACTTAGTCGAGGGTGACTCTGCTGGTGGTTCTGCAAAACAAGGGCGTAATCGTAAGATGCAGGCGATTTTACCGTTAAAAGGTAAAATTCTAAACGTGGAACGTGCGCGTTTTGATCGCATGATTTCATCTGCTGAAGTTGGTACTCTTATTACTGCACTAGGTTGCGGTATTGGCCGTGAAGAATATAATCCTGATAAATTGCGTTATCACAAAATCATCATCATGACCGATGCGGACGTGGATGGTTCACATATTCGTACTTTATTGCTGACTTTCTTCTTTAGACAAATGCCTGAGTTGGTTGAAAGAGGTCATATTTATATTGCCCAGCCACCGCTGTATAAACTGAAAAAAGGTAAGCAAGAGCAATATCTTAAAGATAATGATGCTTTAGAGACTTATCTTATTTCAAATGCAATTGATGAGCTTGAGCTGCACGTTAGTGCAGAGGCACCTGCAATTCGTGGTGAAGCCTTGGCACAAGTTATTGCAGACTACCAAGCAGCTCAGAAAAGCACTCAGCGTTTAAGTTTGCGTTATCCTGCAAGCCTATTAGACGGGCTTTTGGAATTAGATGCATTCAAAGTAGATCAAAATCAAGATGAAACTTATGTCATGGAATGGGCGACTGCTTTGACTGAGGCAATTGCTCGTTTACAGCCAAGTTTACGTCCTGAAATTAGCTTGGAAACTTTCGAAAAAGAGCATACAGACGGTGAAAAAACTGCACATTATTGGCCGCGAGTGACCGTCTATGTGCATAACTTGCCGCAATATTATTTGTTAGATTCAACGCTACTGGCTTCGAACGAATATAAACGTTTACTACAAAATTCAAAAAGCTGGTTCAGCTTGCTTGAAGACGGCGCATATTTACAGAAAGGCGAGCGTAAGATCAACGTCACGAACTTCCCACAAGTATGGCAGCACATTTTGTCTGACTCTCGTCGCGGCATGATGATCCAGCGCTATAAAGGTCTGGGTGAGATGAACGCTGATCAGTTGTGGGAAACTACAATGGATCCTGATAACCGTCATATGTTGCAGGTGACCATTGACGATATGATCGAAGCAGATCGTATGTTCTCTTGTTTAATGGGGGATGATGTGGAACCACGTCGTGCCTTTATTGAAGAGAATGCACTAAATGCGGATGTCGATGCATAAGCGTTATACAGTGATGTATATCTCACGGTAGATTACTTTTGCTCACAAATTTAAGCATCCTTCGGGGTGCTTTTTTATGCACTTGACTTATTGCTCAGAGATAATTAGTTTAAATACTGAACAGGAGTCGGATAAAAATGAATCAAAATACATATGGTTTAGAGCAGATCCGTGATGCGTGGATAGATGCATATTATCGTGGTGATATTGCCCAATTTAGACAGTATGAGCATGAGCAATTACAGATTATTTATGAAGCCAAAGGTGTGACTGAAAATAGTTTAAACCGCTATGAGCAGATTGCACATGCAATTAAAAATGCTGTTTGGAAACCACAGAAACCGATTATTACAGCTGAAGAATTTGAGTTTAACCCAGAATATAATCGCTGTTTGGTAAGCTTAAAATCAGAGAATATGCAAAATTTAATACAAGAACTGTGGGTTTTTGATCAGTCTTGGCGGGTGGTTGAGCTCAAGTTTTGTAAAAAATAGCACTTTAAAATACGATAAAAGATTAAAATAAGCTGAATATTTAACCTAAAAATTTGAATTTAAAATAACCCATATGGCCACTATTTGTTTATATTAACGCCCATCATTGGTATAAAATACTGCTAAAATGCGTTGTGGATAACTTTAGGTGCCTTTATTTTGCTATTTGTTTTTGAATTTAAATAAATGATTATTTTAATTGTGTGGATAACTTTTTTAAATTTAAAGTGATCAATTTAAGCTGAGCGAAGCTAATTCTATATAGAAGTATACTTAGATATTGTGTGCTTAAATTTTAAGGTATTTATTTAATAAATATGTTCCACGGGCTCTATTTTTATTGTTTAGAAAAACTCATGAGTGATATGGGCGAGACGTAGGGTGTTGTATATTTTATCTTTGTCATAAAATTCAGAAATAAAAAAAGCACAATCCATGGATTGTGCTTTAACATTTTATTTTTGCTTGTGTTCTACATGGGTTTAAATCGATTACTCAAATGAGCCTTCGAGTTCTTCCAATTGCATCATCAGCTCCAACATCTGCTCTTCTGATTGCTCAAGTGAAGCTTTTAATGCCGTTTGTTGGGTCATAAGCTTGAGTAAATCATCTTTACGTGCCGCTTCATACAAGCCAGTATCGGCCAAGGTGGTTTCAATTTCAGCCAATTGTGTTTGTGTCTTGGTAATACTGCTTTCAATTTTCTCAATATTTTTTCGAACAGGGCGACTTAACTCACGGCGACGTGCTGTTTCTTTACGCTGTGCTTCTTTATCGACTTTTGAAACCG
This sequence comes from Acinetobacter pullicarnis, assembly GCF_006352475.1. Classification (NCBI taxonomy): domain Bacteria; kingdom Pseudomonadati; phylum Pseudomonadota; class Gammaproteobacteria; order Moraxellales; family Moraxellaceae; genus Acinetobacter; species Acinetobacter pullicarnis. The sequence goes on from NZ_VCMZ01000001.1 coordinate 7,565, forward strand.
TTGCTTTGACTTCAACTTGAGATTGTACCGGTGCCAGCGCCTGCGGGCCTTTTTTCATCATTTCAATACGTGCTTGACGCAACCAATCGGCATAATCTTTTAAATCACCATCAAATTCAGCACTTTGGCCGCCATGAACTAAAATCAGTTCATCGCAGACGCTGGCAATCAATTGGCGTTCATGCGAAACCAGTACAACAGCACCTTCAAAATCTTGTAAAGCCATGGTTAAAGCATGACGCATATCTAAATCAAGATGGTTGGTTGGCTCATCGAGGATGAGCACATTTGGGCGACGCCATACGATGAGGGCCAAAGCCAAGCGCGCACGTTCACCACCAGAAAAACTTTCACTCGGTGTGTCCATACGTTCGCCACTAAAGCCGAAACTACCCAAGAATGAACGTAAGGTTGCATCACTGATTTTCTGATCTGCGATACGCGCTAGTTGTAACATTGGGCTGGCATTGCCATCTAAAGCATCCATTTGATGCTGCGCAAAGTAACCAACATTGAGTAATTCTGAAGCGTAACGCTGACCTTGGATTAAAGGAAGGTCACCGACCAACGATTTAATTAAGGTCGATTTACCAGCACCATTCATACCTAGTAAACCAATACGACTGGTCGGGGTAATTTGTAAATTGACATTGGTAACAATGAGTTTATTGGTATAACCAATGTCTGCCTGTTCTAATGTCAGTAAAGGTGAACTCATTTTGGTTGGTTCACGGAAACTGAAGGTAAATGGCGTATCTACATGGGCTGGTGCTAATTCCTGCATACGCTCAAGCTGCTTAATACGGCTTTGTGCTTGACGTGCTTTAGTGGCTTGTGCTTTAAAGCGATCAATATATTTTTGGATGTGCGCGCGGGTTGCTTCTTGTTTTTCAAAAGCTTGTTGTTGCTGAGACAATCGTTCAGCACGCGTGGTTTCAAAGGTTGAATAATTCCCAGTATACAGGGTAAGTTCTTGATTTTCTATATGTAAAATATGACCAGTAATTGCATCGAGGAAATCGCGGTCATGTGAAATGAGTACCAAAGTACCAGGATAGGCTTTTAACCAATCCTCTAACCATAAAATGGCATCTAAATCTAAGTGGTTGGTTGGCTCATCGAGTAATAACAAGTCAGAACGGCTCATGAGGGTGCGGGCGAGATTTAAGCGCATACGCCAACCCCCAGAAAAACTTGCAACATCAAGCTGAGATTGGTGCTCAAAAAAGCCCAAGCCGGCCATCAGTTGAGATGCTTTTGCTGGTGCTGAATAGCCATTGATTTCATCAAAGCGGCTATAAAGATGTGCGAGTTCATCATCTGTTAATAAATCAGGCTGATCGAGTTGGCTCTGAATGGTCCAATACTCTTCATCCCCAGACAGGACGAAATCAATGGCTTTCATATCTAAAGCTTTGATTTCTTGGGCCATATGCGCGACGGTCCAAACGCTTGGACGGCTTAGGCTGCCACCATCTGCTTCCATACCACCTAAAAAGGCTGAGAATAGCGTCGATTTACCTGCACCATTAACGCCAGTTAAACCGATTTTCCATCCCGGATGTAATTGCATAGAAGCGTTTTGAAATAACACGCGTCCACCGCGACGAATTGAAAGTTGCTCTAACTGAATCATTGGTGCTTAAACTACTTATGTGCGAAATCGGCATAGTTTAAAGGATAATCGATTGGAGAGCCAAAGTATTATGCTGAATATATTATTTGGCCGTATTTAAAGCTTGAAAAGCGCCGAGATTATTGCGAGATCATCAGTAATAAAGAACAAGCAAGTATGCTGGTGATCGATGTATACGCTAAAAATGAGTATTAAGTGCTGATTTCGCTTTTTAGGTGACATACCAGGTTAATTTTTTATTCAATAAATTTGACCTCCATTGATCGTTAATCTCAAAAAAAAAGCGAGATGAATCAAGTTAATTGAGGTGAAGGATGTGAAGTACATTATTTTTTAAAAAACAAGGATCTGGGTGCTATGTTTTTTTTAAATGAAGCTGATTAAGATGAGGTTCAAGGACGATAATTAACGTACGAAAAATAAAATCGAAAGGACGATCTGATGAAAAAAATAGCATTATCACTTATCTCAACCTCTCTTCTTGTATTTACATCAACGGCACAAGCCGCAGTAGATGTATGTATCTTTGATTTACTTGGAAAATCGGGTGAATCATTTCAGATGGCAAAAGAATGGGCACTGGCCGCCAAAGGGTGGGGGGCTGAGATTAATTTAATTCCGCGTCAAGATGAAGCAGTTGCTGACAATGATTTTAAAGCAGGTAAGTGTGATGGGGTGTTTATGACCGCCATGCGTGCCCGTCAATATAATAAATTTGTTGGTTCGATCGACTCTCTTGGCGGGATTCCGAACAATGAAATTGCCCAGAAAGCGATTACCTTTGCCTTAGATCAACGTAGTGCTGCAAAAATGCAAACCAATTTGGCGGGTAAGCAATATGAAGTCGCAGGAATCGCGCCGATTGGTGCTGCTTTTATTTTTGTACGTGATAAAAGTATTAACTCAATTGAAAAAGCTGCAGGAAAAAAATTCGCAGTGCTGAGTTATGATGCTGCACAAAAAGCCATGGTACAGCGTACTGGGGGGCAAGCGGTGCCATCCGATGTCTCTAATTTTGTGGCCAAATTTAATAATGGTCAGGTTGATATGGTTGGGGCACCAGCCTATGCCTATAAACCGTTAGAGATTTATAAGGGGTTGGGTAGCAATGGGGCCATGTTTAATTTCCCAGTATTACAAGTGACGGCTGATCTGGTGATTCATCCAGATAAGTTTCCTGCAGGCTTTGGTCAAAAGTCGCGTGATTGGTTTGTCAAAAATTTACCTAAAAGCTTTAGTATGATTAATCGTTTGGAAAATGGCATACCGGTCAAATACAAATTAAATTTTAGTGCTGAAGAAAAATTGAAATATCAAAAGATGTTGCGTGATGCACGTATTGATCTGACGAAACAAGGCATCTACGATGCAGGTATGATGTCAGTCTTGAAAAAAGCCCGTTGTTCTGTCGATAAAGCCAATTTTGAATGTACGCTAAGTGGTGAGTGATTTTGATCTATAGGCACGAGCCCAGCAATATTGTTGGGCTTTTTATCGGGGAAAAGAGAAAATAACGATATAATCAGCACGTCTGTAAGCTGCAATTCATGATGAATGTCATTTGCAAGATCAGAACGATAAGTGCTGTAGTGTTCGGTATAGATGCTAATCTTGAGTCACTGACTCAGGATTGACTGTGTTATACTCGGCAGCGTTGATTATGTATATATTAAAAGATAGCTAAAAACTCGCGATCGTGTTGAGTGAACTGCCATCCGAATAGTTTGAGGAATGATCCATCATGAGTGCTCCAGTTCTTGAAATGACAGATAATGCTGCAAAAAAAGTGCGACAACTTCGTGAGAGCGAAGGCAATCAAGATCTAATGTTACGTGTCTATGTTACAGGTGGCGGATGCTCTGGATTTTCTTATGGCTTTAATTTCGCTGAAAGTGTCAATGAAGACGATGCTCGCTTTGAAAATGAAGATGTCACCATGTTGGTTGACCCATTAAGCTACCAGTATTTGGTTGGTTCTAAGGTTGATTATATTGAGGGTTTAGAAGGTTCACGTTTTATTATTGATAATCCGAATGCAACAACAACCTGTGGTTGTGGTTCTTCATTTTCAATTTAAGCGACCTGCCTGAAATTTTAAGCTCATCAATACAATAGACTTCTTTTATAAACCCTTCTGATTTTCCCTTAAATGAGAAAAATAAGAGATTGTAAGCTGAAAGAAGTCTGAAAAAATCCTCACAGATGTTGAGGATTTTTTATTGGCTTTTTTTTGCATGGTGCCTTGATGTGATGTAACTGAAAGTGTTTTATTTGTTGTAAGAGAATGAAGAGAGAACATAAGGTGCATTGTTTAATTAAAATTTAAAAAAATAATTTCCATAAAAATGAATAAAGATTTGCCAAGCCGATCACCTAAAAAATATTGTTCTGTAAGCTGCGTCAATCAACTGATTACATCATTCATTTAATGATATTGACTCCTACGTGGGAAGGTTCTATAAAACTCAATTGTGTAGTTTAATTAAAATATAAGCACATTGTCTAAGCCAACTGAACGACTTAAAAATGGTCGAAGTAACAGTGCACTGTACTAAAAAATTGAGATAAAGGAAGAATAAAAATGCGACATGGTGATATTACAAGTAGCCCAAGTACTGTGGGTGTAGCCGTAGTAAATTATAAAATTCCACGACTACATAGCAAAGCTGAAGTATTGGAAAATGCGCATAAAATTGCAGAGATGCTCAAGGGAATGAAGCAGGGGTTACCGGGGATGGATCTGGTGATTTTTCCTGAATATAGCACCATGGGGATTATGTATGACCATGATGAAATGATGGAAACGGCTGCAACGATTCCTGGGGATGAAACTGCGATTTTCTCTGCGGCCTGTCAACAAGCCAATGTCTGGGGAGTCTTTTCCATCACAGGTGAACAGCATGAACAACATCCACATAAAGCACCTTATAACACCCTGATTTTGATTAATAACCAAGGTGAAATTGTGCAGAAATACCGCAAGGTGATTCCGTGGTGCCCCATTGAAGGTTGGTGTCCTGGTGATACGACCTATGTGACTGAAGGACCTAAGGGCCTCAAAGTTTCATTGATCATTTGTGATGATGGTAATTATCCTGAAATTTGGCGTGATTGTGCCATGAAGGGGGCAGAGCTAGTCGTTCGTTGCCAAGGCTATATGTATCCAGCATGCGAGCAGCAAGTCTTAATGTCGAAAACCATGGCATGGGCCAATAACGTCTATGTGGCGGTTGCGAATGGAACAGGCTTTGATGGGGTGTATACCTACTTTGGCCATTCAGCCATTGTTGGTTTTGATGGACGGACTTTGGGGGAGTGCGGTACCGAAGAAATGGGCATTCAATATGCACAGCTATCTTTGGCTGAAATTCGCGATGCACGCCAATACGATCAAGCGCAAAATCATTTATTTAAGTTGCTGCATCGGGGGTATACCGGTGTATTTAATAATGGTGATGGCGATAAAGGCATTGCCGATTGCCCATTCGATTTTTATCGAAACTGGGTTTTAGATGCGAAAAAAACCCAAGAAAATGTAGAGAAAATTACCCGAACACATATTGGCGTTGCGGAATGCCCAGTTGGTAATTTGCCGCATGAAGGTTTAGAAAAACAAGTTTAGGTCAAGGGAGAAGGAGGAAGCTAGATGACTTTTGCCAGTGATCGATTTGAGGAAAATCAAGCAGCCATTGCCAAACAACATGAGGACATGCAGCGTACACAGCGTGCAGCGCGAACATCAAGATTTAAGTTTGAACCGCAAGCCGTAATGCAGCTGCTTCGGCAACGCATTGTTGGTCAAGCTCAGGCGTTGACCGAAATTGAACAGATGTTGCAGGTGGTGAAAGCAGACTTTAATCACCCAGAAAGACCACTGGCAGTCATGATGATGCTTGGCAGCACCGGTATTGGTAAAACAGAAACAGTACGAATTATCAGCGAGGCGATTTATGGCCGCAATGATGCCTTTTGCCGTATTGATATGAATACCTTATCGCAGGAACATTATGCTGCGGCATTAACTGGTGCACCCCCTGGTTATGTCGGCAGTAAAGAGGGCACCACTTTATTTGATATTGAGGCGATTCAGGGTAGTTTTAGTAAACCAGGTATTATTTTATTTGATGAAATCGAAAAAGCCAGTAAAGAGGTCATTCGTAGCCTACTCAATGTACTGGACAACGGCAAACTCAGTCTATCGTCTGGAGTGAAAACTATAGATTTTCGCAACTGCATGATTTTTATGACCAGTAATGTCGGTGCCAAGGCATTACAACAGCAATGGGGGAATTGGAAGTTTTCCGTACAGCATCTTTTTAAAAGTCGTGATGCCTATGAACAGAAAATTATTGATGCAGCACTTCAGCAACAGTTTGATCCTGAGTTCTTAAACCGTATTGACCGTATTTTGCATTATCAACGTATTACACTAGATACCATTCCAGCATTGGTGGGAATCGAGCTACAGAAACTCAATCAACGCTTATCTAAACAAGCACGTACCGTGAGTATTGATACAGCGGTCATTGAGCAATTAAAACACCAATATGATGGGCGTTTTGGTGCCAGACATTTAGGTCGTCAAATCAGAACGCAAATTGAACCGATCATTGCAGCCTATATTCTGCAGTACCCTAACGCTGATTTGATTCATATCTGCACTCAAAATGGGCGTTTCATTGTTTCACCATTAGAAAAAATACAACAACAAAATGATTTGGCACTCGATGCAGGAGCAAACTATGTCACGCGATTATGAAATTTATGAACTGAATGACTTTGTATTACAACAAGGCGCCACCCTTAGAGCTGCCAAATTGGCCTATCGTACCTATGGAACTTTAAATGTAGATAAATCTAATGCCATTGTTTATCCAACGTGGTACTCAGGTCGACACTGGGAAAATGAATGGTTGATTGGTGAGGATAAGGCACTCAATCCCAATGAATATTTTATTATTGTGCCGAACATGTTTGGCAATGGCTTGTCATCATCACCTTCCAATACGCCAGCACCTTATAACGGGCCACATTTTCCCAATATCACGGTTTATGACCAAGTGCGTGCTCAACATCAATTGGTCACGGCACATTTTGGAATCAGTCAGTTGGTAGCTGTTGTGGGGTGGTCGATGGGGGCGGGGCAAAGTTTTCAATGGGCGGTGAGTTATCCCGATATGGTGTCTAGAATCTTACCTTTCTGTGGATCGGCCCGCACCAGTGAACATAACAAGGTTTTTCTCGACTCCGTAAAAGCAGCAATTGAAACAGATGCTGCATTTTTAAATGGTGAGTACAGTACCCAACCCAGTAAAGGCTTAAGAGCAGCGGCACGAGTTTATGCTGGCTGGGGTTTTAGTCAGCCTTTTTATTGGCAACAACTGTATAAGCAATTGGGTTATGCCACTTTAGAGGATTTTTTGGTGGGCTATTGGGAAGGTTTTTTCTTAGATGGTCGCGATGCCAATAATTTATTAGCAATGCTCTGGACTTGGCGCAATGGTAATGTCGGCAACACACCAGGCTTTAACGGAGATCATGAAGCAGCACTTGCTTCGATTAAAGCCAAAGCGATTGTGATGCCAGCCGAGCGAGACTTGTATTTCCCAGTCGATGATGAGGTGTATGAAGTTTCTTGCATGAACAATGCTGAGTTTCGGGCAATTCCTGGTGTTTGGGGGCATTTTGCAGGAGCAGGATTACATGCACCAGATACTGCATTTATTAATGCCGCACTGGTTGAGCTGCTGGCTACACCATAAAGACTATATATCGTGCAGCCCTTAATCCACTGACTTAAGCAGCAATCCACACATGGTTTCACGTGGATCAAGTCATTTAATTCCAACAAAACCGCCGTATAGGCGATTCCGTGGTTAATTTACGGTTTATTTATTCTTGGCATTTCTACTCATCTTCAAACACAAGTGATCGTGCCCAATACACGGAAACCTTCAGCGCCTGTTACAGAGGGTAGGTTTCCGCTTTGCTGCTCCACAAAGCGCATGGCTAACCAAGCAAAAGCAGTACCTTCAACCCATGTTGGAGATAGCCCCAAGACTTGTGTGGATTGGACGATCCAGTTATGCTTGCGCAGACGCCAGCGGAGTTGTTCTAATAAGTGGGTATTATAAGCACCACCACCGCAGACATAGACTTCACCTGTATCTAATGGTGAGCGATAAATTGCTTTTTTGATACTGCGGGTCGTGAGTTTAACCAACGTGGCTTGTACATTTTCAGGCAGGTCTTCTAACTCATCATATTCCATGTCATTGCGCCAATCCGCAATCTGCTCATCTAGCCATTCCAAATTAAAGTCTTCACGGCCCGTACTTTTCGGTGGTTCTTTGGAGAAGTACTCATGTGCCTGTAGACGATCAAGTAGGGCGCGAATTGGTTGACCGTAGGCGGCCCAATCGCCATTTTCATCATAGGGTTGTCCCGTATAACGATGACACCATGCATCCATGAGAATATTGGCAGGTCCTGTATCGAAACCATAGACACCCTCAGGATCACCTGCGGGCAAGATACTAATATTGGCTATCCCACCAAGATTTAAAATCACTCGGTTAATGCTTGAATGTTGAAATAAGGCTTGATGAAAAGCAGGGACTAACGGTGCACCTTGGCCACCTGCAGCTAAGTCTCGACGGCGAAAATCTGAAACCACCGCAATTTTAGTGATTTCAGTAATAATGTTGGGATCACCAATTTGCAGGCTAAATCCATGCTCTGGGCGATGGCGAATGGTTTGGCCATGTGAACCAATCGCTTTAATTTGGGTACGGTCTATATGGTGTGTATCGATAAGTTGATTAATACCGTGACCAATCATTTGTGCCAAAGCCACATCAGCTTTGCCCATGCGATCAATTTCATTGTCGCTTGGTAAGGTTAAAGCCATCAGTTCACTGCGTAACTCTGGATCAAACTCAAGAGTTAATGTGCCATGAACCATGAATGGGTCAAAAGATGTTGCGACAAAATCGACGCCATCCATGCTGGTGCCTGTCATTACGCCAATATAGATCGCGCTCATATCAATACTCACCTGCATTGTGCAGAAAAAGTGTTAGTATATCGCAGAAATTGTTTGTATAACCCACGTGTTTGGATTTTGTGATGTCAAATTTTCTGCCGGCTGAAGAACAACTCGCCCTCATCCAACGGGGCACGCATGAGATTATTTCTGAAGAGGATCTTTTAAAGAAACTCAAAGAGAATCGTCCTTTAAAAATTAAAGCAGGTTTTGATCCGACTGCGCCAGATTTACATTTTGGCCATACGGTATTAATCAATAAACTTAAAACGTTTCAAGACCTTGGACATGAAGTCACCTTTTTGATTGGCGATTATACTGCCATGATTGGTGATCCTTCAGGTAAGAGTGCAACACGCCCACCGTTATCGCGTGAGCAAGTTGAAGCGAATGCGAAAACCTATCAAGAACAAGTGTTTAAAATTCTTGATCCGAATAAAACCAAAGTGCGTTTTAACTCGGAATGGTTTAATGAGCGTTCTGCTGCAGACTTGATTCAACTGGCCAGCCAGCAAACTGTGTCGCGTATGCTAGAGCGTGATGACTTTACCAAGCGTTATAAGAGCCAACAACCGATTGCGATTCATGAGTTTCTCTATCCATTGGTGCAAGGTTACGACTCGATTGCTTTGGAAGCTGACGTTGAAATGGGTGGTACTGACCAAACTTTCAACTTGTTGATGGGGCGTACCCTGCAAAGCCGTTACGGACAAGAATCTCAAGTTTGTATTACGGTGCCAATTCTTGAAGGTTTAGACGGTGTGAATAAAATGTCTAAATCTTTGGGGAACTACATTGGGGTGTTTGATGCGCCGGGTGCTATGTATCAAAAAGTCCTTTCAATGCCAGACAGCTTGATTCCACGTTACTTCGATTTACTCAGCTTTAAAACGTTGGAAGAAATTGCGGTGCTGCTGAAAGAAGTTGAAGACGGTCGTAATCCACAAGACATTAAGAAAATTCTTGCCTTGGAATTGGTTGAGCGTTTCCATGGTGCCGAAGCTGCAGCGAATGCACATAAAGGTGCTGGGAATGTGATTACTGAGGGTGAAGTCCCTGAAGATACCCCAGAAGTGACGATTTCTCGTGCTGAGTTTGGTGGCGAGATCTTTATTACCTCTATTCTACGAATTGCTGGTCTCACCAAAAATGCAGCGCAAGCCAAAGATGCGATTGCACGTGGCGCGGTAAAAGTAGATTGGGAAGTGGTCGGTGCTGACTTCGCGGTCAATGAAAATAAAACCTGTATTATTCAATCAGGTAAAAAAGCCATTGCACGCGTGATCTTTAGCGATTAATGAATTGCTAAAGTGATGAAATAAAGCAAAAAAACCACATCAGCGGATCATGTTGATGTGGTTTTTTTGCTTTAGTCTTTTAGTTGATGCGACGATTAAGCCGATTTTTGCAAACGATCTAAGAATGAAAAATAAGGCATTACCCATTTAATCATTGTTCCAACCAATAACGCTGTGATGATCGTACCTTCACGCACACCAATGATGTGTTGGGTAAAAATTAAGGCGCTTAAACATGCAAACAAAACAAGAATAATGTCACCGAAGGTTTTACATCGACTAAAACTAATTTTAAAACGGACACTGATCGCTTGATAAAAACCTTCAATGGCTAGGTTGACCAAATTGGCTTTAAGAATCAGGCACACTCCAACTGCGGTAAAAATACAGCTCAATAAGCAAAATAAAAATTGAGTGAAGTAATGTTGTGCTTGCCAGTTGACGGTCAACATGAGAATGACATCAATAAAAATGCCCATGGTCATTCCAGCCAGTATTTGCAAACAACGTGTCCAGTGAAACTGATTTTTTAGCACCATAAACTGTAGGAATATCATAAATATATGGAATATTACTGTCAGAGTACCCACGCTTAAAGGAACGATATAACTATAAGCAAAAGGGGTTGATGATACGGGGGAGGTGCCTAATTGAGAGCGTATAGAAAGCACAACACCAAAGGCCAAAATTGCTAGACCCATAAGTAGGATCAAACTTCGAGAGATAAAATATTGAGGCATAACCAATTCATCAGCCTAAATGGGTCGCATCTAGACTGCAGTAAAATAAGATAAAACATGGGAGATATATTTTTCAAAGCTTAGCAAGTGGCCGTGATTCACAATTGAATTGAGCTGTACTGCGAGTCAATTATAGTGCGGTACTATCAGTTAGTGACACTTGGCAAGAATGAGCTAAGGCATTGAAACGGTAAAATTTTAGATACTTTATCGTATAATGAGAAAAATACAAGGGTTTGAAATCTGAAGGTCGATCATTCTGCTGTAAATACAAACCTTGAAGTCCGTAGATCTACGGTTAGCCGCTTGCATATTTAGATTGAGTTATCCTCTTTTAGATTCAATGCCTCAAACAGCATAAGTTGGTATTTTTACGCTATAGCGATGTTGAACAGGGAGCTTTTATATAATGAAGCCTCAAGTTTCACGTGAAACGATTGATGGGTTTGTATTCACTTATTTGTCTGCTGTCGTTTTTGGATTACGACAGACAGCGCTTTTTTCCTATATAACTAATTGCTTAATTTTAATATTATTATTCTATCAGGAGCAGGATGTCTCCAGACCCAGAAGAAAGATTGAAAGCTCAAGCAGAATGCTCGGTACGACAGGAGTTATATCGCAGCAAAACAGGCAAGCCCCGACAGGATGTTGGGGCTTGTTTGTTTCTGCTTGATCCACTTTTAAATTTCAGTACATCCAAGAGGGGAGTACCTTTGTAGGCTATGGATTACAAGGCATAACGCTTTTTGCTTCTTTTGCTGATGGCTTAAATTGAATATTCTTATTTCAACAGGGAACAGGATGTTTCCAAACATAAAACAAGAATTACAAGTTGAAAGCAGGACGCTGGGTACGACAGGAGTCATACCGAATGCAGAATATGAAAAAACCTCGACAGGATGTCGGGGTTTTTCATTTTTAGAGATCTTATTTTAAGTTATTAAAATTGAATAAATTAATTTTAATAACTTTACTGCTTTGCTGTTTTTTTCATCAGCCTTAAATAATTTATTTGCACACTCTGCTTGACGATTTTAATCACGCATTGAGTAAGTATATGAATAATAAAAATGTCATTTTTGTCATCACTGCTTTAGCAGCCTTGCTAAGTGCTTGTGGGAGTGATGATAAAGGGGTTGTGACGCAGCCACCTGTCGCACAAGATTTGGAACTTAATATTTTGCATATTAATGACCATCACTCACACTTGGATGAAGAGAGTTTAAATTTTAAAATGGACCTTGGGGCAGGTTCCGAAGATTTTAGTGTCAGTCGTGCGGGCTTTGCTCGAGTTGCAGGTTTGATGAACCGTCTGGCCTTAGAGAAAAAAAATACCTTTAAAATTCACAGTGGTGATGCGGTTACAGGGGATCTTTTTTATAACTTAAGTGATGGTAAGGCAGATGCAGATGCAATGAATAGCATTTGTTTTGATTCATTTACCCTTGGTAATCATGAGTTTGATGATAAAGATATAGGGTTGAAAAAGTTCGTTGATTTTCTAGATCAAGGCAACTGTAAAGCGAAAACACAAATTCTCAGTGCCAATGTTACTTTTGGACAATCATCAGCGCTGTATCAAACCAATCGGATTCAGAAGTCACATATTTTTGAGCGAGATGGACAGAAATTCGCTGTGATTGGTTTGACGATTGCACAGAAAACCAAGAATTCATCACAACCAAATGCCGATACGCTGTTTGGTGATGAAATAGAAGTTGCACAAAAAGAAATTAACTTACTGAAAGCGCAAGGCATTAATAAGATTATTCTGCAAACCCATGTGGGCTATGCGCTTGATAAAAAGCTGGCCGAATCTCTTACAGATGTTGATGTGATCATTGGTGGGGATTCACATACACTATTGGGTCCGCAGAGCTTAAGTAAATATGGACTGACACAAGAAGCCGAATATCCGACTCAACTTCGCAATAAAGATGGTGATTTAGTCTGTATTGCCCAAGCTTGGCAATACAGTTATGTGGTTGGTGAGTTAAATGTCAAATTTAATAACGCGGGTAAAGTCGCCAGTTGCGGTGGAACACCACATGTCTTAATCGGTGATAATTTTGTGCGAACGACCAAAGATGCCAAATTAGTCAATAATACGGAAAAGCAATTCATCTTGAATACGTTTAAGCAAGATCAGGTGCCGTTTACAGTCGTTGAGCCCGATGCTAAGACTTTAGAAATATTAAAGCCGTATCAGGAACAGAAGAAAAAATTTGCTCAGGAAATCATTGGACAAGCTACTGAAAACTTGTGTTTACGCCGTGTGCCAGGGACACAGCGTGATGTTAGTCGTTCGACACTGGGTGATATTTGTAATAAAAATGAACATGTAAATGCGCATGGGGGGGATATCCAACAAATTATTGCTGAAGCCTTCTTAGAGCAAGGGAAGGCATTTTTTGGCGCGGATATTTCCTTCCAAAATGGTGGTGGCGTGCGTGAAGATGTAATGCTTGGTAATGTATCGGTTGAGAAAATTTATAAGGTGCTGCCATTTAAAAATGAGCTGGTTCAATTAAATATGACAGGCGCTGAAATTAAAGCCACCCTAGAAGATGCGATGGTGGGTGTGGTTGAGCAAAATAATACGGGTAGTTATCCTTATACCGGTGGGTTGCGTTGGAATGTCGATTTAAATAAAGACAAAGGTCAGCGTTTATCGAAGGTTGAAGTGCGCAACAGCAATGGACAGTATGTCGCTTTAGACTTAAACAAGACCTATAAGGTCGTAACGATTGATTTTCTTGCTGGTGGTGGTGATTACTACACCACCATGAAAAGTATTACTGGCAAGCGCCGTGAGGATGTGGGTTTGGTTTATGCCGAAGCCTTTTTGAAATATGTGCAGTCACTTGCAGGTGAAAAGGGCAAGAAGCAAATGAATAAACTCTCAACCGCAGATTATAGTACACAGTTATTTATCGATAAGCTGAAGTAAAAGATAGTGGATGCATGGGCTAACAGGATGATGTTGCTGTCATGCGAATAAATAGAGTTGACTGTAAAGCCTGAACATATTCAATTAATTAAATGGTATCCCGACCTTGTGTCGGGATACTTGTATTCTAAACAGGTGCGTTGTGCATCGTTGTACAAAAATAATGCGACAAACATATTCGTGAATTTAATCTGATATCGCTCGACAAAGTTCAAATAAAGATTGAATAATCGTGTTTTAGTTGTAGAAATAAAAATTGAAAAATCATTTTCAAAGCTTTACAGTACTAACGCAATCTGCCGAATTGGCTGAATATAAACAATGAACTTTATCTAAATTTTGTCCGATTGATCTGGTAATGTTGTCTTTGACAAGATCGAATATTAACCTCAAAGGTTGCAAGACAGCCGAAACACTTTGATTAAGCCCACCGAGATAGACGAAATCGCTGAATACTAACGCTGTATTTCTCGTTAAATTCAATTTCAGGGAGAACAGCATGCTTTTAAAAATATATTTTAGTTTTGGTTTTTATTAAAACCGAATCATTGCCTTTCAATGTGCAAGCTTTTCAAAAAGCATCGAATGAATCAAAAAATGAAATTTTATGCAGTATCTTGATGTCAGTAGGCAGCGGGATGCACTGCAAGAAACATAGAAGTAATTAGTGAAAATATGAATGAACTGAGAGACCAACCTTTTGCAGAGAGCCTGCAGGAGTTAAATGCAATAAATTTTAATGAAGTACAACCCCTTGCCAAATTATGGGCATTACGAATTTTAGTTGAACTCGGTGGATGCCGAGAGTTTATTTCTGATAATAGCTTTAATGAGCCATGGATCGCAAAACATCTTGGTTTCTCTGAAGTTTTGATCTCAGAAGATTTTAATCAAAAAATTGCATATCAAGAACTTGCAAAGCTACATGATGATATTGAGCAGTCGAATCGATTGAGTCCTTATTCATTTAGTGAGGGCTTGCAGTTTAATTTGAGCTTGCTACAACAGTTGCTTGGCCTAAATGACGTTGAAAAACAAGTTTTAGGCTTTGTGGTGGTGTTGTATAGCGAACAACTTTTAGATGATGTTGCTGACTGTCTGGGGACATTGACTGCGGCTAAAACCTTAAAAGCCCTTTCGATTATATTGAATCTGCCTTATGAGGCTGTACGTCAGGCCTTGGCAGTGCAGGGAAGTTTGCATCGTAGCGGCTTAATCAATATCCAGCGTGACTATAATGGCTATTTACGCACTAAATTAAATTTAGTTTCTAGTCAGTTGGTCGACACCCTCATGGTGCATGCCGATGATGTGATGGATCTATTTGTTGGCACCATCAATAAATGTGATGCTGCCGAATTAAAGTTAGAAGATTTTTCACATTTGCAAAGCCAGCTAGATCTGATCATCGGCTATTTACAACAAGTCAAAGTGAGTAAACAGGCGGGGGTAAATATTTTTCTTTACGGCAGTTCTGGCACGGGAAAAACCCAGTTATGCAAAGTCATTGCTGAACAGCTTGAATTAAAGCTATTTGAAATTTCATGTGAAGATGAAGATGGCGATGGCATCACAGCAACAGGACGACTCTGCGCATATCGTGCGGCACAAAGTATTTTTGAGGAAAAGACTGCATTATTGTTATTTGATGAAGTTGAAGATGTCTTTAATGACACTGAAAATGGTGCAGGCATGAAAAGTACGGCACAGAGCCGTAAAGCTTGGGTAAACCATATGTTAGAGCAGAATGGAACGCCAACGATTTGGATTTCCAACTCTGACCAATTAGACCCTGCCTTTATTCGTCGTTTTGATATGGTGTTGGAAGTTAAAGTCCCACCTAAAAAGCAACGGCTTAAGATTATTCAGCAACATTGTGGCCACGATTTAAATCCAGTGTTTCAAGAGGCGCTGGCCAATGTTGAGCAATTATCGCCTGCAGTACTCCGTCGTGCCTATCGTGTAGCGAAGACTGCGAAACTGAGTAATGTGGGGTTGCAGGTTCAAGACAGTATGACGCGATTAATTTCGAATACTCTGACTGCACAAGGGCATCAGGCATTAAAGCTGCAAGATAGTCATGCCTTACCACAGTTTTATGATTTGAATTATATCCATACACAGGCCAACCTAGAGCAAATCGCGAAGGGGATTAAGCAATATGGTTTTGGTCGTTTATGCCTATATGGTGCATCGGGAACAGGTAAAACCGCATTTGCACGTTGGTTAGCTGAATATACCGAACAGCCGTTGTTGGTGAAGCGTGGTTCTGACTTGCTTTCTCCATGGGTTGGTGAAATGGAACAGAACCTTGCCAAGGCCTTTGCTGAGGCTGAAGAGCAACAGGCAATTTTATTGTTAGATGAAGTCGATAGCTTGTTGCAAGATCGAAAAAATGCCACACGCTCTTGGGAGATTTCGCAAGTCAGTGAGTTCTTGGTACAGATGGAAGGCTTTAATGGAATTTTAGTCACCACGACCAATCGCTTTGATGATCTTGATCAGGCTGCATTACGTCGTTTTGATTTTAAAATCCATTTTGATTACTTAACCTATGTACAGCGCTTGGCTTTATTACAGCATGTTTGTCAGCAATTGGGACTTGAGATTGAAGAGTCAGCGGTAAAATCGAAGCTACAAGCCTTAACACATTTATGTGCAGGCGATTTTGCTGTGATTGTACGTCAGTCCTTTTTCCATCCCTTTGTGGATGTCGATGCAGTTTTAAAACATTTAACAGATGAGATGGCCGTGAAGCAAAAGTCTTCTTCTGCCATTGGCTTTGGTTTATCGCATTAAGGTTTTGATTGCGGCTAACCATAGTGATTTAGAGTTAGCAAACTTAAGGTGTTGTTGTTTTTACTGAAGCTATTCAACGTTATTTAAATAAAAAATTGGTGTCTTTTCCTAAAAGGCACCGATTTTTGCATTTAGCTTGTAGGAATATGAGTGTATTGGTGATTAACTGGTCGATTTGGTTTGGTTGAAGTAGATATAAATAATGGTTAAGTGGATTTATATAAATAAAGTCATTGGTTTTGGTTATAAAAGCAACTGACAAAGCATTTAATCGGGTATTTGGATTGAAAAATAGCCACCTGATAGAAATAAGATGAAATAGGGGTTGCGCACGATTTTTTTTCGCCTATAATGCACATCCATCGGCGGTGATGTTAATAAGAACTTGTTGAATAACAAGCACTTAGCTTTAAGTTAAGGTGTTTGGATTGCAGATAGGGGCTTTAAATTAAATAACATTACTTGTTGACTTTCTAAATAAAGAGAGTAACATAGCCGACCTAGCTTGCTGCTGACGAAGCAGTAAGTAAATCATTAAGAGATTATGAAGAACAACTTGTGTGGATTTTTACTGGTTGATTGATCAAATATTATCATTGATTGATTGGTAGAAATTACTCGAAGTTTATTTGAGAAATATTTGTCAGTTATTTGATGAGCCAAGATTTGTAGCCATAAGCTACTAATGATTTTTAACTGAAGAGTTTGATCATGGCTCAGATTGAACGCTGGCGGCAGGCTTAACACATGCAAGTCGAGCGGGGAAAGGTAGCTTGCTACCTGACCTAGCGGCGGACGGGTGAGTAATACTTAGGAATCTGCCTATTAGTGGGGGACAACGTTTCGAAAGGGACGCTAATACCGCATACGCCCTACGGGGGAAAGCAGGGGATCACTTGTGACCTTGCGCTAATAGATGAGCCTAAGTCGGATTAGCTAGTTGGTGGGGTAAAGGCCTACCAAGGCGACGATCTGTAGCGGGTCTGAGAGGATGATCCGCCACACTGGGACTGAGACACGGCCCAGACTCCTACGGGAGGCAGCAGTGGGGAATATTGGACAATGGGGGGAACCCTGATCCAGCCATGCCGCGTGTGTGAAGAAGGCCTTATGGTTGTAAAGCACTTTAAGCGAGGAGGAGGCTCCTATAGATAATACCTATAGTGAGTGGACGTTACTCGCAGAATAAGCACCGGCTAACTCTGTGCCAGCAGCCGCGGTAATACAGAGGGTGCAAGCGTTAATCGGATTTACTGGGCGTAAAGCGTACGTAGGCGGCTAATTAAGTCGGATGTGAAATCCCTGAGCTCAACTTGGGAATTGCATTCGATACTGGTTAGCTAGAGTATGGGAGAGGATGGTAGAATTCCAGGTGTAGCGGTGAAATGCGTAGAGATCTGGAGGAATACCGATGGCGAAGGCAGCCATCTGGCCTAATACTGACGCTGAGGTACGAAAGCATGGGGAGCAAACAGGATTAGATACCCTGGTAGTCCATGCCGTAAACGATGTCTACTAGCCGTTGGGGCCTTTGAGGCTTTAGTGGCGCAGCTAACGCGATAAGTAGACCGCCTGGGGAGTACGGTCGCAAGACTAAAACTCAAATGAATTGACGGGGGCCCGCACAAGCGGTGGAGCATGTGGTTTAATTCGATGCAACGCGAAGAACCTTACCTGGTCTTGACATAGTAAGAACTTTCCAGAGATGGATTGGTGCCTTCGGGAACTTACATACAGGTGCTGCATGGCTGTCGTCAGCTCGTGTCGTGAGATGTTGGGTTAAGTCCCGCAACGAGCGCAACCCTTTTCCTTATTTGCCAGCGGGTTAAGCCGGGAACTTTAAGGATACTGCCAGTGACAAACTGGAGGAAGGCGGGGACGACGTCAAGTCATCATGGCCCTTACGACCAGGGCTACACACGTGCTACAATGGTCGGTACAAAGGGTTGCTACCTAGCGATAGGATGCTAATCTCAAAAAGCCGATCGTAGTCCGGATTGGAGTCTGCAACTCGACTCCATGAAGTCGGAATCGCTAGTAATCGCGGATCAGAATGCCGCGGTGAATACGTTCCCGGGCCTTGTACACACCGCCCGTCACACCATGGGAGTTTGTTGCACCAGAAGTAGGTAGGGTAACCGTAAGGAGCCCGCTTACCACGGTGTGGCCAACGACTGGGGTGAAGTCGTAACAAGGTAGCCGTAGGGGAACCTGCGGCTGGATCACCTCCTTAACGAAAGATTGACGATCGGTAAGAATCCACAACAAGTTGTTCTTCAACTGTGTCTTGCAAAAGATTTAAAGCGATTCGTTGCTTTAGGTTTTCTCAGGGTCTGTAGCTCAGTTGGTTAGAGCACACGCTTGATAAGCGTGGGGTCACAAGTTCAAGTCTCGTCAGACCCACCATTCACTTTTTAAGTGTGGTGATAAAACGATGTTTTAGAACTTATGAGAAGCAAAGATAGAGTATCTCGAATAGATTATCTGGGGACTTAGCTTAGTTGGTAGAGCGCTTGCCTTGCACGCAGGAGGTCAACGGTTCGACTCCGTTAGTCTCCACCATATAAAGTTAGGTTTCTGGAATCAGAAACAAAGAATTTAACTGCAAAGTTAGATTATAGAATTTAGTAAAAGTTGTTCTTCATATCTTGGTGATCAATTTTATTAAGTTCTGTGATTTATCACAGTTTGCTACGACCTGACGAAGGCGTAGTTAATCATTAACAGATTGGCAAATTTGAGTTGAAATTAATTGTTTTAGCTCATTGTTTCGAAAGGAACGATGAGTACTAGCGAAGAAATTAACTGAATCAAGCGTTTTGGAAAACGAAAATAGATTGAAGCTGTACAGTGTTTAAATACACAGTACTTCAAACTGTAATGTTGCTAACCCTCCTTGTAGGGGTTACGACTGTTTGGGGTTGTATAGTCAAGTAATTAAGTGCATGTGGTGGATGCCTTGGCAGTCAGAGGCGATGAAAGACGTAATAGCCTGCGATAAGCTCCGGGGAGGCGGCAAATATCCTTTGATCCGGAGATTTCTGAATGGGGAAACCCACCTACTATAAGGTAGGTATCGTATGATGAATACATAGTCATACGAGGCGAACGAGGGGAAGTGAAACATCTCAGTACCCTTAGGAAAAGAAATCAATTGAGATTCCGTCAGTAGCGGCGAGCGAACGCGGATCAGCCCATTAAGTTATGTGTGTTTTAGTGGAATGCTCTGGGAAGTGCAACCATAGTGGGTGATAGTCCTGTACACGAAAGGGCACACATAATGATGACGAGTAGGGCGAGGCACGTGAAACCTTGTCTGAATATGGGGGGACCATCCTCCAAGGCTAAATACTCCTGACTGACCGATAGTGAACCAGTACCGTGAGGGAAAGGCGAAAAGAACCCCTGTGAGGGGAGTGAAATAGATCCTGAAACCGCATGCATACAAGCAGTGGGAGCCGACTTGTTCGGTGACTGCGTACCTTTTGTATAATGGGTCAGCGACTTATATTCAGTAGCAAGGTTAACCGTATAGGGGAGCCGTAGAGAAATCGAGTCTTAATAGGGCGTTTAGTTGCTGGGTATAGACCCGAAACCAGGTGATCTATCCATGAGCAGGTTGAAGGTTGGGTAACACTAACTGGAGGACCGAACCCACCGTCGTTGAAAAGCCGGGGGATGACTTGTGGATAGGGGTGAAAGGCTAATCAAACTTGGTGATAGCTGGTTCTCCCCGAAAGCTATTTAGGTAGCGCCTCGGACGAATACCATTGGGGGTAGAGCACTGTTTCGGCTAGGGGGTCATCCCGACTTACCAAACCGATGCAAACTCCGAATACCAATGAGTACTATCCGGGAGACAGACTGCGGGTGCTAACGTCCGTAGTCAAGAGGAAAACAATCCAGACCGCCAGCTAAGGCCCCAAAATTATAGTTAAGTGGGAAACGATGTGGGAAGGCATAGACAGCTAGGAGGTTGGCTTAGAAGCAGCCACCCTTTAAAGAAAGCGTAATAGCTCACTAGTCGAGTCGGCCTGCGCGGAAGATGTAACGGGGCTAAAACTATATGCCGAAGCTGCGGATGCATAATTTATTATGCGTGGTAGGGGAGCGTTCTGTAAGCCGATGAAGGTGTATTGAGAAGTATGCTGGAGGTATCAGAAGTGCGAATGCTGACGTGAGTAACGACAATGCGAGTGAAAAACTCGCACGCTGAAAGACCAAGGGTTCCAGTCCAACGTTAATCGGGGCTGGGTGAGTCGACCCCTAAGGCGAGGCCGAGAGGCGTAGTCGATGGGAAATTGGTTAATATTCCAATACTTCTGTGTAATGCGATGAGAGGACGGAGAAGGTTAAGTCAGCCTGGCGTTGGTTGTCCAGGTGAAAGGTTGTAGGCATGTATCTTAGGCAAATCCGGGGTACTCTATGCTGAGAACTGATACCAAGCTAGTTTACTAGCGAAGTGGCTGATACCCTGCTTCCAGGAAAAGTCTCTAAGCTTCAGTTACACAGGAATCGTACCCGAAACCGACACAGGTGGTCAGGTCGAGTAGACCAAAGCGCTTGAGAGAACTCTGCTGAAGGAACTAGGCAAAATGGTACCGTAACTTCGGGAGAAGGTACGCTGTTGACGGTGATAGGATTTACTCCTTGAGCGGTTGACAGCCTCAGAAACCAGGCCCCTGCAACTGTTTATTAAAAACATAGCACTCTGCAAACACGAAAGTGGACGTATAGGGTGTGATGCCTGCCCGGTGCTGGAAGGTTAATTGATGGGGTTAGCGTAAGCGAAGCTCTTGATCGAAGCCCCAGTAAACGGCGGCCGTAACTATAACGGTCCTAAGGTAGCGAAATTCCTTGTCGGGTAAGTTCCGACCTGCACGAATGGCATAATGATGGGGGCGCTGTCTCCAGCAGAGACTCAGTGAAATCGAAATCGCCGTGAAGATGCGGTGTACCCGCGGCTAGACGGAAAGACCCCGTGAACCTTTACTGCAGCTTGACATTGAACTTTGATCTTACTTGTGTAGGATAGGTGGGAGGCTTTGAAGTAGCGACGCTAGTTGCTATGGAGCCATCCTTGAAATACCACCCTGGTAATATTGAGGTTCTAACTCTGTCCCGTTATCCGGGACGAGGACCATGTCTGGTGGGTAGTTTGACTGGGGCGGTCTCCTCCTAAAGAGTAACGGAGGAGTACGAAGGTGCGCTCAGCGTGGTCGGAAATCACGCGTAGAGTATAAAGGCAAAAGCGCGCTTAACTGCGAGACCAACAAGTCGAGCAGGTACGAAAGTAGGTCTTAGTGATCCGGTGGTTCTGTATGGAAGGGCCATCGCTCAACGGATAAAAGGTACTCTGGGGATAACAGGCTGATACCGCCCAAGAGTTCATATCGACGGCGGTGTTTGGCACCTCGATGTCGGCTCATCTCATCCTGGGGCTGAAGCAGGTCCCAAGGGTATGGCTGTTCGCCATTTAAAGAGGTACGCGAGCTGGGTTTAGAACGTCGTGAGACAGTTCGGTCCCTATCTACCGTGGGCGCTGGAAATTTGAGAGGATCTGCTCCTAGTACGAGAGGACCAGAGTGGACGAACCTCTGGTGTACCGGTTGTGACGCCAGTCGCATCGCCGGGTAGCTATGTTCGGAAGGGATAACCGCTGAAAGCATCTAAGCGGGAAGCCTACCTCAAGATAAGATTTCCCAAGGACTTTATGTCCTCTAAAGAGCCGTTGAAGACTACGACGTTGATAGGTTGGATGTGGAAGCATAGCGATATGTGAAGCTGACCAATACTAATTGCTCGTGAGGCTTGACTATACAACACCCAAGCAGTTGTATGCGCAATCTATTCTTTGACAAATCGCTTGATTTAGTTAATCAAACCGCTAAAATAAACAAAAAATTTCAACTCAATCAGCCCTTCTGTTAATAACTCTTTTGGTTAAGATAGTACGGATGTCGAATACGACGTAAAACCCGAAATCACCATAAACAGTTGTGCTGGCGACAATAGCAAGAGTGAACCACCTGATCCCTTCCCGAACTCAGAAGTGAAACCTCTTTGCGCTGATGGTAGTGTGGGGTTACCCATGTGAGAGTAAGTCATCGCCAGCTCATTAATTCCTAAAAACACCCCAGTCAGCGACTGGGGTGTTTTTTTATGCGCGGAAAAAGAAATGGAAAATAAAATAGCATGTAAAAATAATTGAAATTATTCGCTTAATTTTAGAGCTAAGAAGATTATGATGAAAATTGGTATTTAGCCCGATAAAAGTAGCATTTATCTCTAAACATGTGATACATACAATGAGCGAGTGAAAAGCAGTATTTCTTGATTGAATTGATGCATTATGCAATGTGAAAATACATGGAGTTTAAAGACATGCGGAAAATAAGCTTATTGGTTTCAAAATCCTCTTATTTTTTATTATCTCTTGGCGTGATGGGGAGTCTGGTAACCACAAGCGTCTATGCGACAACAGAAAAGTTGAAGCAAGTGGTGACTGCTGACCAACAAGCCTATTTAAGCACATTAAAAGATTTGGTTAATATTGAATCAGGAAGTAAAGATTTAGCGGGTGTTAATCAAATTGCAAAATTGGTCGCAAAACGTTTAAAAAATACAGGTGCTGAAGTTAGTATCATCGAGACCAAAGACATCTACCGTATGGATGATACGCCAGCGCAAACGGGTCCTGTCGTAAAAGCCGTGTTAACAGGGCAAGGCAAAAGTAAAATTATGCTGATTGCACATATGGATACGGTCTATCAAAAAGGGATGTTAAAAGACCAGCCATTTAGAGTGGAAGGCAATAAAGCATATGGATTAGGTATAGTCGATGATAAACAAGGTGTTGCTGCGATTATCCATGTCTTAGAAACATTGAAAAAAATAAATTTTCAGGATTATGGCACCATCACGGTATTGATGAATTCGGATGAGGAAATTAGCTCACCAGGTTCGCGTAAACTTATTACTGAAATTGGCCAAGATCAAGATGTGGTTTTATCTTTTGAGGGCGGTGGTAAAGATGGCAGTTTGCGTTTGGCGACCAGTGGTATTGGTGCAGCTTATTTAGATATTAAAGGAAAATCCTCTCATGCTGGTGTAAAGCCAGAAGATGGGGTCAATGCTTTAACTGAGCTTGCCCATCAAGTCGGTCAAATGCAGAATCTATCCAATCCACAAACGGGTCTAAAGTTAAATTGGACCGTTGCAACAGCGGGTAAAACACGTAATGTGATCCCAGATTCAGCTGCTGCACAAGCTGATGTACGTGCGTTAAAGGTAGAAGATTTTGATCAACTAGAAAAGACCTTGCAAGATACCGTGAAAAATAAAAAACTGGCAGAAAGTCAGGTAAGTGTGAAATTTGAAGTACGTCGTCCCCCTTTGGTCGCAAATGATAAAGCTAAAAAATTGGCTGAACAGGCGCAGTCTATTTATAAAAATGAGCTCTGTACACGACAAAAATAGATAACTCATTGAAATAATGTCATAATAATTGTTTTCTAACGACGAATACTATGACACATCTCAATGAGTTATATCTTATCTTAAACAAATATCTAAAATGGAACAAGTCACATTTAAAGTGCTTTGCGCTCATCATGCTTGTGATTATTTTAAAGCAAACATGTAATCTTTCTTCTGCATCTAAAGCCTTGCCCATCAAGTGCTTACCACAATCATTTTATCGACGTATGCAGCGCTTCTTTGCAGGTCAGTATTTTGATTATCGTCAAATTTCTCAGTTGATTTTCAATATGTTTTCATTCGACCAAGTGCAACTGACTTTAGATAGAACCAATTGGAAATGGGGAAAACGAAATATTAATATCCTGATGCTCGCAATCGTTTATCGTGGAATAGCGATACCTATCCTTTGGACATTGCTTAATAAACGTGGAAATTCAGATACGAAAGAGCGTATTGCTTTGATTCAACGCTTTATAGCCATTTTTGGTAAAGACCGTATTGTGAATGTGTTCGCAGACAGAGAGTTTATCGGTGAGCAGTGGTTTACATGGTTAATTGAACAAGACATCAACTTCTGCATTCGTGTTAAAAAAACTTCATTGTCACCAATCATTTAGGAAAGAATCATAAAATTAGTGATTTATTTCGCCATCTTAAAGTTGGTCAAATTGAATGTCGTAAACGACGGATTTTGGTTGGTCGGGTGAAACTATATATAAGTGCACTACAGTTAGAAAATGGAGAGCTTTTACTCGTCGTTTCTCCTCAGTTTAATGCCAATGCTATTCAGGATTATGCATTACGCTGGGAAATTGAAACCTTATTCAGTTGTCTCAAAGGACGCGGGTTTAATCTTGAAAATACGCGCTTGACAGACCCTAGACGAGTGAAAAAATTGATTGCGGTGTTAGCTATAAGCTTCTGTTGGTGTTACTTAACGGGTGAATGGCAACATGATCAAAAAAAAGTGATAAAAATAAAGAAGCATGGACGACTCTCAATGAGTTTATTTCGCTATGGTTTAGACTATGTTCAAATGGCGATTCAGCGTTTAATTGGTTTTGGGAAAAAAGAAGAGTTTAAGGAAATTTTGGCAATTTTAAGAAGGCAGAACCCTGATAGGATAAGGGTTCTGTGAAATTTGTCGTGTACAGAGAAAAATGAGTTAAATTTGCCAATGAATGTAGTGAGTACCGCAACGGGTGGTGGTACAGATGCTGCCTTTGCAGGTGCGAAATCTGATGCTGCGGTGATTGAAGGTATGGGACTTTCAGGAGATGGTGCACATTCAAGTCATGCAGAATATATTTTAATAGACAGTATTGTGCCACGTTTATATATGGCGACACGCTTAATTATGGATGCCTCTAAAAAATAGTAACCAGCTTGGTGCTTATTTTAGCAAAGCCCCATATTGAGGAATCACTATGGGGCTAACGAATCATATGGCTATTATTATTTAAAGCATGCTTTTATAAGGCATGCTTTAATGCTTTCTCATGCTGTTTTACTTGTCTTGCGTATTTTTTACCTTGGCGTTTCATTTTCCAGCTGTTGTTATAGCCAGTTGGGCCAACATTATAATAAGCCAATGCCTTTTTCCAACTTCCTGCAGATTGATTGTAGTTGGCCAAGATATAGCTACCACAATTAATATTTACCCATTCATCATAAAGATCACCCGGGCATTTCTGTTGCCAAAATCGTGGCATGACCTGAGTCAGTCCGACTGCACCTGCAGAAGAAACTACACGGCTACGATAGCTGGATTCTTGGCGAATCATCGCTGCCAACATTAAGGGCGCCATATCTTGTTTATCTGCACTTTGAATAATCATGGGGGATACACGATCTGCAGTAGTTTTGGGTACTGAATAGGCACGTTGAATCCCATTGGAAAGCTTGGCTGAACGGGAAGCAAGTGAGCCACTATGTGGGCCGAGTGTGGTACATCCAACCATGACTAAGCTGAGCCCAACTAAGCTAACTTGGGCTGCATAGGATTTTAATTTGGATAAACTGGGAGCGAAGAAAGATAAAGCAGACAAAATAATAAGCCAAGTAAAGTGAGATCAAATTAAGCCCATGTTAGAGGGCGAAATAATTCGAGTCAATACGAGTTACTTTACAAGATTGTTCTTAAGTTCAGTGTATTACCTTGTGATCTTAATTAAAACTGCTCAAGCAATTGCATCATATCCTCATTCGATAACTTCACTTCATCTTGCTGATCATGACTTAAAACAGATTGTGCCAGTTGTGCCTTATGTTGCTGTAGCTCAAGTATTTTTTCTTCAATGCTTTGATTGGTAATTAGTTTATAAACAAAAACAGGTTTGTCTTGTCCAATCCGCCATGCACGGTCTGAGGCCTGATCTTCTGCAGCAGGGTTCCACCATGGATCATAGTGAATGACGGTATCGGCAGCCGTTAAGTTCAGTCCTACACCACCTGCTTTCAGGCTGATTAAAAATACAGGGACTTGTTCAGACTGGAAAGTTGTAATGACTTCATCGCGTTTCTTGGTCTGTCCAGTCAGCTTGACGAGGGGGATATTGATTTGTTTGAGACCATTTTCAATCAGTTGTAGCATGCTGGTAAACTGCGAGAAGATTAATATTCGTCGGCCTTCCTCCACCATTTCCTCCACCATGCTCATTAAATGTTCAAATTTAGCCGAAGTTGCATCTTGGACAGCAAAAGTATCAAGCTTCAGTAAACTCGGATGGCAGCAGACTTGGCGTAATTTGAGTAATGCATCTAAGATTTGGATCTGACTGCGATGAATGCCTTTTTCAGCAATGATCTGGCGAATATTGGTTTGCATCGTAGCACGAACAGCCTCATACAATTTCGCTTGTTGATCATTCATTTCAATATTAACTTCAATGGTGGTTTTCGCAGGTAATTCTTTGGCAACATCCGTTTTTAGACGACGCAGCATAAACGGTTGAATTCGAGCAACCAACTTAGCTCTTTTTTGCTGATCGGCTTGTTTTTCAATCGGGGTGCGATATTTTTTATTGAAAACGTCTTGTGAATACAAAAAGCCAGGCATTAAAAAATAGAACAATGACCACAGTTCACCTAAATGGTTTTCCATGGGCGTTCCAGTCAGGCAAAGACGATGGGTTGCTGTCAATTGTCTAACCACTTGAGCGGCTTTGGCACGTGGATTTTTAATATTCTGTGCTTCATCTAAAATAAGCAGATGATATTGATGTTGCGCGAAAAGATCTTCATCTCGAGACAACAGCGGATAGGTACTTAAAATAATATCGTGCTGTGGAATTCGATCAAACAAAGCATGGCGTTGTGGCCCATGAATGATCATGACTTTTAGATCTGGTGTGAATTTCTGGGCTTCTTTAAACCAGTTCTGCATTAATGAGGTTGGGGCAATAATCAGTGCTGGTTGTTGTAGGCGACCAGCTTGTTTTTCCAATAAAATATGTGCCAAGGTTTGTGCTGTTTTACCGAGCCCCATATCGTCCGCCAATATGCCGCCATGCTCAGTTTCTCTTAAAAACTGTAGCCATGCGAGCCCTTGTTGCTGATAAGGACGTAATTCACCTTGGAAGCCTTGTGGTGTTGGCAATTGTTGTTGATAGCCTTGTTTTAACCGATCTGCAAAGCCTTGTAAACGTTGATTTCCTTGCCACTGCATTCCCAGATGGTGCGCTAAACCCAGTAACTGACTGGCATCGTAGCGATCAATTTGACGAGTGTCAGGTTGTTCTAAAATTTCTTTTAAATAGAACAAAATAGGCTTTATTTCTTTAAAGGGAATAGCCAATTGTGGCTGATCTGGTTGCAGCATAATTTTAAAGAAATGATGGTCTGATAAACGATCAAGATATTTAGGATCAAGTAATTGTGGTGTTTGTTCAATGATATTGGCAAGTAGTTGAATTAAATCATAGGATTGGCCTTTACTGTCTTGGACAGTAAGACCAACCTGAAACCAATCACGTTCAAAAGACGAATCTTCAAGCGACAGCTGCATGTTCTGGCCGAGTTCTAGGTTAAATAGGCTTTGAGCCGTGTGTTCGACTCGCCATCCCGAAGATTCGAATTGATTTTCGGGTAATAGACGTTGCAGCCATTCGTCAATTGTTGCGCCGATGACATTATCGAGTGTTTCTTGTTGAAAGATCGCTTTGGGGAGTTGCTTGAGCTCCTTGGCCCAGCTAAAAGATGGCAGCATCTGTTTAAGCTGCTGTATATATTTATTTTCTTGATTTAAGTCACGTTGTTGTTTGACAGTATTGCCCTGATACATCCCCATAAAACTTTCATTTTCTGTACCAGCAATAATACGTCCAGCAGGATATTCAAACTCAATTTCAGCCAGTGCGTACTGCAAACGCTGCTCATAGAGTGCGAAGCTACCAAAACGTAAAATCGGGATCGGTTGACCTTCTAAAACGGGTACATCTTGCAGTGATTGTGGTTGCGGGAGGGAAATACTATCCGGTAGATTTTTGAGCATTTGATCAAACTCACCCAATAGCGTTACTGGAATTGCAGGCATGCTGAGTAAGTGATCTAGCGTTTTAGCCGGGAAACTACTCTTTAATAGTCCAACCTGTTGTTGTAAGGTATCGATATAACACAAAGGATTTGTTTGAATAATCTGTAAATGTGTGACTTCATTGAGCGGGATACGACGCTGTTGTTGATCAACGATATACAGTGCTAATTTTTCCATTTGTGGTCGTATATCATTTTGCCAAATACTTTCTAAATCATAGGTCACCTCACTCCAAGTGAGTGCAGGATTCTGATGATGTTGCCAATAGACCAAGCCACTTTCAATGATATTTTTAAATTGTGGTAATGGCATACCAGATACATCTAAGTGACCGCTAAACTGCGCTTGCGATGCATTTAATTTGGCGTAGAAATAAATTTGAATAAATAAGGCTCTCGCTGTTTCAGAAAGCTTAAGTCTTTGATTTAAAATATTATCATAACTGGTATACAGATTTGCATCACGAATTTCACCCTTTTTATTGCGTCTTACCTTTTGTACTTGAAGGCTTATTTTGTGGCCTTGATTTTTTTTATCAAAAATATAAATTAGATGATTTTGCTGAGCAGCAGCACTGTGTAGATCGGGCTGAACTTCTACTAAATGTTTTTTAAAATCAGTAAGCCAATTTTTAGCATCACGAATATCTTGGCTGCTTGCGCTACTTTCTTTTGGGTTTGTATTCAGCCCTGAATTAAGTGAAGCATGTTGTAAATGTTCAGCATAAAAAAAGCGTGCCAAGGCGGCAGCATGTTTGCAGTTATCACCGACAGGGCAGCTACAATCCGTTTCAGTTAAGCGACCAAGCAACGAGTGATAATAGATGGTGGTATCGTAATAGTCCGTTCCTTCTATTTGAGCATAGGCAATGGTGGTGTTGCCATCGGTCATGATGTCTAATGTTTCAAGATCGATATTTTGAACATAATTCACGCTGCGTTGAATTGTGACTTGACTAAACCTTGATAAAAACTTGTTTAAACTAGACATACATACGATTAAATTAAAATAAACATAGATTAGTATAAAGCAGATTCAAGTGATATTGATTAGAGAAAATTAATAAAGTCATTGCAGCCTACCCTTGGTCATCATTTTAGACTATTTCTATTCGGTCTTATTTAGGTCATTTTAAGCACACATAAAAAATAACCCCATCATCCTGACGGGGCTATTTTCATATCATGTGATGGGTATAACTCCTGTCATACCGAGCGCATCCTGCTGTTAATTTCATCTTATTATTTTTCTTTTTTGGAAACTTCCTGTTTCCTGTTAAAGCTAGAATAGGTCTATTTGGGTTGGGTAGATACAAGACATTTTCCACAGCGGCTGTAAGCCAAAACTGACAATTGGGTAGTCGCTTGGATTATTGTTTTCAGGTAAAAAATCATATTGGCTTATATATTGTCAAAATCGGCTAAAATTCACTTACTTATTTGTAGTGATTGGATTGGCAGCATGCAGCACAACCCTAAAACGTGGCAACAGACATTACAGACACTGGTATTTTTACTGTTGTTTATTATTTTATCGGGCTGGTTGCTTCAAGTTGGGCAAAGTTTTTTGTTGCCTGTCTTTATTGCAGCAATTTCGATGTATATTTTGGTGACTTTAACCGAATGGCTTGGTCGTTTACCTTTACTTAATCGAACGCCTGAGTGGTTAAGGCGCATTTTAGTATTGATTGGATTTATCGCAACGATGTTTGGACTCAGCCATATTATCGTTACGACTGGTGAAAAAATCGTGAGTTCTGCACCAGCATATCAAGCTAATCTTGAAAAAATGATTGTACAGCTCAGTATGAAAATGGGCTGGGGCCAAGATCCTGATTTGAAAATGCTATTAGAAATGAGCATTGATAAAATTAATATGCAGTCTGTATTCACTTCGATACTCTCTGCACTGAGTTCTTTAACGGGCATGATTGTATTGGTGGTGGTCTATGCGCTATTTATGCTCAGTGAACGAGGTGATTTTGCGAGTAAATTAGCACTCGCATTTCCAGGGCAAGGGGCTGCGCGTACCAAAAATTTGGTGATGGATGTAAACCGTAAAATTGGTGATTATTTAGCGATTAAAACTTTAATTAATCTTATCCTTGCCGTGATCTCATTTATTATTTTGTGGCTATGTGGTGTAGAACATGCGTTGTTCTGGGCACTCATTATTGGTCTATTAAATTATATTCCTTATATCGGCTCGTTATTAGGCGTGGTCTTTCCTGTATTACTCAGTATCGTCCAGTTTGGTTCATTGCATATGACAGTTCTGGTTGCCAGCTTATTAACCGTAGCGCAAATGTATGTGGGTAACGTGCTTGAACCTAAAATGATTGGTAAGCAAATTAATTTATCGCCATTTGTCGTTTTAGTTTCATTGTCATTGTGGTCATCTCTATGGGGCGTTGCAGGAGCAATTTTAGCGATTCCATTAACCTCAATTTTAGTCATTATTTTTAGTGCATTTAAATCGACACGTGCTTTGGCCATTTTATTGGTCGATGACCCAAGTGCTTATGAAGCTGAAGCCAAGTCGCTTGATCCCCAATAAAGTAAACCTTATTCGGTTTAAGAGTCGCTTCTTAAACCGAATAAGGTGCGCATTGTCAAAAATAAACAACGATTTAAAAAATCCCAAAGATGGTTTTGTTCATGTCTGTTTATTTGAAGCCTTGATTTGATATTTATTTTAAATTTAAGTCATTAATATAAGTCCATGAAAATATTTATTGAATCAAACTGTTTCACTCGATTTCATTTCAAAAAATACGTTGGCAAATAAAGGGGGCATGTTCCACCTCCATTTACGCTTGAGTTTGAGTAATATATCTTTGGTGATCCTGCGGCTAAAAACAACATAACAATAACGCTCACAGGTGTATCTTCTCCTGTTGCTGGAGCGATAGATTGGCTTGGTAAGCCTAGTTAAATAATATAAATGTTGTAAAAAACAAAAAATAATCTACGTATTTTAACAAATATTACACATTCGGATAATTTATTGAGTCTTACGGACAAGCTCGGCTGAAAGATTATGAAGATAATAAGCTATGTCTACATATATGCATAAAATGCTAAATGTGTGATGTATATCACTTTGTTGGTTTTGAATATACAAAGGATATTCTTTGAATTTATAGGAATGAAGAAATGAATTTTAATAAAATTGCAATTGCGTCAATGATGATGTTTGGTGCTGCTTTAACTCATGCTGCTGACCCAGTGACTGTACAAGGCGGTACTATTCATTTTGAGGGTGAGTTAGTCAATGCTGCTTGTGCTGTTTCTACAGAAAGTGCGAACCAAACTGTTGTATTGGGACAGTATCGTACAGCAAGTTTAGCGAACGTTGGTGATATGACAACGCCAGTTCCTTTCACAATTAAACTTGTTGACTGTGATCCTGAAGTGCATAAAACAGCGTCAGTTTCTTTTGCAGGCACAACAATTCCAAATGACACTGAACTTCTAGCAACATCTGCTGGTGGTACGAACGGTATTGCTGCAAAAAATGTCGGTATTCAAATTAGCGATGATACTTCAACAATCCTTAAAGTTGATGGTGCTGATAAAGGATCTGTAAAAACACTTCTTAGTGGTAATAACGTACTTGACTTTACTGCACGTTATGTTGCAACAG
Organism: Acinetobacter pullicarnis; assembly: GCF_006352475.1. NCBI lineage: Bacteria > Pseudomonadati > Pseudomonadota > Gammaproteobacteria > Moraxellales > Moraxellaceae > Acinetobacter > Acinetobacter pullicarnis. The sequence goes on from NZ_VCMZ01000001.1 coordinate 39,697, forward strand.
GAAAATCAACAGCTGGTGCGGCAAATGCTGATGCAACTTTCTTTATTAATTACCAATAAGTAATTTTAATGCATAGATAATAATACAAGGGGTGTATACCAAGATTTTAATATTTATTCTAAGTTTTAGGTAGACATGAATATAGAAAGTATCACTCTTTTTTATTATTAACTTTGTAAGGTGTTCTTTAGCTATAAGGAACACCATTTCTTTTGTTATTGATCCTAGGTAATGCAAAAAATATTTTATCTTAAAAATAATTAAAATAATAATAGTTTTTTCTAACCATATGCTTGCTCTTTTAAATAGGAAGTAGGGAAAAATTTATTTTTATCATCATTAACTTTTAATATCACTAAATGAGAGACTTGAATGAACATTGTTAAATTCACAATATGTAGCTTTTCCTTAATTTATGCAAACACCCTTTATGCAGCTGCGATAGGTGGCGTTTCATTAGGGTCGACAAGAGTTATATATCCTGCGAATTCCAAACAAGTTTCTTTACCACTCCTTAATCACAGTAAGAAAGATCGTTACTTGGTAAATGCTTGGGTCGATGATATTAATGAAGAAAAAACCAAAGATTTTTTGATTACACCGCCTATTTTTGTATCTGAACCAGATACTGAAAATACCTTTAGAATTATAAGAGTTACGTCTGATTTTCCTAAAAACAAGGAAAGTGTTTATTACATAAATGTAAAAACAATACCATCAGTGAGCAGAGAAGTTTTAGAGGGTTCAAATGTCCTGCAACTTGCAGTGCTATCTAGAATTAAACTATTTGTGCGCCCCCCAAACTTACCCTATGCATCAGAAGAAGCATTTAATCATATTAAGTTTTATAAAACAGTCAACGGTGTTGAAGTAGATAATAAATCTCCTTATTTTATTTCGTTTGTTAATCTTAAATTAGATAATAATTCTATTCCTAGTAAGATGGTTGCACCTCTAGAGAGAACTCAGTTAACAGAGAAAACAGGGACTACATTTTCTTATCAAGCCGTAAATGATTATGGCGGCTTAACTGAAATCAAAGAGATGACTATTAGCAATGAATAACTTTTATTTTAAAAAAAACAAAATATTATATTTATTGTTTGGATTAATATTTACTTCAACAATAGAGAATACATTTGCAGAAGAAATTTTTAATCCTGCATTCTTAACTGATGGGCATTCATCAGATATTATTATTTCTGATTTATCTAAGTTTAACCAAAAAAAATATCAACCGCCTGGTGTATATCGTGTTGAAATTTTAGTTAATAATGAAAAAGTTGATACAGAAGATGTTGTATTTATTGAAAATTATGATGAGCAAGGCAATACCTTTTTACTCCCTTGTCTGGATGCTGAAAAAATAAAATCTTTTGGCATTATAGTAGTTGAAACAGAAACAGATTCAAATGCTATGTGTATGGATTTTTTGTCTCGTATTCCTGGTTCTACAAGTGATTTTATATTTGATAAACAAAAATTAAAACTAACATTCCCACAAGTTTCGATTAGAAATAATGTAAGAGGTTATATTTCACCAGAAAGGTGGGATAATGGAATTAATGCCTTTTATACAAGTTATACGGTATCTTTATATAATAACTCGTATTTAGATAGTAAAAGTGTATTTTTAAACTTTAATAATGGATTTAATATCGGATCTTGGCAGTTTAGAAATAATAGTTTTTATAATTACAATGAAAGTAATGATTTATCCTCATCACGTTTTAATAGTATTAATACATATGTTAAGAGGAATATCATTCCACTTAAGAGTAAAATACTTATTGGTGAAAGTAATACTAGTAATGAGATTTTTGATAGCCTCCGTTTTTTAGGTTTGAATTTATCGTCAGCAGAAGAGATGTATCCTGATAGTCAACAAGGATATGCACCTACAATACGTGGGGTTGCACAGTCGAATGCAAATGTTGTTATTAAACAAAATAATTCCATCATTTATCAAATAAGTGTACCGCCAGGGCCTTTTTTAATTGAAGACTTGAATCCTACTTCTGTGAGTGGGGATTTAACTGTTGAAATTAATGAGGCAAATGGAACAATACAGAGTTTTGTGGTCCCATATTCAACACTACCTATTTTACAGCGAGATGGCCGATTAAAATATGATGCTGTAATTGGTAAATATAAAACCAATTCCGCAAATAGTTTAACGCCGCGTTTTCTTCAGGGTACGCTGATCTACGGTTTACCTCACGGCATATCTGTATATGGCGGAATGCAGTTTTCTAAGGATTATAGCAATGTTTTACTTGGGCTAGGACGAAACCTAGGTAAATTGGGTGCAGTATCTTTTGATGTATCCCATGCCAATAGTGAGTTTGAAAATGGTGTAAGTAAAAGTGGGCAATCAGTGAGATTTTTATATGCAAAATCTTTAGTGCGTACAGGAACCACTTTTAGACTGCTAGGTTATCGATATTCGACAGAAGGTTTTTTTACTTTTAATGAGGTATTAAATCAATTGGATAGAGTTGATACCTTGCCTTTAACGCCTGGTTACTTCTCCAAGGATTTATCTAGAAAGGGTCAATTCGAAGCGAATATATCGCATTCCTTTGGCAAGTATGGCTCATTATTTTTGTCTGGAACGCAACAGAGTTACTGGAAGACAGGATTGAAAAATAGTTGGCTACAAGCCGGTCATTCAGTGTCTTATCGTGGTGTTAACCTTTCTTTATCTCTAAGCCATTTTTCATATAAGACTTATGGAACAGAGGATACGATATTATCATTTGGAGCTTCACTTCCTTTAGATAATCTAGCAAGAAAAAATAATAAGGCGCGCTTATTAGAAAATGCATATGTAACAGCATCAACTACGCATAGTTCAGAAACAGGCGATGATTATAGAGTTGCATTAAGTGGCACGCTTTTAGAAAATAGAAACCTTCGATATAGCCTTTCTCAGAGTCAGTTAACTGATCATAGTAATGCTGGGTCACTTGCATTAGATTATAAAGGTCGCTTTGGTGATATTGGCGGTACCTATAGTTATAACAAAAACAGTAATCAAATCGGGCTAAATGGGAATGGCAGTATTTTAGCGCATAGAAATGGTGTTACTTTTGGTCAGTACATGAATGAAACCAGTATTCTGGTTGAAGCAAAAGGTGCAGCCGGTGTATCTATAGAAAATTACCCTGGTATTAAAACAAATAGTTTTGGCCATGCTGTTATTCCATATGCTTCTGCATATCGAGAAAATAGAGTCTCATTAAATCCTAATTCTTTTGATAATAATGTTGAGATCGAGCGAAACGTCAATACTGTTATTCCAGCAAATGGTGCAATTGTTAGAACAGTCTTTAAAGCAGATATCGGTATACGCGCATTAATTACCTTATCAAAAGATAATAAACATGTCCCTTATCTGAGTACTGTGACTGAATTAGATAGTTCCATCGCTGGTATTGTTGGTATTGATGGTGGAGCTTTCCTGACTGGTTTACCAAGAAAAGGAACGCTAGAGGTAACATGGGGAAGTGGGGCAGAGGCAAAGTGTATCGCTGAATATGATACGACGGAAATGAACGTCTCTGTTCAGCCCGTAATACAGTTAGATGTAAATTGTGAGTAATTAAGAGATGAATATTAAATTAATAATTTTAGCACCACTTGCAATGTTATATCTAATGATTGGCCAAGTCTATGCTGCAATTTGTAGTCATGTTTCTGGCCCAGGTCAGGTAACTGTAGATATAGATGAAAGTTTTTATAATGGTGATGTGGGCGGTCCAGATGGCGAAGGTGAAAGTCATTTAACGGAGCAGATAATAGTGGAGTGTGAGGGGTTTTGGGGACGGCATGTTTTTAGGAAGTATGAGACAAACTTACCAGTGACCGTAGGCCCGAATAATGTTAAATATTTGAAAGTAAATGATAATATACGGGCTTCTGTGCAGGTTATGAACCAGAATATGGGGCTTGTTTACACACCAACTCAGGATCCAGTGGGAATACTTATCCCACATTGGACGACGAATGGAAAATATAGAGTTGCTATTCAAGATTATGGCTATATCGTAAAACTACAAATCGTTAAACCATTTGTAGGACAGACCCGAATTCCAAATACGACTTTGATGAATGTCTTTGCCGCTAATGATGAGGCAATCACCAACATTATTTGGGGGAGTAAACCTATATATACTATTGGAATTCAAGGTATTATTGTTACTAGAGAAAGCTGTGAGATCAAGGGTGGCGAGTTAGTAATAGATTTTGGTGAAATATCACCGCGTGCATTTGGCCGAGTTGGCGCTGGAAATAAGGCCAATGATGTTGCTGTTGCAACTAAAGATATTGAGATTCAGTGTATTGGTACAAATGATACAGCTAAGGTATCTGTCAGGTTAACTGCTGATAAAGTACAAGATGATATGCTCGTTTCAGATAATAATGATATTGGTTTTAAAGTTTCTGATGAGCATGCCAATGTGCTTATACCGAATAATCGTAACAGTAGAATACCGCTTCAATTAAATGATTCGAGGTCTTCTGTTGGTATTAAAGTCTGGCCAGTAAGTGTCACAGGAGCCATGCCTGCCCCTGGTCCTTTCAAGTCTAGAGCTATGCTAAATGTAGATTTTGAGTAGAAATTATTATGAAGAATTATCTGTATTTTATACCGTGTTTAACTGTCCTGCTATTTTCTAGTGCAACGATTGCCAATGGGTTAGCGTTAGATTTAAGAGGACAGGTCACGGTTGAAACTTGTGGGGTGCTCGAATCTGACGAGTATAAATATGTTGACTTAGGGATATATGCAGCAAAAGATTTAGCACAACTTGGTAGAAAAACGGGCAGCGTACCTATTCCATTTCATCTAATGAATTGTGGATCAGAAATACCAATTAGTATTAAATTTGAGGGAGAGGCTGACCCCAATGACCTCGAATTATTAAAAATTAAGGCCGGTCGCAATTCAGCGACAAATGTTGCAATTGAAATGCTTGATGAAAATAAAAAAAGGCTTCCTTTGGGGGCAAAAAGCTACCATGTGTCAGATATTGACGGAGAAATTCATACGCTCTTTTATGCGCATTATATCGTGACTAAAGAAAGATCCACACCTGGGAAAGCCAACGCTACCGCACAATTTTCTATCGAATATGAATAAATAGGAATGATCAAGCATCACCTTAAAATGCTTAGCACTTATCCTCTAAATTGGTATGTTGATTGATCATCAAATATTATTTCGCAACCATCTAGGCGAGCATATTTTTATTTACACCCTCAAAGATGGCTTTTTTTACAGTATATATTTTTCTAACGGGGGATATTTTATTGTTTAGTTTTGACTTTAAGATGCTTTTGCAAGTTCATTTAAATGTCTTGCACGCCATTGAGAGGGATTCAATCCACTCCATGTTTTAAAAGCTTTATTAAATGAAGTTTGTTCATCATAAGCAAGTAAAAATGCGATATCACCTAAACTTAGCTCTAAGTCCTGTAACAACTGCTCCGCTAGATTATATCTGACACTGATTAACAGTTTTTGAAAACAAACCTTATGTTCTTTGAGGTGGTTTTGAAGTGTACGTGTTGACATATTCATCTGCTCGGCAACATATTTAATACTGGTATTCTGGGTGTTAATTCCTTGCAGAATTTTTTGGTTAACGGTTTCTAAGAATATATCCTCCTGGGACATTTGCATTAGAATGTGATCTGCTTGTTTTTCAAGGATCTCAAGTAATGTCACATCTTTAAATATTATTGGCGTACTGAGCGCTCGTTTGGAAAGAAAGAGGGCTGTTTGTTCACAGTCAAAATTAATTGCGCATTTAAAGAACTTTTCATATTTCTCAATATTCTTAGGCTTAGGGATGGCAATATTAATATGACTAAACGTGATTTCTGAGTTATTGGTGAGTTGTTGAAGGCGCGTAAAAAAGATTGCGACTTGCATTTCCTCCGAAACTGCTGATTCTTTTTTTAATAAACCGGCTTGATAGTAGGCTGGTTTAGTCCAAGACAAGCTGATCTCTGTTTCAAGATAATTAATTGTATGTGGCATGTGGTTATACCAAATTTTTTTATATTTCCTTGAACGGGCTAAGTAATCCTCTATGGTTTCTGAGGAGTTTGAGATATATGCTGCGATACCAATATAGGCAGGTTGTATCATTGCACCGATATCTAAGCCGAGGCCTTCTTGATTATATTGCTTGTCAATATATTTGATTTTTTTTAACCAATTTCCAAAAGAAACGTGTTCATTACAATGATATTTGTTATGAGCAGGAGAAGTTAAACCATGGGCTTTGCAGAAATCATCTAATAAAAGAATCATGCCACTGCCTACACTTTTAGTCTGTAAAAATGATTTCATGATATGTTTCCTATGAAAGATGAGTAGATGATTTCTGACATTTTAAAAATAAAAACTAAGCGTAAAAAGAAAATAGGCTGCTTTAAAAATATACACTGTTAATTTAAACTAATTAATCAATATTTGAAATAGATTGCTGTTAATAATATGTTTTTTTTACACTTGTCCACTAAATATTGATATTTTTGCAAAATAAATATTCTATTTTTGTTTGTTTAGTATTCATTTTGTTGGCTTGAGTTAGATCGAGTATTGCATCTTTTTTTTCTTATTTCAGCTTATGTTCTCAGCGCTACAACGATCTAATGTGCCGTTTTTAAGAGAGTTTTATAATTTTTGTTTTGTTTTTCTGATTGTTGGAAGTTACTTTGTTGAGAGATGTTTCGAGGGTTTTGTTCAAATTTATTGCGGGGCAAGTGGACTTGAAATTAAGTTAAGTATCATGCGATTTAAATCAAGAAATATTGAAAAATAAGATGATTTTAAATAAAGTAAATTAAAAGTGGCCATAGGTATTGATAACTTAATCTTTATAGAATCAAGCGTTAAAGGCAGATTGAAATTTTATTTTTAGAAGCCCGACGATTATAATCGGACTATCTGAGTATTATGCTGCATGAGCATTAATTGACTTTAAGCACCTGTTTACTGGTCAAGGACATCGCTTATTTTAGAAGTGCATGTTTAAACCTAAATAAGGTCCTTTAAATTGGAAGCTGATGTCTTGATTTTTATCTTTTTCCAAATTGACTTGAGTATAGCGATATCCAAGTTTAGCACCGACATCGACTGCTAGGTTTTGCACGAAGTTATACTGAACCTCGGCTTGAAGGTCAGTGAGTTTCTCATCATCAATGTTGCTATACACTGCCTCGCCTTTTGCGCTCCATTGGGTGAAAGGGAGTTTGCCAGCAACAGAAGCATAGACGATGGGTTTATTGCCTGATATTGAATAATGCACATCACTCAATGGTTGCTTAACTTTGATGTCACCCGCTAAATTGGCGAGACCAAAGCCGAGATCAACACTGATCACATTATCTAAAACTTCATAATATAAAATATAGTCGGTATGACGAACATCAACTGATGCGCCTGAGAGTGCGGTATTGTTATTGGCACTTTCACTTTTGAGATTCGTTGATTTAACTTTGACATTGGGTAAAAAAGGCACTGGATGTTCAAAGGCGAGAGAGGCTTGTAGTGAGCCATCGCGTTCCAAACTTTGATTATCACTCAAAGGTTGCTTAGCCTCTACTTTTGCATCATAAAGCCAATAGCTGAGATCTGCGGTAAGACCAAGTGTATCTGCTTGAGCCCATGAACAGACTGATGAAACCGTAAGCATAAATGCTAATTTTAAAACTTTCATATCTTCCTCTTTATCTCATTACAATTACGTTTGATTTTTTGCTTAGTAATTGAGTTTCTTCCTAAAAAAACTGTGCGCATAATATCGCTGTCACAAGCAATAAGCATGCAGCAAATGTTAAATTTAAGTATGAAATTTAGACAAACAGATTGACTGTAAATGTACTTTGCATTTTGGACGATCAATCAAGGATTTAAGGCTAGATGTCTACCACCTAGATGCATTGTTTAAAGCAGATTGAGCAGTCTATACTCGCAGCATAGGATTGCTATTATGGATTGATAAATAATGAAAAACCTTTTTTTAACCTGCACAATTTTTCTCAGCAGTATGAGTGCTTGGGCATTTCAAGCCGATCAATTGGTGACTGATGGGCGCAGCCAGATTGGCAAAACGTTGCTTTATGATCCCAGCTACAGCTCACTTAAATATCCGATGGGCGACGTACCTCTCGTTAAAGGTGTCTGTACCGATGTGGTGATTCGTGCATTGCGGGTACAAGGCATCGACTTACAACAACGTGTGCATGAGGATATGCAAAAGAATTTCTCGGCCTATCCGAAAAAGTGGGGACTAAAAGGTACAGACAAAAACATTGATCATCGCCGTGTGCCGAATCTTATGACCTATTTCACGCGAAAAGGTTATGCGGTTAAAGATCAGAACTATCGTGCAGGGGATATTGTTACTTGGGATTTGGGCAAGGGCTTAACTCATATTGGAATCATCTCGGATAAAACCACACTGCTCTCTAAAACGCCCTTAGTGATTCATAATATCGGCTATGGTACTCAGCAGACCGATATTTTGCATGAATATAAAATTATCGGACATTACCGTTTACCAGCATCACTTGAATAAATCGTAGCGTTGGATAAAAAAACAATCAATAACGCTAGAAATTGTGCTTTTAAAGCCAGAATCATGCTGAAATTACAGTAAAACGAGTAGAAAACAGGTATTGTTGCGTCATTAAACAGTCATTTTTTCGTGTATGCTTTTAACCAAATCAGACATGGAATGGACTGGTTTGACATTAGAACAACGTGCTCAAAAGGTGCGAGTCTTATTCAAACAACAAAATTGATTGGTACTTTTTATTGCTTGCGTTCTCACAATGACAATAAGCGGCAGCTAAAGATACCTTAAGACGTAGGTGTTTTATGACAGAAAAACGTGAAAACTGGTCAGCACGATCAGGCTTTATTATTGCGGCAATTGGATCTGCCGTTGGTTTAGGTAATATCTGGCGCTTTCCGTATGTTGCCTATGAGAATGGTGGTGGGGCGTTCCTCATTCCCTATTTGATTGCCTTATTAACCGCAGGTTTACCATTGTTGTTTTTAGATTATGCCGTTGGCCACCGGAGTAACGGTGCACCACCAAAGGCTTATAAACAACTGTGGAAACCTGCAGAAACACTTGGATGGTGGCAAGTCTGTGTGTGTATCATTATTGGCCTATATTATGCAGGGGTACTGACCTGGGCGGGCAGTTACGTTTATTTCTCGATGGGGCAAATGTGGGGGGCGGATCCTGAAGCATTCTTCTTCAGCACCTTCTTACAAACCACTGAAGCTACCGATTTTGACATGAGTTTTGTCAGCCATCTTTTCTGGCCATTGGTTGGTGTATGGGCAATTGTCCTTGCGATTCTATATGGTGGCGTGAAAAAAGGCGTCGAGTTATCCAATAAGATTTTCTTACCTTTATTGATTCTCTTGTTTACGATTTTAGTGATTCAAGCCTTGCGTTTACCGGGTGCGGCAGATGGTTTAAATGCCTTCTTTACCCCAAACTGGGACGCAATGAAGAACTATAAAGTCTGGCTGGCAGCGTATGGTCATATCTTCTTTAGCCTTTCAGTTGGCTTCGGCATTATGGTGACGTATGCATCATACTTAAAACCGAAAACCAACTTAACGGGTTCGGGACTGATTGTTGGTTTTGCCAACTCTTCTTTTGAAATCTTGGCAGGCATTGGTGTATTTGCTGCGCTTGGTTTTATGGCACAAGCGGCAGGAAAACCAGTTGAAGAAGTGGTCAGTGGGGGGATTGGCCTTGCGTTTATTGCTTTCCCTAAACTGATTTCAAGTCTAGGTTCTGGTGCTGACTTCTTTGGGATCTTGTTCTTTACTTCACTGTTTGTCGCAGGGATTACCTCGATGGTCAGTATTCTTGAAGTGCCGATTGCGGCATTACAAGACAAGTTGAAATGGGGACGTATTAAGGCTGTATCCGTGATTGGCGGTACAACTGGTGCTGTTTCAATCTTTTTATTCTCAAGTACCAATGCAATTAAACTGGTCGATATTATCGATCACTTTATTAACAATTTGGGGATTGTGTCTGGTGCTTTACTTTCAATCGTTATGGTGTCGTGGTTTAAGCGTAGCCTGATGACTGAACTTGAAATGCATGTGAATCATATTTCAACGATTAAGCTTGGAAAAACATGGGAATTCACTTTAACCATCGTGACTCCTGTGGTGTTGTTGTCGACCTTATTGTTGGCATTAAATGCGTTAATCCAAGATGGTTATAGTGGTTATTCGAATGGTTTATTGCTGATGTTCGGTTGGGGCTGTATTATTTTCTGTGCCCTTGGTGCATTGGTTATGTCTAGAATTCATGATCGATAGGAGCATATGAATGAATACTTCAGCAATTATTATGATGATCATTTCAACTGTTTTTTTATGGGGTGGGCTGCTTTTAGCGATCTTACATTTAATGAAACATCCTGAAACTGTAGATGATTAATTTAAAATCATCTATGGCTTTTGATGCCGTTCAATACGGAATCAAAAGTACATCCGTTAGACGTTAAAAAGGTGGCTCTGAGGCCACCTTTTTTATGCACGCTATTTTTTGCTGCTCTCAATCACAACTGAGTGCGGACCGTAGACCTTCACTTAGCCCAGTTTGCGAATCATACAATAATAAAAACCATCACCACGGCCAGGTTCTGGCAGTAATTGTCTGCCATGAATTTGTTCAATGCCCCAATCTGCTTGGATTTTAATTTCCTCGGCATCTGGATGAGTACTGAAGAAATTCTGCATTTGCTGTTCATTTTCAGCTTTTAAAATTGAACAAGTGACATAAAGGAGTACGCCACCCACATTAAGCTGCTGCCACAGATGGTTTAAAATCTGCTGCTGTAATGCGATGGTGACTGGAATATCAGTGGTTTGACGCAGTAGACGGATATCTGGATGACGACGGATCACCCCAGTCGCAGAACACGGTGCATCCAGTACGATACAGTCGAGTGGCTCATCGGCTTGCCATTCACGCGCATCTCCGGTGACAACCTGAATGTCTTTATCATGATGCAGCTGTAAGCGATCGAGGTTGTCATAGACACGCTCTAGTCGTTTTTCATCATTGTCGAGTGCGATCAGTTTTTTAAGATCGAAACGCTCTAAAAGATGTGCAGTTTTGCCGCCTGGTGCAGCGCAAGCATCAAGTACGGTTTGCTGTTGTAGATCAGGCAAGAGTTGTACGGCCAATTGAGCATGTTCGTCTTGAACAGAGAACCAACCTTCGTCAAAGCCAAGCAAATCTGGAATATGCCCACCTTGATCGAGCACGATGCCGTTGTCTGAAATGGTGCAGGCATGTGCAGCAATATCAAGCTCATGTAATTCACTGAGATATTCATCACGGCCGATTTGGCGCTGATTAATACGAATCGTCAGGGGGGCTGCTTGTTTTAAGTTCTGACAAAGTTCAGTCATTTGCTCAGGCCAATCTTTTTTAACCCGTTTAAACAACCAGCTTGGTAAGCCATGCGCTTCTGCCAATGCGGCTTGGAATGCTTCAGTTTCACGTGAAACGCGACGCAGAATGGCGTTGACCACACCACTTAAGCTTTCAAAACCAAGCTGTTTGGTTGCTTCAACGGTTTCTGAAATTGCAGCATGTGCTGGAATGCGCGTTGCCAAAAGCTGATAGATACCGAGGTACAAGCAGGTTTCAACTTTTTGGTTGTCGAGCGGTTTAACCAACAGCGGTAAACTAATGCTTTTCAGGGCATACCACTGACGCAAGGTGCCGAGCAGTAATTCGTGGAACAGGGCACGATCACGTTGATCAACCTCACCAAGTTCGCGGTGTAAAAAGCTTGATAATGATTTGCCTTGCTGTACTGCGAGTAAACATCCGACGACGTGAGCGCGCAGATTGATTGCATGAGCTGGGGTTTGATTCATGCGAAGATATGTCCTACTGATAATTTATTCGATTGTGAAATTTGAAGTGCATTGAAGGCTTTGGCACCTGGCCATTGTAGACTGCTTAAACAAATACTGTGTTGATCACCACAGACGACATGCACGCCGTGTTGATCGATGGCAATAATTTGTCCCGGCTGTGCATTGGCTTGAGTTGCAGCTGAACTTTGACACTCCCAAATCCGTAGATTTTGTGTGTCATCCAATGGGGTATAGGCCACTGGCCAAGGATTAAAGGCACGGATCAGACGGTCGATTTGCTCGGCTGGCATGTGCCAATCAATTTGTGCTTCTGTTTTGGTGAGCTTGTGCGCATACACTGTTAAAGTTTCATCTTGTACTTCACGCTGAGCCAAATAATCTTGTAGCGTTTGCTCAGATGACAGCACAGCAGTGATTGCCGTTGCACCTTGCTCGGCCAATTTGTCATGTAAACGTGCTGAATTATCGGTTGCTGTGATTGGGCAATTGGTTTTAAACATCATATCGCCCGTGTCTAAGCCCGCTGCCATTTTCATAATGGTCACACCGGTTAGTGCATCACCCGCAGCGATGGCACGTTGGATCGGTGCAGCCCCACGCCAGCGTGGTAATAGCGAGGCGTGAATATTCAAACAACCATATTTCGGCAGGTCTAAAACCGCTTGCGGTAAGATCAAACCATAAGCGGCAACCACCATCACATCTGCATTTAGTTCCGCCAATTGTTGTTGTGCGGCTAAGCCTTCTTCAGTTGAGGCTTTAAAGTGTAGCGGTTGATAGACTGGAATATCGTGTGCTAATGCCAATTGTTTGACGGCAGAGGCGCTTAGTTTTTGTCCGCGACCTGCTTTGCGATCGGGTTGGGTATAGACCGCCACAATACGATGTTCAGTATGAATTAAGGCCGCCAAGGCAGACGCAGCAAACTCGGGTGTACCAGCAAAGATGATATTCAATAATGACTCTAATCGGTTTTAACAGTTGCCGAGGATTATAACAGTTTGCGAGATAGGGATTAAACTTGATATTCAGTTTAAACGCGATGCTGAGTTATTCTCTAGATTGGTATGACCGTAAGTCCTTGCTCGGCACAGGATTGTCGAGCAAGGCATTGCAGAAAATCACGCTCAAAGCGATTAAGCCATACGCACGCGTACCGTTTTGAAGCCAAGTTTAGTCTTGCATTTTTGCGGTGTAGTCTTGGTTTAACTGCATGGCTCGAACAAAGGCTTCACGTTGTGTGTTGCTTGCAACGTAGTCCGTTAAGGTTTGATCTAATTGAATAATATCTTGAAAAGTATTCGCCCAAACCAGTAGGCCCGTCAATTGAATATCCGCCGCCGTAAATTGCTCACCTAAAAGATAACGATTTTGACTTAAATGCTGACTATATTGCTGGATGATGACATCCAAGCTGGCATAGCCAAGTTCGAAGTGCATTTTATCGGTGACGTCAATAATTGCATGTTTTTTATTGGTCAGGGCGGGTTCCAACTGATTACAGAAGAAAAATAGCCATTTATAATATTCACCACGTTGCGGGCTAGTCACGGCAGGAGCCAACTGACGTTCAGGATATTGATCGGCCAAATAAGTTAAAATAGCAGCGGTTTCGCTGATCACCACTGCACCATCTGTCAGGGTCGGGACTTTACCCGCAGGGTTCAGGGCAAGATATTCTGGAGCCTTCATGCTGGTATGAAACTGCAATAGCTTTACTTGATAGTTGGCTTGGCATTCCTCAAGCATCCAAGAGATGCTGACACCGCGTGAGTGCGGATGGGTGTATAAAGTTAAGTCTGACATATGAATTCCCTTAAAATAGAAAGTGCTATCGATCTCTCAGATATTAAAAGGCTGTTGTGTCAGATCGTGTCAGTAGGCTTGGGCTGATCAAAGTAAAAGTCTTGGAGTGGAATGCCGGTTTCCTGAAACCATTGTCGCATGAGATAGGCACGACTCGGTTGATACTGCTCCTGAGTTCGATGCAAAGCTTGTATCCGATCCAGTCTAAAGTGTCGAAAGGCACTGCGAATTTCGCACCAAGCAATCAGCAAACGTATATTTTCAAAATAGGCCAAGCCCAAGGGGTAAATTCGGCGCTGGCTGGGTTGTTGTTTTAAGTCGAGATATTGAAGCTCTAAAACAGTTTGATTTTGTATGGCGTGGTGAATTTCTGGGGTAAAACCACTTTCACCGTGTTGATGTGAATAATGACTACCGACCAACAAAGATGAATTTTCAATATTATGTTGTAAGCTCGCGGGCAGAGCTTGGTTGATTTTATGATAGAGATGTTTGGCTGCATCGATCAAATGGCTATCGGTATGTCGGCAGACCCAACGCAAGCCTAGTACCAAGGCTTCAACTTCGGCTTGGTTTAAGTTTAGCGGCGGTAAGGAGAGATCTTGTTGTAGGACATAACCCAAACCAGCTTCACCTTGTATATTGGCTCCTTGGTCACGCAAAATTTCTAAATCACGATAAATCGTGCGTACACTGACTGCTAGTTCAGTCGCTAGAGCCTGTGCAGTGACTGGATAGCGATAAGAACGGAGTAATTGCAATAGGGTGATTAGTCTGGCTGTGCGATTCACAGGATATTCGCTTTAAACATATTGGCTTGGGTGAATAATTATACGGGGATTTAGCCACGGTAATCTGGGTGTTTTGAATAAAAGCCAGTTGATGAGGATAAGATATTATCATTCCTCCATTTATGCTTTTTATTCTTAAGTCATGGCAGTTGTTGCTCGGACATTTCAGCTTCATACATTGATTCAAATTGATTTTTTTTATTTTCATCAGTTTGAGTGCGTACGATGGTTTGTAGCTTATTTTTGTATTCGTCACCTCCAGCATGATACATCGCTGAATAGTAAGCCCACAGGATATATGGATGTAGAGAATCCATTTCATCTATCTGATTCAACTGAGTTTTAACCAAAGAAGCTGTTATTGCATAACAATTTTTAATTTCTTGGTCTGTCCGATTTATGTTTTTTAACAATAAACATTTAAATTTCTGTGTCCCTGCATTATCGGGATGATCGGCTAACATTGAATCTGTTAATTCTAATGCTTCAGGATACATTTTGCTTTGTACAAAAATATTCATTAACACCGTATTTTTTGCTTTTTTGTTTTTGATTTTAAGTGCTTGAGGAATAAATGCTTTCAACTCATTTTTAACCTTGTCAGTATCTTCAGTTGATAATTTTTCTAGAATTAAATTTGATTGTTTTATCAGTGCTAAGTCATCCTGACTGAGTTGTTCTTTTATCTCTTTATTTGTTGGAGAAACATCTAAGGGCTTGCTTTCAGATTGAGTCGTATTGTTACAGGCGATAGAAATAGTCGAGAGTAATAGGACTGAAGCTAAATGTGTTTTTTTAATCATGATATTCGCTTTGCTATCGATGTTAAGGTAAATGTGAATGTAGTAAACGCTGGTATAGGATATATAACGCCAGAACCAGTTATTTGCGCTGCATAACCTAACTTCAACTCAACAGTTACTAGTGATAAATTTGATTTCGGTAAGTTAATTTCAGCACTACCGACTGGAACTCTGCCATTATCAAGATTCCATAAGCCAGTTGTATCATCTACTTTTTTAATAGCTATTTGTTTTTGATCTCTAGAAATATATGCTGTTGCATACGGAAATACTGCCGCATTACGATTTAATGGGTCAGTATAAGCCGAAATACTAATAAAAAGTTTTGTCCCCTTTAAGACGTAATTTATGAAAAAACTTATTACGCCAGACAAGGAGTGTAAAATTGAAAAGCCTTTTCCATCAGAATCATATGGGGGTAAAATTGTTATGAACTTCTTAAAAATATTTGTTTTATCTTGCTCAATATAATAGTTTTCATATTTTTCCTCAGCATGGATATTATTCGTAAAGCTATTTATCTGAGAATTTTTTGCTTCTAATGTTGAGTTAAATACGGAGTTTGAATTGCCACCACTCTCTCCAACCACATGACTTTGTTGTGGCAAAATCTTCGCCCCACACGTCAATTTATCTCCAACATAAGCAACCGCTTTATCATCAAAAATAATATGGTCGTGGCTCTTGATGACCGTTGACCAACAATTACATTTCGGACAGAAATGGCCATCTCCAGCGCGTACAAACAAATTTCCCATCTGCGCACTTCTCATCTGAGTGGAGGGAATGATACCGCCGTGATCTGTTGGTGCATTATGGATAGCAAAACCTTTTGCCATGAGTTATCTCCTAAATTTTATAATCGTTTTTATTTGAAGAAATCATTTGATTATTGTTTTATAGCTATTTATTAAAAAAATAGGGTGGATCATTGGTACCCCTAATCTTATTTCTTATTCAAAGTAGCATAGCAACATTCGTTCAAAATGAGCAAAGCTGTTATTGTGATAATTGGTTAGGAAGTAGAAAGCCATCATAAAATATATATTATTTCAATTACTTGTATTTTATTACAGAAGCTAGTAAGTCGATGAATGAAGCAATAGACTTTGTTTTTTGCTTATTTTATTTAAACACGGCTCCATCTTAGGTTGAAAATATGCTGTGGTATTTATCACGATGCATCAATCCACATCCGCAGCTTTAATCCAACCCAACAGTTGACCTTTAAATTCAATTTGCAGCCAAGCATTGTCTTTTTTATTGGTCACAATGACTTTATCACCCAAGACGAGGTAGCTTCGCGTGCTAGATTTGGCATCTGCTTCTTTGCAAATAAAAACTTTGGTTTTATTGATCGTCAGGTATTTTTCCACGGCTTGACTGCGATGTAATACTGCATGTTTGGGAATAGAGTAGTCTCCATGCTGTGGAAAGCGCAGGATTTGCCAGAGCAGTCGATCATCATCGGTGACACGTAGTTCAGCTAGACCATGCATGCCGCCAAAAGAACTATTGAAATTAATTTTATAGTGATTGCTCGATGTTTTCTGACCATTAAATGGATTGTTGCAATCGATTTTATTGCCATAATTCGAGACATAACAGTAGTTACCGGAGATATGTTTATCAGCTGTGTCGATCTCCACTGTAAATACATGCATTGGAACATGTTGAATATTGGAATGCGCTTGCAGTTTTTCTTCGGCCTCTTCAACCCAATGCCCGATCACCTGTGGCGTCGAAACATAAGCGACAGCATGATTTGCGTATAAAAGTCCGAGCAATAAGAAACGAATATTCATAGTGTTGCCTTTAAGCAGTCATCTACTCGATTGAGCCATCCCTGTAAGAATTTATGGTTCTTGGTTTTTGCGCCATTTGCTTGGAAGGCCAGTGCAGTATAGTAGTTTTTTCGAATATTGGTAATCGCGTTCAGAAGTGCGATTTGATCTGAAACGGCATTTAATGCCTGAATGGTTTGTGGTCCCATCGCACCATCAATTGCGATGTTTTGATGATAATGATTGACCAAAAGCTTTTGAATTTCCTTGCTTGCGCCACCAGAAGTGATGGTCCAATCGTAGACCATCAAACCTACGCGATCATTGCTGATCTGACAAAAGCCTTTGGGTTCCCAATATCTTTTTCGATAAATAATTTCAGCTTGAGTATCCGAAAGGTTTTTTAAATTTTGAAGGGTGGGGGCAAGACCCAAATCGGTTTGTGCAAAGGCAGTCCAGGTGTTCCAAGCAATGCCTTTGTTGGTCGCGCCACCTGAATCGCTAGGATCATTGACATAGCCACCTTCATGACGCAGGATAATTTTGGATATTTTTTGAAATTTTGCTGTGCAATCAGTGGTGTTGGGGGCAATGGTTGCTGGTGTGTTGGGGCGGTTGGTGGCGGTATTGGTGCTGCTGATGAGCGTATCGACAGTAATGATCAAGGGATTTGGATTTACCCTTTTTGCCATATAAATTATGCTTTTTGATCGTGTTTTGCCATCGGGAAAGATGTAACTGAGTTCTACTGGCTCTCCAACAATAGACTGGATCTCTGTCTCTCCATTCACTGCTGTTAAGATCCCAGTTTTGCCTTGGTAGCGGATGTTGAAGCTGCTATGTGGAATATTGACCTTGGAATATAAACTGACCCAAATCAGCTTGGTTGTCGATAAATATTGGGGCTTGGCTGATTTGAGGGTGATGCGGTAAGTCTTTAATGTATCTCCAGATTTACAACTAAACTGTTCATTGAAGCGGTTGTCTGGGCTGAGTAGTTTAATGTCAATCTCACGATTGGGTGAGGCTTGGAATTCAAAAGCACCATTTTTGTCCGTATAGGCTTCTGTGGCCATGGTTCCATTTTTCGGACCACGTATTAGCGGAAAGCCAGGCATGCTTTGACCATCACGATCAAAGACCAGAATTTTGACGGTGACCAGTGTCGGCATGTTTAGGGCCCGTCATTTAGGTTTGAGCTAAGGTTTAGATTTGCATTTAAGGCTTCATCTAAAAGCGGGTCACTTATATCTGAATGCTCAATATGATTGTTTTGCTGGGCGGTGATTTGATCACTCAATGCAAGTAGGCCAATCACAGCTTGTGGTTCGGGTGTATGAAATCGCTGTGAGCTGAGATCGGTTTGATTTGGGGTATTACAAGCCAGTAATTTGCCAGCAGCTTGATCGAGCACAAAGGCTTTAAACGAATAATTTACACAGGTCTTAGCAGAATTGATGACGTAATTAAATTGATTGCTATATGAGTCAGTGGAATTGGCCAAAACCGTTTGAGTGATCGCAACAGCTTCGCCAGCTTCAAATTGATGTTGACCAGCAAGCACTTTAAAGGTGTTCGCCGTTTTTAGGGTTATACCCTGTGCAGAGATAATAAGTTGTGCACCACCAGCCATGAAAATACCATTTTTGTTGTTTTGGGAAGAGACTATATTTAACTGAATTGCTTGGAGCATTACACAGGTGTTTTGCTGTTGCTCCTCAGTTGGTGGACAGCAAAAGTGTTAAGTGACATAACAAAAGTATCTGCTAAACGCTAAGACTGCGAAGTGGGTGTTATTTGATTTTAAATGAGGAGTTTATGATCGTTGCTTTGGCGTATTTGAGCTGGGTCGCAGTAGTATGTGTTTGATATCAGCATTGATCTCTAGGCCGTAATGTCAGGATATGATGGTCAGGTGCTGCATAAGTTAATTGTTTGCATACAATGTTCTATTACACCTTATATTGATAAGGTGCTGAAGTATTTGGTCTTATTTATAATTTTTGGTCATACGACATGAGATGACGTGTTACTGCATATTTAAGCAATTATTGATTTTGTTCATGCTGTTTTTAAGATAGATTGATACTGTAATTGACTTGGATGAAAAGCAGTGACATGGATAAATATACTCAGTTATTGACACTTATTCCGCAATTGAAAAATCTGAATAAAGAAAGTGAACGCGCTCAGATACACCGCATTTCCAAGGATTTTGTTGCAGGGATGAGTGAGTATATGGTGGTCGATTATCAACAACATTTGTCGCAAAATCATGCATTAATGCAAGAGAAAATCACCAGTTTTGATGAGGATACCTTGCTCGCTTATTTGACTTATGTCATTCGAATGGATCGTTTTGTTGGCGGTATATTGGTGAATAGTTTGCAGTCGGGGTGGGTCTTAGTCGCTTTAGAGCATTTGGCTTCATTTGTCCCAGCGCAAACGGCAATACCAAGCGCAGTGTAGTAAACTTTGAGTGGTGATAGCAGTGCTTGGTCAAATATGAAATCAACAAAATGCGTATTTGAGCCTGTAAATATGCGCTGATATTTACTTAACATTGCATAATAGTTGTTTGTAATTAAAGTATTGCATCTGCAACCTTGCTTGTATAACAAGGTTGCAACTACCAGCAGGTAAAAATGATTATTTGGGGATTTTAAGCGCAAGGTTAAACTTTACGGTTTTATTTTGACGTGCTGAATTGCGCATTTGATAGACCTGTAAGGTATATGCGCCTGTGGTAGGCAAGACGATTTCGCCAACAGATCCGGCGCTAGAACCAATCAATAGCGCATTGGCCTTACCCGGTTGGTCTTCTGGCGCAAAAATATTGAGATAAGCCAAGCCTTGATTACTTTCGAGGTTAAATTTAAGGGTCTGACCTTTTTTAGCATAGACCTTATAATGAATATCATCATATCCAGTAAAACTGCCTGCAATTTTGCTGTGGTCTGTACCTTTTATAAAGTGAATTGATTTTTCCTGTGTTTTGGCAAAAGTTGTGGTCGTTGCCAGTGAAATGCAAGCAGAGAACAGTATAAGCGTCAGATTTTTTTTCAATTTTACGGCCTTCAAAAAAGTAGATTCAATGCATCAGAATACTGAATATCTTAGAAGATAATTTAAAATTATCTATCGGATTTTGTTGTGTTTAAATAACTTACTTTGCCGTGCGATACTTTTGTTGAATGCTGCTGAAGATGGGATCGCGTTGTCATAGAAAAGGTTGCATCAAAGCACAGTAGAGTGCGCGCTTATCGACTTATAATAAAAAAAGGTTATATAAAACAAAAAAATTATTCATAAAAGTTTTGGTTGAAATACACCTATGCTGCACTGCATCAGCTTTCAGTCTGTCTGAGGCTTGTATAGAATGAAGAATATTTTAAAGATCGTATTTACGATCATTCGCTAGGCTAATCAGCTACGCCACGGAGTGCCATTTCATGAGTAAAGACAATATACGCGAACATTCAGGGCCTGTATTTGACGGGGTGGAAAATGCACCTGCACGTTCAATGTTGCGTCCAGTTGGATTTACCGATGCAGATTTTGAAAAGCCACAAATTGGCATTGCATCCACTTGGGCCAATGTCACGCCATGTAATATGCACATTGATGGTTTGGCGCGTGAAGTCGAGACTGGCGTCAATGTTGCTGGTGGTAAAGGCATTATTTTTAATACCATTACGATTTCTGATGGTATTTCAAATGGTACTGAGGGCATGAAATACTCATTGCTGTCACGTGAAATTATCGCGGATTCAATTGAAGCCGTGGTGGGATGTCAGGGCTATGATGGCGTCATTGCGATTGGTGGTTGTGATAAAAATATGCCAGGTTGCATCATGGGCTTGGCACGTCTAAACCGCCCTGGTCTCTTTATTTATGGTGGCTCGATTAAGCCAGGTGAAGGCAATACAGATATTATTTCAGTATTTGAAGCCGTTGGGAAATATGCCAAAGGCGAATATAACGAAATTCAAGTGAAACATATTGAAGAAGTGGCAATTCCGGGGCCGGGCTCGTGTGGTGGTATGTATACCGCCAATTCCATGGCATCTGCAATTGAAGCGTTAGGGATGAGTTTACCGGGCTCATCTGCACAAGAAGCAGTTTCTCAAGATAAGTTGCTCGATTGCGAACGTGCGGGCGAGGCAGTGATGAACCTACTGCGTTTAGACCTTAAACCACGGGATATCATGACCAAATCGGCCTTTGAAAATGCGATTAAAGTTCTGATTGCTTTGGGTGGGTCAACCAATGGTGTGCTGCATTTAATTGCGATGGCACATACTGCACAGGTTGACATTACCTTAGATGACTTCACGCGGATTGGTAAAGAGATTCCTGTGTTGGCAGACGTGCGTCCATCGGGTAAATACTCGATGTCTGAGTTGATTGCAATCGGTGGTATTCAACCGCTCATGAAGCGTATGCTTGATCGTGGCATGTTAGATGGCAGTTGCTTGACGGTTACCGGCAAAACTTTGGCTGAGAACTTGGCCGATGTACAAGATTACCCAGAAGGTCAGCAGATTATTTTCCCATTTGAAGCGCCAGTGAAAAAAGACTCACATCTGGTGATTTTGAAAGGTAATTTATCGCCAACGGGTGCAGTTGCAAAAATCACAGGTAAAGAAGGGCTTTATTTTGAAGGGCCTGCACGTGTGTTCGAAGGTGAAATTGGTGCAATGCGCGGTATTTTAGACGGAGAAGTCCAACCTGGTGAGGTTGTGGTGATTCGTGGGGAAGGACCTAAAGGTGGGCCGGGCATGCGTGAAATGCTCAAACCGACATCTGCGATTATTGGTAAAGGCTTAGGTCAATCTGTTGCTTTAATTACGGATGGTCGATTCTCTGGCGGGAGTCATGGTTTTGTCATTGGGCATGTGACACCTGAAGCTTATGAAGGTGGCCCGATTGGTTTGGTCAAAGATGGCGATAAAATTTCGATTAATGCTGAAAGCAACGAGATGACTTTACATATCTCTGATGAAGAAATGGCAGTACGTCAAGCGGCTTGGGTGAAACCAAAACCAAACTATCGCTATGGGGCTTTAGCAAAGTTTGCTAAATTGACCTCTGGTGCAGATAAAGGCGCCGTGACCGATCTAAATTTAGATGTATAATTGATCATTCGCTTACAACTTGCTATAAACCCTTGTAGTACGTACAAGGGTTTTTTTTCGAGGTTTATCTCATGTCATTGTTACGCCGTTGGTTTGATCCAATTCGATCGCGCTGGTTTTATCAAAAGCCAAGTCGCCAAGCGGTGTTATCGACAGAGCATGGGCTGAGCATCTATCTACGTTTAGATGACGTTTATAGTTATCTTGCGGTGCAACAATTAATTCAACTCGATGATTTACTCAGTGAAGAATTAAAGCCATTGAAGGTTATGATTTCTGATGTCAGTGCTGAACCACCCAATGGGATGTGTCTAGAAGCATGGCATAACTACTGTTTAAACGATGCCAAAATACTGGCGAATCAGCATCGTTTTAGTTTTGATAATGAAAAACCCGAACAGCCAAGTCGAGAAGCTTTAGTACAAGCAGAAACGATTTTGCGTCACACCCCATTAACCGGGCGAAATTTCCTCTATTTACTTGAAGATGTGTTTCATATGTTGTGGCAGCAACAATATGGAAAACTGCGCACCCTCTACATGATGGCGCGTCAGCATCACCAGCCTAAAGCTTTTCCTGATCGTGTCTTTGTACACACCCCAGTACTGGCCAGTTTTTTTGAGTTTGGTGGTCGCCAATACCAAGCCGTCGATGATTTATTACGTTTGGCCCGCCGTTTAAGACAGCAGAAATTATTAACTGGCGCACCTATTTTTCTGATTAATCATATTGAATGGCGTGAACATTTACTCAGTGATGCAGCGGAATTGGCTGAGATTCAGGGCATGCATCCTCAACTCGATTTATATATTGCGCTCGAAGATCCGATTAGTTGGTTGTTGTTGGCATATATTAAAGAAGAGTTGGCCAGTTATTATAATATTCAACTTAATCTTTATTTACTGAGTTACTGCGGGCGTGACTTTTTTGATTGGGGGCTTGCTTCACGCTTGTCTAAACGAACAGAGGTCGAATTTACACCATTCTGTCGACCCACTGCGGAAGCCACCTTAAATATGGCGCATTTATTTTATAGTGTGCCAGAAGAACAACGTATTGATGCGATGCATCAAATTTTAGAAGCGGTGTGGACCAAGGCCAAAGACCTCGCTTACCCACCACATTTTCAACAACTTCAACAGCAACTTGGCATTGATCAATTGGTTGAAATGGATATTGCAGCACGCTTACAGCAAAACGATGCGCTGTGCGCTGAGAAGCATCAACCTAATCTGCCTGTATTAGAATTGCACATTGCAGAGCAACACTACGTATTTAATAGCCTATATCGTGTTTGGATGGTTGAAAGTATTTTAAGTAATGTGTTAGAACAAAAGTACAAAAGTGAAAATACTGTAGAACAAAATGATTCAGAAAAGTGTGACCGAAAGCAAGACCATACAGAGTAATAGTAATCAGAAAAAAACAGTGCAAAATAATTCAACTGAGCAGATTAAAACGGGAAGTCGTAAGACAGAAAGTAATCCACTCGCATCCGCTCAGGCTGGACCGCTGAGCCGAGAGAAATGTGAATCACTTGAACAGGTGAGAACCCACATTGATCTGATCGATCAGCATCTGATTGAGTTAATCGCTACGCGGCAGTTCTATGTTGACCAAGCTGTACCTTTTAAACGAACTGAGCAGGCCGTTCAGGCACCTGAACGTGTTGAAGCCGTATTGGCAAAGGTGCGCGAACAAGCCCAAGCACAGGGCGTCGATCCAGCCCTGATTGAAGCGTTATATAAAAGTATGATTGATCACTTTATTCAGCGTGAACTCAAAGAAATTCGACCGTAATATTCAACCGATCCAAGTATGGCGCAATGTCATACTTGGACATTGTTCTGCATTACAAGCATTTCTTTTTTAACATCACACACATAATCAAGAGCAGTGCCACACTGACACTGCTAAAAATGAGGCTGAGATTGGGGAGCCATTTTAATGCTTCTAGCAACAGGCCAATCGCAATATAGTAAATAAAACCGAGTACAGCACCCGCAATGCCTTTGTAGTTGACGTAGTGAGAGAGGGCCTGTGCCAATAAAATTGGAATCGCCATCGAATAGGCCAACATGAGCAAAATCATTGGCACAAAGAAATAGGCACTGTTTGCCAATTTAAAACTCAAACCACTGGCGGCTAAACAAATCAACGCACTCATCAATAACAGCTGCTTGCTGTTGAGTTGAACCCATTTAAGCTGTGCGTGATTCAAGCAGTAGCGATTGAGCATGACACCAAGCAAGGCACCAATACTAAATAGAATACCGGTATAAGGCAGCCACGTGAGCGCCGTTGGATGTTGCGCGAATAGAAAGGGTGACTTTAGATAATAACTAAAAATCAGTAAATTATAGCCTGTAATTAATGCAGCATAGCCGATGACTTTACGGTCGCACAGCAGTTGTTTGACGACTTTAACTATAGGTGGTGGCGTCGGTTTTTGGCTAAGGGTTTCGGTGCTTAGTACGGCTGTGACGATGCAGAGTAAGCCTGAACTGATGGCAAGAAAATAGAAGACCGCAACATAGCCATGCCATTGAGTAAGTACACCACCAAGAAATAAACCAATACTGGGGCTGATGGCAATAAATACACCCACAATGGAAAAGATTGGAATCATTTGAGCGGGGGAGAGTTGATCACGAAACATGGTCTGCGTGATCACTGAGCCGACTGCAATTGCAAAGCCTGTACAGCATCTGAGTAATAACAGGAGATAAAAATTTTCAACATAGAGCATGGCACAGCTGGCCAAGCTATAGAGCATTAAACCGAGGAGGAGTACGGGTTTACGGCCAATATAATCACTCAGAATCCCCCACAGCAGTACCCCGAAAGCAAAGCCCACAAAATATAGGGAGAGGGTTTGTGCAATTGCATGGGGTGCGACGTTAAAAGCCTGGGCCAAACTGGGCAAGGCTGGGCTGTAAATGGTTTCCACGATTTGTGGCAGCATGATCAGAACAATCAGTAAGTAGAGTGTTGCTTTATTCATTTTGTGCGCAAAAGCATGACTATATAAAAAAAAGACTTGGGCTTTTATAATGATTGAGACAATAAACATCGAAAATAGGACAATCGTATGGCATGGGTGGATGCTTCAATTGATTTTGATGCGGATTTGCTGCCTCAGCCGATTTTGGCAGTCAGTTCTGAGTTTCAGCAACATTGCTCCAGCCTACATCAACATCAAAAAGGTCAATTGCTATATATCACTGAAGGCTATGTTGAGGTGTATTTGGCAGCATCACGTGATTACTGTTTGCTTACTCCGCAATTTATGGTTTGGATTCCAGCTCAGATGTTGCACCAAATCCAGGTGAAACAGCGGATTCAATATCATTCGGTTTGGTTCGATCCGAGTGTTTATACACTGGCAATGCACAGTAAAATTTTCATGCCATCGGAGTTACTGCGTGCAGTTTTACAACGCATGATGTTGTTGCCTTTAGATACCAATTGGCAGCAAGGTTCAGCATTGCATTTGGGGCAGCTCTGTTTAGATGAAATCAACACGATACAAGCAGCAGCTTTATCGCTGCAATGGCCTGAGCATCAAAAACTCCGTACGTTATTAGAGACATATGCATTGCCGCCTAGCCGCACTGAATTGGCCGATGCACTGCATGTGAGTGAAAAAACCTTAACTCGCATCTTTAAAAAAGACACGCAAATGAGTTATCAGCAATGGCGACAAAATTATAAGTTGATACTAGCAATCAAGTTGTTGGCAGAAAAAAAACGTATTTCTGAAATAGCCGATTACTTAGAGTTTTCCAGTGATAGTGCTTTTATTTATTTTTTCAAACGGCTGACCGGAAAAAGCCCCACCCAGTATTTTGATTGAGAAATTCACTTTTTTCTGTTTTGCAGCATGTCATCTTGTTCATTTCGGCAGTGGATTGGTCCAGCTAATAGGGCTGACTATAAACGATGATCTTATTTCACATCATGAGCTTATAAATAATCGGCAGCTTGAGCGAGGGTCAGAGAGGTAAGCGCCTAACCAAAGATTGGTGCATCTGAATGTATTACTGTAAACATATCGTGATGTATTCACAGGAATATCTCAAAAATCTTGATAAAACTAATAGCATATCAACGTTTTAAGAATTAATAAGCTTGGCTTAACAGTATGAATAATGTTCAGTTTTCACTTACGCAGTTTTACATTAAAGAGCTGTGCATTTGGCTAAAAAGCTGTAATTTAGAATGTATTTCAAACAAGCAGGAATATAGTAATGTATTACAGCAATGGAAATTATGACGCTTTTGCACGACCAAGAAAGCCACACAACGTGGACCAAAAGTCGGCTTGGTTTGTAGGTTCAGGGCTCGCTTCACTCGCAGGCGCTGCATTTTTAATACGTGATGGGCAAATGGATGGTAAAAAAATTACCATTTTAGAAGAACAATCCATAGCCGGTGGCGCATTAGATGGTATAGACGAACCAGAAAAAGGTTTTATTATCCGTGGCGGTCGAGAAATGGAAAACCATTTCGAATGTTTATGGGATTTATTTCGCTCTATCCCCTCAATAGAAATAGAAAATGCCAGTGTATTAGATGAATTTTACTGGCTGAATAAAGATGATCCGAACTCGTCCTTACAACGTGCCACAATAAACCAAGGACAAGATGCAAAAACTGGCACACTATTCACTTTAAATGAACACGCACAAAAAGATATTATTAAACTATTTCTCGCGACACGCGAAGAAATGGAAAATAAAAGAATTAACGATGTTATGAGCCAAGATTTTTTTGATAGTAATTTTTGGATGTATTGGCGCACCATGTTTGCCTTTGAAGAGTGGCATTCTGCTTTAGAAATGAAACTGTATTTACATCGCTTTATTCACCATATTGTTGGCTTACCCGATTTCTCTACACTTAAATTCACCAAATATAATCAGTATGAATCTTTGGTTCTTCCATTGGTCAAATGGCTTACAGAACATGGTGTGAAGTTCCAATACGCAACCACAGTTAAAGATATTGATTTTGAAATTACGGATGACGCTAAACGTGCAACCCATATCCATTGGATTGAAAATGGAAAAGAGGGTGGGGTTGCACTGACTGAAAATGATTTGGTTTTTGCCACCATTGGTTCACTCACTGAAAATTCAGACTGTGGTGATCATCAGACTGCTGCAAAACTCAATACTGGTCCGGCACCTGCTTGGGACTTGTGGAAGAAAATTGCGGCCAAAGACCCAGCCTTCGGCCATCCAGAAAAATTCTGTGCACATATCCCTGAAACCAAGTGGGAGTCTGCAACAGTTACAACTTTAGATCCGCGCATTCCTAAATATATTCAAAAAATTACCAAGCGCGATCCATTTAGTGGCAAGGTGGTGACGGGTGGTATTGTCACTGCAAAAGATTCTTCTTGGTTAATGAGCTGGACCGTCAATCGTCAACCGCATTTCAAAAAGCAACCCAAAGATCAAATCGTGGTTTGGGTCTATGCACTGTTTGTTGAACGACCTGGTGATTTCATTAAAAAGCCAATGCAAGATTGTACTGGTGAAGAAATTACCCAAGAGTGGCTCTATCACATGGGTGTTCCGGTTGCGGATATTCCTGAATTGGCGCGTACAGGGGCAAAAACCGTTCCGGTGATGATGCCTTATGTCACCGCATTCTTTATGCCACGCCAAGCGGGTGATCGCCCAGATGTGGTGCCGCATGGTGCTAAAAACTTTGCCTTTATTGGACAGTTTGCGGAATCTAAACAACGTGACTGTATTTTTACCACTGAGTATTCTGTGCGTACACCAATGGAAGCGGTTTATACCTTGCTAGATATTGAGCGTGGTGTTCCTGAAGTCTTTAATTCGACCTATGACATTCGTTGCCTGCTTGCTGCAACTGGACGTTTGCGTGACGGTAAAGAGATTGATGTACCGGGTCCTAAATTCTTGCGCAATTTGCTGTTCCGTAAATTGGACAATACGCAAATTGGTGCATTGCTCAAAGAATATCAAATTATTCCTGAGGATTAATTTGACTAAAACGGTTATACCCAGAGGGATAAAAATGAGCGCTTAGGCGCTCATTTTTTATTCCGTATTCATCGGTATATAGCCAGAACTATGTTTGGCAAAATCTCGAATGCCCTCAACCAAAACCTGAATTAACTTTTCAACGACCAGCCTTTGTCCTTTGCGATCAGCGTAAACCAATTGCACCGTTCCAATATTTGATTGCCAGTCGGGAAAGAGGTGGATTAAGCGGCCAGATTTTAGATCGGCTTCAACAGTCAGATAGGGTAAATTTGCAACGCCTAAATCATCACAGACAGCATAATAAATACCAGCCAGATCATTTGAACGAATACGAGGATGTAACGTCAACTGGGTACTTTCAAAGCTTTTTATATTTTTGAGCTGCCAACGATATTGTGATTTTTTGGTGCCTAATACAATACTGGGGAGGTGTTCTAACTGCTGAAGTTGGTCTAATTGATTATTTTCTAAAAAAAAGGGACTCGCAACCAAGCAGTGCGTGGTTTTTACCAGATCTCGGACAATCAAACTGGAGTTTTCATTGTCATCAAACGTGGTGCGAATTGCGATATCAATATTATCGTGGATGATATCAACACGCCGGCTGGTAAGCTCCAACTCAAGTTCAACTTTCGGATGTTTTTTAAGAAAATCATTCAGTAATTTTCGAATTTGAAAACGCATCATCACTTCAGGGCAGCTAATGCGTACCAAGCCTTGTGGCTCACTTTTTTGCTGAAATAAAATGTTATCTGCATTTTCTGCTTGAAGTACGATTTCTTCGCATTCTTGATAAAACGCCTCGCCTAAAGAGGTCACCTTAAAGTGCCGTGTAGAGCGCTGAATTAATTTGATCTGGAAGCGTTTTTCTAACTCGACAATCCGCCGACTGAGTTTAGATTTAGTGATATTACTTTGTGCACTTGCTTGGGAGAATCCCCCATATTTTACAACAAGATAAAAATAGTAATAATCATCGAAACTATACACGTCTGTACCCCACCTGCTGTATCTATCTCATTTTTATAAAATTATATATGTATTACTTTTACTTGTCCTGAAAATAGGAATATCTTGATTGGTTTTGACCCCTAATTATTTAATATAAATCAATATATATTAATGGCTTATCTACTTAATTTAGTCATTGGAGATTCGAGATGGGAAAACCTTATGTAAGATTAGATAAAGACAATGCTGCGGTACTTTTAGTCGATCATCAAACTGGTCTACTCTCTTTGGTACGTGATATGGATCCGGATAAATTTAAAAATAATGTACTGGCATTGGCAGCACTGGCGAAGTACTTTAATTTACCAACCATTTTGACCACAAGTTTTGAGCAAGGGCCGAATGGTCCATTAGTACCAGAACTTAAAACCTTTTTTCCAGATGTACCGTATATTGCGCGTCCAGGTCAAATTAATGCTTGGGATAATGAAGACTTTGTTAACGCGGTAAAAGCGACTGGGAAAAAACAACTGATTATCGCAGGAGTTGTGACGGAGGTTTGTGTTGCTTTTCCAGCACTTTCAGCGATTTCAGATGATTTTGAGGTTTTTGTGATCACCGATACTTCAGGCACCTTCAATCCAATCACCCGTGATGCGGCATGGGATCGTATGAGTCAAGCAGGCGTACAGTTGATGACTTGGTTTGGCGCTGCATGTGAATTACACCGCGATTGGCGTAATGATGTTGAAGGGCTCGGGACTTTATTTTCCAACCATATTCCAGATTATCGTAATCTGATGAATAGCTATGCACAGCACAGCACGAAGGAATAATTTTAATTTCATTTTTAGTTTTAATTAACCTCTAAAAGCAGCCTCAAGTTTTGCTTGAGGCTGCTTCCAAAATTCATGATGTTCCTTATCCCCGCAATTTTCTACCATGGCCTCCTGAATGTAGATGCATTGAACAGTAGAGAGCATGGTGATGGCGGGATTTATAATTGGTGTATTTGCTCTGGCAGGCATGATTAAAGGCATGATTGGCCTCGGCTTACCTGCTATTTCGATGGGTTTGTTGACCATCGTGATGAGTCCATTTCAAGCGGCCAGTTTATTAATTGTTCCCTCACTGTTGACCAATTTTTGGCAGCTCTTTGCAGAAGGGCGTGTGATTCGACTGATCAAACGCTTTTGGAGTTTGATCTTAGGTATTGTGGTGGGGTCAATCTGGAGTATTTTTCCAACCCTAAGTGACACGCAATTTCCAAGCGAAGCGTTACTCGGAAGTATGTTGGCGCTCTACGGAATCTATGGTTTATTTGCCAAGAATCTCCCCAACTTAAGCCGACATCAGCACTGGTTATCTCCATTGGTTGGTTATTTAGGTGGAGCATTAACCGTTTCTACGGGTGTTGTCTTAATCCCTGTTGTGCCGTATTTGCAGAGTTTGCAGTTGCAACGTGATGATCTGGTTCAGAGCTTGGGTTTAGCATTTACTGTTTCAAATGTATGTCTAGCTGCTTTTTTATATTTCAATCCAGTCGAGCATATTCAATTTAGCTATCAAATGGTTTTGATGGGGTTGATTCCAGCACTGATCGGCATGTGGTTGGGCGCTAAAATTCGTTATCGTATTTCAGAAGTGAGATTTCGTCGACTATTTTTTATGGGACTAATCGCACTTGGCGGCTATATGTTGTTAAGGACAGTAGTGAAACTTATTTAAAACTAGGTTTCTGTTATTTAAAGATATTTAGAATGAGAATGGCTTATCTGGGGATAGGCTATTTTTAGTTAAGCATTGAATAAAAACATACGGTTAAAACTTATAGATGAATAGATAACCAAGAACTAAGCATATCGGTTTGAAGAATAAATAGCGTAAATTGTTCGAGTTTGAGCGTTGAAATACTTTGGATTTTCAGTGCCTAAACCCTTTTTAAATCATGGGGATTTATAAGATTAAATGCTTGGCTAAGCATGAGAGAACATTAAAATGAAAAAATTATTAGCAGAGTTTCTGGGCACATTTTGGTTGGTTTTTGGCGGTTGTGGAAGTGCGGTATTTGCGGCAGCTTTTCCAGAACTTGGGATTGGATTTGCCGGTGTGGCACTGGCATTTGGTTTAACGGTTTTAACTGCAGCTTATGCTTTGGGGCATATTTCAGGTGGGCATTTTAATCCAGCGGTCTCGATTGGCTTATTTGCTGGTGGGCGTTTTGACGGCAAACAACTGCTACCTTATATTGTTGCTCAAGTTTTAGGGGGCACTTTAGCTGCTGGACTGCTTTATGTGATCATGCAAGGTCAGGCTGATTTTGCAGGGGTTGGTGGTTTTTCCAGCAATGGCTATGCTGCATTATCGCCAAGTCATTATTCCATGATTTCAGCGCTTATTATTGAAGTGGTATTAACTGCATTTTTCTTAATTGTGATTATGGGGGCTACGGATAAACGTGCACCTGCTGGTTTTGCACCAATTGCAATTGGTCTAGCGTTGACTTTAATTCACTTGATTAGTATTCCAGTGACCAATACCTCTGTAAATCCTGCGCGCAGTACCGCGGTTGCTTTATTTGCTGAGACTGCAGCACTTGGTCAGTTGTGGTTGTTCTGGATTGCACCGATTGTCGGGGCGATTGCAGGGGCTTTGATTTATCGCATTGTCGCAGCCGAACAAACCATTTCTGCACCTGCTGCAGAAATGGAATTAAGTCTTGATTAACAAGACAGTATATAGATAAAGGGGGTGTCACTTGAAGGTGGTGCCCCTTTGTATTTAAATCTAGGATAATTTTGATTTCTGCGAAACCAAGAACTGGGTGAGATGTTGATAGGTCAAGGGTAAGCTGTCGAAGTTTTGCGCGGCCAGTTGGAGTTGTCGATTGGCCCATGCACCACGTAATTCAATTTGATGAAAGGTATAGTCTTGTGCTAAGCGACTCGCTGCACGCTTAGGCATAATAGCGACACCGACACCATCGGCCACCACTTGAGCGATTGCAGTAAAATTCGGTAAGCGTAGACGATATTGAATATTTTGACCCAGTTGCTTTGCTTGATTCTCAATGGACTGCTGCAAAGAATGGTATTGCATCAAACCAACAAATGGATATTGCAGCGTTTCCATTAATTCCAAGCTTTGTTGTTGCACGAGGGGATGTTGTTTGGGGCAAATCAGCACCAGCGGATCTTCCCACAAGCTCAGTGTTTGTAAGGGCGTGGCATCAAAAAAATTGGTGACGATGCCCAGTTGCGCTTGACCTTGCTGTAAGGCAGCAATAATGTCACTGCTTTCAGCCTCTTTAAACTCAATATGCAACTGTGGATTTTCCATCAGGTATTGCGGTAGAAAATGCGGTAGATATTCACTTTGAGCGGACGAATTACACCATAAACAAAGTTGTGTTTGCTCACCTGTAGCAAAGGGCTGCATCACCTGTTGCAGTTGATGATAGTGCCGTATCAAATTTTGTGCCTGCTCCGCAAAACGTTGCCCAGCCAAAGTAAGTTTCACTCCAGACGCATGTCGGCTAAATAAACTGACATGATAGGATTGTTCTAGTTTTTTAATGCGCTCGCTGGCGGCCTGTAATGAGATCGCAGAACGTTCCGCCCCTTTGGTCAGGCTACCAGTTTCAACGATATGCAGAAACAGTTGTAGATCAAAAAAATCGAGACGCATGAGCAATGGATCAGCAAAAATAGAGCCCTATATTAGCAGCTCTTCGAAAATCATAATATCTTTGCGCAACCCCGATTTTATTGCCGTACAGATTTAATAAATTCTCAATCAGAATGAAATATTAAACATTTAAATTGGCCGTTTTATTCGACACATACGAAATTATGTCTAAATATCTACTGCCGATTCTTTTAAGTTCAAGTTTTATTCTATCTGCATGTAAGGATGATAATGATGCCGATAGCGTAATATCGACGCCAAAACCACCGGTCAAACATCTATTTTATCAAGATCGTCCTTTTGATTTGCAAGCACATCGTGGTGGTTTAGGCCTACAAACAGAGAGCAGTATTGCCTCTTTTAGTCATGCGCTTGAAATGGGAGTTACTACTTTAGAATTAGACACTCAGGTCACCAAAGATGGTCAAGTTGTGGTGACACATGATCGTCAAATTTCTAAGAATAAATGTTTAGATGTGGCACCAGTAACTGGTGGTGATCCAATGTATCCCTATGTTGGAAAGTATATTAAGGATCTTACCCTTGAACAGATCAAAACCATGGATTGCGGTAGTTTACGTTTAAATGATTATCCGGGGCAGCAAGTAAATCCTGGTGCGAAAATGTTAACCCTAAAAGAATTTTTTAGTTTAGTGCAAAGTTATAAAGCAGATAATGTGCTGATGAATATTGAAACTAAAATTGAAGCCGGAGCACCAGAGCAGACGGCACCACGAGAATTGTTTGTAAAAGCAGTATTAAAAGAGATTGAACAGTCTGGTCTGGAAAATCAAATTACCATTCAAAGTTTTGATTGGGGTGCACTGAAACTGGTGCGAGAATTAAATCCAAAGTTACCGATAGTGGCATTAACCAATGGTCAGCAGTTTTTACAAGCGGGACAGGAAGGAAAATCGCCATGGTTAGGTGGTATCGATATTGATGATTTTAATGGTGATTTAGTCGCTGCGGTACATTCATTTGGCGGCGATGCGATTTCACCAGTGCATGGCAATCCACAAAATGGAAAAATTGGTGATGCCAATTATGTCGCTTATACAACCAAAGAAATGATTGAAAAAGCGCATAAAGTAAATATAAAAGTAATTCCATGGACCGTTTCAGATTTTGCAACGATTGATCATTTAGTCGGTTTAGGTGCAGATGGGGTGATTACCGATTTACCAGATGTCGCACGTTTGGTCATGATGAAAAATCAAATGAAACTGCCAGATCCTGTTGCTAAAAAATAATCGAAAATAAAGTATATTAATCAATAGACTGCTTCCATAAGTCCTTTTTTCTTTCTCCTTAAAGGGGAAAGAAAAAAGCGGTTTAATAATTATTCGTTTTAAAATTAAAGAAGATCACTTATAACTATTTTAGATCAATGCATTGTTAACACTTTAATGAGAAGACGGATACGCCTATGAAACGTTCTAAAATTGCCGTGATGCTGCTTAGCAGCAGTTTATTTTTGGCGACACATGCTGCCAACGCGAAAACTGAAAATATCAAGGCTGATCCAAAGCGTGCTGAAAAAGTCGCGGAGTTACTGATTGCGATTTTTGCACAAGACCCAAATAGCCCAACGAAATTAAATATTCAGTTCGGTGCAGCAATTGCCGGAATTTCGGAAGATGAAGCCTACAAGAACTTGAGTAAAGATGGTCAACAAGCCATTTCTTCACCTGCTGTGATGATGAAGACCGCACTCAGTGGTGAATTTAATGCAGATGAGATGAAGATTGTTGGACCAGCGATTGATAAACAACTTTTAATGCAAAGTAGCATTATAAAAAGCTGTAAATTGAGTGGGAAAATGACCCAACCAACCAAAACCAGTTATGAATTTCCAGTCAGCTGCCAAATTCCGCAAGTTGATTGGGATACAGCTAAAAAGCCAGACGTTAATCCAGAAGCAAGCGATGCCAATAACTTCGCGACCATGCTGAATTGGATGGTTGACTCAATGGCGAAAGCACCTCAGCAACCTTTAAATACTCGTATCTTGGTGAATCAAAATGGCAGTTATTATGTCCCAGAGATGGATGACGGAAATTACTTTCCAAATAGTGTCACCCGACAAATTATTGGTGCAGCTGAGTCCGATTAAGAGCACGCAGTTGCGCGGTTTAAGAGGGAGGGGGAGTCATTAATACACGCTTGGTATTCTCATTGTTTGGCATAGATTAATCTTGAGAAATGTAACCCCACCGCTGTGCTGTTAAATTGGAATATCCAAAAAATAAGAATCTATACTTTTAAGTATTTGATTTCGCATCGAATCAAGCACAGCAGTGCTTGATTCGATATTGAGCTTTACATATTTGAGGTTAAAAAAACAACAATTCAAACCAAGTTGGCGTAATATAAGTTATAAGCACTTAACACTAAAAAATTTAATCAGTTTAATTACAAGACTTATATTTATATGAAAACATCTAAAATCACTTCGATTTTCTTGGGCGTTGGTCTGCTTTTATCTACCCATATTACCCATGCCGCGTTTGCAATGAATCAAACAGATTCCGATCGTGCAAAACAAGTTGCTGAATTACTGATTGCACTTTATGCACAAGCCCCGCATGACCCAACGTGGGTCAATATTCAGTTTGGTGCGGCTATTGCTGGTATTTCTGTAAATGAAGCAAGTGCTTTACCGAAAATTCCATCACCGACCTCGATGGCCGAAGCTGCATTGAGTGCACCATATACAACACAGGAGATGGCCAAGGTTGCGCCTGTGATTGATCAACAAATGAGTATACAAAGCAACATTGCAAAAAGTTGTAAGTTGAATGGGGAAATGACTCAACCGACCAAAACCAGCTATGAGTTTCCAGTGAGCTGTCAAATTCCTGTCGTCGATTGGAAAGCACTTCAAAAGCCAGCTGCCAATCCCAAGATAAGTGATGCAAAAAACTTTATTATCATGCTGGACTGGGTCAATGCCGTGATGCTTAAGGCGCCTCAACAAAATATAAATACGTTTATTCGGCTTGATCAAATAGGTAATCGTTTAATTCCCAATATCACGGATGGAAAATATTTTCCAGTTAGTCTCACCCTTGCAATTTCTAACGTTTCCGAAGAGCGGCAAGGAAAACAACGTTTAAGACTAGGTCCCTGAAAAAACATGAAATAAGAGTATAAAAAATATGCTTAGCCCGTTATAAGTCATAGAGGGATATGCAAAAGCTAAGGAAGGTCTTTTGTATATTTGATTGGGTTTTGCTTTAAACAGAATAGGGAAGTTGTGATGTCTACAGAAAGTTTAAATTGGATTATTCATTGCATGAAAGCAAATTTTGGCTTTGATGCGATGCAAATTTTATGGTTTTGCCCTGAGAATAAAAAGCATTATGAGCTTTTTAGAGAGGGCTATAACAAATCATGTGCAGATAGCTTGAACTATGATTTTCCAATGACCTACCCACAAGGCTTTACTCACTTAATTTCGCCGCATGATCTATTACCACCCTCTATTTCTGAGTCAGGTGAAATTATGCAGCCGCCTTTTCGAATGACCAATATTTATTTGAATGCTCTGAATAAGCATGGTTACTGTGATGGATTAAGTTTGGAGCTAAATTCATCTGAATTCTATTTTGGTTTAATCCATTTCTCATCCTATGCTGCCAATAATTTTAATCGCAATGTTCGCACTTTGATTCATAACTTTAGAACGGTGATTGAAGACTGGATGGGGAAGATGATTTCCTATAATAAGACCATCAACAATTTTATTTTCTTTTATGCCAAGCAAAAATCCACCGACTATTTTGAACTGATCAAAGGTGATAAAGATAAGATTCAGTCAGAAGTAATATTCAATATTGTCGAAACGTTAGAAGAAAATAAACAACAGCTATTATTGAACCAACAAAATGTATATACAGCCTCGATCACTTGTTTTCCCAATGGCAGCAATATCATTGAAGTTGTGCCTGCTGCATTGCCGAATAAACTGACCAAAAAAGAATTGCTGGTATTAAGTTGGTTGGTTTCTGGCAAAACAGATAAGGAAATTTCCCAGTGCTTATGCTTAGGTGAGCGCACGATTAATTCACATATTGCTTCTATTTTAAGAAAACTCGAAGTGAATAATCGAGTCGAAGCAGCGGTTTATGCTGTACTGAATCAAGTGGTATTTATTCAAAATGGCATGAAAACCATCACAGCTAAAAGCAACGTAACGAACAAGATGCGATTGCCCAATCAACAAGGTCAATCGATTGACTGACCTTGAATTATTGATCTTATGTGCGTAATGCTCAGCGTATGGGCTTAGGCTTAGTGTAGATCGACCAGTAGTTTTTCAACTTCATCGACAATCTGTTTTTCATGCTCAAGCAGGATATCTCCACCCATGCCACCCACCAGCCCAATGAGTGAATCACCAATCGTATCGCATTGGGTTAAAGCTTGAACCACGGCAACCCCACAGAATGGTAAGTATTGCGGGCTATAACCGCCTTCTTGAATAAAGGCAATGCGGCCACCACAAACTTCTTCAGCACAGTCAACCGCCATTTTTGCCATAGTTTTAAAGCCATCGGCAGTCACCATCATGCGGCCCAATGGGTCCATAATGCTGGCATCAAAGCCAGAGCCGATAATAATCAGTTCAGGTTGATATTTTTTCAGTGCAGGAATCACAACTTTTTCAAAAGCATAGTGATAGGCTGCATTGCCGCCGCCCGGTGGCAGTGGAATATTTAAGTTATAACCAAAGCCTTCACCTTCACCACGTTCAGAGGTAAAACCTGAATCGGATGGGAAACATAAGTTTTGGTGCAACGAAATCGTGAGAACAGAAGAATCTTCCCACCAAATATCTTGTGTACCATTGCCATGATGTACATCCCAATCGACTATCGCCACACGTTTCAGCCCCAGTACATCTTTGGCATAAGCTGCTGCCACCGAGGTATTGTTAAATAAGCAAAAACCCATCGATTGATTGCGAGTTGCATGATGCCCCGGTGGGTTAATCAATGCATAACCGGTTGAAACTTCACGACTCACTACTTGTTTGGTCAGTTCAATCGCACCACCAGCAGAAAGATAGGCAATATTCAATGCGCCATTACCTACATGAGTAATGCCATCACCAACATCACCACCACCAGCCAAGCCACTGATCCGTTTTAGGTTATCTAGCACCGCTGGGGTATGCACCCGTAAAATATCTTCATCTGTTGCAGCAATGGCTTTAATACTGGTGAGTAAATCCATTTGTCCAGAAGTACAGACCAGTTCATTGAAGCGGCGTTTGGTATCTGGATGTGCCATGTGATGGCTAATCGGTTGTAATTTCGCTTCGAAATTTGCAGCGAAAACAGGGCCACTACCAGTATCCATCCAGCTATACAGGGTATTCCATACATATCCAATTTTGTTTGACATTTCTTTATCCTTAAGAAGATGCTGTGACTGAGCCTGCATTATGTGCAGGTCTCGGTCTGCGATTCTTCCGTAGAATTACTGAATTTTTAACTGATCTGCTTGAGGCAAAGATTGCTGCGATAAAATCTGCCTAAATTGCATGCTGATCGGCTCAATCAGTGCAAGAAAAGCAAGGCAAGGCAATTGGGGTTTTCCATCCACCATCTGGATCAGAATCAGGCTGAACTCGAACTTTGGGCTTTAGCTTCGGTTAAAAGGCGGCTGAGTTTTTGAATCGCAATGCGCATATCTGCGCTTTCAAAATCGCCAAGCCCAATAATCAGACCTGAACGTGTGTGGTCACTGGCAAATGTGGGTGAAATAGCCTTAATGGCAACACCATCTTCCAATGCCGCAGCGGCAATCTGCGTATCGTTAATACCATGTGCGAGCCATAACACCATATGCATGCCTTGATCGCCAGGTTCCAAGGTTGCAAGCTCAGCGGGAATGATGTGCTCAATCATTGCAATCAGTTCTTTACGCTTTTCAGCATAGATATTGCGGATGCGCCGAATGTGTCGTTCTAGATAACCTTCCCGAATAAATGCGGCTAAAACATGTTGATCGGCACTGGCAGAATGTCGATCAATTAAGGCTTTGAGCCCACAAAAAGCATCCACCAATGCGGCTGGAACAATCGCATAACCGAGTCGTAGTGAGGGGAACAGCACTTTGCTAAATGTACCCAGATAAATCACACGACTAGGATCAAGCCCTTGCAGGGATGGAAAGGGTTGGCCGCTGTAGCGCAACTCACTGTCATAGTCATCTTCAATGATCCATGCATTTTGGTTTTTTGCCCACGCCAATAAGGCGTTACGCCGTGCCAAACTC
Source organism: Acinetobacter pullicarnis (assembly GCF_006352475.1). Lineage (NCBI taxonomy): Bacteria > Pseudomonadati > Pseudomonadota > Gammaproteobacteria > Moraxellales > Moraxellaceae > Acinetobacter > Acinetobacter pullicarnis. The sequence continues at coordinate 78,924 of NZ_VCMZ01000001.1, forward strand.
ATCGCCATACCCAATGGGTATTGATGCGAAGGTGTCACAAAGGCAGCGCGGGCGGATTTGGCCAATGCAATCCCGCGTTGGACTTGGATCCCTTCTGCATCGACGGGCACAGCTACCATTTGAATCTTTTGAATACTATGCGCCAAAGTGGACGTAGTTCCGCGATAGGCGGGGTCTTCGACCCAGACTTGATCTTGTGCTTCAAATAAAATTTGACTGCAAATATACAGTGCTTGTTGGGTACCGGTGGTGATAATAATTTGCTCAGGTGTGCAGCGTACAGAACGAGATCGACGCACATAGTCTGCAATGGCTTCACGCAATGACAAAATGCCTTGAGGATCTTCATACCCTGTCGGCACACCGACACCACGTGCGCGAAAACGGTTGCCAAATTTGCGCCACGCATCATTGGGTTGCGTGCGATTGATTGGAACAGAAACGGCAAAGGGTAGGTGAGGCAGGGGCTTGAAATCTTTTAACACCGCGGCAAAAGCCTGTGCTGCGGTTGTAAGTGGCATCGAGCTGTTTTCACTGTTGTTTTTTTGCGGCTCGCTGCTGGCAGTTAAGGCGTGTGCAACATAGGTGCCAGTTCGGGCTTGGGATGCTAAAACCCCTTCGGCCAAGAGTTGATCGTATGCTTCAATTACAGTGCCTCTAGCAACTCGCAGGGTTTGTGCCAATTCTCGTGATGAGGGCAGAGGATCGCCCGGTTGCAGTTCTCCATGGTGTACTGCCGCACGCAAGACTTGGATTAATTGCAGACTGATGTGTCCTGCTTTTTTATCAATTTTTGCAATCGAAGGAAGATCAACAACTTGAGCGGTTCTTGCCATAATTCTGGTCTACTCAAAATAAAATAAATTGGTACTTTTTAATAATCCATATAAATCGCAATATTTACAACAGAAAAGATTGGTGATTCGCATTATTAAGATAAGGAATGTTTGAGATGTATATACCTGCACAGTTTAGAGAGTCAAATCTTGAGGTACTGCATGCGCAAATCATGCAGCATCCGTTTGGGATTTTGCTGACAGGTGGTCAGCAGGGTTTAGACGCCAACCATCTACCGTTTGAATTACACGTGAATGAAGGCCAGTTCGGAACATTGCATGCGCATGTCGCCCGAAATAATCCAGTTTGGCAAAACATCGCCAATGGGGATGAAGTGCTGGTGGTGTTTCAGGTCGGTGATGCTTATATTTCTCCGCAATGGTACCCAAGTAAACACGAGTTTCATAAGCAAGTGCCGACATGGAATTATGTGGTGGTACATGCTTATGGAAAAGTCACGATTCGTGATGATGAGCGCTATGTACGTGGTGTTGTGGCGCGTTTAACCCGAACCCATGAGGCATCACAACTTGAGCCATGGAAAATGTCCGACGCCCCTAAAGATTATCTTGATGCAATGTTACAGGCCATTGTTGGAATTGAAATCGAAATCACCAAAATCGAGGGTAAATCCAAGCTCAGTCAAAATAAAGAGCATCGGGACATTGTTGGTGCAACTGCTGGGGTTAAAGCAACGGGGAATACCCAGATGGCAGCAGCGATGCAACAGATTGCGGATCAACAGGCTTAATGGGCGTATTCACGCTGCGAGCGCGCGTGAGGGAGAGATGAAAATGCAGCACTGGATCAAACCAATTGAGTTAATAGGTGAGCATGTGGTGTTAAAACCACTGGCAGCAAGCCATTGTGAACCGCTGCAAGAAGCGGTTGTTGATGGCGAATTGTGGAATTTGTGGTACACCAAAATTCCAGCACCAGCGCAAATGGCGGCAGAGATTGAAAGACGGCTTGCACTGCAAGCGCGTGGCAGCATGTTGCCTTTTTATATTGAAGCACGTGCAACAGGGCAAGCATTGGGCATGACCACCTTAATGAATATCGAGTCCGCACATCGCAGAGTAGAAATTGGTTCGACCTGGTATCGACAGTCCGCACAGCGCAGTCATGTGAATACCGAATGCAAAAAACTATTGCTATCGCATGCCTTTGAGGACTTATCTTGTATTGCGGTTGAGTTTAGAACGTCTTCTTTTAATCTACGGAGTCGGGCTGCCATCGAGCGCTTGGGTGCAAAATTAGATGGGGTATTACGCAGCCATCAAATTGTTGCAGACGATATTCTTAGAGATACCTATGTGTATAGCATTTTAAAAAATGAGTGGCCTGCGGTGCAGCAGCATTTGCAGTGGTTACTCGAAAAACCACGTTAGATCCGGATGTGTTATCTATCCAAAAGCATTGCTAAACATGGCTTTAACGCTGGTCTTCACCCTCGCTTTAAATCTAGTAAAAAGCCGGAAATGAATGAATTGAGCCGGCTTTTTTAATCATCTGGTGATCAGCATCTATATTTCATATCCAGTCCATGATGGTAAAACCATCATAAACTAGATGTTTTTATTGGTGAGGATATAGACACTTTGATTGGGTTCTAACAGATGAGTTTCGCATAAGAGATTTTATGTTAAATATTCATTAAACTAGAAATATTGTGAAATGAGTAAACTATGAAAATATTTAGGGATAACGGTAACAATTCTTTAGAAGATGTACTCTCCGTTCAAAGCCATTTAAATGTTGATTTCCCACAAATGTATATTGATCTAGCAGTAAAACATGATGCTTTGTACTTAGAAGAAAATATATTCGATTTCATCAATATATATGGAAAATCTGATGAAAGAGATCTTAATTTTTTAAGTTTTAAATCTGATCATTTAGACGGTGACATCTTAAGTAATCAAGAAAATATTAATGACATTAATAACTATGGGATTGATGATCTCGTAATCTTCGGTATATGTGCTAATGGAGATTATATCTGTTTTGATTACAGAGATATGGAAGGCTCAAGACCTAAAATCGTCTTGGTCTATCACGATGACTTTGTAGATCATGAAGATGGCAGCAATTCTATGGTAGTCAACTATGTGGCTGAAAGTTTTGATAAATTTTTAAATATTTTACGCGCATAAATCTACTGTTATTCCCAAGTAGAAATGTCCTACCTAATAACCAAATAGAAATGTCCTATATGGACATTTCCAAGTCAAGCACAGGATTCAGATTTCGTTGTTGAATTGCTGTTTTCTGTGCACGTCTGCTTGGCATCTTTTGAGAACGATTGCGTTTGTTTTGTTGTTCCAGTTCTTCATGCTGTTGTTGGATATGATTCAGAACAGCACCCAACCGTTTATTCTCAACAATCTCTCGCTGGTTGAGCTGACTTAATTTATCGAAGATGCTGTAATTGATCTTCCGGCCTTCATGCATGATGGCTACAGTACCATCCGGGTATTCTAGAAACTCAAGATATTTACCAATCAGCCTCTGGTTTTCTTCTGTACTCTCCAGGAGATATACACATTTATCATAAGTAATGGTCAGGCTATTGGTGACTCTACGTGGCTCTCGCCAGGTAAAAATATCATCTAATTGCTCAGCTGTTTCGGTGGCAGAGCGGTGTAAGTTCTTAGGATTAAAGGCCATCTTTGCAAACTTGAGATTGAACTGCTCAATAAAGCAGGGTAACCACTTATTCGCATCTGCAATCGAACTGATACCTTCCAGGCGCATCTCCTTAATCAGACGGTCCTGAAGGGTTCTGTTGGCCCGTTCCACCCGTCCTTTGGCCTGAGGGGAGTTAGCGAAGATGATATCGATATTGAGGGTACTGAGTACGCGTCCAAACTGGGTAATCTTGCTGTCTTTCTTGCTGCTTTGATTCACCCTAAAGACTGAATGTTTGTCGCTGTAAAACGCTAAAGGCTTACCATGCTGTTCAACATACAAGCGTGTCGAAATCATATAGTCAAAGGCTGATTCTGATTCACAGAAGCGTAAATGCTGCAATTTGCCTGTGGCATCATCGATAAAGACTAGCAGACAGCATTTAGCGGCTCTTCCTTCAAACCAGTCATGGTGTGAGCCATCGATTTGTACCAGTTCACCATAACAATCTCGGTTATATCGAGGCTGATATGGGCGTTTCAGGCGCTTGGAGCGAGGAATCCATAAATCGGCTGCAATCATCCAGCAACGCAGGGTTTCCACTGAAAGATCGAATCCATGAACGGTAGTGAGCTTTTCATGCGCTAAAGTGGGTCCGAAACCATGGAGTTGATCCGAAACAATATTGAGGCACTTGAGTCTGAGTTCTTCAGGAAGTTTGCAGTTGCTGGTTTGGCCACGACCAGCATGGGCTAATGCAGCTGGGCCTTGAGCTTTGTATTTCTGCAGTAAGCGTCTGATCTGACGTTCTGAAATATGAAGTAGCTGAGCAGCCTGGGATTGAGTTATGCGTTGATCGCAGATTTCCTGCAAGACCGACAATCGTTTAAGTTCTTTATCCGACATAGACACCAACATATCAAACCGTCCGCTTCAATAATCGCAAAAGTGCATATTCTAAAAGCGGACATTTTTACTTTGGAGAAACCGGACATTTCTATTTTGGGCTTACATCTACATTTCGCATAATGCCCATTATGTTAAATAGACAATGATTTGGTGGAAAACCAAACTATTTTTCGATTAATCATAAGAGATTTTATGCTAAATGAAATTTATGTGGATTATATCCTTCTAAATTTATGGTTTAACTTCTCTGTACACGACAAATTTCACAGAACCCTTATCCTATCAGGGTTCTGCCTTCTTAAAATTGCCAAAATTTCCTTAAACTCTTCTTTTTTCCCAAAACCAATTAAACGCTGAATCGCCATTTGAACATAGTCTAAACCATAGCGAAATAAACTCATTGAGAGTCGTCCATGCTTCTTTATTTTTATCACTTTTTTTTGATCATGTTGCCATTCACCCGTTAAGTAACACCAACAGAAGCTTATAGCTAACACCGCAATCAATTTTTTCACTCGTCTAGGGTCTGTCAAGCGCGTATTTTCAAGATTAAACCCGCGTCCTTTGAGACAACTGAATAAGGTTTCAATTTCCCAGCGTAATGCATAATCCTGAATAGCATTGGCATTAAACTGAGGAGAAACGACGAGTAAAAGCTCTCCATTTTCTAACTGTAGTGCACTTATATATAGTTTCACCCGACCAACCAAAATCCGTCGTTTACGACATTCAATTTGACCAACTTTAAGATGGCGAAATAAATCACTAATTTTATGATTCTTTCCTAAATGATTGGTGACAATGAAGTTTTTTTAACACGAATGCAGAAGTTGATGTCTTGTTCAATTAACCATGTAAACCACTGCTCACCGATAAACTCTCTGTCTGCGAACACATTCACAATACGGTCTTTACCAAAAATGGCTATAAAGCGTTGAATCAAAGCAATACGCTCTTTCGTATCTGAATTTCCACGTTTATTAAGCAATGTCCAAAGGATAGGTATCGCTATTCCACGATAAACGATTGCGAGCATCAGGATATTAATATTTCGTTTTCCCCATTTCCAATTGGTTCTATCTAAAGTCAGTTGCACTTGGTCGAATGAAAACATATTGAAAATCAACTGAGAAATTTGACGATAATCAAAATACTGACCTGCAAAGAAGCGCTGCATACGTCGATAAAATGATTGTGGTAAGCACTTGATGGGCAAGGCTTTAGATGCAGAAGAAAGATTACATGTTTGCTTTAAAATAATCACAAGCATGATGAGCGCAAAGCACTTTAAATGTGACTTGTTCCATTTTAGATATTTGTTTAAGATAAGATATAACTCATTGAGATGTGTCATAGTATTCGTCGTTAGAAAACAATTATTATGACATTATTTCAATGAGTTATCTATTTTTGTCGTGTACAGAGGTTTAACTTATAACATTAGAAGCTAATTATTTAGTCATTTATACTATAAATATGAAATATTTAATGAGTATCTGTGGAGAAATTCCACATGCAGGAATTTCCACTATTAATATTCCATTAATTGCTAGAAACTTAATTATCACTGGCAAAAATGGAAGCGGTAAAACGAGTTTTTTAAATTTACTATCAGATAAAATAAAAATACATCTTAAAAAAGAAGCTCAAATAAGAGTTGAAGCAGAAAAGGAGTTAGAATTTTGGACAAATAAGCAAAAAAATGAGCCTATTGGAAGTCGTGAATTTGCTAACTTTCAAAACCAAATTAATTACCAGTCTGACAGACTTAAAAAAATTAATGAGGGATTACATTTAGAATTTGTAGAAGAATTTAAGCTTATAAATCATTACGATAATTTAGAAGCCATCTTTGTTTTCTTCAAAGCTATGCGTATTGCTTCGATTCAAGAGACAAAACAAACATCCTCCATTGAGGAGGAAAAAATTAAGGCTCTTCAGAGTTTGAAAAATAATCAAGATGTGAATTTTGGTAATAAGCTTGAACAACATTTAGTTAATATAAAAGTAAACCAGTCTCTAGCGATTACTGAAGATAACAATCAAGTACAAGCTGATAAATTTCAAGAGTGGTTCAATAGTTTTGATGATCATCTAAAGTTTTTATTTGAAGATGACAGCGCTCATCTAGTTTTTTATCGCCAAAATTACAAATTTAAAATATCTCTTAATAATCGTGAGTTTGATTTTCAAACACTTTCATCTGGTTATCTAGCTATTTTTGAAATTTTAGCAGACCTCCTTGTTCGTTCAGAATTTTTTGATATTACGCCTGATCAGTTACAAGGTATTGTAATAATTGATGAAATCGATGCCCACTTACATATTTCACTACAAAAAAAGATACTCCCATTTTTTATAAAACTATTCCCACATTTACAATTTATTGTAAGTACCCACTCGCCCTTTGTAATTACTTCAACAGGTGATGACACTGTTGTTTATGATATATCTAGTGGTGAGTTTTTTGAGGATAATTTAAGTCAATATTCATATGAATCTGTCGTTAAAGGTTTATTTCATGTGAATCCTGTAAGCTCTGAAATTAGAAACTCTACTGAATATTTGAAAAATTTATTAAATGCAAATCAAATAGACTTTGAAGAAATTAGAGCTATCATAAAAGAATTAAAGCCTTTAGAAATTAGCGGTGTTTTAGATAAAAAAATCCAAAACCTCTATCTACAAGCTGAAAATCTACTTTTAGATAACAATGAGTTAGGTGGTTGAGATGTTTAAGGTATCTAAATCTGATAGACCTGCTAATTGGACAACTAAAGAGTACAGAGATCCAGTTGTTGTAGAGCAACTACGTAATGACTTTCATGGGAAATGCTACATTTGTGAGCAGAAACATTTCCCTAATTTAAATGTAGAACATTTTATTCCTCACGAAGGAGATGAAGCTTTAAAGCTCGATTGGAATAATCTTTATTATGCATGTTCTCGTTGTAATTCGATAAAGAATAAATACTTTGATGATATGCTCGACTGTTGTAATGCCGATCATTTAGTAGAAGAATGGATTAAAATTTATTATCGAATGCCAGATGATGATATAGAAGTCATTAATTCTTGTCCTCGTGATCACATTTTTTTTACAAAAGCTGATACATCTAAAGAGCTAATTTCAAGATGCTTTAATAGTGCAAATAGTGGCATACAAGAAGTAAGTAAAGAAGATCTACGAGAGAAAATTATTGATATACACAGTGTGTTTTTAGATTTAAGGCGAAATTTTTTTAAAAATTTAGATGACTGGCTTGATGAAGAAAAAATTCTGGAAGCAAAAAAAATTAGACATCGTTTAAAATCACATTATCAATTTTCTGCAATTTTGCGAGGGTATATGGAAAGAGATTCTCGATGGCGAAAAGCATTAGAAGAAATTGAAAAATTGGAATTAACTGTGTAATTTTCATGTGTTAGAGGTTTACCGATAAATAGTTAAGATTCTCTAAAATTAACATAATACACTTTATACGAAATGCTTTTGTTATTCCGTTTTAAATCAATTGCTTAGGTCGTTATAAAAAGCCCTAGTCCAACGACTAGGGCTTTTTGCGTGATTTAGACCGTTCCACGTACACTATCTGAGCAAAGTTCCACGCTATTCATTAGACAAAACGAATAAAGCCCTGAGCCATTCGGCAAGAAAAACCGGCTGAGAAAACCGCTTTTTAGTGGCTTTGCTTCGATCTGTTCGGGGACTGGAATGCACTTATTTTTTAGTTCAGTCGTTCTAGCTTTTTCTCAGCAAAAAAAATGGGAGCCAAGCTCCCATTAATTCATCATTGATTGATCGGTTTAAGGTTCAGGGTCTTTTAAACTAAAAATGAAGTTTAAAAACAGTGCTGCAAAGGTCGCTGTACCAATACCGCCCAAATTGAATTGACCAAACTGTAATGCAAAATCACCTGTTCCTAAAATAATCGTGACTGCAGCCACCATTAAGTTTTTGTTTTTAGAAAAGTTAACTTTGTTTTCAATCCAAATTTTCGCGCCGGCAATGGTAATTAAACCAAACACTACAATTGATGCACCCGTTAAGATGGCCGATGGAATGGTGTGAATCACTGCACCAAATTTTGGTGAAAAACCGAGGAAAATCGCGAATACACCCGCGATCACAAAGACAATGGTGGAATAGACCCGAGTAACGGCCATTACGCCAATATTTTCACCGTAGGTGGTCATGCCCGGTGCGCCAACAGCGCCAGAAAGTGTGGTTGCAACACCATCGGCCACAAAGGCTTTACCAATATGCGGATCAAGGTTTTCACCAGTCATCGCACTGACCGCTTTAATATGTCCCAAATTTTCTGCGACTAGAATCAGTGCAATCGGGGCAATGATCAGCATGGCATTGGCATTAAATACAGGGGAATGAAAGGTTGGAATCCCGAACCATGCCGCTTGTTGAATCGCTGCAAAGTTAATCGGAGTCCCATAACCCATCAGATTAGATACGATAAAATAAATCAGATAAGCCAACAGTAAACCAATCAACAGCAATAAACGCTGCATCAAACCTTTGGTGAATACCGCAATACTTCCCATACACATGACGGTCACTAAGGACATCCACATATTAAAGTTATTGCCCATCACGCCTTTAACCGTTACAGGTGCGAGGTTTAAACCAATGATCATCACCACGGCACCAGTGACCACAGGTGGCATTAGTTTTTCGATCCATTTGGTGCCCGTAGCCATCACTATAAAACCAAATAAAGCGTATAACACACCGCAAGCCATGATGCCGCCCGCAGCGACCCCAAGGTTGAGGTTTGGTGCACCTGTGCCTGATGCGCTATAACCTGTTGCGGCAATCACCACGCCAATAAAGGCGAAGCTTGACCCCAAATAACTCGGCACACGGCCCGCAGTCATAATAAAAAATAGAATGGTACAAATACCGGACATCAAAATCGCGAGATTTGGATCAAAACCCATTAAAAATGGCGCAAGAACTGTGGCACCGAACATGGCAAATGCATGTTGTATACCCAATACCGCACTTTGTGCTGGCGGCAAATACTCATTGGTACCGACCGGTTGATGATTGATATCACCTTGATACGGACGCCATTTTGGAAACCAACTGCTCATATTTTGGGCGCTCTAAAACTAAACTGCACACATCATACGCTTGTTTAAAAAAAAATTAAGCGCAGTTTGCATGCGATGATTAAAATTATTTTGATGACTTTATTGTTGTTTTTACCATTAGGTAAATATTACTGCGAATAGATTGTATTTTATTGCTTATTTAAAAAACATTATTTGGTGGATTCAAGCCTTAAGCGCAGCCTGCCAATTTCTTTGCAGCAGTTTGCGCATGTATTGAGGTAAACCGAGAACGCTCCTGATTATTTTAACGCATCGATATTTAACGGTAGAGCAGGGCCAATCCAGTGGGCTTCTGCGGTATGTGCCAAAACCTGATCTTCAATATCGGGATGGATCAAAATAGATTGCCCTAAAGTATGCGGGCGGATTAGAACCAGTAAATTGGCAAATTCGAGTTGATCAAATTTAACTTGAAACATGGCTTTAGTATGTGGCCCAACGGGTTGCTGATGAAAGCGGCCAACCACACCTTGCGGAAAGTTTTCTGTCAGAAAAGTACGGAGTAGATCTGCTTGATCAAATTGATCGTGTTCATAATAGATATGTGCATGTAATTGCATCGGAAGACGTCCAAGAAAATGATTTAAAAAAGGTGTAGCTCCCCCCTTGCGCCATATATGGCTCATCTTTGAAAAAGAGGGCAACTTCCATTAAATATCATACTGAATTTGATATACAACGCTCCTCCCTTTTTCAAAGGGAGGTTGGGAGGGATTTCTTTGGATCGCAGCATATCAAAAAATGATGTAGCTCCCTCTCCCTATGGGGAGAGGGTAAAGAAAAAGCAACCTCTCCCTGGCCCTCTCCTTGAAAAGGAGAGGGAAATGCCCTACTCCCACCTTGTTTCTTAGAAAAGGAGAGGGGGAACGCCTTGCTCCCACCTTGTATCTTAGAAAAAGATATAAAGTGGGGGAGTAAACTGCAAAGACTTAACCTGTATTGCGTAGTCCTGCTGCGATTCCTGCAATACTCACCATCAAGGCATGATCGACTGGAGTATGTTCAGCCTGACGTTCAGCCAAGTAACCACGACGGCGTTTCATCAATTCTGCTTGCAGTAAATGTAACGGCAACAGATAAGGCTTGCGCACTTTCATGGCTTGATCGAGCACATCATTGGAGCTGAGCAGTTTTGATTCGCCTTTAATGGCCAATAAGGTCTGTACCGCGTCTTGTAAGCGTTGACGTAGTTCTAAGCCGAGGGCTTTGAGGTCTTCGTCATCGGTTAAATGCGCTTCATAATATAAGGCAATATGACGATCTGACTTAGACAGCACCATTTCCAACATATCGATTAAGGTTTGGAAATAAGGCCATTCAACTAGCATTTCCGCCAAGGTGTTTTTACCATCAAGCGTAATCACTTGATTGATCGCAGCACCAGTACCGAGCCATGCAGGCAGCATTAAGCGGATTTGAGTCCATGCAAATACCCAAGGAATGGCACGTAATGACTCAATGCCACCACTGACTTTACGCTTGGCTGGACGCGAACCGAGTGGCAACATTTGCAATTCAAGCTCAGGGGTTACTGTGCGTAGGTATTTTACAAAGTGTGGATTGTCACGAACAGTTTGGCGATAGACCTGAACCGAATGTTCGGTCATTTTATCCATCAAGTCGCGCCATGCTTGTTTCGGTTCTGGCGGTGGTAATAGGGTGGCTTCAAGGGTTGCTGCACTATAAATTTCAAGGTTTTGCTGAGCAATTTCCTCTAAACCAAATTTAAAGCGGATCATCTCACCTTGTTCAGTGACACGAATCGCACCCGAAATTGAACCAGGAGGTTGAGAAAATAAAGCTTGTTGGGTCGGTGCACCACCACGACTAATCGAACCGCCACGGCCATGGAATAAAATCAATTGAATATCATGCTGTTTAGCAATACGGGTCAATTGTTCTTGTGCACGATATTGCGCCCAGTTGGCGGACATAAAGCCAGCGTCTTTGGCCGAATCGGAATAGCCAATCATGACCTCATGCTTGCCTTGAATATGCTGTTTATACCAATACATGCCCAAGAGGGTGTTCATGGTCGCAGCCGCGCCATCTAAGTCTTTGAGCGTTTCAAATAGTGGGACAACACGCAGTGGATGTTGAATGCCAGCTTCTTTTTGCAAGAGCAATACAGACAACACATCACTTGGGTATTCGGCCATGGAAATAATATAGGCACCCAACGCTGCTTGTGGCTGCTCTGCCAACATGTGCATGGTCGCAAAGACTTCTTGCACATCTGGATGTTCAATAAGGCTTTCTGGCGACTCAGTTAGATGTTTTGGCAACAACGGTCGTTTGCTTTGCAATTCTTGTAATAAGAAATTTTGCTTGGCTTGTTCTGTCCACGTTTCAAAATTACCCAAACCTAAATATTCGGTAATGGCGGAAATGGCTTGGCGATGACGCCCTGATTCTTGGCGAATATCTAATTTTAATAGCTCAATGCCAAAGCAATTGATGCGATAGATAAAGTCAAGCAAACGACCATTGGCAATTTCAGGCAAATGACAGTCGATTAAAGAACGATAGCAGAGCAACAGCGGTGCTAATAATTCATCTTTATGACGAATAATTTGGGTTGGATCAATATCCGAGATTTGACCTTGTAATTGATGCGTGAGCCAATCACGGGTCAGTTCGAGGCGTTGTCGGGTTGCACGTAAATATTCACGGTAGGGTTCAGCATGTTCTGCACCCAAGGCTTGCTTCAGTTCATCTGAACAGCTTTGCACCGACAGTTCCCAGCGCAGATCTTCAATGTCACGTAAATATAAATCGGTTGCTTTCCAACGCGATAACCACAGCACTTCTTGGGTCACGACATGGGTTACATTCGGGTTGCCATCACGGTCACCGCCCATCCAAGAGGCAAAACGGATCGGGGCGATATCCAGCGGTAAGCCTTGTTCGCAATGCTGTTGTACCAGCCCATCTAATTGGCGAATAAACTGTGGCACGGCATTCCAAAGACTTTGCTCAATGGTGGTGAACCCCCATTTGGCTTCATCGATTGGAGTTGGACGGTGCTGACGAATTTCATCGGTTTGCCAAGCTGAAATAATCAGCTGCTTCATTTCGTTGAGCACTTGCGCCCGTTGTCTTGGTGTCAACTTTTGTTGATCAAGTTTAGACAGACAATCATTAATGCCATCATATTTTTGAATCAGGGTACGACGACTGACTTCAGTTGGATGTGCCGTAAGCACCAATTCAATGTTCAGTTCGCAGACTTGTTGATAGAGCTGCGATGCTGAGATATTTTGGGTTTTAAATTTTTCGAACAAGGGTTCGAGTACATTCGGTGATGCTTGTTCAGGATCAGACTCTGCTTGGCGGCGGCTACGCACCACATGATATTGCTCTGCAATATTGGCAAAGTTGAGAAAGTGCGAAAAAGCACGGGTCAATGGGAGAATTTCATGGTCTTCTAGACTTAAAAATAGCTGTTCAAGCTGTTTCTCCGCTTCGATTTGGCCATCACGTGCGCCTTTGGACAAAGCACGAATTTGCTCAATCTGATTAAACAGATCTTGTCCGGCATGTTCTTTTAACGTTTCCCCTAAAAGATTACCCAATAAGCGTACATCTTCACGCAAGGGTGCATCAATTTGTTGAGCCATACTTCATCTCCTTTCTTATATTTCGACTATAACGCGAAATCATTACATTCCAAGTGGTGTAATACAAAAGTATGCTTTACATGGTTTTGCTATGCTTTTTTGCCTGCGTTACTTGGCCTATCGCCATTGTAACGTTGGTTTGCTGAGCATATGATCTTTCATATTTAAAATTAGCTGTCTATCCACACCTAGCAGTTTAAAAGCTGGGCACAGTGGGATCGCTTGGCTGGGCCCTACTTTAGCCTGAATTTAATTGATATTTCATTAAAAATAATTGAATACTGCTTAATATTATTTGATGTCTTTCTTGCGTCGTCGGTACTTCCCGCATTCCGAGTAGCACTTCGTAGTGTCGAATGCCCAAAAGTAAGCTTAAAATTAACACGGTTTGTTGTTCAATATCACCGCTTTCAATATGCTTTAATGCCAATGCCTCTTTAAAAAAATCTTCCCAAAGTAAGCGCATACGCGTATGTGACGCATTATAAAACTGTAATGCTAAGGGGTTTTTCTCGGCAGCCAATTCAAATAACAAATGTTCAAGTTTTAGTGCTTCGGGCAGATAAATAACTTTTAGTGACATCTCACATGCGTGAAAAAAAGCATGATTAAAGTCAGAACCTGCATGCAGTTTAAACGGCTGTGCTTGCAGAGATTCTTCACAGGTCTGTTCAATGGCACAGCTAAATAAATTTTCCTTGTCTTGAAAATGGTTGTAGACCGTCAATTTAGTAACACCGGCTTCTTTGGCAATCTGATTCATACTTGAGCCGTGGTAGCCAGATTTTAGAAAAACTGACTTAGCAGCGACTAAAATTTGTTTACGTTTTTCAAGGTCTTTGGGACGTCCAACGGTTATTTTCAAAGTATCTCCAAAAAAAATTAAGATGCGCTTGAAGCAAAAATATTAATTAATGTACTATGCGGTACACTAATTAATTTGCACTCTAAATTGATTAAATTAAGCCTATTGTGCCTGAAAAACAGCTGAATAAGAGCCACGCCTATGAGTATATGGAAATCGACGGTATTAAGCATGTTAATCGTGTCGAGTGTGATGTTGTTGGGATGCAGTAAAAAGACTGAGGAAACAGAAGCGGTTCCTTATGTCATGGTGGTGCAGCCAGCGACAACACTGAATGAGCAACAAAGCTATGCTGGGGAAGTACAAGCGCGACAAGCCACTGATTTGGCTTTTCGAGTTGGGGGACAAATCACTGAACGTTTTGTCAATGTCGGTGACCGGGTCAAAGTTGGGCAAGTCTTGGCCAAGCTTGATGTGAAAGACGCGCAGCTACAGCTCAATTCAGCCAAAGCACAATTAGACAGTACCCAATCTGCCGCGAAAGTCGCCGCAGATGAACTGAAACGTTTTCAACAATTGCTACCGATGCATGCAGTGAGTCAATCGCAGTATGATGTGGTTAAAAATCAGTATGAAGCTGCAATTGCCGCGGCCAAGCAAGCACAAGCAAATTTTAATGTCTCTGCCAATCAGACCGGTTATAACCAGTTATTGGCCAATAAAAATGGGGTGATTACCAAACGCAATATTGAGGTTGGACAAGTCATTGCCGCAGGGCAGGCTGCTTATCAGTTGGCGATTGATGGTGATCGTGAGGTGGTGATTGGGGTGCCAGAGCAGGCGGTTGCTAAAATTCAAGTGGGGCAACAAGCTTGGGTCACTTTATGGTCGAAACCAGAAGAAAAGTTTGCCGCCTATGTGCGGGAGATTTCACCCGCAGCAGATGCATCGCGTACTTTTAGTGCCAAAGTGGCTTTAAAAGAAGGGCAGGGCAGTATTCAGATGGGGCAAAGTGCACGGGTGTTTTTTAACCACCAACAGCACGATGTCTTGATGGTGCCCTTGTCCAGTGTTTCCGCCAATGGGCAGCAAGCCTATGTTTGGGTGGTCAATCCCAATCACAGTATTCGTAAAGTGCTGGTCGGTTTAGGTGCATATGGGCGTGATCGAGTGCAGGTAACCCAAGGATTGAATGCACAGGATTGGGTGGTGGTTGGTGGTGTGCATTTATTGCATGAGCAACAAAAAATTCATCCGATTGATCGTGAGAATCGTGCAGTGCAGATTCAGGCAGTAGCTAAAAACACCCAGACAGGAGTTCAGCCATGAATTTTAACTTGTCTGAGTGGGCCTTAAGAAATAAAGGACTGATTCTTTATTTCATGCTGCTCTTGGGCATCGTGGGCTTGGTGTCTTATTCCAAGTTGTCGCAAAGTGAAGATCCACCGTTTACCTTTAAAGTGATGGTCATTCAGACCTACTGGCCCGGTGCGACGGCTGAAGAAGTCACATTACAAGTTACAGATCGCATTGAAAAACAATTGATGCAGACCGGTCTATATGACCGTATTGCTGCCTATTCTCGTCCAGGTGAATCATTGGTGATGTTCATTGCCAAAGATTCATTGAAGCCGCAGCAGATCCCCGATGTGTGGTATCAGGTGCGTAAGAAAATTGGCGACATCAAAACGCAATTGCCAAGTGGGGTACAAGGGCCATTTTTTGATGATGAGTTTGGCGATACCTTTGGCAATATCTATGTACTGACCGGTGCCGACTATGATTATGCGGTACTCAAAGAATATGCCGATCGTTTGCAACTGCAGTTACAGCGAGTCAAAGATGTCAATAAAGTCGATTTAATTGGCTTACAAGATCAAAAGATTTGGATTGAAATTTCTAATACCAAAGCCACGCAACTGGGTATACCCGTGGCAGCCATTCAACAGGCTTTGCAGCAACAACACAATATGACTCCGGCTGGGTTTTTTGAAACGGCTTCAGATCGCATTCAAATTCGAGTCAGTGGTCAATTACATCGTGTGGATGAACTGCAGAAAATGCCGTTACTGGTGGGTGACCGCACCATTCAGTTGGGTGATGTTGCCGAGGTCTATCGTGGCTTTAGTGAACCGGCACAGCCACGGATGCGTTTTATGGGAGAAAATGGCATTGGGATGGCGGTCTCAATGCGTAAAGGCGGTGACATTATTGCCTTAGGCAAAAACCTTGAAGCCGAGTTTAGTGCCCTACAGAAAAGTTTACCGTTGGGCATGCAGTTGAAAAAAGTATCCGATCAACCGGTTGCCGTACAGCACAGTATTCATGAGTTTATTAAAGTCTTGGCTGAGGCAGTGATTATTGTTTTGCTGGTCAGCTTTTTCTCTTTGGGTTTTCGCACAGGTTTGGTGGTGGCCTTTTCAATTCCACTGGTTTTGGCGATGACCTTTGCGGGCATGCATTTATTTGATGTCGGCTTGCACAAAATTTCCTTGGGTGCACTGATTTTAGCTTTGGGTCTATTGGTCGATGACGCGATTATTGCAGTCGAGATGATGGCCATTAAAATGGAGCAGGGCTATAGCCGTTTGCAAGCTGCTGGCTTTATGTGGAAAACCACGGCATTTCCAATGTTGACTGGGACACTGATTACAGCTGCAGGCTTTTTACCGATTGCCACAGCGGCTTCGGGGACGGGTGAATATACCCGTTCGATTTTCCAAGTGGTGACCATTGCCTTGGTGGTGTCATGGTTTGCGGCGGTACTGTTTGTACCGTATTTGGGCGATAAGCTACTGCCAGACTTTAAGCCAGATCAGCATTCACAACGAGCGCCGTGGTATCAACGCTTATGGGCGCGTTTACGGAAGCAACCTGAACCGCAACCGATTGTGCGGCACAGTCAAAGCGATGGGCATTTTGATCCTTATCAATCCAAATTCTATCAACGCTTTAGAATGCTTGTCGCATGGTGTATCGAACATCGAAAAACGGTCATTGGCATTACCGCAGGATTGTTTGTGGGTTCGGTGCTGCTGTTTAAATTGGTACCACAACAGTTCTTTCCCCCATCAAATCGAACTGAAATTTTAGTCGACTTAAAATTAGAAGAGGGGGCCTCACTGACTGCCACTGAACAGGCGGTTAAAAAAGTGGAGGCTTTTCTTTCCAAGCAACCCGGCATTGATAATTATGTGGCTTATGTGGGCACAGGTTCCCCTCGCTTTTATTTGCCACTGGATCAACAGTTACCACAAGCCAGCTTTGCCCAATTTGTGGTCTTGGCCTCGTCTTTGGATGACCGTGATGAAATTCGTAAGTCGCTGGATGAACAAATTCGTAAGCTATTACCAGATGTGCGGACACGCGTGACGTTATTGGAAAATGGGCCACCGGTCGGTTATCCAATTCAGTATCGTGTCTCTGGTGAAGACTTAAATATCGTCAGACAGTGGGCACAGAAAGTAGCTAAAATCGTGAGTGAAAACCCAAATACTGCCAATGTACATTTGGATTGGGGGGAGCCGAGTAAGATTATTTCATTGGATATTGATCAGGATCGTGCACGCCAATTGGGCGTATCTAGTGTTGATGTTGCGAATTTCTTAAATAGCTCGATTTTAGGTGCGGTCATCAATCAATATCGTGAGAAACATGAATTGATTGATATCCGTTTGCGTGGCGATCAAGCTGAGCGTGTTGATGTGGCTTCATTGGCCAGTTTGGCGGTACCGACCAGTAAGGGCAACAGTGTCCCTTTGTCGCAAATTGCCACGATTCAATACAAATTTGAAGATGGTTTGATTTGGCATCGTAATCGTTTACCAACCATTACCGTGCGCAGCGACGTACGTACCCATTTGCAGCCCGCGACCGTGGTCAATCAAATGTCTGAACAGATGGCGCAATTACGTGCAGAACTGCCGAGTGGATATTTGCTTGAAGTTGGTGGGACGGTTGAGGAGTCTGCCAAAGGCCAGTCTTCGGTCAATGCAGGTATGCCATTATTTTTGGCTGTGGTGTTTACCCTGCTTATGATTCAGCTAAAAAGCATGGCACGTGCCTTTATCGTATTTTTAACCGCACCACTAGGCTTAATTGGTGTGGTTTTATTCCTATTATTGTTTAACAAACCTTTCGGTTTTGTTGCGATGCTTGGCACAATTGCGTTATCGGGTATGATTATGCGCAACTCTCTGATTCTGATTGATCAAATCGAGCAAGATATTCGCGCAGGCCATGATCCGTGGAATGCGATTTTAGACGCAACCGTTCGTCGCTGTAGACCGATTATATTGACCGCTTTGGCTGCGGTATTGGCCATGATTCCCTTATCTCGCAGCATTTTCTTTGGCCCAATGGCCGTTGCGATTATGGGCGGTTTGATTATTGCGACCTTCTTAACCCTATTTTTCTTGCCAGCGTTGTATGCCGCATGGTTTAAAGTTAAGAAACAAGTCGTTAATCGTTAATTTTTTGCGAATATTAGGTGCGAAATATTGAAAAATTCAATATAGTAGCACCTAATCTTTTAAAGAAAATAACACTTGAGATTTCATTGCAGAAAATTAATCAAGTTAGCAGTGAATTGAGGTAAAAAAATACCCATGGGGAAAAATAATTTAGAACAACATCGTCGCTATATTGCCTTTGCATATGCATTTATGTTCCTTGCTTTATTTAGCATTGTGACGGCTGTGCTTTCGTACTGGCTCGCGCGCAAGGTGGTTCACGTCGAAAATACGGAAGTTTGGATACATGCTCAAGCGTTATGGGTGATGCGTAGCGTGATCATGTTCTTATTACTCGCTGCATTTGCCGCATTATGGTTTATTCCTTTACTGTTTCAACCTTGGGATAGCTTCATCTGGGTCAAGGCTTGTACAGTTATTGGTGTGGTTTTTAGCGCCGTTGCGTGGTTATATCTTTTAAATGCTTGGCTGAAAGGCTTCAGTAAATATATTAAGAATAAAGCCGTATTCTGATTTTTTTTAAATTATCCGCTTGTAAAATGATGACCCTACCCCCACGTAGTTCGCAGTAAAGTAAAATCAAATTCTGTGGAGCAGCGCCAACTATGGCTAAACGTGATTATTATGAGGTTTTGGGGGTCTCTAAAACCGCTGGTGATGATGAAATTAAAAAAGCCTACCGTAAGTTGGCAATGAAATATCATCCGGACCGTAACCCTGACAATCCTGAAGCCGAAGAAAAATTTAAAGAATGTGCGGAAGCATATGAAATTTTATCCGATGCCGAAAAACGCAGCATGTATGACCGTATGGGGCACAATGCCTTTGAAGGTGGCGGCGGCGGTGGTGGTTTCCATCAAGGCGGATTTAGCGCGGAAGATATTTTCAGTCAATTTGGCGATATTTTTGGTGGCGCATTTGGTGGCGGCGGTCGTGGTCAACAACGTCAACGCCGTGGATCTGATCTACGCTATGTAATGGAATTGACGCTAGAAGAAGCGGTCAAAGGGGTTAAAAAAACCATTACCTTTACTGCACCAGCACCGTGTGAAAGCTGTGATGGTAAAGGTTCAAAAAATCCAAAAGATGTTGAAACCTGTAAAACCTGTCATGGCGCTGGACAAGTGCGTATGCAGCAAGGTTTCTTCGCTGTACAACAAACGTGTAGTACCTGTCGTGGTCAAGGGAAAATCATTAAGAACCCTTGTCAGCCATGTCATGGTTCAGGTGTGTCTGATCGTCAGCAAACCTTAGAAGTGACCATTCCTGCAGGCGTGGACAACGGTGACCGCGTACGCTTAACCGGTAAAGGTGAAGCGATTGGTGATGGCCAGTCAGGTGATCTTTATGTTGAAGTGGTGGTGCGTGAGCATGAAATCTTCCAACGTGATGGCGCTGATTTGTATATGGATGTTCCGGTCAGCATCGCAGATGCGGCTTTAGGTAAAGAGATGGAAATCCCGACTTTAGAAGGTCGTGTCAGTCTCAAAATTCCTGAAGGAACACAAACGGGCAAACTGTTCCGTTTACGCGGTAAAGGGGTTAAGCCTGTGCGTACCAGTATGCAAGGTGATTTACTCTGCCGTATCGTGATCGAGACACCCGTAAACTTAACCACACGTCAACGTGAGTTGTTAAAAGAATTGCAAGATACCCTTGATGGCGATGACCATAAGTCGTCACCAAAGAAAAAATCATTCTTTGATCGTTTGTTTGACTAATTGAATGTCTAAGCAAATTGTGATGATGTGATTTAGTAAAGGCCTATGCAAATAGGCCTTTTTTATGGCCAATGAATTTTTTGCGATGCCGCTTAGTCTGCGTACAGAGTTTTGCTATAGTAGGCGCAATTGAAAAACCAAATTAGGGAAATATGATGTCAGCAAATCCACGTATTGCAGTCTTAGGTGCAGGCGGCCGTATGGGTCGTACCTTGATTCAAGCGGTACAACAAGCCGGTTTTCAACTTGCGGCTGCAATTGAGCGTCCAGAAAGCTCTTTGGTTGGTTCAGATGCGGGTGAACTTGCAGGCATTGGCAATATTGGGGTGAAGGTGGTTGGTGATTTAGAATCGGTACTGAATCAATGTGATGTGGTCATCGATTTTACTGCACCGGCTGCGACAGCTGTACATTTGGAATTGTGCCGTAATGCTGGCGTCGCGATGGTGATTGGCACCACAGGGATGTCGGATGCAGAAAAGCAGCAGCTTGATCAAGTTGCAACACAGATTCCATTGGTTTATGCAGCCAACTATTCGGTTGGGGTCAACGTTTCCATTAAACTGCTGGAATTGGCATCTAAGGTTTTTGCTGACACGGTTGATATTGAAATTATTGAAGCACACCATCGCCATAAAGTGGATGCGCCATCTGGCACTGCGTTGATGATGGGTGAAGCCATTGCCGATACGTTGGGCCGTGATTTAAAGAAAGTCGCTGTCTATGGCCGTGAGGGTTATACCGGTCCACGTGATCGTGAAACCATTGGTTTTGAAACCATTCGTGGTGGTGACATCGTCGGTGAACATACCGTGATGTTTATTGGTGAAGGTGAGCGTGTTGAAGTGACACATAAAGCCACCAGCCGCATGAATTTTGCTTCTGGCGCTGTACGTGCCGCAGCATGGGTCGTGGGCAAAGACACCAAAAAATACGACATGAAAGATGTATTGGGCTTAAACGACATCTAAGTCTAAATCTCAGTCGAAAAAAATTGCTTGGCTTTTAAAAACAGCGCTAAAGTTCAACTTTAGCGCTGTTTTTTTATACCGTTTGATATATGGCTTGAATGGGATTCAAACGGATTTGTATCAGCACCAACAGCAATGCAACAGCGGCCAATGCCGCACCTGCAAAAGAGACTGCGGCATAACTCAAAGCCTCAAGTGGTGAAACCATACTTCAGATGTGTATCGCAGGCTTAGGCATCAGTTGCTTATCTGAGTTCCTGGTCGATCAAGACATTGCCCAACAGCGTTTGGTCACCTTATTAGATGACCAAATTGAATTTAAATATCAAGATATTCATGCTGTTTATTATCAACAAGCGTACTTGCCGAAGCGCGTGCGTTTATTTATTGAGTTTTTAGCTGAAAAGCTGTCAACTGCTTAATCATCTGCTCAGATGGTAAATCCAAGCGCATCACTTGAACTGGCTCCTGTTGATATCCATCAAGTAGATTGAGCACAAAGTGATTGTCTTGTTGTTCACAGTTAAAGTGTAAGCGTGGCTGAATTGGGGTATTTAATAGCGCGTTATTGTCGCTAGTGGTGTTATAGACATAATGGCGCTGATCGGTCATTTCTACCAAGGTTGGTCGAATTGATCTGAGTTGATACTGCCCCAACTGCTGTGTTTTTAAGAAACCCTCAATTAAAGATTTGCAGACAAAATGTTGCTGCTGTGCCGCTTGATTAATTTGGGGTGGTTGGCAAGCCATGAGGAATACACTGAGTGTACCGAGATAAACGAGCTTCATGCTGGGCTCCTTAAATTCTTTGCATTTGGATGTCGTAGATGAGTCGCTACAATAAATCTGATATGCTCTTGGGTACAGATACAGTAAAAGCTAAAAAAAGGGTACAGAAAATGGTGTTTCAGTATCAAAGCCACGCCCAGCAACTGGCGCAAAAAATTTATAGTGGCGAACTTGCAGCAGGGCAGCGCTTAAATTCACTGAGACAATTTGCCGAGCAGCAGCAAATCAGCATCAATACCGCAATGAATTGCTATGCCTTACTTGAAGCACAAGGTTTAATTCAGGCCAAGCCCAAGGCGGGTTATTTTGTCTGTGGGCGAGATCAGCGTAGTACGCAAATTTCAGTACCACAGCATCCAGACTTTAAATCGAAGCCACGACAGGTTTCCAATTTAGAGTTGCAAATGGAGATCTTCCAAGCCGCGAATGATCCGAATCGAGTGCATTTGGGTTCGATCCAGTTATCACCGCAGTTAATTCCCATTGATGCACTGCGTCGTTCAATCCAGCGTGCTCTGAAGCACAGCCATCCCGAAGATTTTTTATATAGCAATCGACAAGGGCATTTGCAATTGCGCGAGGCACTATCGGCACATTGGGCTGAAGATGGCTTTTATATTGCCAAAGAAGATATTTATATCTGCAATGGTTGCATGCCTGCATTGTCTGTTTTGATTCAAACGCTGACCCAAGTCGGTGATAGCATTATTGTTCCCACCCCGAATTACAATGGACAGTTGCAGTTACTGGCGGCGTTAAACCGTAAAATTGTCGAAATTCCAGCCGATACAGCAGGCATAGATTTAGTCCGACTGGAACAGGCAATGCAGCATTCAGGTGCCAAGCTATGTATGTTGACTGCCAATTACCAAAATCCGTTGGGCTTTTGCTTAAGCCATGCTGACAAAGAAAAAATTGCGCAGTTAGCAGCGAAATATCAGTGCTATGTGATTGAAGATGATATCTATGCCGAATGTAGTTTTGCAGCACAGCGACCTTTACCAATCAAGTATTGGGATGAACAGGGCTATGTGCTGTATTGCGGTTCGGTGTCTAAATCCTTATCGCCAGCCTATCGGGTGGGGTGGTTTAGTTTGCCTGCTCGATTACAACATTTAAGTGCCGCCATCATTACGCATAATGTAGCAGTCAATAGCCCGTTACAATTGGGATTGGCTGATTTCATATATAGCAGAGCCTATCGGACCCATTTAAATCAGTTAAAACCGCGTTTAATCGAGCAGTTACAACAGTATCGGGCGGCAATTATTGAATGCTTTGATCCGGTTGAAATTCGCTTAAATCAACCCGAAGGAAGCTATGCCTTGTGGTTACAGTTGCCTGAGCAAATAGATGGTTTGGCGATGTATCGTTATGCACAGCAGCAGGGCATCAATATTGTGCCGGGCATCTTATTTGGTGAAGACAACCGCTATAACAACTGCATTCGCTTAAATGCGGGACATGAATTATCCGAAGACATTCGCCAAGCCATTCAATGCTTAGCGACATGGACCAAAGCGCAGTTAAAAGCAGAGGCTTAAGTTGGTCGCTTAAGTCTTCATTTTTTGAAAAGAAGACTTAAGCTCAATGGGTTATCTGTTTCTCTTATTGCTATGCATCAGTCGCTTATTGCGCTGGATCAAAATCAGCTTTAAGCACAACGCGATAGCGGGCTTTCCCTGAATGTAGGCGTTCAATGGCTGCATTGATTTGTGACATTGGATATAACTCGATTTGCGGTGCAATCTGCTTACGCGCAGCAAATTCAAGTAGCTTACGCAGTACGATAGGTGAACCGGTTGGTGAGCCTGTTACCGCTTTGGCACCGCCAATTAAACTGCCTGCTGGAATGGCCAATGGTTCAAGCACCAGACCCAGCATATGTAATTGGCCTTCAGGGGCTAGGGTGTTGAGATAGGCTTTCCATTCGAGGCTGACATTGACCGTGCACAGCACTAAATCAAATTGAGCGCGTTGGGCTTTAATCGCAGTCAGGTCTCTGCTGTTGACCACATGATCGGCCCCCATGGCTTTGAGCTCATCGGTTTTGTCTAGATTTGAGGTGAAAGCAGTGACTTCACAGCCCCAAGCCTTGAGTAATTTAATTGCCATATGGCCCAAGCCACCAATCCCAATCACAGCAACATGATGAATGGCTTGAATATTATGTTTTAATAGAGGATCGAATACGGTCACGCCCCCACACAATAATGGTCCTGCACTTTCAGGATCCAAGTCATCGGGTAATGGAATTACCCATTGCCAAGCAGCACGAACTTTATCGGCAAAACCACCGGCATGATTGACGATCGTCGCCGTTTGCTGACTGCATAAGTTGTGTTTACCATCAATACATAAATTACAGTGTTCACAGCTTTCAGCTGTCCAGCCAAGCCCAACACGTTGACCGACTTTCAGTCCTTTGGCTGCACTGCCCAATTGGATGATGGTGCCGATGACTTCATGCCCTGCAACCAATGGAAAGACGCTGCTACCCCAATCATTATCGATCATCGAAAGATCCGAATGACACAGTCCGCAGTATTCAACTTTCACTTCAACCTGATGGGGCTGTAATTCACCAGCATCAAATTGATAGGGCACCAGTTTGTCACCTGCTTGCATGGCTGCATAAGCACGAATGGTTTGCTTGGTCATGGTTCAGTCCTTATGTTTTTTTTCATATTGTTCATGCTTTGATGTTTGTCGTATCTAAATTTACTTTTCCAAATCTTATTGATGCGCTGTCGTATTTTTACTTACTTGGCTTTGCTCGGGCAACTATTTTCATGGTCGTCGACCATACCAACAGCTTGCATAAAGGCATAACAAGTGGTCGGCCCTACAAATTTAAAACCGTTCTTCTTTAGGGTTTTTGACATGCTGTTGCTGATTTCGGTTTGTGCGGGTGCTTGTTTATAGTCAGGAACATCATTGTTGATGGTTTTCGCATCGACAAAAGCCCATAGCCATTGCACCATGTCGGTTCCATTATTCCGCAAGTTTTGCCATGCAATGGCATTGTCACGAATGGCTTTGAGTTTACCGATATGTCGAATCAGTCCTGCATCGAGACATTTTTCTGCCAGTTGTTCATCGGTTAGGGCTGCAATACTTGCAATGGGCTGCGCAAAAAAGTGTTGGCGGTAATTGTCCCGTTTTTTTAACACGGTAATCCAAGATAATCCGGCTTGTTGACCTTCAAGACATAGCATTTCAAATAAATGCGCTTCGTTAAAATTTGGCTTGCCCCATTCATCATCATGATAAGCCACATAAATGGGATCATCAGAACACCAACCACAGCGCTGTATTGTCATGCTTCACTTCCTTTATTGGCTTCTACACTGACTTATTCAATTGACGTATTTAAGTTGACGTCTTTAAATTGTATCAAGCCCGATGAGGTACTTTTAGCAGACTTTGCCTTAGAGCGTGAATCGTGTCCACTGCTGATTTTTGTTGTCCCAGCAAAAAAGTTCAGCTTGTTGTAGCTCTTCAAAGCTAATCCAAACATCTTTGCCATTTTTTTCTGAATAACCGGTACTTAATAACATGGCTTCGTCGGTGATTTCCATCACCCAGCCTTGATGGGTCTGGCCGTGGATTTGAATTTTTTGCTGATTTCCAGCTTCCGCAAATTCAACTAAACGATTGATCAACGCTTCAGACATGGGAGAATCCTAAATAAAATCAATGAAAAATAATGGTTTAATCAGTCAGTATAATCAGTATCTGAGCCAATTCATACGTTGTTTAAACACAGTCTAGAAAGTTCATCTTTCCTGAAATAGAGCGACCAATTCGGTCTATCTATTGGCTAAAAACGCGTCAACAGGTCTAAACAACATCAACAAGATGGGCGTATATAAGCTCAACAAGACCAACATAAATATAGTCAGTGTTAAGTAAGTTTAGCGTACTGAAGATTTATATAGATCGGTTTTACCTAAAGAAGCCTAGCGTAAATAAGGGTAGGGATTGACTGCACCGCGTCCTTTACCACCGAGATACAGCCCATAATGCAAATGTGGTGCGGTATGCAGCGCATTGCCCGTGTTGCCGACAAAGCCAATCAGGGTGCCTTTTGCTACAAAGTCACCTTCTTTCAAGCCCTTACGGTGGCCATTTAAGTGCGCATAATAATGCCATGAATTATTTGGACCCAAAATCCATATCACAGTCCCACCCAAATTATTACTTTTTAAACTAGAAACCACGCCATCGGTTGCGCTATAAACCTGCGTTCCACGTGGAGCAATAATGTCAATCCCTTCATGACTACGTCCTTGGCTTCGTGCAGCTCCCCAAGTATCACTAAGTCGTTCAGCTTTGACGTTTTGTACAGGGATTGGCAAGCGTTGCGGCAAGGGCATATTTTTCAGTTGTGCTGCTTGGTTAGCTGTGGCCGGTGAGGTGGCTTTCTTTTTGGGGGCTGTTGTACATGCACTTAGCACGATGATACAGCAACTGATCAGACAATATCGCAATGCAGCAGACACAATTTATCCTTATGTTTAATTCGAGATATATGATGGGTGATCCAATACCCGACTATGTCATAACTCTATTAAGGAGATCAATTTTTTCATTGCGGTTGGCACCCCCAATGCGACAGCTTGTTGAGAACTTAACCAGGTTCCACCCAACTCAGTTTGTATAAACTCTTGTTGATCTTTATCGATATGAAAAATATAGGCCTGTAGCTTCCAAGTGAAATGGGTAAAACTATGTGAAATTTCCACTTGAGCTTGCACAGTTTTTAAATCTAACTGCGCACATAAATTTTGAAATTCAGCATCTTGTTCAACAATAGGTAGACACCATAGCCCGCCCCATAAACCAGTGCTCGGTCTTTGTTGCCACAACCATTCATCGTTGAATTGAACCAACAATACTTTGGCAAATCGAGTTAGAACGGTTTTTTTCGGTTTTTTATAAGGTAGTTCTTGTTCGAGACCTTGTTGGTGTGCTTTGCAGTTTTTTTGCATTGGGCAGTATAAACACAGTGGTTTTTTCGGGGTACACACTGTTGCACCCAGATCCATAATCGCCTGGGTATAGTCATGGTTGCGCTGTTCGGGACATAAAGATTCGGCCAATTGCCACATCTCACGCTCATGTACAGGCTTTGAAAGGTCATCTTCAATCGCAAAAAAACGGGCCAAAACCCGTTTGACATTGCCATCCATAATCACACCGTATTGGCGTAAACCCAATGACATCAAAGCACCACCGGTCGAAGGGCCGATCCCGGGTAAAGCCACCCATTCCGCCAAGGTTTCTGGGAATTTGCCTTGTGCTGCAACGATGCCCGCTGCTTTATGCAAATTTCTAGCACGCGCATAATAACCCAGTCCTGCCCAGTAGGGGGCAACATCATCCCAGCTCGATTGACCTAGACTTTCAACAGTTGGAAAGCGTTCAATAAACCGTTCAAAATAACGCAATACAGTTTTGACTTGGGTCTGTTGCAACATAATTTCAGAGACCCAAACTTTGTAGGGGTCATCTGCAATTTGCCAAGGCAAATCATGGCGACCATGCACGTCAAACCAGCTTAAGAGTTCCGTTGAAAATGAAAATTGTGGCATCGGCAGTGATGTAAAATGAAGTGGCGACAGTATACGCAATCTACCGTTTATTTATGCAAATATTGGGTATTTATCTTCTAATGTGATTGCACATTGAATTGAAAAAATTAAGCAAGTACGTGGGATTCGAATCTGGAATGCATTAAAAAACCCACCCAATAGGTCTATTGAGTGGGTTGGGTCTAAATGATTTGGATTCATTGATCCGCTAGAATTCCCCAGCGTTTGTCCAGCTTAAGCGATTGATTTTTATAGCGTGGAATAATATGAATGTGAAAATGTTCAGCTGCATCTTCGTCAAAGACTTTGCCATCATTAAAGGCAATGTGAAAACCTTCGGGTTGATGGCGCATTTTTAACTCATTACGGGCCAGTTCTAATAGCGATTGTAAGCTTTTACGCTCTTTATCCGAAATATCGAAAAATGAACTGATATGACGAACCGGAATAATCACGGAATGACCTTTAGATAAAGGATGATGCTCTGGTAAAATTGCCCCGAACTCATTTTTATCGATGATGTCATATTCATCAAAGTGACAATAAGGACAGTTGTTCTCAGTCATATTTGATCCTCTTATTCGATTAAATTTTAAATGATCAGCAACTTCATCTGAAGTATGCAGTGCTTTTTAGGTAAGCGTGCGTGCAAGTAAGTCGTACATTGCATCGATACTGGTTTTCTCTGCTGCAGCATTGTAGCCAAGGTCAACCGCATTTGCTTTGGCACGTTCATCTGCAAGTGGGTTGCTAAAGCCATGTTTCGCATCTTTTAAAACAATAACTTGGCTGTTTACTTGTGCGCTTGCCATTTCGGCTTCAAAGTCAGCGACATCTTGTAAGGTGACCATACTGTCTTGTTCGCCATGCAGCACCAAAATTTGGGCTTGGACTTTATCTTTTTCGGCAGGGGATTGTGCACTCAGTACCGCATGAAAAGTGACGACGGCTTTTAAGTTCGCGCCTGCCCGTGCAAGATCGAGCACGACTTTACCGCCATAACAAAAACCAATTGCGGCCAGTTGCATTGGGTTGACTTCAGGCTGAGCAGCCAAGGTTGCTAAAGCAGCTGTTGCTCGGTCAACAAGGGTATTGGGTTGTTCGAAAGTCTGCATCATCCAGGCTTGTGCTTGTGAGGCTGTAGTGGTGACTTTTTTCTCACCATACATATCAATTGCCAAGGCGGCATAACCGTGTTCAGCCAATTCACGTGCGCGTTGTTCAGTATATTCATTACGTCCCCACCATTCTGGTGCAACAATTACACCGGCAACGGGGGTGCCATGTTCAGGTGCGGCAAAATAACCACTCAAGGTTGTGCCATCTGCAGCGATATACTGAATTTCGCGTGTTTTAATTGCCAGGGTCATGTATTCAATCCTTGTATGCATCTCAAAAGGGCAGACCGATTAAACCATAAATAAAAGCAATGAAAATGACTTTGTTGCGAATAATAACAATAGAAATGTGAACAAATATGTTGTAGCTGATGAAAAAAATTACTTTGAAAAAGAAGGATTAAATCCTTCTTTTACGGGGATATATAAACTTAGGAAGTATTGCGCGAAATAAAACTCACAATTCCCAAAATAACAGCAACGATTAATAGAATGACAGCGAAGTCTTTGGACATGCCAGCTACACCGCTAAAACCGAAGAGACTCGCAACTAATGCGATGACAGCGAATATAATGGCCCAACGGAACATAATAATTTCTCCATGCATTTTAAACGAGCTTTCAGTATATAAAGTCTTGAAAACAAGACACTGTAAGTTTGTGTTGAATATATGTGTTTAAAAAACTTTGATATATCAATGCATTTCGATAAATTTCACCATTAAAAATACACTGTGCAGAAACTGTTATAATCGTGGCAAACTTGAAATGAAGATAAATATCACTGTATGAATTCTAATTTACGTCCTCAGTTTTGGGAGAAATTTCCACTTGATCAACTCAACCCTGCAGAATGGGAAGCATTATGTGATGGTTGTGGGCTTTGCTGTCTGCTGAAACTCGAAGATGAGGAAACAGAAGAAGTCGCCTATACCAAAGTGTCATGCAAGTTATTGGATTGCGAAAGTGCGCGTTGTACCGATTATGACGACCGCATGACACATGTACCGGATTGTATTCAGCTGACTTTTGAAAAATTACAGAACATTTACTGGTTGCCACCGAGTTGTGCTTACCGACGTATCAATGAAGGCAAACATCTACCATCATGGCACTACCTCAACACTGGTACACGGGAAACAGTTATTAAAGTCAAAAAGTCAGCTGCTGGACGGTGTATTTCAGAGCTAGATATCGATGCCGAGCAGATTGAGGACTATATTGTACGCTGGGTTCGTTAATACGTTGAAATACGTTACTATAAGCCTAAGTACAACCAAGAATATCATCCATGTCTGAGACCAATATTCCCTTACCAGAACGTATTCGACCACGTGATTTATCCGAAATTATTGGGCAAGATCATTTGCTTGGTGAGCAAGCGCCATTACGTCAAATGATTGACCAAGGCCATCTTCCGTCGATTATTTTTTGGGGGCCGCCTGGGGTTGGAAAAACCACCATCGCATTATTATTGGCTCAGGCGGTTGATCGGACTTTTATTAGTTTGTCTGCATTAAATACTGGGGTCAAAGAGCTGCGTGAAATTATTGCAGACAGCGGTGACTTATTGGTTCCAGTGGTGTTTATTGATGAAATTCATCGCTTTAATAAATCCCAGCAAGATGCATTACTCAGCGCGGTTGAAAAAGGTAAAATTACTTTGGTTGGTGCAACAACCGAAAATCCATCTTTTGAAGTAAACAGTGCACTGCTATCACGTTGTCAGGTATATACGCTCAAAGCTTTAGATGAGCATGCCATCCAAGCATTATTAAATAAGGCACTGCAACAAGATGATTTTTTAAAAACGCGTCATATTCAAATTGAAGAATATGAAGCATTGGTACAGTTCTCTGCAGGGGATGCGCGTAAGGCATTAAATCTACTCGACTTAATCGCGAGTACCTTTGATGCTGACGTTGAAAACATCATCACCAATGCCATTGTAGTCAAAGTTGCACAGCAGAATATCGCGCGTTATGACAAGTCTGGTGAACAGCACTATGATTTGGTATCTGCCTTTATTAAGTCAATTCGTGGTAGTGATCCAGATGCAACGCTATATTGGATGGCACGCATGCTCAAAGGCGGTGAAGATCCGGTCTTTATTGCGCGACGTATGCTGATTTCTGCTTCAGAAGATATCGGTAATTCGAATCCAAATGCATTATTACTGGCTGGAGAGTGTTTTCGCTCGGTGCAGGCGGTGGGTATGCCTGAGGCACGGATTATCTTGGGACAGGCTGCTGTTTATCTGGCGACCAGTGCCAAAAGCAATAGTACCTATTTAGCCATTAATAAGGCGCTTGATTTGGCCGAGAAGACTGCAAATCTTCCTGTACCTTTGCATTTGCGGAATGCACCAACCAAGCTAATGAAACAACAGGGTTATGGCGTGGATTATCTCTATCCGCACGATTTCCCAGAGCATTTTGTGCAGCAAAGCTATTTACCACCGGAACTCACTGGCACTAAACTTTATACCTCAGCACGGAATAAGCGTGAAGTAGAAGGTGAGCGTTTACAGCAGAGAAGATGGCAAAGCACAGCTGAATAAACTAATAATCCAATCGCTTAGAGTTCGTTAAGAAAAACTTAGCTGGGAAAAAAGCACAAAAAAACCGCGCCGAAGCGCGGTTTCTTAATAGGCTAAGCCTTATTTTTTATCATCTTTTACTTCGGTGAATTCTGCATCAACAACGCCATCATCGGCTTTTTGTTGACCAGCATCACCTTGGAATGCATTTGGATCAAAACCTTGTGCGCCGCCTTCTGCTTGCTGAGATTGCTCATAAGCACGTTGCGTAATTGGCATCAAGATGTTTTGTAATGCTTCAGTTTTTGCTTTGATTTCTTCAGCATCATTTTCTTTCGCAGCAGCTTCAAGCTCAGTCACCGCAGTTTCAATTGCAGTTTTTTCATCAGCAGTCACTTGTTCGCCAAGATCTTTTACTGCTTTTTGTGAGCTAGAGATAAGTGCATCTGCTTCGTTGCGTGATTTAGCCAACTCTTCGAATTTTCGATCTTCTTCAGCATTCGCTTCAGCATCTTTGATCATTGCATCGATTTCAGCATCAGACAAACCTGAGTTCGCTTTAATCTGAATAGACTGTTCTTTACCTGTGCTCTTATCTTTTGCTGATACTTTCAAGATACCATCAGCATTGATGTCAAATGACACTTCAATTTGTGGGATACCACGTGGAGCAGGTGGAATATCGCCTAATTGGAAGTTACCCAACAATTTGTTTTGTTGAGCCATTTTACGTTCACCCTGGAATACAGAGATATCTACTGCAGGTTGATTGTCAGCTGCGGTAGAGAACACTTGTGATTTCTTCGCAGGAATCGTGGTGTTTTTCTCGATAATTGCAGTTAACACACCGCCCATGGTTTCGATACCAAGGGTGAGTGGGGTAACGTCAAGTAATAGTACGTCGGTTTTGTCACCTGAAAGTACAGCACCTTGAATCGCAGCACCCATTGCAACAGCTTCATCTGGGTTCACGTCTTTACGTGGCTCTTTACCAAAGAATTCTTGTACTTTTTGTTGTACAAGTGGCATACGAGACTGACCACCAACCAAAATCACGTCTGAGATATCAGAAGTCGCAAGACCAGCATCTTTCAATGCAATGCGACAAGGCTCAATGGTGCGTGCAACAAGATCAGCAACCAAACCTTCTAGTTTCGCACGTGTAACATTGATCACTAAGTGTTTAGGACCTGTTGCATCAGCAGTGATGTACGGAAGATTGATTTCAGTTGAGTTCGATGATGACAACTCAATTTTCGCTTTCTCAGCAGCTTCTTTAAGACGTTGAAGTGCTAATGGATCAGTTTTTAAGTTGAAGTTCTGTTCTTTTTTGAACTCTTCAACCAAGTATTCGATCAATGCATTGTCAAAGTCTTCACCACCAAGGAACGTATCACCGTTGGTAGAAAGTACTTCGATTTGTTGGTCGCCATCTAAGTCAGCAATCTCAATGATTGAAACGTCAAAAGTACCACCACCCAAGTCGTATACCGCGATTTTACGGTCGCCTTCTTTTTTGTCCATACCAAACGCAAGTGCAGCAGCAGTTGGTTCGTTAATAATACGTTTAACATCTAAACCTGCGATACGGCCAGCATCTTTTGTTGCTTGACGTTGCGCATCGTTAAAGTAAGCAGGTACGGTTACAACGGCTTCAGTTACAGTCTCGCCCAAGTAATCTTCAGCTGTTTTTTTCATTTTAATCAAAATTTCAGCTGAAACTTGTTGTGGTGCAAGTTTCTTGTCGTTGACTTCAACCCAAGCATCACCATTGTCTGCTTTCATGATTTTATATGGCACTAAACCAATATCTTTTTGAACAGCAGCATCTTCATAACGACGACCGATCAAACGTTTGATCGCGAACAATGTGTTTTTAGGGTTGGTTACCGCTTGACGTTTTGCAGATTGACCTACCAAGATTTCGCCATCTTTATAAGCGACAATGGATGGAGTGGTACGTGTACCTTCTGCATTTTCAATTACTTTAACTTTATCGCCTTCCAATACAGCAACACATGAGTTTGTTGTACCTAAGTCAATACCAATAATTTTAGCCATTAATGCATTCCTCAAAATTTTTTTTACAGTAATTTATGCTTGTATTCGGATATGAGAGCCTTTGAAAATTTTTCAAGTGAAAGATATGAATTTTTTTCACAGATTCTCATTTTTTAACCTTATTGACCGACCATAACCATTGCAGGACGGAGTAAACGACCTGAAAGGGTATAGCCTTTTTGCAATACATTGCCGATCTGACCTGCTTGAGCGGTTGGATCGATCCCAACAGCTTGATGCCAATCTGCGTTAAAGCCGTTGTCTGTATCTACAGCGACGATTTCAAATTTCTCTAAAGTGCTGAGTAAAGATTTTAAGGTCAGTTTCACACCTTCAAGTACAGGGCTCTCTTCATCGCCTGCAGCTTGAATCGCACGTTCAAGGTTGTCGACAGAATCCAACAAGTCTTTCGAGAACTTTTCTAAAGCAAATTTTTTCGCAGTATCTGCTTCACGTTCTAGACGTTCTTTACTTTTTTCAGCTTCATATTTGGCATTGGCCGCTACGGCTTTTTCATATTTTAAACTTTCTTCAAGTTTTACAATTTGTGCTTGTAAATCTTCAACACTAACGTCGTTTACTTGCTCTGCATCCGTTTGAGCTTGCTCATGTTGTGCTGCAGTTTGCTCATTTTGAATGTCTTGAGCTTGCTCGTGTTGCTCATTAGTCATTGATGATCTCCGTTTAAAAGGGTTCTTAAACATGTACAGTCCTTTTTAGGCTTCAGTGTTAACTGGGTTAATGCTGAACTGCCATGAATATCTAATTCGTTAATAGTTAAGAAGTGTGGGCGAGTGCTAAAAATTCAAGCTTTTGATCAAATTATTTAAATCAAACTATACAATTCAGGGCGATTAATAGCGCTTTACATGTATTCATGACTTTTAAGGCAAGCGTAGCGATTTTGTATGGGATCGTTAGTACGGCAGACCTCAACTTTACAATGTAAGACTAAAATGGCTTTTTATTTCAATACTTCATCAAAATCGAGGTGATTTAAATCAAGAAAAGTTCTTTTGAATGGCGATCGCTCAAGATTAATTTAGTTAAAAACAAATTCTTATCATAAAAATGCAAAAATAAAATCAGACTAAATCTAAGTTCCTGAATTTAATATAAAACTGTATAAATTTTACCCGCTGTCAAAAAAGAGCAACCAATCAAGGGTGATAAATTTTTCTGAACGTTCAATCATGTTGGTCGTCAAAGTGGTGAATGGCTTTGAATTTTTTTTAAAGGAAATCTGAATGAAAAAATTGACCTTAACTTCAGCCTTACTTGTCGCTGTTGCATCATTAACTGCTGCATGTACCTCTCAGGAAGCGACAATTCCACCTGAAGTAACAACACTCCCTGAGGTTGCACAACCACAAGGAGCAGCGACAACATCATTACCTGAGATTCAACCTCTCCCACAAGATCGAAGTGCGATTGAGGCGACTGATCCTTCACTTCCTGAACAAGATCCAGTTCAATTTGTCCCAGAACCGAGTAAAAACTCAAATCCATCTCAATCCAAGGTCCCTTAACGGTTAGACGTTATAAGTAGCATATCCAAGGATAGATCAATCTAAAGTTTAAAAAATAGACAGCAGGAAGGATGCCTCTGCTGTCTATTTTTTATGGGAAAACTAAAGATAAATGTAGGGGAATGGCACTGAAGTGAGCAATATCGAATAAATTAAGATCAAAATATGTATGCATGGTCAATGACAATGCATACGAGAACGGTTTAGCGTATGCGGATTGGCTTCAGTGGTGATTCTGTAATAAATGATCAGTCGTGATGAGTCATCGCTTTATTTGGGTTGGTATTTACAGATATAACAAAGGAAAGTAATGCTGGTTTCTATGCAATCAATACAGTTGTTGTTAGACAAAGGGCAAGGTGCTGCAGCGCGTTCTTTGGATCACATGCCAAAACTAATGCAGGATTCATTGACGAAAGTGCTTGGCTATCCTTATCAATATCCTCAGCTTGATAGTTTTTCTAAAACCTTAATGGCTATTCATCACAAACAAGGGCGCTCAGGTCTTATTGGTGATGACATTACCCAATCGCGACAACAGTTTGAACAACAAATGCAGTCCATTCTTTCGAAACCTACACCACTTGCCTTTGTAGAAGATATTCATCTGCCTTTACAGAGCGGCAATATTTACGCGCGTCATTACCATCCAGAGCCCAATAAAAAATTGCCAATGTTGGTTTTTTATCATGGTGGTGGCTTTGTGGTAGGTGGGGTCCATACTCATGATGAGGTTTGTCGGTTGATCGCTTTGTATGCCAAGGTACAGATACTCAGTGTTGAATACCCATTGGCACCTGAAGTGGGGCCACGTGATTTGATCCAATCATGTGAGGATGCTTTGGCTTGGATTTATCAAAATCGTCGTCATTTTAAAATTCTTAAAAATCGCATTGCAGTTGCTGGAGACAGCGCGGGTGGCAATATTAGTGCAGTGCTCGCACAGCGGACAGTAAATTCAGCCTATGCACCCGAAGCACAATTTCTTATTTACCCCGCGACTGACTTTAAAAGCCGACATCCTTCTTTTTATGCTTATAGTGAGGGCTTAGTGCTCACAGCGAAAGATATTGATTATGTCACCGACTATTATGCAAATCGTCATCATGTTGCCTTAGATGATCCGCTTATTTCACCGACCTACGGCAATTTAAAGAAACTGGCACCTGCATTTGTGATTACCGCTGGCCATGACGTCTTGCATGATGAAGGCAAGATCTATGCATATAAGCTGCAGCAAAATGGCGTAAAGGTGCACTATCATGATTATGAGGATCAGGCACATGGCTTTATTAACTTATCGCCTGTGTCTAAGAAAGCAAAAAAATACTTAATTGACATGAGTAGAGCGTTTAGGCGCTTTTGGGATAAAAGCCGTTAACGATGGGACTAACTGTGAATAGTGGTCTAACAACCAATCGAATAGAGCTTATAGAAAAGTCAACATTAGACTATATAGAGTATTTAAACAGAAGCCGCTTGAATATAATTTTGTTAGAAACTTAAAGAGAACAATAGCTTGGTTGATCACAGGCTAAAATAGTCCAATCTTTAACGAATCAAATAAGAGTATCAAACATCATGATGAAACAATCTTTACTGGCTT
Organism: Acinetobacter pullicarnis; assembly: GCF_006352475.1. Lineage (NCBI taxonomy): Bacteria > Pseudomonadati > Pseudomonadota > Gammaproteobacteria > Moraxellales > Moraxellaceae > Acinetobacter > Acinetobacter pullicarnis. The sequence goes on from NZ_VCMZ01000001.1 coordinate 115,262, forward strand.
TATTGCTTAGTGGTACTTATCTTTCTGCTTATGCCAATACCAATATTCAACTTCAAACGACTCAGGGAAATATTGAGATTGAGTTGTATAACGATAAAGCCCCTGTATCAGCAAAGAATTTTGAAAGCTATGTTAAAAGCAACTTCTATACAGGAACAATTTTCCATCGTGTGATTCCTGGTTTTATGATCCAAGGTGGTGGTTTTGATCGAAATATGACTGAAAAGCCAACACAGGCTGCGATTAAGAATGAATCAAGCAACGGTTTAAAGAACGCACGTGGCACCTTGGCAATGGCACGAACCAATGACCCTAATTCAGCGACAAGCCAGTTCTTCATTAATTTGACTGACAATCAATTTTTAAATCGTTCAGCAATGAATCCTGGTTATGCAGTGTTTGGCAAGGTAACCAAAGGAATGGATGTGGTTGATAAGATCGCAAAAACCGCTACAGGAAGCTTTGGAATGCACCAAGATGTGCCTAAACAGGTGATTACGATTACTGGTGTTCAGATTGTGAACAAGCCTGCTGTAAAATAGGTAAAGATTAGCAGAAATATTTTTGTCATATTTCTGCTTTATTATTATGTAGTTATGCACTTTTTGTATAGGTAGTGATCTATATTGGTGCGTAAAAATACAACACCTAGATGTTTAGGGGGCTAAAAGCACTTGCGGGGAGAAAATATTCCCCTATAATGGCTCTCATACCGACGCGATATACGAAAAGATCTTAGCCACGTTGTTAAGATTAGAGTAGTTGTTTTGTGTCGTTTTCTACTGACGAAGTAGGAAGTAAATCATTAAGAGATTATGAAGAACAACTTGTGTGGATTTTTACTGGTTGATTGATCAAATATTATCATTGATTGATTGGTAGAAATTACTCGAAGTTTATTTGAGAAATATTTGTCAGTTATTTGATGAGCCAAGATTTGTAGCCATAAGCTACTAATGATTTTTAACTGAAGAGTTTGATCATGGCTCAGATTGAACGCTGGCGGCAGGCTTAACACATGCAAGTCGAGCGGGGAAAGGTAGCTTGCTACCTGACCTAGCGGCGGACGGGTGAGTAATACTTAGGAATCTGCCTATTAGTGGGGGACAACGTTTCGAAAGGGACGCTAATACCGCATACGCCCTACGGGGGAAAGCAGGGGATCACTTGTGACCTTGCGCTAATAGATGAGCCTAAGTCGGATTAGCTAGTTGGTGGGGTAAAGGCCTACCAAGGCGACGATCTGTAGCGGGTCTGAGAGGATGATCCGCCACACTGGGACTGAGACACGGCCCAGACTCCTACGGGAGGCAGCAGTGGGGAATATTGGACAATGGGGGGAACCCTGATCCAGCCATGCCGCGTGTGTGAAGAAGGCCTTATGGTTGTAAAGCACTTTAAGCGAGGAGGAGGCTCCTATAGATAATACCTATAGTGAGTGGACGTTACTCGCAGAATAAGCACCGGCTAACTCTGTGCCAGCAGCCGCGGTAATACAGAGGGTGCAAGCGTTAATCGGATTTACTGGGCGTAAAGCGTACGTAGGCGGCTAATTAAGTCGGATGTGAAATCCCCGAGCTCAACTTGGGAATTGCATTCGATACTGGTTAGCTAGAGTATGGGAGAGGATGGTAGAATTCCAGGTGTAGCGGTGAAATGCGTAGAGATCTGGAGGAATACCGATGGCGAAGGCAGCCATCTGGCCTAATACTGACGCTGAGGTACGAAAGCATGGGGAGCAAACAGGATTAGATACCCTGGTAGTCCATGCCGTAAACGATGTCTACTAGCCGTTGGGGCCTTTGAGGCTTTAGTGGCGCAGCTAACGCGATAAGTAGACCGCCTGGGGAGTACGGTCGCAAGACTAAAACTCAAATGAATTGACGGGGGCCCGCACAAGCGGTGGAGCATGTGGTTTAATTCGATGCAACGCGAAGAACCTTACCTGGTCTTGACATAGTAAGAACTTTCCAGAGATGGATTGGTGCCTTCGGGAACTTACATACAGGTGCTGCATGGCTGTCGTCAGCTCGTGTCGTGAGATGTTGGGTTAAGTCCCGCAACGAGCGCAACCCTTTTCCTTATTTGCCAGCGGGTTAAGCCGGGAACTTTAAGGATACTGCCAGTGACAAACTGGAGGAAGGCGGGGACGACGTCAAGTCATCATGGCCCTTACGACCAGGGCTACACACGTGCTACAATGGTCGGTACAAAGGGTTGCTACCTAGCGATAGGATGCTAATCTCAAAAAGCCGATCGTAGTCCGGATTGGAGTCTGCAACTCGACTCCATGAAGTCGGAATCGCTAGTAATCGCGGATCAGAATGCCGCGGTGAATACGTTCCCGGGCCTTGTACACACCGCCCGTCACACCATGGGAGTTTGTTGCACCAGAAGTAGGTAGGGTAACCGTAAGGAGCCCGCTTACCACGGTGTGGCCAACGACTGGGGTGAAGTCGTAACAAGGTAGCCGTAGGGGAACCTGCGGCTGGATCACCTCCTTAACGAAAGATTGACGATCGGTAAGAATCCACAACAAGTTGTTCTTCAACTGTGTCTTGCAAAAGATTTAAAGCGATTCGTTGCTTTAGGTTTTCTCAGGGTCTGTAGCTCAGTTGGTTAGAGCACACGCTTGATAAGCGTGGGGTCACAAGTTCAAGTCTCGTCAGACCCACCATTCACTTTTTAAGTGTGGTGATAAAACGATGTTTTAGAACTTATGAGAAGCAAAGATAGAGTATCTCGAATAGATTATCTGGGGACTTAGCTTAGTTGGTAGAGCGCTTGCCTTGCACGCAGGAGGTCAACGGTTCGACTCCGTTAGTCTCCACCATATAAAGTTAGGTTTCTGGAATCAGAAACAAAGAATTTAACTGCAAAGTTAGATTATAGAATTTAGTAAAAGTTGTTCTTCATATCTTGGTGATCAATTTTATTAAGTTCTGTGATTTATCACAGTTTGCTACGACCTGACGAAGGCGTAGTTAATCATTAACAGATTGGCAAATTTGAGTTGAAATTAATTGTTTTAGCTCATTGTTTCGAAAGGAACGATGAGTACTAGCGAAGAAATTAACTGAATCAAGCGTTTTGGAAAACGAAAATAGATTGAAGCTGTACAGTGTTTAAATACACAGTACTTCAAACTGTAATGTTGCTAACCCTCCTTGTAGGGGTTACGACTGTTTGGGGTTGTATAGTCAAGTAATTAAGTGCATGTGGTGGATGCCTTGGCAGTCAGAGGCGATGAAAGACGTAATAGCCTGCGATAAGCTCCGGGGAGGCGGCAAATATCCTTTGATCCGGAGATTTCTGAATGGGGAAACCCACCTACTATAAGGTAGGTATCGTATGATGAATACATAGTCATACGAGGCGAACGAGGGGAAGTGAAACATCTCAGTACCCTTAGGAAAAGAAATCAATTGAGATTCCGTCAGTAGCGGCGAGCGAACGCGGATCAGCCCATTAAGTTATGTGTGTTTTAGTGGAATGCTCTGGGAAGTGCAACCATAGTGGGTGATAGTCCTGTACACGAAAGGGCACACATAATGATGACGAGTAGGGCGAGGCACGTGAAACCTTGTCTGAATATGGGGGGACCATCCTCCAAGGCTAAATACTCCTGACTGACCGATAGTGAACCAGTACCGTGAGGGAAAGGCGAAAAGAACCCCTGTGAGGGGAGTGAAATAGATCCTGAAACCGCATGCATACAAGCAGTGGGAGCCGACTTGTTCGGTGACTGCGTACCTTTTGTATAATGGGTCAGCGACTTATATTCAGTAGCAAGGTTAACCGTATAGGGGAGCCGTAGAGAAATCGAGTCTTAATAGGGCGTTTAGTTGCTGGGTATAGACCCGAAACCAGGTGATCTATCCATGAGCAGGTTGAAGGTTGGGTAACACTAACTGGAGGACCGAACCCACCGTCGTTGAAAAGCCGGGGGATGACTTGTGGATAGGGGTGAAAGGCTAATCAAACTTGGTGATAGCTGGTTCTCCCCGAAAGCTATTTAGGTAGCGCCTCGGACGAATACCATTGGGGGTAGAGCACTGTTTCGGCTAGGGGGTCATCCCGACTTACCAAACCGATGCAAACTCCGAATACCAATGAGTACTATCCGGGAGACAGACTGCGGGTGCTAACGTCCGTAGTCAAGAGGAAAACAATCCAGACCGCCAGCTAAGGCCCCAAAATTATAGTTAAGTGGGAAACGATGTGGGAAGGCATAGACAGCTAGGAGGTTGGCTTAGAAGCAGCCACCCTTTAAAGAAAGCGTAATAGCTCACTAGTCGAGTCGGCCTGCGCGGAAGATGTAACGGGGCTAAAACTATATGCCGAAGCTGCGGATGCATAATTTATTATGCGTGGTAGGGGAGCGTTCTGTAAGCCGATGAAGGTGTATTGAGAAGTATGCTGGAGGTATCAGAAGTGCGAATGCTGACGTGAGTAACGACAATGCGAGTGAAAAACTCGCACGCTGAAAGACCAAGGGTTCCAGTCCAACGTTAATCGGGGCTGGGTGAGTCGACCCCTAAGGCGAGGCCGAGAGGCGTAGTCGATGGGAAATTGGTTAATATTCCAATACTTCTGTGTAATGCGATGAGAGGACGGAGAAGGTTAAGTCAGCCTGGCGTTGGTTGTCCAGGTGAAAGGTTGTAGGCATGTATCTTAGGCAAATCCGGGGTACTCTATGCTGAGAACTGATACCAAGCTAGTTTACTAGCGAAGTGGCTGATACCCTGCTTCCAGGAAAAGTCTCTAAGCTTCAGTTACACAGGAATCGTACCCGAAACCGACACAGGTGGTCAGGTCGAGTAGACCAAAGCGCTTGAGAGAACTCTGCTGAAGGAACTAGGCAAAATGGTACCGTAACTTCGGGAGAAGGTACGCTGTTGACGGTGATAGGATTTACTCCTTGAGCGGTTGACAGCCTCAGAAACCAGGCCCCTGCAACTGTTTATTAAAAACATAGCACTCTGCAAACACGAAAGTGGACGTATAGGGTGTGATGCCTGCCCGGTGCTGGAAGGTTAATTGATGGGGTTAGCGTAAGCGAAGCTCTTGATCGAAGCCCCAGTAAACGGCGGCCGTAACTATAACGGTCCTAAGGTAGCGAAATTCCTTGTCGGGTAAGTTCCGACCTGCACGAATGGCATAATGATGGGGGCGCTGTCTCCAGCAGAGACTCAGTGAAATCGAAATCGCCGTGAAGATGCGGTGTACCCGCGGCTAGACGGAAAGACCCCGTGAACCTTTACTGCAGCTTGACATTGAACTTTGATCTTACTTGTGTAGGATAGGTGGGAGGCTTTGAAGTAGCGACGCTAGTTGCTATGGAGCCATCCTTGAAATACCACCCTGGTAATATTGAGGTTCTAACTCTGTCCCGTTATCCGGGACGAGGACCATGTCTGGTGGGTAGTTTGACTGGGGCGGTCTCCTCCTAAAGAGTAACGGAGGAGTACGAAGGTGCGCTCAGCGTGGTCGGAAATCACGCGTAGAGTATAAAGGCAAAAGCGCGCTTAACTGCGAGACCAACAAGTCGAGCAGGTACGAAAGTAGGTCTTAGTGATCCGGTGGTTCTGTATGGAAGGGCCATCGCTCAACGGATAAAAGGTACTCTGGGGATAACAGGCTGATACCGCCCAAGAGTTCATATCGACGGCGGTGTTTGGCACCTCGATGTCGGCTCATCTCATCCTGGGGCTGAAGCAGGTCCCAAGGGTATGGCTGTTCGCCATTTAAAGAGGTACGCGAGCTGGGTTTAGAACGTCGTGAGACAGTTCGGTCCCTATCTACCGTGGGCGCTGGAAATTTGAGAGGATCTGCTCCTAGTACGAGAGGACCAGAGTGGACGAACCTCTGGTGTACCGGTTGTGACGCCAGTCGCATCGCCGGGTAGCTATGTTCGGAAGGGATAACCGCTGAAAGCATCTAAGCGGGAAGCCTACCTCAAGATAAGATTTCCCAAGGACTTTATGTCCTCTAAAGAGCCGTTGAAGACTACGACGTTGATAGGTTGGATGTGGAAGCATAGCGATATGTGAAGCTGACCAATACTAATTGCTCGTGAGGCTTGACTATACAACACCCAAGCAGTTGTATGCGCAATCTATTCTTTAACAAATCGCTTGATTTAGTTAATCAAACCGCTAAAATATACATGCAATTTCAACTCAATCAGCCCTTCTGTTAATAACTCTTTTGGTTAAGATAGTACGGATGTCGAATACGACGTAAAACCCGAAATCACCATAAACAGTTGTGCTGGCGACAATAGCAAGAGTGAACCACCTGATCCCTTCCCGAACTCAGAAGTGAAACCTCTTTGCGCTGATGGTAGTGTGGGGTTACCCATGTGAGAGTAAGTCATCGCCAGCTCATTATTCCTAAAAACACCCCAGTCAACGACTGGGGTGTTTTTTTATGCGTGGGAAAAAATGGAAAAGAAAAATAACGTAATGCGAAGGAATATATAGCTATTTAAAGTCGGCATAGCGCATGAGTTTTACAACAATAGATTTGAGTGTATTCAACTCAAATTCATTTCCTACGAAATCTTCAGTTTTATTACGTTGAAAAATATCGCGAATTTGTAAAACTGCTTCTGAATCAATCATTTCCATATAAGTGCAAACTTGTTTAATCTGATCAATTGAACGAGAACCAAAAGTACCGCCATAACTGACATAGGCTGCAGGTTTACCTTTCCATTCCTTTCCAAGATAATCGAGTGCATTTTTGAGTGCAGGACTATAGCCATGATTATATTCAGGGCTAATAAAGATAAAAGCATCACCATGATGGATTTTCTCTGCCCATTCTTGTTGCTTGGGTTGATCATAAATACCTGAAGCTGGAGCATTTGCACCCGCAAATAATGGGAGATCCCATTCTTTTAGATCTACAATTTCTACGTCTAAGTGATCATGTTTTAACGCTTGGATTTGATCGAGAATCCAGTGAGCAACTTTAATGGCCACACGTCCTTCACGAATGCTACCGACAATAATATAGGTTTTCATTTTTTAAGCCTTCATTGATTTTCTAATTAAATTTAATATAAATATATAGTTAAGAGTATTAGCTAATTGTATTCTCATATTAAAAAGCCCCTGATGCAATTGGCATCAGGGGCTTTATTGTTGCTTAAGCGAGTACTTAGAGCAGTTTAATACCTTGTTGCCCAGCTGGTATAACTTTAAAAATCTCAACTTCAAAGGTAATGTTTTTACCTGCAAGTGGATGGTTAAAATCAATTTCAGTAATATCTTCATTCACTGATTTAACGACACCGACTAAGCTTGATTTCGCTTTATCTTCAAATTCAATCATATGACCAATAATTGGCATTTGTTCAAATTTAACAGTATCAAATTTTTGCACATTTTCAGGATTCCAAGGACCGAAAGCATCTTCTGGCGGAAGGCTAACCGTACGACGGTCACCTGCGCGTAGTCCAAATAATGCTTTTTCAAAACCTGGCAATAAGTTACCGTCACCGATTGTTAAATTTACAGGTTCATCTCGACCACGGGTATTATCAATTTCTGCACCACTTTCAATCGCAACTGAAAAATGTAAATCGACTTGAGCACCGTCACTTACTCGAATTTCTTCATTTGGATGAATAATTTCAGTCATGTTGTTTGTCCGCACGTTGAATTCGTTGCTTTTCTAAGAAGAAAGTATCAATAAGCAATAGAATGACACCTAAAGTAATTGAACTATCGGCTAGATTAAATGCAGGGAAATGGCTATTTTGATAATAAAAATGAATAAAATCTACAACATAGCCCAGTGTTGCGCGATCAATAAGATTACCGATTGCACCGCCTAAAATCAGTGCAATTGCCATTGGCAAAATTACGACTTTTTTAGGCATACGCATTAGCCAAAATACAAAAATAGTTGAAACAACTGCAGCTAGTGCGGTAAAGAAATAACGTTGCCAACCACCTGCATCAGAGAGAAAGCTAAAGGCTGCACCATAGTTATAAAGTAGTGTCCAATTTAAAAAGGGCAATACTGGAATAGATTCAGCATAGGTTAAATGCGTATTTGCAATTGTTTTGGTCCACTGATCTAAGATTACGGCAAGGACACTGAGTCCAAGCCATAATAGATTACGCGGATAAAATTGAAATAAGCCCTTTTTATTTTCAGGGTTAGGCATATTTTCTCACTTCGCCACCACCAGTGACGTTAATAATACAACGACCACATAAACCAAGGTGATCTGCATGTGTATTTACGTCTGGGAGTACATGCCAGCAGCGCACACATTTTTCACCAACAGCAGCAGAGACTTGAACTCGTAAACCAGCTAATTCTGTCGCTTCACCTTGTTCTGCATAATCATGAACAATTGCTTCAGATGTGATTAATACAAAACGGAGTTCATCACCCAATTGGTTTAAGACTTTTTGTAAACCAGCATCCGCCCAAATTTCAACTTTTGCAGATAAATTACTACCAATCAGTTTAGCGGTACGTGCAGCTTCAATCTGTTTATTTAATGCAGATTTAACTTGAATAAGCGTCTGCCAATCTTCTTCTGAGATCAGATTTTGGCTTGATGAAACTGGGATGTCATACCATTCAGTGGTAAATACATAGGGTACATTTTGTTCAGGAATGAGCGGCCAAGCTTCTTGAGCGGTAAAGCTTAAGATCGGGCTCATCCAACGGACAAAGGCCTGCACGATATGATAGAGCGCAGTCTGTGCAGAGTGGCGTGCTTGAGAATCAGCTTTACTGGTGTATTGACGATCCTTGATGATATCTAAATAGAAACCGCCTAAGTCATTAATACAGAAGTTAGTGAGCGCACTACAAACTTGATGGAAATTCATGTCGTTGTAGGCTTGCTGGATAGTTTTTTGTACTTCAGCCGCACGTTGTAAAATATATTGATCCAAAGCGATCAACTCATCTACTGGTAAGCTCTCTGTACTTGGTTTGAAACCATTCAGATTCGCCAATAAGAAGCGCAAGGTATTACGAATACGACGGTAGCTGTCACTGACACGGTTAAAGATTTCTTTACTGGCCGAGATTTCATAGCGATAGTCACTTGACGCAACATAGAGACGTAGGCCATCTGCACCCAATTGTTTAACGATGTCTTCAAGCGGAATAAAGTTACCTAAAGATTTAGATAATTTACGACCTTTTTCATCGACTGTGAAACCATGTGTCAACAAGGCTTTATACGGTGCCTTACCAGTTACTGCAACAGAAGTCAGTAATGAAGATTGGAACCAACCACGATGTTGATCTGAGCCTTCTAAGTAGAGGTCAGCAGGTGCTTGTAACTCTGGACGTTGTTTAAGTACTCCATAATGAGTTGTACCTGAGTCAAACCACACATCTAAGGTGTCACGCACACAGTTATATTCGGCAGCATCATCACCGATGAAGTCTTTGGCTTCACGGTTAAACCATGCATCAATACCTTCTTTTTCAATCAGTTGTGCGACTTCTTCTAACAACTCTTCTGTGCGAGGATGCAGCTCATTACTATCTTTATGCACGAAGAATGGAATTGGAACGCCCCAAGTCCGTTGACGAGAGATACACCAATCTGGGCGACCATCAATCATCGATTCGAGGCGATTTTTACCCCAATCTGGGACAAATTCAATTTCATTTTCAATGGCATTGAGCGCTTTTTGTCTTAAATTCTGCGCATCCATGCTAATAAACCATTGCGGTGTTGCACGGAAAATAATCGGTGATTTATGACGCCAGCAATGCGGATAGCTATGCTTAATCGGTTGATGGGCCCAAAGTTTATTTGATGTAGCCAATTGCTCAATAATTTGTGGGTTGGCTTTATAAATATGCACACCAGCAAAGATAGGTGCTGTCGGTAAGTACACGCCATTGCCACCAACTGGATTGTCGACTGCCAAGTTATAGAGTAAGCCAACTTTATAATCGTCTACACCGTGGCCAGGCGCAGTGTGTACTGCACCCGTACCACTTGCAGCAGTCACGTGATCACCTAAAATAATTGGTACTTGGCGATCGGTGATCAGTGGGTGTTGTAAGCTGAGGTTTTCTAAAACACTGCCGCTGAACTCTGCCAATACGGTCACGTCTTCTAATTGGTAACGTTCACAGGCAGATTCCACTAAATCACGTGCAAGAATAAGGTTTTGTTGACCTTTTTCAGTTTTTGCTTGAACCAACTGATAGTCGATTTCAGGATGTACGCTGACCGCTTGATTCGCAGGTAAGGTCCATGGAGTTGTTGTCCAAATGACCACGTCGGTTGCATCTGTGACTTCAACAGCAACACGCTGAGATAAATCTTTGAGGTCGACAATACCAAACCCAACATCAATGGCATCTGATTTTTTATCCTCATATTCAACTTCTGCCTCAGCCAATGCTGAACCACAGTCTATACACCAGTTCACAGGTTTTAGACCTGGTTGAATATGACCTGCTTTTTGAATCGCACCGAGCGTACGAACAATATCGGCTTCTTGCTTGAAGTTCATGGTGAGATAAGGATTATCCCAATCCCCTAAAACGCCCATGCGCATAAATTCTTTTTTCTGCACATCAATTTGGGTATAAGCATATTCACGACAAGCTTTACGGAAATCGGATGCGTTAATATTCACACCAACTTTACCGACTTTTTCTTCAACTTTAAGTTCGATTGGTAAACCGTGACAGTCCCAACCTGGTACATAAGGTGCATCGAACCCATCAAGTGTACGGCTTTTTACAATAATATCTTTGAGTACTTTATTGACAACATGGCCAAGATGGAGCGTGCCATTGGCATAAGGAGGGCCGTCATGCAAAATATATTTTTTCTTTCCAATTCGCGACTGACGAATCTGCTGATAAATGTTGTCGGCATACCACTCTTCTAACCATTTAACTTCACGCACCGCCAGATTTGCTTTCATTGCAAATTCAGTACCTGGAAGGTTGAGTGTGGCTTTGTAGTCCACTGCATTTTCAGTAGTTTGCTTATCGCTCATGCAAGTTTTCATCCAATTCAATCAGCTAAGCTGACGCATTATTCAATAAAATTAAAAGTTAAAAAGGAAATTTCGGCGTGGTTTGGCGAAATTCAATTAATTTCACCACATCAGCATCAATTCCTTTACGGAGCGCCTCTAAAGAGGGGTAATTCAGTTCACCGTGTAAGTAACTTAGGAAAGTTACCCGCATTAACAAACCATACAGATTAGCAGAAACTTCGGGAAAATGAACTTCTAATCGCCATTCTGGATGCGTCTGTTTGATCGCAGGCCGTGTACCAACATTGGCTGCACCAAATAAAGCACCGTCTTGGTAACCGAGGATACCATTTTGATTAGAATTTTTTGATTTCACTTTCTCAGTTAATGACTGCGTTTCACACACGACCTCAACGGCATAGATACCATTTAAACAAGGTTTATGTCGATTCATAGCGACATTAATGGTGGGGAAGTTTAAGGTGCGTCCAATTTGATCGCCATATTGTACTCGACCAATCATGCTATATGGACGGCCTAATAATTGTGCTGCCTGTGCTAAGTTACCTTCTTGTAGCACTTGGCGAATTCGAGTCGAACTTACGCGCTCACCATTGAGTTCAACGGTATGTAAGTTCGTAACTTGAAAGCCATAATCACTTAGAAATTCTTTATTGCCTTGACGATTTTTACCAAAATGAAAATCATCACCCAACACTAAACTGTGGGCATTGAGTTTATGCTTCAGCAGATCTGCAAAAGCTTGTGCACTTAAACTACGGAACGCATCATTAAACTTGGCAACGACAATATAATCGATACCTAATTCAGTTAGATGCTCAACTTTTTCTCGAAGTGAACTAATACGCGGCGGTGCCTCGTAACCCTTAAAGAACTCTAAAGGCTGGGGTTCAAAAACGATTACCATGGTTTTTAAGCCCAATGGTTTCGCAATGTTTTTTAACTGCGAAATCATGGCTTGATGTCCTAAATGGACGCCATCAAAATTACCAATGGTTACCGCAGTTTTGGGTAGTTGGAGACTAGGAGATAAAGCATTTAAGCGTAACAGCTTCATGATTTCAAAATCAGCTTAACATTCGAAAGGAGTAATTTTGCCATAATCTCATAAATTCGTCTTGTTGTTGTGTTTTTACTCAAAAATAATTCTATTGATGCTCCATTATATTTGTTTTTCTTATTGATCTTATAAATATAAATCAATTTTACTTATGTTTTTGAGCGATTAAGATACGCTTACCTGCTTTGATGAGAAAACGTACGATGAAAAAGCCATTTTATCAATTAGAACAGCCACAAGAAATCATCCGACAGTTTACCCCAAATTGGTTCACCATGACGATGGGAACAGGTGTTGTTGCATTGATTCTACCTGAACTTGCACCCAATCATAGTGGACTGTGGCTGCTTGCCCAGAGTTTATGGCAATTGAATACTCTGCTATTTATTGTGTTTACCTTATTGTATTTATTGCGTTGGTTGATTTATCCAACGGAGGCGAAGCAGATTTTCTCTCATCCAAGTATGGGGCTATTTTTAGGTGCAATACCGATGGGGTTAGCCACAGTCTTAAATGGTTTCCTCAAATTCGGATTCCCTATCTATGGTGAAGTGGCGATCCAAATTGCACATTGGCTTTGGTATATCGATATTTCGCTGGCAGTCGCGATTGGGATTGGGGTGCCTTTTTGCATGTTTAGTCGACAAGAGCACCATTTACATCAAATGACCGCGGTTTGGTTATTGCCAATCGTCGCCTGTGAAGTTGCTGCGACCTCTGGTGGTTTGTTGTTACATTATTTGCCAGCCAATGGGCAGAGCCTTGCGATTTTACTTGGTAGCTATACCTTGTGGGGAATGTCGGTACTGCCAGCTTTTGCGATATTAACGATTTTGATGTTGCGCTTGGCATTGCATCAACTCCCAGGCAAAGAACTTGCAATTACAGGTTGGCTCGCACTTGGGCCAATTGGTACAGGAGCATTGGCCTTATTGGTCCTTGGCAATGAAGCGCAACCGCTTTTGGCCCAGTTTGGATTGATTGATTTCGGTACCGCTCTTAAACAGCTTGGGCTGTTCAGTAGTTTGGTCCTTTTAGGTTTTGGTTTTTGGTGGTTTGCGATCGCTGTTTTAATTACCCTCAGCCATCTTAAAAATCGCTTGCCTTTTAACCTTGGTTGGTGGGCACTGACTTTCCCATTGGGGGTATTTACCTTGGCAATATTCAATTTAGCGCAACAGATGCAACTTGAGCTGATTCGGAATATTGGGTTGGGGTTCGCAAGTATTTTGATTGTACTCTGGAGCATGGTTATGCTGAAGACTTTAGTTGGCATTTATAACGGTGGTTTATTTTTTTCACCTTGTCTCAAAAGCTTTCTTGAGAAAACAACACCAGCTTGCAATACCTTAGTTCAAGATAAAGCAACGAACGATTGAGTGAAAAAGGAGCTGTGCTGAAAGAGATGAATTGAATGTGCTTAGAGACAGATTTAAATTGGTCTGAATAGAATGTATGGCAGGGTTAAGCAGTGTGGATCGAGGTATTGACGTTATTTTAATTATTTATGCATGTGGTGCAGCTGTTTTGAATGGAAAAATAAAAAATTTGGCGACCATAGTTGATCTATGGTCGTATGCCAAAATAAACGGAACAATTGATCCGGTCATTAAGGGGAATTATCTAGGTACAATGCCGTAAAGAATTAAATGAACGGTATGTTCGATACTGCGCTGATACATACTACGGTTACGTAAGGTCTTTCCTGTGAGCATTTCAATTTGGGTACTGAAATCCGCATAGTTCTGAGTCATTCCCCAGATATTGATAATCAATAATTCAGGATCAATATCAGTCGAAATTTTACCTTGTTCTTGCCAAGTCAAAATGACTTTTGCTTTACGTTTAAATAACTTTTTTAAAGGACCCTTTAAAATCGTTAAAATATGAGGTGCACCTTGAATCACCTCTAATGCATAAAGTTTTGACGCTTTCGGCTGATGACGAGAAACATCAATTTTTTGAATAAGATATTCAGTGAGTGCCTCGGCCGGTTCGAGTTCAGCCTTGAGCACCTGCAGTGGTGCTAACCACTTTTGCATGACGGTGGTCAGTACTTCTACATATAATGCTTCTTTATTTTCGTAGTAATAGAAAATATTAGATTTATGCATTTTTGCCAATTGCGCAATTTCATCTAAGCTCGCACCGTTAAAACCATATTGTGAAAATACGTCTAGCGCAGCTGCTAGAAGTTGGTGCCGTTTTTGCGTACTTTTCTTTTGTTCCATCGCATATCATTACAGTTAAGAAAGGGTAGTTAAATTGTACGGTAAAAAGATGGGTTTGTTGACAGGGGAATAGGCTATTTTAGAAATATAATGAAGATTTATTGTGTAGTAAAATTAATTAAAGTTGTATTTAGTGGTTTTGATTGTTTGTATTTTGATCAAGTACGTTTAACTAAAGTTAATAGTGTTCGTTTTCATCGAGAACCAATCTTTTTGTTTTTGTTAAGTTATTCTAATTTCTAAAATGTTATATTTAATTTTAATTAAAGATCAGTAGCTTAAGAAAAACTACTAATCCATATGTTTAAGTCGCGAGTACAGCCTGTAAAACTTTTTGTTCTATTTCTGCAAATTTTACATCTTTTTGCCTTGGTCGTGGCAGATCAACTTTAAATTGTTGGGCAATATGGCCTTGATCAAGCAGAATAATACGATCTGCAAGTTGTACTGCTTCATTCACATCATGTGTAACTAAAATGGCAGTAAAGCCTTGTTCATACCAAAGTTGCTCGATTAAACGCTGCATATCTAATCGGGTTAAGGCATCAAGTGCGCCTAAAGGCTCATCAAGCAGTAAAATTTTAGGTGTATGGGACAAGGCGCGTGCTAATGCGGTACGTTGTCGCTGCCCTCCAGAAAGTTGCGTTGGCCAAAAATCTGACTTTTCTTTAAGTCCTACTTTTTCAAGTAATTGTTGTGCCTTCGGATAAGCCTGTTTGTTTAAGCCCAATTGAATATTCTGAAGAATGCTTTTCCAAGGCAATAGTCGTGGGTCTTGGAACATGACTCTAATATCTGCACTAATAATGCCTTCCCTAAAGTGCTGTGCGGATTTAAATTTAATTTCACCATAGCTTGGCTGCTCTAAATCGGCAATGAGTCGTAATAGCGTACTTTTTCCACAACCACTTCGCCCCACGATCGCGACAAACTCTCCAGATTGGATATGCAAGTCGAGGTCTTCGAGGACGTTTACATCACCATAAAATTTATGTAATTGTTCAATCAGAATTTCTGCGCCAATTTTGGGTTGTACATCGTGCTCGGTTGTCGTTTGAAGCTCATTGGCATATTGTTGAATGCTAAGATCCGTCATCGTCTATTCCTCATTAATGTTGATAGCCTGAATGCCAACGTAATAAATATTTTTCTAAAGTCACCGCTAAAATATCGGCAAATTTACCAAGTAGGGCATAAAGCAAAATACCGACCAATACGATATCCGTTTGTAAAAACTCTCGCGCATTCATCGTCATATAACCAATGCCTGATTGTGCTGAGATCGTTTCAGCGACAATAAGTAGCACCCAAACCAGACCTAAGGAAAAGCGTAAGCCAACTAAGATCGAGGGGAGCGCACCAGGGAAAATAATATTTTTATAAAGCTGCCAACGATTGAGTCCGTAACTTTTCCCCATCTCAATGAGTTGTGGGTCGACAGAACGGATCCCATGATAGGTATTGATATAAATTGGAAAAAATACGCCTACTGCGACTAAGAATAATTTGGCGGACTCATCAATACCGAACCAAAGAATCACCAATGGAATAAGCGCGAGTGCAGGGATATTACGAATCATCTGCAAGGTGGTATCTAATAGGGTTGAGGCCATTTTAGATGAGCCATTCAGTAAACCTAAAAATAAACCAAGACCACCACCAATCAGTAAACCGACCAAGGCACGTGCAGCACTGACCTGCACGTGCTGCCATAATTCACCACTGAGCAGAAGTTTCCAAAATGCTGAAACCACGGCAGAAGGGGCCGGTAGAATTCGACTCTGGAGAATGCCACTCATGGAAGCCAATTGCCAAAAGCTAATTAAAACAATGGGGACCAGCCAAGGCAGTACGCTTTGAAACAGGCGAGATGTTCCACGTGAAATCAGGTGTGGTTTCGCTGGAGTAAATACTTTGCTCATGCTGACTCCTTTGCAGTTTTATGCTGTTGTGTCTCATCGGGCGTATAGCTATTTGCCACGATTTCACCAAAGGGGCCAGTTAGATTGGGTTGGACAAGTTTTTTACGGGTTTCGATCGGTAGCAGTGGAAAGACCAATTCAGCAAAACGGATGGACTCTTCTAAATGTGGGTAGCCAGAGAAAATAAAGGTATCGATACCGAGGTCAGCATATGCTTGAATACGATCTGCCACGGTCTGTGGGTCACCAACCAAGGCGGTTCCTGCACCGCCACGGACTAAGCCGACACCTGCCCATAAGTTGGGAGAGACTTCAAGCTTGCTACGGTCACCTTGGTGTAATTCAGACATCCGGCGCTGGCCAACTGAATCCATTTGTTTGAATTTCTTTTGTGCCGCAGCAATAGTGGCATCATCGACATATTGAAGCAGTTGCTCTGCTGCACTCCATGCCTCTTCATTGCTTTCACGAACAATGACATGCAAACGAATACCATAATTTAGACTTCTGCCTTTGGCCGCTGCTTTGGCTTTTACATTTTCGATTTTCTCTTTGACTGCTGCCGGTGGTTCACCCCAAGTGAGATAGGTATCGACCTGTGACGTTGCTAATTCAACGGCATCATCGGATGAACCGCCAAACCAAAGCGGTGGGTAGGGCTGTTGAATAGGGGGATAAAGCAGTTTGGCATCATCTACTTTTAGCTGTTGACCATGAAAGCTATACGATTCACCTGTATGTGAACGCGTCAAAATTTCACGCCAAATCGTGACATATTCAGCCGCAGTTTTATAACGTGTTGCATGATCCTCATAAATACCATCCCCTTTTAACTCTTGTTCATCGCCACCCGTGACTAAGTTGAGCAGTACTCGGCCATTGGATAAGCGATCAAAGGTAGATGCCATCCGAGCTGCCAGTGCCGGGGTTGTTACACCCGGTCGCAATGCCACAAGGAATTTTAGGTTTTTGGTCGCATCAATCAGGCTGGCCGCTGCAATCCATGGATCTTCACAAGAGCGCCCTGTTGGAATAAGAACACCTTCATAACCGAGGTTATCGACAGCAACTGCAATTTGCTTCATATAGGCATGATCAACTTGGCGTGCGCCTTTACTGGTACCAAGATAGCGACTATCACCATGCGTGGGAATAAACCAAAAAATTTTCATTGTATGATCCTTAAAAGACGATTTGTATAGTGAATTGGCAGGCTTAAAAGTGAATTGAGAGTGCAAAAAAGATTGCATAACTAGGCGGGAGTAAGCTGAGTTACTTCGCTAAGACAGCATCCTGAATGTTGATTTTGTTTGGGATTAGGCGTTGCTGATAGAAAGCATCGGCAACATATTGTTGTTCTTTGCTTACCGCATTGGAGATGGGGCGAACACCAAAACCCATACGCGAAATCGAGCTTTTAAGTACAGAAAAAGGGAGGCCAGTTGGTTTTTCCAACAGCTTCGCGGCTTCATTCTGATGGGTTGCAACCCATTGGGTGCTATTGTTAAGTTCATGAATGACCGTTTTTAAAAGCTGAGGATGTTGTTGCGCAAAACTTTTGTCTGCCAAATAAAACTGATAGTTGTTTACTCGGTTTTGTCCAGTTGCGATGACTTTGGCACCAAGTTGTTGTTCTGCAGCAGCAAAGAAGGGATCCCAAATAACCCATGCATCGACCACACCTTTTTCAAAGGCAGCACGGGCATCGGCTGGTGGTAGATAAATCACTTGAATGTCATCTAATTTGAGTTGGTTGGCTTCCAAAATTTTCAGTAATAAATAATGAACATTAGAACCTTTATTTAAAACGACACGTTTGCCTTTTAAATCGTTGATGCTATTGATGTTTGAGTCTTTAGGTACAATCAGTGCTTCTGCCAAAGGTGCCGCTGGCTGATTGGCGACATAGACTAAATTGGGGCTGGCTGCTTGAGCAAAAATTGGGGGGGCTTCACCAGCCTCACCAAAAACCACACTGCCGACATTTAAACCTTCAAGTAACTGCGGTCCTGCAGGAAACTCAACCCACTTTATATTGATGCCTTGGGCTTTTAAAGTTCGATCTAGGTCACCACGCGCTTTGACTAACGGGAGTAGGCCATATTTTTGATAGCCAATATTTAATGTGGTTATGGATTCGGGTTGCTTTTGGCATGCGCTTAGCATCATCGCAACAACACTCAGACCAATATAAGTGAATTGTTTTAATCGAGGAGGAAGATTGCGTTTCATAAAATGCCTTAAGCGTGTTTTGATCAAACAGATACGCTAATCGGCTTTTGATTCCAAAAAAAATAAAAAAATGGGATTTAATCATTAGAAAAAAAGATAAAAGAAAATAAGCATTACTTATTCGTTATAGCGATTTCAATGTGAATGCTATTTTTTTATAGAAGCAACATAAGTAATTGAATTATATTTATTAATTATAAGGCTGATGCCAGCATATTTTATAGCGTCAATCTATGCTGGCTATCGAGCCGTCGAAGCTAAGCCTGAATTTAAATATCGATATTTAAAATTGAGAAATACCCGCTGCAGGTATTTCGGGCTAAGCGATAAGTTTTTTAAAAACAAGGGAGTTGCGTTGGAAGTTATACAAGGCTTGTCTGGCTTGAGGGAGTTCATCCACATGCGCTGGATGAAAGCCATGTTCGATAAACCAGTGTGCAGTACGGGTGGTGAGGACAAACAGTTGTTGAATGCCTTGTTGTCGTGCTTTGCTTTCTAAAAACTGTAAGATTTGACTACCACGATTGGATTTACGATAGGTTGGATGAACGGCAACACAGGCGATCTCAGCAGATTTAATGTGTTGATGATCTGATGGGAAGGGATAGAGCGCGGCACAAGCTAAAATCATACCGTCACGTTCAATCACTGCAAATTGTTCTATTTCACTTTCTAATCGTTCACGTGAGCGATAAACCAAAATACCTTCTTCTTCAAGCGGTCGCAGTAGGTTGATCAGTCCAACAACATCCTGAATATTGGCCATGCGTACTTCTTCGTAGTGCGCATCGGTGATCATGGTTCCAATCCCATCACGTGTGAACAATTCTTCAAGCAATGCACCATCATAAGCATAGGATAGTAAATGGACACGGTTCACCCCTTTTAATGAGGCAGCTTTTGCATTTTGTAAATATAGGGCGATTTCAGGATTGGAATCTTGATACTTATTGATCTGTAAATCGAGTTTATGTGGTGAAATCTCACGTTGTAAATGACCAAACTCATCGAGCAGGCCTTGCTGATTACCGAGGAAAATTAATTTGTCTGCTACTAAGTCAATAGCAACTTTGGTCGCGACTTCCTCTGCCAACAGATTAAAGACTTCACCTGTTGTGGAATAACCTGTTGGGCCTAAGAGCACAATATTATGATTATCTAAATGTTTATGAATGGCTTCGGTATCTAAGCTACGCATTTCGCCAGTGAGTTGGAAATCTATACCATCCCGAATACCAAAAGGTTTTGCTGTGACAAAGTTACCAGAAACCACTTCGATTCGCGCACCAAACATCGGTGAGTTGGCCAACCCCATTGACAGTAAGGCTTCGATTTGCAGGCGAATTGATCCAACTGCATTCATGATACAGCTGAGGGATTCACGGGTGGTGATACGATGCCCCAGATGAAAAGGCGTTTGAATATTTTTTTCAGCCAAGTTGGCATTAATTTGTGGACGTGCGCCATATACCAAAATTAATCGAATGCCCAAAGAATGTAATAAGGCAATATCATGAATAATGTGCTGAAAATTTTGGTGTTGTACGGCTTCGCCACCAAACATGAGCACAAAAGTCTTGTGACGATGAGTATTGATATAGGGCGCAGAATGGCGAAACCAATGCACATATTGCTGGGTATTGCTGTGTAAGGGCGCGATTACATCTGTTTGCATATCAATTCAACGCTAAAACTTTAGTGACTAGGTGATTCTAAACAAAAATAAGTTTTAGGCATACCTAGAAATGAAAAAGCCCAAAGCGGGTTTGAGCTAAATCTAAATGGTTCATCCCGATTTTCATTAACCCAGAATACGAACAATGCGGTTATTTTTATTATTGACCAAGACATAATCGCCATTAATTTTATACCATTGTTGATTGCGACCTGGGTTTGGTAATTTGCGTGATTGACGCTTATCGACGGTATAACGTGAGGAGTGATAGTTGCTTGGAAGGTATTGTCCTGCGCGCCACTGACGACTTGGATTGATCTGTTGATGACGTGAAGACTGACTCTGATTCCAATGGGTTTGGTGATGACCGTAGTTGTGGTTATCATGATGCTGGTTTTGATAGGAAGGTGCCGCCATTGCTGTGGTTGCACCGATTGAACCCGCACAGAGTACGAGCGCAGTCATTAGTTTTTTCATTGGTTTAACTCCATGTGGACAGCATTTTGATTTGATAAGATCAAATTAACTGAACTTTAGAGATAAAACGTGGACTTCAGTTTTTCCAATTGTGAATTTTGTGGATTTTTAATGAAGCATTTAAATGAAGTATGCGATTATTAATTTATTTAAAAACATTAAATTTTATAAACCCATAATTTGAATAATACTATTATCTTCTGAGTCCACTAAAATATAGTCATTATTAATTTTATACCATTGCTGGTTACGTGAAGGTTTTGGAAGATTATTTTCGCGGAAATCTACTTTATAACCATCACCACGATAATGTTGCGGCATGACATAGCCTGCTTGCCATTTATGTTGTTGTAGGCGGCGAACACCACGTTCTTCACGTTCACGGCGTCTTTCTTCCATCATATAACCATCAGATGCACCATCACGATGCGCCTGTCTAGAATGACCAGACCCGTTGGAATCACGCGGATTTGCATTCACAATCTGGCTTATTATCATGAGGTTGAAGATAATTGCGGACATAGCCAAAAATTTATTCATGCTGAATCCTCCTTCAAAAAAAACTTTGTTTTTCACGGTTATAATGTACTGTTAAAATGCAGAGAAACTGTGAAGGTCAAATAGGAAATTAATTAAAATTGCAGACTTTAGAGTCATATGCTCTTTTGTTAAAAAGTATAAACAATCATATTTTACATCGTTCGAAAGTATATTAAATTTTATTTATAAAAAAAAGAATTGACAGTTTAAATAGCACACGTGATTTTACAAATGAATGTCATACATAATGCATCGGCGTATTGTGCATGCCAAAGCATATGATCACATGCTTTGGCAAAGTGCTACCTAGTCTTGAGCATCAATACTTTCACCGCTCAGATGCTGACTGTCTTCCCCCATTAAATAGAGATAGGCAGGCATAATCAGTTCGGGTGTTGGTAGGGTTTTAGGATCTTCATGTGGATACGCTTTTGCACGCATTGCAGTGCGGGTTCCACCTGGATTAATGCAATTGAAACGAATATTCGGCTCTGTATTTTCTGCGGCAAACAAAGTACTCACCGCTTCAATTGCAATTTTGGCAACCGAATAAGCACCCCATGTTGCACGTGCTTCACGACCGACACCTGAACTGGTAAACACCACTGAAGCTTGCTCAGATTTTCGCAGTAAGGGTAATAAAGCCTGAGTTAAAACAAAAGGCGCACGCAAATTGACAGCCATGACATCATCCCAAGTTTCAACAGGGTAATCCATCAACGCTGTGCGCTCACCCAAAATACCCGCATTATGCAAAATACCATCGAGACGGCCAAACTGTTGTTCTAACGTATTTAATAACAGTTCATACTCACGTGGAGAGGCTGTTGAAAGCTGTAACGGAAGAATCGCAGGTTGCGGTGCACCAAGACTTTCAATTTCGTCATAGATCACTTCAAGCTTATTTAAAGCACGACCATGTAGGACCACTGTTGCGCCATGTAGCGCATAACTGATGGCTGCAGCACGACCAATGCCATCCCCAGCACCGGTAATAAGAATAATTTTATCTTTAAGCAAGTCTGGGCGAGGTTGATATTCTGAAAACTTCATTGCACGCTCCGAAAATATAAGATGGGGTCGATATGATCGCTAATATAACTTTTATAATTTAATTTAGCCGTAATTGCTGCTGAATTTGATCGTGTAATTCGGTCACATTGGCAACAATACAGTCCGCCTGCCAAGCATTTAAATCATCTTTATATTGCATAGGTAAATAGCCATAAGCAGCTAAAATCGTATACATACCAGCATTTCTTCCCGCATCAATATCACGTGGATGATCACCAACATAAATAATCTCTGATGGCGCGATGTCGATTTTATTTGCGGCAAGATACATCGGCTCAGGATCAGGCTTGGTCTGCTTAACATCTTCGGGGCAAACCAAAACCGCACAACGTTGCTCGAGAGCCAAGGCTTTAAGGAGTGCTTCGCTGAGCCAGCGTGGTTTATTGGTCACAATTCCCCAAGGAATTTGATTCGCTTCGAGTTGTTCTAACAAAGCGGGCATATCTGCAAATAAATCAGTATCTACTGCAATTTCTGCTGCATATAAATCTAAAAAACGCTGACGATGCTGCAAAAAAACAGGATCTTGGCTATCGAGTTCAGGATAAACCAGTTGTACCATTGCTCTGGCACCTTCGGAAACTTGTGTCCGGATAAGGTCCGCTGCAACGATTTCACGACCCGCTGTTCGGCACATGTTTTGAATAATACGAACAAAATCGGCTGCAGTATCAATCAAGGTCCCATCGAGATCAAATAATACGGCTTTCATGCAGTTTCTTCTTTTAGGGTATAGACCATATAGTTCACGTCAACATTTGGTGCAAGCCAATAATGTTTAGTCAGCGGATTATAATGTAAACCGGTCATATTTTTTAGGCTCAGCCCTGCTTGACGAATATCATGTGCAAGCTCTGAAGGCTTGATAAATTTATGATAGTCGTGGGTGCCTTTTTTAAGTAAACGTAAAACATATTCTGCGCCAATAATCGCAAACAAATAGGCCTTTGGATTGCGATTGATGGTGGAGAAAAACACATGGCCACCTGGCTTAACCAATTTTTGACAGGCTTGAATAATTGAGGCTGGATCGGGAACATGCTCAAGCATTTCCATACATGTGACGATGTCATATTGGCCAGCCTGTTCTTCAGCGAGTTGTTCAACTGGAATTTGGCGGTATTCGATGTTGCTGACATTTTCATTTTCTGCATGCAAGCGCGCTACATTTAAAGGTGCTGCGCCCATATCAATGCCCAGTACCTCAGCGCCTCGGCGGGCCATACTTTCAGCCAAAATACCGCCACCACAACCAACATCAAGTATCTTTTTACCGCTAACACCGCCTGCATGCTCATCAATCCAATTTAGCCTAAGTGGATTGATTTGATGAAGAGGTCTGAACTCAGAATGCTGATCCCACCATAAAGCGGCAAGTGCTTCAAATTTTGCAATTTCTTGTGGGTCGACATTGAGTTGCGACATGCGAGTCACCTCTGGATAAAATATTTGGTATCAAAAAAATTATTTACGCCACGCTAGTGTAGCGCTTATTCTAAAAAAAGCGATCAATCCTGAAAAAAGTTCACATAAGAAAAACGATTTTCCTATATTTTTTTTATAGTTAGTGAATAAGATAGACGAGATAACTCCTGAGGATAATGAAGTTGATGAAAAAATTTATTTTAGGCGGAATGACTGCCATTGCCTTGGCATGTTCAATGCAAGTGATGGCAGCCGATTTTGTTGCTGGCAAAGATTATACGGTTGTGCAAAATCCTGGAAAAGTAGAGGTTCCTGGGAAAATCGAAGTACGTGAGTTTTTTTGGTATGGTTGTGGGCATTGCTATAGTCTTGAACCGTACATGCAAACATGGTTAAAAACCCTACCCAAAGATGTGAGCTTCATCCGTACACCTGCTGCTATGAATAAAACTTGGGAGCAAGGTGCGCGCGGTTATTATGTATCTGAGGCTTTGGGTATTCGTAAAAAAGCACACGTTGTTTTATTTGAAGAAATCCATAAAAACAATAAACCAATTTTTGATCAAGCTGCTCAAGCCAAGTTCTATAGTCGTTATGGGGTCTCAGAACAGAAATTTAATACCATGTTCAACTCTTTCCCTATCAGCGCCAAAGTGGCTGAATCGAATAAACTGGCACAGCAATATCAGTTGACAGGCGTACCTGCTGTTGTGGTAAATGGTAAATATGTTGTACAAGGCGATGCAGGAAAAGTGCCACAAGTGATTAATTTCTTAATTGAAAAAGAACGCAAAGGGAATTAAGAGCTTAAGGCTCACAATAACCTGCTGCGGCAGGTTTTTGTTTTTGGGGATTCTAATCTTTAAGTTTTAGGTCGTTCCCAGTTTGAAATGCCGCGGAAAATCAGTTGTACTTGCGTGATGGTTTGGCTACGCAGCAGATCCTTGACTGTTTCGAATTCAGGCTGTGAAGCTTGGCTTTGTAAGTTAATCCAGGACATTGCCCACGTAAAAGAGAGATTAATCAGAATATTGGCCAGCACTTTAAAATCATTTGCATCTTTAAAGTGCTGAGTACTTTCAAGTCTTGATAAGTCTTGGCTAAGATCTTGATTGAGAAAATCAATTTCACGAGCAATCGCTTGACGTAATACTTCTGCACCACCCCAACGTTCTGAAATCATGAAAATCCAAACATCTGGATGTTGTTCAACCGCATTAAAAAATAAATCGATACAGGTTGGGATTTTGCTTTCAGGATTATCCTGAAAAGTACGTGCCAATTGATACAGAATGGTTTTTAAGTGTAATGCAACTTGATCGACTAGCTCTTTGCCCAATGCATCCATGTCTTGAAAATGACGATAAAAGGCAGTTGGTACCAGACCGACTTCGCGAGCGACTTCTCTTAAGCTAACGCTAGAAAATGAACGTCCAGATGAACTTAAACTTAAAGCAGCATCCAATAAGGCTTGGCGACTTTGCTGTTTACGTTCTTCACGAATTGACATTCTTTAACCTAACCTAAATAAATTGCCAAGAGTCTATCAAATAATCACAAAAATTAAACGATGAATATCAGTGAACACATGTTGACTGAATAACAAAAATAAGTATAGTGTACGAGTGTTCACTCAATAAATAGTTAGCATAAAGAGGAACCTTTATGAGTTATAAACGATCTTATCAACCACAGTGGATTCGTGAAGATTTTATTGATTTTATCGCTGAAAAAGTCAATCCAATTTGGGCGTGGAAAAAAGTCAAAGCACAGGTGATTCATATTGAATGTATTGGTACTGACTTTTATCAAATACAACTTCGACCAAATTCCAATTTCAAATATCCTCAGTTTCAAGCGGGCCAAAGTCTTTTGGTTACGCTGACGATCGAAGGTATTCGTAATCAACGCAGTTACTCTGTGCTTAAGTTGCTGAGTAATGGTGATTTAATCATTGCAGTGAAACAGCAGGGCCATGTATCGAAAGCACTGACACAATTGCCGATTTCAGCTGTGGTGGAACTTTCACAGACACAAGGGGATTTTGTTTTAAATCATCGTGCGGATGCTATTTTACTGCTTGCCTCTGGCAGTGGTATTACGGCCATTTATGCGTTATTGCAGCAAGCTATGTTGTTGCACAACATTCAGAAAATTGATCTGATTTATTTTAGTCGCGATCAGGCCTTTGTTGAAGAATTAACCCAACTTGCTGAAGCTCATCAGCATTTTAATTTTTATCATTTTAATACTTCGAAGCAACGACAGCGTTTTAGTAAAGCACTTTTGACGCGATTGGTGCCAGACTTTGGGCAACGAGAAACTTATTTATGCGGTGCAAATCGTTTGATGGTTGCAGTGAATGATCTCTATCAGACCTTGGGCATTGCACAGCATTTGAAACAAGAGTTCTTTCAGCACATTTCAGATGAAAATGCGAGCCAACAACCGGTGTACTTTCAGCGGTCACAGCAAAATTTTGATGCCAGCTCAAATCTGCTTGAAAGTGCAGAACAAGCTGGTTTAAGACCAGCACATGGTTGCCGTATGGGTATTTGTAATAGCTGTAGTTGCACCAAAGTCAGTGGTTCAGTCAAAAATTTACTCACGGGTGAAATTAATCATGCTGATCAAACGCAAATTAAATTGTGTATTAGTCAAGCCATCAGCCCTGTGGTGATTAACCTTTAAAGGTTTCAATAAAATCAATTGTATAGCTGGAGAAAAATAATGAATATGCCGCTAGCGTTGAATCAGCAACATGTTGATAAGCACCTAAGCCAAGCGCAGATCATCGAATTTGGTCGCCGTGTTGACGAAATTCGCCTCGCATTGATGCAAAGCCTAGGTCAGCAAGATGCCACCTACATTTATAAAGTTCGTAACTTTGTACGTTATAGCGAAATCAGTTCACGTGCCATGTTGATGTTTGGCGGCTGGTTACCTCCTGTATGGTTGTTGGGAACTGGGCTGCTTGGATTGTCTAAAATCGTGGAAAATATGGAACTTGGCCATAATGTGATGCATGGTCAATTTGATTGGCTCAATGATCCCAGTCTAAATGGCGCAAGCTATGATTGGGATACGATGTCTACAGGCGATGATTGGAAATATACCCACAATTATATTCATCACACTTTTACCAATATTATTGGCAAAGACCATGATGTCGGTTATGGCTTATTGCGTGTTAGTCAGGCACAGCCCTGGGAACCACGCTTTATTTTTAATATTCCGATGGCACTGCAATTGATGGTTTTTTTCGAATGGTATGTTGGGGCACAAAACCTCCATATCGAAGATGTAATTGCCTATAAAACCAAGACATGGAAGCAAGTGTGGCAAGATGCGGGCAAGCTTCGTCAGAAAATGGCGCGTCAGGTCGTCAAGGATTATGTGTTTTTTCCAATGATTGCAGGACCCAACGCTATGGCTGTTTTAAGTGGCAATGTGGTGGCCAATCTAATCCGAAATCTTTGGTCTTCTGCTGTGATTTTTAATGGCCATTTCACTGAAGATACAGAAACTTTTGAGTTAGATAATACTGAACATGAAACCCGTGCAGAATGGTATCTACGTCAGATTCGAGGTTCAAGCAATTTTACCGGAACTCAGTGGTTGCATATTTTAAGTGGTAATTTGAGTCATCAAATTGAGCATCATCTCTTTCCCGATATGCCAGCCAATCGTTATGCTGAAGTCGCACCCAAGATTCAAGCATTATGCCACGAATATGGGGTTCACTATAATCAAGCCAGTTTCTTAAAGCAGTCTGCAAGTGTCTGGATACGTTTGGCAAAATGTTCTGTACCGGCGACCACCGGTAATCGACTTGCCCAGTCTTGGCGTCAAGTCAAAGCGTTCTTTTCGTGAGCGATGATTGGTTCGCACCGATCTTAAGAGGCAATTTAGTTTGACTAGATGAATGACAGCTAGAGATGTTTTTAGCCTTGAAGCTGTTTGTCATCAAATCTTTAAACCCGCTTCTGCTATACTGGTTCGCAATTAACTTGAGTCGTGATAAGGAAGATTTATGCGTATTGACCAACGTGCATTAGAGCAATTACGTGATGTAAAAATTACTCGTAACTATACACGCTATGCTGAAGGTTCGGTTTTGGTCGAATTTGGTCATACCAAGGTGTTGTGTACGGCCAGTGTTGATCATTCAGTCCCTCGTTTTCTAAAAGGTCAAGGCCAAGGTTGGGTCACTGCTGAATATGGCATGTTGCCACGCTCGACACATACACGCAGTGATCGTGAAGCTGCACGTGGTAAACAAAGTGGACGTACGCAGGAAATTCAACGTCTAATTGGACGTAGCTTGCGTGCTATGGTGGATCTCAAGAAATTAGGTGAGAACACCATCACGATCGATTGTGATGTTATTCAAGCTGATGGCGGAACGCGTACTGCTGCGATCACTGGTGCTGCAGTTGCTTTGGTTGATGCAATGAATGTATTGCTTGAGAAAAAGAAAATTAAGCATGATCCATTAAAAGGTTTAGTCGCTGCGATTTCTGTGGGCATATTTAAAGATGAAGCATTACTCGATCTATGCTACGAAGAAGATTCAAACTGCCAAACTGACCTAAACGTGGTAATGACCCAGTCTGGTGAGTTTATTGAAATTCAAGGAACTGCGGAAGAAAAGCCATTTACACGTGCTCAATCAAATGAAATGTTAGAGTTGGCTGAAAAAGGCATTAAAGAATTAATTGAAAAGCAGCAACAAGCGCTCGGCTGGTAAGCTGCAATTTATTTTTAACGCGAGCTCACTTGCAGATATACAACGCATCTTCGGATGCGTTTTTTATTGGAAATTCAATCACATCACTAAACTGTAATGCAACTATCATAAATTCGTCATCGTCATTCTATTGACTATACTGATCTTAAATTTAGGGATGGGGCGATGCGAATATTTACTTTAATTTTTTTAATGCTGAGCGGCAGTTTATTGCTCAGTGCTTGTAATAACGATAACGACGATAAAGGCAAGGGGCCAGACACCGTACCTTCAACATGTAAAGTGCACTGTGCGCCTTAAAATAAAAAAGGATAATAAAATGAATCGTCGCGACTTTCTTGTAAATTCAAGTAAAACCATGTTCAGTGCAGCAGCATTGGCAAGCTTTCCAGCAAGTATTCAAAAAGCCTTAGCCATTGATGCAAAGGTAGAAACAGGCACGATTAAAGACGTGAAGCATGTTGTCATTTTGACTCAGGAAAATCGTTCTTTTGATAATTATTTTGGCACCTTGAAAGGTGTACGTGGCTTTGGCGATCGGTTTACCATTCCTTTAAGTGATGGTCGTCAGGTTTGGGAACAATATGATGATAAAAAGAATAAAGTCTATCCCTATTATCTAGATAGCCGTTTAGGCAACGCCCAACGGGTTAGTGGTACACCACACTCATGGCGTGATGGACAAGATGCTTGGGATATGGGCCGTATGGGGGATTGGGTTAAGCATAAAAAACCGCAATCGATGGGCTATTTCAAACAGCAAGAACTTGAATATCAGTTTGCTTTAGCAAATGCATTTACGCTATGTGATGCCTATCACTGTGCCATGCATGCAGGGACCACTCCAAACCGTAAATTTATTTGGACAGGAACCAATGGACCAACTGGTGCAAATGTTGCAAGTGTCGTCAATGAATTTGATAGCATTGGTCCATCACAAGTGGGTTATGAATGGAAAACCTATCCTGAACGCTTACAGCAGGCGGGTGTGAGTTGGAAAATCTATCAAAACATGCCAGATAACTTTACTGATAATCCCTTGGCTGGCTTTAAGCAATATCGCCGTGCCAATGAACAATCGGGGCAGCCGGTAAGTCATTCAGCTGCATGCCCACCCTATGATGAAGCGATTGATGCCAAAGAGCCGCTGTATAAAGCCATTGCCAACACCATGCCAGATGGTGGTTTTCTAGGCACATTCAAACAAGATATTGCGGAAGGAAAGCTGCCACAAGTCAGTTGGATTATTGCACCAGAGACCTATAGTGAGCATCCTAGTCCGTCTAGCCCTATACAAGGTGCGTGGTATACCCAAGAATTACTTAATGCGCTTACTGATAATCCAGAAGTCTGGAGTCAAACGGTACTGTTGATTAACTTTGATGAAAATGATGGTTATTTTGACCACGTTCCTTCTCCAAGTGCACCATCACGAGATCAAAATGGCAAATTGCATGGCAAGACCACGTTAACGGCTGAACAAATTTCTTATGAGTACTTTGATCATAAAAAAATTGAAGGGTCAACAGCACAACCACAACCAGATGGTGGTGTTTACGGGCCAGGTATCCGCGTACCGATGTATGTGATTTCGCCGTGGAGTCGTGGTGGTTGGGTCAACTCACAAGTCTTCGATCATACTTCTGTAATTCAATTTCTAGAGCAGCGATTTGGGGTGGAAGAGCCCAATATTAGTCCTTATCGCCGAGCTGTTTGTGGTGATCTCATGTCCACCATGAATTTTAAAGCACCGAATACCAGTCCTTTGGTGAACTTAGCGGGGCAAAAAAGTAAGCAAGAAGCTGATGCGATCCGTAAGGCACAAGAGCAACAAGCGCAGGTCAGCCGACCATTGACTCAGGTTTTCCCACGTCAAGCGTTTGGTGTACGCCATTCACGGGCTTTGCCTTATATCTTACATAGCAGTGCTTTAGTCGATGTGGCTGCACAGTCTGTGAAATTAATGTTTTCTAATACAGGAACGCAAGCTGGGGTATTCCATGTCTATGACCGACTTAATTTAACGGCAATTCCGCGTCGCTACATGGTTGAGCCAGACAAACAGCTAGATGATATTTGGACGACACATAACGGTCGCTATGATTTATGGGTTTTGGGGCCGAATGGCTTCTGTCGACATTTCTGTGGTGATCTTAAACAAACCCGTCAAATTGAATCATTAGCAGAAATTAGAGTTTGTTTAGAAGACTGTAAGGCAAAAATCATTTTAAAAGTTAGAAATGATGCTGGAAAACCGGTCAAGCTCAAGATTAAAGCGAATGCATATTTACCACAACGTACTTGGACGATTGATACTGCGAGCTCAGAGCAAGAAATCAGTTGGGATATGACCGAGTTTGGTGGCTGGTATGACTTTACCGTGAGTTTGAGTGATGATCCAAGTTTCTTGCGCCGTTTTGCTGGACGTATAGAGACTCAACAGGACTCTATTTCAGATCCTTATATGGGACATATTGAACTCTAGTTAAATGACGATGCTTGAAGATAGCGCCATTTTGGCGCTATTTTTTACAGAAAAATAACGCTAGATACCGAAGCGTTAAACTAAAAATAATGGATGTTACATACTCTTCAAGTTCTAGCCACCTCAGTTTTTTAAGGTCTTAGCTTTAGTAAAAGAATGTAGTTCAATGAATGCTTTGATTATTTTATTCAGTGTGATGGCTTTGGTTTTTGTGATTATAGATCCTTATCGAGATGATCCGCAGAGCAATACCGAAACAACAGCAAATCATCATTCACAAGTGACAGAAACTCAGCTGTCTGATGATGAAAATGTTTGACCCAGTGATCAGACCAACTTAAGCCGCAAGAGAATTCTTGGTGTTGGGCTAGGATGCGGCATGTACTGCTTTTAAATGTTGATAGGTCCAGTTCTTACCGTTCATCACATCCATATTTAAATCTTGATAGGCTTTGAACATTTGTTGCTGGATCGTTGTGGACTGGCATTGCGGTGTTCGTGGCTGTTCAGTCTGATGCACTGCGGTATAGCAGTTATTGATTTGCTGAATCAGTTGGTAATAGGGGGAAAGGGGCAGATGTGCTGCCGTTAAAACTTTCGATGCTAAAAAATGTGCAGGAATATATTCACCTTTGAGCTGTTGTCGATCAATAGGAAAGTTACTCCAAACCGCCAAGGGGGTGCTAAAGAATTTAGGATCTTTCTTTTCTGCTTTTTCCTGAGCCGAGGCAAAAAAACCATACTCATCATAAACATTTTGCAAGTTAGGTAAATGATCACCAAAAAACACGATCAGTGTTGGTCGATCAAGTTGTTCTACGGTCGCAATCAGTTGTTTAAGCTTTTCATCTGCACGCTGCATCCCCATTAAATAGGTGTTCAACTGACGTTTGGTTGGATCACTCACCCCCGGTTTCGTGATTTTAAAACCATCTTTTCCAAAGCGATCATCATTATACATCGGGTGATTTTCGACACTAATCGCATAGATAAATTGCGGTTGATCGGTTTGCTTCAGTTGTTGATTAATACTTTCATAGAGTAAATCATCATTGGCCCAGCCAGCCTGATTAATATATTTTCTACGATCCGCAGCACTTACCATATTTTCAATGGAAATAAAGCGTTGAAAGCCAAGATGTTGATAGACGGCACTGCGGTTATAAAAATATTGACCATTATTGTGCATGGCGGTGCTGTCATAGCCCAGTTCATTAAAATACTCGGCAAGTGAATAGATTGGTCTTTTGATTTTTGAAACATACATCAATTCATTGTGATTTAAATAGATGTTCAAACTGGTCAGCGCTTCAAACTCGACGTTTGCTGTTCCACCACCAAAACTCGGTGACAGCATTTGAGAAACTTGGTTTTTATTGATGGTTGGAGTGATATTTTTGGGAATTGAGCGATCAAGTTTTGTGGCATCCCAGTGTGATTCACTCATCACAAAAATAACGTTGGGTAAGGTCTCTTGTTGGGGGGCTACTGTTGGGTTATCTAAGGGTGGGGGCGTTAATAAAGTATCTATCCGTGTTTGCGGAATGACTTCTGTCTGAAAGATCTTATTGTTTAAATTGTCTACAGATTTGGAGAAGAAAAAGGTACTAAAACCAAGTGACTTAATGGTGAGGTGATCTCCAACCCAGTCACCTCGCGTATTGGGGAGATAGCCAGTATATTTGCAGAGTTGTGACTGCTGCGCGGTACCGCAATAACCACTAAAATTATTTTTAAAATTCGCGGTAATAAAAAAAGAAATGATGCTGACAGAAAGTATCGCATTCACCAAAATGAGACGCTTTTGTTCCGACTTTTCTTTGCGATATAACCAAATAAAAAAACCAAGGAATACAGCAATTGCAGTAAAAGTTGCAATTTTGAGTGGCAGTGGTGCTGCAGTAAGTGTTTCTTTGACCAAGAAAAAATCACTAGGTACCAAACTTGCTGAAAGAAAATTTTCTTTTTGAATATTAATGAAGCTCAGCGAGAACACCAAAAACTGACTCAGTAAGATGGTCACCCAAGTTTTACGTAATAATAAATATAAGCCTGAAATTAAGGCATAGTTGAGTAATATGGAAAAACCATATTTAAATAAGCGCAGTTTTTGTTGGGCAGCACTTTGCGATAATAGGCGTGATAAATCATCTTGAACCAAGAAAAAAATGAATACGGATAAAAAAGCCACGACAAAAAACATGACTTGTTGCTTAAATAGCGTCATTAATTTCAATCAAGATTCGAGAGTGAGGTCAGGTATTATAGGCGTCTGGATCTTTTTTTCAATATCGATTGGTTTTTATACAAAGAAAACAGACAAATGTACGGTTATTGATCTCCTGAACAATCGCGCAGAAGATCAACATAACTTTGAAATATAATAGAATTTAAGCAGTTTCAAAGCGCATAGACAGATCAATTGCTTGTACGTCTTTGGTCAGTACACCCA
Source organism: Acinetobacter pullicarnis (assembly GCF_006352475.1). Classification (NCBI taxonomy): domain Bacteria; kingdom Pseudomonadati; phylum Pseudomonadota; class Gammaproteobacteria; order Moraxellales; family Moraxellaceae; genus Acinetobacter; species Acinetobacter pullicarnis. The sequence continues at coordinate 148,600 of NZ_VCMZ01000001.1, forward strand.
TTGAAATATAATCTACGCCTGTGCTGGCGACTTCACGTAAATTGGCAATGGTAATATTTCCAGAGGCTTCTAATTTACAGCGACCTGCGACATGCTGTACGGCATCGATCATTTGTTGTTGGCTGAAATTGTCCAACATCACGATATCAGCTTTGGCTTCAAGTGCTTGATTGAGTTCATCCCAAGTTTCAACTTCAACTTCGACCAATTTTCCGGGTGCAATCTGATGGGCTTTGGCAATGGCTTCAGCAATGCCACCCGCTGCCATAATATGATTTTCTTTAATGAGAAAAGCATCAAATAAACCGAGGCGATGGTTTTGACCCCCGCCAATTGCGACTGCATATTTTTGTGCAATGCGTAGACCGGGTAAGGTTTTACGCGTATCTAAGAGTCGGGTGTTTAAACCATTAAGCTGCTGTACATAACTGGCCGTTTTTGTTGCAACGGCAGAAAGTGTTTGAATGAAATTGAGTGCTGGGCGTTCAACCGTCAGTAAGCTACGTGCGCTACCTTTGAGGCTTAAGAAAACCGTATTGGCTTGAACACGATCACCTTCATTTTTAAGCCACTGAACTTCTACACTTGGATCAAAGGCTTGGATCAATGCATTCACCCAAGGTTGTCCCGCTAAAATCATTTCTTCACGGCAGAGCACCGTTGCTGAGGCTTGTTCATCTTCTGGCGTCAATAATGCAGTAATATCACCTTCGCCAATATCTTCCTGTAAGGCCTGTTGAATATTGATTTGGATTGATTGTTCTAGCAAAGATTGCGGTATAGCCATTGAATGTCCCTATGAGATGTCGCCAAAATTTGGACATAATTTTAGCATCAAGCGTGGTGTTATGGATAAGTTTTTGTTTTGTGGGCATTACAGTTAAGCTATGCTGCGGGATATTGACCCATTTGCTCCGTTTGGGTTAAGACAACAACCTTAAAAAGATGAGGACAATTGCATGCAGACAGCAACAGCATTTCAGGTCATTGACGGACGTTTACAAGGGGCGAGACAAATTACTTCGCCGAATGCGAATCAACGTCCTGACAATACTGAAATTCAACTCATCGTCATTCACAATATTAGCTTGCCGCCTGCTCAATTTGGTGGTGGCTACATTGAGCAATTTTTCCAGAATCAATTGGATTGGTCAGTTCATCCGTATTTTAAAACGATAGAAGGAATGCAGGTTTCTGCACATTTATTGATTTTAAGAACCGGTGAGGTGCTACAGTTTGTTAATTTCAATCAACGTGCTTGGCATGCTGGTCGCTCGAGCTACTTGGCAAAACAAGAATGCAATGACTATTCGATTGGGATTGAGCTTGAGGGGAGTGATGATACTGATTTTGAAGAAATTCAATATCAAGTATTAACGGATGTGGTGTTGCAACTACAACGTGCTTATCCTAAAACCATTGACCATATTGCAGGACATTCCGATATTGCTGCAAAGCGTAAAACCGATCCAGGCCCTCATTTTCATTGGAATCGTTTTCGTCAGTTGTTGAAGCAAAAAAAACAAGCCAATCAAGCTGAATGATTAACGAATTTTCTTTTTAGTTTGATTACAATAGCAACTTTATTTGAACTGGGTGTAAACGATGGCGCTATGGCGATCTACCTTCATCGTGAGTGCAATGACGATGGTTTCCCGTGTGTTAGGACTGGTCCGAGACATGGTGTTACTGAATGTCTTTGGTGCGGGTAAAGACTTTGATACCTTCGTCGTGGCTTTTCGGATTCCTAATTTTTTTCGGCGACTTTTTGCCGAAGGGGCATTCTCTCAGGCCTTTATCCCTGTATTGACCGAGTATAAAACCCAGCGTATACATGCTGAGGTGCAAATTTTAGTGAGTCGAGTATTTGGCTGTTTACTCACAGTCATGTCTTTACTGACACTGGTTGCAATGATTGCCGCACCCGTCATTATTTATGCATATGCCCCAGGTTTTCATAATGATCCTGCCAAATTTGATTTGGCGGTCGACCTGTTTAGGCTAACGATTCCTTATTTATTGTTTATGTCGCTGACTGCTTTTGCCAGTAGTATTCTCAATAGTTATGGTTCATTTTCAACACCTGCATTTGCACCAGTACTGTTAAACATCACCATGATCGCTGGTGCATGGTGGCTATCACCGCATATGGCTGAGCCGATTATGGCATTGGGCTGGGCGGTTGTGGTCGCAGGGGTATTACAGTTAGCAATACAAATTCCTGAATTATGGCGTAAAAAACTGCTTATCCCACCTAAAGTTGATTTTAAGCATGAAGGGGTAGAGCGGATTTTAAAATTGATGTTACCTGCTTTATTTGGGGTATCCGTTACTCAGATTAATTTATTGCTCAATACCATTTGGGCCTCGTTTATGCAGGATGGCTCAGTCTCTTGGCTATATGGTGCGGAGCGTATGACCGAATTGCCGTTGGGCCTAATTGGCGTGGCGATTGGTACCGTCATTTTACCGTCACTGTCAGCACGTCAAGCAGAACAAGATCAACAGAAATTTAGGGGCATGTTGGATTGGGCTGCACGGGTTATTGTTTTGGTTGGTGTGCCCGCGAGTATCGCATTATTCATGCTTTCTACGCCAATTATTCAGGCGTTATTTCAGCGTGGTGAGTTTAGTCTCTATGATACGCAAATGACGGCATTGGCATTGCAATGTATGAGTGCAGGAGTCTTGGCATTCATGTTGATCAAAGTCTTTGCACCAGGATTCTATGCAATGCAAGACACCAAAACGCCAGTACGTGTTGGCTTAATGGCTGTTGCTGCGAATGCGATTCTCAATGTGATTTTGCTTGGGATTTTTCATCTTATTGATTGGCAAGCACAACATATGGCCTTGGCGATTGCTTCGTCAGGCTCAGCTTTAGTTAATGCAGGCATGCTCTATTATTATTTGCATCGTCGTAATATTTTCCGCTTTGGCCCGCACTGGAAAAAGCTCGGATTACAGTTTTTGGTCGCCAATGTGCTTATGGTCGTTGCTTTATATTATGGTCTGACTTGGTATGACGGCACCTTATCACAATGGATTCGCATTCTTGAGGTAGCTGGGCTCTGTGTGTTGGGCGTGGTGGCTTATGGCGTTGGTTTACTGGTTATGGGATTCCGCCCACGCCAACTGAAGCACTAAATCCTGAATAATAACAAACCATTATTGTATATAAAGAAACCAGCGATAGGCTGGTTTCTTTATGACGTTATGCTGTTGATCAAATGCGCTCTTCGCTTTCTTGGTCAAGGAAGGATATTAAGTAGTTCAATATCAAAAATTAGGGTGCTGTTAGGACCGATTGCATCACCGGAGCCCATTTCACCATAGGCCAATTTTGATGGGATATACAGGCGATATTTAGAACCTTCTGGCATCAATTGTAGCCCTTCAGTCCAACCTGGAATAACTTGGTTAACTTGAAATTCTACAGGCTGATCACGGGCAATTGAGCTATCGAATACGGTGCCATCTAATAAGCGACCTTCATAATTTAGCAAAACCTTCGATTTTACTGACGGCTTTTTCCCTTCACCAGACTGAATGATTTGATACTGTAAGCCTGAACGTGTGGTTTTAATATCAGTTTTTTTCGCATTCCCATCAAGAAATGCTTGTCCAACTTTGGCATTGTCTAATGCTAATTTTTTGAAGTCATTGAAGAGTTGTGCATCAATATGTTTTTTATATTGCAAGAGCACTTTTGCCATTTCTTCATCTGTTAAATCAGAGGCTTTCCCTGTTGAGCCCTGTCTTATTCCTTGAATAAATGCGTCTAAATTAATATCTTTTAAAAATTCAGCATTTTCAACATTTGTTTTTTGCTCAGCTGAATTTTGTTTTAATCCTTGAATAAACACATCCAAATTTTTATCTTTTAAAACTTCCGCATTATTACGACCCATAATGTAGCCATAACTATAACCCAATAGTATTTGCGGTGAACTATGATTATTAATCGTGGCAGAATAACTCACTGAACACATGAGAATAAGCGGAATACTGAATAACGTTTTTTTCATGGTTTTTATTCCAAAAAAGGAGAGCAAAGGCTCTCCTTCGTAAAATTTATTTAACGGTAATAAGTTCTACATCAAAAATCAAAGTGCTATTGCCGGGAATTGTACCTGGAATGCCATTTTCGCCATATGCCAATTTTGCAGGAATATACAAGGTCGCCTTGGTGCCTTCTTTAAAGTTTTGGAAGCCTTCAGTCCAACCTGGAATGACTTGGTTCAATTGAAACTCAACTGGCTCTCCACGTTCATAAGAGCTATCAAAAACAGTCCCATCAAGGAGTTGGCCTTTATAATGCACCTTAACTGTAGACTCGGCGGTTGGTTTCTTCCCTTTACCAGCAGCACTAATTTTGTATTGCAAGCCTGATGAGGTTGTGATTACTTTTGGTTTTTTTGCATTCTCAGTGAGGAATTTTTGCCCCGCAATTGCTGCTTCACCTGCAATCAATGCTTGTTTTTGCTGTAATTCATTCTGGAATATTGTATAGGCTTCTTTCAGCTCTTGCTCTGTATAGGCTGATTTTTCTTTTGCTGAACCGGCACGATAGCCTTTAATGAAGGCATCTTGATTGAGACCAGGTGGAGTTTGTCCAGCAACTTCAAAACCAATGGCGTAACTGACTTTTTCAAGCGCTTTTGCATCAGGTGCTGCGGTTACGGTAGGAGCAGCATAGCTACCTGAACTTGCCATAATAAATGTGGCTAAAAGTAATTTCTTATTCATATCGCATTCCCATATTGAAAGTAAGTACTCTCGTTAAAAGTATATTGGTTAAATCAGTTTAATAGCAAAAATCAAAATGGTATTCACAAGGTCTTCCTTTGGAGTCGCTTATTCGTTATGAGTAAGTTTTCAGGAATGTATCACGTTGCTAAAATTAGTTTTTGCTGACTTTAAATTGCAAAAAGGAGAGCAATTGCTCTCCTTGAAATCTCTTAATTAACTTGAATGAGTTCTACATCAAAAATCAAAGCACTGTTGCCTGGAATTTGTCCAGGAATGCCTTGCTCACCATAAGCAAGTTTTGCAGGAATATATAACGTTGCTTTGGTCCCTTCTTTAAACAGTGGGAAAGCTTCAGTCCAACCTGGAAGTACTTTGTCTAATGCAAACTGAACTGGTTCGCCGCGCTCAAGTGAACTATCAAAAACTTTACCATCTACAAATTGGCCTTTGTAGTGCACAGTAACTTTAGATTTCGCTGTTGGTTGTTTTCCTGTCCCTGGTTGCGTAATTTTATACTGTAGGCCAGATGCCGTGGTGACTACACCAGGTTTGGTTGCATTTTCAGTGAGGAATTTTTGACTATCAACTTCTGCTGCTTTCGAGAGGGTTACTTGTTTTTGTTGCATCTCAGTTTGAAATTCAACATAAGCTGTTTGTAACTCTTGTTCTGTATAAATTGGTTTTTCTTTTGCACGACCAGAGCGATAGCCTTTAATGAATGCATTCTCATTAATGTCTGGTGGTGTTTGCCCTGCAACCTCATAGCCTAAGGCATAACTAATTTTTTCAACAGCGGCTACGTTTGTGCCACTTACTTTCGCTGTTTGTGTTTGTACCTGCGTATCCTTGCTTTCTGTTGAATTTTGGGTCGCATAGTAGATTGGTACAAGTGCAGCGCCGCCTAGAAGAACGGCAATAGTAATGGGTAAGGCTTTGCTCATAAGAGATCTCAATTTTAATCTTGAAAACAAATTGCTTTGACTGAGTTTAGTGATAGAAGCATATACCGTCTATATTCAAAACAATATATATTTACAATGAAATCAACTAAAAACATACATATATTACAGAAAAAAAAGCTAGATCATAAATCTAGCTTTAGGTCTGACTGGGGGCTAATCCTCTTTATGGGATGTGTAGGCATAAGCATAATTATAATTAGAACTACTGCCTGGTAACTGCTGAATATCATTGAGAATAACCCCATTGACTTTCGATCCAGCTTGCTCAAATCGATTCACTGCAAGCTCGACTTCTTTCATCTGCGTTTTAGCATAACGTGCCACAATTAAGTTCACCCCAGCATATTGTGAAATAATAATCCCATCAGTAACTGCCAAAATAGGTGGTGTATCGATAATGATGTGATCATATTGATTCGATAGTTCAGAAAGTAGTTCACTGAACTGAGTAGAAGACAACATTTCAGATGGATTACTTGGGTTTTTACCACGTGCAATAAAATCTAAATTGGCAATTTCAGTTGGATAAATACATTGCGCTAGACTGATCTCTTGGTTTAAAAATTCAGTTAAACCCGGAGTGTTGTCACGATTGAAGTATTTATGCAAATAACCACGTCTGAGGTCAGCATCAATAAGTAATACTTTTTTATTACTTTGCGCAAAAATAGCAGCCAAGTTGGTTGAAATAAAAGATTTACCGACTTCAGGTGCAGGCCCAGAAATAGAAATAATATTATTCTTGGCATTGGCCAAAGAGAAATGAATCGTCGTTCGAATACTTCTTAGACTTTCAACGGCAATATCCTCACCGTTCTTAACTGCCAAGACAGGAATTGACTTCTTCTTCTTCAGCATTTGAATACGACTTTCCTGAATTGGAGAGCGAGGTACAGTGGCATAAACCGGTAAGTCTAATTCATTTTCAATTTGTGCAGAGTCTTTTATACCCGTATGTAACATGCTGCGTAGCAATGCAATCAGTACACCAACGAAGCCACCAACAAAAATAGATAAAATTAAAATAATCAATTTACGCGGTTTAATCGGTTTAATCGGTTCTACTGCAGTATCGATAATGCGGACATTACCAATTTCACCGGCTTTCACAATTTTCAGTTGCTGATAGCTATTGAGCAAAGAGGTATAGAGTTCGGTATTGACTTTAACATCACGGTAGAGCTGTAAATAAAGGCGTTGTAACTCGGGCAAACGTCGAAGAGTCTGATTTAACTCTTGCGTTTTAACATTGATCTCACCCAGTTGAGCATTAATTTGAGACATTAATGGGTGATCTTCTGTATATTTCGCCATCAATTCAGCTTGTTTCTGTTTTAACTCAATTTTAATTTTTTCAAGTTCAATATTCTGTTTTAAGAGTAATTCAGATTCTTGGGTGACATCAACCGTATTGTGCTGTTCACGGAATTGGTTGAACTTAATTTCAGAATCAACCAATTGTTGTTTGAGTTCGGGTAATTGTTTATCTAAAAAACTTAAAGTTTGTTTTGACTCTAAGGATTTACGCTCAATATTTTGCTCATGATAAATACTCAACACATTATTGAGGACTTCAGTAATGTGCTCTTTGTCTTGACCAGTATAGTTTAGACCAATGACGCCCGTCATTTTACCTTTTTCAGCCACTGAATAATGAGCGGTGAAGAGACTAACTGCGGAAGGGAGTGATAGCTTGGTTAAAGTAAAGCGATTTTGAAATGCCCCTTGGTCTGTAATATTAACTTTCCATAAACCTTTACTGTCACTGAATTCATTGAGTGCATTAAGTTTTCCAGTAAATACAACTTGATCTTTATAGCTCAGAGTAAACTGATTATTTTTAGTAAATGTAAGCATCAAAGGCTTATCTAGATAATAATTGGGAACATCTAATTGCTTAATCTTCAGCACTGACTGGTTTTTCTGGAAAATAACAGCATCTGCAGTATGTGTAAGTTTAGACTTATCTTGAGAAATTAGACGTTGAAACGTTGTATTTTGATCATCTTGTATTTGAATATCAAGATTCAAATTTTTGATGACTTGGCCAAGTACAAGGCGGGATTTTAAAATTTCAATTTCAGCATCTGCTGGAGATTTCTGCATTCCACCAGAGAGGTCTTTTAATTGTCCAAGAAGCGCGGCAGACGCTGCACTTTTACCGTCTTCGACCTGCACTAAGGCATCCGTTGAATAGGTCGGCAAGGTTGTACGTAGATATAATAAAGCACAGATCAAACTGAAGACAATACAGAGCGCAATGACTTTCCATTGTGTAATCAATGAAAAAAACAGTGCTTTTAGATCAATGGTATCGTCATTTGTTTTGGAGTTTTGATTCATAGTTAATAGCTAATTAAAATTTAAAGATGAGATTGCCAGTCCAAAACAGAGCTTTGAATGAGGCGACATGTTTCATTAAAAAATGCTTGATCATGTTTATAGGGATCTGCGACATTTTGACCCTGCCAGTGCCCCAGACGAAAGACTTTGCCTTTTGCAAAAGGCCAAGTTTGCTCAATGTGTTTTAACTGGTTGTTTGACATTACAAGTATGAGATCTGATTTTTTAATCAAATCTGCATTAATTTGCTTCGCAATATGCGCATCCATATCAATCTGAAGATGCTTCATGCAAGAAATCGCTTTTTCATCTGCAGGATAGCCAACCATTGCGGCTAATCCTGCTGACTTAATGTCTAGATACGGATGTTGTTGTTTTAAGAGATATTCTGCCATTGGACTTCGACAAATATTTCCAACGCACACCACCAGTATCTGTTTAATTTGCATAACAATTATTTACCTAACTGATCAAAGCTATATAAGGCACTTGAGAATGGAATAATTTGATTGACAACACGCTGCCAACGAGTAAGTCCTGTCGCATCAATATAAACAATATCATTTTTTTGCATTGGGAATTGATTGGCTAAAGCCAAATTACCCAGGTTACTTAAATCGAGATGGTAAATCGTTGAAGTTTTGCTATTTAAATCTGTGCGCATAACGAAGATCCGTGCTGCACTTGCCGATAAGGGGTTAATCCCTTCGCTTTCACCAAGAACATCACTGAGGGTCATACCTTGGTCACGGAGTGCCAATGCTTGACTACGACTGGATTCACCCATCACATAAAGCTTTTGATCTTGCCGAGTATTTACAAATAAGGTGTCATTGGCTTGAATCAATAGATTGTGTAATGACAGCCCCTGTCGCTCTAAGGTAATGGCATTTAAATTGTAAGTTTGACCGTTACGTATCAACTGTATATTGGTGTTGTCACCAGTCTTGCTATCAACACCGCCAGCCATACCGAGTGCCGTGTAGACGCTAATTTGCTGGTCATTTAAGGAGTATTGACCACTTTTCATCACTTGACCGTTTACAAAATAACGGCGGCCTTCGTAGGAAAGTACTCGGACGACTACATCTGGGTGTTTGAGATAACGCGCGAATTGACTTCGGATATAGCGATTCGTTTCTGCTAGTGTTTTACCTGCAACATGGAGTTGACCAACCAAGGGAAGTTGAATGTTGCCGTTAGAGTCGATCGGATAGCCTGTGGCTTTGGCATTTGCAATATCTTGAATGGGTGGGGTTATTTCAGGATAAGCCCAAAGCTGAATAGAAAGCACATCACCAGAGCTTAAGGTATAAGCTTTTTGTCTGTGATGAAAAAGCTCAGTAATTTGAGCTGAATTATGCTGAGTATTGAGCGAGATTGTTGGAATATTTTGTTGGGTCAATTGCAGTACAGAGACTTCTGCACCTTGGTCCGTTTTATACTGACCTTGTGCAGGTAAATCATAGGTCTGGAGACCTGATGTAATTGCACAACCAGTAAATAATAATGAAATCGATAGCAAAAATGATGTGCGCTGATACTTCACATTCAAAACCCTTATTTGTAATACGCCGTTACTTAGAATCTTTGTCAGCCATGAATTGTATTCTATTCTTTCCATATTGGATATGTTTAATCCATCTTTTCATTGTGATCTATCTGAAAAATAAAACGTAATTTTATTTATGCAGATTGGCACTTGACACTTTTTTTATTAGGTATTTCAAGGTGAAAGCCTTTATAGCACTCAGTTTGCATCATATGTGTTTTGAATGGTTGGTACATCTGATGTGGTGGTTGTTGTGTTTGTTGAGAGGGGTCTCATATCTTGCTTAAATCCAGATATCTCCATCGAAACTGTGATTGAAAGTGATGCTTATTCACAGAAATTAAAATATTTTATTTTCATAACTATATTTAAAACGACAGCATCTAGTTAGTTGTTGAAATCGAAAGGCGCGTGTCTAGCATACTGGCCTTTATAAATAACCATCGTTAAATACAGCAGGTATTCAGGATTGTTAAATACTCAAGCATGGGCTTGTTAAGTATGTTAGTGCTTTCTTTGCTTTAATTTAAAATCGGATTTATCGATATCTAGCATAAGTGCTTTTAATCTTTTCATAGAAGAGAAAAAATATTTTAAATAATGATGAAGTAGGATGGGGATTTATATTTTTAATTTAATTACTTCGCGCATTAATAATACGCAAAGTAATTAAATAAGCATTTTTTGTTGTGTTCTGATCATTGGAATTTTTGGATGTGGTGAGGCAGTATTATTTATTCTTAATAATTAATTTTTTAGTGGTGATATTCACTTTATCTGCTTTCTAATATTGTTGTTGTGATCGAGATATACTCATAAAAGTTTTTTGGAGTCATATTTTATTATTTATTTCTAGACTTGCTAGAAGGCTTGTCCAGTTGATTCGAGCGGACTAAAAATTAGATTAATTACTTTGTAATCATCGTTTGGGTTTGGCGAGCTAACACTGGTTATTGAGACTATTTGGAGAATGATTATGTCGTTTAAGGTGAAAAAATATACGGATTCAGAGCGCTCATTATGGAATGGTTTTTTACTACGCTGTAAGAATGCCCACTTTATGTTTCATCGAGATTTTATGGAATATCACTCGGATCGTTTTAAAGATTTTTCACTGATTATTACAGATGAAAAAGATAATGTGATTACACTGATTCCGGGCAATGCCAGTGATCAAGTTTTTTACAGTCATCAAGGATTAACTTTTGGTGGTTTTTTAATGGATGAGAATATTCACGCTTCAGAGTTAATTGATATTTTTGATGAGTTTAAAGACTTTTTAAAAAAAAGTAATTTTAATAAAATTATTTATAAACCTATTCCTGTAATTTACCATCAGTATCCTGCACAAGAAGATCTTTATGCATTATTTCGAAATGATGCACAATTACATCGAAGGGATATTAGTTCTTCAATTTTGATTGAAGATCGTTATAAATACTCAAAAGGTAAGAAGTCGGGTATTAAGCGGGCGAAGCGAGAAGGGGTCGTGTGCAAAGAAGTGGAAAAGCCGAGTTTGGTTTGGCATTTGGTGCGCGAGGTATTGGCTGAACATCATGAGGTAAAGCCCGTACATAATGAGATTGAAATAGATTATTTAAAAGATAAGTTTCCAAACAATATTAAGGCTTATGCTGCATTTCATAATGACGCTATTGTTTCAGCCTGCGTGACATTTGAGACGACAGATGTCGTGCATACCCAATATTTAGCCAGTAATCGTATTGGTCGAGATACGCGCGCCCTGGATATGCTCATTGATTTTGTGATTTGTGAAAGTGCAGCATATGCGAAAGTTTTTGATTTTGGCATTTCAAATGAAAATAATGGAAAGTATCTCAATAGTGGGTTAATTCATCAAAAGGAAAGTTTTGGTGCAAGGGCGATCGTCTACGATTTGTATAGCGTGGATCTGACTTAATTTTTGGGAAAAAAGTAGATGTTGTTGCTGTTTTAGCCAGCTTTGATTGAGGGCTATGTGTATGTGCAAAAAGTTGTACAGATAAAATATGGGCTTGCTCAAAAATGAAAATATTAACCTCTTATTTGCCTTGCAGCAGTAATATTTATCTGATTCTGGTTTGTGGTTTATTTTAAGTATTTATTTACAGTCACTAAGTTTTAAAAGATATTCTTTATAAGAACAACTTTCCATATAAGAAAAGCGTTATTTCTTGAGGGAAGTGGGGACATCAATTCAGCAAATCTAGATGAAATCTGCTATATTCCATAGAATATAAAAGTAATCTCAATCTATCCGCTCAAGACTAGAAGAGTTAATGGTATATGTTACAACTTGATCAGCTAAAAATCGCAATCATTGGACTCGGTTATGTCGGTTTACCACTCGCTGTAGAGTTTGGGAAGCATATAACAACATTGGGTTTTGATATTAATCTTCAGCGCATTAATGATTTAAAAGGATGTATTGATCACACTTTAGAGGTGAGTTCCCAAGAGCTATCTGAGATTAAGCACCTACAATACAGTGATCAGGTCACAGATTTGGTTGAAAGTAATTTTTATATTGTGACGGTGCCTACCCCGATTGATGATTTTAAGCAGCCTGATTTAACACCGTTAATCAAGGCGTCGGAAATGCTTGCCAGCGTACTTAAATTAGGTGATGTCGTCGTTTACGAATCTACGGTTTATCCAGGCGCGACAGAAGAAGTTTGTGTGCCTATTTTAGAGCGTCTATCTGGTCTAGTGTTTAATCAAGATTTTTTTGTTGGCTATAGTCCTGAGCGGATTAACCCAGGTGATAAGCAACGCCGCGTTACCAATATTTTAAAAATCACTTCAGGTTCAAATGCACAAGTCGCTGAATATATTGATCAAGTGTATAACTTGATCATCACTGCAGGCACGTATAGAGCACCGAGCATTAAAGTGGCTGAAGCCGCTAAAGTGATTGAAAATACACAACGTGATGTCAATATTGCACTCATTAACGAGCTTGCTTTAATTTTTAATAAAATTGGTATCGATACAGAAGAAGTACTTAAGGCCGCAGGGACCAAATGGAATTTTCTACCTTTTAGACCAGGTTTGGTTGGGGGGCATTGTATCGGTGTGGACCCTTATTATTTGACGCATAAAGCGCAGTCTATTGGCTTGCATCCAGAAATTATCTTAGCGGCACGACGTTTAAATGACCGTATGGGTGAATATGTAGCAACCCAGCTAATTAAAGAGATGGTGAAGAAGCGCATCCAAGTTGTTGGCTCAAAAATTTTAATTATGGGTTTAAGTTTTAAAGAAAACTGTCCGGATATACGCAATACTAAAATTATAGATATGGTCAAGGCATTAAAAGAATATGACTTGGATCTTGATATTTATGATCCATGGGTTGATCCCATGGAAGTTGAGCAAGAATATGGATTGCGGCCAATCTTAAATATCGAAACGCATGGACAGTATGACGCCATTGTGTTGGCACTGGCACACGATCAATTTAAACAAATGACACCAGATGCATTTAAGCGTCTCGGCAAAGAAAAGCACGTGTTGTGCGATTTAAAATACGTATTAGAGCAAGGTCAGAGCGATATCAGATTGTAGTATTTAAAATGTATATTAAATCGAAATGATATCAGGCAATAAAAATTTAAAGTTGTAGGATCGTTATGAAAATATTAGTGACGGGGGGGGCGGGGTTTATTGGCTCAGCAGTAGTGCGGTATATCATTGAGCACACTGAAAATGAGGTTCTAAATCTCGATAAACTCACGTATGCAGGTAATCTGGAATCGCTTAAAGCTGTTGATCACAGTTCGAGATATCAATTCCAGCAGGCGGATATTTGTGATGCAGAGGCTGTCACTGAAATATTTAAGCATTTTCAGCCTGATGTGGTTATGCATTTGGCAGCAGAATCCCATGTTGACCGCTCTATTGATGGTCCTGCTGCCTTTATACAGACCAATATATTGGGTACTTATACCTTGCTTGAAGTCGCACGTCAGTATTGGTTAGGGCTTGAGCCAAATAAAAAAACCAATTTTAAATTTCATCATATTTCAACAGATGAGGTTTATGGTGACCTTGAAGGCACGACAGATTTGTTTGTTGAAACAACATCTTATGCGCCAAGTTCCCCTTATTCAGCCAGTAAAGCCAGTTCAGATCATTTGGTTCGTGCTTGGAACAGAACTTATGGTTTGCCAACGGTTATTACCAATTGTTCAAATAACTATGGGCCTTACCACTTCCCTGAGAAGTTGATTCCATTGGTAATTTTGAATGCTTTAGATGGAAAACCCTTGCCAATTTATGGCAAGGGTGACCAGATTCGCGATTGGCTCTTTGTTGAAGATCATGCACGTGCTTTATATAAAGTGGTGACTGAGGGTATTGTTGGTGAGACTTATAATATTGGTGGGCACAACGAAAAACCAAACCTAGAAGTTGTAGAAACCATTTGCAAGATACTTGATCAATTAAAACCACAACAAAATCAACAGTCTTATGCAACGCTCATTACTTTTGTGCAAGACCGTCCAGGGCATGATTTACGTTATGCGATTGATGCTTCCAAAATTGCAAGAGAATTGGCTTGGACACCTGAAGAGACCTTTGAAACGGGCATTCAGAAAACAGTTGAATGGTATTTAAATAATTTAGCCTGGTGTCGCCGTGTTCAAGACGGTAGTTATCAAGGTGAAAGACTAGGTGTAAGTAACTGATGAAAACAAAAGGTATTATTTTAGCAGGTGGTTCAGGTACACGGTTGTATCCCATCACCAAAGGTGTGTCTAAGCAGTTACTGCCAATCTACGATAAACCAATGGTGTATTACCCTTTGTCGGTATTGATGCTTGCGGGTATTCGTGAAGTATTAATTATCAGTACCCCTGAAGATATTGATGGTTTTAAGCGTTTGCTTGGTGACGGCTCCCAGTTCGGTGTTGAATTAAGTTATGCCGTGCAGCCAAGCCCAGATGGTTTAGCACAAGCCTTTATCATTGGTGAGTCATTCATTGGCGACAGTAATGTGTGTTTGGTTCTGGGCGATAATATCTTTTATGGTCAAGGCTTTACTCCAATGCTGCGTCAAGCCGTTACACGTCAGAAAGGCGCAACAGTCTTTGGTTATCAGGTCAAAGATCCTGAGCGTTTTGGAGTGGTCGAATTTGATGAACAGAAGCGTGCTATTTCCTTAGAGGAAAAACCGAAACAGCCGAAGTCAAATTTTGCAGTCACAGGCCTGTATTTTTATGACAATGATGTGGTGCAAATTGCCAAGCAAGTTAAGCCTTCAGAGCGTGGTGAAGTCGAAATTACCACAGTCAACCAAATGTATTTGGAGCGTGGCGATTTAAACGTTGAACTGCTTGGGCGTGGTTTTGCTTGGTTAGATACAGGCACCCATGCCAGTTTACTTGAAGCAGCACAATTCGTTGAAACCCTTGAGAAACGTCAGGGTTATAAAGTCGCTTGCTTGGAAGAAATCGCACTGCACAATGGTTGGTTGAGCAAACAGCAAGTCTTGGAAATTGGTCAAAGCATGCATAAAAATGATTATGGTCAATATTTGATTTCATTGGTGGAAGAAACCGAATGAGTTTAGTGAGCTTGATTGATCTGCCGGATTTAGGCGATGAGAGAGGGGGGTTGATTGCAATTGAATCAAATCAAGGCATCCCTTTTGAGATAAAGCGCTTATATTACATCTTCAACACGACAAACCAAGCGCGTGGATTTCATGCTCATATTAATTTAAAGCAAGTCGCCATATGTTTGAAAGGAAGCTGTCGATTTATTTTAGATGATGGCTCTAAAAAAGAACACGTTGTATTAAATACGGCGACAAAAGGATTATTAATAGAAGGGCTGGTTTGGCGTGAAATGCATGATTTTTCAGAAGATTGTGTGTTGCTAGTCTTGGCGAGTGAGCACTATGACGAAGCTGATTATATTCGTGATTATGATGCATTCCTAAGAGAGGTAGATAAACCTTTTATTCATCCGCTTTCAGATGTTCAATCTATAAAAATTGGTCAAAAAACCAAAATTTGGCAATACAGTGTGATCTTAAGTGGCGCGAGCATTGGTGGAAATTGTAATATTTGCGCACATACCTTAATTGAAAATGATGTAGTTGTCGGCAATAACGTGACCATTAAATCAGGTGTATATATTTGGGATGGTATTACCTTAGAGGACGATGTATTTATCGGCCCATGCGTTGTGTTTACTAATGATAAAAAGCCACGTTCTAAGCAATACCCGACAGAGTTCCCGCAAACAATCGTAGAAAAAGGAGCCAGTATTGGTGCCAATGCTACGATTTTGCCAGGCATAAGAATTGGTCAAAATGCTTTAATTGGAGCGGGTGCTGTAGTCACCAAAGATGTACCAAACAATGCCATTGTGGTAGGAAATCCTGCTTATATTAAAGGATATACAGAATAATGATCCCTTTTCTCGATTTAAAAAATATTAATCAACAATACCGCGATGCACTGATTGAAGCTTGCACTCGTGTGATTGATTCGGGGTGGTACATCGGTGGTCAGGAATTGGAGAAATTCGAACGTCACTTTGCCGATTACTGTGGTACTCGATACGCGATTGGCGTAGCGAATGGCCTAGATGCACTTATTTTGGTATTACGGGCTTGGAAAGAATTGGGACGCTTGAACGATGGCGATGAAGTTATTGTGCCATCGAATACTTATATTGCCAGTATACTGGCAATTACAGCAAACAATCTAACGCCTGTTTTAGTAGAGCCGAATGTCGATAGTTATAATATTGATCCTTTGAAAATAGAAGCAGCAATTACAGCTAAAACCAAAGTGATATTGCCTGTACATTTATATGGGCAGTTGGCTGAAATGCCTGAAATTATGCAAATTGCAAAAAAACATCATCTGCTGGTACTTGAAGATTCAGCACAATCACATGGTGCTGAAATTGATGGGAAAAAGGCAGGTGCTTGGGGTGATGCATCCGGCTTTAGTTTTTATCCAGGGAAAAATTTGGGTGCACTGGGTGATGCTGGTGCAGTCACAACCAATGATGCAGAGCTTGCGCAGATGTTACTTGCATTACGCAATTATGGTTCGCATGAAAAGTATAAAAACTTGGTGCCTGGCGTGAATAGTCGTCTAGATGAAATTCAGGCTGCAATGCTGGATATAAAGCTTCAGTTTTTAGATCAAGAAGTTCAGCATCGCCGTCAGATTGCTGATTTATATTTAACTGAAATTGTTAACCCATTAATTCAATTGCCTTTAGAGCAGATTGATGCAGAGCAATATAATCAACATGTGTGGCATCTTTTTGTGATTCGGACCAAGCATCGTGAAGCATTGCAGAAATATTTGGCAGAGCATGGCGTACAAACCTTAATTCATTACCCGATCCCACCACATCAGCAGCAGGCTTATAAAGCATGGAACGCGTTGAGCTTTCCTATTTCAGAGCAAATCCATGCTGAAGTACTCAGCTTACCTATGGAGCCGACCTTAAGCATTGAAGATGCGAAAAAGATTGCTCAACTTTGTAATGGCTTCGAAGTTTAAAATCAATGAATCTAATCAAAATAAGTGTACTCAATGGCGTTGCTGTTTTAATTAAAACAGCAACCATGTTTATCCTCAATAAAATTTTGGCAGTCTATGTTGGGCCAGCAGGTTATGCCGCCATCGGGCAATTCCAAAATTTTATTCAGATGGTGACCAGCTTTGCAGGTAGTGCAATTAATACTGCCATAATTAAATATACTGCTGAGTATCATGATGATAGGCAAAAGCAAATAAATATTTGGAAGACATCGGGTAGTATTATTCTAATTTCTAGTCTGTTCTCTGCATTTTTAATTATAGTCTTTCAAAACCAAATAGCATTATATGTTTTTCACTCATTAGAATATAAGGCGGTTTTAGTTTGGTTTTCATGTTTTTTGATATTCTTTACTTTCAACTCATTTATACTAGCTATTCTTAATGGTCTTCAGGAGATGAAGAAACTTGTAATAGTAAATATTATGGGTAGTATTTTTTCTCTTATTCTAACAAGTCTCCTTGCAATATATTATAATTTATATGGAGCGCTAGTAGCATTATCAATTTATCAATCATTAGCTTTTATAGTAACCATATTACTATGTTCTAAACTTAACTGGCTTGTTCTCTCAAATTTTTTTGGAAAGATTGATAAAGAAATAACTAAGAAATTAGCTGCATTTGCATTGATGGCTTTGGTGAGTGTGTTCTTTGGTAATATGGCGCAAATATTATTGCGAAATCTTATTATAGATCAGTTTGGATTAGTTCATGCTGGATATTGGGATGCAATGACACGATTAAGTAATGGTTATTTATTATTTGCTTCAACAGTTTTAGGTGTTTATTACTTACCTAAGCTGTCTCAGTTAAAAAGATATCAGGAAGTAAAGACGGAAGTCCTTTTGGGATATAAGTTTATTTTACCTGTTGCTATTGTTTCATCGGTTTTAATATATATATTTAGAGACTTCGTAGTTAAAACTCTCTTTACTGAAGATTTTTTACCAATGCTTGAGTTAATGGTTTGGCAGCTAATTGGTGATGTTACAAAAATTGGAAGTTGGATAGTAAGCTATATGATGCTAAGCAAAGCAATGACGGGAATATTTGTTGTCACTGAGACTATATTTGCCTTAAGTATACTTCCAATAACGTATGTATCAATAACTTATTTTGGTTTTAAAGGTATTGCTATTGCATTTTTTATAAATTGTTTAATATATTGGATAGTCTGTGGTTTTTTTTCAATGATTAAATTAAAAAGTTTGGAGCCTTGATGATGCATGCTTTATGTTCAATAGTTGTTCCTGTCTTTAATGAGGCAACAAATATAGAAAAATGCTTTGAGATTCTTCATAAACAAACTTATAAAAATATTGAAGTTGTCTTTATAAATGATGGTTCTACAGATGATTCAAAAACAATACTGACTCAGATGGCTGAAAAACATTCAGACATAAAAGTTAAAATAATTGAGCAGGAAAATCAAGGTGCAGCAGCTGCACGAAAAAAGGGTATCATACAATCTTCAGGCGATTATATTGCATTTTTAGATTGTGATGATGAACTTTCAGAAAATGCAATTTTTGAAGCAATGACAAGCTTTAGAGTTGAAATAGATATTGTTTTATTTCATCTAAAGTATCAGAGTCAAGTAAACGAGGGGCTGAGGGAGGTTAATGATTTCTTATATTTCACCAATCAAAAAACTTTTTTAGGCTATGATGCTTTAATTAACTCCTTAGAAAGCTGGGGTGTTCATGGCTTAGGCATTTATAGGAAAAATATTCTTTTAAAGTCATATATAGCATATGAAAAAGAGAATACTCAAAACTATATAAACAATGATGAAGTCATAACACGTTTATCTTTTATGAACTCTAACTTAATACAGCGATCGAGCGGTATCTATTTTTACAATAACAATCTTAATTCTACAACTAAGAGAGTTAATGAGAGTTTATATAAAAAAATTTATAATTCAATTATCTTATATAAAATAATTTCTACTGAAAGTAACGGTAATGTAAATCCAAATCTGATTGTAAGCTATGCTTGGGAATCTAGTAAATACTTTTTTTTAAATCGTGAATTTCTAAATAATGCATCAGACTGGAGTGGTGCAGTTAGTGATGCAAATAAATTTATTTGGAAAAACAACTTATTTAAGCTATTAAGTATTAAGCGTAAATTTCAATTTTTAATATTAGTTATATGGCAGAGTTTTATATTATGATTGATTATCCTTTAGTTTCAGTAGTTATTCCTTGCTATAACCATGAAAAATTTGTGCAAGACAGCATACAAAGTGTGATTGATCAAACTTATCTGAATATTGAGTTGATTATTATCGACGATGGTTCAAAAGATAGTTCTGTAGACAAAATACAACAGATGATTCCAGCCTGTGAACAACGCTTTACTCGCTTTGAATTTAGATCACGTCCAAATAAGGGGTTAAGTGCGACTTTAAATGAAGCTATAGATTGGGTTCAAGGTAAATATTTTTCTGCAATAGCTTCAGATGATTTAATGTTGATAGGAAAAACAGATATACAAGTTCGCTATATGGAAGAAAATCAGGATATTACAGCACTTTTCGGAAGTGCACACTATATCGATGAGAATAATAATATAAAACTCGCAAATCATTTAGATCAGCAGGAATATATTTTTGATAAGATTTTTCTAAATGAATGTCAGTTTTATGCACCGACACAAATGCTGAGAACAGAAGTTCTAAATAAGATAGGTGGTTATGATATTACTATTCTAGTTGAAGATTGGTATATGTGGCTGAAAATGGCTGAAAATGGGCGAGTATATTGTTTGTCAGATGTATTGGCGAATTATAGAATTCATTCAAGTAATACCACTAAGAACTCAAAATTTATTTATGAGAATAACTTGAAAACTTTGAACCATTATGAAAATCATAGGTTGTATGGTAAAGCATATAGTAAGCTGCGGTGGAGCTATATAATCTGGACTGGTCAGAAAAGTAAACTAGAATCAATGGAATTATTATTTGCTTACGCTATAGAGTTTCCTAGTGCTATATTTTCAAGAGACTTTCTTGTCTATTGTAAGTATTTTATTTTTAGAATTAAAAATTGGTTTTAGAGGGCTTAGAAATGATTCCAAAAAAAATCCACTATTGTTGGTTCGGTAATAATGAATACAGCACTTTAATAAAAAGATGTATTGAAACATGGAATGATAAATTACCAGGTTGGGAGTTCATATTGTGGAATGAAGACAACTCACCAATGGAACACCCATTTGTTCAGAAGGCTATGAGAGATGGTAAGTATGCCTTCGTTTCTGATTATGTAAGGTGTTATGCATTATATACGTACGGCGGAGTTTATTTAGATACAGATATGGAAGTTCTAAAAGATATTGATCCACTTAGATCATTAGTTGCTTTTCTAGCACCGGAAGATATCAGTGGAGAGTCATTAAGTTGCGGGGTTATGGGGGCTGAAAAAAATCATAAACTCTATTCTGAAATGTTGGAATATTACGGTGAGAATTTAACTTATACTCCAATACCTTTAATAATTTCAAGGATTATTAAAAATAAAAAAATAAGTATTTCTGTCTTGCCAAGAGAATCTTTTTATCCTTACAACCCTTTCGATAAAGCCCAAGATGTTAAACAGTTAATGCTGTCAGACATAACTAATGAAACCTATGCTATCCATCATTGGAATTTTTCATGGAAACTTTCTTTTTTAGAAAATATTTTTATGAGAATAAAGAAATTATTTTGACCAGTAATATTCTTGCGCTTGGTTGATTGGTTTTCAACCAAAAAAGTGGCCATATATGCATAACAATATTTGAAGCTAATATTATGATTTTTTATTTTAGTACACTTTTTTTGGTTGTATTCTGGGTTTGGTTGGAGAAAGTCTCATTAAATCGCAGGGCAATATGGTTTCCAGCTAGTATTTTAATCTTGTTTGCTAGTATTCGAAGTTTTACTGTTGGTACAGATACTGCGTTGTATACAGAAAGATTTAGATATAATTTTGATCCATTATATTATGAGGTTAATTCAGAGGTTGAATTAGGTTATCAATTATTTGAAAGAATAATTTTAACTTTATTTGATAACTATTTCTGGTTATTCTTTTTCACATCAACAATAGTAGTCTTTTCTTTTCTTCTCTTTTTTAAGAAATACTCAAAAGACTATCTGCTTTCTGTTTTTATATTTATATGCTTTGGATATTATACTCTTTTTTTTAATGGTCTTAGAAACGCCATCTCTATTGCTATTTTGGTTTGTTCCATCCCTTATTTGTTGAGTAAAAAGTTTTTAAAATTTTTACTCATAGTTTTTTTTGCATCATTATTTCATATCTCTGCATGGATACTTCTTCCTTTTTATTTTTTGATTCACTTAAACTTGAAGCTGGAAATAAAAATACTTGGTGTCTTCTTATTTTCATTTTTAGTTAGCTCAATAGGAATTCAGTTTTTGGCTTCAAGTAATAAGAGGTATGAACATTATACACAAGCTTCTGAAAATGCAGGTGGTTATTTAACCTTGTTATTGTATGTTGTGTTTTGTATCTTCTTTTATTTTTTTGGGAAAAAGGCAAGAGAGAATAGTGAGTCATATAGGTTATACGAGCAATTATTTATATGTGGCGTCGCTTTAGTTGTACCTATTGCATTTTTAGGGACTGACCCATCTGGTCCACAAAGAATTTTATACATATTTGCTTGGTTGCTGACATTAATGTTCCCGTATGTATTTCAATACTTAAAAAATACTTATATGAAAATAATTTTTATTATATTGAGTTTGATATATTTCTATTTAATAACCACTAGATTTTCAAACTTGGTTCCATATAATGTTAACTCTATTTTTGAGATTTTTTAAATGAATACGTCATCCTACATTTCAATTGGCATACCATTCTATAATGCAGAGGATTATCTGTTCGATGCGATTCAATCTGTTTTGGCTCAGACTCATCAGAATTGGGAGTTAATATTGATTGATGATGGTTCAAAAGACAAATCACTAGAAATAGCTGAATCTTTTAAAGATCCTCGTATTATTGTTGTTTCAGATGGCCTGAATAAGAAGCTTCCTTTTAGATTAAATCAAATTATTAATTTAGCAAAGTATGATTTTATTGCGCGGATGGATGCTGATGATTTAATGGATATAGATAGATTAGCTAAGCAGTTAAAAGCTTTAGAAAAAAATCCAGTCATTGATTTAGTAACTACAGGAATGTATTCGATTGGTAGAGAGAATGAAGTACTAGGGAAACGAATTCCGCCAAACTATATGATGAAAAGTAATGGAATTTTGAAAGGATTAACAAATTTACTCCATGCTTCGATGTTGGCTAGAAAAAGTTGGTGTTTAAGAAACCCATATAGAGAAGATAATGCTTTAGCTGAAGATTATGAGCTTTGGTTATCTGCTGCAATTAAAGACGATCTAAAATATGAAGTTATACAAGAACCACTTTATTATTACAGGGAGATTGAGAATGTTAGAATTGAAAAGATGTTAAAAGGGTATAATACCCAGATTGAAGTAATAAATAGATATTTTTTAGGCGTTATTTCTGAAGCTGATAAAAATAAAATCATAAAAAAATTTGAATATAAAAAGATAATAATTAAATTTCTTAATATTTTTAACTTGATGTTTATTCTGCAACGAAGACGAGTTGATAAATTGACCAAAAGTGATTTTGAAAGATATGGTGAAAATTTGAAGAACATTAACTCCATAGGGGCTAGAAGTGAATAGTAAATTAGTTCTAATCGGAAACACATCATCAACCTTACTTGGATTTCGCTCTGACTTAATTAAATGTCTTATTGCAAATGATTATCAGGTTTATGCTTTAGTATGTGAGTATAGTGCTGATGATTTGCAGAAAATAGAAGAAATAGGGGCAATACCAATTACCTATACAATGCGTAGAGGTGGGCTAAATCCATTTTCAGATATTAAGGCACTTTTTGAAATAAAAATGAAGTTAGAGCAGATTAAACCTGATATCGTTTTTTCATACTTCACTAAACCTGTGGTATATGGTTCTCTTGCTGCAAAATTAGCGCATGTCCCTAAAGTTATAGGAATGATTGAAGGGTTGGGTAGCCCTTTTACAGTTCATAAACATGGCCAGAGTTTTAAAGTTAAATTGATTCGGACCATTCAAGTTTGCTTATATAAAATTATTTTCCCATTTTTAGATAGAATTATTTTTCTTAATCCAGATGATCCTATCGACCTTATCAAGAAACATAATATTCGGCATAAGAGTGATGCAATTGAGATGCTTGGGCCGATCGGTCTAAAATTGAGTGACTATCCTCATAAACGGTGGAATGAAGGTCATCAGGTCTCATTTATTTTTATTGCAAGATTACTCGCTGAAAAAGGTATTTTTGAATATATTGAAGCAGCGAAAATTGTTAAAATTAAATATCCACATATCACTTTTAAAGTTATTGGTGGATTAGATGCTGAAAATCCTTATGGTTTAACACAGCAGCAATTAAATGAGGTTATATCATCTGGAATAGTTGATTATCCTGGCTTTGTCACAGATGTTGCTGAACGTATAGCCGATAGTGCTGTTTTTGTTTTGCCATCTTATTACCGCGAAGGTGTGCCGCGCAGCACGCAGGAAGCCATGGCAATCGGTCGTCCTATTATTACAACTGATGTACCAGGTTGTCGTGAAACAGTGATTGATGGGGTCAATGGTTTTTTGGTGCCAAAGTGGGATGCGCAAATCTTGGCAGAAAAAATGTGTTATTTTATAGAGCATCCAGTGCAAGTGAATATCATGGGTTTGGAAAGCTATAAGATGGCGCTAGAGCATTTTGATGTCGAGAAAGTGAATAAAAAACTTTTTTCAATAATGGGTTTAAATGAATCTAATGAAAAGACTGGTTGATATTGTTATCTCTTTAACAGCCCTCCTTCTCTTGTCACCTATATTTCTATATGTGGCATATAAAGTACGTAAGAATTTAGGTTCACCAATCTTCTTTTACCAAGAACGTCCGGGGTTGCATGGTAAAACTTTTAAGATGATGAAGTTTCGTTCGATGAAGAATGCGGTTGATGCGCAGGGGAATCCTTTACCAGACGATCAACGGATTACGCCTTTTGGACAAAAATTACGAGCAACAACTTTAGATGAAATGCCGCAGCTGTTCAATGTGCTGAAAGGCAATATGAGTATTGTTGGTCCTCGACCGCAGTTGCTTGAATTTATGGATCATTATACGCCACACCAAATTCGTCGGCATGAACTGAAACCGGGGATGACTGGACTTGCACAAGTGAGTGGACGTAATAATTTATCCTGGGAAGAAAAATTCGATTTGGATGTGCAATATGTTGATTGTCAGTCGACATTGCTGGATTTTAAGATTATGTTCAAAACCGTGAGTGTGATGTTGAAAAAAGAAGGCATAAATGCACCGGATCAAGCTGTTGGTGCTAGTCGTTTTAATGGAACAGAGACAACAGATTCTAAAATTTCATCTGATTAGCCATAACCCTACAAATAAACTTTTTTAGTGTGAATTATGATCAAGAAAGCAATACTTCCAGTCGCCGGTTTAGGTACACGTTTTTTACCTGCAAGTAAAGCCATCCCCAAAGAAATGGTGACGGTGGTCGACCGACCTGCAATTGAATATGTGGTGAAAGAAGCAGTTGCTGCAGGTATAGAGCAAATTATCTTGGTCACGCATAGTTCTAAAGCATCAATTGAAAACTATTTTGATCGAAACTTTGAACTTGAGACCAGTCTAGAACAAAAGAAAAAATATGACCTTCTAGCTGAAATCACGCAAATTGCGCCAAGTCATGTGAGTATCGTCAGTGTACGTCAGCCACAGCCCTTGGGCTTGGGCCATGCGGTGCTTTGTGCTAAAGATATTGTGGGGCAAGATGACTTTGCAGTGCTATTGCCAGATGTTCTGGTAAAAGCCAGCAAGGCCGAAAATGATTTAAGCAAAATGATCGCGCGTTTTAACCAGACACATGCTGCACAGATTATGGTTGAAGCTGTACCAGAAAATATGGTTGATCAGTATGGGATTGTCGATGTCCTGACCGCACCAGTAGAAGGCGAAAGTGCATTAATGCGCGGGATTGTCGAAAAGCCTGCGATTGGCACGGCACCCTCTAATTTATCTGTGGTGGGGCGTTATGTACTTCCAGCAAAAATTATGCAGCTCTTGGCAGAAACACCGAAAGGTGCTGGTAATGAAATTCAATTGACGGATGCAATTGCCAGTTTGCAGTTACTTGAGCAAGTCGAAGCGTATCGCATGCAAGGGCAAACTTTTGACTGTGGTAGCAAGTTGGGTTATTTAAAAGCAGTATTACATTATGGTGTGGCGCATCCGCAACTTGGTGCAGAATTTAAAGCTTTAATTCGAGAGCTAAAACTATAAAATGAATGTCACGATATTCGGAGACACCCTTCAAGCAAGGGTTTTTGTCGGCTTGTTGGCGGAGCATGGACATCAGGTGTTTTGGTGCCAAAATCCGCAACTCGAAAACCAAGCCAGTGCCTATTATGTACAAGATGAAAGTTTAAATCATCTACTCGAAAAGCAACTGCAAAAAGGTTTTTTGAAGCAGTTAAGCATTCATAAAATTCCGACAGATAGTGATGTTTATATTTTAGGCTTTAGCCCATCTGAATATGATGTTGCAGCACAGATCCTAGAAAATTTGGCTGCAACGCCATTGCCTCATCCCAAACTCATCATCAATGGCTCAACCTTTGGTTTGCACGGTACTGAAAAATTAAAACAAATATTACCGCAAGATCATTGGGCTTATTTGCCTGATGTAGTGCAAGAAGGTAATGCCATTCAAAGTATTTTACAGATTAAACAGATCGTGGTTGGGGTTGATTCAGACGCTTCGGCACAGATGATTCGTGAATTACTGCGCCCTATTTTTTATGCTGCACATCAATATTTATTTATGCCGATTTTAGATGCTGAATTTACCAAATTGAGTATTTCGGGCATGTTGGCAACGCGGATCAGTTATATGAACGATCTGGCTTTGGTGGCAGAAAAACTGGGTATTGATATTTTAAATGTACGGCAGGGTTTGGCTGCAGATAGCCGTATCGGTGCGACGTATTTATCGCCAGGTGCTGGATTTGGCGGAGAAAATTTTTCGCACGATATTTTGACCTTGTCGAGTACCGTTTCTGAAACGGGTATGAGCAGTCGCTTATTAACCCAAGTGTATGACATTAATGAGCAGCAAAAAGAAATCTTATTTCGAAAGTTGTGGAATTATTATCAGGGTAACTTAAAGCACAAAA
Organism: Acinetobacter pullicarnis; assembly: GCF_006352475.1. Classification (NCBI taxonomy): domain Bacteria; kingdom Pseudomonadati; phylum Pseudomonadota; class Gammaproteobacteria; order Moraxellales; family Moraxellaceae; genus Acinetobacter; species Acinetobacter pullicarnis. The sequence continues at coordinate 175,088 of NZ_VCMZ01000001.1, forward strand.
TCATTGCGATTTGGGGTGCATCATTTAAAGAAAATACCTCAAGTATTCAAAATGCGCCGATTCACGTCATGCTTGAAGCTTTATGGGCACAAGGCGCAATTGTAAAATTGCATGATCCAGAGGCTTTACATGAAATTTATGCACGCTATGGGGCGCGTCGAGATTTGATTTTATGTGAAGAGCAGTATCAAGCGACCCAAGATGCTGATGCATTGTGCTTGATGACGGCTTGGAAGCAATATTACAGTCCTGATTTTAAACAGTTAAAGCAATTGATGCAGCATCCTTATGTGTTGGATGGTCGTAATATTTACGATCCTGCCTATGTAAAAGCACAAGGTTTTGCTTATGCAGGAGTCGGTCGCGCATGAATCAGCCATTATCTGCATTGCCTGAACTTGAGCCAGTCTCTGATTTTGAATTAACAAAACTGGCTGCCGAATATCATAAGCTTCATTTAAATCAATTATTTGAGCAAGATAAACAGCGTTTTGATCAATATGCCGTACAGCTCGATACAATTGTTTATGACTTTAGCAAACAAAGAATTGCAAAAGATGTGCTTGCTGCGCTTATAGATTTTGCGGAACAGAAGAAACTCGCAACCTGGATAAAAACACTTTTCTCTGAGCAGAAAATTAATTGCTCGGAACAGCGCGCTGCGATGCATTGGGCATTACGCTTACCGAAGCCAGTGGACGATGCCGTGTCGATTGCACAGCAAGTGCATGTGCAGCTTGATCGGATGTATGCTTTGGTGGAAAAAATCCACGCTGGACAATATCGTGGTGCGACCGGTGAAGTGATTCGTGATGTGGTGAATATTGGCGTCGGGGGGTCAGACCTTGGACCCTTGATGGTTAGTCATGCCTTATCTGATTTTAAGACCATGACCGCCAAGCCGCTAGATGTACATTTTGTGTCAACGATTGATGGTAGCCAACTTTCCGATTTATTACATAAATTTAGACCAGAAACGACGTTGTTTATTATTTCGTCTAAGTCTTTTGGTACCATTGATACACTCTCCAATGCACAAACTGCACGGCATTGGCTAGAAAAATCTTTGGGGCAGTCTGCGACTGTATTGAAGTGCCATTTTGTCGCAGTGTCTACCAAACCTGAAAAAATGACGGAATGGGGGATTGCTGCCGAAAACCAATTCCTGCTTTGGGATTGGGTCGGTGGCCGTTATTCTTTATGGTCTTGTATTGGTTTGCCGATTGCGCTGACCATTGGTGTAGATGGATTTAAGCAGTTTCTTGCTGGTGCGCATCAGATTGATCAGCATATTCAGCAAGCACCGTTTGAGCAAAATATTCCTGTATTGATGGGACTATTGGGGATTTGGAACAATAACTTCCTCAATATGCAGACCCATGCAGTGTTGCCTTATGATGGGCGCTTAAAATATTTTGCGGCTTATTTGCAACAATTGGAAATGGAGTCGAATGGTAAGTCGATTCAACGAGATGGCAATAAAACCACATGGAATACATGCCCGATTGTCTGGGGGGAAGTGGGGCCAAATGCGCAACATGCATTTTATCAGTTGCTGCATCAGGGAACTCATTCTGTCAGCTGTGATTTTATTGCGCCAGTGCAGCGTTATAATGCCAATCAGTTTACCTATGCAGAAAGTGCGGAAACATTGATTGAACAGCATCACTTGGCATTGTCTAATTGTTTAGCGCAATCACGCTTATTGGCTTTCGGTAATCAGGCGCTCAAACCAGAAGAACTTAAAGACCTACCTATCTATAAGCAATATAAAGGCAATCAGCCGAGCAGTACCATGCTGTTGTCTGAATTGAATCCGCAGAGTTTAGGCATGTTGGTTGCACTCTATGAACATAAAGTTTTTGTGCAGTCGGTCATTTGGCATATCAATCCATTTGATCAGTGGGGCGTTGAAAAAGGTAAAGAAATTGCCAATCAACTGCTGCCTATTTTAAATGGCACACAACAAGATCTTTCCCAGTTAGATGCTTCCACGCAGGGCTTAATTCGAATTTTGTTGGGCAAAGCGATCGATAGTTAATCGAAAATAAACTATAGCTAAGCTGCTGTAGGATATGGCTAAACGGGTATTTTGCAGCAAACTAAAGAGCAATATAGGAACAAGAATGGCAACAATTTTAGTAACAGGTGGTGCAGGTTATATTGGGTCTCACACCTGTGTTGAACTGCTGAATGCGGGACATCAGGTCGTGGTTTTAGACAACCTTTGTAATAGTGACGAAGAAGCATTAAAGCGCGTGCAAGCATTGGCAGCAAAATCGTTGACTTTTATTCAGGGTGATATTCGTGATGCGGCGGCACTTGATCATCTTTTTGCCCAGTACGCAATTGATGCAGTCATTCATTTTGCGGGTTTAAAGGCCGTGGGTGAAAGCCAACAAATACCGCTGCATTATTTTGATAATAATATTGCTGGCAGCATTCAATTGGTGAATGCGATGCAACGTGCCGGTGTATTTAAATTGGTGTTTAGCTCATCTGCAACCGTTTATGACGAAGCCAATACTTCACCATTAAATGAAAGTATGCCAACAGGAATGCCAAGCAATAACTATGGTTATACCAAATTGATTGTGGAGCAATTGTTCGAAAAGCTGGCAGTGTCTGAGCCACGCTGGTCGATTGCATTATTGCGTTACTTTAACCCTGTCGGTGCACATAAAAGTGGTCGTATTGGTGAAGACCCACAAGGAACTCCCAATAATTTAATGCCTTATGTCACTCAGGTTGCGGTCGGTCGACGAGATAAATTGGCTATTTTTGGCAACGACTACGACACAGTAGATGGTACCGGTGTCCGTGATTATATCCATGTTGTTGACTTAGCCAATGCACATTTATGCGCCTTAAACAATCGTTTAGCAACAACGGGTTGCCGTGCGTGGAATATTGGTACAGGCAATGGTTCGTCGGTTTTAGAAGTGAAAAATGCTTTTGAGAAAGTGAATGGTGTTGCTGTTGCCTTTGAGTTTGCACCACGTCGTGCGGGTGATGTTGCAACTTCATTTGCGGATAATCAACGCGCTGTGACAGAACTCGGATGGACGCCACAGTATGGCTTAGAAGATATGTTGGCGGACAGCTGGCACTGGCAAAAACAAAATCCGAATGGTTATCGCCAAGATTAACGCGATTACGAAAAAATCATAACTTAGCCCTTCTCAACCGGTAAAGGAGGAGAAGGGCTAGTATGAAGAAGCATGACAATTAAGACTGGATAATCGCAGTTAATTCATCAATATAATATTGCATCGGCTGTGGGTTATGGTCTGCACGGCTTTCAATATTCAAGCGTAATAACGGCTCAGTATTTGAAGCCCGTACATTTAGACGCCACGCACCAAAATCTAAACTCACCCCATCGGTTTGATCAATTGCAGGTTGTTGATCTTGATAATGATCAAAGATCTTCTGGATGGTGACCTGAGTATCGATCACTTTAAAGTTAATTTCACCGCTGCATGGGAATTTGTGAATCATGTCCTCAACCAGTGTCGATAAAGATTGTTTGGTTTCAGACAAGACTGCAATGGCCAATAACCACGGAATCATACCGCTGTCGCAATAAGCAAAGTCACGGAAATAATGATGTGCGCTCATTTCGCCACCATAAGCCGCATTATGTTCACGCATTACATCTTTAATAAAGGCATGTCCAGATTTGGACTGTACCGCAACACCTTCATATTGCTCTAAAATATCAAGTGTGTTCCAGACCAAACGTGGGTCGTGTACAATTTTCTCGCCTTTTTGTTTTAATAAAAAAGCTTGTGCTAGTAGCCCAACAATATAATAGCCCTCAATAAATTGGCCTTTCTCATCAAAGAGGAAGCAGCGGTCAAAGTCACCATCCCAAGCAATACCCATATCGGCATGGTGTGCGAGTACTGCATCGCGAGTACTTTCGCGATTTTCGATTAAGATTGGGTTGGGAATCCCATGCGGGAAAGTACCATCAGGGTCATTATGAATTTTTATAATTTCAACTGCGACATTCAGTTGTTTAAATTTTTGTTCAATCGCATCAACCACATGACCTGCAGCGCCATTACCTGCATTCATCACCAATTTTAAGGGGCGAATTTGTGCAGGGGTGATATAGCCCATCAGGTGTTCAATAAATTCAGGCAGTATATTGTATTTTTCACAGCTTCCTTGTGTGGATACTGGTGTGAACGCTTGAGCTTCTGCCAAAGCTTGAATTTCTTTTAATCCGGTATCTGCACTGATTGGTCGTGAATTTTCACGAACCAATTTCATGCCGTTATAGTCCATTGGATTATGGCTGGCAGTAATTTCAATACCGCCTTGCACGTCAAGATGGAAAGCACCGAAGTAGACTTCTTCTGTTCCAGTCAGACCCAGATCAAGGACATTGACGCCCGCATCATTTAAACCGCGAATGGTGGCTTGCTTGAGCGATTCACTGCTGAGGCGTACATCACAACCGACCACCACAGTTTTAGGTTGATAAATTTGCCCATAGGCACGGCCAATACGATAGGCAATGTCTTCGTTTAGTTCCGTACCGAGCTTACCGCGAATATCATAGGCTTTAAAACAGGTCAATGGCGTGGTCATTTTACAGTGCTAATCATTGGAAAAGTTGTTCTCTTATATAGCATAAATGCCAAGGCTCGTGTGGATGAACTGTGCTTGAATCCAGCCTAAAAAAAGCATGAGAACAGTAAAAAGCCAGTCAATGTTAAATTGACTGGCTTCATGATCAGGACGAATTGATTTTAGAAAAATTCAAACAACACCTTAGAAAGGTGCACGTCGGTAGCTGCGATATTCTGGTTTCCAGAAATTACGCTCGATACTTTCTTGTAATTGTTCATCACTGATTAACGGGGCAACTCCATCGGCCATGGCTGCTTTAGCAACATGGAAGGCAATGGTTTTAGAGACCTGTTGAATGGTATCTAGATCTGGAAGTAGATCCGCTTCAGGATCTTTGAGTTTAGGTGAGCAATCTGCCAATGCCGCACTTGAAGCAATCATCATGCGATTGGTAACACGAGTGGCGTGTGCTGCGATGACCCCTAGGCCAATACCGGGGAAAATATAGGCATTGTTGCATTGTGAAATATTATGAATTTTACCTTGATAGTTCACAGGTGCAAACGGACTGCCTGTGGCAATCAGGGCTTTCCCTTCAGTCCAACGGATAATATCAGCAGGCAGTGCCTCGACATGAGATGTTGGGTTTGAAAGTGGCAGTACGATTGGATGCTCACAATTGGCACTGAGTGCTCGAATCACGGCTTCGTTAAATAGACCTGCTTGACCAGACACACCAATCAAAATACTTGGCTTGGCATGTTTGACCACATCTAACAGTGAAATGTGACCTTCAGCATCTGCCCATGGCGAAACCGCATCCGTTTTTTGTGCAAGCACACGTTGGAAGCTACGCAGATTTGGTTGATTTTCAGTGATTAAACCAAAACGATCGACCATATAAACTTGTTTACGTGCTTGCTCATCGGTCAAACCATCGGCAATCATTTGCGCAATAATTTGTTCCGCAATACCACAACCAGCTGAACCCGCACCTAAGAAGGTAACGCGTTGATCTTTTAGATGGGTGTTGGCTGCACGACACGCTGCGATCAGGCTGCCAACCACAACGGCTGCTGTGCCTTGAATATCATCATTGAAACAGCAGTATTGGTCACGATATTTTTCGAGTAACGGCATTGCATTATTTTGTGCAAAATCTTCAAACTGAATGAGCGTGGTCGGCCAACGATGTTTGATTGCAGTAAAGATTTTATCAACAAAGTCATAGTACTCTTCACCGCTGATCCGTGGCTGACGCCATCCCATATACAACGGATCATTGAGAAGTTGTTGATTGTTGGTACCCACATCAATGGTGATCGGGAGGGTATAGGCTGGGCTAATGCCACCGCAAGCGGTATAGAGCGAGAGTTTTCCAATTGGAATCCCCATGCCACCAATCCCAAGATCTCCTAAACCTAGAATACGTTCACCATCAGTAATTACGATCACTTTGACGTTGCGACGATTTACATTTTGCAGGATATCGTCAATGTGGTCGCGATCTGGATATGAGATGAAAATACCACGATGGCGACGGTAGATATCGGAGAAACGCTGACAGGCTTCGCCTACGGTTGGCGTATAAATAATTGGCATCATTTCTGACAAATGATTTTCAATTAAGTGATAAAACAGCGTTTCATTGGTGTCTTGGATATTTCGTAGATAAATGTGCTTGTTGATATTTTCATCAAAAGAAGTGAATTGCTGATAAGAACGTTGGTGTTGTTCTTCAATGGTTTCGATAACTTGTGGCACTAAACCGTGCAAATTGAAATACGAGCGCTCGTCCTCGGTAAAGGCGGAACCCTTGTTAAGAAGTGGTAGTTCAAGCAGTGTGTAGCCTGCATAAGGCGTATAAAGAGGATGTTTGATTGTTAAATTCTGAGTCGTCATTTCCAGTCTCTGTTGGTTAGGTCAAGATGAATGACCTAGGCTTTTACCTCAAGTACGATCTGTATTTGCCATATAAGCTTAAGCTTATTTTTTGGTAAACTGATATTTATATAATTGATAATCATATTTAGACTATTTAAAAGTATGATGACTACACTACTGTTTAATAGCAGGTTGATGATATTAGCCTAAAATTTAACTTAATCAGGCAATCGCTACCAAAAAATGACAATCTATAAAGCTAAGCTAAAAATGGTCTATATTTTAATGTGCAAATGCACTCACCCAAAGCAGATGAAATTTGCTATATTTACTGTTTTTCTGCGACGTTTATTTCTCGGTAGATTATGAATACGGCCATACAAGCAGCGCTTGATCATGCAGTGCAATCTCTTCAATCTGAAGGGATACTTCCATCTGAATGGAAAAATAGTAGTACTTTGACCCGAACCAAGGATCGAAGTCATGGCGATTTCGCCTCGAATATTGCCATGATGGCTGCCAAACCTGCTGCAATGAAACCGCGAGATCTTGCTGAGAAAATTTTGGCAAATTTACCGGAAGTCAGTGAAATCAGCAAAGCTGAAATCGCAGGTCCTGGATTTATTAACTTTTTCTTAAATGCAGATCAACGTTTTACTGTCCTTGAGCAAATTCAAGCGCAGAAAGAACAGTTTGGTTACAGCGAAGTCAATGCCGCTAAAAAGATTCAAGTCGAGTTTGTTTCTGCAAATCCAACTTCAAGCTTACATGTGGGCCATGGTCGTGGTGCAGCTTACGGCATGACCGTTGCCAACTTGCTTGAAGCAACTGGTGCAACGGTAGAACGTGAATATTATGTCAATGATGCTGGTCGTCAAATGGACATTTTAGCCACATCGACTTATTTACGTTATTTACAATTGCTTGGTCAGGACTTGGTTTTTCCAAAGAATGCTTATCAAGGCAATTACGTTAAAGAAATTGCACAAAGCATTATTGATCAAGATGGCGAAGCCTACTTGCAAGATGCTGTTGCCGTTTATAACGATGTGCCTGCTGATGTGGTTTATGCTGAAGCGCTTGATGCAGAAGGCAATAAAGTTGTATTGTCTGGCGATAAAGAAAAACATATTGATGGTCTGATTCATAATTCACAGCAATTGATTGGCCAAGGCTATCGCGTTTTCCATCAGGCGGCACTGACAGCTATCTTAGATGACATCAAAGATGACTTGGGCGAGTTCTCAGTGAGCTTCGATCAATGGTTTAGTGAAGCAAGTTTGTCTGAGAAAATTGATGAAGCGTTGGCAACACTTGATCAACGTGGTTTTCTCTATGAAAAAGATGGCAATATTTGGTTCAAATCAACCGAATTTGGTGATGAAAAAGACCGTGTGGTGAAACGTCGTAATGGTCAAACCACCTATTTTGCTTCAGACATTGCTTATCATCTAAATAAACTACAACGTGGTTTTACTGAATTAATCGATATTTGGGGCTCTGATCACCACGGTTATATTGCGCGTGTGAAAGCAGCAATTGATGCGATGGGTTATGACTCGTCTAAACTTACCGTACTGTTGGTGCAGTTTGTGAGCTTGTGGCGTGGCGGTGAGATGGTGCAAATGTCTTCTCGTTCAGGCCAATACGTGACTTTGCGTGATTTACGTAAGGAAGTGGGCAACGATGCAGCGCGTTTTTATTATGTGATGCGTAAGTCTGAGCAACATATTGATTTTGATTTAGATTTGGCAGTTTCTCAAAGTAAAGATAATGCCGTGTATTACATTCAATATGCGCATGCCCGTGTGAACCGTATGGTAAATAAGGCTGCTGAGAAGAATATTCCTTTTAATCGTAATGATTTAAGTCGTTGTGATGTGACATTGTTAACTTTAGATGCAGAAGCTGAAATTCTTGCTAAATTAGCGGCTTACCCAGAAATTGTGATCCGTGCAGCAAATAGTTATGAACCGCATCAAGTGGGGAATTACTTAAAAGAATTGGCTGCGTTATTCCATGGTTGGTATAACTTAGATAACTTAAAAATTCTTGATGATCAGAATGTTAGCTTATCTCAGTCACGTTTATTGCTTTCAATAAACATCCAACAAGTGTTAAAAAATGGTTTAACTTTACTTGGTGTATCTGCACCGTTTGAAATGTAATCATTAATAAGTAATAAACAATAAGAGGATTCCACGTGTTTGGAAAAACGCAGCGCGGTGTTTCAGAACGATCGACCAAGCCGAGTAAGCCACTGATTCCGAAGTGGCTCGGCATGTTGGTATTGATTTTAGTTGTCTTAAGTGGTGCCGTAGCCCTTATGCTGTGGAAGCCGTGGGGTCCTGTACAAGCGAAAAATGAAGTCACTTCAACGCATTACCAAGAAGAGACCAACAAAGATTATCGCTTTTACGAATTGTTGCCGCAGCAACAAGTAACGCCTATTCCTCAGCAAGCAGTACCTGAAACACAAGTACGTTCGCAACCCGTGATTGTGGAAGCACCTGCGCCAACCCAGCCGACAGTGAATGAAGATGGTGAAGACGTTGCAACGCCTGCTGCAGCGCAACCTTCTTATATTCTACAGGTCAGAAGTTTTCCTGATCCCGACAGTGCTGATGCGCGTCGTGCTGAAATTATTCTCAATGGCTTATCTGCGGATGTGGTAAAAACCACTGAAAATGGTAAAACTTGGTATCGGGTGATTTCTGGACCCTATACAACTCAAAATGCGGCTGTGATTGCTCAGCAAACGCTACAACATAGTGGCATTGATTCGATTGTAGTGAAACGCTAAACCAATTTGGTTTATTGTTTAAGCAAAAAACGCATCTTAAGATGCGTTTTTTGGTTTTAGCAGATTTTGTTTAGGTCTTGTTTTAAACGCTTAAGAAATACCGAGGAAGGTAAATGGTTTAGTGACCACAAAACTACTATTGGCTTTACCTGAATAGATTTTACTTTGGTCTGGGCCAAGTTCTAATTTACGGGTTTTACCATCATTGAAGTTAATGTCTTTGAGATCGACCCAGAATACATTCGGTGAGACTGCAGATTCAAAGAAATAGAGTTTACGTTTATGATCAACCACTGTTCTCCAGCGGGTTGAAGAAATGTTTGGTTCTTCTTCTGTGTTCAGACCAAATGGCACGGAAACATTGCGAATCACACTAAAGGCACTGGCCAATGAATGTTCGAAAGTACCCGTTTGTGGAATGGCATTAATATAAAATGATGCACGTGCAAAACGATCTGAAGCACGATTGGTACCTGGTAACATCACTGTGCCGCCAATTTGTTCCCAATAGCTATTTAAAGCCAATTGTTTATCAAATGTCGGTGAGTTGGTCATGACTTGATATTTTTTACTGTGATGAATAACGGCTTTACCGTCAATGTATTCAATAATTGCGCTGTCACCAGAGGCATCTGAAATAGACAAGTGTAAGGCAGCAAGTCGTTTTTCACCTGGCACCTGATCGGTGACCACAATAAACGGTTCTTTTTCGAGTGCCGTTACTGCTTCATTGACGCTGGCATAGTTGTCTAGAACATACTGCGCCCATAAAGAAAGGCTTAGCGTTGGGATTTTACTTTTTTGTGGATCTGGATATTCAGATTCAACTAACCATAAGAGATTGGCAACCAAGCCTTTTTCATTGACACCATCTGTACTCGAAATGTCATATCCTGATGCGATTACACTGCCGTATTTAGAGGTCCATTTAATTGAGTTTGGACCTGCCATACCGGTACGTGTAACTTTACTTGGCATAATCCAAAGATTGGTACCAATATCACTTTTCCAGTCCATTGATCGCACAGTGATCGTATTGTTATCTTTGCCTAAATATACGGCGCGGGTGCAGACATCAGCGAGCGAGCTCAATAGAAGACTTGATGCAAGAATACTTTGGCATAGGATTTTTTTCATAAGTTCAGCCTTTAGAAGATAGGAATATTAATGCCGATAACAGGGCCATGTTCTTTAATATCTAATTTAAAATCGTCGATGCGGTGATTCTGTTTGAAGTAGTGATAGCCAACTTTAAAGTTGATTGGACGTTTAAAGATGTCTTTACGATAACCGAGGTGAGCTTGGGTTGAGATGGTGTCTTCAGCGCCAAAAATTGCTTCGCCGCTTAAGTTCCAAGGTGAGTCAAAGTTATATTTAAAACGGCTTCCCCAGAAAAACTCATTCCAGTTTTCTGAGACACTGATTTTTTTACCAAATGCGGAGAGATCTGCTTCGACTTCAGTGCGATGCATTCCGATTGTTGGTTCAACAATAAAGCGTGGTAAGTTATTTTTCTCATTCTTCTCGGAAATATACGCTTGATAATAAACACCAAATTTACCTTGGTTTAAATCTGTAGTCACAGCGACTGGATAGTTTAAGACATCCTTATTTTCGCTAATTTTGACTACTTCCATGTCTAAGTAAGTTCCCCAACGGCCTTTATTGAGGTCTAGTTCGAACATATAAAAGCGATCTAGATTTTTAGCAGATTCGCTAAAAGGTTGATCGACGGTGTAATCAGTATCTCCTTTACTGAGAGTGCCTTGCAAATCAGCTGCGAATACATAGGCATTTAGATCGAGTTTAACAGGCCCTTCCCAAGTATCTTCAATATTGCTGGCATAGGCTGTTGGTGCTAAGGCTAAAAATGAAATAAAAGGTATGATGTGAGACTTCATAAGAATTCAAGTTGTTTCAAAAGTTCAAGTTAATTTTTTATGATCTATCTGTATAAGCCAATCAAGTTCAAAGTGTATGATGCTTATGGATACTTTTTTAAAAACCACGTTGTTTTTGCGATGTTTACTTCGAAGGTTTTGCACAAATTTAGAAAAATGTTAAGTACATCACAATCAGTCTAATATTTAATGAGTAACCTGCGTTACTATAACATTGCGTTTATCGCTCGACATCATATGCTGTAATATTCAACTAAAAAAATAAGACATTTAATGAGGGTAAATAACGCTGCAAAGTGCCTGTAAACCTGTATTTCTACTATTTTTTAATGACTAATATCAACCTTAGTCAGCATACATTTTTATTATTTTAATGATATTTGCTTTAATAATTTATTCGCTATTATCCACCGTGAGCGTCCTAAAATGGCTGTTGTTATAAATTTTGCTCGGTATTTAAGCAAAAGACCCAATGACATTCCAACCTTGGCAGCAATATCAGACTCTGGTGATCACAGCATTTTGGTATTTTAAGTTGGGTTAACAAAAGTAGGGTTACAACGTTTCAATGAAGCATACATTGGGTGGGCCTCTTGTTGAAAATACAGCACAGTCGCTTATATGTTTTAATTTAGGATGATGTTCTAAATTTGATTTGCTTTACATGATGAATTTTATAAAATCCTTATAATACAAATGGTTGCTTTTATTTTATCGTGAGAATGAAAAGCCTGCTCAAGCAGGCTTTTTTTATTCGGCATAGATATTGGTTTATATGTGTTTGTCAGTTGAGTTGTTGGCTTGAATTACTTACTTTAAGAAGGATATTTAATGATGAAAAACAAATAAAAAGATCAAAATTTTAATTATCTTTTCTCAATTTTATTGGCTTTTATAAGTTTTTATTTTGTAGAAACTGAATCAGTTGATAAAGGAATAGACGGAGTTTTGAACTTTAATTTATAGAGATTGCAAAATATGTCAGAAATAAACGTGTTCAATAAACAGAGTCATAAACTTGATCAGACAGTGCAAAGCAATACGGTGTCTTTAACAAAAGCATCTGTTGTGGTGGTGCATATCAACTTAGATGACATTGTCGAAGTTAAAAAAGATAAAAATAATGCAGTACTGGTGATCGAGTCAGGTGAGGAAATTACTTTAGTTAATTATTTTAATTACGGAAATATTAATACGTCAAACAGCTTAGTTTTACAGGATGATCAAAATAAACTCATTTGGGCAAAATTTACCGATGCAAATGGAAAGGTATTAGAAAATATTGAGTACGGGCAAATTGAAGAGATCGACATGCTATTTGAGCCGAGTAGTGGCTTTAGTCCATGGTTATGGGCTGCTGTACCCGTGGTGGGTGCTGGTGTGTATCTTTTAAGCAAAAATAATGAGGATAAATCAGGATCAGATCATACTCCTGTGATTGCTGCACCTAAATTTGATCCAATTAATGCCAAGGATCTCATTAAAGGAAAAGCTGAACCCGATTCGATCGTGACTATTACTTTTCCGAATGGCGAGAAGAAAATAACCACAACTGATAAAAGTGGGAATTGGTCTATTGAAAATCCCGGATTAAAGCAAGGTGATAGTATTGAGGCAATTGCAACCAATAAAAATGGTAACACCTCTCAAATTGCCAAGCAGTTGGTTGATGCCATCGCACCTACGCTCAAAATTAGCGTGAGTGATGTGAATCTCTCTTCAGGTAAGGAGGTTGAGGTAACGTTTACCTTTAGTGAAGCCGTGAAAAATTTTGATTTGAGATCAATTACGGTGATTGGCGGTGGATTAACGAAACTAGGCAGTAAAGATAACAAAATTTGGACTGCAATATTTACGCAAAAGGGCAGTGATGATCCTAGTATTAAAGTTGCGGATGATCGTTATTCTGATTTGGCAGGAAATAAAGGTAAAGGTGATGTTTTTGATAAAATCTTTGGAAATTTTAACATTGATCTTATTGCACCGATATTAGAAATATCAGCCAGTAAAGATTCAATTAATCTCGGTGAGGTTGTCACAATTAGTTTTAAATTTAGTGAAGCTGTGAAAGCTTTTGAATTAGAAGATATCATCGTGGCAGGTGGACAGATCAGTGGTTTAAGTACGAGGGACAATATTACTTGGACTGCAATTTTTACGCAGAAAGGAAGTAATGCACCGAGTATTAAAGTAATAGAAAATAGTTATACAGACCTCGCCGGAAATCAAGGTAAGGGCGCCATTCTAGATCAGAACCATGGGGACTGGGGCATGGCACCAACTGTAACCAAATTACTTATGTCGATTGCTGATGTTATTACTTCAGCGGAGCAATTGGCTGTGAATGAGGAATTAGATGCAGGGAAAGCAGTGCAACATCAAGTGCCATTCAATGTATATGATCTATTGGCAGAAAGTGACCAAGGTAAATGGTCTGCAAATAGTGATTTAAGGAATCAAATACAGCCCTCAAATGATCAGTCTATTGTTGGTCAAAAATTCAGTAATCAGATACTTTCTTTGGATGTCTATCACACATCTGCTTCTGCACTGAACGATTTATTAGTGCAACCGAGTTTAATTTGATTAAGTCATATCACCCTGAACTTTTGAATTGGTATTGATGTTTAAAAAGCCAACACCTTCTGGTGCTGGCTTTTTCTATTTTAGGACTTTGCAATAATTTGACTAATCTCAGTCGAATTAAATTCAATTTTGTTTTAAGGGCAGCCTCTAGCGTTCTCTTAATGCTTCTTTGGCTTTATTGAAGGGTTTAAGTAAGTAATCCAACACGGTTTTTTCTCCTGTACGAATATCGACAGTGGCCATCATGCCCGGAGTAATGCTAAAGGCTTTAGCTTCTTTATTAAATAATTTATCCGTATTGGTGCGAATGTAGACGCGATAATAAAACTGATCTTGTTTGACCTCATCACGTAAGGTATCTGGTGAGATTACGGTGACTTTTCCTTCTAAGCCGCCATAAATTGAATAATCATAGGCGGTGACTTTGACCAAGGCGCGTTGACCTGGATGAATAAATGCAATATCACGCGGAGAGATCCGTGCCTCAATGAGTAATTGTTCATCGAGTGGGACGATGGTCATCAATTTACCATTTTGTGGAATAACACCACCTAAGGTTGTGACGGAGATTTCTTTGACCACTCCACGCACCGGGGCCTTAAATACCGCACGTGCCAATGCATCTGAGCGACCTAAAACAATCTGCTGCTGTGTTTCTACATCTGTGTTGGATTTGGATAATTCTTGACGGGCTTGGACATAATATTGATTACGAATATCGTTCATACGGTTCTGTAACTCATTGGCTTGGCGTCTTAAACGTAAAACCTCAACCTCACTGGCCGCACCTTTAGCGACGAGAGGTTCTGTCATAGCCAATTCTTGTTGTACTAAATGTAGCGCATCTTTTAATCCAGCGATGGACTCATCCAGATTTGCACGCCGTGATTGATAGAGTGCTGTTTCTTGGCGAATCAGTTCGGGGTGTTCTTTGATTGCTTCGGGGAAGCGCAGCGCATTTCCACTCACTTCCGCAGTTAAGCGTGCCGATGTTGCTTGGGCGGAGGTGAGTAGAGACTGAGACTCTCCTACACCTGAAGCCAAGCGAGTGGGATCAAGTTGAGCTAAGACTTGACCCTTTTCGACAATATCGCCTTCTTTGACATCAAGTTTGGTCAATATCCCACCCTCTAAAGATTGAATGACTTGTTCTTTAGAGGATGCAATGACTTTTCCAGTTCCATTAGAAACTTCTTCGAGTTTAAACATCCAAGCCCATAACAAGATAACCAGCAGCCCAATACCAATCAGCCAAATCATAAGACTCGCTTTAGGTAAAGGGGGATCTTGATATGCAGCCTTTGTGGAGCGGCTAGGTACAGGTATTTTCTCCATTATGCTTGCACTCCTTTTTCGGTTGCAGCTGAATGTGTAGGTTGGTTAAGAATTTCATCACGTGGGCCATCCATCACGATTTTTCCTTCATTCATGACAATGATGCGATCGACCAATTCGAGTACAGCTCGACGATGCGTTGCAACGATGAGAGTACGATGCCCGAGCCAATTTTTTAAATGATCAATCAATTGTTTTTCAGCCATTTCATCGATAGAAGCAGTGGGTTCATCCAGCAACAAAATATTAGATTGGCGTATGAGGAGACGAGCTAACAACAAGGCTTGACGTTGCCCGCCAGAAAAACCGACACCGCCTTCAAGGATTAAATAATCTAAACCTTCTTTTTTTGCTTCAATGAAGTTATAGGCACCAGTGACTTTAAGGGCATTGATAATTTCGTCATCATTGGCAAGAGGAGCACCTAAACACAGGTTTTCACGAACAGTGCCGTAAAATAAACACGCATTTTGATTGAGTAGGCTCATATCACGTCGAATATCGGCAGGGTCAATCAGAGACAAGTCAAGCCCATCTAAACTGACTTGGCCTTTTAATGGAAATTGCATGCCTGAAAGAATTTGTAGTAAGGTGCTTTTTCCTGCGCCATTTCGACCGAGTATGGCGACTTTTTCACCTGCATGAATGCTTAACTGTGGAATATTTAAACTTGGTCGAGGCTCATCCTCAGTGTATTGAAAATAGATGCTTTTTAGCTGGTAATCACCATGGATGACTGGTTTGTGAACCAAGTGGGCATGATCTGGCTGATCAACTTCTCTACGCATCAATTCATCTAAACTGGTTTTGGCAACTTTAGCTTGTTGCAAGCGTGATAAAATTCCTGTGATTTGTGAAATCGGTGCCAACATACGTGAGGACAGAATTGAGCAAGCGACCAAGGCGCCTGTTGTCATATCGCCTTTCATGACTGCGAAACACCCAACTAAAACTACTATGGCAAAAGCCAAGCCCTGTACCTTCTGTGTCCAAGCAGTTAATATTCCAACAATTTTGCGCTGCTTCATTCCAATGTCAGCAGAAACCTCATTCATATGATTCCATTGGTTTTGGAAGCGAGATTCTGCACGTAACAGTTTAATATCTTCAATGCCTTGTACTGCTTCAACCAATAATGCATTACGAATTGCTGATTCACGCATGCCTTCCTGTGCCAATGCCGCCAATCGCTTTTGTGCAAATAGGCTCGGAATAATCATTAATGGCACGATTAAAAGTATCACCCAAAATAAATCGCCACCAATGAACCAAAACACACCTAAAAATAAGAAGAAAAATGGTAAGTCTGCAATTGCGCTAATGGTTGTTGAGGTGACTAACTCTCTGACACCTTCCAATTCACGTAATTGTGAGATGAATGTTCCCGTAGATTTAGAACGTTGATTATTTTTAATTCGTAAGGCATGTCCAAAGACACGATCAGAAACACGTAAATCGGCACGTTTTCCAATAATGTCCGATAGATAGATACGAGCAAGTCGCATTATGAATTCAAATATTGCAGCGATTAGTACGCCACCAGCCAATACCCAAAGTGTAGGAATAGACTGCGAGGGGACAACGCGGTCATACACTTGCATGGAAAAGATAATGGTTGCTAAGGCTAATATATTGGCAATCAACGAGGCATACATGATATCTACATAGCGCTTCCAATCTCTCAGCACGATTGACCAAAACCAGCTGGCTTGATAGGGCTTTATGTATTCATCAATCCGTGCATCTGGAATCGAGTTTTCTGGTCGCAGCACATACACTTGTGCAATGACTGAATTTAAACTATCTATGGCGAAACTTTGAGTGAGTCCATAATCGCCACTAAATTGAATACTGATGTTACCGGCATTGTCTGCTTTATCGACGACACCGACTTGGCCATCCTTTAATTGAATGATCACAGGCAATCGCCAAGGATTAAAAACATCTTTGTCTAACTTGGTTTTTCGTATGCTTAATCCAATTTGTTTTGACATTAAGTTTAAGATGTCATCTAAATTTTGATTTTTATTCCAATCAAGTTGTAAGCGGATTCTTTCTTCAGACGCTTCAATACGATAATGTTTTGCAATCGTGAGTACAGCTTGCAACCACGGCTGATATTGAATGGTATTGGTCATGGCTGTACCTCGAAACCTTGAATAGATGAATTTTGGAGGCCATAGGTTTGTCTAGACTGTCCTGTGACCGCGATGTACTGCGCTAAACTGACGTAGATGTCATACCGTGCATTTTCTAATTCTTCGACAGCAGCATGAATCGCCATTTCTGCATTTAATAAATCAAGAACTGTGCGGGTGCCTAACTTATATTGTTCTTGGTAAAGCTCACGGGTTCTGATGGTTGTGCCCTGGCGTGAACTGAGTACCATCATTTGTTTTTGTTTATTTTCAATGCTTTCTCTAGTCATTTTGGTTTGATCAAGTACTTGTAAATACACTGAATTCAATTTGGATTTTGCTGCTTCTTCTGCATAGCTCGCTGCACGACTACGTGCTGATGCCCCACCACCTTGATAGAAGTCACTATTCGCTTCAAACATGATTGCGCTATCAAAGCCATTGTCTTTATTGTTACTCGGATTTACACCGTTGAGTGCCTGACTGACTGAGCCTCTGACAGAGAGTGTTGGATATCGACTTAGATCGGTTTGTTTTTTTTGAGACTTAGCAATCTCAATTTCTGCTTGCGCCACGATCATTTTAGGGATGGTATTGAATTGTGGTTCTTGATAAATGTTTGAATGCTGAATGAAATCATCTGGAATGAGCCATTGATTATGTGTTGCATCAAAACCCAAAAGCGTATGCAAACGTTGTTGGTATTGATTGAGTAAGGATTGTTGTGCGATGAGCGTTGATTGAGCTGATTCTAAAAAAGACTGTGCCTGAATTGGGTCAGCCTGACTGCTGATACCTGCTTGGGCACGTAGCTTGGCAATATTGAGAATTTTTGCAATTCCATCAACCTGCTGCCTAGATATTTCAGTGCTTTTTTGATAGCGAATAATATTGAAAATAACGATCGCAACATCAGCTGAAACTTCTTCAATATTAACCAGTAAATTGGCTTGCTCAAGTTCCAACTTGGCTTGTTCCGTCGTAACGCTTGACTTTATTTTTCCAAAATCATAGACCATCTGTGTCGCATTGAGGCTCAGGATTTGTCGACCACGTTGAGCAGATGTTAAGTCTCCTGTGGAAACTCCACCACTAATTTGTGGAAAATAATGTGACTTAGCATTATCAATCGATGCATTTTGCCCAGCGAGTACGGATATACCTTGGCTAATTTGAGGATGTCGCTGCAGGGCATATCCTACAGCGTCATTTAGACTAAATTGGGTTAGTCTTGGGTCATTTACAATAACTAATTTCGCCCGACTTGGTTGAAGGCTAATTGTTGGTAGTTCTTGAATTTTTGATTGATCAAATTGGAAGTTACTAAGTTGTTGCAGTTGTACCGTTTTAAAATTTTCATTAGATTTAGGGCTTAAAAAATCTAATATTTTTTCAGTAAAACGAGGTTTAGTTTGCAATTTTTCTGTTGCATGTACTGTCATGATGGATAAGCAGAGCATGCTATAGAGACAAAGGAATTTTGTTTGTGGTAGCACTCTACGCGGGTGAAATAAAACTTTTTCGTATGTTATTTTTTTCAATGACTTAACTCTTTTAAATCATAGACATGCTGCAAGGTGACTCTTTAATCTAAACTATTGATATATATGAATATATTTTTATTTAGTTGAGGGTCAGCTGAAGGTAGCATATTAATCTATAGGTCTAATATTTTACTAAGGCTTACAATTAGTAACTCTGTTCACCACTATTTAATAACAGATGAATTAACAATATTAATATTTTTATAATTTATATTTTATTTGTATTTTTTTATGGTTTTATTTTTTGTCTATATTGTTGAATTTAGATATTTTTTTTATCAACCGTTGATTGCGGTGTATGAATTATAATATTACTTATTTAGTCTTTAGTTCTATCTGTTTGCAGAGGTTCTAAATTTATAGTGATTAATGTTTTTGTGAATTTAAATATATTCTTTACAAAACTTGTAATTAAAAAAATATTATTATTATTATGTGTTTTTAAATATTCACATACTTATTCTAATCGCGTACTATGACATGGTGAGCTAAAAAGTAATTTAAATATATTTTTTGTTATTTTAAAAATTTAATATTGAATAATTTATTTGATTAGTTTAATTTTTGAAATTATTTATTTGATCATATCTTACAATAATGTTTTATTAGATATATTTTATTATTATATCTTATAGTTTATTTTTGGTACATGTGATTTTAATTGGTTTTTAATTAGTTCATATGTTTAATACACTTTTTTGTGATCACAGTCATGTTTAATATATAAGAATGAGTTGGAATTATATAGGGATCGTGAAAAATAAAACTTATATAATCTTAAATATGCAAACGAATCAAATATAGAGAGTCTTATATTGTAATTTTTTTATTTTATAAATTTAGAGATGAGTGGAAATATAATATAAAGAAGTGAGGAGGAATAATTTTGGAACAAGTTTTTTATTGAAAAAATGAGCTAAAATATATTTTTATTTACTGATTTTTTAAATTATAAGGCTATATATTTAGCTAAATGGATTTATGACTTTTTTGAAGTATGTTTATATGGCAACTAAGTTGTTAACAAGTTATGGTTATTATAAAGTAAAATTTAATAATCATTGGTGATACAGATCACTTTTATTGACTGTATTGGTTTTAAACACTGATTAATACATACGCTAAATTGTATTCATGTTTTTTTTATAAACAAAATTGTCTCTGTACACGACAAATTTCACAGAACCCTTATCCTATCAGGGTTCTGCCTTCTTAAAATTGCCAAAATTTCCTTAAACTCTTCTTTTTTCCCAAAACCAATTAAACGCTGAATCGCCATTTGAACATAGTCTAAACCATAGCGAAATAAACTCATTGAGAGTCGTCCATGCTTCTTTATTTTTATCACTTTTTTTTGATCATGTTGCCATTCACCCGTTAAGTAACACCAACAGAAGCTTATAGCTAACACCGCAATCAATTTTTTCACTCGTCTAGGGTCTGTCAAGCGCGTATTTTCAAGATTAAACCCGCGTCCTTTGAGACAACTGAATAAGGTTTCAATTTCCCAGCGTAATGCATAATCCTGAATAGCATTGGCATTAAACTGAGGAGAAACGACGAGTAAAAGCTCTCCATTTTCTAACTGTAGTGCACTTATATATAGTTTCACCCGACCAACCAAAATCCGTCGTTTACGACATTCAATTTGACCAACTTTAAGATGGCGAAATAAATCACTAATTTTATGATTCTTTCCTAAATGATTGGTGACAATGAAGTTTTTTTAACACGAATGCAGAAGTTGATGTCTTGTTCAATTAACCATGTAAACCACTGCTCACCGATAAACTCTCTGTCTGCGAACACATTCACAATACGGTCTTTACCAAAAATGGCTATAAAGCGTTGAATCAAAGCAATACGCTCTTTCGTATCTGAATTTCCACGTTTATTAAGCAATGTCCAAAGGATAGGTATCGCTATTCCACGATAAACGATTGCGAGCATCAGGATATTAATATTTCGTTTTCCCCATTTCCAATTGGTTCTATCTAAAGTCAGTTGCACTTGGTCGAATGAAAACATATTGAAAATCAACTGAGAAATTTGACGATAATCAAAATACTGACCTGCAAAGAAGCGCTGCATACGTCGATAAAATGATTGTGGTAAGCACTTGATGGGCAAGGCTTTAGATGCAGAAGAAAGATTACATGTTTGCTTTAAAATAATCACAAGCATGATGAGCGCAAAGCACTTTAAATGTGACTTGTTCCATTTTAGATATTTGTTTAAGATAAGATATAACTCATTGAGATGTGTCATAGTATTCGTCGTTAGAAAACAATTATTATGACATTATTTCAATGAGTTATCTATTTTTGTCGTGTACAGAGCAAAATTGTATATAATTTTCTATGGCTTAATCGCAATTTGGTCTTTAGTACGGAGTTTTTATCCTATGCGTACATATGCCTATGTTAGAAATGATCCAGGTAGCGAATATGATGATATTAATTATATTTCATATTTTTATAAAAATGGATATCAGATTCCTAAACAACGGTTAATATTTGAAGAGGTGACAGTTGATACTTCTATTATATATAGAGATAAATTTATTAATTTAATCAATTATGGGCTGGAATCTGGTGATTTATTATTGGTGAAAGGGATTGACTGTTTAGGGCGTAACTTTGAAGAAATTTATAATATCGTAAACAAAATTGATCAAAAGAAAATTAGATTGGTTTGTTTTGACTATTCTAAAAATGAAATTAGTGGCGACTTAAAAGTTTTTTTTCTACACTTTTTGAAAATTTGTTTTGAATTCGAAACAAAATTTAAAAAGATAAATAAAAACTATCCTACAAATAATTTTGTGAAAAAAGTTGGTCGCCCAGAGATATTAACGCTGGAACAAAAGAAAGAAGTTATCGGTAAATTTAAAAAGGGTTATAGCGTGTATTCACTAGCAAAAGAGTATTCAGTAACTCGTACGGTAATCAATAGATTGCTTGAGAAGGCTTCACAAGAATTTAATTAATATATGTATTTTAATGCTATTCGTTAAATTGATTATTATAAATATTATTTTATTAAGTACTTGTCTTGATTGAAGTGATTTAAGAAGAAGGTTTAAGTGATTTTATATTGATTATTTTTCGCTGATATTCAAATATATTAAATGAACATGAAATCATGCAATTTATTATTGTTAATGGTTTAGGATGATGCAAGTAATGAAAATTCATTCTTTAGATTTACGCCAACGTGCAATTATGGCTTGGAAAAAATTAGGTAATAAATCTCAAGTATGTGAAATATTTGGTATTTCACGACCAACCTTAGACCGTTGGATTGAACTTGAACATACGGCCGAATTTGACCCTAAAAATCGTAAAAATAAGGGTGGACGACCAAGTAGTATTCGAGATTTGGAGTCTTTCAAAAATTTTGTTCAGATTACTGAATTCTCAAGTATTCATGATTTGGTTCCTATCTTTGAAGAGCAATTTGGTTATCCAGTTGCTTATGAAGTTATTCGAAGAACATTAAAACGTCTTGGATGGGTGCAAAGTAAAAAATGTTTTATTGCGCGTAAACCGAAACGCATAGTTGAATCGGCTTAGTGATGTCATATATTCATATGGAAGTGAAAATTTACAAGCCTGTATTTCAAAAGTATTTTGCTAGTAATGGTCAGTAATACGCTCCATATGATTTGCATTAGGGAGTGGAGGGGATGTAAAAGAAGATAGAAAGCACATAGAATTGAATAAGTTGCTAGGGAATGTATTTTTTAATATTCAAATATTATTGTTAGTAGAGATGCAGCTTGTATAGGTGTTTTATTGAATTTTAATTTTTGATAAAAAAAACATAGAATGATATGGTCAATTGCAAAAAAAGAAACTATATTACAGTATTCTAATAATATCATTCTAATAGCTATGACTTATCCAATACATTATAGAAAGAAGATTCTAGCAAAGCTAGAACAAGGCATGACTTTTCAAGAAGCTGCTGCAAAATTCGAATTAAGTCCTACAACGATTCAGCGTTGGAAAAAAAGACTTGAGCCTAAAACAACCCATGACTATAAACCACGAAAAATTCATGATGAGTTAATTTTGCAGGATTTGAAAGATTTTCCGAATGACTATCAATTTGAACGTGCGATCCGTTTAGGTTGTTCTAAATCTGGTATTCAAAAAGCGCTGAAACGTTTAGGAATTAACCCCAAAAAGAATACAAAAGCACCGAAAATAAACAGAAAATCTTATCAGGAGTAATGGGATTATTTGTGCTTAGTGGTTGTTTTATATGGTTTTAAATTTTAATCTATAAAAATATTACTTGTAAAAATGTAAGCTAAAATAGATTCAAGATGAGCAGGCCATTTTACTTTAGAGGAAAAAAAGGGGGATAATCAAGTCAATCATTATTTGAATGGTTATTCCTATCAGAATCTAACTAAACTTGGATCATTATTAAGCATTCACTATTACACAATCTATATTTGTGCCGATCAACTTTTATGTTGAAAGTTACGAAGATTGAAATTAGGGGAGATGATTTGCTTTATTGCATATTAACTTAATATTATAATTCTTTGAATTTGCTATCTATCACAGGAATCCTTCTGCGCAATTTGCCAGAAGGATTTTTTATTTTAATTCTTATTTAGATTGGTAGATATTGCTAATCTATTTGTTGGATTTCGCAATTCGGTATATAAAGCCAAAGCTCAATAATTTAATGTGATAAGTATCACATTAAATTATTGAGCTTTGGTGTGTGTAAATCAGGTTAAGTGTAACTTTTGGCATTGCTTAAATATCCATAACATTTTAGTAGTGTATCTGTTTGTGATGAAGTGTTATTTAACCCAATGCGAATGAAAGCAGGAGGCGTGGTTGAGTTATACCGTTACTTAGTCCAGCCTTTATGTGAAAAATATTAAAAATAATATAGTTAACTTCACATCATAGTGATAGCTGAATTCAACAATATCCAGTCAATCGTTAAATCAAAGATAAAATGGTATTTATCACATAATTTATTCTGTAATTTTTTTTATTCGTGAGTATGTTCTGTATTGGAGATTCCTTTTTAGGAATTGGCTCTAAGGTAGACATTTTTTATGTGTGAAGTATATCCAAGCTATAGAAACAGGAATGGGTTGTAAGGTCATGAATACGCGTATAAACCTTTTAATGTGAATTTAATTCAATGGTTGCTGTTGTCAATAGATTCGATGAAAAAGGTTTTCAAAAAGTTAAAGTCTTAATTTTTGCTAGGGAAGCAGAAATTGAAATTTAAAGCCATTGGTTTTAGAACAAGCTTTAGCTTCTTACCAGATGAATGAGTTTTGATGATTTACCATAAGTAATGAAATGATCTCCCTCAGCTTCAACATAAAATTCCTGATGTAAAACCTCAGGGGCTCTCTTTGCTTAAATGTGAGCACTCTTAATACAATCATTTAACTTATCAACTTTGGCATGTGAAGCAAGAAAAATAGAAGATCGTACTTGATAGAAAGAGAGGTCTCAATATTTTGGTTAGGACTCATTTAAACAGTAATACCGAATGGAATTGGCTGAGTAAGCCATATATTTATAGATTTTAAGCAACATTCATATCATATTCTAGCAATTAAATTTCAAACATATATTGGTTTTTTTAGAGGTTTGATAGCGGAAATAATTAGCTGTAGTTAGTTGGTGGAGAATAGTCTTAAAGTGACCAAAGGAAGCTATTTTAAAATCAACTTTATCATGATCTTATGGGAAATAATTTAGTGTGAAAATAAATATTTACTTATATTTTAATTGAAATTAAATGATTATTAATTTTGCGCGTAAAATTATTGAGTATTTATATTATCTAAATAATTGTGTGATTATATCGTTATTATAATTTACTTTCACCCCTATTGTTAAGGTTTTCTGAATTTTATATTTTCATTTGTTTGGGTTGTATAATTAAACCCTTATCTTATATTCTGTGGTTTTGGTGATAATATCAACTAGCTAAATCTTATATCTTATTGTTTTTTATTTTTATTTTTACTAGATGTTTATTTCATATAAATTGTGACTACTATTTTATAATAATTTTTTCAGATTTATTTTATGTTCTTTTTTTTGTATTTATTTTTTTATTTATTACATAAAACAAACAGTGATTAAGTTTGTTTGATTATTTTTTCTTGTTTAGGTTTTAAATTGTGAGTAACATAAAAATGAGTTGTTGATAAAACAATTTAATTTGAATTAAAAATGTAACTTAACTAATATGTTTAATATTTTGGGCAAGTGCGATTTTTAAATAAGAAAAGTACTTGAACATTAAAAAAGAGATTATTATGAAAAAATTAGTATTAGTCGCAGCTCTTGCTGCATTTTCAGTACAATCATTTGCCAAAGAAGTTGAAGCAACAGCAACTTGGCAAGCGAGCGCTAAAAAAGATACCACAACTACTTTGGTTGTAACTGCATCAAATGCTCTACACTTTGACTATCAAGGTTCAACTGAAGCATTTAGTGATGCAAAGGGTAACTTCGATGTATCTATTGATGGGTTAAAAGGTGCAACAGAATTCAAACTTACTACTGAAGTGTTGAGTGATCAATTAACACGTGGTACGGATACATCAGCTTTAACGGTTGGTGTTGATTTTAATGGTCAACCATTGGCTAAAGGCACTCCATTTACATTATTGGATACCTCTGCAAATATTAATGGTGGTTTAACCAATATTATGAATGGTTATAACGTAGATGGTACTCGTGCATCAGACCGTAGTTCATTCATTTTTAAAGTTGCTTCTGCTGCTGATAGTACAGGTAATGTTGCTTTTTCTAAGCTTCCTGATGGTTATTGGGATGGCCAGGTTGCTGTACGTTTCCTTGCAACGTGGACTACTGGTACACCATAATTTAATCGAACTTTAGTGTATTAGATAAATTTCCAAACAGTTAGAGGGTGGCAAATGCCTTCCTCTAACTAGGTAAATTATTAATAAGAAATTCGTTGTTAATTAAATCATTAAATAACGAACGCATTAAATCATTTCAGGAGGAATTATATCTTCCGGATTATTTTATTGGTGGGATGTGATGTTAAAAATAATAAGTTTATTCTCTCTATTAATTGCTCCAGTTGCATGTTTGGCTATAAGTGTTGGGGAAATAACCTCATTTATATCGCCAAATGAAACAATTTTAACCAAGGAAATAACCAATACAACGAATGTCGCTCGTTTTATTGGTCTAAAGGTTGAGCGAATATCTACCCCTTTAGAAGGCGGTATGGTAATTCCTATGGATACTAAAGATGAGGTTCTATCAGCGCCTGCAAGCTTGGTGTTGCCTGGTGGTGCGAAAGAGTTTTTTAAAATTGTTTATCAAGGTCCACAAGATGATCAAGAGCGATATTATCGTTTGTCTTGGTTAGACGCACCTATTAGTGAGTTTTCTCCAGAGAATCAACCAAAAGGTGCTCAAGCATTAACTTCTGCACGTATAGATACCATATTGGTTGTTTCACCACGCAAAGAAATTTTTAAATATGAAAATAGTGGTGATGAAGTTAAAAATTTGGGTAATGCAACCTTTCGAGTAATCTCAGTTGGTAAATGTAAAATTCCTGAAAATGATAAAGACGGTGAAGGCTGTCGAGAGCGTTATTATGTGATGCCTGATAAAGCTGTGCGGCTTAAACATACTGATATTACACACTCACAATCTCATATAGGTATTTGGCACAAAGGCAACTATATCAGTGTTAAATAATAAATAATTATTATGAAAATATATAGATATTCAATAACACTGGGTATGGTGGGATTAATTGCTATACAAAGTGTTTATTCCGAAGAGGCTCCTCCACTTCGACGAATTGGAACTTTGGTGCTGCCGTCAGTATTAACCGGTGTTATGGAGAGTGGTCTTAGTATTCCTGTTTATTTGAAATATGATAAACAGCCATTAGATGCCAAAAGTAATCAGAAAATTGCAGATGCAGTTGTTTATCTTCGTGAGAATAAACTATATATCAGAGAAGTTAGTATTGCTGAGAATTTGCAAACGACTGAACTTACACAACAAACTAAGACATTGCTCGATGCAATTAGGGATAAAGAGCTTGATGAAAATCTAGTTTATTATGTTGCAAATAATGCATCATTGAAATTAGATTTAAAATCAATGTATCTAGAATTGTTGGTGGATGAGTCAGCAATCGGTACAAAAAAAATTGCAAGATCAGATGTTTTAGGTAGATCAACAGTTGATAAATTTTCATCTGTTTTAAGTTATCGTTTTGGGACATATTATAACGAGTACGATGGTCAAGGAAACTCTTCTAATTATCTCACTCTAAATAGTGTGTCATCTTTAAAAGAAAATCACTTTATATTAAATGCATCCGCCTATGGTATTGGAACAAATAATAGTGATTTTGAAGTGTATCGCGCGCTCTATGAGCGAGATCATAATGGATATCGATTTGCTGCTGGGATGATGGATACTTGGAGTATTCAGTCAATTGCCAGTTTGAATGGGATCAATACCAGTAAAATTTATGGGCTTTCCTACGGAAATTTAAGTAATACTGTTATTCAAAATACCAGTTTGTCCTTAACACCCATTAATGTGTTTTTACCGAGTGCGGGAACGGTACAGATTTATCGCGAAGGTCGATTACTGAGTATTCAGAATTTCCCTTTAGGGAGTCATGAAGTTGACACTTCAAATTTACCTTCTGGTTCTTATAGTGTTGACGTCAAGACTTTTGTTAATGGTGAGGAAATTAACTCTACTGTTGGGCATATTAATAAGTCATTTGATAATCGAAGCATGAATATAGGCAAAGTAAATTGGCAATTATTTGGTGGAATGCTGAAATATAATCAAACTGCTTTTAAAAATCCAAACCAACTAGAGACTGAGCTTAAAAATCGAGAAACAAATGGTTGGTTATTTGGAGTTGCTTTAAATAAGGATTATGCGTGGTTATCTGGAACATCATTCAGGTCGAGTATTTATGCTTTCACGAATGATGATAATAATGATCGAAATTTGGTTGCAGAACTCTCAACGAATGTTGCACTCACACCAGAGATTTTTGTTAATTGGCAGACTTTACTTGCAACAGATTCAACCTTTAAAAACACGTTAACTGCAAATTATAACTTACCCCAAGGTTATGGCAGTGTGTGGGGGTCGAGAGAATATACGACGATTGGTAATAAACTCGCAATTGAAAAGCGTGATTATTATAATTTAGGTGGTAGTTTAAATGTAAAGAAAATTTATGATAAGTTGGGTTACTTGTCCTTGAGCTACTCTAAAGATTTAGAGCGTAAAAATGACTTTGTATCGGCAGAATACAACCAAGATTTATTTAACTTTAAATATGCAACAGTAAGTTTTAGGGCGGGTTTACAACGTAATACATTTACGGATAGTTCGACTGGGGTAGATGGTAATAATGATTTTTATAGCACCCAGAAAAATAATGATAAATATGTTTATTTTGATGTTCGATTACCGCTGTCTAAATGGTTTTCTGCTGGCGTAAGCAGCCGGAATGACAATCTCTTAGCAACTGCGGCTTATAAACAAAGCTTTGATGGTGGTTTTATTCGAAACGTAGGGGTTGATATCTCCAAACCGATCAGCACTAGCGGAGAGAGCAGTGGCTCAAGGGATGCTTCTTTTTCTGGGTATGCAGGTTATGAGCATAAGTTTAATTCGGGATCATTATCAGCAAGTGCGAGTGGTAGTAATTACTCATTAAATTATACCAGCCAAGGCATCATTGCTTATGCAGAGAAAAAACTTGCTTTAAGTGCGACTAATCTTGAGTCAGGAGTAATGATTAATACTGGTTTAAAAGATAATGGCAAAATGTCAGCAGTCGTAAATGGGCAAGCTTACCAAATCTCAGGAAAACGTAGTTTTATCCCATTATCTCCATATAAGGAATACACCATTGAACTGGCGAATGATAAAAAATCTTTAGATAGCGTCAATATTGTAAGAGGTCGACACAATAAAATTACGCTCTATCCAGGCAATGTTTCAGTATTAAATCCTGAAATTCAACAAATGATCACCGTATTTGGGCGAATTTATTATCCATCTGGTGAGTTAGCGAGAAAAGTAAATATTAATAACCATATTGGTAAAACAGTGACGGATGAGAATGGCGAGTTTTCTTTGGATGTTGATAAGCGTTATCCAATATTAACTTTAATTGAAAACAATGGTGAATTGTGTGAGGCAGCATTGAAATTAAAGCCTTCAGACCGTGTAGTTTGGGTTGGTGATCTTCACTGTGAAATGAAGAAAACGAGTAGTCAGGTGAGTTTGTTGGAGGCAAGAAAATAATGTTAGATTATATTAAAAATAAGATCTTGGTGCTAACAGGCACATTACTGTTATCGAATTATAGCTTTGCATTATCTCCAGTGTCTGCTCCAGACTTATCGGTTTCTTATGTTCTTATTGAAAATAAGACTCGCAACGAATTTTTTATCATGTCAACGGGAGCGCAGTCTGGAAAGTTAATTGGAGCAAGTAAATTACCTACTTTTCCAAAACAACTACAGAATACTCTAGGCTATATGGGAAGTTTTGACCTAAGCAATAATGCTAGCAATAATGTGGACATCTGGCTTGATAATTCATTTGCCAGCACTCCATTTCTAGGTCTTACTTGTTTTCAAGGAGCTGGTTGTCCTATTCAAGGTTTTATCGGTGGGGTTCAAGATGCAAAAGGTGTATATAAGGCAAAAAGTGCCACCAGTATAAGTGGTGGTAACAATGGTGGTACCCGTGCTTTGGCGACACTCTCAAACAATGGCTATATAGGACTAAGTAAAGCACCGCTTGGGCGCCAACAAAGTACGACTTTGAATTGGTGCGTTACGAAAGAAGATTATGACCCTTCCAAAGCTGAACGTTGCGCAACAAGAAAGACTGGTACATGGCGTCAAATGAAATTTAACTATACTAAAACAGCGCACCTTACTATCGAGGAACTGAAAGGTTTTAGTGAGATTTGGGTATCGAGTGACGGTACGCCAACTTTGAATGATAGTAATGCACATTGTAAATTTGAGACGGTTACTCGAATAGATGGCATTAGGTGTCAGGCTTTCAAATATACATTTGAAAGCACAGAGAAGATGCCGTATGAGTACCGAATAACTTTTAATGCAGATCCGAATGTTTTAGGTTTTAGGCCATTGGGTCAAGATATTAGAATGTCAGTCAATAATAACTGGTTGGGTTTAGGTTTTGAGCGGTCACTTGAGGTATGGTTTCAGGGGTCTTCGGCGACGCCTACTGGGACGTTCGATGTATTTTTCTCAAAAGATTTTTTTAAGAAAGTCATTGATCATAACGGTAGCTTGACGGGTCCACAAAGCATCTTTTCTACTCAATTTTTGAATCAATACGTGCCCGAAACAGGGTATTATGATTATTCACCTGATAATCAGATTGATATTAAACCACGTGAGTATGGTTTAAGTATTCGACCTGAACCGGACAGTGAAGGATTGAAACTGGGCGATATTGGTTCCAATGCCCCGATTGATTTTAATTATAAAGTGACGGTATCAGGGCCACGAAACGCAGATAAAATTACGGCGCAAGTTTTGGGGGCGAGTGGCTCAAAGGATGGTCAGAACTATTGTGTTTTTAAGCCAATAGACAAACTTTATGATGTATTGATTCCGTCTTTTCTAAGCTATATGGATAAAAATAATCAGAGACTGAGTAAGCGAAGTAGCTGTGGTGACGCCCCTATTTCATTTCAAGATGCTATTTGGAATGAAGTACCTTGGGATGTAGCCAAAAGTTCTTTTTATTATACAACGATGTTGAAACTTTCCTTTCCAATGAATGATAAGGTGTCTCAGCTGACTCAAGCGAATAAAACTTGGGAAGGACAGGTCTATGCTGAAGGTACTGTTAAGATAAAAGCGGAGTGGCTTGGTGTGCCTTAAGTTTATTTACTCAGTTTTTTCGGGTCGAGCTCTGAGTGATGTATTGGAGATTGCAGCGGGCTGAAATTTGGAATAAGAATAAATGCTATTCAATAAATACATAGTCGGGGGTTGAGATGTTTGAACGGGTGTTGCTGATGGTGCTTTTATTTCTCACATCTTCTGCACAGGCAATTTCTGTTTCATCTTATATTTATGAAATGGAAGCGAATGAAGAATTTATTGCAAAATCAGTGACCAATGATACGGCTGAATTTAATACTTATAGGGTTAGTGTATTTAAAATTGATCGCCCAGGTTCGGGGGGGGAAAATATACTTTATCAAAAAGACCGTGAGTTGATCTTTGCACCTTTATTCTTAAATATTCCAGCTGGTCAAACCGATTATTTTAAGCTGTTGTACATTGGCCCCAAAGATGATCAAGAGCGTTATTATCGTGTCGATTTTTTGGAAAGTAAGATGGGCAGAATTGAAGATGTAAAAGAGGGCGATGCTCAATCTGTCTTTGTTCCATCAATTTCATTTAGCACAATTTTTATTGTGCGTCCGCGCAAGCAAAACTTAAAGTATGATTTAAATGAGCAGCAAGGTTATTTAAAGAATATCGGAAATACCACCTTTCGCTTAATTGTTTCGCAAGGATGTGATGGCTCAGATGAGGATGCAATTCAATTTTATATGTTACCTGGCGAAGAATATCGCAATGAGAGTTTAAAGGGCGAAAACAAAAAATTTATCGTGGCCAATAAAAAATATATGCCAATTGGCAGTACCTGCAAAGAAGGAAAATAATTGCGCGTGCTGATCATTTTAGAGTGAAGCGTTATATTGAAGATAACGAAACGGTATTTTGAGATGAGCGATGATCAGCAGTTTTCAATAGTTCCTGAGCAAGTATCTGAATCCCTTGTTGAATTTCAGATGGCGTATGTGCCGCAAAACCAAACAGAATCCCAGGTTTTGAAATAGGATTCTGGCAGTAACGCGATAAAGGTTGTGCCCCAATACCAAGCTGTCTACATTTTTCAATCATCTCCTTTTCCACCCAAGGTGCTGCTAAGTAACATAGTAGATGTATACCTGAGTCGGAGGGGACAAGCTGGAAATGCTTGGGCAGATCGTGTTGTATCGCAGCAATCAAGCTTTGTTGTCGTTCATCACAGGCTTTACGGACGCGTCTGACATGCCGTGCATAGTGCCCTTCAGCAATAAACATCGCCAAAGTCGCTTGTTCTAAATAGGCATTGCTGCTGTCTGCATAGTGTTTTGCCAATTTAAATGCTTGGGTTAATGTTGGCGGGAGAACTAAAAACCCCAGTCGCAATTCGGGGAACATCATCTTAGAGAAGGTACCCGCATAAATAACCCGCTGGGTGGTATCTAAGCCTTGTAGTGCTTGGATTGGCCGTGATTTATATCTGAATTCACTGTTGTAATCGTCTTCAAAAATCCATGCTTGATTTTCAGTTGCCCAATCGAGCAATGCCAGCCGACGGCTTAAACTCAGTGTTCCACCCAGTGGAAACTGATGTGATGGCGCTGTGAAAATCATCTTGGCATTCGGCCAATGCTGAATACCATAAGCGATGTCCATGCCTTCTTGATCACTCACAACGGGTCGAACTTTGGCACCCATTGCTGTAAATGCACCGAGTGCACCATCATAACCAGGTTCATCTAACCAGACTTCATCTCCTTGTTTTAAGAGAACTTGAGCCGTGAGATTAATGGCCTGTTGCGTCCCATGAGTAATTAAAATATGTTCTGCTGTGCAATGCAGGCCGCGTGTGGCACTGGCATAGGCTGCAATTGCTTGTCTGAGTGGTAGGAATCCCATGGGATCATTTGAATGCGAAGTCTGTTGGGGGTAGTATCGCCATGCTCTGCTTAATAGTCGTCCCCAAAGGGCATGCGGGAATAAATCGGTACAGCCAATACCAATACTAAACAGTTGATCTTTGCCAATCGCAGCGGCACTTTTGTCCCAAACAGGCTGTAGCCGCTGCACACTTGTACTGACGTCAACCGGAATTGTGGTTTCAGCTAAGGTTTGGATAGAAGATGACTTTTCAACGTGAATGAGTTGATCGGGACGCGTGGTGCTGACATAGGTGCCAGAACCTTGTTTTGTAAACAGATAACCTTCATCGATTAAGCGTTCAATGCCAGCAAGCACTGAATTTCTGGAAATTGACATCAGGCTTGAAAAGCTTCTACTGGAAGGCAGTTTACTTCCAGGGGCAAGCTCACCTTTTAAAATCATTTTTTTTAGTGAGAAATAGAATTGGTCTTTAATTTTCCCCGGTTGCAGGAGGAGATGCGGAAAAGTCGCCGTGTTGTTTTTCATATAAAGTGGTACTTAAAAAAAGATAAAAACTGTCCCTTATATGGAATCACTTTCAACCCTATGATGCAAGTCAAGTTCTCCATTTTCATATTCTTGCCCCAATTCAAAGAGGTTGCGATGCATCAAAATCAACATATTGTTTCAGTGAGCCCTGTACAAGTGCAGGATTATCAGCAGTGGTTGGCCTACTGGCTTGCCTATCAAGAATTTTATCAAGTGCAACTGTCAGAGCAGACCACATTAAAAACTTGGGCACGTTTTTTTGATCAAAACATAAAAATACATGCGGCTGTGGCACGTGAAAATCACCAGATTTTAGGTTTTGTACATTATGTATTTCATGATTCGACTTGGGCGATCAATGAATATTGTTATTTAGAAGATTTATTTGTTGCACCTGAAGCAAGAGGCAAACAGGTTGCAAAACAATTGATCGAATATGTGCAGCAGCAAGCGCAAAGCCGTCAATGCGCACGTTTATATTGGCATACTCAAGAAAGTAATCTCACGGCACAACGACTCTATGATTGGGTTGCGGAAAAGCCTGGCGTAATTGAATATCGGATGCCGCTTTAAGTTTTAGTGGGGGCGAGTAATGGTGTTCAGTGCCAAGCTTCGTATGAGACGATATGTATCAAGCTTTAGGTGAATCACGCGACCAAGGCTTTCGGCTCCACGTGGAAACACCCAAAATCCGGATGTGATTTTGGGTGTTTTTTTGGTGGGATGGTTTTTAGTAAAAAGTGAGCTTTAGTAAACCCTATTGGATGACTGCTCTGAGTTACTCAGCCAAGCGTGCTAAGATTTTTTCCATAATCTGAATGCGCGCGGTATATTTATCATCTGTTGCGATAATATGCCACGGTGCAGCAGGGGTACTGGTCAATTCAAACATCTCAGATGCAGCGACCAAGTACTCGTCCCATTTTTCACGATTACGCCAATCTTCTTCGGTGATTTTAAAATACTTTTGTGGCGTGGTTTCACGATACTGAAAGCGTTTCAGTTGTTCCTCTTTGGAAATGGACAACCAAAATTTGAGAATAATTGTGTTGTGGCGGGTGAGACTATTTTCGAATTGATTGATCTCATGATAGGAACTTTGCCATGCAGTGGGTGAAATCAGTTGCTCAACGCGTTCGACCAAGACACGCCCATACCAACTGCGGTCAAAAATAGGTATTGCACCATCTGCGGTGAGTTTATTGCCAAAGCGCCACAAGTAGGTGTGTTGTCGTTCAAAGGGTTCTGGGGCGGAAATACTATGAATATGATATTCACGCGGATCTAAATATTTAATAATCCGTTTAATTGCACCGCCTTTACCCGCAGCATCCATCCCTTCAAACAATAAAATAATTTGTCTGGGTTCATAACGCAGTGCATGCGCGACTTTTTTCTCTAGCTTCTTAATGATTTTTTTATAGTCTTTTTTTGCAATAGCTGTCGTTGCTGGCTGCAACAATGCTGGATGTAGTGGAGCTGCTGATGCATTGACAGCTTGTGGAGCAAGTTCTAATACATCAGTGCTCAGGGGGTGTATCTTGCTGGCATTTTTAAGCGCTTTTAAGATTTCTTGGGCAAATTGATAATTCCGTAGTTTTTCATTTTCACCGTCAATAATGGTCCAGTCTTCTGTAAAGCGCTGACGAATATTTTGAATATTGTCATAGAGTTTTTTATTACGCCAATTGGATACGGGGAAATTATCCCATGAAAAATCAGGGACACGCTGTAAGGCTTTGGCCAAGTCCAAATGACGAATCCGCTTTTGCGTGGTCGCCAAAGACAGGTCAAACCAAATTTTTACGATATCGACATTATTGTTTTGTAGATAGGCTTCGAATTGCTGCATTTCAGCCAGATAGCGTTTAAATTCAGGCTCTGAAATCGGTTCTTGACCATATAAAACCGAGGCCAAAAGATCGGTATACCAGTTGCCAAAGAACAGCATGATCTGCCCATGACTGGGCATATGGGGCAGATAGGATTGCCAAAATAATTTTTTAGAATTGATTTCGTTGGGAATGTCGGCTTTGACATACAGGTAGCGCGGATCCATCCATTCACGTAATTGTTTGATTGCTTCACTTTTTCCAGCGAACTCTATGCCGCCAACCAATACCAAAACGCTGCGTGCATTAGCATGGCCACGGGTATTTTTAAGCGCATATTGGGCTTCGATTAAATCCAGTGACAATTGATCTGTATCAAATTTTATCGCTGACTTATTTTTTTTCATAGATATTCCACAGGCAAGACAACGAAAATAGCGCAATCACTTTGGCTGAGATGGCGCAAGCTTCATGGTAAACCGAATTTTTGATCGCAAGCGTTATGCGAAAAAATGAGTTTAAAATAAAATTTTGATTAAAACATTAAATTAACTCTAATATAAAATACTGTAATTTGGAATAAATAATAATGAATATTTTATTTTGTGATAAGAGTAAATACTCTAAATTATATAGGGTGGTTTTAGTTTAAATTTATTTTTTGGAGGTTTAGGTTAAGAGTAAAAACTCTAATTTAAACTCGATTTCTGCTTTTTTATAAAATTAATCTCTGTACACGACAAAAATAGATAACTCATTGAAATAATGTCATAATAATTGTTTTCTAACGACGAATACTATGACACATCTCAATGAGTTATATCTTATCTTAAACAAATATCTAAAATGGAACAAGTCACATTTAAAGTGCTTTGCGCTCATCATGCTTGTGATTATTTTAAAGCAAACATGTAATCTTTCTTCTGCATCTAAAGCCTTGCCCATCAAGTGCTTACCACAATCATTTTATCGACGTATGCAGCGCTTCTTTGCAGGTCAGTATTTTGATTATCGTCAAATTTCTCAGTTGATTTTCAATATGTTTTCATTCGACCAAGTGCAACTGACTTTAGATAGAACCAATTGGAAATGGGGAAAACGAAATATTAATATCCTGATGCTCGCAATCGTTTATCGTGGAATAGCGATACCTATCCTTTGGACATTGCTTAATAAACGTGGAAATTCAGATACGAAAGAGCGTATTGCTTTGATTCAACGCTTTATAGCCATTTTTGGTAAAGACCGTATTGTGAATGTGTTCGCAGACAGAGAGTTTATCGGTGAGCAGTGGTTTACATGGTTAATTGAACAAGACATCAACTTCTGCATTCGTGTTAAAAAAACTTCATTGTCACCAATCATTTAGGAAAGAATCATAAAATTAGTGATTTATTTCGCCATCTTAAAGTTGGTCAAATTGAATGTCGTAAACGACGGATTTTGGTTGGTCGGGTGAAACTATATATAAGTGCACTACAGTTAGAAAATGGAGAGCTTTTACTCGTCGTTTCTCCTCAGTTTAATGCCAATGCTATTCAGGATTATGCATTACGCTGGGAAATTGAAACCTTATTCAGTTGTCTCAAAGGACGCGGGTTTAATCTTGAAAATACGCGCTTGACAGACCCTAGACGAGTGAAAAAATTGATTGCGGTGTTAGCTATAAGCTTCTGTTGGTGTTACTTAACGGGTGAATGGCAACATGATCAAAAAAAAGTGATAAAAATAAAGAAGCATGGACGACTCTCAATGAGTTTATTTCGCTATGGTTTAGACTATGTTCAAATGGCGATTCAGCGTTTAATTGGTTTTGGGAAAAAAGAAGAGTTTAAGGAAATTTTGGCAATTTTAAGAAGGCAGAACCCTGATAGGATAAGGGTTCTGTGAAATTTGTCGTGTACAGAGAAAATTAATATTTAAAATAGGTGAAAATATTAATTTTGATAATAAAGTAGAGTATTTGCTCAAATATTCGGTGTTTTATTTGCCATATTTTTTGCTCAATGAGATTGTAAATTTACCTCAAAACATGCTGTTTTATTTTTCAATGAACTGGCTTTTTAGTGAGTTCTATGCTGAATTTATGAAGATGAAAATACAGAAATGTTTAAAATAAAAGACTGATAAATATCCTTATATAATATTTTATTGCTATTTGTGCTGTTATTTTGCGCGGGTTCCTGCTGTTTTTGGTGCTGAAGTCGAGTTGAGGCGTAACCATTTTAAAAAGCAGATTCTTATCTGCCATGTACTTTGCTTGATTTTTAAATTATTTGGTATTGGTTGTTATTATGTTTAATTAACAAAAAGTACATCACATTTAAATCTGAGGGCTTTACTTGGTTTTATCTTTATTTCTATTAACTATTTTAAAAAGAAAAGTGTAATGCTTGTTTAGTTGTTTTTTATTAAGAGCCTTTATTTTAAATGCTTTTAAAAATATTATATTTTTCTGTGTACGGATGAGTTTAAAATAATGTCTTAAAATATTTTGACCATAAAGTAAAAACTAGATATGTTGAATTAAAATAAACATGTTGAATGCCCAGTTTTATAAATTTGTTGAGGGGAAAATACAATGAGTAGTCACGTACAACTCACTCAAACAACGAGCGAGATGATAAAAGTGATGCTTGAACCAAAAGATACTCAGATTCAGTCCACTGTGCTTGAGTCAAATCAGCAAATCATCCAACACACTATTTTATTGCTTGCTGAAGGTGGTATGCAGGCGGCAACTTTGCAGGCTGTTGCGGATCGTATTGGTCTGAGTCGCGGATTTGTGACGCGTCGTTATGCTTCAAAAGAACAACTTTTTATTCAGGTATTGGATTATTTGAAGGATTGGTTTAACCAGATTGTTGCCGACGCTACGTATCGCCAACATGGGGTGACTGCGATTGAGAGCTTAATTAAATCACTTGCGGATCAGAGCTTTGAACATAGCGCTAAGTTTAAAGCTTATTTTTGGTTGTGTTGTTTTGGGCAGGGAGCGAACCGCCAGTTAAATCGTCATTTGATGGCAGCGCGTAAAGGCTTGGCTGCGATTTATAAGCAGT
This sequence comes from Acinetobacter pullicarnis, assembly GCF_006352475.1. Taxonomy (NCBI): domain Bacteria; kingdom Pseudomonadati; phylum Pseudomonadota; class Gammaproteobacteria; order Moraxellales; family Moraxellaceae; genus Acinetobacter; species Acinetobacter pullicarnis. The sequence continues at coordinate 213,080 of NZ_VCMZ01000001.1, forward strand.
GGTTAAAAGAAGCCTTGGTATTGGAAGAAATTGCACGCAATGCCGATTTGGAAATGATGGCTGACTTGATGATGAGTTCAGTGATTGGGCTGGTACATAGCTGGATGATCAATCCAAAATTTAATTTAGAGCTGCGCTTAAGGCAGCTTGCTGAAATTCATATTCGCAATATGTTTAAAAATTCACATTTATATTATTCAACCAATTATTGGGGAGAATAGGGCTTGTCGGTTCTAACTATTCAAAAAAATATTTATCTACTCGGTGCGGTGGTCAGCTTGGTTGGATGTCAACAGTTACAACCACATGCTGCGCCCGAAGTGGCTTTAGCCAATACTTACCAATATGCTCAATCGACTGAGGCACAACGACTCAGTTGGCAAGATTATCTCAATGATCCCGTGCTTGAACAATTGATTCAACAGGCGTTAAGCAATAATCATGATTTAAAAATTGCCAGTCTACGCATTGCTGAAGCGCAAGCTGTCTATGGGATTCAGCGCTCACAATTGTTCCCAACGATTGGGGCAGATGCCAGCGGACAGCGCAACCGTGTGCCAAGTGATCTTTCTTATACACGACAAGCCGTATTGAATGATCAATATCAGATTGGGATGGGCATGAGTCAGTGGGAGCTGGACTTGTGGGGGCGGATTCGCAGTTTAAATCAATCGGCTTTGCAGGGCTTTTTTGCCACGCAATGGAACCAAGTTGCGGTACGCAATAGCATTATTCAGCAAGTGGCACAAAACTATTTAACGCTTGCAGAACTTGAAAAGCGGATTGAATTTGCCGAACGCTCTGTACAGAACTATCAAAATTCAGTGCGTATTTTTAAACGTCGCTATGATGTCGGAGCCGGTTCGAAGGTTGAATATACCCAAGCACTGACCTTGCTCAGTCAAGGTCAAGCGTTGTTGGCACAGCTCCACAAAGCACGCGATATGAATCGAAATTATTTGGTGCAATTGCTAGGAGCACCCACGCAACTCAAAGTGCCGGGTCTAGACCAAGTTGCATTTAAAAGTAATGCCCTACAAGCAGGATTGCCTTCAGAACTGTTGCTGAATCGCCCAGATATTGCCGCGATGGAAGCCAAGCTCCAAGCCCAGCATGCCAATATTTATGCAGCACGTGCTGCTTTTTTTCCACGGATTGCATTGACAGCAAGTTATGGCAGTGCCAGTGCAGATTTGGATGGTTTGTTTAAGGCAGGCAGTCATGCATGGGCCTTTGCACCGAGTATTTCGATTCCAATTTTTACTGCGGGCCGTTTAAAAAGTTTGGTGACGGTGGCAGAAGTTCGCACCGATATTGCTGTGGCTGAATATGAAAAAACCGTCCAAAACGCCTTTCGTGAAGTCTCCGATGCCTTGGCGGAACGCCAGTGGCTCACCCAACAATTACAGATTCAACGGGCGGGCTTAGATGCCTTTAATGAACGTGCGCGTTTGGCTGAATTGCGTTTTGACAGCGGTGCCGTGAGTTATTTAGAAGTACTTGATGCCCAGCGCAGCTTATTACAAGCAGAACAACAGTGGATTGAAACTCAAAGTGCGCTGATGAAGTCTTATGTGACACTTTATGTGGCTTTGGGGGGTGACCATCCAGCACAGCCAATTGCAGCCGCAGCACGATAAGTCCGCATTCACATTCAAATGAAAAATCAAATTTAAGTAATCGATCAGATTTAGGGTTAAACGATGAATATTAAAAAGCTCTCTCTTTGGGGTGCAGTGGTGGTTGCTGCGCTCCTTGCGCTATTGGCATGGCGTTATTTTAGTCAAGTGCCGACAGATGGTTTAGTCAGTGGCAATGGACGGATTGAAGCCACCGAAATTAATGTGGCGAGTAAGTTGCCGGGGCAGATTGATGAGATTTTGGTGAAAGAGGGCGATTTTGTTGAGGCAGGTCAGGTCTTGGCAAAAATTAAAATTTCGACTTTAGAGGCACAGCTTCGTGAAGCTGAAGCACAACAGCGTCAGGCGAAAACCGGCATATTGACTGCCGACGCACAAATTTCGATGCGTGAAAGTGACAAAGCAGCTGCACTGGCGGTGGTGGATCAGCGTGAAACTGAATTATTTGCTGCGAAACGTCGTGTAGCCAGAACTGAAGTTTTGGCCAAAGAAGGTGCTGCATCGAAGCAACAGTTAGACGATGAACGTGCGGATGTACAGCGCGTCACTGCTGCGGTGAGTGCTGCCAAAGCACAAGTCGCCAGTGCAGAAGCTGCCGTGGTTGCAGCAAAAACCCAAGTGATTAGCGTGGGTTCACAGGTTGAAGCGATTCAAGCCACGATTGAACGGATTAAATTTGATATTGAAGATGGTCAACTCAAAGCACCGTTAAAAGCACGGGTGCAGTACCGTGTTGCACAGCCGGGCGAAATTTTAGCCAGCGGTGGGCGGGTGTTAAATTTAATTGATTTGTCTGATGTGTATATGACCTTCTTCTTGCCAGAAACCGTGGCAGGTCAAGTTGCGATTGGCTCTGAGGTTCGTATTGTGCTGGATGCCGCCAATCAAATCGTGATTCCAGCCAAAGTGTCATATGTAGCAGACACCGCGCAATTCACACCAAAATCGGTTGAGACTCAAAGTGAACGACAAAAACTGATGTTCCGGGTCAAAGCCAAAATTGATCCGACCCTGTTGAATAAAAATATTACCCAAGTCAAAACCGGCTTACCCGGTATGGCCTACCTCAAATTGGACGACAAAGCGGCATGGCCTGCTTTCTTGGAAAATAAGGTTAAATGATGAAACAACAGTCTGAATTTAGCTCAGGCGCGATTGTTGCCAAGGTTGAACAGGTCAGTCTGCATTATGCCAAGACACAAGCACTGAACAATATCAGCTTGACCTTGCCAGCAGGTTGCATGATTGGCTTAATCGGGCCCGATGGTGTGGGTAAGTCCAGTCTATTAAGCTTGCTTGCAGGCGCGCGCGTGGTGCAGTCCGGTACGGTCACAGTATTGGGCGGTGACATTGCCAATGCCAAACATCGTACCCAAATTTGTCCACGTATTGCCTTTATGCCGCAAGGTTTGGGAAAAAATCTATATAAAACCTTGTCGGTTGAAGAGAATCTACAGTTTTTTGCGCGGCTGTTTGGGCATGATGCCAAAGAACGACGACTGCGTATTGATGACCTCACCAAGAGCACCGGGTTATATGACTTTTTAGCGCGTCCTGCTGGGAAGTTGTCTGGTGGTATGAAACAAAAACTCAGCCTGTGCTGTGCGCTGATTCATGATCCAGATTTTCTGATTTTAGACGAGCCGACCACTGGGGTAGACCCATTGGCGCGGGCACAGTTCTGGGAATTGATCAATCGGATTCGAGTGCTGCGACCGAGCATGAGTGTGATTGTTGCAACCGCCTATATGGATGAAGCGCAAGGTTTTGATTGGTTGGCCATGATGGATGATGGTCAAATTTTAAAAACTGGCACACCACATGAATTACTGGCATTGACGCATAGTGACAATTTAGAAGATGCGTTCATCAAGTTGCTGCCTGAAGAAAAGAAACAGGGCTATTTACCGGTTGTGATTCCGCCATTACAAATCGATCCATCTGCCAAATATGCGATTGAAGCACAAGGTTTAACGGTACGCTTTGGCGATTTTACTGCGGTAGATCACGTCGATTTTCAGATTCGTCGTGGTGAAATTTTTGGTTTTTTAGGCTCCAATGGCTGTGGTAAATCCACCACCATGAAAGTATTGACGGGTTTGTTGCCAGCATCCGAAGGCCAAGCGTGGTTATTTGGACAAGCGGTTGAAGGCAATCATATTGAAACCCGCCGCCGTGTTGGCTATATGTCACAGGCTTTTTCGCTGTATAACGAACTGAGTATTTTACAGAACTTGGTGCTGCATGCGCGCTTGTTCCATGTGCCAGAAGATCAAATGCAGGCACGGGTTGATCGTATGTTGCAGCAGTTTGATCTGGTTGAGGTCAAAGACAGTATGCCAGAGGCTTTACCTTTGGGCATGCGTCAGCGTTTGTCCTTGGCAGTGGCCTTGGTGCATCAACCTGAAATTTTAATTTTAGATGAACCGACTTCTGGGGTCGATCCGATTGCTCGGGATGGCTTTTGGCGTTACTTGGTGCATTTGTCACGCAATGAAGGGGTGACGATTTTTATTTCGACCCACTTTATGAATGAAGCCATGCGCTGTGATCGAATGTCGATGATGCACGCTGGTCGAGTGCTCGACAGTGCCGCACCAAGCCAACTGATTAAAAACCGCGGTGCTGCCAACCTTGAAGAAGCTTTTATTGGTTATTTAATTGATGCCGGGGCGGGTACAAAAAGTCCTGAGCCTGATTCTGAATCTAAGCCTGAACTTGAATCTGAAGCTACGAGCACAAGTACGCTTGCTGAAAATACGACAGTGAACGTAACAGCTGAAGCGACAGAAGTGAGCACGGTGACTTCGCATGGCAAGATTAAAGATTCATTTAGTTTTCAGCGACTCTTGAGTTATGCATGGCGTGAATCTTTAGAGTTGGCACGCGATCCAGTACGGGCTACCTTGGCCTTATTGGGTTCGATTATTTTACTGTTTGTGATTGGCTTCGGGATTACTCTCGATGTTGAGGATTTGACCTACGCAGTGCTCGATCGCGATCAAACCACGCTTAGTCAAGACTATCGGATGAACTTGGCAGGTTCGCGTTACTTTATTGAAAAACCACCCATACAGAGTTATGAAGAACTTGATCAACGCATGCGTCAAGGTGATATTGCTTTAGCGATTGAGATTCCACCGGGCTTTGCTCAGAAAGCATCACGCGGTGAAAACGTTAAGATCGGTGCATGGATTGATGGGGCAATGCCATCTCGTGCAGAAACCATCCGTGGCTATGTACAAGGGCTGCATCTGCAATGGATGATGCAACAATATCAAAGCCGTGCGGGACAAAGTTTTACTACACCGGTCACAGTGGAAACCCGTTTTCGCTATAACCCCGATATTCGGAGTTTGCCTGCCATGGTCCCAGCAATTGTGCCGTTATTGCTGTTGCTGATTCCGGCGATGTTGACCGCATTGTCAGTGGTGCGTGAAAAAGAACTCGGTTCAATCGTCAATTTATATGTGACTCCCGTGAAGCGCAGCGAGTTTTTATTGGGCAAACAATTGCCCTATATCGTGCTGGCAATGCTGAACTATTTGCTGATGTGTCTGGTGGTGGTCACCCTGTTTGATGTGCCAATTAAAGGCAGCTTTTTGACCTTAACCACAGCGGTATTCTTGTTTGTGATTATTTCAACGGGCTTTGGTTTATTGGCATCGTCCGTCACCAAAAGTCAGATTGCAGCGATGTTCTTTGTGATGATTGGTACGCTGATTCCTGTATTGCAATACTCAGGTCTGATTGATCCTGTCTCTTCACTAGAAGGCTTCGGTCATTGGTTTGGCAGTATTTATCCTGCAACCCACATGGTCAATATCAGTCGTGGTGTATTTAACAAAGCGCTTAGTTTCGAGGACTTACGTCAGTCGATTGCAATGCTGGCACTGACAGTTCCCGTGGTGATGTTGTTGGCGATTTCTTTGCTAAAAAAACAGGAGCAATAAGATGGATAAATTACAGAACATCTTTCGGCTCGGTTGCAAAGAGTTATGGAGCCTGTGGCGTGATCCGATGATGCTATTGCTGATCACCTATACTTTTACCATGTCGATTTATACTGGCTCATCATCTTTGCCTGAAAGTTTAAACAATGCTCCGATTGCGATTGTCGATGAGGACCGTTCGATTTTATCGGAGCGCATCACCTCGGCATTTTATCCGCCGTTGTTTGCACCGAGAATGATTGCGTTAGACCAAATGGATGCTGGGATGGATGCGGGGCAGTATAGCTTTAGCATGAATATTCCATCTCGTTTTCAAGAGGATGTCTTGGCAGGTCGACCTGCTGCAATTCAACTTAATGTGGATGCAACGCGGGTGACTCAAGCCCTATCGGGCAGTGGCTATGTACAACAAATTATTCTAAGTGAAGTCAATGAATATGCACAGCATCACCGCAGTGCAATGGCTTTTCCTGTCGACTTAGAATTGCGTGCACGTTTTAATCCGACCCTTGATCGGCAATGGTTTGGTAGTCTGATGCAAGTGATTAATAACGTCACCATGTTATCGATTATTTTAACGGGTGCTGCACTGATTCGAGAGCGTGAACATGGCACGGTTGAACATTTGTTGGTGATGCCAGTCAGTGTTTTTGAAATTATGATGGCCAAGGTTTGGTCGATGGGCTTGGTGGTGTTACTGGCTTCATTTACCTCGATCCATCTGGTGGTGATGGGGCTGATGCAGGTGCCGATTGATGGCAGTTTGTGGCTATTCTTTATGGGCGCTGCATTGTCTTTGTTTGCGACCACCTCATTGGGGATTTATTTGGCGACCGTGGCCAAGTCGATGCCACAATTTGGTTTGCTGATGATGTTGGTGCTGATTCCTTTACAAATGCTTTCAGGCGGCATGACACCTCGTGAAAGTATGCCAAGTTTAGTGCAGAACATTATGCAAATTGCGCCAACCACTCATTTTGTCAATTTGGCTCAGGCGGTATTGTACCGTGATGCTGGCTTTGGCACGGTGTGGCCATCCTTTTTGGCGCTGTTTAGTATTGGTTGTGTGTTGTTCTATTTTGCGTTAAAACGTTTTAAAGAGACAATTCATACCATGGCTTAAGTGTTGATATAAATTGAATTTTAATTTGATTAAATCGGCATGAGCCCGTTATTGCTGTGTTGAAGAAGGCACAACAAGTATTGAATAGCCAACCAAGTTAAGTAATTTGGTTGGCTAAACTGCAATAAAATTACGTCATTATTATTTTAATTCGTTAAAATTTAACCACTCTTTTTTATATCGGTTTTTATGTTAGAAATTATTGCCCAATTTTGTGGTGGGGTGGGGATTTTCCTCATCGGCATGACCTTAATGACAGATAGCTTAAAATCATTGGCTGGGGACACGCTTAAGTCGTGGTTGACCAGATTTACCCGCACGCCTTTGAAAGCAACCGCCTCTGGAGCTGCCCTAACGGTGGTGATGCATTCCTCAACCGCTACAATTTTAGCAACGATTGGCTTTGTCAGTGCCGGGGTGCTTAATTTTAGCCAAGCAATTGGTGTGGTGATTGGCGCCAATATCGGAACCACCAGCACAGGATGGCTGGTGGCATTGCTTGGGGTACGTTTTTCGATTGCCAGCATTGCCTTGCCATTGATTGGATTGGGCGCCATTCTTAAGTTGTTGATGAAAGGCCGTATTGCGCTGATGGGCTTTGCGATTGCTGGCTTTGGGTTGATGTTTTTTGGCATCGACTTATTACAAATCGCGATGTCCGATATTGCAACAAAAGTGGATCTTTCTATTTTTGGCTATGATCGCTTGACGAGCAAACTGTTATTGGTGCTGATTGGCATCGTCATGACGGTATTACTGCAATCCTCAACAGCTGCAATTACGACAACCTTGGCAGCACTTGCTGCTGGAGCGATTGATTTACAACAATCATTGTTGTTGGTGATCGGGCAAAATATTGGTTCAGTGAGTATTATTTTATTGTCTGTGGTTGGTGCATCGATTAATGCCAAACGAACTGCCGCAGCCAATGTGATTTTTAATCTGATCAGTGGGGTCTTGGCATTTTTTATTTTAATGCCGCTTTTTGTTTGGTTAGTGCAGCTCGATGATGCGCATGGCAACTTAGATAACGTAATTTGGGTGGCGGCATTTCATACGGCCTTTAGTAGTTTTGGTGCTTTATTTGTATTGCCATATATTGATCAATTACAGCGTTTGATCAGTCGCTTTCTGCCGAGTGATGCACCTGAAATCTTAGATTATCTCGATCAGGCCAGTTTCGCCGTGCCAGAATTGGCCATCGCTTCTGCGGAACATGTGGTCTATACCTGTTTGAGCAATATGTTTCATATATTGCAGCATGCGCTGCAAGAAGGCATCTTGCCATTACGTAGTCAACTCGAGCAACTTGATGAAATTATTCGACAATTAGAACATTTTTTAGCGCAACTTCCGGTATCAGATAATATTCAGCAGCGCCAGCAATTGATTGGCTTATTACGGATTATGGTCTATGTCCGGGTGCTGCGTAATGATTTAGAGCAGATCGATCAAGTTATTAAAATTCGCACCATGTCATTTGTGCAGCAAATTGCGTTGGATTATCTGCATATTTTAATCAGTCATTATCAGGATATTCGTGCTCATCATCGTTTCGAAGATATTCAAAGCCTTAAGGCCGATCTAAGCCGTTTTAAAGCGTGGCTTGATCAACATCGTGATGAACTACGTGAACAAATTGTGCAATATGCCACGACTCATCAGCTGAGTGCTGCAACCAGTTTAGAGTTATTGGCTGCGCAGCGTTGGTTAGAACGTTTGATTGCGCATTCGAAACGTTTGGCCAATGTGCTGGAAGAGAATGCGGCATTGGGGACGTGAGTTAAAATTTAAGCAAAGTGGGATTTTAATAGCGGTTTTCTTGTTTCAGTTGGTTCAGCGTAATATTTCAAGTATTCCAGTACTTCACTTATATTGGATTTTATTTTTAACAGCAGGGCTTGGCACTTTTGCTGATGCTCATTGGAGTATTGATACCCGAAAGTTTGATTCGGGCATTTCATCCCAGCGTGATGAAGATTGTGATGATCAGCTTAAATGATTTATGAATAGCAGTGAGCCCACTCAACTCTTGGTATTTGAGGTACAACAAAAAAGGCCCGACATCCTGTCGGGCCTTTCCGTATTCGTTCTCTAAGTATGACTCCTGTCGTACCTTAGTCCTTGCATTGAGCTGGAACATCCTGTTCTCTATGTCCTTATTATAGGGAGCGCTCGTTTGGCTGCATAGAGGAGAAGGACGTGAAGCTTTGTACGAAATATCGCACACAATCGAGTGAAAAGTATTCGATTTTGGGTATGTAGGTGTGTATATTTTTTAGATTTCGACCACTTAGCTATGCTAAGACGGTATTAGGCTAATACATGGTGGGGCGCTTAGAACAGAATGAATGGTATCTATGATTATGATTTTATTTTTGCAGATCGATTGCATGTGAAGGGTTGGGAATCAAGGCCGGAGCTGAGATGAAGATAATAAGACGATAAAAAAAAGCCCGACATCCTGTCGGGCTTTTCCGTATTGGTTCTCTAGGTATAACTCCTGTTGTACCTTACATCCGAGTATTGAGCTGGAACATCCTGTTCTCTATGTGCTTATTATAGGAAGCTGCTGCTTGAGCGCCTAGAGGCAAAGGGCCTGAATCGCTGTGCGCAAAAGCTTACATTGTTGGTTGAAAACTAACCTCATATTGGTTATCGCATTCAGGTTTAGCGCTGTTTTATTTTTGAGCATCGCTAATCCATCGATACAGGTGATTGATTTAGAGTTCCTTAAAAAGTGGAACTTAACTAAAAATGAAATGCCCCATTAATCCCAGCAATGAGCATTTGTGTTCCGATGACTGCAAGGATTAAACCCATTAAACGGGTCACAATATTTAAACCATTTTGACCGATTGCTTTAATAATTTTGGCGCTAAAAATAAAGCAAACGAAGGTAATCAGACATAAAACAAAAAAGACCAAGATTGTGGTGAGCATTGCGGGAATACCACCAACTGTTGAATAATTCATTGCCGTTGCAATGGTGCCAGGACCTGCCAATAACGGCACGGCCAGCGGTGAAATCGCAATATCGTTATTATCAGCTGCCTTGGAGGTATCACCATCTTTGTTGCTATGCATACTTGAGGCAGAGCCTTGTAACATATGATAGCCGACCAGAAATACGAGAATCCCGCCAGTAATACGCAAAGCGGGTAAGCTAATACCAAATAAATTAAAGATCATTTGCCCAAGCACAGAAAATAAGGCAATGACGACAAAGGTAATAATTAATGCCTTCGTGGCAACTTGAACTTGTTGTGATTTATCCATATTGCCTGTTAAGCCTGCAAATGCAGCTGTGTTGGCAATAGGATTCATAATGGCAAAAAAAGCCATAAATACAGTGAGTGCGTGCGTAAGCAGTGGAGTCATGAGCGGCATACCATTTTGAATGATTTATTGTGGGTCTAATGATTTGGGTTGATCTAAAAGAACAAGACGATCAACTAAACTTAATATATCAGTATCCTTTTTTCTGTTTATATTTCTTTAGTTACAGAAGTGTACAACACTTTAGTTTGACTCTGTGTTGAAGATATTGTTTTTTTCAATTTATGAATTTTTTCAGACATTGCTTGCCTTAAATATTATAAGGGTTTTAGCATGATGGACGCATAATCACTTGCTGTTCGAAGTTGACTGCTTATACTAAAATCTTTGCTGTAATTTGATAGGCTACTTTAAATGAAAATTGAAGATATTCATGCATTTACATCTTTTGTGAAATTTCAATCGACACGGTTGGCCGCGCAGCAATTGGGCATTAGTCAGCCTGCAGTAACACGTCGTATTCAAAATTTAGAACAGGTCTGCGCTGTACAGCTTTTCGATCGGCAGAGTCGACCGTTAAAGCTGACCCAAATGGGGCGCGATATTTATGCGCAATGTTGTGTCATCGAACAGGAAATCCAACAACTCCAAAAAATGATTCGGCTACAACATCAAAATGCAAGTAAGTTGCATTTGGGAATCCCAAATAGTTTTTCAGAGATTGGTTTAATCAATATTTTAAATCAATTAAAACGTGATTATCCGCAGATTGAACTGGAGCTGACTGCAGGTTGGGGCAGTGAACTTTTACTGAAACTACAACAAGGTCAACTGGATGCGATTATTTCCTCTGTACCAGACTTGAAGGCGCTACCACAGGAATTTCCAGTGCAGATGATGGGAAGTTTAAGCGTGCGTCCGATTATTTCTAAAGCATTGCATCGCGCTGGCGTGTCGAGTTTAGATGACTTACAACAATTGGGCTGGATCTTAAATACAGCAGGTTGTGGTTTTCGGCATGCCTTAACTGAAAAACTCAAACAAAAACAACTTAAATTAAATATTGAAGTTGCGGGTTCAAAATTACAGCTTGAGTTGATTAGTCAAGGAATGGGCGCAGGCTTTGCACCGATTGAAATTATTCAAGGTTATGCCGATTTTTCTCAGCTTGCGATTTTAGATTTGCCTGCATTAAATCTAGATTTGGTGGTTGTTTATGTACAGCACCCAACACTTAGCCCGGTACAGCAAGCGGCAGGAGAGGTGGTTGCTCAATTGTTTAAAGCCCAATTAAATTTGGCTTAGATATTGGTTTAATTGCTTATTTTGTCTACTGCATGGTTAAATCGAGGTGCATTGAGATGCAGATTGACCAGTAAATGAATTTAAAATGCTGAATATGCCTAATACCTAATTTTAATATTAACTTATTATATATATATATTTCACGCATACTAATTTTTTAATTAGAGTGAATTCCAAGATTTAATATATTTGGAATTCGACATGACAATTCAAATTTTAGGGATGATTGGTCATCGTGAAGCATCGGAGATCATTGCACCACAAGGGGCGGTGTTTAATCCAAGCTATATCGCTGAATTTGCCCAAGCACATGAACAGGCTGGTTTTGATCGGGTGTTGATCGGGCAATGGTCAGATCAACCGGATGGTTTTTTGGTGGCGGCACACGCAGGGGCACACACCACAGATTTAAAATTTCTTTTGGCACATCGCCCTGGTTTTGTGGCTCCGACTTTGGCTGCACGTAAATTTGCCACTTTAGATCATTTATTAAAGGGACGTTTGGCCATTCATGTAATTACTGGCGGCAGTGACCCTGAACAGCAACGTGATGGTGACTTTGTGGCGAAGCCTGAGCGCTATGCACGCACCAAAGAATTTTTAGAGATTATTAAACAGGTTTGGTATAACCCGCAGCCTTTTGATTATGACGGGCAACATTTTCAAGTCAAAGATGGCTTTTCTGAATTAAAGCCCTTCCAAAAGCATATCCCGATTTATTTTGGTGGTGCGTCAGCTGAAGCACTACAGGTTGCTGCTGAACATGCCGATGTATTTGCACTTTGGGGCGAACCCTTGGCAGGTGCCGCGCAAATCGTGCAGCAATTGCATCAACAAACCCAGTCCTTGGCACGTAAAACAGCATTGGCTTTTAATATCTCATTCCGTCCGATTATTGCAGATACTGAACAACAGGCATGGGAAAAAGCCCAGCATATTTATGCGCTGACAGAACAGCAATTGGCTGAAAAGGGGCTTAGAAAAGATCGTCAAACGGCACAGAGTACGGGTGCACAGCGTTTGGTCGCCTATGCCCAAAATCAGCAGCGTCACGACCAAAACCTTTGGACAGGGATTACATCTCTGGTGCATGGCAATCATAACTCGACTGCCTTGGTGGGAACGCCTGAGCAGGTGGCAGATTCCTTGTTTAATTATTATCAATTGGGAATTGAAAGCGTGTTGATCCGTGGTTTTGATCCACTCAATGATGTGATTGATTACGGCAAAGCTTTGATTCCGCAGTTACGTGAACGCGTTCGCCATCATGATCTTGCCAAGATTGCCTAAGCGCAAAAAGGAAAAAAGAATGAAGCACCAGCAGCATACATTGTATAAAAGTGCGCTTAAGTTTAAGCAACCAGTTATCGTGGCGATAGTTAGCTTAAGCTGCATACTCATGGTTGGATGCAGTAAAACCTCGGAACAGGCGGCGGCCCAGCCAAATTCACCAGAAAATAGTCTGATTGAACTGAAAGTCGGTGATCAAAAAGGCAATATGCGTGCACAGCTTGAAGCCTCTGATTTACTCAAAGGAATCAATTACAAAATTAGCTGGTATGAGTTTCCTGCCGCAGCGCCAGTGGCCGAAGCCTTAAATGTAAATGCCATTGATATCGGTTATTTGGGTGATGCTCCCTTTATTTTTGCCAATGCCAATGGTGGGCACGCCAAAGCAATTGCGGTCAATGTTTATGACCCTTATGCCGTGGCTTTATTGGTGCCCAAAGACAGCCCGATTAAAACCATTCAGGATATTAAAGGTAAAACTGTAACGGCCAACAAAGGTTCGATTGGGCAACTGGTGACCTATAAAGCTTTAGAACGTGCAGGGCTCAAAGCTGATGATGTGACCTTTAAATATTTACCACCAGCAGATGGAAAATTAGCAGTCGCCAATGGTTCAGTCGATGTTTGGGCAACTTGGGATCCCTATACCGCATATGCGGAAGTGATTGATGGTTTTCGTATTATTGAAAATGGTCGCGGTTTATATTCAGGTTATACCTTTTTGGCAGGCACTGAAAAAGCCTTAGCAGATCCTGCAAAACGTGTTGCCATCCAAGACTTTATTTACCGCTTAGAGCGTTCGCAACAATGGGCCAATCAGAACTACAAGACCTTTGGCAAGGAACTGGCACGTATTACGGGAATTCCTGAACAACCAGCCACTCTGGCGTTTGAGCGTAAGCATGCCAAATGGACACAGATCTCAGATGAGGTGGTGACCACTTCGCAAGGTACAGCAGACTTTTATGTGAAATATGGGTTATTGTCGAAGTCTATTGATGTTCAATCACTTTTTGACCGCAGCTTTAAAACTCGAGAATAAGGAATGTTTTATGAGTCACACGATTTCGGCACTTCAGCCTTTGATTCAAAATATTGAGCAAGCGATTACTCAGCAACAATTGCCGACAGAGATCATTGCTGGATTGCTCCCCGATTTTAAACAACTGTTACAGGATTCGGCTTGGTTGCCGAGCGCATTTAAACAGCCACATCCTGATTATTATCAACAGTATGCACTTTATATCGATCCTGAAGACCGCTTTTCGATAGTGAGTTTTGTTTGGGGTGCTGGGCAAAAGACCCCGATTCATAATCATGAAGTGTGGGGCGTGATAGGCGTTCTGGAGGGGGCTGAAATATCGACTGCTTTTCAGCACACTGACGCCGGTTTTCAGGCACAGGTGACGCCAACCCGACTAAATGTCGGAGACGTCGATTGGTTCCGCCCTGAAACGGGTGATATTCATGCGGTCAACAATGCTTATGACGATCAGACCTCAATCAGCATCCATATTTATGGTGCCAATATCGGTAAAGTCGAGCGTTTTACCTATCAGCTTGATGGTACCCCGAAAGCCTTTATTTCTGGGTATTCCAATGCTGCAGATCTATAACTTTTCTAAAAAACAAATTATTTAAAGAGTCGACGATGTCAAATTTAGCGCAAATCAGCTATCTAGGAATACGTGAAAAATTAATTGCTCAACACGAGATTGCGATTATTGATTTACGTGAAGAACATCTATTTGCACAGCAGCATCCTTTGTTTGCCAGCAATATTTCTTTGTCACGTTTAGAAGTTGAAATTTATAATCGTATTCCGCGTTTAGACACGTTGGTGGTGCTTTATGACGGTGGTGAAGGTTTGGTGGAACGTGCCTATCCCAAGCTGATTGCTTATGGTTATCGCAATGTCCATGTGTTGACGGGTGGGTTAAAGGGCTGGGAACAGGCTGGAGGGGAACTGTTTAGTGATGTCAATTCAGCCAGTAAAGCCTTCGGTGAGTTCGTTGAGCATCATAAACAGACGCCATCTTTGAGTGCTGAAGCATTACAGGAAAAAATTAATAATCAAGATAATATCGTGATCTTAGATGCACGTCGTTTTGATGAATATCACACCATGAGTATTCCAGGTGGGCGCAGTGTGCCAGGTGCTGAATTGGTACTGCGTGCAACACAATGGGTGAAAGATTCAGACACCACCATTATTGTAAATTGTGCTGGGCGAACCCGAAGCATTATTGGTACGCAGTCCTTAATTAATGCCCAAGTACCGCATCCGATTTATGCCTTACGCAATGGGACGATTGGTTGGACGTTGGCTGAGCAAACACTGGCACATGGGCAGGAACTTGTGTATTCGGATGTACTTGATGCAACACAACATGCGCTTGCCCAGCAAAATTCAGCCGCACTGGCACAGCGCGCTGGGGTAAAAACCATCAACAAAGCCCATTTAGATACATTGCGTGATCAAGCGGATAAAACCACGTATGTATTTGATGTGCGGAGTGAAGCTGAATACTTGACTGGACATTTGCCCGAGAGTCGTTGGGTCGCTGGAGGGCAATTGGTGCAAGAAACCGATCATGTTGCTGCGACACGTGGTGCACGGATTGTATTGGTAGATGATCAATTGGTACGTGCCTATATGACCGGTTCTTGGTTGGCGCAAATGAATTGGGAAGTCTATGTACTGGTGGATGAGTTCGATAAATTACTTACCGAAACAGGCACTTGGAAAGCACATACCCCAACGCTGGCAGCAGTCACCCAGATCACAGCAGCGCAATTACAACAGCGCCAAACCCAAGAAAATGTCGTGGTTTTAGATTTCACCACCTTGGCCAATTATAAAAAGGGTCATATCCCACAAGCGAAATGGTTACTCAAAGCAGATATTGCCCGTGTTGTTGGAACTGGTGTTTTACAGACAGCCGATAGCGTTGTGGTGACTTGTGGTTCGAGCTTGTTGGCACAGTATGCGGTCGAGGAACTTAGCGGGTTATTGACACAACCTGTCTATGTGCTGAGTGGTGGCAATGTAGCATGGCAGGCACAGGGTTATGCCATTGAAAAAAATCAACATGATATATTATCTGCGGAAATTGATCGTTATAAACGGCCCTATGAAGGAACTGATAATTCTAAATCAGCGATGCAAGCCTATTTGGATTGGGAGTTTGGTTTGGTGGAGCAACTTGCAAAAGATGCGACGCATGGTTTTTTCGTTGTTTAAGTGATTAAACTGTTGAAGTGCTCAGCCAACGCGAGTCGTTGGCTGTTGCATTAATGGATTTAAACGATAAGCAGATCATTGCACGTAAAATAATCAGTTGTTTATAATAAGAAATATTGTGCATAATACAACAACAAAAAACAATGAAACGATAACCAGTAGGCAATGCTTATGAATAAATTTATATTTTTGGCCCTTGTTACGTCGATGGCTACTTTGGGGGGGTGCGGGGGAGGATCAAGTTCGGATGGTTCGTCAACATCAAATAACCCAGATAATAGCGTTAAGCCTAATCAACCAACAGAAACCACTTCCAAATGTGATCGAGGGGTTCTGTTAAATTCCACGCTTCCTGCTGCAAGTAGCTCTATTTTTGATGAGTCACTTTATCAATTTAATTATTTATTCGATTATGATGTATCAAATAAGCTTGCGTTTTATGCGGATGAATTGAAGCGTGATGGGCAGATGCTTTATTTACAATCTCATATTGTTCACAATTCTTCTGATCAGCAGCTAAATAGAAATGAAGCAAGCAATAGTACGGATTATATTCTGAATAATCATGGGCTATTTATCAGTTCTGATTATCAAAAACAGAATAATGGGTGGCCAGCAGGCTATCTTGTTGCAACGCAAGGTACAACATTGACACGTGCTACATTTAATAATCTGTGTGAGTTTAAAGCTGATAAGGTTGATTTTGATTTTGAAAAAGTAGACCTCTCAGGTAAAAAAATAGCAGATATTTTCCCAGAACAGATCCTAGAAAATCAGTCAATTAGTCGGACGAAATATACATATCTAGCGTTTGATTGGGTGAATCAGTTTAAATTACATGACGAAGCTGCTTTTACTAAATTATTGCAAAGTGGGGCAACCTTCCCACAGGGTGCATATGTTTATGTGCCTAAAACAGTGGTTTATGAAGAGACACAATTTTATTTTGGCGCAGACAGCTATGGAATAACCGCGACTCTAGATGCTTGGATCGCAAATTACACCAATCCTCTCTACTATCATGGCATGTATAAATTTAAGAAAGGGAGTGTCTCAGGATTTAATGTGGCATATAGTGTAGATGACAATGGGAATGAGCTTTACTATCCAGGTGCTGATCCTGCTATGGAGAAAGATGGAAAAATTCATGATGGGCAATGGAATGGTAAAGGAAATGTCATTTCTCCATCTTATGGTGGCACTGCTTATGAGAGTTTTAGTGAAAAAGGCCGGTACGCCTATCTCAATGCATCAAGTTATGAATTTATCCGAGATCAAATTCAGGCTGCTTATCAATAATTTTGCTTAGATCTTTCATATTGCAAATAGGCTCATTATTTTAATGGGTCTATTTTTTTTATTTAAAAAATTTGCACTGGTCGGCTGTTGTGCTTACTGATGATTTTAATTAGAACTCAATTTTCGCTTAATTTTTATATTTCACTCAAGTAAAAGATATTTAGTATGGGCTGGCGTGCATAAATATAAATTGAATAATACGCATTAATTTGCATGCTTAACGCTAGAATAAGGCAAGTATTAAGTTTTAAAATGATGAGTTTTACCGTAAATTTATCTATTGTTATATACGGGGGAAGTGGTGTGGTTTTGCATGTAAATGATCTTTTTTGATGAGGAAGTCGTTCGCTTAAAATTTATTAAAGTTTGGTCGCTTTGGACTTATTGAGTTAAATAAGTCCGCAATGAGAAAATAATCAAGTCTGATTGAGGGTATAGGAGGTTAGTTAAATGATTATGACAATCAATGATCTAGTGAACAGACCAGAATTAAGAACCCATTATTTATGTGGTAAAAATAATGGCGCCAATCTGGTGAATTGGGCTCATGTCAGTGAGTTACCCAATCCAACGGCATGGTTGGGCGAAGGTGATTTATTAATGACGACTGGCTTGGGAATACCTCAATCAAAAACCTCTCAGCAAAAATATATTCAAGATTTAATTGATGCCAATTTGGCGGGATTAATGATTGGTGAAAATATGAATGCGCCAGCAGATATTAGTGAGCTCTGTCGTGTTGCCGAACAATATAATTTCCCTATTTTAATGACGCATTATGGCGTTCCTTTTGCTGCTGTCACCAAGACCATTGTTGACGCCAATCATAAAAAAGAATTCGAGCGTACTAATCTGATTACTAAGCTATATGAAAATGCCAAAATTGGAATTTTAGACTTAGCTTCTAAAGATTTTATTGTGTTGCTCAATCGCATTATTCAGGGCGAAATTTATATTTTAGACCCACAAAGTTTAGAGAATTGGTTACCACGCTTAACGCCTATTCCAGAAGATTTAAAGTTAGGGGTTTTGGCGCTGAATCAAAAACCATTTCATGCATCGACTTTAATTAAAAAGCAAAAAATTGACAAAGATCATGTGATACAAACCATTGAACTGAGTTTGCAAAAATGTTTATTGGTGGTAAAATCACCCGATATCGATTTCTCTGTGATTCACCATTTAGCTGCAATTGTGAGTCTAGATTTAGAAAAGAATAAATTGGAATTTCAGCGTCAATTACGCTTAGGTGGTGATTTTTTAGGAGATATGCTGAATAAAAGAATTTCCAATGTGAATATAGAAAAAAGATTACTTGAGTTACAGTTAGATTTAACCAGTTTAAGCGCCGTGATGGTCAACTATGTTGAGGGTCATGATTATGAGGCTTTTTTCTTCCGTAAAAACATTCCAGCTTTAATAAAATATCAGGGAGATTTTTTATTTATTCTCTTGGAACGTGATTATGTTGAGCAGTTGACTGCAATATTCCCCGAAATAGGGGTCAGCAAATTGATTGGTGATTTGGATCGTGTGCAACATGCATTTAATGAATCTAAATTTGCGCTTCAAAGCATAAGACCCAATCAAGCAATAAATTTTTATGAAAGAATGAATCAGTTTAGCTCTTTATTGCCTTTTAGCATGGATGAAGCTGAAAGAATATATAAAGAAACCCTCGGTAAATTAATTGAACATGACCAACATCATCAGTCCGAATATATTCATACCTTGAAAGTTTTTCTAGAACACAATCGTTCGTGGGAGGAGACATCTAAAGTGTTGCATATTCATAAGCAAACCTTGGTTTATCGGGTACAGAAAATCCATAAAATTACGGGAAGATCATTAACCAAAACCGATGACATAACCACCTTGTGGTTAGCCTTAAAAGCACTGGATCTGACCAAAGATAATTTCTAATCATGTCTTATATTGAGCATTGATTTTAATTTATTCATTATATTTGGCTTCTTGCATCATCCTTTTATGGAAGAAGCCTATTTAAAGCGTTTTCAGACCCTTTTTCTATTTTAAAAGCATAAATATTAAGTCACTTCTTGAAAAGGCACGGGTTAAAAAGTGCATTCAAGGTCTATTTTATTTTGTTCATACCATCGCATTATTTAAGTTTTAATGTTCTACGCCCAGTCCGTTTCTGACTTTTTAAGAGCGAAAAAGAGTGAATACTGGTTGAGATCCAACACAGTATTGAGCCAAAAACCACCAAGAATGTGCCCAGCCAGAAGGAGGTCTTTAAACTAATGCCAAACAGCAGCGCTGAAAAAAATGCAGAAATAACCGGAATAAAATAGGAACTGGAAATTAAGACATTCATGTTTCCGTAAACCATGCCGATATTCCATGCAGCATAACCGAGCCCAAGAAATAATGCGGCCACGATCAGATAAGACCAAGTAGTGAGATCAAGCGGAGGGAAATTGAAACCACTAAAGAATAGTGATTTTATCCAGAGTGTGATTGATGTCATCAAGAATAGAAATGCGATAATATTTTCGCCATTGCTCATTTTTTTTAATAAAAGACAATAAAATGCCCAAATAAAAGCCGCTGCCAAAGCCAAAATATAAGGCAATGGATTGTCGATTAGATTGCGCATGACTTGATGAAAAGAAATATTTAAACCATTGGTTTGTATATATATAATTCCAAAGAATGCACTGCTTAAGCCGAGAATTAATAAGGCATGAAACTTAATTTCTTTAAAAACCACCATGAGAAGAATAGTTAGGCTTGGCCACAGGTGATTGAGTACACCGACTTCAATAGCTTGTTGTGAATTATTGGCAAGTGTAATTGAAAAAGAAAAACACAATTCATAGCTGACAAAAAGTAGTGTTGCCAACAGCAGGTACTGTTTAGGAATTTTATTTAGTTTTGGAATCTTAAATAAAATCAGCAGAATGAGAGTACTTAATGAATAGAGTAAGGTCACACTGGTGACGGGATCAATGCGTTCGCTAATCAGTCGAATCAGGCCCACCAAGGTTGACCACATTAGGATCGCACTCAGGCCGATCGAGGTATATAGATTTTTTGACAAAGGCATATTTTTTCAACTGCTTATCGATAATGACATCGGCATTAGACCAACTGAAATCCTATTAATATGCAGTTCAACATGCTGTGCAATAAGATCGGGGATTTTGATTTTTTGGTTAAATTATAATAGTTCTATTTATATAATTTTTATGCGTTATTTTTAGAAAATGGCCAAGAGAAAAAGGAATGGCGCTTAAACTTTTATTCGCTTGAATCACCTGTTTGTAGCGCTTAAATTGGCTACATCCAGTTAAAAATATAAGCGAATGGAGTCGAATCGCTGAGGCGCTTCCCAAGCATTGCGCTTGATTCATTCAATCGCACTTTACGGCAAATTTAGACAGACGTTTTGCACACAGCAGCACGTACAACGACCGGCATAACGTGCGCATTCATTTTTAATCAAACATATCGTCTTAATTCAAGGAAATGCTAATGATTCAGGAACTTTTAAACAAAATTGGGGTCGATCCAGCCCAGTATCAAAATGGAAGCTTGGAAGTAAAAACTCCGATTGATGGCAGCGTCATTGGCCAAGTTGTTGTACATACAGTAGAAGAAACTGAGCTTCAAATTCAACAAGCGCAACAAGCGTATCAACAGTGGAAAAAAATCCCTGCACCGCGTCGTGGTGAGTTAGTTCGTATCTTTGGTGAAGTTCTCCGCGAAAATAAAGACGAATTAGGTGCTTTAGTTTCTTGGGAAGCTGGGAAAATCACCCAAGAAGGTCTTGGTGAAGTACAAGAAATGATTGATATCTGTGACTTCGCAGTTGGTTTGTCGCGTCAGCTCTATGGTCTAACCATTGCTTCAGAGCGTCCTGGTCATCACATGCGTGAAACTTGGCATCCGCTAGGTGTGATTGGTGTGATTTCTGCATTTAACTTCCCTGTTGCCGTCTGGGCTTGGAATACAGCATTGGCATTAATCTGTGGTAACGCCGTCATTTGGAAGCCATCTGAAAAAACCCCATTAACGGCTTTGGCTTGTCAGGCACTTTTTGAAAAAGCATTGAAGATTTTTGGTGAAGATGCACCACAAAACCTCTCTCAGTTGTTGATTGGTGATGCGAAAATTGGTGACCAATTGGTGACGGATGAACGTGTTGCGCTGATCAGTGCAACAGGTAGTACACGTATGGGCCGAATTGTTGGACCTAAAGTTGCTGCACGTTTTGGTAAATCTATTCTTGAGTTAGGTGGTAATAACGCCATGATCTTAGCGCCAAGCGCAGATCTTGAACTTGCGATCCGTGGCATTTTGTTCTCAGCTGTGGGTACAGCAGGACAGCGTTGCACCACGTTACGTCGTTTAATTGTGCACTCATCAATTAAAAATGAAGTGATTGAAAAACTGAAAAAAGCGTATGGCACGGTTAGCATTGGTCACCCGATGCAGGGTAACTTAGTTGGTCCGTTAATTGATCAAGGTATTTTTGATCAAATGCAAGAGATGCTCAGCCGCGCCAAAGCTGCGGGTGGTACGGTTCATGGTGGTGAGCGTGTGTTGGCGGATCAATATCCAAATGCCTACTATGTTAAACCTGCACTGGTTGAAATGTCAGCGCAAAATGAAGTGGTGAAAACAGAGACATTTGCACCAATTTTATATGTAATGACGTATGAAAATTTTGAAGAAGCGATTGAAATTCAAAATGATGTTCCACAAGGTCTGTCATCTTGCATTTTCTCAAATGATCTACGTGAAGCTGAACAATTCTTAAGTGATGAAGGCAGTGACTGTGGTATTGCGAATGTCAATATTGGCACCAGTGGTGCTGAAATTGGTGGTGCATTTGGTGGTGAGAAAGAAACAGGTGGTGGTCGTGAATCAGGCTCTGATTCTTGGAAAAACTACATGCGTCGTCAAACCAATACCGTGAATTATTCACGTGAGTTACCGCTTGCTCAGGGCATTAACTTCGGTTAAAAAAAATCAAAGGATGAGCTTAGCAAAGCTCATCCTTTTTTCGAAAAGGACAAGGCGGTAGATCAATTTTTGCTATTTTATATTTATGATTTCATAGGGAATAAGGATATAGAATATAAGGGATTACTCAGCCATTCGATGTTGTAAAACGATGAATTAAGGCATGATTAAATGTTAAAAGATCAAGTTCTTTGGCCAGTTTTGGTGGATCAAAAACCCCAGTATTCAAAAATCAATCAACATCTGAAAGCAGATGTTTGTGTCGTTGGCGCAGGATTTACGGGATTATCAGCTGCAATTCATTTGGCCGAAGCAGGTTATAACGTCGTTGTGCTTGAAGCAGCGGGTGTCGGCTCTGGCGGTTCTGGGCGCAATGTCGGTCTGGTCAATGCTGGGACGTGGGCGCAACCGGATGAACTCAATAAAATTTTGGGTGAGTACGCTGGCGAAAAGCTCAGCACCGCTTTGGGCAATGCACCTAAACTTGTATTTGATACCATCGACCGTTTCGGTATTCAAGCACAAGATACGCGAACAGGCAATCTGCATATGGGGCACAACAAAGAAGGCGAGGCCGATGTTGATATCCGTTATGAACAATTAAGTCGTCGTGGAGTAGATGTTGAGGTTTTAACTGGTCGTAAATGTCATGAATATTGTGGTACAACCACCATTCATAAAGCTTTATTGGATAAACGTGCCGGTACCGTAAATCCTTATGCTTATGTAACTGGTCTAGCAAAGACAGCAGAACGCTTAGGCGTCCAGATTTTTGAAAAATCACCCGTTTCTGGTATTACAAAACAAGGGGTGCAGTGGTGTGTTCAGTCCGATGAATATGCGGTTACTGCCGATAAAGTGGTCATTGCAACCAATGCTTATACCGAAGGTGAATGGACTGAACTGCTTAAAACTATTTATTTTGTTCAATATTATCAAATTGCATCTGAGCCTTTAAATTGCGAGGCAGGCAATAGAATTCTTCCTTATAAAAATGGCTCATGGGATACGCGTTTGGCCTTATCGAGCATTCGACGTGATAAAGATGGGCGTTTATTGCTTGGTACGGTTGGATCTTATGAAGGAAAGTCGGGGCTGTATCAGTCTTGGGCTGATTTAATGAAAAAGAAATATTTCCCAGATTTGGGCAAGGTGAATTGGGATTATCAATGGACGGGTAAGTTTGGTTTTACCACGGACCATATTATGCGAATTTTTGAACCCGCACCGGGTATTGTCGCTGCAACCGCGTTTAATGGCCGTGGCATCACTACTGGAACCATGATGGGCAAAGCATTTGCTCAGTATCTACAGGATGATGATCGCAAAAAATTACCTTTGCCATTTACAACGATTGCTGAAAAATCAGTGTCATTCCGTAATGCACGATCGATGTTCTATGATACAGGAATTGCTTTATATCATGCCGGTCAGTGTCTTCGAATTATTAGTTAATGACAAAGGGATTGTCATCAATCACCTAGATACGCAATGCTTTCGTTAAGCACTGCGTAGGGTGACGTGCTCTCATTTCTCCCTTCGTTGCATCCGCTTAGGCAGATTTTTCCAACAAGGGATTTTTATCTTCTAGACTGCGTTTCAAGTGTTGCTTGATCCACTCCACCATCGTATTGACCTTAATGGTGTTGGTCATGGACGTGGGGAAAGTCATATAGTAAGAATGCTGCGTTTGCATTTCATAGGGCCAAGCGCGAATCAATTCGCCGCTGTTTAATTCTTTTTCGACCAGAAACTCTGGAATCAAAGCAATTCCACAACTGGTCAGTGCCGCATGAATACTGGCGTAGAAGGTTTCTAAGCGTGGACCAATAAAGTTGTTTTCATTGGTACTCGATTGTAACAAGAAATACTCATCCCACGCGCGCGGTCTAGACTGCGATTGAATCAAGACATGACCGCGGAATTCTTCTAAACTTTTAAATGGCTCATTGATTAAATCGGGTGCACAGACCGCAACGCATTGTTCTGGAAACAGTTTAATGCTGGTCATATCTCGCCAAACACCTGAACCATATAAAAAGGCGATATCAATTTTATTGTTGTCGAGGTTGGAGGAGCAGACCTGCTCTTGAATATCTAAATGAATATTGGGATAGGCCTTGCCAAAGCCTTTGAGTGCAGGAATGAGCCATCGTGCTCCGAGAGTTGGATGCACAGCAATCTTAAGAGATTCTGCCTCACTGCCATGTGCCAGTAAATTCAGCACTGACTGCTCAATTTGACCTAAAATTCGTTGTGCTTCTTTGAAGAACAGTTCACCGCTGGGTGTTAGTTTTAAGCCTTGTAGCGCACGTTCAAATAGCTGGGTTTTCAGACTGATTTCGAGATGTGCAACTTGTTTACTGACGGCACTCTGGGTCATGTGCAGTACATAGGCAGCTTTGGTAAAGCTTAAAAAACGAGCGGAAGCTTCGAAGCAACGTAATGAGGTAGTAGAGGGGTAAGTTCTAGAAGTCATTTTCTGCATAAAATTTCCTTTTTAAATACAATCTTTCCATGAGGTTGATGCGATCTTTAGACCAAGGGTTTAATTTTTATTTGGCTAGAATCAATGCATCTAAGCAGACGAATAGTAAATCTTCGCTCCATTGATATATCACATAAAAGGGTCTTAGCCAAACACTTGGGCATGGCATGGCGGTAATTCCTCGAAACTATACCGATATTGCTGTTTAGCGGATTAAAAACTGAGTGTTTGAGTAAAAAGCCCTGATTTTCACTCAAGCTGAATACTTGTTTGGTGTAAGGTATTTAACGTTGTTTTTAAAGTGCAGTCTATTGTACTTAAGATGGATTACTCGGTGGTTGTACTACATTTGACATGATCAAATGCAGTGGTTGGAAAATCAACTCGCCAAGGCAAAGGAGCAAAGCATGCGGATTCAAAGATAGCGGCTAAAATTTAAATCGTCTGTCCGAATAGCGGTGGCTCGATTGGAAATAATATCGGTTAATAGTTGTGCTGATCCGCAGGACATGGTCCAGCCTAAAGTGCCATGTCCCGTGTTGGTCAATAAATTTTGATATTGGGTTTTGCCAATGATTGGTGTGCCATCGGGCGTGGTGGGTCTAAAGCCAGTCCAAAAATGGGTTTCACGTGAATCACTTGCCTCAGGAAAAAGTTGCTTTAATACCATTTTTAACGTGTGCTCACGTCGAGGATCGAGGTAGCGATTAAACCCACAAATCTCAGCCATTCCGCCGACACGAATGCGATCATCAAAGCGGGTTAAGGCAACTTTATATGATTCGTCTAAAATTGTTGAAATGGGTGCGGCATCTGGATCGGTAATTGGGGTGGTAATCGAATAGCCTTTGAGGGGGTAGACTGGTAGTTTAAGGTCAATTTGTGCCAGTAGATCTCGGCTGAAACTGCCGAGTGCAATCACATATTGATCGCCTTGAATCAGTTGCCCATCTTTGAGTAATACTCCTGAAATGGTATTGGATGTTTTTTGGATCTGCTGAATATTCGCATTAAATATAAAGTTAACCCCGCGCTTTTCGCAGAGCTTGGCCAGTTCTACCGTGAATTTATGACAGTCTCCAGTTTGGTCACCGAGCAAATGTAAGCCGCCAACCAGATTCACCTTAGATTTTTTTAGTGCGGGTTCGACGTTTAACAACGCTTCGGCTGTTAATAATTGATGTGGAATATTCTCGGCTGTTAAAATTTGAATATCTTTTTCAATCGCATCAAGTTGTTGTTGCGTCCTAAAAATTTGCAGTGTGCCCAATTGACGCGCATCAAAACCAAACTCAATTTCTTCACGTAAATGGTCAAAGCAGGTACGACTGTGCTCAGAGAGGCGCAGCATACGTTCTTTATTGATTTGATAACGCTCAGCATTACATTGACCTAGCATTTTAAGCATCCATTCATATTGGAATTTCTGCCCTGTCAGCTGGATACTCAGTGGTGCATGTGGTTGAAACATCCACTTCAATGCTTTGAATGGAACCCCTGGTGCTGCCCAAGGAGAGGAATACCCAGGCGTAATTTGTCCTGCATTGGCAAAACTGGTTTCAAGTGCGACACCAGGCTGTCGATCAAGAACAGTTACATTATAGCCAGACTTAGACAGATAATAGGCTGTCGTAACCCCGATGACACCAGCACCAAGCACAATAATATGCATAAAAAATCCTTTCACTTGAGGCAGCTGAATGCATCAAGTGAATCTGAAAATATATTGAACATTAAAGGTTAAAATGAAGTATTACTCAGATTGTAAATAAGCCATTAAGTCTTGATATACAGAGGCATGCATTTCAATTGAACCAGATTCAAGATTTTTTGCACGTGCTGCATAACGTCGTGAAGAGGGCAGACGTACATGCTGTATTGCATAACCATCGAATAGCTGTTCTGCATTTTCCAGATAAGCCTGCATTGCACCGCCCAACAGGACTTCCGGGGAGATCGCTAAAATGAATTCTCCACCGAGCGGAGAGCCACCTGCACCTGCATCCTTTTTCTGCGATTCCATACTGAGTACATCACCAATCAGAGGACCGGCCAACAATTCAATCATGGCCGCAAGTGCTGAGCCTTTGTGTGAGCCAAAGGTCTTCATTGCGCCTGTGGTTAAAATCGTTGCAGGATCATTACTTGGTGTTCCATCTGCATCGACCCCACAACCGTCAGGCAGCAATTTGCCTTCTTTGCGATGTAATTCAATGTCGCCACGTGCCATTGCCGTGGTTGAAAAATCAAAAATAAATGGAGCTTGATTATTCGGACGTGGCCAACCGAAGGCCATGGGATTGGTACCAAATAATGGGCGATTGCCACCTTCTGGCACGACCCAGGCATGATTTGAAGTACAGGCAATGCCAACCAAACCTTGTTGGGTTAGCAGCTCAATTTCATACCAGAGCGCGGTGGTATGCACACAATTATTGATTGCCAATAATGCGATCCCTTGATCTTTGGCTTTTTCTGCTAACAAGGGAATACAGCTTTGTAAGGTTAAAGGCACCATGGCATTGTGTGCATTAACCTTTAGGATCGCCTGACTGATATGTTCTATTTCAGGGGTTGCATCTGCAGATACGGTGGCCTTTTGCATTGAGGTCACACAGTTAAGGAGGCGATATAAACCATGTGATTGGCAATTATCTATTTGTGCTTGCATTAACACATCACTAATCGCAGCAATATGTGCTGTGCTATAGCCTGATTTCGCCAATACTTGTGTACATAAATCTTCCGCGTCATGCATCGATAATTTAATCATTTTAAAATCCATTTACGTATTAAACTGCTGATGATTCAGCGCTGATTACTTTTGAGTTTTTCTTTTTACGAAAGCAACTCATGAGTAAAATAAAACTGGTCAAAGAGAGGGTCACAATCGTTTCTGAACGGTGCTGCTCAGAGAAGAACATATAACCGAGAACACTCAAAATAACCAAAATGACAAACAAAGTAAGCCATGGGAAAAGCCACATTTTAAAATCTAATTTCACCCCTTGTTTATCCAAGCGAAAACGTGAAACCAGTTGCGAACAGGCAATTACCAAATAAACCAAGAGTCCGATAGCATTCATGGTCGATAACAGCACCATAAAGACTTCTTCTGGAAAACCGTAGTTCACTGCAACTGCAATCAGGGCAATCACAGTACAGGTCAATACCGTGACTCTTGGAACACCATTGCGTGTCACTTTGGATAAATATTGCGGTGCATTACCACGGACACTGAGTGAATACATCATGCGTGATGCGGTATATAAACCCGAATTTAACACACTGGTGACGGCAACAAAAACCACAATATCCATGAGTAAGCGTGAGCCTGGGACATTCAGTACATGTAATACATATTGGAAGGTTCCCATTTCTTGCAGACCTGGGTCATTCCAAGGAACAATGCACAATACTAAGAAAATTGAGACGATATAAAACAGACCAATTCGAAGAATAACCAAATTGGTTGCTCGGCGAATTTGAACAGCTGGATTTTTTGATTCAGCGGCTAAAATCGTAAGCATTTCTACACCAAAAAAGGTGAACATCGAAATCAGCATCCCAGTGAAAATAGCGGTATAACCGTAGGGAAATAATCCGCCATTACTGAGTATTTTGGATATACCACCAACATTTTCTGCCAATGGCCAATAGCCCATAACCGCCATCGTACAGAAAATAATAAATGCGATAATGGCGATGACTTTGATGAGGGCAAACCAAAACTCGAACTCACCAAATTTCTTAACATCCATTAAGTTGGAGCCAGCAAGCAATACAATACAACCGACTGCAATGACCCAGGCTGGAATCTCAGGAAAATAATGGTGCGCAATATTCGCACCTAAAATTGCTTCAAAGGCGACAACCAGTACCCAGTACCAACAATATAGCCATCCGACGGTAAATCCTGCCCATTCTCCTAATGATTGACTGGCATAGGTTGCAAATGCGCCGGAGTCAGGGTTTCGAATGGCCATTTCCCCCAACATCCGCATAACGAATAAAACCATAATCCCTGTGAGCATATATGAGATTAGAATAGCGGGCCCAACCGTATTTAGGGCTGTCGCTGAAACTACAAATAATCCTGCACCAACAATTCCACCCAAAGTGATCATGGAAACTTGTCTATTTGATAAAGCATGCTTTAGTTTTCTTTCATTTTGATTATTAATCATGATCATCCTTTATATGATTAAGCATTTGCTTTGGTTATATTTACACCGTCCGTTTTGAATGTAAATTAGCAATATTATAAAACCTCACGATTAATATGAATGGGGCTAGTCATTTTATGCGGATGCTTTATTATTTTAATAAAAAATCACCTTTATTATAAAGGTGCTTTAATCAAGGCTTCGAATTGGTTTAGCTTTGGGTTAAACCTGGTTTAGATCTTTATTTTTATTTATTATCCATGGTTTTAGTGTAATGCGTTTTCTTGTTACGATTAAGCTTAGCGCCAAGATAAATGTGGTTACACCCAAGGTAAGGAAGGTTTCATATCTAAAGTTCGGTGAGATGAACATATAACCCAACACGGCTAAGATCGCAAAAATGACAATCCAAGTGAGCCATGGGAATAGCCACATTTTAAATTGTGGGAATACACCATTTTGCTCCATTTGAGTACGCATTCTGAGTTGAGTCACAGCAATCACCAAATAAACCATTAATGCAATTGCACCAGTGGTGGAGAGTAAAAAGCTAAACACTTGACCAGGGAACGCGTAGTTTGCATAACAACCAACAAAGCCTGCAACACTTGAAGCAAGAACCGCAATTTTTGGTACACCCGTCTTGGTCACGTTGGTTACTGCTTTCGGTGCATCATTTCGTGTTCCTAATGAAAACAGCATTCTGGAGGCAATATAAATTCCGGTGTTCATACAGCTACACACGGCAACAAAGACTACAAAGTCAATAATGATTTTAGTCCCTGGGACATTTAATACCGATAAAACATATTGGAAGGTACCCATTTCAACTAAGCCTGGAGACTTCCAATCAACCAATGCAACCACAAGGAAAATAGAGAGTAAATAAAACAGCGCGATGCGGTAAATCACCAGATTAGTGGCTTTGCGAATCTTCTCTTGTGGGTTTTTCGATTCGGCCGCTGCAATAGAAACAACTTCAGCGCCAAAAAATGAAAAGATTGTGATTAAAATACCGGTTAAAACTGCACCAAAACCGTTTGGCATGAAGCCACCGCTTTGGTAAAGATTAGAAACACCACTAACATCTGCTAATGGCCAAAAACCAAATACTGCCATGAGTGCAACAATGATAAAGGCAATAATGGCAACAACTTTAATCAGTGCAAACCAAAATTCAAATTCACCAAAGTTCTTAACGTTCATTAGATTACTTAACGTTAATACAAACATAATGGCGACGGCAAAGCTCCAAGACGGAATACTGGGGATATAGGTATGTAGAATTTCAGCGCCAGCAATTGCTTCTACAGGAATAATTAAAACCCAAAACCACCAGTATAACCAGCCAATGGTAAAGCCTGCCCATGGGCCAATTGCAGTACTGGCATAGGTTGAAAATGAACCTGAGTCAGGTTGAATAACTGCCATTTCACCGAGCATTCGCATGACTAAAAAAACCAGCAAACCTGTGAGTGCATAAGAAATAATAATTGCTGGGCCCGCTGTTTGGATGGCGGTCGCTGAACCAATAAATAGCCCAGCACCGATAATTCCACCAATCGTGATCATACCGATTTGTCGGTTTGACAAGCTCTCTGCAAGTTTTGGGGATTTTTCCGAAATATTACTCATTCTTTTCCCTTTTATGCAATTCATGGATAATGCATTCAGCGCGGCGAAAATATATTGCAGCAACGTTGAATCGAATCAAAATCTCTTTTAAATATCAGCATCCATGCTTCTGCATTTAAAATTTAAATATTAATTTGAGTATGGTTTTTATCAGACTTGGGTACAAACGAAAAATTGGAATACCGGTATAACTTATTTTCAAAAATAAATATAAGCGATTTGCTTTTATTTTAAAATTTATTTTAAGATATTAATTAAAAGATTTTATTATTAAATCTGTTTGTTACTTACTATTTTAAATAAATACTTGTTCTTATGCAGTCTAGGGGCTTATATCATAAGGTGGTTTGCTTGGCTTGGTCTTTTTTTATACATTATTTTGCTGCAGTTGGATGAATGGAAATACAGAAATATTTAAATTTAAATTTTTAAAACTACATTGTTTAGATTTTAAGCCTGATTTTGATTACGTCATCCATTTTATAAACTTATGTGAGTATTATCGTTTGCTAGAACTTCGATTCTTTTTATAAAATGGTTTTGAACAGCCTGTTGATTTCAATCATGATCGAAATTCGATCGAGGTTGGGCATGTGGAAACCACGACCAAAACCAAAACCAAAACCAAA
This sequence comes from Acinetobacter pullicarnis, assembly GCF_006352475.1. Taxonomy (NCBI): domain Bacteria; kingdom Pseudomonadati; phylum Pseudomonadota; class Gammaproteobacteria; order Moraxellales; family Moraxellaceae; genus Acinetobacter; species Acinetobacter pullicarnis. The sequence continues at coordinate 244,123 of NZ_VCMZ01000001.1, forward strand.
ACGGTTTCAGCTTTGATTTTGGTTTGTCTATGGATCGAATACGCGATGCAGCGTTATACGATCTTGGCAATCAAATGATCGGCTTGGCAGGTCGTGGTTTGCGTTGATAAGATTTCAATCTTACCTGAACAATGTGCCAATACTGGCACTTCCATTTTCATGGCTTCCATAATCGCCACCACTTGACCTTCTTCGACTTGCTGACCGTGTTCAACTTTCCATGCGCTGATCATGCCGCTAATCGGTGCCAGTAAATGCTCTGGTTGTAGCTCAAGTGCGGGCGCAATTTCGGTTGATGTTGCAGCAGGATTTGCACCTTGCGCAAAGAGGTTGGCGGGTAGGCCTAGACGATGTAATTTCCCATCGATTTCCATATAGCTGAGCAATAACGGTTGTTTCTGATTTGGAATACTGCGTTTGACTGGGGCTAAAACTTGTTTAAAGTCATTTTCAATCCAACGGGTATGGACTTTAAATTCATCGGTGAAATCAGCTTCATTTAATACGGCACGATGAAAATCCAGTACCGAGGCAATGCCTTCGATTTTAAATTGCTTTAAAGCACGTTTGGCACGTGCGATGGCAATGTCACGGGTCGGCCCAGTGACAATGAGTTTGGCCATCAGTGAATCAAAATGACTCGATACCAATGAACCGCTACGCACGCCTGTTTCAATTCGCACGCCATTGCCGGTTGGTGCTTCAAATAAATGGATGTGACCAAATGCAGGAATAAAGCCGCGGCTTGGATCTTCAGCATTGATGCGGAATTCAATCGCATGGCCTTGTGCTTTGGGCGTGGCTTGAATGGAAAGTTCATGTCCCAGTGCGACACGGATTTGTTCCACCACCAAATCAACGTTTGTGGTGGCTTCGGTCACTGGATGTTCGACTTGCAAACGGGTATTCACTTCTAAAAAAGACAGTTTGCCATCACGACTTAATAAATACTCCACTGTGCCTGCACCAACATAGTCAGCAGCCTGACAGATGGCTTTGGCTGAGCTGAGGATTTCTTGGTAGGTGCTCTCGCTGATAAATGGGGCAGGGGCTTCTTCAACCAGTTTTTGATTGCGACGTTGTAAAGAACAATCACGGGTACCGAGTACCACCACATTGCCGTGTTGATCGGCAATCACTTGTGCTTCAAGATGGCGCGGTCGATCTAAGTATTGTTCGACAAAGCATTCACCACGACCGAAAGCAGCCAAGGCTTCACGTACCGCAGAGTCGTATTGCTCTTTGACTTCTTCAAGTTTCCACACCACTTTTAGCCCACGACCACCGCCACCAAAGGCGGCTTTAATCGCAATGGGTAAACCATATTGTTTGGCAAAATCTAAGGCTTCATCTGCATGCTTTAATGGGTCTTGGGTGCCTTGAACCAAGGGTGCACCGACAGAGGCTGCAATTTTACGTGCTGCGATTTTATCGCCTAAGTTTTCAATGGCACTTGGTGATGGCCCAATCCATTTGAGTCCAGCATCAATCACTGCTTGTGCAAATTCGGCACGCTCAGACAAGAAGCCATAACCTGGGTGAATCATGGTGGCTTTGGATTTTTTTGCGATTTCGATAATCGCAGCAATATTTAAATAGGTGTCTTTTGCGGTTGCGCCTGCCAGTCCCCAAGCTTCATCTGCCAGTTCAACATGCATGCTTTCAATGTCATCATCGGCATAGATGGCAACCGAAGCAATGCCCATGTCGGCACAAGCTTGAATGATGCGAACTGCGATTTCACCACGATTGGCGATCAGTAATTTCTCAGGCAATTGTTGATCCGTGTTTGGTTTTTCAATGCTTGTTTTTTCAGTGCTCATATCCATTCTCAATTTTTTCAAATTCTTTAATTTTGTTGAATTTAATCTGGCAACCCACCGGGATTTGCGCCAATAGATCCCAATGATGTTTGGCAACCGATGCGATGACCGGATAACCGCCCGTCAAAGGATGATCATTCATAAATAAAACCGGCTGGCCGCTCGATGGAATTTGCAGTGCGCCAATTGCAGTGGCCTCACTTTCCAACTCATGGCTGATGCACCGTACCAAAGGAATGGCACCTGCCAAGCGCAGTCCGACCCGATTACTTTCATTGGTGACCAACCACAGTTGTTGGCACAATCGATCTACACTGTCAGGCTCAAACCAGTCGGTGCGTGGGCCCATGACTATGTCCAATTCAACCGTTTCACCCGCGATTGGGAGGTAGGTTGGGGCAGTTTCATGGCTGATGTTGCTGGTGGTGGCATTGCCCTGATACAGCACATCACCGACTTTTAATGGTGCTGGTCCAAGCACGGCCAAGCTATCAAATGAATAGCTATTTAAAACGGGCTTAAGCGCAAAACCACCCCGAATCGACAAATAGTTGCGCAGCCCAGCGGTTGGGGTTTGTATATGAAATTCATCGCCAACATCTAAGGCTATCGGCTGGCAACTGGCAAAATCGGCAGTTTGCCCATCGACAAATTTCACCCGAATATTGGAAATTGCACCGGTCACAGCCAAAATGACTGCCGCCTGTACTTTGGCTTTTAAGCCACCGTTTAATAGTTCAATCACAGCGGTGTTGATTGGATTGCCAACAATGCGATTGGCCAGATGCATGGATGCAAGATCGAGGGCACCAGCCGAACCGACACCAATCTTGCTTTGATTAAAACGACCTTCATCCTGCATCAGCATCTGTAGACTGGCTGCGGTAATTTTAAACACAGCTGCGCTGGTCATGGCTTCTGTTGGATGAATCTGCACAGGCACAGAAACCGACACGGGGGCATGGGTTTTATCTTCAAAATGAACCTGCATTCCCGGCAACAACAATGCAGGATTTTTACGCTGCAAATCCCACATTTTTTCGGTGGCTGTGCCGATTAATTGCCAGCCCCCCGGAGAATCTTTGGGATAAATACCCGAATATTGTCCCGCCAGTCCAAGTGAACTGGCAGGGATTTTTTTACGTGGCACGGCCAAGCGCGGAATATCGCTAAAGGGACGATCTGGACTACTCAGATAAGCAAAACCTGGCGCAAAACCAATGAATGCCACCTGCCACAGACTACGCTGATGTTTTAAAATGACATCGGCAACCGATAAGCCTTGTAAGGTCGCAACTTGGGCCAAGTCTTCACCGTCATAACGAATTGGGATAATGACTTCTTGCTGCTTGTGTATCTGGGCTGACTCAATCTGTAGGGCATTGATGGCTGATGCCAAGACTTGGAAATTACTTTCCAACTCATTAAAAAACACCAAGATGGTTTTGGCCGCTGGAATACAGTCTTTTATGCCCTTGAGTTGTACCGTTTGCAATTGACGATACAGCGCCATAGTCTCTGCTAAACTTGAAAGTTCAATCAAAAAGCAATCGGCATTGACGGATAAAAATCGCATAAGCTGATCCTTAATGATTAACTGATCCACGCCTGATCTGGGATGTCGGTAATCAACATATGACCAGGTGCATGGCTAATCGCAAATGGAATTTTAGAGTTCATCACGGCTGCTTGTGGTGTCACGCCACAGGCCCAAAATACGGGGATTTCACCGGCTTCAATCCGTGAGGCCTCACCAAAATCGGGTTGCTGAATAGCTTGAATCCCCAAGCTTTCCGGATGGCCAATATGTACAGGAGCACCATGCACGCTTGGCATACGCGCGGTAATTTTGACCGCTTCGGCAATTTGATTTGAGGCGATTGGACGCATCGAAACCACCATGTTGCCGGAAATGCGTCCAGCAGGACGGCAAGCGATATTGCTTAAGTACATCGGCACATTGGTCTTGTCCTGAATATGCCGCACCTCAATGCCGGCATCCTGCAATGCGGTTTCAAAGGAGAAACTACAGCCGATCAGAAAAGTCACAAGGTCAGGATGTGCGTGATAAAGATCAGATGCATCGGTAACTTCATCGACCATTTCGCCATCTTTCCAAATGCGATAGCGTGGAAAATCGGTGCGAATATCAGAATCTTGTGCCAGTTGCGTGGCATATACGCCTTCTTCTAAGACATCTAATACTGGGCAGCTTTGCGGATTACGCTGTGCGTACAGCAGAAAGTCATAGGCCCAGTCTTTGGGCACCGAGATCATATTGACTTGGGTCATTCCGGGCGCCATGCCTGCGGTGGGTTGATCAAACCCCGCACGGATTTGATGGCGTGCCGCAAGCGCTGCTTCGCGCTGAACTGGATTGGCTTTAAGGTGTTTTGCCATGATGATTTTCCTGATTGCTTATGCACAGAATGGGCGAACTTGAATGTTGTTTTTTAACAATTCAGCTTTGATGGCAGCAGACATTTCCAGTGCGCCATCGGTATCGCCGTGTAGACAAATTGAATCGGCTTGAATTGGGGTAAATACCCCATCAATCGAATCCACCCCTCCATTTTTCAGCATGGCGACCACACGTTTTGCCACGAAATCGGTGTCATGTAATACAGCACCGGCTAGGCGACGTGAAACCAAAGAGCCATCACTGTTATAGGCCCGATCTGCAAAGGCTTCAGAGACCACAGTTAAGCCAGCGGCCTTGGCTTGTGCCACCAAAGGTGAGCCTGCAAGCGCCACCAGAACCAAGGCTGGGTTATACATTTTGATGGCATCAATTACGGCTGCGGCTTGTGCTGCATTGCTGGCAATGGTGTTGTATAAAGCACCATGAGGTTTGACATAGTTCACTTTAGAACCCGCGACTTTGGCGAGTCCATCGAGCGCTGAAATTTGATAGAGCACATCGGCAATCAGCTCATCGCGAGACAAATCCATATTGCGACGACCAAAGCCAACCAAGTCTGGATAGGCGACATGCGCACCAATGTTAACCCCCAATTGCACAGCGTGTTTAAGGGTGTTTAAAATACCGAGTGGGTCACCGGCATGAAAGCCACAGGCAATATTGGCACTGCTCACCACAGGGAGAATTTGTGCATCATTGCCCATTTTCCATGAACCGAAACTTTCACCTAAATCACTATTTAAATCGACAAACATAGTCTGAAATCCTGATCGCTTAGAGTTTGGTTAAGTAGTTAAACACGGTGGTAAATGACATATAGCCCATCCACCACGTCAGTAAGCAGGTGAGTACACCTAAAATTAGTAACCATTTTGGATAATGATAATTGCCCAACATGTCCTGACGACAAGCGGCAACATACACAAAAATGGTGAGGCCAATTGGCAAAACTAAGCCATTAAAACCACCCACAAAAATTAATAATCCAGCAGGCGTTGCACCCAGTAGCACATAAAGTAAGAGCGCTAACGAGATGAATGTAATGGTGGAATAGTTGCTTTGTTTCGGGGTTAAATTTTTCTTAAATGCGGTAAAGAACGAAACTGAAGTATAGGCGGCACCAATGGTACTGCTGATCCCCGCGGCCCAGAACACTAAACCAAACAGTTTAAAGCCGAAAGTACCTGCTGCATATTGGAAGGCTTGTGCTGCTGGATTGGCATTGTGGCTGGCCAAATCAATCGATGCACCGCTTACAATCACGCCCAAAAATGCCAAGAACAAGATATAGCGCACAATCCCAACCACGATAATCCCTTTGGTTGCAGCTCTTGCGACTTCATCAATATTTTCTGGGCCAACCGCGCCTTTATCGAGTAAACGGTGTGCACCGGCATAACAGATATAACCCCCAACAGTTCCACCGACAATGGTGGTAATGATGGCAAAATCAATTTGGTCTGGGGCAAAGGTTTGTTGAACTGCTTCGCCAACCGGTGGCATCACGATAAAGGCCACGATCACAATTAAAATAATTTTTAGCAATCCCAGCACAATCATACTCTTGTCCATGACAAGCGAGGCTTTACGAGATGCAAAAATCAGAATGGCGAGGGCACCACTTAATACGCCACCAACCTTGGTATCTAGGCCGAACAGTGCATTTAAACCCAGTGCAGCACCGGCAATGTTACCGATACTAAAAAAGAAGCCGCCTAAAATGACCAGAAATGCCAGCAGATAACCACTGCCTGGCAAGGCTTTGTTGGCAATATCCGAAGCACGCATTTGGGTCAGCGTGACTACGCGCCAAATATTTTGCTGCACCACATAATCAATCAGAATAGAAATTAAAATGGCAAAACCAAATGCTGCGCCTAATTTTGCGGTAAAGACGGCGGTTTGGGTTAAAAACCCAGGACCCATTGCCGAGGTGGCCATCATAAAAATGGAGGCAACGATTGCCCACTGACGGTCATTGAAAAAAGAAGTTTTCATGAAAGACATACTGATGCGTTCCTCATCCAGTTGAGCTTAATCAACGCGATTTCAAGTTAAATAAAGAACATCAATATTCTAAAATATGAAATTCTTTAATCCTTTAATTTTTTAAAATATGGGTTCTGCTGAACCGAATTCCGTATTTAAAATAAAAGCATAGGCAAGGTCGAATCACAATAAGACCTTATTTTGAGTATGGTATTTTTAAGCTATTGAATTTTATTAAGTTATATTTATTTGAAATGCATGCATAATCAAAGTTTATCTATGCTCATAAGTTGGCCTTATGGTGATTTAGACATTTTGTTGGTTGAGCTAAAAAGTATCCTAGTGATACAGAGTAGATTTACTTATCTTTTTAGCGCGGTATTTTTTTTAAGTGTTTCATTTAAATTTTTCATCGATTTTTCAGAAACCGTGATGGCAAGTTCAGTCAGCTTTTCTTTTAACGCCCCATTGTTGCCTTGCAAATAAATCGCAGTGAAATGAAAGGATTTAAGTTGAATTGGGGTATTTAAAATTTCTAATCGACCATCGACAATTTCTTTTAATGCAGTGAGTTGTGGTACCACCGCAATGCCCAAGCCCTGTTCGGCTAAACGTAACACCGTAGCCAATGAATAACTGGTGATTGAAAGTGGTTCATCAATCTGCTGTTCTTTCATTTTTGCTTTGAGTTCTTTATAGGGATAGGTACTTCTGGGATAGGTTAAAATCGTATGTGACATCAATGCTTTAAGTGACATTTGTCCAATGCCGCCTTGTAATGAGGGAGCTGCTAAAAAACTCAACTCAAAATCGCATAACGAACGTTCGATACATTCAAAGGGGAGCGTGGGGCCCAGTAAAAATGCCATATCGAGCTTGCCAGCACGGATGCCTTCTTGTAAATCTGGGGTTAAATCCACCACAATTTCAACGGATACTTTGGGAAAAGTCCGTTGCACTTGTTCCATGTATTCGACCAGCCAGGTATAGACAATCGTTTCAGACACCCCCAATCGAATTATACCGGTAAGATGCTGATTTTCAGTTAACTCTGCCACCATGTCGGTTTCAAGTCGCATAAATTTTTCAGCATATTTAAATAAGGTTGCCCCTTTGTCGGTGGCTTTGATTTGGCGTGAGTGACGGTCAAGTATTTTAAAGCCAAGACTTTTTTCAAGTGCGGTAATTTTTTGAGAAATCGCGGGTTGCGTGATCTTCAGTTTTACCGCTGCTTTATTAAAACTATTTAAGGTCAGCACCCAGTAAAAGACTTCCAAATTCTTGAGATTCACAGCGCAGACCTAATCAAAATGGAGACGAATCCTAAATTATGCCTCATTCCGATTAAAAAACTAGAGTGGATGGTATTTTTAGCGGCTTGCTAGGCTTTGAATTCAAAGCAGTTCCCCCCTCTTTTCCAAAGAGGGGAACTTCCATTAAATATCATACTGAGTTTGCTACACAACGCTCCTTCCTTAGAAAAAGGAAGGTTGGGATGGATTACTTTGGATCGTAAACAGCAGAAAATAAACTTAAAACTGTGTCCAGTATTTGTTGACCACTACATTCCCCTCTTTGAAAAAGAGGGGTTAGGGGTAATGCCAGTCAGTTAAGCTTTTTTAATGATTCAAAAGCACCCTCTTCCCACTTGCGGAATATATTCCTCATCCCAAGGGGAGAAGGGGCTTTCAGACATAATTAATCAATCAAAAATAGCTGTATTTGTCTTCACTGACTGGCATTAGGGTTAGGGGAGATTGAGGAGATCAGCAGTTCATTTAATGCATTAACCAACCGCCAGCAACATCTAAGATTTGACCCGTGACAAAATCACTTTGAGTTGAGGCTAAATATTCAATGGCTTTGGCGACTTCTTGTGGTTGTCCCAAACGTTGTAGCGGGGTTTCTGCAATAAACTGACTGTTGACTGCATCACCGACCATTTGCACCATCGGGGTATTAATGCGACCCGGTGCGACAGCATTGACATGAATACCGTATGGGCCTAATTCACCCGCCAGTTGTCGGGTTAAGCCAATAATCGCGGCTTTGGTCGAACTATAATGACAGGCGACCACAGGTAAATAGATATTGGCGGCCACCGATGAGGTATTAATAATTTTACCGAACTTGTGTTTGATCATGTCGGGCACCAAAAGGCGAATCATATTAAAACTGCCATTCAGGTTAATCCCGACCACATTGTTCCATTCGAGATGTGACATTTCCCAAATCTTATGTGCTTTACCGTTGTGCTTGGGTGAAACCCCAGCGTTATTAATTAGGGTATCCATCGGGCCCATTGCGGTATTGAAATATTCGACTGCCTGCACACACTGTTCATAGTTGGATACATCGGCAACAAAACGATGAAATTTATAGTCCTTTTCGGCAAGCGTTTGACAGAAAGTATCGAGCTGCTCCGCGTTATAGTCCATCAAGGCCACGGTGGCACCTAAGCCACAAAAATGTTCTGCGATTGCTGCGCCAATGCCTGAAGCTGCGCCAGTGATGAGCACATTTCGATGATGAAAAGACATCTCAATAAATCCATTTATAGTATTACGGTATTACAGTGATAACACTGAAGATTTTAAAAATCAATTTTATATTTTGAAAATTTAAAGTCGATTTATTCCAAAATGCAGGATGAACTGTAGCTGTAGATTGATGAAAATTACTTGCTGAAATAGATACTTAAACACACCGGTAAATATAAGCCCAACATAAAAATAACATGCATGCTCAACACAAAAAATACCGTGATTTTGATGTTCTTGGCTTTATGGCCAAATAGACCAGCACCCATACACGGCATGAAGATCAGCCAACTGGCGAGCGTCGGTAGCACGAGGCCAACCCAAAGGGCGGGAAGGAGTGTTGGCTGATTTAAGTAGCCTGTACCAGCAAGCATAAACAAGATGAGGCCATAGCCCATACCGACTGCGTAATGAAAGCCCCAACCTAAGACTTGCTCATGAAAATTGGGGGCTTGCGGAAAGTCTTTGGCAACATACACCCATTTAAATTGGCATAAACCTTTGAGCCATTGACCGACCGTTCCCCAATTTCGGGTCTTGGTTTTAAATATTTTGGCCAGTCCAACGCCTAAAACATCTAAAAAAAGGGTGGCAATCGCGCCCAGTAACATAAATTTTAACATTTCGATCAGCATTGAATAATTCCTTATTTTTCCAATAATTAGCATTAAATTTTGGCTGTGTGTTGGCGCTTCTAATCCACTATTTTAAGCATTACTGCGTAATTCATTTGAAAAACATATTGCAATCGTATTACGATAATACTGTATTATGATAGCTCGATATTATCTTGTAAAGCTTCTCAACTTGGACGCGGCGCCTTATGGACATCACTAAATTCGAAATTTTTAAGAACTTATCTTCAATCAATGGCGCTTGGGTGGCTTCAACTTCAGGCAAAGAAATTGAAGTGCTCAATCCAGTTGATCAGTCTGTGATTGCGACGATTCCTGCGCTTGAGCCTGCTCAAATTACGGAAGCGATTGAAACTGCAGCGACCGCTTTTATTTCATGGAAAGCCCTGTCAGTGAAGCAACGTTCAGACATTTTGAAAAAATGGTTTGATTTGATCATGCAACATCAAGATGACATTGCAGCGATCATGACCGTTGAACAAGGTAAGCCTTTAAAAGAAGCCAAAGGCGAAGTGGCTTATGCGGCCAGCTTTATCGAATGGTTTGCCGAAGAAGGTCGCAGAATGAATGGCGACACCATTCCTGCACCGACCACCGACAAGCGCATTATGACCAAGCGTGAGCCAGTGGGCGTTTGCGTGGCGATTACGCCTTGGAATTTCCCTGCAGCAATGATCACCCGTAAAGTCGCACCTGCTTTGGTTGCAGGCTGCACCATGATCATTAAACCTGCGCAAGAAACCCCATTTACTGCGTTGGCATTGGTGTATTTGGCTGAATTGGCAGGCGTACCAAAAGGTGTATTGAATATCGTCACTGGTAAGTCGGCAGAAATCGTACCTGTAATGACCGATAGTCCAATCGTGAAAAAACTCAGTTTCACAGGCTCTACGCCAGTCGGCGCCATGCTGATGGCACAAAGTGCGCCAACATTGAAAAAAATGTCATTGGAATTGGGCGGTAATGCACCGCTTATCGTGTTCAATGATGCCGATCTAGATTTGGCAGTTCAGGGCGTAATGGACAGTAAATTCCGTAATGCAGGTCAAACTTGTGTTTGTAGTAACCGTATTTTTGTTCAAGAAAAAATTTATGATGTTTTCGTTGCCAAATTGGCTGAAAAAGTTGCAGCACTGAAACTTGGTAATGGTCTAACTGAAGGTGTGGACATTGGTCCACTGATCAATCAAAAAGCCGTTGAGAAAATTCAAACGCATATTGCAGATGCCGTGGCGCTTGGCGGCAAAGTTGTGGTTGGCGGTCGTGTTGCTGAGCTCGGCCCGAACTTCTTTGAACCGACTGTGATTGAAAATGCCAGCGATGACATGCTGTGTTTCCGTGATGAAACTTTTGCGCCATTGGCACCGATTTTTAAATTCACTGAAGATGCAGAAGTGGTACAGCGTGCCAACGATACCGAATTCGGTTTGGCTTCTTATATTTTCACTGAAAATTTAAATCGCAGTATTGCGGTCTCTGAAGCGCTTGAATACGGCATGGTTGGCATTAACACCGGTCTGATTTCAACTTCAGAAGCCCCATTTGGTGGTGTGAAAGCCTCTGGTTTAGGTCGTGAAGGTTCTAAATATGGCCTAGACGAATACACCGAAATTAAATACATCTGCATTGGTAATGTCCACGCAGCACTTTAATCGTTGAAGCATGAATCGTCCGAACATTCATTGTTCAAGGATGAGTCGTTCAAGCATTGATCAGGCGCGCAGCCTTGAAACTTAAAGGAATATGTTATGCAAAATAAACAACAGACACAGTATCAAGGCATTGCAGGAAAAACGGTTGTGGTGACTGGTGCTGCGGCAGGGATTGGTTTTTGTTTGTCTAAAGCCTTTGCTGAGCAAGGTGCCAAGGTCTTTATGATTGATCTCAATCAAGCGGCACTGACTGAAGCAACAGCCCAACTCAAAGACTATACCGTACAAGGTTATGCAGCCTCCGTGACTGACGATGACGCGGTGCGTAGCGCGTTTGAAGTCTGCCAAAACAGTTTTGGCTTGGTCGATGTGTTGTTCAATAACGCGGGTGTTTCTTTAAATAAACCGTCTTTAGAAATTTCAATGAACGAATGGCGTCGTTGTGTCGACATTAACTTGAGCAGCTTGTTCCTCTGCTCTCAGGAAGCGGCAAAACAGATGCAGCAACAAGGCCGTGGTGTGATTATCAATACCGCTTCAATTTGGGGTTTAAGTACTTCGGCTGAACGTACGGCGTACTGCACCACCAAAGCAGGCGTGGTTTCCATGACCAAATGTCTTGCCGCAGAGTGGGGCAAATTGGGCATTCGTGTATTGGCGATTGGACCGGGTTATACCCGCACCGCATTGGTTGAAAAACTGCAACAAGAGAACACTTTGGATGTGGCTGACCTTGAACGCCGCACCCCATTAGGCCGTCTGGCTGAGCCTGAAGAAATTGCTGAATTGGCGCTGTTCCTTGCCTCAGATGCGGCCAAATTTATGACTGGACAAACTTATTTAATTGATGGTGGTTGGGAAGCGAACGGGTTCCAGTAAACCCCTCGGACCACCACATCATCAAGCTACATTGCAAAGGATAGACCGAATGTCAAATCAGATTAACCTTCATCCAGAAAGCCCTTGGATTGAATTACAAAGCACGCAAGAAGATTGGAATCAAGCGGATGCTGGTTTGCTCGAAAGCATGCTCACCCAACTACATATTATTCGTGCATTTGAAGAATCCGTACTGGAACTAGCAGGCGAAGGCTTGGTTCACGGCCCAGCACACTCAAGTATCGGTCAAGAAGGTGGTGCAGTAGGTTCGATTATTTCACTGACGGCCGCAGACCAAGTGAATGGTTCACACCGTGGTCACCACCAGTTTTTAGCCAAAGCATTAACCTATTTACGTCCTAATGGCATCAAGTTAGATCAAGACTTTGGTGCGGACATCCAAGAAGTATTGCAACGGACTTTGGCTGAAATTTTAGGTTTGGCACAAGGTTTCTGTAAAGGTCGTGGCGGTTCAATGCATTTGCAATGGATCGAAGCTGGCGCATTGGGGACCAATGCGATTGTGGGTGGTGGTGCACCGATGGCGGCTGGTGCTGCTTGGGCACATCGTCATGCAAAAACCGATGCGATTGCAATTACCTATTTTGGTGATGGCGCAGTCAACATTGGTTCAGTGCTTGAAACCATGAACCTTGCCGCTGCATGGAAATTACCGATTTGTTTCTTCATTGAAAACAACCGTTATGCAGTATCAACCTCAGTTGAAGAAGCGACTGCTGAAACGCGTCTGTCTTCACGTGGTTCTGCGTTTAATATTCCGAGCTGGAAAGTAGATGGGATGGACCCATTGGCGGTGCATTTAACCATGCAACAAGCGTTACAACATATGCGTGATGGCAAAGGCCCAACCATTGTTGAAGCGGATGTTTATCGTTTCTTCCACCAAAATGGTCCGTATCCGGGCAGTGCTTTTGGTTACCGCAGTAAAGAAGAAGAGCAACAGTGGAAAGGACGCGATCCGATCAGCATGCTCGAAAACCAAATGCAAGCACGTGGTTTGTTGAATGAAGATCAAATCAAACAATTACGCGCACAATGCCAAAATGTGATGGCACAAGCCGTGGCTGAATTGACTGAGCCTGCAGACAAAGGCAAACGTCGTATTCGCCCTGAACTGTGGCCTTCAGAAGATTTTGTCGATGTAGGTATTCGTGGTGATCTAGCTGAATTGAAGGGTTGCGACACCTTAGAAGAAATTGGCTGTACGCAAACTTTGGTTAAAAGTAAGTTTATCGATGCGGTTGCCAATGTCATGAACCGCCGTATGGAAACAGATGATTCTATCGTGGTCATGGGTGAAGATATTCACCGTCTAAAAGGCGGCACCAACGGTGCAACCAAAGGGCTCAAAGAACGCTTCCCTGAACGTACGTTAGGTACACCCATCAGTGAAAATGCCTTCATGGGTCTCGGTGGCGGAATTGCAGTAGATGGTCGTTTTAAACCTGTGGTTGAGTTTATGTACCCTGACTTTATGTGGGTTGCAGCAGACCAAGTGTTTAACCAAATTGGTAAAGCGCGCCACATGTTTGGTGGTCAAAGTGATGTGCCATTGGTGCTGCGGACTAAAATTGCGATGGGTACCGGCTATGGTTCACAACACTCGATGGACCCTGCAGGTATTTTCGTGACCAATCCGGGCTGGCGTATTGTTGCGGCATCCACCCCATTTGATTATATCGGTTTGATGAACTTTGCTTTGGCCTGTAAAGACCCAGTATTGATGATCGAACATGTCGACTTATATGGCAAAAGCGGTCAAGTGCCTGAAGGTCAACTCGATTATCAAATTCCATTTGGTCAAGCGGCGGTACGTCGTGAAGGCCAAGCACTCACCATTTTGACTTATTTGTCGATGGTTGATCACAGCCTAGAAGCCGTTGCACAAACCGGTATCGATGCTGAAGTGATTGATCTACGTTTCTTAGACCGTGCAAGCTTGGACTGGGAAACCATCGAAGCCAGTATTCGTAAGACCAACAATGTATTGATTGTTGAACAAGGAAATCAAGGAACCTCGTATGGCGGTTGGTTAGCAGACGAATTACAACGTCGCTGCTTTGACTGGCTCGATCAACCGATTCAACGTGTGCATGGCACAGAAGGTGCGCCAAGTATTTCTAAAGTACTTGAACGTGCTGCTGCTGCACGTACTGAAGAAGTTGTGGACGGTCTACACCGTGTTATGCGTGACAAAGGCGAAGCCATTTAAGCTCGCCTTGGTCCAACGTTTTCTTATTTTTTAGTTATAGGTCGCGCCATGTCTAAGATACTCCACATGCCAGAAGTTTTGGCAAATACGACACATGCAACAATTAATAAATGGTTGATTCAAGAAGGCGATTCTATCGTTGTGGGTCAATGCATTGCCGAAGTTGAAACCGACAAAGCTGTGGTTGAAATGGTGGCAGAAGAAGAGGGGTTGGTCAGCAAACTGATTGCCCAAGAAGGTGAAGAAGTTGAAGTGGGTGCGCCGATTGTGCAGCTCAATGGCGATGGTCAAATTGACTTGCCTGCTGCTGCAACCGCAGTTGCTGAAGCAGCACCTGTGCAAGCCGCAGCACCAACAGCAACCACCGCAACGACTGAGCAAATGCAACGTATTTTTGCTTCACCGTTGGCAAAACGTTTGGCCAAACAAAATCAATTGAATTTGGCTGAATTAAGCGGCAGTGGTCCACATGGTCGTATCGTAAAACGCGATATTGAACAGGCTTTAAGCCAAGTGGCAAGCACCGTAGCTGCGCCAATTGAAACAGCAAGCGTTGCAGCCACTGCCCCTGTTGCTGTGGACGTGGCCACGGATTATGAAGATATTCCGCTCAGCAATATGCGTAAAACTATTGCGCGTCGTTTGACTGAAAGTAAATCGACTGTGCCGCATTTCTATTTAAATGTGGAATGTCATGTCGATGCTTTATTGGCATTGCGTCAGCAAATTAATGCGGTTGCTGCTGAAAAGATTTCAGTCAATGACATGATCATCAAAGCGGTTGCGCTTGCTTCTGTGCAAGTGCCAGCGATGAATGCATGTTGGGCTGAAACCGCTATTCGCCAATATCGTCATGTCGATATTAGCGTTGCAGTTGCGACTGAAAAAGGCTTACTCACCCCTGTGGTGAAACGTGCAGAAACCAAATCGTTGTCCGCGATTCATCGTGAAGTGGCAGAGTTGGCTGAATTGGCACGTGCTGGAAAACTGACGCCAGATCAATACCAAGGCGGTAGCTTCAGTATCAGTAATTTGGGCATGTTCGGTGTGTCTGACTTCAATGCGATTATCAATCCACCACAAGCCGGTATTTTGGCGGTTGGCGCGATTAAGAAAAAACCAATCGTCGTGAATGATGCACTTGAAGTGGGCGCTGTGTTGCGTTGCAGCCTCTCTGCAGATCACCGTGTGGTGGATGGTGCAGTTGCGGCAGCATGGTTGGCAGCATTGCAGCAATTGCTCGAAGATCCATTGAAGCTATTGATCTAATTGGGGAAATGTCATGACAAATCAAACATTTGATCTGGTCGTCATTGGTGGTGGACCGGGCGGCTATGTGGCTGCCATCCGCGCCAGCCAATTGGGCATGAAAACGGCCGTGGTCGAAAAAGCTGAACTCGGTGGCATCTGCTTGAATTGGGGTTGTCTCCCCACCAAAGCATTATTGCGCAGTGCTGATGTATTACGTCTGGTTAAAAATGCCGACGATTTCGGTATTCGCGTTGCAGCACCACAGGTCAACATTGACAAAGTGGTGCAGCGTTCTCGTGATGTCTCTGCCAAGTTACAACGTGGTGTTGCAGGTCTACTCAAGAAAAACAAAGTCACTGTTTTTCAAGGTGTGGCGCAGTTGCTCGGTCAATCACAGCTCAGTGTTCAAACGGCACAGGGTGAACACAAGCTGACAGCCAAGCATATTATTTTGGCAACAGGTGCACGTGCGCGTGCTATTCCAAATATGCAGGTCGATGGCCAGCATTTTTGGAGCTATCGCGAAGCTTTGGTGCCGAAAAGCATTCCAAAGCGCATGGTGGTGATTGGGGCAGGCGCAATCGGCATTGAATTCGCGTGTTTCTATCAATCGATGGGCGCACAAGTTTCGGTGGTTGAGTTATCCGATCGCATCTTGCCACAAGAAGATATCGAGATTTCAAATACGGTGGCCAAGTCTTTAAAACAAGACGGCATCCACATTTATACCGGCTGTAAAGTTGCAGAACATCAAGTTAAAAATGGCGAAGTGCAACTGCGTATTGAAGGTGCACAAGCCAAGTCGTTAAGCGCAGATGTGGTGTTGTTGGCGGTGGGTATTTCGGCCAATACTGAAAACTTAGGTTTAGAAAAAACCAAAATTGCATTGGACCGTGGCCATATTGTGACCGACGAATTTTGTCGTACAGCAGAAGCCAATGTCTATGCCATTGGAGATGTCGCAGGTCCGCCGTGGTTGGCACACAAAGCCAGTCATGAAGGGGTGCTTTGTGTCGAAAAAATTATGGGCTTAACGGTGCATCCGTTACAAGCCAATAAAGTGCCAGCTTGTACCTATAGCCATCCACAAGTGGCCAGTGTTGGGTATAGCGAAGCCAAAGCCAAAGCGTTAGGTAAAAAAATTCGTGTTGGGAAATTCCCATTTGTTGCCAACGGTAAAGCCTTGGCCATGAACAGCAGTGAAGGCTTTGTCAAAGTTATTTTTGACGATGCCAGTGGTGAATTGCTGGGTGCACATCTGGTCGGTGATGAAGTCACTGAAATGATCAATGGTTTCGCAATCGCGCAAGAGCTGGAAACCACTGAACAAGAATTGATGCAGACCATTTTACCGCATCCAACGATGTCAGAAGCCATGCATGAAGCTGTGCTTGCTGCCTATGAGCGTGCATTGCATCAATAGTTTTAGATTTGTACCAAATTTGGATTTGGTACTTCGCATCAAGACGTGATTGAGGGCGATGCGCATGGATGCAAGTTTGTATATTCAGCATCGCTCGGATAGCGAAACAAGATTAACCGCATAAGGATATATATGAATCAATCTGTAGACAATATCAGTGCATCATCAGGCCAAAGTCCTGCGATGGATGCCGAGCGCAGAAAATCCCTCATCGCCAGTGGCGTTGGTAATTTATTGGAATGGTATGACTGGACGATTTATGCTGTTGCATCGATGTATATTGCATCAGCACTGTTTGATAAATCAGATCCAACCTCTGCACTGTTAAGTACCTTGGCTGTATTTGCGGTGGGCTTTGTATCACGTCCATTCGGTGGTTTTTTCTTTGGACCCTTGGCCGATAAAATTGGTCGCCGTAATGTACTGATGATCACCATGCTGCTCATGGCAGGTGCCAGTATTGTAATCGCATTGATTCCAAGCTTTGAAAGTATTGGTTATTGGGCGTCTTTAATTTTGGTGCTGGCGCGTTTGGTTCAAGGCTTTGCCCATGGCGGTGAAACCACGACCTCGTATGCCTATGTTTCTGAGATTGCACCACCAAAACGCCGTGGGTTATGGTCAAGTACCGTATTCTTTGCGGTTGGTTTAGGTTCCCTCACTGCAACATTATTCCTTGCGGTACTGACTTCTGTGATTCCTAAAGAAGAAATGTATGAGTGGGGCTGGCGTATTCCGTTCTTATTGGGTGGGGCGTTGGCAATCTTTGCATTGTATTTACGTCGCAATATGATGGAAAGCGAAGCCATTGAAGAAATGAAGCAAGATGATAGCCCAAAATGGCCGTTGTCTAAATTTTTAACCACGGGTTTAAAATTATTCTTCTACGAAGCTGGCTCGACTTTAACCTATTATATTTGGGTCACTGTATGTGCAATCTACGCGATTAACCATTTAAAAATGGATCCGCATGATGCCTTTGTCATGAGCTGTTTGGCGCAAGTGGTGTACCTGATTTGCCTACCCTTCCAAGGTTGGTTGTCCGATATTATTGGCCGTAAGGCGTGTACCTTAATTTCCTTCTTTGGTTCGATGTTATTGCTATTCCCATTATGGGGACTGCTATCGAGCGAGCCATGGACCTTATTTGTGGCACAAGCAACCGGCTTGGTCTTTGTTGGATTCTTGACTGCCAGTAAACCTGCTGCGATGTCTGAGCAAATCCCAACCCGTTATCGTACCAAGTTATTCGGTATCTTTATGTCGCTGTCGATTGCTGTGTTTGGCGGAACGGCTTCATACGTAAATACCTGGTTGTATGCCAACCAATTAGAATCGTTCTTTAATGTTTATGCCGTAGTGGTCTGTATCGTCGCCATTAGCGTGGTACTGACGTGGAAAAACAATAAAGGCATCGATCTAGATAAAGTTTAAGCGTGCTGTAAAGGAGAAAAATCATTTTTATGGATGACGGTGGTTTTTCTTTAAGGTCGATTCCCTATTGATTTATGATGGGGAATCGATTACTCCCGGGGTGGCCCATTGTTCAGAGATGCCCATTTATTTTTGAACGGTGGGTCGCCCCAATTTTTATACCATTCTAAAAATGCGATTCCCAAAATACGATCCCAAAAGAGCTTAATGCTGGAGAGAGAAGATGAATTCTATTGAGAACATGCCGATTTCAGGAAAGACCAAGATCATCCCAATTCTTGCAGATCCAATCGCGCACGTGGAAACACCGCGAATCATGAATATGCTGTTTAAAAAAGCCAATTATGATGCGGTCTGCGTTCCTTTTCAGGTGGCAGCAGAGAACTTAAGTCAAACGATTGAAGCACTTCGCTTGATTCCAACGATCGCTGGTGCTGTCGTGACTGTGCCGCATAAAATTAACATCAGTCACTTGGTCGATGTGAAAGGGCCACAGGCACAGATTATTGGTGCAGTGAATGCCGTACGTTTTGATGAACAGCGTCAAATGCATGGTGAAATGTTTGATGGCAAAGGTTTTGTACAAGGTTTGATTAACTCTGATCTTGATGTTGGTGCACATTTAAAGGTTTATATTGCTGGGGCAGGTGGTGCAGCACGTGGTATTGCATTTGCACTTTTAGCACAAGGCGTAAAGTCGCTACAGGTCTATAACCGTACCCAAGCCACGGCAGTCGCTTTGATTGAAGAATTGAAAAAATATGCACCAGATGCCGTGATCGAACTAGCAGATGCTACGCCACAACAGGTTGATTTATGTATTAATGCCACGTCAGCAGGCATGTTAGGTCCGCAACAAAATACCCTGCCTTTTGCAATTGATGGATTAGAGGCGAACTGCTGTGTTGCAGAAGTCATTATGAATCCAGTAAAAACCCAATTATTACAGCAAGCTGAACAGAAAGGCATGAAGATCGTTTCTGGCCAAGCCATGATATTGGCACAGATTGGACAACTTGCCGCCTTTATTTTAAATGAACCTGAATTGGCTCAAGTACGTTTATAGGAATACGCGATGTTTAATTTTGCAGGAAAAACGGTACTGATTACCGGTGCTTCAGGTGGTATTGCGGTGAGCTGTATCAAGAAGCTTTATCAGGCGGGCGCACAATTGGTACTGTCTGATTTAAATCTTGAGAAATTACAGGAATTTGTTGCCACGCTTGATCCAACGGGTGAGCGTGTTTTGGCAGTAGCACAAGACGTCGCTGACTCACAACAAGCGGTTGATGTGGTTGCTGCTGCGGTTGCGCGTTTTGGTGGCATTGATATTTTGATTCCATGTGCCGGTCTATATCTTGAACGTGCCTTAAAAGACATGTCGGATCAAGAATGGTCGAAAGTGACTGCGGTCAATTTAGATGGGGTGTTTTACACCATTCGTGCCGCCATTCCGCATTTACGTAAAGGTGGCGCCATTGTCAATGTCACCTCAATGGCAGGACATAAAGGCAGTTTTAATCACGGCCATTATGCAGCCTCTAAGGGTGCAGTATTAAATTTAACCCGAACCCTTGCACTGGAATTGGCACCGAATATTCGTGTTAATAACGTTTCACCAGGTTTGATTGATACCCCAATGGTGCAACAATTGATGCAAGAAAAAGGCGAGAAATTGCTAGATCAAACGCCTTTGCAGCGTCTTGGTCATTCCGATGAAGTTGCCGATGCGATTTTATATTTGGCTTCTGACTTTGCGACCTTTATTACTGGCGAAACCTTGCACGTCAATGGTGGCTTATATATCGCAAGTTAATCGCATGAAAGAATAAGATCTAAAAATAATTCAGCCCACTTCATTTAAGTGGGCTGAATTGTTTTTAGAGTATAGAACGGTTTATTGGTTTTGTATTTCACTCGGATTTAAGCGACGTTTATAATTATAAACCGCAGCTTGACCCGCATCTAATAAGTGTTGGTCATTATGGGCACAAGCTTGCTCGATATCTTCAGCAAGAGTCGCATCAAAAATAAGTTGTAAATCAAGATAACCTTGTTTTACCCGATCTTCATAAATAAAGGCAAAATGTTTAAATAATCCAACCCGTGCTTGGATTTTTAAAATCATTTCTTCTAATACATTATTTTTTGCGCCCTTTAATAAAATATTATAGAAGCTGTCTTTATATTCCCAACGTTGATCAACGCTACCATTTAAAAAGTCAGCATCTAAGCGAGTATAAAGTGCTTGGAGTTCCTTTTTATTTTCAGCAGTTGCATTCTTAATAAATAACTCAATCATTAAGCTTTCAACTTTGGCACGAACCAAGTAAAGGTTGACAATATCCTCTTCGGAAAGCTTGGTTACGATTGGCCCTTGCATCGGTTGGATGCTGACCAAATGTTCACTTTCTAGGAGACGCAGAACTTCGCGAATCACCGTGCGAGATACACCATAACGTTCACACAGGCTATTTTCAATTAGCCGATCGCCAGGCATAAAGAACCCATCTAAGATGTCTTTTTTTAAAAGAACAGTGACTTGTTGGCGGATGGGCGCCGATTGGCGTTGAACTAAAGGCGTAACACTCATTCTTGGGACCTAGGGGGCACGGGAAACCGTAATATTATAATATAGGTAGATTTATTTTGTTGGTCTTATACTTAAAAATAAAGCGTGATACAGTAATTAAATCATCATAATAATTATCTAGAATTAGATTGATTTATATGGAGATATTCGACATAAAAAATTGATTAGCACATTCTTTAACAGATAATAAAGTAAATACGTATTAAATGGTTGGCGCAGGCTCGAATGTTATTTTTGATATCAAAAATGCTTATATTTAGCTGACTGCAAAATATAGTATTTTGCCTATTGATAAGAGATTAACTTTCTATCTCAACTGTAAATAAAATTGGTTAAATTAAACTATTGTTTAAGAAATATTAATAGTCTGGTGCTGGGTTGATGCTTTATGCCAACGCAATGGCAAAGTCTAGGTGTTGAAAAATCGACTGTGAGCATGGAGCAAGAATATGCAAAGGCAAAAGCGGCATTACAACAAGAAAAAATTGTCAACTTAGCTTCCATAAATCAGCTGTGAGATAGGTGGTTGGGTGATCTTGAGGTGAGTTATGACATTAATTCAAGAAGCGTGCAGGGTTCTGCTGATCCACAAAAATTCATGACCATTTAAAATCAAATAAACCACGAATTCCAAATCTAAAATAGCCGTTATTTTTTAATTTGGGCTATTTAGATTTGAAGTAGAAAATAATCGCTTGGTTTAAGATGAAGCGCAGTTAAATTATAAATTACTGCAAGGTTGTTTTAATCAAAAGTGATGAAAGGAATGCCTTTATTTTCTACAATGGCGACTAATAGCATATCAATTTCAGCTTCGCTACTGCATTTACCGAAACTAAAACGAATGGTATTTTCGGCTAGCGTTGTCGATCGGCCGAGGCTGGCGAGTACATGCGATGATCCTGCAAGGTTTGAATTGCAAGCAGAGCCACTTGATACAGCTGCCACTTGTTTAATCGACTGAATAATACGTGCGGCATTATCAGCGGAAAAACTAACATTTAAATAATTCGCCACATGTTGGGTGGCATGACCGTTTAAATGAATGCTGGTCAGTTTTTCTAAGCCGTGTAGCAATTTTTCTCGCAGCACAGACAAACGCAATTGTTCAGCATGAAGGTATTGTTTTGCCAATGCGAAAGCTGCGCCCATACCCACGATCTGATGCGGTGCTAAGGTGCCAGATCGACAGCCCAGTTCATGTCCGCCACCATGAATTTGTGCTTTTAATTTTAGATCGGGACGTGTGCGCATATAGAGTGCACCAATTCCTTTGGGGCCATAGACTTTGTGTCCAGAGAAACTCATCAAATCGACATGCATGGCATCGACATCAATAGCGATTTTGCCTGCGGCTTGAGCGGCATCGACATGGAAATAGATCCCATGTGCATGGGTGATTTCACCAATGGCGGCAATATCTGTGATCGTACCAAGCTCATTATTCACCATCATCAATGACACTAAAAGAGTGTCTGAACGTATGGCATCACGGACCATTTCGGGGTGGATGATTCCGGTCTCAGGCTCAGGTTGTAAATAGGTGACTTCAAAGCCTTGTTGTTCAAGTTCATGGCAGGTATCTAAGATCGCTTTATGCTCAATTTGGCTGGTAATAATATGCTTGCCCTTGCTTAAATCACTTTGAGCAATACCTTTGAGTGCCAAATTATTTGACTCTGTTGCGCCAGAGGTCCAGATAATTTCTTTGGCTTGAGCATGAATAAGATTTGCAATTTGCTGTCTAGCTCGATCGACCAACTGACCCGCGTGCCAACCATAATAATGTGATTTAGAGGCAGGATTCCCAAATATGCCATCCATACCTAAGCATTGCACCATTTGGGCAATAACATCAGGATCAACAGGCGTGGTTGCAGCATAATCAAGGTAAATGAGACGGTTCACGGTAAACTCTCTAAGTGCGAAGAGGAGCATTGCATTGTGATCAATACAACGCTCATTGAGGTATTGTTGGTTAAGGTGCTCTTGGTATTCATTCAGTTTTTATGATGCTTTTTGGCTTGATTGTCTTTGTTCTCAAAGATGATTGTTATTCATCAGATGCGTTCATTTGCATTCAAGCGCATAACCGTACTTTAGGTGAGTTATTGTAGGATACTCGGTAAATTTTATACTACTTATTTTACATTTTTTATAAGAACCTTGTTTCATTAAAACTTTTGCTAAATCTCAGACAGAAAAAAAGCCCATTTATTGGGTCTTTCAAAATCCATTCCTGTTGAATGCTTTGTTGATTGTAAAGTAGCCAATTTCTGGCCACCATTACGCTCTTTGGTTTTGTATAGATGTTTTAGATGATATTAAATATCAGGGCCATAGTTAAGGTCATCTCCTGATCGCTACAGCCCTTATATTTTCTTCAAATCAATTTATTATTCTTTGGTTCTATGTGTAAATTAACTTTTCTAGTTTGATCGTGGAATTCTAGCTGTAACTTTTATTTCGAAATCAAATCCTGCAAGCCAATTTACACCAATGGCGGTCCAATTTGGATAGGGAGATTGATTAAAAACCTTTGATTTTACTTTCATAATAGCTTCGAATTGATTCTCTGGATCAGTATGGAAAGTCATAACATCAATAATATCATCAAAGCTACAGCCAGCAGCAGCTAGGGTATTTTCTAAATTATGAAATGCTAACTCAACCTGCTTTTCAAAACTAGGTTCCGGACTCCCATCTGGTTGACTACCCACTTGCCCAGAAACAAATAATAAATCTCCAGATTTAATCGCGGCAGAATAACCATGTTCTTGATAAAGTGCATGTCTGTCTTTAGGGAAAATAGCGGTTCTCGTGTTCATTGGTATACTCACTTGTTAATTTTTAAGAAATTTTAGATTTTGATCAAGCATCATTAAGGAAAGAACAGGCGTTATTTAATGCTTGTTCAGCCGAAGGAAGAATTTTACTGCTGGCATTCCTCCCAGATTCACCGAACTAAAACTAACTCCAGTTGGAGCGGGAAAAAGATGATCTAATTTAGTCATTTAATTTTCGCGGATAGCTTGCCAACTTTCTTCATTGTCTCCTTGACGCTTGTGAATAATAGGTTGGGCTGCTTCAAGCCATGTGACTAAGGTCTCTTGAGCACTTGATGTAATAAGCATAAAAACTCACATTAAGTTAAATTTATTCGACAAGAAATAAGATAATGCATATATTCGGGAAAAGGATTCCCTAATAGGGGGAGAGTTAGTGTCCAAAGAAAATATAGATCTTTCAGCAGTTAGAATATTCGTAACAACTACGAATCAAGGAAGTTTTGTTGCGGGAGCAAAGAAACTCGGGATAACACGTTCTGCTGTTGGGAAGGCTATAGTGCGACTTGAAACATATTTAGGTGTACGTTTATTGCATCGAACAACTCGGAAAATGTCGTTAACGACAGATGGGAAAAAATTCTATGATGGCTGTATACAAATTTTAGAAAACTTAGAGGAGGTAGAGACCAGTATTCGTCAAGATAAACCGATTCCTAAAGGAGTTTTACGCCTCACGTTAACTCAAGCTTTTGGACGTATAATCGTTTTGCCTTTACTAAAAGAATTCTTAAAAACTTGGCCTGAAGTAGAGGCAGAAATAAGTTTCTCAGATAGGATGATTGATATAATCGAAGAAGGATTCGATTTAGGGATTAGAATTGGAGAGTTTCAACCAGACTCACAATTAATTTCTCGGGTAATTACTAAAGCTAATCTTTATTTATGTGCTGCTCCTTCTTATTTAGTTGAGAATGGTACTCCTCAGCTTATAGCGGACTTAAAAGATCACGAATTTCTAATTTATGGATTAAAATCATCAATTTATAATTTTAATCTATATTCCGAAGCGGGGGTATTACATACAATTAGGGCAATTGGTCGATTAAAATTTGATAGTGGAGAAGCTATAAAGGATGCTGCTGTTGAAGGTTTAGGTATAGCTTATTTGCCAGATTTTTTAGTGAAAAATGATATTCAATCGGGACGACTAGTACAGATATTACCAACCTATAAAAGTGAGATGATTCCTATATACGTGATCTATCCAAATAGAAAACACCTGCCTATAAGAGTGAGACTTTTTATCGATGTTTTAACAAAAAATTTAAATTACAACTAATGTGAAATTTTTATAAATTTTATAATAAGAAAACAAGCAGAATGATTTCCGCATAATCTAGACGCTTAGTGTTTGATCATCATATGTTAAGAGATTTACTGTTAAGGTAATGCTCAATGCACGTTGCTTATTTTCAAAATGAGAGCGGTAAATCGTAAGCCTATATGGCAAAATTCTACTACGCAAAGCTTTGGGGGCGTTCTAAAAGCGAAGTCTATAAATCAGACAGAAAAAAAGCCCTAATCAAACGATTAGGGCTTTTTCATATTTGGAGCGGGAAAAGAGACTCGAACTCTCGACCCCAACCTTGGCAAGGTTATGCTCTACCAACTGAGCTATTCCCGCATGCCGCACATAATACATCAACAAAAATTTTGGTCAAGCTGTTTACGCGGAAAAAGTGATTGAGTGTCTAAAATAGCAACAATTTAACGTGTGTAATCGCTGAAATATAAATAATGGTTCACTGCTTGTTGGAAAAGCAAACAGTGAACCATTGTTGATTGAGTGGAGCGTTTGATCGCTGCTTAATATTGTTTGAGCAGCGCATATTTCTTTTTACGATTGACGATAATCCCGAAGACCACGACCACGCAGGTGACGCTGAGCGACATCAATGTTTCATAGCGATAATCAGGTGAGAAGAACATATAGGTCAGCACGGCAAGAATAGTAAAAATAACCAACCAAGTGAGCCATGGAAATAACCACATTTTAAATGGCATTTCGATATTTTCTGCTTCACAGCGTTTGCGTAAGATCAGTTGTGAAATAGCAATCACCAAATACACCAACAGCGCAATCGCACCGGTGGTGGATAGCAAGAAGGTAAGGACTTGGCCTGGGAAGAAATAATTAGCTAGACAGCCAACTAAACCGACTGCGCAGGAAAGCAGTACTGCAATACGAGGCACACCTTTGGGGGTAAGCTCAGTTACCATTGCTGGTGCATCTTTGCGCGCACCCAGTGAAAAGAGCATCCGTGAAGCGGTATATAGCGCAGCATTCATACAACTGGCAACAGCGACAAAGACCACTGTATCCATGATTAATTTGGTGCCCGGTACATTTAAGGTCATTAATACATATTGGAAAGTGCCAAATTCTCTAAAGCCAGTAGAGCGCCAGTCGACTAAAGAAACGGCTAAGAAAATCGACAACACAAAAAATAGAATAATGCGGTAAATAACCAGATTAGTGGCCTTACGAATCTTCTCAGCAGGATTGGCAGATTCGGCTGCGGCAATCGATAAGATTTCAACACCAAAGAAAGAGAATGCGGTAATTAAAATACCACCGAGAATGCCACCAAAACCATAGGGCATAAAGCCGCCATTTTGATATAAATTGGCAATACCGCTGACATCTGCCAAAGGCCAAAAGCCAAATACAGCGACTGAACAAATCCCAATGAACAGCAGAATCGCAACCACTTTGATCAGTGAGAACCAAAATTCAAAGGCGCCAAAATTTTTGACATCAAATAGATTGGCAAGACTTAAGATCACAACAAAAAGTAGCGCGTAGAGCCAAGCGGGAAACATCGGGAACCAGGCATGTAAAATTTCTGCACCGGCAATGGCCTCAACCGGAATGACCAGTACCCAAAACCACCAATATAACCAACCGATACTAAAGCCCGCCCAAGGGCCAATCGCTTTGGTTGCATAGGTGGAAAATGAGCCAGTATCGGGCTGCATGACCGCCATCTCACCGAGCATGCGCATCACCAGAAAAACCACAAGACTGGTGAGGGCATAAGACAGAATAACGGCAGGGCCAGCTTTGGCAATTGCAGCGGATGAGCCAATAAATAATCCGGCACCAATCACACCACCGATACTAATCATGACGATTTGATTATTGGTCAATCCTTCACCAAGTTTTGGTGTTGTATTATTTTCATTATTCATTTTTTATCCTTAAAAATGATTTTAAAAAACCCAATTTGCTCGAATGATGATGACGCTAAAAAAAGCAATAATATCGAGCTTGAATTGAGCAAAAAGGAAGAATGGTTAAGCTCTTCCTTAACTTTTTAATTCAAGGTCGGCATTGAAAATTGCTTCCCTTCACGAATATTTGTCGATGGCCATCTTTGGGTGATGGTCTTTCTACGGGTATAAAAGCGTGCGCCATCTGGACCATAAGCACTTAAGTCACCGAATAAAGAGCGCTTCCAGCCACCAAAGCTGTGATAAGACACCGGAACTGGTAAGGGGATATTAATGCCTACCATACCGACTTGAATATGTGTACTAAAATAACGTGCTGCTTCGCCATCTCGGGTATAAATACAAGTCCCGTTACCATATTCATGATCATTAATCAGTTGCATGGCTTGTTGCATGGTCTGTACACGAATGACCTGTAAAACTGGACCAAAAATCTCTGCTTTATAACTGCTCATATCTGCGGTGACGGCATCAATTAAAGTTGGTCCCACATAGAAGCCATCTTCAAAACCAGTAACCTTTGCAGTACGACCATCAACGACAATTTTGGCGCCTTGTTGTTCGGCACTGTCGATATAGCCAAGTACTTTTTCTTTATGTGCTTGAGTAATGACGGGACCAAAATCATTACTTTGGTCTGAGTAAGCACCATATTTTAGACCTTTTATTTCAGTTTGAAGCTTTTCAATCACTTGATCGGCGATTTCATCACCAATTGCCACCGCAACTGACAGCGCCATACAGCGTTCGCCTGAAGAGCCAAAAGCGGCACCAAGGAGCGAGTTCACCACATTGTCGAGGTCTGCATCGGGCATAATAATCGCGTGATTTTTAGCGCCACCAAGTGCCTGACAACGTTTGCCTGCCGCAGTGGCTGTGGTGTAGATGTATTCTGCGATAGGGGTCGAGCCAACAAAGCTAATCGCTTGAATTTCTGGTGCATGCAGTAGGGTATCAACCGCTTCTTTATCGCCATTGACCAAGCCGAATACACCATCGGGAAGCCCCGCTTGTTTGAGTAATTGTGCAATAAACAACGCTGAAGACGGATCGCGCTCAGAGGGTTTTAAAATAAAGCAATTGCCACAAACGATTGCCATTGGGAACATCCACAACGGCACCATCACAGGGAAGTTAAATGGGGTAATCCCTGCAACGACACCGAGTGGTTGGAATTCACTCCATGAGTCAATATCAGGACCCACATTTTTACTGAATTCGCCTTTGAGAAATTCAGCCGCACCACACGCATATTCGACATTTTCAATGCCGCGTTGCAGTTCCCCCATGGCATCATGAGAGATCTTGCCATGCTCTTGCCCAATCAACTCACAGATTTTATCGGCATTTTTTTCTAATAGTTCTTTAAACTTAAACATCACCCGTGCACGTTTGATCACGGGGGTATCACGCCAACTTGGAAAAGCGGCAGTGGCGACAGCAATGGCTTGTTCCACTGTGCTACGACTGGCAATCGCAACCTGTTGACTCACTTGCCCCGTTGATGGGTTATAGACCGCTTGGGTACGTGCTGCATCGTTGATGATTTTTCCATTAATAAAATGACCAATAATGTCCATATGCATTCCTTTGTGTTTGAGATCGTAAAATGGTGATTAAGCAACTTTATGAATTTGTTCACCAACCGCATTGAACAGGCGATCCAAGTCAGCTTGCTTGCTATTAAACATTGGGCCAAATTGCAGCGTGTCCCCACCGAAGCGCACATAGAAGCCAGCTTTCCAAAGCTGCATGCCAATTTCAAATGGACGGATAGATGGATCGCCATCTCGTGCAGCCAATTGCACGGCACCAATCAGGCCACAGTTACGGATATCCACGACATGTGGGCTGCCTTTTAATTGATGTAATACCGTTTCAAAACCGGGACTCAAGGCGGCTGCTTGTTGAATAAAGCCTTGTTTTTCTATTACATCAAGCGTGGCAAGTCCTGCCGCACAGGCCACAGGATGTGCGGAGTAGGTATAACCGTGGGTAAATTCGATGGCATGTTCAGGGAGGTCCTGCTGCATGAAGGTATCGTAAATCCTGCTGCTGGTGACCACGCCACCCAAAGGAATCGCACCATTGGTAATTTGCTTGGCAAAGCATAAAAGGTCTGGGGTCACGCCAAAATACTCAGCACCCGTATGCGTACCCAGACGACCAAAGGCCGTAATCACCTCATCAAAAATCAGCAGAATATTGTGTTGATCACAGATTTCTCGCAGGCGATTGAGATAGCTTTTAGGGGGGACTAAAGCACCCGCAGAGCCTGAAACGGGTTCAACAATTAGAGCCGCAATATTTGAGGCATCATGCAGTTCGATGACTTTTAACATTTCATTGGCCAGTGCGATCCCACCATCTTCCGCCATACCTTTGGTAAAAGCATGATCGGGTTGTAAAGTGTGTGGAATATGGTCTGCATCCATCAGTTGACCGAACATTTTACGATTGCCGCCAATCCCACCAACACTACTACCGCCAATGTTTACGCCATGGTAACCACGGGCACGGCCGATAATTTTGGTTTTTTGCGCCTGACCTTGGATGCGCCAATAGGCTTTGGCCATTTTAATGGCGGTGTCGGTCGACTCAGAGCCCGAATCGGTGAAAAACACATGGTTCAAGCCATCTGGCATTAACGCGACAATTTTTTCAGCCAATTGAAATGACAAGGGATGCGCAAATTGGAAAGCAGGGGAATAATCCAGTGTTGCCAATTGATGGCTCACTGCTTGGGTGATTTCTGGAATGCAATGCCCAATTCCGGTGGTCCAAAGCCCCGAAAGGGAGTCATAGATTTCACGACCATGTTGGTCGATCAGGTGTGCGCCTTTGGCTGCCACGATAATTCGTGGGTCTTGATGGAAGTTGCGGTTGGCTGAAAAAGGGAGCCAATGTGCGCGGTAATTTAAATTTTGGATTCCATTTTTATCTAACACGGTCTAACTCCTTATGTGCTTATTCACATTGAGTTTACGCAGAACTTTATATTTGATAAATTCAAACTAACTCATCTTTAGATAATAAATACAGGACGTATATGAGCACAGGGAAATTAAGCCAAGTTTATGATTTTGATATAAAATTATTGAAAATATTCAAAACTATTTGTGAGAGTGGCAGCTTTACCGCTGCTGAAAGTGTATTGGGTATTAGTCGTTCAGCTATTAGTTTACATATGAGTGATTTGGAAAGTCGTTTGGGGGTTCGTTTGTGTCAACGAGGCCGAGCAGGCTTTGCCATCACCCAAGAAGGCACAGAAATCTTAAAGCATATTGAGGTCTTGATGGCGGCACTAGAAGATTTCAGAATCAAGGCCAATCAAGTCCATCGCAAGCTAAAAGGTGAATTCAGCATCGGCATTATTAATAATTTGGTGACCATGCCCAGTTCCTATATCACGCAGAGTTTGGGGCAGCTCAGCAGTGACAGTTCAGATGTGCAAATTAATATTAGTATGAGCACCTTGTCGGACATTGAATGCAAAATTATGGATGGTCGGCTGCATGTGGGTGCCATCCCGTTAATGACGCCATTGTCTGGATTAAATTACTTTGATCTGTATGAGGAAAGGTCTTATTTGTATTGTGGAAAAAACCATCCACTCTTTTCAACAGCAGATCAGGTTGAGCAGAAAGCACTATTCAATTGGAATACGGTGATGCCGAGTTATACCATCACGCCACAAGCGCTCAAGCTGCATCAACAGATGCGTTCCAATGCCACAGCAAGTGACCGAGAGGGGATTGCCTTCCTGATTTTAACCGGGCAGTTTTTGGGTTTTTTACCAGACCATTTTGCCAAGAAGTGGCTGCTTGAGGGCAATATGAAGCCCATCCTTGCAGAAAGCTTTAATTACAGTACCCGCATTTGCTTGGTCACTAAAAAAGGCATTAAGCCCAATATGATCTTGGCTTCTTTTTTTGAAAAAATTAAACAGAATATGGCGTTGTCTCTTCAGCACAGTGTTCTTTGAAACGGTATTCTTTAATCCGTGGATGGATTGCAAGCCATCCTTTTCGGTGCTTGATCTACCAGAAAACCCCAAATTAATTTGAACTTAAGGAATCAATTCTAGATTGTTGGCTAAATAAATGCAGCGTTTAGGTTGTGATCAGTGGGTCGATTTTATAATTTTAAAACTTTAATTTTATTGATTATTGTTCTTGTGATTGGGCTAGCAGCAATTGGCATAAAATGGTTTGCGGGTTCCAAGCTCGTTGCCTCTGAGCAGCCTGCGCCAGAAGGTGCGGGCAATCGCTTGGCCATCAGTGCAGATCAGGAAAAACAAGCCAGTATTCGTACTCAAGTTTTAAGCGCAGCAACCGACACGATTGCTGCAGATCTTGTGCTACAAGGCCAAGCTATTTGGTCACCTGCCAGTCAGTTGTTAGTGACCAGCCCAATCTCTGGGGTGGTTCAGCAAATTTTGGTGCAGCCTTTAGCCGAAGTGGAAAAATCTGCCAAAATCGCGGTGATTTATAGTCCAGATATTATTCAAATTCAAAATGAAGTGTTGCAGTTACGCGCACAACAACAATTGGATTCACAGCAGTTAGCGCGTGAACAAAGCCTATTCGCAGAAGGAATTATCGCGGAAAAAAGAGTGCAGGAAGCACGTAATCGTGTGCAGCAAAACAATATTAATCTACAAGCCAAACAGCGCTTATTGCAGTTTATGGGGCACGGTTCAAGCAGGAGTTTAGATCCGACCATTCAGGTGAAAAGTCCAACCCGTGGGGTGATCGAAAGCTTAGACGTGAGCCTCGGTCAGTTTGTAGAAAGTGGGGCGGTAATTGCAAAAGTAGTCAAACGAGACATGCCGTTGCTGCTGAATTTACAAATGCCCAGCAAGCAACAGGGGGTTCAAGTCGGAGATCTGGTTAAGGTTGATGGCTGTGAAATGACGGGTAATGTCGCGAAGATTTCTCCAAGTTTAATGGGCAATACTCAAACCAAAGAAGTGCTGGTGCAGATGCAGGCCAGTCATGCCTGTTTGAGTGTCAATCAATATGTACAAGCCAATATTCAGACGGCAAGCAAAGCCAGCTCGCCGGTCTGGTCAGTACCCAGTACCGCCATCATGTTAAAAGACAATAAAAATTATATTTTTGTGAAGGCTAAAGCTGGGTTTGAGGCACAACAAGTCGAGGTGGTGGTCAGCAATACTCAAACCACTCACATTCGGGGGGCAGGCTTGGCTGCCGGTCAAGTGATTGCCGTGACTGGGGTAGCTCGTTTAAAAGCCGTACTCGCAGGTTTTGGTGCAGAACAAGCCGATGCCGTTCACAACACGCCAGCGAAATAAGGAATCAGACATGCTTAATCGTTTAATTTCCTTCGCCTTGGCGCAACGTCTATTGACCTTATTGGCTGCGGCGGCACTCTGTGTGGCTGGCTATTTTGCTTTTATGCAATTGCCGATTGATGCCTTTCCCGATGTATCCAGTACCCAAGTACAAATTGTCATTAAATCACCTGGGATGACCCCAGAAGAAATCGAAAGTCGGATTGTGGTGCCGATTGAACAAGAGCTACTTGGTATTCCCAATCAAAAAATCTTACGTTCCCAATCCAAATATGCCATTGCGATTATTACCTTAGATTTTGCTGAAGGTACCGATCCCTATTGGGCGCGACAACAAGTCAATGAGCGATTGAATGGAGTAATGCCGCAACTACCCGCCAGCGCTTCAGGTGGAATTGCACCGATGACCACGCCATTGGGTGAGGCGTTTATGTTTACCATTCATGGTCCCTTAAGTGAAATGGAGAAACGCAGCTTACTCGATCAGGTGATTCGCCCACAGTTACGCAAAATTGAAGGGGTGGCCGAGGTCAATGCGCTGGGTGGCTTTGTCCGTACTTTTGAAGTCACGCCAAATTTGGAAGCCATGGCCGCGCGTGGCATTTCACTGGATCAATTGCAGCAAGCGATTGAGTTGAACAACAGCAGTGATGGTGCCGGCCGTTTGACTGAAAATGGTGAGTCCTTATTGATTCGCAGTGACAGTCGGGTTGAGAACCTACAGCAGTTAAGTGAGATGATTGTTGCACAGCGAAATGGGGTGCTCATCCGAGTGCGTGATGTTGCCAATGTGCATATTGGTGCCTTATCGCGCTATGGCGCCGTGACTGAAAATGGCCAAGGTGAAGCGGTCGAAGGAATTATTTTGACGCTCAAAGGGGCCAATGCACGACAAGTGGTCAAACATGTGGCTGAACAATTAGCGGAGATTGAAAAAACCTTGCCTGCAGGCACTACGGTTAAACCCTTTTATAACCGTGGTGATCTGGTCAACCGCGCCATTGATACCGTGAGCAAATCCTTATTTGAAGCGATTGTTTTGGTGCTGATTTTGCTGTTGCTATTTTTAGGCAATCTCAGATCGGCCTTGGTGGTTGCGGTGATTTTACCATTATCCGCGCTAAGCACCTTTCTGTTGATGTCGCGTTTTGGGCTCAGTGCCAATCTCATGTCCTTGGGTGGCCTATCCATTGCAATTGGCTTATTGGTCGATGCCGCGGTGGTGATTGTTGAAAACATCGAAATGCAAATGGCCGAACAGCATCAGTCGGAGCATCAAACTTTTTTACCACCGTTACACATTATTTACCGTGCCGTGGCAGAGGTGGCCGTTCCGGTCAGTTCAGGCATGCTCATTATTATGTTGGTGTTTATTCCACTAATGACGCTTGAAGGCTTAGAGGGCAAACTGTTTTCACCGGTGGCATTGACCATTGTTTTTGCCTTATCGAGTTCTCTGCTGCTATCACTGACCGTGGTGCCAGTGCTGTGTTCGTTTTTTCTCAAACCGGGGCCACATCAAACCCCTTATTTGGTGAGAAAACTGGAAAGTGCCTATCAAAAAATCTTAAATGCCAGTTTGGCTCATCCTAAAAAAACCTATCTGATTGCGGTGCTTTCATTGCTATCGGCCGTGGTGATTTTTCCATTTATTGGTAAATCGTTTATGCCCACCATGGATGAAGGCGATGTGGTCTTACAAATAGAAAAATTGCCCTCAATTAGTTTGGACAATGCCATTCAATTGGATCTGGCCGTTGAAAAAGCCATCTTAGCCAAGGTCCCCGACGTGGCACGTATTGTGGCTCGTGCAGGTTCAGATGAGTTGGGCCTAGACCCGATGGGACTGAATGAAAGCGATACTTTTTTGGTGTTAAAACCACAAGCTGAATGGCAAGCCAAAAATAAAGAAGCGATTTTAGACGAGGTCCGTGCAGTCTTAAATAATGTGCCAGGGGTAAATTTTAGCTTTACTCAACCGATTGAAATGCGTACTTCAGAAATGTTGTCTGGGGTGCGTGGTGATTTGGCGGTTAAAGTTTATGGCACTGATTTAGATAAATTAAATGAACTCTCCAAAGAAATTGCAACCGTTTTACAAGGGATTGAAGGCAGTGAAGATGTTATGACCTTGGAAAACTCTGGGGTGCAATATCAGGAAGTCCGGATTCAGCGTGATATGGCAATGCGCAATGATTTAAATAGTCAAAGCGTACAAGCTAATTTAAAAACCCTAATTGAAGGTCAGAAAATTGGTTCGATTATTGAGCGAGGTAAGCCGATTCCGCTGATGCTCAAAGGGGATTCAAGTTTGGGGCAATCGACTCCTGATTTTTCGCGCTTGTCTTTGCCTGTTGAAAATGGCGTGGCTGTACCTTTGCTGGCTTTGGCCGAATTGGTGAAAACCGAAGGAGTGGTCAAAATCGAACGTGAAAATGCTTCACGGATGTCAGTGGTACGCTCCAATGTGCGTGATCGTGACTTGGTGGGTTTTGTCGATGAAGCCAAGCAATTGGTGGCGAGCAAAGTGAAATTACCCGAAGGTTATTATCTCAAATGGGGCGGACAATTTGAAAACCAACAGCGTGCAGCTGCACGTTTAATGCTGGTGATTCCAGCAGCCTTGGTGCTGATCTTCTTTATCTTATTCACCACATTGGGTTCAGTCCGTCAAAGCATCTTGGTCTTTGTCAATATTCCCTTTGCCTTGGTCGGTGGTGTGATCGCACTTGCGCTCACTGGAGAATATTTGTCAGTACCCGCGTCGGTGGGGTTTATCGCCTTGATGGGAATTTCCGTACTGAATGGTTTAGTGCTCATCGGCTATTTCAATCAACTGCTGGCAAGGGGAATGCCGATTGCCGAGGTGGTTCGACATGGGGCGATGCGTCGTTTAAGACCGGTGTTAATGACCGCCAGTATTGCTGCCCTAGGTTTATTGCCATTGTTATTTAGTACTGGGCCGGGCTCAGAAATACAGCGGCCGTTGGCAATTGTGGTGATTGGTGGGTTGATCACCTGCACCATGTTGACCCTCATATTAGTGCCTAATTTATTTAAACAGTTTGGTGTTCAGGGAAAATCGCATGGTTAAGATGTGTCAACTTTCGCTTAATGTGCCGCAATCGATTTGCAGTGAGGTGATGCATCATTTGATGCTGCTTCCTGAGGTGATTTCAGGCTGTACTGCGGTGCAATCGCTCGGTTTTGGACCTCGGCAGCATTATAAAAATATTGAGGAACAGATTCGTGGCGCAACTGAACGGCAGCTGATTCTGATGATTTTACTTGAGCAACATATTGATGCAGTGATTGCACATTTGAATACTGCATTTCAGGGCACCGAACTCTTTTATTGGGCAGTACCGATTGTAACCGCGGGCTATTCCGCAGAACGAGCAACCACCGTATGAGAAAGATATCCCGTTATTGCTTTTATGCTGTGTTGGGCTTGAGTTTCGCTCAGGCCGTACAGGCCAATATTCCGACCACTGAAATTGAACCGTTATTGCCACAATCCAGTGACGTTGAGCAAAGCCTCAATCAGCATCCTGGGGTATTGGCAGCCCGTTCAGGCCTCGATTATGCCGCAGCCTATAACCAGAAAATTAGATTGGGCGATGCCGCGTGGACGGTGAAAACAGGATTGCAACTGCGCCGTACAGATGCCCCCGACAGTGGTCGTTCCAGTGAAACCTTTTATGAGCCCAACATCGGGCTCGAAAAACAAGTGAGATTGCCCAATAAAGCTCGTTTAGATCGTGACTTGGGCAGCCGTGAGATCGTCCTGGCGGAATTAAAATATACCGATGCTTGGCATGAGGCCAGCAAGGAACTGCATGGGCTGTGGTTTGCCTATTTACGTGCGCTGACCCAGTTAGATCGCCAGCGTGAACAACTGCAAATTATTGAAAATCAAATGGGTATTTTAAGTAATCGGATTCGAGTCGGAGATGCACCGCGTTTGGAACTGATGCTATTAAATACCGAACATTTGCAAAGCAAAGAGCAGTTGCTACAGGCTGAAATGAGCCTGAGTCAAACCAAACAAGCATTAAGCCGTTATTTTCAAGGCAATATTCCTGCGAACTTTTTGACACAGCGAATTAAAGTCTTGCCACAAACGTATACGCAAGCACAATGGGTGACTGCGGTATTAGACGCAAATCATGAATTAAAGTTGGCACAAACGCAGGCACAGCAACAACATGCCTTGCTGCAAAGACAACGGTTGAACAGCCTGCCAGATCCCACTCTTGGCGTCGGTTATAGTCGAGAGCAAGCAGGTGCAGACAATTTAATTAGTTTTTCAGTTTCAATTCCATTGGCACAGCGGCAAGTTCGTGCCACAGCCGCGATGCTAGAAGCAGAAGCCAAACGTGCGGATATTGAAGCAGCACGCGTACAGTCACGCTTAGTTAATGAAACCAAGCTGTTGTCTATGCAACTGCAAGATGCACAATTGCGAATGACCAAATCTGAAGAAATATTTACAGAACTTTTAAAGCAGAATAGCTTGATGAATAAGGCTTATCGTCTTGGAGAAATCAGCCTAAATGAATTGTTGTTGCATTCACGGCAATTGATTGAGGGGATTACCCGCTTAGATCAGGCCCGCTTGGACTATGCACAGAATTTGTCACTTTTAATGTTAAATAGCCATATGATATGGTCGATAGATGATGAGCATTAAAGGATTGGTTTTTAAGTTTTAAAGCCAAAGTTTTAGGTTTAGGCTTAGCTTTGGATCTTAACGTTTCAATCGATTGCTTCAAGGTTTTGCAGTTTTCATCTTATGCCGCTCAGTGAAGAAAAACTCGAACCCCTTCTCCCATTGGGATGAGGTATCTACACATCTTTTGATATATGGATTACGATTCAAAGCAATCCATCCCAACCTTCCTTTTTCTAAGGAAGGAGCGTTGTGTAGCATATACTAGGCTTTGAAATCCCCAATCTCCCCTAACCCCTCTTTGGAAAAGAGGGGTTAGGGGAGATTGGGGATTTCTGAAATTCAATGAAATTTGCATTCAGCCCTAAATTCCAAATCTAAAGAGGACTTAAATACCTTGTATTAAGCTCAAATAGATTACATATATTTCTTAAATATTTGTGTAGATACCTTCTCCCATTGGGATGAGGAATATATTCTGCAAGTGGGAAGAGGGCTTTTTGAAGGATTCACGACCTTAACTGACTGGCATTTGTTTTCATCCACTTTTTTTAACTTGATTAAATTATGCGTATATTACTGGTCGAAGATGATCTGTTACTGGCCAAAGCCACGGCGTTGGGGCTTGATCAAGCTGGCTTTGTGGTGGATATTGCCGAGAGTGTACAGACCGCGCAGCATTTTCTCTCGGTCTATGCTTACCACATTGTGCTGCTCGACTTAGGCTTACCCGATGGCAATGGTTTGGATATTTTAAAATCACTGCGGCATAAACATATTAATGCTGGGGTTTTGGTGTTGACCGCACAGGATCAGGTGCAAGAACGTATTGCTGGTTTACAGGCTGGTGCGGATGATTTTGTGACCAAACCCTATGATATTTTCGAGGTTGTCGCTCGGATACAAGCGGTATTAAGGCGCATGTCAGGCAATTTGAATGATGTAATTGAGTTCCGTAATGTGAGCCTCGATAAATCAACCAATCAGGTTTTTGTGGATCAAAACTTGGTGGAAATTACCCAGAAAGAATATAACTTGCTGCATTTATTGCTGAGTAATCTTGGACGTATTGTTTCAACCCGCATGATTGAGGATTCATTTTATACACATGATGGCGAGATCAATAGTAATGCGATCCAAGTTTATATTCATCATCTTCGCAGAAAACTGGGCGTGAACTTTATTCGGACCATTAAAGGGGTGGGCTATATTGTGGACAAAGAGAAATAATGGATTCACCCGTTCAGAGTTATTCTTTAACCCGACGTTTATCACTGTGCATTGTATTGGCTACGGTCAGTATGTGGCTGGTGAGTCTGAGCTTTATTTATTTAGAAGTGAAACAGCGTTCGGAAGCGATATTTGACCAGTCCTTAGCAGAAACTGCGCACTCGCTACTTTCGATTGCGTCCAGCACCATTCCCAATCAAGCACCTGAACAAACCATTTTAGAAGATGCCAATAGCCAACATTATGACCATATTGTATTTCAGTTGTGGAATCAAAAAGGTCAATTAATTTATCGTTCTGTTGGAGTCGGTACGCAAGCCTTTATTCATCAAGCTGGATTTAGTTGGGTTAAGATTGACGGTAAACTTTTTAGGGCTTATTCGGTTTGGAATACTACCAAAACCTTGCAAGTTCAGATTGCACAAATCTGGCAAATCCGTCAG
The DNA here is from genome assembly GCF_006352475.1 of Acinetobacter pullicarnis. Taxonomy (NCBI): domain Bacteria; kingdom Pseudomonadati; phylum Pseudomonadota; class Gammaproteobacteria; order Moraxellales; family Moraxellaceae; genus Acinetobacter; species Acinetobacter pullicarnis. Next base: position 282,742 of record NZ_VCMZ01000001.1, read on the forward strand.
GAAATGCAGCATGCAATTATTATCTTTCTATTGATTCTCACCGTTATCTTTCTGCCTTTGCTGTGTTGGTTAATCACCATCATTATTAAAAAGAATATTTCCACGATTCATAAAGTCAGTGAGAAAATTAAAAAACAATCTGCAGGCAGTTTATATCCGATTCAAGAAAGCTTACCTGAGGAAATTAGACCAATGGTGCTTTCCTTAAATACGCTTTTAGTTGAAATATCAGAAAGTATGGCGCGAGAAAAACGCTTTACTTCAAATGCTGCACACGAACTTCGCACCCCATTATCTGCGATACGAGTCCATGCTCAAGTTTTACAACATGCACGAACCCCCGAAGAGGCCAATAATGCAATCAGCGATATTATTCTTGGGGTCGATAAGGCTTCACGTATGATTTCGCAATTGTTGACCTTGGCACGCATTTCACCACAAGTGCAGCAGGAGAATAAATGCTTGGAGGTGTCGGCATTAATCAATAGTGTCTTGGCAATGTTAGATTTTAAAATTCAACAAGCCAATATTACGATCATTGCAGCGCTTGAGCCGAGCTATATTGATGCACAGCCCGATCAAATAGAAATCATGCTGCGGAACTTGATTGATAATGCCATTATTTATCGGAGTACCACCCAGCCAGCCGTAATCAAGGTTTCCTGTACGGTAATTGCGGGAAAATGTGTGGTGCGAATTGAGGACAATGGAATCGGTATTCCACCAGATAAAGTCACTTTGATTTTTCAAAGTTTTTATCGGGTCAATCAAGCAAGCAGTGTGATTGGGAGTGGTTTGGGGCTGTCAATCGTCAAGCAAATTGTCGATTTAAACGCAGGTAAAATGACGGTTTCTCCAACGGAAACAGGACAAGGCACCACCTTTGAAATTCAATTTCAGGCGATGACGCAGGTGAGTGAACGCTGATGTACCAAGGGAATGCATTGCCAGAGGAGCATTGCTATCAAACCTCAATCACTCTCGATGCATTAAAATAAGATCAACTAAACGCTGAGCAGGTGGAGAGAGTGAGCGATCTGCCAATCGTATTATTGCGCATTCAACCTTCATCATTATTTGAGGTAATTGGGGCTGAAGGAGAGGAGCTAAATTGACGAGCTGACTATTGCTGTCTATCCATGAATTCCATGTAAATAATAAATTGTCGCTGTGTATGGTTAGGTCTTGTAGTATTTGTAAGTTATCACAGGTTAACTCTAATGGCAGTGCCTGGTTGGGTTTCATCCCCAGTATGGCGCGAAGGCGTCGTATGAGTGTTTTGTCCATTGCAATAGCAGACCACGGGAACATTTGAATTTGTTCTGGTGTGGGCGGTGTATTTTGCTTCAATAAAGGATGTTGTGGCGCACAGTATATAGATGCAGGCTCAGATGGAAGCCATATTACTTCGAAGCGCTCATCCTCTTGTAACTCACCTGGGTTAGATACAAAAAACTCAATTCTTTCCTGCTCTAAATGCATTTGTAAATTAGGTTTTTGACTGACCTCTATATGTAGCTTCAATAATGGGCACTGCTGCTTTAGATCAATCAGTGCATGGCGCAGTGGTCCATTGATAGCAAGTAAGCTCGCACCAAAGTTTAGCTCACCACGTTCAGCATTTGATAGGTAATAGACGTCATCTGTAAAGTCCCGTGCTCGACCAAGTAAGGCCAGTGCCTTGGCAATAATGTAGCGCCCAGCGGGAGTTGGGCGTACTGATCGCGTATCTCTATCGAACAAGCGTAAACCAAACTCAGTTTCAAGGGCTTGAATGCTTCGACTAAAAGCCGTCTGTGAAAGGTTTGCACGTTCAGCAGCCTTGGAAAAATTCAATTCTTCTGCGAGTAATTCTAAATGTCGCAAGCGTTTCAAGCTAATTGATGCGTCCAATGCATAAGGTTCCTAAAAACAATACATTGGACGCGAATGTATGAGATTGATAAGTTGTTGTCAACAGCGTGGAATATCAATGCTTATCTAGAGAGCAATTTTAACCTTGCTGTAGAGCTTAAAAATAAGATTCGCATTAAGGGAAATATACTATGGGCAAGAATGCCAGCTTTATTAGGATGGATCAAAGCACCCAAGCGGATTGGGAAATTATTAGCGCAGAATTCCAGCCTTTTGTTAACAAACTACCTGACCGGATCATGGCACACCTCAAACTATTAGAGGGTGATTATGCAGGTTTTCCAATTGATCGACTGAGTCATTGTTTACAGACGGCGACTTTGGCGTACCGCGATGGTCGTGATGAGGAATATGTAGTCTGTGCGCTGTTACATGATATTGGTGACACATTGGGCGCATATAACCATCCTGAAATTGCGGCTGCGATTCTAAAGCCGTTTGTCTGTGATGAAAATCATTGGATGGTTGAAAATCATGGAATTTTTCAAGGACATAACTTTTTTCATCACATCGGTATGGATCGCAATATGCGCGATATGTTTGCAGGCCATCAGTATTATGAGCATACGCGTGAGTTTGTTGATTTTTACGATAATCCCGCTTTTGATTCAGAAGGTGAAATTCTACCGCTAGAATTTTTTGAACCCATGTTACGCAATGTTTTTGCTCAGCCTAAAAAAAGTTTATACACCGCCGCATTAGAACGCATGGAATAAGAGTCGTTAGGAGAACGCTATGAAAATTGAATCATTAAAAGGAAAAGTAAGTGATCTTGAATGGGACTTACGTGTAAATCTCGCAGCAGTTTATCGTCTAGCAGCGCTTTATGGTTGGACGGACTTGGTTTTTACTCATATCAGTGTGCGTTTACCTACAGAAGCAGGACAGGGTGAGCAATTCTTATTGAATCCATATGGCATGTTGTTCGATGAAATTACTGCTTCTAGTCTTATTCGAATAGATTCTGAATGTAATAAGTTAAGTGAGTCTCCATTTCCAGTCACACCAGCAGGTTTTACGATTCATAGTGCGATTCATGCTGCCCGAGAAGATGCACATTGTGTTTTACACACACATACCCGTAGTGGTGTTGGGGTTAGTGCCCAAAAATGTGGGATTTTGCCTATTAGTCAACAGTCAACTTTTGTGCTCAATTCTTTGGCCTACCACGACTATGAAGGGGTCGCAATCCGTGAAGATGAGAAGCAACGTTTACAAGCCAATCTAGGGAATGCTGACTACTTTATGCTTCGTAATCATGGCTTGCTAGTGGTTGGAAGTAGTGTCGCAGATGCATTTCTAAAAATGTATACCTTTGAAAATACTTGTCGTATTCAAATTGATGCTCAAGCGGGTGGTGAGTTGATCGAAGTCGCGCCGGCAATTATGCAAGGTCTCGACAATGTACTTAAAACAGCGACTAGCGGAATGGGAGCTGAAATTGCTTGGCCTGCCTTATTGCGTAAGTTAGATCGCTTAGATTCGAGTTATAAAACCTAATATTAAAAAATAGAGTATGTGGCATGCCGACCTTGGGCTTTAACAGTACTGGGGTTGGTCTACCTATAAGGAAATTTTGTTGACCTACATGGAAAGGGTTGCCAAGTTGGGAACAGCTCAATCCAACTGGTAATACTCAAGAGAGTAATACAATGAGTAAAATATCAAACACACATTCTCTTGGTGACGCCACAACACCAGAAATTTCACCTTCAGAGATTGACGCTGTTGTAAGAAAAGCGGCATGGCGACTGATACCTATTTTGTTTATAGCGTATCTGATGAATTTTATTGATCGAACCAATATTTCTTTTGCCAAATTACAGATGGGACAGGCGCTTGGACTCGATGATGTGGCATACGGTATCGGCGCAGGTATGTTCTTTATCGGTTATTTTGTTTTTGAAGTCCCAAGTAACATGATTCTTGAAAAAATAGGAGCCCGACGTTGGGTGCCACTGATCATGGTTGCTTGGGGAGGTGCCACGCTTAGTTTAGCCTTCGTTACAACGCCACTTGAATTTTACGTCATTCGTTTCTTCATTGGTTTTGCAGAAGCTGGTTTTTTCCCAGGTATCGTATTGTTCATGACGTACTGGTTTCCAGCATCGCATCGTGGGCGAATGATGGCCTTGTTCATGACTGGGATTGCGGTTTCTGGGCTGATCGGAGGTCCATTATGTGGTGCGATCATCGAATATCTTGATGGCTATGCAGGTTTCGCTGGTTGGCAATGGTTGATGATTACGACTGGCCTACCCACGTTTATTGTGGCAGCCGCTATTTATGTTTTACTCACAGATCGTCCCAATCAAGCAAATTGGTTGAGTAACCGAGAACAACATGTTCTCGCAGTTAGTCTAGGAAATCCTGAACGAACTAAAACTTCGATGAAAGCAGGCTTGGTGAATTTCTGGACTTGGAGCAGTGCCTGGATTTATTTTTTATTGGTATGCGGTGGCTATGGCATATCGTTCTGGATGCCCACGCTACTCAGCCAAGCCGGTATAGCCTCGAATGCAAAAATTGGTTTATTGGTGGCTGTCCCAAACCTCATTGGCGTTATTGCCATGCTTTTGATTTGCCGTAATTCAGATCGGATGCAAGAGCGTCGTTGGCATTTGGTTGTCTGTTTTATGTTTATTGCTGCAGGCTATCTCATCATTGCTAGTCAACTAGATAGTGTCTTGGGATTATTGGTTGGTTTTAGTATCGCTTATATCGGCATCTTAGCTGGGGCACCGCTCAGTTGGACGATTCCAACAAAAATGCTGACACCCGCAGCAGCTGCAGTTGGCATCGCGATTGTCGCATCAGTCGGCAATCTGGGTGGCTTTGTAGGCCCTGTTCTGCTTGGTAAGTTTAGTCAGGACACCGGGAGCTTTATTTATGGTTTGTTGATTATAAGTGCATTTCAACTGATAGGTGCCTTATGGACCGCACTTACAGTACGTATGCCGCGCTAAAAATATCTCAATGTATAGATGTAATCACTATGTATTCATATTTGGCCTGAAAGCCATTGTTTAGCAGAAAATGGAGTTTTAAATGTTGACACAATCACTTTGGTCAAATTCTTATCACAACTTTGGTATTGATCCACAATTAAAAATGGGGACACATACTTCTTTGGTTGATGCGCTAGAGCATGCCATGCAAACTTTTGCACCTGAAATTGCATTTCAAGGTTTAGGAGGAAGCTTAAGTTATGCCGAACTAGATCGACAGTCAGCTGCTCTCGCTGCGTGGTTGCAATGTGAAATAGGGCTACAACGAGGTGATCGTGTTGCTGTAATGTTGCCCAATCTACTGGCTTTTCCCGTCGTAACATTGGGCGTGCTACGTGCGGGTTGTGTGCAAGTTAATACCAATCCTTTATATACTTCACATGAGTTGGAACACCAACTACATGATGCTGATTGTAAAGCAATATTTGTATATTCAGGCAGTACGGCAACTTTAGCAAATGCCCAGTATAATCCGGCTCTAACCCAGGTGATTTGCGTCGGAGATGGACTACCGGGATCTGGAGCACTTTGCCAGCCGACAGTTGCGGTGCAATTAGGTGAGTATTTAGAGCTTGAGCAGGTATTGGCAGAAGGATTGCGATTGGACAGAAAGCCAGTTCAACTGGACGTAAATGATTTATTGTTTTTGCAATATACTGGCGGTACGACGGGTCCATCAAAAGGAGCCATACTGAGCCATGGTAATTTATTGGCTAATATCGCACAGTTCCAGGCAATGATGTTATCTATGCAGGGTAGAGGCCTAGAAGTTATAATCACTGCTATCCCGCTTTACCATATTTTTGCACTGATGTTGAGTCTCTCCTATATGGTTGCGGGTGCGGCCAATCAACTCGTTATTAATCCTCGCGATATGAACAGTTTTATTGATCTGATTAAGCATGCTAAGCCCAATATATTTGTCGGGGTTAATACGTTATATGCTGGCTTACTGGCTCATCCAAGATTATTGGAAATTGATTTCTCCAACTTACGCCTTTCAATTGGTGGAGGAACGAGCATTCAAGCCATTGTGTCTGAGCGTTGGGAAAAAGCGACAGGTACTTTCATTCGTGAAGGTTTTGGTTTGAGTGAAACATCTCCGTTGGTTTGTTTTAATCATGAGGCCGTTAATCAATTTACGGGAACAACGGGTATACCCGTTCCAGGAACTGATATTTATTTATTGGACGAAACTGATCGTAAGGTTGCTTTGGGAGAGGCGGGTGAAATATGTGTAAAAGGACCTCAAGTGACTCAAGGGTATTGGCGACAAGCGGATGCTACGCGCCAAGCATTCACCAGTGATGGTTTTTTTCGAACTGGAGACATCGGGGTATTTGATCGTTTAGGACAGCTGAAAATCGTTGATCGAAAAAAAGATATGATCAATGTTTCAGGGTTTAATGTATTTCCAAATGAGGTTGAGGAAGCTGCTGCACGTTATCCAGCTATATTGGAGTGTGCGTGTATTGGGGTGCCTGACGTAAAAACAGGGGAAGCAGTTGCGCTTTATGTTGTTCCGCGAGCTGGTATGGATTTGTGTGAACAGGCTTTGACTGAATTTTTACGGAAGCAACTCACAGCCTATAAAATGCCTAAAAAAATTACTCTGGTAGACGCGCTGCCAAAGTCTGGTGTGGGTAAAATTCTACGTCGAAAAATTAGAGAAACATCTTAAATAGTGCTCAATCATTAACGTTAGGCAGTGTTCAGTAAAGTTGCAAAATTGATTTCTTGTTCAAATCTTCCAATTCAATATGCTACTGAGCCTGCCGAACCTGTGTTGAAACCAATCCCTCAGAATTTCAAATTGAATAGAGGTTTGTTGAATAGCGATTTCAACAAGCTTAGCTGCTCGTTACAGACTTTGAATTTGATAGATAGAACTCGCGATTTTTTAATTTTTTATACATAAATTTAGGATGGAATTATGACTAAAAAATATCTTGTCATCGGGATAAGTAGATCCAATGACTTTCCTCGCCTATTGCTAGAAAATCTTGAGCAATCGACTTGGCGAGAGATTTTATCTTATCGTGGAATAGCTGAATTGGAGCATGGGTCATGATTGTACTTTCGAGTAGCATTTCAGATATACAAGATATCTTAATCAAAGTATTTCAACAATATGCGCCAAAAAACAGCTATTGTCTTGCTGATAGTCCGGAAGCTCAATACGCGACGACAGCTGCATGTTGGTTCCCTGATATGGAAAAATTACGAACGTTGCCCAAATTACGCTTGATTCATTCCGTAGCAGCAGGGGTTGAACATCTCAATTTGAGTGAAATTGGTTCGGATCAATTTGTATGTCGTATCTTAGATGAACATCATCAAAAAGGCATGTTTGATTATTTACATTGGGGCGTATTGTACTATCAACGTCATTTTGATCGTTTTATGCAACAGCAACGGCAGCAGTTATGGAAACAACATAATCAGAATTATAGCCATGATATCCAGATAGGAATTATGGGGTTAGGTCATATGGGCGGCTATGTGGCTGAACGTTTTGCTGCAATGGGGTATCGCGTTTCAGGGTGGTCGAAATCTCTAAAACAGCTCACGAATGTTTCTAGTTATGTGGGTGTTGAACAACGCGCTGAGTTTCTTGCTAAGAGTCAGATATTAATTAATTTAATGCCATTAACATCTGAAAATACAGGAATTTTGTCTAAGTCGCTATTCGAGCAACTACCAGATCAAGCCGCTTTAATTCAAGTTGGCCGTGGTCAACACCTTGTTGAGCAAGATTTATTAAATGCTCTGGATTCGGGGGGGGTACGTGGCGCAATTATTGATGTAACTAAGCAAGAACCTTTAAGTATAAGTCATCCATTTTGGCAACACGAAAAAATTATAGTCACACCACACATTGCCTCACATGCACCAATGTCTGTTGTTGTTGCACAAATTCTTGAAAATGATCGGCGCTTAAATGCCAATTTACCATTGTGTCATCAGGTTGATTTAACGAACGGATATTAATGCAGATATGTATGGTGGCGTTACGGTGCAAGTATTCGGTGAATCGAGGCTGTTTTAAAAGGCAGCCTCTTTGTTTTAATCGGAAAACTACATAAGAGGCGCTTCAGTAGAAGTTGCTAAGCTTATTACGGCTTGAGACTGCATTTAGAAAAGAGAGCGATTGCTTGCCAAAAGCTGTCAATCTATTTTTCAGGATTCGGCAAGTTTTATGTTTGTCTGGCGCTAGAATCAATAGCTTCTCAATAAGCATAAGCAGATTTGAAATAAAGCATCAAACAGAAAAAAAGCCCTAATCGTTTGATTAGGGCTTTTTCATATTTGGAGCGGGAAAAGAGACTCGAACTCTCGACCCCAACCTTGGCAAGAGTCACCGACATAAAATACACTAAATAACATAATTGGTATTTTAATAAACTATATATATAACAGTTATATAGAGTTTTTATTTTGTGTGGTGTAATTTAAGGTAGGGTGGGGTACTTTGATTTTTGGTCACTAATTTATTGTGATAATCAACAATAATAACCAACATACACATGCTTAATCTAAAGGTGTTTTACTGACTGGTATAATTTTATAATGAGAGGGGTGTTGCCTGGGGCTACGGTTTCTGTTTTGCCTTTTGGCGTAAGACGTACAAATATAAGCTTTCTACTTTTTCACGTGCCCATGGTGTGGTACGCAAGAATCGCAATGATGATTTAACACTTGGGTCTATGCAAAAACATCTAATTTCAATTTTACGACTTAAACCTTCAAAGCCACCGTAGTAATCCAATAATTCATCCAAAATGTCAGCAAGTTTTTTGCCGTGTAAAGGGTCATTGGAGGTGTTCATAATAGATCAATCGTATTTTGGGTGGCCATTATTATAACCTGGGCTAGTTGGAAAACTAGAGAGTTGGAATGTAAGTAATGATGGACTGAATAGCCACCAAAATTCTGGAGCACACCCAGCCATCGGGTGATGCATCATATATATGACTTGGTAATCCCATTTGCTGTGTAGGAAAGTTTTTTCTTAATGGGTCACCTTTTAATGGAAGTAGGTAAGAGGAAAGCTCTAAACCTTTACGGATCGCTTCAGCACTGTATTCAAAGGCAATTAATGGTCGACCTGTGATTGCTGTTGAGGAGACCAGTGTACCCTAAAGCCAATATTCACCCCATCCATTGTAGTAAACATTAAGTTTTTTGAGCATGGATTTATTTCCTTTTGATACGTTGGCGAGCCGTATTGCTCTCATAGCGAAGAATATCATCTACACTGTTTAAATGAGGTTTGAAGAGTTCCTCTAATTCTTGTAATCGGCCTAGGACCATGGCAACGCGTACTAAATTTTCAAATGAAACATTTCGACCTGCTTCCAGATTGGATACTGTATTCACACCAATACCAGCACGTGCAGCAACATCTGCCTGAGTCATTTCCAGATAAAGTCGTTCTTTACGAAGCCTCTCACATAATAATCCAACAACTTCTTCAGGTTTTCTGAATTTTAAATCCATAATATTGGGTCTTATGTCCATATATGTCTATTAAACCACAAAATAATGGAGTTATAAAATAAACCAGTTGATCGGTAAGAAGGTGCTTTATTGGCCTGATTAGATCCTATTAGATTAAAGAAATCTAATTAGACATTTACAATCTAATGGAATCTAATACAATCTATGGTAATAAATAAATCATTGCCGAGTAATTAAAATGATGACCATCTCCAATGACCCTTGGCACTTTCCACGTACCGAACTGGCGAAACAAATTTTAGGCATGTTTGAGACTGGACTAGCTAGTTCTCTGACTTTTTTTGCCCCACGCCGGATGGGAAAAACTGAATTTTTACGAAAAGATATTACGCCCCTAGCAGAACAGCTTGGATGGCGCGTTTTTTATTTCAGTTTTTTAGATGCAGGCCTGCATAGTGAAGGGCAGTTTGTAAAAGCTCTTGATGAGTTTTCAAAACAAAATGGCTTAATGGGGAAAGCCACACATTGGATTAAAAATATTGGTTCTTTAAGTACAGAGGTGGCAGGGGTAAAAGCTGAAGTGACACTTCTACAAGGACAAGTGAATTCCAGTATTTTGTCTAGCATTACTAAACTGGCTCAGCAGGGGAAACCTATTTTACTGTTACTTGATGAGATTCAGGCTTTAGCTAGTTCAAAATATAAAACCACGATTGCCAGTTTACGTACCGCTTTAGATATGCATAAAGAAACAATAAAGGTGGTTTTTACTGGTTCAAGTCGAGAAGGCCTGAGACAAATGTTTTCTGTGAGTAGTGCTCCCTTTTTTCATTATGGACAGAATTTACCTTTTCCAAATCTAACAAAAGCATTTACAGATCATCTGGCAGATGTATTTAATCAGACAACAGGACGTAGTTTGAATAAAGAAATTTTATGGCACGCCTTTTTAGATATGAAGCAAAGTCCTCAACTAGCAAGATCATTAGTGGAGCGTTTAGCCTTAAACCCAATGCTGGCTATAGATTTTGCCAAGGAACAGCTTATAGCCGATACAATGGGGCATCGTGACTTTTCGGGATTATGGGGAGAGTTTAAGTTATTAGAACAGCTAATTTTAAAAGCCATAGCGGAATCACAAGTTGAACTTTATAGTAGTCAATTTAGACAACATCTGGCTGATTCCATTGGTGTAGATAACATTGCGGTATCAAGTATTCAATCGGCCCTACGTTCTTTATCAAAAAAACAAATTATTTTTAAACCAGAGAATGGTACTTATGAAATCGAGGATGCTCTTTTTAAAGAATGGATTATGGATGAAGCATAATTTTGAAAACTCATTTGGATAAAAATTTACCGTACCGAGTTTGTCGGAGAATTTTTATTTAAGTATTTTATTCATAGACATTATTTCAATATAATGGGTGTCTATGAACAGAGAAATTCAACAAAGACTCGTATGAGTTAAATTATTTGAAGAGACTAATGATGCTGGCCTAGTTTGTCGGAGATGTGGCATTTCTAGACCAACGTTACGCAAGTGGTGGAAACGATATTCTGAGCAAGGTATTGATGGATTAAGTAGTCAGAGTAGACGTCCCTTAAAATCGCCAAATACTAAAATCAATGCTGAGCTAGAAGCCTTAATATTAGAAATGCGCTCAGCTAGAAATAATGGAAGCCTGAGCTCCCATTATGTATTGAATTTATTGTCAATCTTTATCAAGTTTCAAGATTCGATGCAATGGTGTACTTAGTCACGTTCAACTGCAAGTGCAACACCCATACCACCGCCAACACAGAGGGTTGCAATGCCTTTCTTGGCATCACGGCGCTGCATTTCATGTAATAAAGTCACCAAAATACGGCAACCTGAAGCCCCAATTGGGTGACCCAATGCAATTGCACCGCCATTGACGTTGACTTTATCCAGGTCTAAGCCTAATTCTTTAGCAACACCCAAAGCCTGTGCAGCAAATGCTTCATTGGCTTCAATCAAATCAACCTGATCTAAGCTCCAGCCTGCTTTGTTGAGGGTTTTCTTTACTGCATCGACAGGACCAAGCCCCATAATTTCAGGCTCAATACCAGACATGGCATAGCCTTTAATACGTGCCAATGGCTTAAGACCTAATTCTGCTGCTTTGTCCGCACTCATCATCAGTACTGCTGCTGCACCATCATTAATGCCTGAAGCATTACCTGCGGTTACGCTACCATCTTTTTTAAAGGCTGGGCGTAGTTTTGTGAGGCTTTCAAGGCTGGTATTGGCTTTAATGTATTCATCTTCAGCAAATACAACAGGCTCACCTTTACGTTGTGGAATGCTGACTACGGCAATTTCATCTTTAAACTTGCCAGCTGCCTGAGCTGCCGCAGCACGTTGTTGTGAAGTCAATGCAAGTTGATCTTGTTCTTCACGGTTTAAACCCAGTTTTTCTACAATATTTTCTGCGGTAATACCCATTTGATACTGGTTATAGGCATCGGTTAAACCATCAGCCACCATGCTATCCACCAATTGTGCATTACCCATTTTTTGCCCATTACGCAGCTGCATATAGTGCGCACTTTGTGACATAGATTCTTGACCACCTGCGACCACAATGTCGGCTTCATCGCATTGAATGGCTTGTGCTGCCAAATGTACCGCACGCAAACCTGAACCACAGACGACATTCAGCGTAGATGCAGGCACTTGTACTGGAATACCAGCAGCAATTGCTGCCTGACGTGCAGGGTTTTGTCCCACGCCTGTCGTGAGTACGTTGCCCATAATCACCTGATCAACTTGTTCAGGTTTTACATTAGCGCTGTCTAAAACTGCACGAATTGCTGTTTGCCCCAACTGTGGTGCAGATAAAGATGCAAGACTACCTAAAAAGCTACCAATCGCAGTACGTTTTGCTGCAACAATCACAACATCTTTCATTTTATATCCTTAAATTTTGTGTTCATGTTTCTGTGGATGCACATGATATATAGCATCTGCATGGCTGTTGTTATATGACCGATTAGAATAAATTTACCAAAACATAGCGACCCGGTGCCGCTTCAATGCTTGGATACTGCGCATTACCCAAGTTGCGGGCAGGGACTTGTTCACCAGTGTACGGTGTGACCCATGCCTGCCAGCGCAACCACCAAGATTCAGGGTGATATTCTGCGCCATCTAGCCATTGTTTGGTATTTTCAAACTTGGCAGCATTGGTGTAGCAACCGTATTTATTACGGCTTGGAGGATTGACAATACCTGCTACGTGTCCAGATTCACCTAAAACCAAGGTTGATTCACCACCCAAGTAATCTGCGCCACGGAAACAAGTATCCCAAAGTGCGATATGGTCTTCCTGCGTCGCAATAAAGAAGCTTGGTGTTTTTACACGAGATAGATTCAAGCCCACACCGTTAACCTTAACGGCATTTGGTGAAATCAATTCATTGTTCAAATACAAATTGCGCAATAAGAAATTATGAATTTTGGCAGGGATATTCGTACCATCGCTGTTCCAATATAAAATATCAAAATCAGAAGGTTCTTTACCTTTTAAGTAGTTGTCGATGTAGTAATTCCAGTACAGCGTATTTTCACGCAGTAAACTGAAGGTAACTGCCAACTGACGACCATCGAAATAACCCAATTGATTGTTCAGGTTTTCTAAACCGCTCACTACAGGTTCATTAATAAATACACCTAAGCTGCCTGGGTTTTCAAAGTCGATAATGGTGGCCATATAGGTCGCAGACTTTACGTGATTTTTCAGGCGTTTTGCCACGTAATAGGCTTGAGTCGCAGCAAGTAACGTACCACCAATACAGTAGCCAATGCAGTTGGCCTCTTTTTCACCGGTAATTTCTTCAATTACACGCAAAGCTTCCACTGAACCTTGTGTAATGAGATCGGCAAAAGTCAATTCTTTCTGTTCGGCATTTGGGTTACGCCATGACATTAAAAAGACTGTATGACCTTGCTGGCGCAACCAGTTCACTAAAGAGTTTTGTTCGCGTAAATCCAGCACATAATATTTATTGATAAACGGTGGTACGACTAGAATAGGGGTTTGATACACATTTTCAGTAGTTGCTTCATATTGCAATAATTGGAAAATGTCATTTTCAAAGACGACTGCACCAGGGGTGTAAGCTAAATCTTTGCCCAAGCTGAAAGAGTCGCTATTCACCATGCGAATAGATAAATACTTGCCGCTATTCATGACATCATCATGGAAAACTTGCATGCCACGGACTAAGTTTTCACCTTGTTCAGCTACAGTTTGCTGAATCACTTCTGGGTTAGTCCACAGAAAGTTACTTGGAGATAACGCATTGATCATTTGGCGGGTAAAGAAGTGAATACGATAGCGAACTTTGTCTGGAACACCTTCGACCACATCTACCATGTTTTGCACTAACTGGCTAAACAGTAAATAAGACTGTGACAACAAGTCAAAATTTGGGTGTTCTTGCCATAATGGGCTGTTAAAACGACGATCACCACTTTCAGGCTGAATAAATGGTGCTACATCTTTGGCCACGCTGCGCATCAACACATTTTGGTAGATTTGTATTTGACCTTGCCACCAGCTCCATTGCATTTCCATCATGCGAGCTGGGTTTTTAGATAGTGCTTCAAAGAACAAAGACATATCTTCTTTGTTGAGCTGCGCCAAAGCCTCATTAATTGGGCTTTGCCCATAATAAAATTCTTGTAATTTTTTCCAGATGTCATCATGTACAGAAAAAAATTGTAGTATGTTTTCTTTGAATTGAAATGAGTTCGGGTTCATTTCATCGCTCCATAGCACATGGCTTTTAGCAATCAAATTGAGTGCAGGGCTGAAACTAAAACGGGGAAATTTTCACACTTCCCCGTAACATTCGTCCTGATAACGCATGGTTTTCAGAGCAGTGTTATTTATTGTTAGGCATAGATTCGCTAACTAACTTTTCAAATTCCGATTTGAATTCAGTCGTTAGTGTTGCCAACTTTTTGCCATCTTCAATCATTTGCTGACTAAGTTTGTTCATGGTTTCTAATTGCTTGGTGGTGCAATTCACCATGCTTTGCATGTCTTTAACTTCACTATTGGCAAACATTTGCGCTAGACCAATGTTGGCATAGTTGCGTGCTGCTTCTAATTGTAGGTTGGTTAAGTCAGCAAAGTTTTTAGCCACTAAGCTGTTGAATTTTGTGTACGGTTCAAATACGTTTTTGTATTGTGCATTCATATTTGAAAATAAGTCGCCGTATAGCATGGTGTAACTCCAGTAAATAAACTTGTAAATGAAAATAGGGGCTGCACGGTTTAGTGCATGTATAAACCGCCATTAATCGATAAGGTTTCGCCTGTCACGTACGCACCGTGCTCGCTGACCAAGTACATAACAGCAGCGGCAATTTCAGCTGGCGCAGCAAGACGTTGTAGAGGAATTTGTGCTTCAATGCTTTTAATCACATCTTCACGCATGGCAGTAACCATTGGTGTTGCGGTATAGCCAGGCGCAACCACGTTTACACAAATATTTGAACGTGCACCTTCTTGAGCTAAGGCTTTGGTAAAACCGATAATGCCGGCTTTGCTCGCAGAGTAGTTGGCTTGTCCAAACTGACCTTTTAAACCGTTGACTGAGCTGATATTGACAATACGTCCCGACTTTTGTTCTAACATTTTGTTAAACACGGGCTGAGTCACTGTGAACAATGTTTTTAAGTTGGTATCAATGACTTGTGACCACTGTTCATAGCTCATCTTTTTAAAAGTTGCATCACGGGTGATGCCTGCATTATTGACCAGCACATCGACACGACCTTCAGCAGCAATTGCTTCTTGAATAGCTGCTGTTGCCGCTTCGTGGTTATTTAAATCCGTTAAGACAAAGCGTACATCGCTGTCTTGAAATCCTTCACTTTGAAGCCATTGTTTTTCGCGGTCTTCTTCACGTGGTACAACCGTTGCGATAATTTTATAGCCTGCTGTAACCAGTTGACGGCAAATCTCACTGCCAATACCACCTAATGCACCCGTCACTAAAGCTACTTTTTGTTCAGACATGTTGTTTTCCTAAGCAGAATAAGGTTATAAAAAAATAAGAAGTTTTTCCTCTTTATTCTTGTTTAGAAATTAAGCGTTTTATATTGCAAACAGATTGCAGTTTGATGATGCTTTAAAGTCAAAAGTAAACAAATATTGGAAATATCTTGAGGAAGAAACGGCAGCATGTAAGGATTTGAACAAGCAGCTACAGTGAAGTTATTGATTCATCGTGCAGGACGCAGCAAAGTTCAGAGAACTGGTGCAAATAAGGGTTTGCTATAAGTTGTAGATATATGACAGTTAAAATACATACTGCGAGCAGATTATTTGGATTTAGATTTTTTTAATATGTGCAATTAATAGTTGTTGTGCTTGAAGTGCGTTGTAATGTTGAGGATGGATTTAAAGTTGAATTATTGTAAGCGTCCGCTGAATCCCATACCAATTTTTAATTCGATTTAGGTTTCCAGCAGTGTGGCAGTAACTCTTCAATCTGGGTCACTTTATGTGTCGGCAACCTTTTCAGAACATCACTTAAATAGGCATACGGATCCAGCCCATTCAGCTTTGCTGACTGGATTAATGTCATGATATTGGCTGCTCGCTGACCGCTGCGCAGCGAACCTGCAAATAGCCAATTCTTACGTCCCAACGCCCAAGGTCGCATCTGGTTGTCGGGTAGTCAGACGCAGTTACCTACGTCCAACCCCCTAAGAACCGTGCATGCGAGTTTCCCAGCACACGGCTCAAGCCTCTGCTAAGGCGCCATTCGGCACCCGGTTATACATCGTTGACATTGGCAAACTGAACACTCCTCGGACAATACAGATGGTAAATCTCAAGATTAGCAACTGCATCCGTTCCACCATGACTTAGCTTCACAATATGACGGCTGTGCCATGGTGTATCTTTGGTGACTGGTTTAAGACAGGCGCAGCAGCGACCACCTTGTTTTAGCCACACCCGATACAGCTTGGCTCGCCCCTTTGCGGAGACCAGCATTCTTTTACCCCATCGGGATTCGAAGTACTCATCCCATGCGGGGTCATGAGGGTTAGCAGCAGCCTTGATCTTGATATGTCGCACAATTGGCGTGTCCGAGGCAGACACTAATGTGTATTGTCGCTTCCGACCATCGGCGGACTGTTCATCACATGAGAACACCCATCGACGCGCTCCTTGTACTTTGAAATACCGATCTTTGACCCATCGGAGTGTCTTGCGAGGGTGGCGACGTACAGCCCATCGCCAGAGCATTTCCCACACTGCGTTGTCTACCTGGTTGAAAACCTTCTTGGCAACGACATGACTGTGATAGTTGGCCCAACCCCTTAGAATCGGGTTGAGCAAACCGATCAAAGTGGCCTGTCGTGTCGCTTTGTTTGCATTGATTAATGCTCGCAGCTTGTCAAGATGAGCGCTGATGTTTGCCTTTGACGGCTTGATCAGTAGCTTGCCGTTGTACTTACGTACGTTCCAGCCAAGAAAATCGAACCCGTTCCCTATGTGCGTGATTTTGGTCTTTTCCTGAGAGAGCACGAGACCGCGCTGCGCCAGAAATTCAACCACGGCAGGACGAACTTCATTTTCGAGCCACTCTTTAGAATACCCCGTGATGATGAAATCATCCGCATACCGTACCAGTTGCAGCTTTTTGCCTGTCCATTTGGCGTTAGAGAACCTCTTCGCCAGCATCGTTTCCAGTCCGTCCAAGGTCATGTTGGCCAGCACCGGGGAGATAATACCTCCTTGCGGTGTTCCGGAAAGACTGGGAAACAGCTTGCTTTGGTAGACGTAACCGGCTTTGAGCCATTTCCGTAGAATCACCTTGTCCATTGGGAGGTTGGCGATCATCCAGTCATGGCTGATATTGTCGAAACAGCCTTGAATGTCACCCTCTAGCACCCACTCCGCACTTACTTTTCTTGACAGCACACCAAAGCACTGTGCTGCAGCATCCGCGGTTGAGCGTTGCGGTCTGAACCCATAAGAGTTCCGATCAGCGATGGTCTCCGCGATGGGTTCCAAAGCCAGCAGATGGAGCGCCTGCATGGCCCGGCATTTCATCGTGGGTATCCCAAGAGGTCTCATCTTGCCATTTTTCTTCGGAATAAGGACTCTCCGAAGCGGAAGGGGCGTGTAACCTCGCCTCTTCAACGACATCATCGCACCGGTCTTGGCCTTGGGTGTATTCCAAGTCACCTTGTCGACCCCAGCCGTGTTTTTGCCTTTGTTTTCAGACACTCGTTTGACGGCCAATGCTTTGCCACTAAACGAGTGAGTCAGCAGCCATTGCAAAGCTTTCGCCTTGTTATGCCTGCCGTCTTGTACCGCCTTCACAATACGCGCTTGCAGCCCTCTGACATGACGCTGTACAGCAATCCAATCGATGCTGTCCCACGATGTGCTGGAAGGTGCACACGCTGATACTGCTGCATTCATTTGCTCTCCCTCCATTAAAAGGGTTCTACACACTCTCTTGTGATGAGAGACCATAAGGACGTCAGCCCGCTTTCGCGTGGGGTAATGTTTCAACCTCTATCCAACCCATTACAGACTGGCATTCGCTTTTTCCTCGTTCCTTCGCCCGCATCACCATGGGCAGTTTTTGCAAACTGCTTTCCCAATGGGAGTAATACGGGATTTCCACGTTCAGCTTACTGAAGTACATCGGCTTAGGTGCCTGCTATCGACCGGGAGGCGTATGGGTCACGAATGCGTAGTCGAAAGACGCAATTCCCACCTCCATTACCGTTTTGGTTCGAGCGTATCAGCCATTTCCGCTCGTTCAACTTAACGATCGTTACGCAGATTCACATGTGTTCACCATACCGATTATCTAGCCCTTGTCCGGCTATGGCTGCCAGAAGGGTACGCCTCTCACGATTGATACCCCGCACCTTGCGGTGCCTCGTTACATTGTCGAAGGCGCTCTTTATTCAGCCTTCTAGATTCACCCGGTGACACGGGTGGTTCCCGCAGGGGGGAACAACTTCATTAAGCGACTTCGTGTCGCACTTCCACCCAATTATTATCTATAGGTAGATTGCCATCATCCAGATAGCGGCTTAAAGCTGGCCAACGCTTCAGAGTGTAATTGATGGCCTTGGCGGTTGGAGAACTCGATGGCACAGTCAGTTGATGTTGGTTAAGCCATTCATACAGTTGTTACATCACCGGTTGACTATGCTGTTGTCGGTATTCGCGGCGCTGTTCTGCTGTACCATCGGTCTTTCTCCTGAGTTCTGCTTCTATCGCATACAGTTTCTGAATCAGCACCAATGCCTGTTCAGCGACCTGACTTTTCCCAGTTACATGCAGTTCATGGAATTTACGACGTGCATGGGCCATGCAGCCCACCTCTATGACCTGGCCTGATTTAAAGCGTGCTTTATAACCACTGTAATCATCACAGACTAGATAACCCTGCCAGCCTTTCAAGAACTCTGCAGCATGCTGGCCTGAACGACTATCCTGAAAGTCATAGATCACCGCCTGAACTGGATTGTACTGTGTAGTGGCATAGGCCCAGACATAACCTTTCTTCGGTTTTTTATCATTCTCACCCATCCGCATGATGGTGACCGGTGTTTCATCTGCATGCAGCACCTGCTGTTGTAGTACCACCTCTTTTAAGGCATTGGCCAGAGGCTCCAGTTCTACACCGCAGCGACCTATCCAGTCAGATAAAGTTGATCTAGAAAGCTCGATTCCCGCCCGCTGATAGATCAGACGTTGACGGTACAGCGGTAAATGATCTGCGTATTTCGAGACCAACACATGGCTCAGTAGTTCAGGACTGGCAATACCTTTATCAATCACATAGGCGGGCATCGCTTGCTGAGTCAGGGTGTCACACTGATCACAGACCCATTTGCCACGCACATGCTGTTCCTTATAGAACTGTGCCGGTCTGAAATGTAGTTTTTCACTGATATCTTCGCCGATACGACGCAAGGTGCAGCCACAAGCACATTGGGTTGATGTTGGTTCATGCTCGATACGGATGGTGTGTAGATGATCGGGCAGCAGTCGACGTTTAGGTTTGTTGACTGTGGCTTTGTGTGTCGCTGCATCAGTTTTATCTGCATTCAGCCGTTCCAGTTCCAGATCAACAGCGGCAATATCTTCTTCGACCGCTTCATCCCACAGATGGATTTGTTTTGCGGTGAGATGTTCGTTTTTACTGCCAAATTTGTGCTGTTTAAATAGTGCGAGCTCATGCTCGTATTTTTGCGTGAGAATAGAAAGATGTTGAACTTTAGAATCTAATTGCTGATTGGTGACTTCAAGATGTTGAACTCTGGCATCTAATTGCTGGTTTGATTGTGCTAGAGACTGATGCTGCAGCGCCAACTGCCTGGTGAATTCCAGCAGTTGTTCATGGGTCAGTTGGCTTAAGTCAGGCAGCGTATTCATGACCGCAGTATGCCTGAGGTCATGAGAAGAATGAAATAGAACGTTTGGAGAATAGCAGAATGGAACAGCCTGGTTTAAAGCATCGTCACCACCTGCTGTCGTCCAATGCGCTGCCAGGGCAAACCTTGGATCAGTGCCTGTAACTGTTCCGGGCTGAGGGCCACGGTTTCACCTTGGTGAACTTGAGCCCAGTGAAATTTGCCCTGTTCCAGCCGCCGGGCACACAGCCAGATGCCCAATCCATCATGTACCAGTACTTTCATGTGTTTAGTCCCAGATTTTAATGGTGCAATATTCTCAGATAAATGGAAGGAAGCACTATGGGACAAGTTCTACACAGCAGCGCCACAACGACACAGGCAGTGCGTCGAGCAATACAAAATAGTCAAGAGAGCTTAAGAACGCTAGCCAAGCGTTACGGCATCAATCAAAAGACCGTCGCAAAATGGAAGAAACGTACTTCAGTAGATGATCTTACAACCGGCCCAAAGAATTCTCGCTCAAGCGTGTTATCGCCTGAAGATGAGGCGGCAATTGTTGCTTTTCGAAAACGCACTTTGTTGCCGCTAGACGATTGCCTTTATGCATTGCAGCCGAGTATTCCTTATCTGACACGCTCGTCGTTACACCGCTGCTTACAGCGGCATGGTATTTCACGACTGCCTGAGGTACAAGGTGATCGCCCTGTCAGGAAGCGCTTCAAGAGCTACCCCATTGGTTACTTTCATATCGACATCGCTGAGATGCAAACAGCACAGGGTAAGCTTTATCTCTTCGTTGCCATTGATCGCACTTCCAAGTTTGCGTTCACTGAATTGCATACTAAAGCCAGTAAGATGGCAGCCGCGGAGTTCATGCGCAATCTGGTTAAGGCTGTGCCCTATAGAATCCATACGGTGCTAACAGATAACGGCATCCAGTTCACGAACCGCACCTGTGATCGCTACGCCTCTGAGCACATCTTTGATCGGGTTTGTACTGAATGTGGCATTGAACATCGTCTTACCAAGGTTAAGCATCCATGGACCAATGGACAGGTCGAGAGGATGAACCGAACGATTAAAGAAGCTACTGTCAAACGGTTCCATTACGACGATCACACTCAGCTATGCATTCACCTTGCTGATTTTATTGCTGCATACAACTTCGGCCGCAGACTCAAAACACTCAGGGGCCTGACTCCCTACGAATTCATCTGCAAACAGTGGACAGATGAACCTGAACTTTTTAAAATTGATCCGATCCATCAAATGCCGGGACTAAACATATTTAAAAGCAGATTGGCAAGGTTTAGCAGATGTACAACTTGCGACACTAAACTGGGTAGATTGGTTCAATAAAAAGCGTGTACACAGTGCACTGGGTTATGTGTCGCCTTTTGAGTTTGAAGCAATGTACTATGATAAGATTAACCCGTTAGGTCAGGTGGCTTAACTTAAATAAAAAAGTCTCCGACAAAAATAAAAAAGTCTCCGACAAACCCGGTACGGTTCAGTTTATACCGATGGAGCTTATGACACCAAGCAATGCCGTCAGGTCATTGCAGATCGGCAAGGGCATGCGGTGATTCCACCTAGAAAAAATGCGAAACAATGGAAAGATACAAAGAGTAGCTCGCTAGAGCGAAATGAATTACTTAGAACAATTAAACGTTTAGGCAGGACACTATGGAAAAAATGGTCAGGCTATCATCGTCGAAGTTTGGTTGAAACTAAGATGCATTGCATCAAATTATTAGGAGATAAACTCAGTGCAAGGAGTTTTGATAGCCAAGTGAATGAGATCCATGCACGTGTAGCAGTCCTTAACAGATTTACGGAATTAGGTCGACCACTTACCCAAGTTACGCCTTAAATTTGGCTCAATTAGGGGCGCTTTGCATTTCAAATCTTTGTGCAACAAAGCCAATCGGTAGTGTTCCTGTTGCATTTGCACAGGATGAAGGAGAGCTATGTCCATTTATTGGGCAGGCTTCATTCAAGACAGCAGAATCAGAAATTATTTTACTCTTACCGCCTTCATATCAATTTAGTTCTCAGGACTGTGTCACTGGACATTTGTCAAATGCTTTTGGCCAACATGTTTATAAGGCGAAAGGTGATATTGAAATTATAGGCGTGGTCTAAAATCCTAGGACCACATCATTTTATGGCTCGCAGATTCAAATCCCAAGTGCAACACATTTGTAGTTAGTTGAAAAAGTTAGGTGTATTCATAGAATCATTAGACTTTTTCAACTCGTAATTGGAAAGCACACAATGAAGAAATACACCCAACTTTCTCAAGATGAAAGATACGAAATTTATGCTACTTTGAAAAGTAAAAGTTCAATCGCTACCCTTGCTCGGGAATTAGGACGTTCACGATCAACCATCTACCGTGAATTAAAAAGAAATACTGGGCAACGTGGATATAGAGCTCAACAGGCAGCTAAATTTGCAAGTCAAAGACGGTACCGTCCTTCATCATCAATGACAGCATTTGCCTTCGCTTATATTGATTATTTGATTGGTTTGGACTGGTCACCCGAACAAATTTCAGGTGCTTTAACACAACGCGGTTGGCTGGATGTACCTTCACATGAGTGGATTTACCAGTACATTTATCAAGATAAATCAAAAGGCGGTAAACTTCATCTACATTTAAGGCATCAGAAGAAATATCGAAAACGCGGTTACAAAAACACGGATCGTAGGGGTCAAATCATTGATAAAACAAGTATTCACTGCCGACACCAGGTCATTGATCAACGACAACGTTTAGGAGATTTCGAAGGTGACACGGTGATTGGTAAACATCATAAAGGTGCTTTATTGACTCTCGTTGATCGAAAGAGCCTGTATGTACATATTGTTCATTTAGGGCCAACAAGAGCATCCTCTCAAACGATTACTTGTGCATTAGATCGTTTACAAATGAGCCATGCTTATAGTGTGACATTTGATAATGGCAAAGAATTTTCCGAACACAAAAGAATTACTGATGCTGGCATAGAGACGTATTTTGCTGATCCTTACAAGTCTATTCAGCGAGCTAGAAATGAAAATACGAATGGTTTAATCCGTCAATATCTGCCAAAATCATCATCGTTTGATGGCGTGTCAAACGAACAAATAGAGCAGATAGAATTTGCACTCAACCATCGTCCTAGAAAAACACTAGGTTGGTATACACCGAGTGAAGTTATGGCTGGTTTTTATACTGTTGCACTTGCCGCTTGAATCCGCCGCTTATAATATGAGAAATTAAACACATTATCTTTATTTTCATAAGTTATAAATCATATAAAGGGTGTAAGTATGAATAGGATCTATAGAGTAGTTTGGAATGCTTCGATAGGGGCATGGGTTGCGGTTTCTGAAAATGCAAAAAGTAAAACGAAAACAAAAACGGTGAAAGTTGTATCAGTAGCTATAACTATTGCGTCAAGTGCGGTGATGCCAGTTTACGCTGATGTTTTGGCAGGAAATAATATTACAATCACACCTAGTGGCACAGATTTTGTAGTTGCAACAACGGATGACGTAAGTCTGAATAAAGTTACGGTAGGCAGTGTTGAATTAGATAAAACCACCAGTACAGTTAAAGTCGGGACAAATACGACATTAAGTACTGCAGGTTTAGATACGGACGGTTCAGTTAAGACAGGTACATTAACTACAACAGGCTCAGCAACGATTGGAAATGGTTTGACTGTAGCAAATGGTACGACGGCTCTTAAAAACACCAGCATTACAGGTACTTTAATAACTACAGGAAATACGACTGTAGGCGGTACTTTGGGAGTAACAGGTGCAACGACACTTAATAACACGTTAAATGTCGTTGGTAATACGACACTCAGCAATGTTACGACGACAGGCTCAGCAACGATTGGAAATGGTTTGACTGTAGTAAATGGTACGACGGCTCTTAAAAACACCAGCATTACAGGTACTTTAATAACTACAGGAAATACGACAGTAGGCGGTACTCTGGGAGTAACAGGTGCAACGACACTTAATAACACGTTAAATGTCGTTGGCAATACAACACTCAGCAATGTTACGACGACAGGCTCAGCAACAATTGGAAATGGTTTGACTGTAGCAGATGGTGCGACGGCTCTTAAAAATACCAATATTACAGGTACTTTAATAACTACAGGAAATACAACTGTAGGCGGTACTTTGAATGTTAATGGATTAGCGACATTTAATAATGGTGCGAATCTCAATAATAAAAAAATTACTGGATTAGCCGCAGGAAATATTAATAGTGCGACCAGTACGGATGCAGTTAATGGTGGGCAGCTTTATACTGTCAATAAAAATATTGCAGATGC
Source organism: Acinetobacter pullicarnis (assembly GCF_006352475.1). Classification (NCBI taxonomy): domain Bacteria; kingdom Pseudomonadati; phylum Pseudomonadota; class Gammaproteobacteria; order Moraxellales; family Moraxellaceae; genus Acinetobacter; species Acinetobacter pullicarnis. The sequence continues at coordinate 306,906 of NZ_VCMZ01000001.1, forward strand.
CCTAGGAACACAACTAGATGCAAATGGAGCCTTAGAAAGGCTAACTTATACGGTGAGTGATGGTAAAGGCGGTACACAATCTTTTAATAATATAAGGGAAGCTATTGAATATATTACAGGGGTTGATACTACTGGAACTGGAGGAGTCGGGGTCGGTATTAAATATTTCCATACCAACTCTGCTGCAGCTGATTCACAGTCAAAAGGTCTAGAATCGGTCGCTATAGGGCCTCAAGCAATTGCAAATGGTACAAGTTCAATTGCTATGGGCGACCAGGCGCGCGCAGAACAAGAAAATGCAGTTGCAATTGGTAAAGAATCCGCAGCAATTGGTTTAAATAGTACAGCAATTGGTTCAACCACAGGGACACCGCGCCAGCCTGTTTACACAAGAGATGCAAATAATAAAATTACTGCAATAGATGGCATCTCTGTAACTACGACAGGTACGGGTACGAATTTAACAGATATTACTGAAATTAATGGGGTGTCGGTTACAAATGCTCAAGTTACTAGCTTCGTGGCATCGTTAAGCAGCGGTGCGAATCTTTCTCTTGGAAAGAATAGTATGGCTTTGGGCACTTCTAATTTGGCAGCCGGTGAATCTAGTGTTGCTCTTGGTGACTCATCTAAAGCTGTTGCAAAGGATGCGATTGCAATAGGTCGAAATGGTAATGCTTCAGGAGAGCAGGCAATTTCGATTGGTGCTGGAGCTCAAGCAGCTGCAAGCGGTGCACTGGCTGCCGGCGGAGCATCTAGTGCGGGCCGTGATGGTGCTGTTGCATTGGGTCAAGGTGCTTTTGCAAATACAACAGCTGGTATTTCAATTGGTCAGAATGCGGGAGTGGGTACATCACAAGGCATAACGAATGACCGTACAGACCACATTGCTATTGGACGTAATAGCGGTCAAAATGTTATTGGCAATCGAAATATTGCTTTAGGTGTTGGCGCTGGTTCCAACCTGTCAGCGAGCGGTAATGGCAGCTCAGATGACAATATTGCGATTGGGGTAAATGCAGGAAGCAATTTAAGAGGTGATGATAATATTGCTATTGGCCGCGATGCAAATAAAAATATAACAGCAGTTGCTGAATCTGTAGCAATTGGTTCACGTGTAGATGCAACAACAGGTTCGACCGTGCTGGGTAATGAGGCCAAAGCTTCTGGCGGTGATTATGCAACTGTTCTGGGCTATAAAGCAAAAGTGACAGGCGATTCTGGAACGGCATTGGGGCGTGACTCGGAAGCTAGTGCCAACAATATTGCTCTAGGGGCGTCCAGTGTAGCCAATGGAACTTCAACTGCTGCGGCTTATTTGACAGCTGATACAAAAGCGGGCGGCTATAATATAGTTTCTGTTGGTCAAACTGGACAAGAGCGTCGTATTACGAATGTTGCAGCGGGTGCCAATCCTACAGATGCAGTCAATGTCAAGCAATTACATGAAGCGCAAAAAAATGTAGCAAGCCTGATTGGTGGACAAACAGGCGTCGATCCAGCTACAGGAGCATTTAAAGGCCACATTATTGAATTGACAGATACAACAGGCCAGACTCATCAATATAAAGATGTTGCGAGTGCAATTAATGCAGTGTCATCTGGTGCAATTAGTGTTTTACCTGGTAACGCTGTCATGTATAACGCTGATGGAGGTATATCAAATGTTGCTGCAGGAACAAATGCTACAGATGCTGTGAATTTGGCACAGCTTAATCAAGCTATTGCAAAAAATGGACAACATCATGTCTCCATTAATAGTAAAAATCCAGCGAATGAAAATAATATGGGAGCAACTGCTGACGAGTCGCTAGCAATTGGTGCTGGCGTCACAACAAGTAATGCAGGTGTAAAAAGTGTTGTTATAGGTTTTGATGCTGCAACTAATGCAAAAGAAAGTGTCGCAATTGGTAATACCAGCACGCAAGCAAATGGTGATGCATCTATTGCGATTGGTAAGACTGCTTTAGCAAAAAGTACAAACAATATTGCAATGGGTACCAATGCCAGCAGTAATGGTATGGAAAGTATTGCAATAGGTACCAATATTCAAATTGATAAAACCACTGGCATTTCTGACTATGCAGTGGGTATTGGCAGTTATTCAGAAGTAGAAAATGCTGATCAGGCCATTGCAATTGGACGTAAAGCAATTGTACAGGGCGATAATGGAACAGCAATTGGCCATGAGTCACGAGCAGCAAAAGAAAATGCGAGTGCATTGGGTAATTTTGCTAAAGCAACTGCAGTAAGTGCTAATGCTATTGGTAACTATGCAACAGCAAGTGGAACAAGCGCCAATGCAATTGGTGATAATGCAAAAGCGACTGCTGGTAATGCCAATGCGATGGGTAAAAGTGCAGAAGCAACAAGCACAAGCAGTAATGCAATTGGTGATAATGCAAAAGCTGCAGCTGATAATGCCAGTGCAATTGGTACCAATGCGCGAGCAACAGGTGTTAATGCGAATGCTATGGGTAAGGGTGCAAAAGCATTTGAACAAGATGCAAGTGCAATTGGTACAGGCGCTCAAGCATTCAGACAGGATACGCTTGCGTTAGGTACAAGTGCCGTTGCAAGTGGCCTCAATGCATCTGCTATAGGTAAAAGTGCAGACGCAGCAGGTTTAAATGCGAATGCATTTGGTAATGGGGCTAAAGCTGGTGCTGAAAGTTCGAATGCTATAGGGACAGGTGCTAATGTATCTGCAACCAATGGTTTTGCTTTAGGTACTAATGCAACAGTTACACATACAAATGCAATTGCCTTAGGTAGTGGATCGATTTCTGGTAATGCAACACCAACAGCAAGTGCAATTGTTAACGGTAAAACCTATAATTATTCAGGCATAAATCCAACATCAACTGTGAGTGTGGGCAGTTTAGGCAATGAACGTCAAATCATTAATGTCGCTGCAGGTCGAGTATCTGGTTCAAGTACTGATGCAATTAATGGTAGCCAGTTATTCCAAACCAATGAAGAATTAGCCAACCTAGCGAATAAAACAGCACAAGCATTAGGTGGTGGGGCATTAGCCAATCAAGCTACTGGAGCAATTAGTGCGCCAAGTTATACCGTCACAACTAACCCGGCAGGAACAGGTACAAAAACTACGGTCAATAATGTAGGTGCAGCCTTAACTGCATTAGATACCGCAGTGAATCAACCATTAAGCTTTGCTGGTGATACGGGGGCTCAAATATCCCGTAAACTTGGTGAAACGCTCAATGTGAAAGGCGGTGCAACAGGTACACTCGCTGGCACCGGAAATATAGGTGTGGTTGCCAATGGAACAAATCAGCTAGATATTCGTCTTGCTGAAACAATAAATCTTGGTGGCAATGGTAGTGTGACAACAGGCTCTGCGAGCATAAAAAATAATGAAGTTAAAGTCGGTACAAATACTTTAACGGATACTGGATTAAAAGCCGGTAATGTGAAGGTAAATACTTCGACAAATGATGTTACTGGGTTAAGCAATATAACGTGGAATCCTGCAGGCACTTACAATAGTGGTCGAGCAGCGACCGAGGAACAGTTGCTTTCTGCACAAAATCAGCTAAATACAACTTTAACTGATAAAGGTTTCAGTATCTCAGCCCAAGGTGCTAATTCAGATAAAGTTAAGCTAGGTGAAACAGTTGATTTCCGCAATACAGATGGAAATTTAGTTGCTACCCGCAGTGCGGATAATACTATTAACTATGATTTAGCCAAAAATATTAGTGTTGACAAAGTGACTCTTGGGAACATTATTATCGACAAAGCGACAGGGATCAATGCAGGCAATCAGAAGATCACCAATGTTAAAGCTGGGGATGTCAATTCAACATCTACAGATGCCGTGAATGGCAGTCAGCTATATACAGCACAAAACAATGTGAAGAATGTATTGGGGAGCAGCACACAGATTGATGCTGCTGGCAATTTAACTTCAACCAATATTGGCGGAGTTACAGGAGCCAATACGGTTCACGATGCAATTCAGCAGGTAAATAACACTGCGACTAATGCGAAGACTCAGGCAGATAAAGGTTTGAATTTTGCAGTGAATGGTGTAACTCCAGCAGACAATGTACAGCTGGGAGAAACTGTTAACTTCGCAAATGGTACAAATACAACAGCAACCTATGATGCATTGACGAATACCTACAAATACAGCCTGAACGATACATTGTCCTTAAGCAATGCGGGCAGTCTATCGATTAAGGATAGTGCTGGTACAGGTACAGTCGTTTCTGTTGACAAGACAGGGGTACAGTCAGGCAGCATTAAGCTAGATGCATCGACAGGTAAGATCACAGGAGTAACAGATGGTCTTGTTGCTGCAGGATCTAAAGAAGCAGTAAATGGTGGTCAGCTTGATGCAGTAAAAGCGATAGCGAATACAGGCTGGAAACTGACGACAGATAAAACTGGTACGGGTGCAGTGGCAGGTAGTTCAGTTGAACAGATCACGCCAGATGAAACAGTAACGTTTATCGCTGGTGACAACATTGCGGTTGAACAGGCAGGGAATAAGGTCACTGTAGCAACGAAGAAAGATGTGGTATTTGACAGTGTAACTGCAGGTGGCACAGTCATCAATAATTCTGGCTTAAGCTTTGTTGATAGTACAGGCACATTGGTTGCGAACAGCCCAAGCATCAGCAAAACAGGGATCAATGCAGGCAATCAGAAGATCACCAATGTTAAAGCTGGGGATGTCAATTCAACATCTACAGATGCCGTGAATGGCAGTCAGCTATATACAGCACAAAACAATGTGAAGAATGTATTGGGGAGCAGCACACAGATTGATGCTGCTGGCAATTTAACTTCAACCAATATTGGCGGAGTTACAGGAGCCAATACGGTTCACGATGCAATTCAGCAGGTAAATAACACTGCGACTAATGCGAAGACTCAGGCAGATAAAGGTTTGAATTTTGCAGTGAATGGTGTAACTCCAGCAGACAATGTACAGCTGGGAGAAACTGTTAACTTCGCAGATGGTACAAATACAACAGCAACCTATGATGCATTGACGAATACCTACAAATACAGCCTGAACGATACATTGTCCTTAAGCAATGCGGGCAGTCTATCGATTAAGGATAGTGCTGGTACAGGTACAGTCGTTTCTGTTGACAAGACAGGGGTACAGTCAGGCAGCATTAAGCTAGATGCATCGACAGGTAAGATCACAGGAGTAACAGATGGTCTTGTTGCTGCAGGATCTAAAGAAGCAGTAAATGGTGGTCAGCTTGATGCAGTAAAAGCGATAGCGAATACAGGCTGGAAACTGACGACAGATAAAACTGGTACGGGTGCAGTGGCAGGTAGTTCAGTTGAACAGATCACGCCAGATGAAACAGTAACGTTTATCGCTGGTGACAACATTGCGGTTGAACAGGCAGGGAATAAGGTCACTGTAGCAACGAAGAAAGATGTGGTATTTGACAGTGTAACTGCAGGTGGCACAGTCATCAATAATTCTGGCTTAAGCTTTGTTGATAGTACAGGCACATTGGTTGCGAACAGCCCAAGCATCAGCAAAACAGGGATCAATGCAGGCAATCAGAAGATCACCAATGTTAAAGCTGGGGATGTCAATTCAACATCTACAGATGCCGTGAATGGCAGTCAGCTATATACAGCACAAAACAATGTGAAGAATGTATTGGGGAGCAGCACACAGATTGATGCTGCTGGCAATTTAACTTCAACCAATATTGGCGGAGTTACAGGAGCCAATACGGTTCACGATGCAATTCAGCAGGTAAATAACACTGCGACTAATGCGAAGACTCAGGCAGATAAAGGTTTGAATTTTGCAGTGAATGGTGTAACTCCAGCAGACAATGTACAGCTGGGAGAAACTGTTAACTTCGCAGATGGTACAAATACAACAGCAACCTATGATGCATTGACGAATACCTACAAATACAGCCTGAACGATACATTGTCCTTAAGCAATGCGGGCAGTCTATCGATTAAGGATAGTGCTGGTACAGGTACAGTCGTTTCTGTTGACAAGACAGGGGTACAGTCAGGCAGCATTAAGCTAGATGCATCGACAGGTAAGATCACAGGAGTAACAGATGGTCTTGTTGCTGCAGGATCTAAAGAAGCAGTAAATGGTGGTCAGCTTGATGCAGTAAAAGCGATAGCGAATACAGGCTGGAAACTGACGACAGATAAAACTGGTACGGGTGCAGTGGCAGGTAGTTCAGTTGAACAGATCACGCCAGATGAAACAGTAACGTTTATCGCTGGTGACAACATTGCGGTTGAACAGGCAGGGAATAAGGTCACTGTAGCAACGAAGAAAGATGTGGTATTTGACAGTGTAACTGCAGGTGGCACAGTCATCAATAATTCTGGCTTAAGCTTTGTTGATAGTACAGGCACATTGGTTGCGAACAGCCCAAGCATCAGCAAAACAGGGATCAATGCAGGCAATCAGAAGATCACCAATGTTAAAGCTGGGGATGTCAATTCAACATCTACAGATGCCGTGAATGGCAGTCAGCTATATACAGCACAAAACAATGTGAAGAATGTATTGGGGAGCAGCACACAGATTGATGCTGCTGGCAATTTAACTTCAACCAATATTGGCGGAGTTACAGGAGCCAATACGGTTCACGATGCAATTCAGCAGGTAAATAACACTGCGACTAATGCGAAGACTCAGGCAGATAAAGGTTTGAATTTTGCAGTGAATGGTGTAACTCCAGCAGACAATGTACAGCTGGGAGAAACTGTTAACTTCGCAGATGGTACAAATACAACAGCAACCTATGATGCATTGACGAATACCTACAAATACAGCCTGAACGATACATTGTCCTTAAGCAATGCGGGCAGTCTATCGATTAAGGATAGTGCTGGTACAGGTACAGTCGTTTCTGTTGACAAGACAGGGGTACAGTCAGGCAGCATTAAGCTAGATGCATCGACAGGTAAGATCACAGGAGTAACAGATGGTCTTGTTGCTGCAGGATCTAAAGAAGCAGTAAATGGTGGTCAGCTTGATGCAGTAAAAGCGATAGCGAATACAGGCTGGAAACTGACGACAGATAAAACTGGTACGGGTGCAGTGGCAGGTAGTTCAGTTGAACAGATCACGCCAGATGAAACAGTAACGTTTATCGCTGGTGACAACATTGCGGTTGAACAGGCAGGGAATAAGGTCACTGTAGCAACGAAGAAAGATGTGGTATTTGACAGTGTAACTGCAGGTGGCACAGTCATCAATAATTCTGGCTTAAGCTTTGTTGATAGTACAGGCACATTGGTTGCGAACAGCCCAAGCATCAGCAAAACAGGGATCAATGCAGGCAATCAGAAGATCACCAATGTTAAAGCTGGGGATGTCAATTCAACATCTACAGATGCCGTGAATGGCAGTCAGCTATATACAGCACAAAACAATGTGAAGAATGTATTGGGGAGCAGCACACAGATTGATGCTGCTGGCAATTTAACTTCAACCAATATTGGCGGAGTTACAGGAGCCAATACGGTTCACGATGCAATTCAGCAGGTAAATAACACTGCGACTAATGCGAAGACTCAGGCAGATAAAGGTTTGAATTTTGCAGTGAATGGTGTAACTCCAGCAGACAATGTACAGCTGGGAGAAACTGTTAACTTCGCAGATGGTACAAATACAACAGCAACCTATGATGCATTGACGAATACCTACAAATACAGCCTGAACGATACATTGTCCTTAAGCAATGCGGGCAGTCTATCGATTAAGGATAGTGCTGGTACAGGTACAGTCGTTTCTGTTGACAAGACAGGGGTACAGTCAGGCAGCATTAAGCTAGATGCATCGACAGGTAAGATCACAGGAGTAACAGATGGTCTTGTTGCTGCAGGATCTAAAGAAGCAGTAAATGGTGGTCAGCTTGATGCAGTAAAAGCGATAGCGAATACAGGCTGGAAACTGACGACAGATAAAACTGGTACGGGTGCAGTGGCAGGTAGTTCAGTTGAACAGATCACGCCAGATGAAACAGTAACGTTTATCGCTGGTGACAACATTGCGGTTGAACAGGCAGGGAATAAGGTCACTGTAGCAACGAAGAAAGATGTGGTATTTGACAGTGTAACTGCAGGTGGCACAGTCATCAATAATTCTGGCTTAAGCTTTGTTGATAGTACAGGCACATTGGTTGCGAACAGCCCAAGCATCAGCAAAACAGGGATCAATGCAGGCAATCAGAAGATCACCAATGTTAAAGCTGGGGATGTCAATTCAACATCTACAGATGCCGTGAATGGCAGTCAGCTATATACAGCACAAAACAATGTGAAGAATGTATTGGGGAGCAGCACACAGATTGATGCTGCTGGCAATTTAACTTCAACCAATATTGGCGGAGTTACAGGAGCCAATACGGTTCACGATGCAATTCAGCAGGTAAATAACACTGCGACTAATGCGAAGACTCAGGCAGATAAAGGTTTGAATTTTGCAGTGAATGGTGTAACTCCAGCAGACAATGTACAGCTGGGAGAAACTGTTAACTTCGCAGATGGTACAAATACAACAGCAACCTATGATGCATTGACGAATACCTACAAATACAGCCTGAACGATACATTGTCCTTAAGCAATGCGGGCAGTCTATCGATTAAGGATAGTGCTGGTACAGGTACAGTCGTTTCTGTTGACAAGACAGGGGTACAGTCAGGCAGCATTAAGCTAGATGCATCGACAGGTAAGATCACAGGAGTAACAGATGGTCTTGTTGCTGCAGGATCTAAAGAAGCAGTAAATGGTGGTCAGCTTGATGCAGTAAAAGCGATAGCGAATACAGGCTGGAAACTGACGACAGATAAAACTGGTACGGGTGCAGTGGCAGGTAGTTCAGTTGAACAGATCACGCCAGATGAAACAGTAACGTTTATCGCTGGTGACAACATTGCGGTTGAACAGGCAGGGAATAAGGTCACTGTAGCAACGAAGAAAGATGTGGTATTTGACAGTGTAACTGCAGGTGGCACAGTCATCAATAATTCTGGCTTAAGCTTTGTTGATAGTACAGGCACATTGGTTGCGAACAGCCCAAGCATCAGCAAAACAGGGATCAATGCAGGCAATCAGAAGATCACCAATGTTAAAGCTGGGGATGTCAATTCAACATCTACAGATGCCGTGAATGGCAGTCAGCTATATACAGCACAAAACAATGTGAAGAATGTATTGGGGAGCAGCACACAGATTGATGCTGCTGGCAATTTAACTTCAACCAATATTGGCGGAGTTACAGGAGCCAATACGGTTCACGATGCAATTCAGCAGGTAAATAACACTGCGACTAATGCGAAGACTCAGGCAGATAAAGGTTTGAATTTTGCAGTGAATGGTGTAACTCCAGCAGACAATGTACAGCTGGGAGAAACTGTTAACTTCGCAGATGGTACAAATACAACAGCAACCTATGATGCATTGACGAATACCTACAAATACAGCCTGAACGATACATTGTCCTTAAGCAATGCGGGCAGTCTATCGATTAAGGATAGTGCTGGTACAGGTACAGTCGTTTCTGTTGACAAGACAGGGGTACAGTCAGGCAGCATTAAGCTAGATGCATCGACAGGTAAGATCACAGGAGTAACAGATGGTCTTGTTGCTGCAGGATCTAAAGAAGCAGTAAATGGTGGTCAGCTTGATGCAGTAAAAGCGATAGCGAATACAGGCTGGAAACTGACGACAGATAAAACTGGTACGGGTGCAGTGGCAGGTAGTTCAGTTGAACAGATCACGCCAGATGAAACAGTAACGTTTATCGCTGGTGACAACATTGCGGTTGAACAGGCAGGGAATAAGGTCACTGTAGCAACGAAGAAAGATGTGGTATTTGACAGTGTAACTGCAGGTGGCACAGTCATCAATAATTCTGGCTTAAGCTTTGTTGATAGTACAGGCACATTGGTTGCGAACAGCCCAAGCATCAGCAAAACAGGGATCAATGCAGGCAATCAGAAGATCACCAATGTTAAAGCTGGGGATGTCAATTCAACATCTACAGATGCCGTGAATGGCAGTCAGCTATATACAGCACAAAACAATGTGAAGAATGTATTGGGGAGCAGCACACAGATTGATGCTGCTGGCAATTTAACTTCAACCAATATTGGCGGAGTTACAGGAGCCAATACGGTTCACGATGCAATTCAGCAGGTAAATAACACTGCGACTAATGCGAAGACTCAGGCAGATAAAGGTTTGAATTTTGCAGTGAATGGTGTAACTCCAGCAGACAATGTACAGCTGGGAGAAACTGTTAACTTCGCAGATGGTACAAATACAACAGCAACCTATGATGCATTGACGAATACCTACAAATACAGCCTGAACGATACATTGTCCTTAAGCAATGCGGGCAGTCTATCGATTAAGGATAGTGCTGGTACAGGTACAGTCGTTTCTGTTGACAAGACAGGGGTACAGTCAGGCAGCATTAAGCTAGATGCATCGACAGGTAAGATCACAGGAGTAACAGATGGTCTTGTTGCTGCAGGATCTAAAGAAGCAGTAAATGGTGGTCAGCTTGATGCAGTAAAAGCGATAGCGAATACAGGCTGGAAACTGACGACAGATAAAACTGGTACGGGTGCAGTGGCAGGTAGTTCAGTTGAACAGATCACGCCAGATGAAACAGTAACGTTTATCGCTGGTGACAACATTGCGGTTGAACAGGCAGGGAATAAGGTCACTGTAGCAACGAAGAAAGATGTGGTATTTGACAGTGTAACTGCAGGTGGCACAGTCATCAATAATTCTGGCTTAAGCTTTGTTGATAGTACAGGCACATTGGTTGCGAACAGCCCAAGCATCAGCAAAACAGGGATCAATGCAGGCAATCAGAAGATCACCAATGTTAAAGCTGGGGATGTCAATTCAACATCTACAGATGCCGTGAATGGCAGTCAGCTATATACAGCACAAAACAATGTGAAGAATGTATTGGGGAGCAGCACACAGATTGATGCTGCTGGCAATTTAACTTCAACCAATATTGGCGGAGTTACAGGAGCCAATACGGTTCACGATGCAATTCAGCAGGTAAATAACACTGCGACTAATGCGAAGACTCAGGCAGATAAAGGTTTGAATTTTGCAGTGAATGGTGTAACTCCAGCAGACAATGTACAGCTGGGAGAAACTGTTAACTTCGCAGATGGTACAAATACAACAGCAACCTATGATGCATTGACGAATACCTACAAATACAGCCTGAACGATACATTGTCCTTAAGCAATGCGGGCAGTCTATCGATTAAGGATAGTGCTGGTACAGGTACAGTCGTTTCTGTTGACAAGACAGGGGTACAGTCAGGCAGCATTAAGCTAGATGCATCGACAGGTAAGATCACAGGAGTAACAGATGGTCTTGTTGCTGCAGGATCTAAAGAAGCAGTAAATGGTGGTCAGCTTGATGCAGTAAAAGCGATAGCGAATACAGGCTGGAAACTGACGACAGATAAAACTGGTACGGGTGCAGTGGCAGGTAGTTCAGTTGAACAGATCACGCCAGATGAAACAGTAACGTTTATCGCTGGTGACAACATTGCGGTTGAACAGGCAGGGAATAAGGTCACTGTAGCAACGAAGAAAGATGTGGTATTTGACAGTGTAACTGCAGGTGGCACAGTCATCAATAATTCTGGCTTAAGCTTTGTTGATAGTACAGGCACATTGGTTGCGAACAGCCCAAGCATCAGCAAAACAGGGATCAATGCAGGCAATCAGAAGATCACCAATGTTAAAGCTGGGGATGTCAATTCAACATCTACAGATGCCGTGAATGGCAGTCAGCTATATACAGCACAAAACAATGTGAAGAATGTATTGGGGAGCAGCACACAGATTGATGCTGCTGGCAATTTAACTTCAACCAATATTGGCGGAGTTACAGGAGCCAATACGGTTCACGATGCAATTCAGCAGGTAAATAACACTGCGACTAATGCGAAGACTCAGGCAGATAAAGGTTTGAATTTTGCAGTGAATGGTGTAACTCCAGCAGACAATGTACAGCTGGGAGAAACTGTTAACTTCGCAGATGGTACAAATACAACAGCAACCTATGATGCATTGACGAATACCTACAAATACAGCCTGAACGATACATTGTCCTTAAGCAATGCGGGCAGTCTATCGATTAAGGATAGTGCTGGTACAGGTACAGTCGTTTCTGTTGACAAGACAGGGGTACAGTCAGGCAGCATTAAGCTAGATGCATCGACAGGTAAGATCACAGGAGTAACAGATGGTCTTGTTGCTGCAGGATCTAAAGAAGCAGTAAATGGTGGTCAGCTTGATGCAGTAAAAGCGATAGCGAATACAGGCTGGAAACTGACGACAGATAAAACTGGTACGGGTGCAGTGGCAGGTAGTTCAGTTGAACAGATCACGCCAGATGAAACAGTAACGTTTATCGCTGGTGACAACATTGCGGTTGAACAGGCAGGGAATAAGGTCACTGTAGCAACGAAGAAAGATGTGGTATTTGACAGTGTAACTGCAGGTGGCACAGTCATCAATAATTCTGGCTTAAGCTTTGTTGATAGTACAGGCACATTGGTTGCGAACAGCCCAAGCATCAGCAAAACAGGGATCAATGCAGGCAATCAGAAGATCACCAATGTTAAAGCTGGGGATGTCAATTCAACATCTACAGATGCCGTGAATGGCAGTCAGCTATATACAGCACAAAACAATGTGAAGAATGTATTGGGGAGCAGCACACAGATTGATGCTGCTGGCAATTTAACTTCAACCAATATTGGCGGAGTTACAGGAGCCAATACGGTTCACGATGCAATTCAGCAGGTAAATAACACTGCGACTAATGCGAAGACTCAGGCAGATAAAGGTTTGAATTTTGCAGTGAATGGTGTAACTCCAGCAGACAATGTACAGCTGGGAGAAACTGTTAACTTCGCAAATGGTACAAATACAACAGCAACCTATGATGCGGCGACGAATACCTACAAATACAGCCTGAACGATACATTGTCCTTAAGCAATGCGGGCAGTCTATCGATTAAGGATAGTGCTGGTACAGGTACAGTCGTTTCTGTTGACAAGACAGGGGTACAGTCAGGCAGCATTAAGCTAGATGCATCGACAGGTAAGATCACAGGAGTAACAGATGGTCTTGTTGCTGCAGGATCTAAAGAAGCAGTAAATGGTGGTCAGCTTGATGCAGTAAAAGCGATAGCGAATACAGGCTGGAAACTGACGACAGATAAAACTGGTACGGGTGCAGTGGCAGGTAGTTCAGTTGAACAGATCACGCCAGATGAAACAGTAACGTTTATCGCTGGTGACAACATTGCGGTTGAACAGGCAGGGAATAAGGTCACTGTAGCAACGAAGAAAGATGTGGTATTTGACAGGGTGACATCGACAGATATATTAGGTAATACATCTATTCTGAGTGCAACAGGCATAATTACACAAGACAAGGATGGAAAAAAATCTGCATCATTAAGTAATACGGGTTTATTTGTAGCTGAAATGAATGCAACTGGAAATACCTTGAGCAGCAGTAGTCTTGAAGCAGGTAAATTGACTGTAAAAGGCACTAACACACTGGTGCTAGATTCAGTGAAAGGTACATTGACTGGTTTGAGTAATAAGACACTTGGAAGTGGTGATTTTGCATCTCAAGGCCGCGCAGCGACTGAAGAGCAGCTGAACCGGGCGCAAAGTAATGTCGCATCTATTTTAGGCGGTAATGCAGCCAATAACGGTGGCCTGCTCAGCATGTCGAATATTGGTGGTACTGGTGAAAGTACTATTGATGATGCAATCAAATCAGTCAATCAAGTGGCTAATAATGCCAATAAAGGCTGGAATGTTAGCACCAATGGCGGTACAGCAAACAATGTGAAGCCAAACGATACTGTTGATTTCAGTAATAAAGATGGCAATGTCACAGTTTCAAATCAGGGCAATAACATTACTGTCGATTTAAACAAAGATATTGATTTGGGTGCAGCTGGTAGTGTAACGACCGGAGACACCAAAATTGATAATAATGGTTTAACGATTGCGGGTGGTCCAAGCGTAACCAAAAATGGTATCGATGCGGGCAAACAAAAAGTGACCAATGTTGCTGACGGTAAAATTACTGCCGATTCTCAAGATGCTGTGAATGGTGGTCAAATTCACGACATGATGGGTGCTGGTGCTTATGACACCAATGGAAATCTCAGTAATATTGGTGGTACAGGTCAAAGCAATATTAACGATGCTATTGCAGCAGTAAACAAAACCGCAGTTCAATCTAAATCGACTGTGACTGAAGGCAGCAATATCAAAGTTGTGAGCAATTCAAATGCAGATGGCAGTACTAATTATACGGTGTCAACAGCTGATGATATTACGCTGAACAGTGTTACAGCGAAGGATATTAATGCAGGTACTGTAACGACTGATAAGGTGGTTGCTGGCAATACCACTGTTGATAGCAGTGGCTTGAGCATTAAAAATGGTCCATCTGTGACCGCTTCCGGTATTGATGCAGGCAGTAAAGTAGTGAGTAATGTCAGCAATGGCGTGCAAAACAGCGATGCTGTGAATATGGGGCAGTTGTCTCAATACCTAGGCGGCGGTGCTGGCTATAACAACATCACGCAAAGTTTTGATGCGCCAAATTATCAAGTCAATGGTGGTTCTTATAACAATGTCGGTGATGCATTAGGTGCGCTAAATCAGGCCGATCAGGCATTGGGTAACCGTATTACAAATTTGGGTGATCAGTTACAACAAGCATTCTACTCAACAAATCAACGTATTGATGATGTTGAGAAAAAAGCCAATGCAGGTATTGCTGCGGCAATGGCATTAGAAAATGCACCGTACATTCCAGGTAAATACACTTATGCGGCAGGTGCTGCCTATCATGGCGGTGAAAATGCAATTGGTTTGACTTTACGTAAAACTGCGGATAACGGTCGCTGGTCATTGACTGGTGGTGTTGCTGCCGGTTCATCAGGTGATCCAAGTGTACGTGTTGGTATCAGTGGTGTAATTGATTAATGCATGGTGGGGAAAGAGCATGGTGGCTCTTTCCCACTTGTTTTTTAAATTTAATCAAGAATTGAGATGACAATGAAAACTTTATTAAAAACAATTGTAAGCTGTGTATTTTTAACTGGTGTGTTGAGTGGTCTAACACATGCAAAAGAGCAGATTAATTTACAGATGGCTGATGAGTCCGTTTCTTTTCCAGAAGTGAAAAAAAGTTACCTAGATCAAGTTCACCGTTATGAATATGATCAGGTACTGCGTCTGGAAAATGGCTTAACCAAAGACCAAATTCGTTATATTTTGGGCCATCCACATTTTAGCGAAGGCGTGTTTGGGGTTCGTGAATGGAACTATGTATTGGATATCCGTGTGCCTGAAACCCAGCAATACAAACGCTGCCAGTTACGTATCGACTTTGATAAAGACTACTTGGCCAAGGCATATTATTGGAAGGGTGAAGCCTGTCAGGGCTTGGCGCAATATGGTGCCAACAATCAACCTGTAGATAAAAATGCATTGGTTGTTGGAGGACTGAATGCCCAAGTTGCACAAGCTAGCGTACTATTCGCCTTTGACCGTTATGATGAGTCTGCGATTAACCGTGACTTTAGCCGCGTGGAAGAAATTGCAGAGGCCATTAAGCAGTCCGGCAGCCAGCGGGTTACTGTGACGGGTTATGCCGATAAATTGGGTAACTTTAACTATAACCAGGTTTTATCTGCACAGCGTGCGAATACCGTGGCTTATTTGCTAGCTCAACTGGGGATTGATCCGAATTACATTAAAGTCGATGCCAATGGAACAACCCGAATTTATAAAGAGTGTGAAGGTCAAACCAAATCTACTTCAACTGTGGAATGTTTAGCACCAAATCGCCGAGTAAATGTTAATTGGTAATAAGAATTAATGGAGTATATTGTGCTGATAAAGTAACTATATACTCTTTTTCCTTAAAATTAAGAGGTTTAGAAAGTAAAAATGATTTTAACCAAGGCAGTTTAAGCAAATTAAGATACAAACTAGGTAATCCTCCCATAAATAACCGAAGTTAAGAGTAGAGGTTAAGCAGCCATTAGAGGAGGCCTTCCTTTGTTGGCCTGGTGTGGTCTTTCATGATTGTAATGCCACAGCCAATTTGCTGCATAATCTTGTACTTCATCCAAAGTATCAAATGAAATATATGGCTCAACGGGCAAAAGCTAGTCCTCTGAGAATCAGCTTTCATATTGCATCCATTAGTATTCTGAATATTTAAAGATTCACTTCATTGGATTCAGCAGGTAATTTATCCAAGCATTTTGAAAATTTACTGGAAAAGCCAAGAAATACATTTTACCTGAGAGAAGAGCGAGAAGTTGCCCTAGGGTTGTGAAGGGAAAACCGCAGAAATACCCAAGAGAATACCAGTCAATTTCTTAACTGACTAGCATTAGGCCGTGTCGAGGTATTTCAATTAATGCCATTTCGCACTTGTTGCAAAATCCAATCCTCATATTCTTGTAGTGTTTCTTGTAGCATATCCATAGGTCGTACGATGTAGTGCCTTTCAACTAATGCACTTGGTTTATGACCTGATATCTGTGCTAAAGATCCTTCATTGATTTTTGCCCAAATAGCTAACGTTTTATATGATCTCCTCAATCCATGGGGAGTAAGTTCAATATTTAGTTTTTTACATATTTTCTCGGCTTTGTTGCACAAAGATTTGAAATGCAAAGCGCCCCTAATTGAGCCAAATTTAAGGCGTAACTTGGGTAAGTGGTCGACCTAATTCCGTAAATCTGTTAAGGACTGCTACACGTGCATGGATCTCATTCACTTGGCTATCAAAACTCCTTGCACTGAGTTTATCTCCTAATAATTTGATGCAATGCATCTTAGTTTCAACCAAACTTCGACGATGATAGCCTGACCATTTTTTCCATAGTGTCCTGCCTAAACGTTTAATTGTTCTAAGTAATTCATTTCGCTCTAGCGAGCTACTCTTTGTATCTTTCCATTGTTTCGCATTTTTTCTAGGTGGAATCACCGCATGCCCTTGCCGATCTGCAATGACCTGACGGCATTGCTTGGTGTCATAAGCTCCATTGGTATAAACAGAGTTAATCTGCTCATCTTGTGGAATCTGATTAAGTAAATCACCAAGCACCTGTGAATCACTGACATTATTGGTTGTAAGCTGAACTGCTCGTATTTGTAGGGTTTTAGCATCTATACCAATATGAAGTTTACGCCATTGGCGACGATATTCAGGTCCATGTTTCTTGCATTTCCATTCGCCCTCACCTAGAAACTTCATGCCTGTAGAGTCCATGAGTAGATGCAGCCCATCGCTACTTTTTTGGTAGCTGATTACAATATCAATATGCTTTTGTCTTCTACAAAGCGTGGTGTAATCTGGAGCTATCCAATTTAATTCGCAAAGTTTAATCAGACTTTGCACAAAGCCAGTGACCATACGTAAAGACAGACGGAATAAGGATTTAATCATTAAGCAGCTGAACCGTACCGGGTTTGTCGGAGACCAAACTTTCTGAGATGAGACGCATTGCTTCTCAAGACGTAGCGAAGCGTAGTGATCCGATGAAAAAAGTAAAATATACCCCCTGAAATCAGATAGAGCGGTTCAATTAGAACCAAACCCAACTATCGCAACACTGAGTTCTGGAGAATCTCGTCGTTTCTTAATTGCGTCGTAATGATGATTATCAAGATAAAATCAAAGGCTCTAGACTAGCAGAATAGATATGTTAGTCTAGAATCATGATAGAAAACAGTAAATTAAGTCACTATAAGATTAAAAAAATTATTCAGTGCTTTTGCATTGATATTCCTGCTTCTAAAACAGCCTTATTGCTTAACTTGAACCGTAATACCATCAACTATTGGTACATGCTTTTTAGAGAAGCAATCTACGATCATCAAACAGATTTAAGAGCAAAGTTTGTAGGTTCTATTGAAATTGATGAGAGCTATTTTGGAGCAAAAAGACAACGTGGTTTTCATGGGAAGTTGAAGCGAGGTCGAGGTACTTTAAAACAACCTGTATTTGGAATATTTGAAAGGAATGGTCGAGTTTATACAGAAATAGTCCCTGATTGTAAAAAGACTACATTACAACAAGTTATCTTAGGTAAAATTGCACTTGAAAGTGTAATTTATAGTGATGGTTGGCGTGGATACAATGGTTTGGTAGATGTTGGTTACTCAAAGCATTTTAGAGTAAATCATGGAGCGAATGAATTTGCCAGAGGACAATGTCATATAAATGGAATAGAATCATTCTGGAGCTTTTTGTAAAAGAAGGCTAGCAAAGTTCAACGGTATATCAAAAGAGTATTTTGATTATCATCTTAAAGAAACAGAATGGCGTTGGATGAGGGAGCCTAATGAGCTAGCAACAGAGTTGTGGGACCTCATTAGGTAAAACTAAGTGCAAATCTGCTAGTCTAGAGCCATATTTATTAGCGATTGCGATTGGAAGTGTGGTGACTGGTGTAGCTTATGCCGTGATAAAACAACGGTTAGAATAAGCCCTTCATAGAAGCTTTGTGAAAGCTATTTAGTGCAATAAATGAATATTATGCCCAATCCTATTTTGGATCATTTGGAGAGTCTCTACTTGAATTTGTCCAGGTAATAGATCATGAGCGATGTTGCTGAATAGGATTGCAACCTTACAAATCGAGCCAATATTCACCCCATCCATTGTAGTAAACATTAAGTTTTTTTGAGCATGAATTGATTTCCTTTTGATACGTTGGCGAGCACTATTGTTCTGAAATGACAGCTTTTTTCGTTATTATTGTATAAACATTTTTGGTGTCTGGTAATTATGTCCTCATTGATCAACTTTCTATCTCGCTTTAGTACTGCAACTCTTCAGCGCAGTCTGAGCTATGCTAAACACATTGATAGGGAAACAATTGAGTTCTTTGAGGAAAATGATGATGTCACGATGTATGCTCAAATTGAAGGGACAGATTATTACGATACCGCGATTACCTATAATCTTAAAAAAGACCGTTTAATCGATGACGACTGCACTTGTCCAGTTGGATATAACTGTAAACATGCTGCTGCTTTAGCGCGGTTATTCTTTCAAGAATATCGTCAGGAATTTCAACAGCGTTATGCTGAATCTCAATCTCCGCAGGGAATCGCAAAACGCCGATGGGGGGATGATCAGGCGCAGCGCTGGTTGAATGATTTTAAACGGTATTTGCAACAGACTGAACCAGAGCAATCTGTCAAAACAAACAATTATTTAATTTACCTGCTAGATCAGTCGGTCAGCTTAAAGAAATTGACAGTTGATGTTCAGAAAGCCAGACGCAATAAGAACGGCTCAATTGCAGGGGAAAGTTATTATACCCAATATGAAAATATCACCAGAAAGCATCTGACTTTACCTGAACAAAAACGACAATTATTTAACCAGATTTATTATTACGCCAAAATAAACAGTGACGAACGCTTTTATCAAAGCAATCTTGATATCTCCAGCATTTTATTGGAGCAATTCAAATCTTTTATTCAAAGTGGCGATGTGTATTGGCAAAAAAAGAACCATACTGCACTTCAATGGTCAGAACAAGGCTATCACATCGAACTGATCTGGCAACAAGGTGTAAACAAACAGACAGAGCATTTAAACATTGAATTGGTCAATGGTGATATTCGACTCGATTTAAAATCAAATCCACATATTCAGATTCTCGCGAGCCATCCACCATGTTATGTGGATATTCAACAGAACAAGGTGGGCCAGTTATATGGTGAATATACGGCAAATCTTCTGTACCATTTTTTACAGATGCCTGATCTTCCATCTATGCTCTTGCCAGAGTTTGAGAAACTGACTCATCAATATTCAGATGTGAAAAATCTGCCTCAACCCGAGTCTATTCAGCATATTGATGTCCTTGAGGGTAGTCCCCAGCCAATTTTACGCTTCGGTGTTTTAGATAAATTTGATTGGAAATGGGAAGAGTCTGTTTGTGCTGAAATTGAATTCTCCTATGCAGGCGGAAGAATAAAAGCAGGTACATCAGGCGACAGTTTTATTGGTGAGCAGCATGACAAAATGGTACGACAGCTTCGGGACTTAGTTCAGGAACAACAGTCAATCCAGCGTTTACAGCTATTGGTCGAATCACTGAAGTGGGTGAAAGATCTTAGTTATGACCAGCAATTAAAACTGGATAAACAACGTCTTGATTCTATGGTTTTTGCTTTCTATGGAGACTGGATCAAACAGCTGATGCCCATCAATCAAATTGAGTTAATAGGCTGGCAGATAGAGCATCTGGAAAACAGCCCCTTTAACCTGCAATATGTTGAAAATTTAAATATTTCTATCACTGAATCTGAAGGTCAGCAGGACTGGTTCAATATCGGGGCGACGGTTCAAGACAGTGCAGGCAATTCTTATAATTTGCTTGATGCGCTCGTAGCTTTGGTGCGAGTAAATCCTGATTTACTTGATCCGCGGACTTTTATTCATCTGCATGACAGTCAAATTTTCACCGTGAAAACTGCAGTTGATCAACCTGATTTGGCTCTATCCGCTAGGGATATTAAGCCGGTATTGTTGCATCTGCAGAGCATTTTACAGCAAGAAGAGCGCAGTATTGATCGCTATGATGCGAGTCAATTATTAGAATTGCAGCATAATCTTGGGATGACATGGCAGGTCAGTGATCGCCTGCAGCAATTTGTACAAAAATTCAAACAAGGCTATCAGCAACAACTGCCGACACCACAAGGTTTTCAGGGGGAGTTGCGTCCATACCAGCAGCAGGGCTTAGGCTGGTTACAGTTTTTAAGGGAAACCCAGCATGGCGGGATTCTGGCAGATGATATGGGCTTGGGGAAAACAGCACAAACTTTAGCCCATTTACTCATGGAAAAGCAGGCTGGATATTTGCAGGACAGTCCCGCCTTAATTGTTGCACCCACATCGCTGATGCATAACTGGTTCAAAGAAGCGGAGAAATTTACCCCTCAGCTGAAGGTATTGCTGCTACAGGGGCCCGACCGCCATCAGAATTTTGAGCAGATTCCGCACTATGATATTGTGTTAACCACCTATCCGCTTCTAGCGAGAGATGAAGAACAACTAAAGCAATATGAATATCATCAACTCATTTTGGATGAGGCGCAGAATATCAAAAATCCGCGTGCCAAAGCTGCACAGGTAGTACGCCAATTAAAAGCACGACATCGTTTGTGTCTAACAGGTACCCCGATGGAAAATCATTTGGGTGAACTGTGGGCACTATTTTATTTCCTGATGCCAGGATTTTTATATTCACAAGAAATTTTTAATAAAAAGTACCGTCATCCGATTGAAAAACGCGGTGATCAGCAGTTAAGGCAAAAGCTGGTCAACCGGATTAAGCCCTTCATTTTACGTCGCTTGAAAACTGACGTAGCCAAAGAATTGCCAGAAAAAACCACGATTGAAGTCAATATTGATATGAATGACCAGCAATCCAAGTTATATGAGGCTGTTCGTGCCACGATGCAGGAAAATATTCAGAAAATTGTGGCAGAAAAAGGCTTTAAACGTAGTCAAATTCAAATTTTAGATGCCTTACTGAAGCTACGTCAGGTGTGCTGCCATCCTAGCTTACTAAAGCTGGATTCAGTGAAAACCGGGCAGGCACACTCTGCCAAACTTGAACAGTTGATGGATATGGTCGTTCCAATGGTGGAGGAGGGGCGAAAAATTCTGATCTTCTCTCAGTTTACCTCAATGTTGGAACTGATTGAGCAACAGCTCCATCACGCAGAAATTGGCTATGTGAAGCTGACTGGAAAGACCAAAAAGCGAGATGAAGTCATTACAGCATTTCAGTCTGGACAAGTGCCAGTATTTTTAATCAGTCTGAAAGCAGGAGGGGTCGGTCTGAATCTAACTGCCGCAGATACGGTCATTCACTATGATCCATGGTGGAACCCTGCTGCTGAAGATCAAGCTTCAGATCGTGCATGGCGGATTGGACAGGACAAGCCAGTATTTGTGTATAAGCTGATTACCAATAAAAGCATAGAAGAAAAAATTCTTGCCTTACAGCAAAATAAAGCAGAACTGGCACAGTCTATTCTAAGTACCGATCATGAGGGCGAAGCGAAACTGACGGAAAATGACGTGATGAACTTGTTTGAGAAATTTTAGTTTGGTTTCAGATTACCCTAATCATCTGTAAGTATCTGAAAGTCTGGATGCAATTTTTTCCAATGTTCTCTTAATTTTTCTTTCTCTGTACACGACAAAAATAGATAACTCATTGAAATAATGTCATAATAATTGTTTTCTAACGACGAATACTATGACACATCTCAATGAGTTATATCTTATCTTAAACAAATATCTAAAATGGAACAAGTCACATTTAAAGTGCTTTGCGCTCATCATGCTTGTGATTATTTTAAAGCAAACATGTAATCTTTCTTCTGCATCTAAAGCCTTGCCCATCAAGTGCTTACCACAATCATTTTATCGACGTATGCAGCGCTTCTTTGCAGGTCAGTATTTTGATTATCGTCAAATTTCTCAGTTGATTTTCAATATGTTTTCATTCGACCAAGTGCAACTGACTTTAGATAGAACCAATTGGAAATGGGGAAAACGAAATATTAATATCCTGATGCTCGCAATCGTTTATCGTGGAATAGCGATACCTATCCTTTGGACATTGCTTAATAAACGTGGAAATTCAGATACGAAAGAGCGTATTGCTTTGATTCAACGCTTTATAGCCATTTTTGGTAAAGACCGTATTGTGAATGTGTTCGCAGACAGAGAGTTTATCGGTGAGCAGTGGTTTACATGGTTAATTGAACAAGACATCAACTTCTGCATTCGTGTTAAAAAAACTTCATTGTCACCAATCATTTAGGAAAGAATCATAAAATTAGTGATTTATTTCGCCATCTTAAAGTTGGTCAAATTGAATGTCGTAAACGACGGATTTTGGTTGGTCGGGTGAAACTATATATAAGTGCACTACAGTTAGAAAATGGAGAGCTTTTACTCGTCGTTTCTCCTCAGTTTAATGCCAATGCTATTCAGGATTATGCATTACGCTGGGAAATTGAAACCTTATTCAGTTGTCTCAAAGGACGCGGGTTTAATCTTGAAAATACGCGCTTGACAGACCCTAGACGAGTGAAAAAATTGATTGCGGTGTTAGCTATAAGCTTCTGTTGGTGTTACTTAACGGGTGAATGGCAACATGATCAAAAAAAAGTGATAAAAATAAAGAAGCATGGACGACTCTCAATGAGTTTATTTCGCTATGGTTTAGACTATGTTCAAATGGCGATTCAGCGTTTAATTGGTTTTGGGAAAAAAGAAGAGTTTAAGGAAATTTTGGCAATTTTAAGAAGGCAGAACCCTGATAGGATAAGGGTTCTGTGAAATTTGTCGTGTACAGAGTTTTTCTTTATGAACAGAAATCATAGGTAAGTCTAGTAATAGCACTGGCCATACTGACCGTGCTTTGTCCATGATCGCGTGAAGTTGTTTTTCAATAACACGCCATGGAACACCGACTTTTTCAGCCCATTGTTCAAAGTGTTTCATCTCAGCTAAATACCAATCTTTATTTTTGGCAAGATTTAATGCGAAATGACGCTCATTTTCAATATATACACTGGTCATTAATATATCGTATGCGGGAGATAATCTGGGTGCACTTTTATCATGATAAATCATACTCCAGTTTTTTAAGTGCGCATCTCCATTGGCGAGCAAAATATTGACGAGTAAGCGGCTGGCAAATTGCTGAATATCAAGAATTTTGTTATCTGAAAATTGATAAATAGACTTCCGTCATAAATCAAAAAACGTACAATTTATTTGATCTTAAATTAATCAGCAAAATTATTTAATTCAAGAGATAATCCTTGGATGAAATTCAAAGATATTCAAAAATTATCAAACGTTAAGTTTCGTAGGCTTACCGGTGTTAGTTGGGCTACATTTAACCTCATGTTGGCCGAGCTAAATAAGCATTTACCTCGTCATATTGGTAAAGGACGACCGCATAAATTACCGTTGGAAGATCGTTTGCTCTTATGTATAGAATATTGGAGAGAATATCGAACATTTTTCCATCTTGGTATGAGTTACGGTGTATCTGAAACGAGTGCAATTCGTATCACACGTGTTATTGAAGATACCTTAATCCGTTCTGGAAAATTTAACTTGCCAAAACAACTTCCTAATCGAGATGAAGTGGATTGGGAAGTTGTTGTGATTGATGCAACTGAAATATTAGTTCAACGTCCAAAAAAAAACAGAAGAAATGGTATAGCGGTAAAAAAAAGCGACATACCTTTAAATTTCAGCTATCTATGCACTATACAACAGGTGAAATACTGAGTGTATGTGGAAGTCATGGAAGCATGCATGATTTTAAAATATTTAAAAAAAGTATGAGGAAATTAAAATTTAAGCCCTTTTTTATCGTTGATAAGGGGTATTTAGGGATAAAAAAATTGGGTTTTGGATGCCTCATGCCATCTAAAGCAAAGAAAACTGAAAAATTAGATTCTGAATTAAAAAAGTTAAATACAGAGATTGGTCGTAGACGAATTCAAGTAGAGCATGTATTTGGAAGGATGAAATGTTTTAAGATTTTATCTTGTGTATATAGAAATCGTCGTAAAAGATTAAACCTGCGGTTTAATTTACTTGCTGGCATATACAATTTAGATTGGGTGAAAGATAAACAATTAAATTGATTGAAAAATGATTTATGAAGGAAGTCTAATGATCTTTCCTATCTGCTCATAATTTGTGGTGCTGTATTTCTGATGTGGATATGCGCCGAAGATCTGAGCAAAGTCTTCGATGTGAATAAGCTCTATAGTATCAGCAGTACTCTGTCTATCAAATCTTTTGATTGCGAAAGCATATTGCTCTTGGGGTAAATTTAATGGTGGCAGGTCTTGTAAGAGTGCCATATCCACCAAGCGAATCTCAGGGACATCTATGCCGACTGTTTTGGCAAGGCTCATCATAGAATATTCATTTAGTGGAACAAAACCATGTCTGGAAGAAGGAGTTTTGATAATCCAATCCCCTAATAGACTGGATTCTATTGCCTGTGCTAATGTAAAACGCCCATCTTTGGCTTTCATGGAAAACTTCATTTGGACGCCAGCCAAGGAAAACTTATTATCTGTTCGAATCTCTTGCTTTAAAATCTGATCTGGATTCGAGATCTGCAGTTTGAATTTTATTTCATCTGGAATTTCTTCTGGATCTAATGGGGTCGCAATGAGTGCTCCAGGTAAGTCATGACCTAAAGCTGCCAATAACTGAAATTCATTGTCTATATGTACTTTAAGGCTTTGTGCAATGAGTTCGCGTAATGCGCCTTCTGGTAGCAAGTTTGATAGCAAGGGGGGTAAGCGCTGATGTGTAACATAGGTCTTTTCTAAAATCTTATCTGCTTGAGGATACAAGGGGGAAGTCAGCAAGCTCAAGGTCTGGCGTTGCTGATCAAATCGGAAAGAATCCGTAAAAACCAGAATATTTTTTCCGCTCTGAAATCCTGCCAAGTATCCAACGACAGCGTGATGTAATGTTAATTTCAGGACGGCAACAGTATTCATGGTTCCTCTCCTCCGAGAAGACCCTTCCATGGGTTAGTCATTAAGTCATCCTGATCTTCAATAGTGACTTTAATTTCATCATTCAATAATTGTCTAATCAAATGAACCTTATCATCAGGGATGAGCATCAGTTGAGCATTTAATCCTGCCGCGATAATTTCTAAGGTCTCTAATCGAGGGTTGCCCTGACTTTCCAGCTTTTGGTATTGCTGTCTTGAAATGCCTGTACGGGATTGCATATCAACTTGCTTTAAGCCCAATTGGGTTCGTCTTTTTTTGATTTGCTGAAGTAAAGACTCATTCATTGTAGACACATTTATTGCTTTTTAGTGTTATAAGAAACATATTAGTTTCTTTTTTCTTGAAAAGCAATTTATGATTTTATCATTTCGATCTGCAAAACAGCCTTAGCTACGTAGTGATCTGAAATGACTCTGAAAATACAGTTAAAATTTGCATTCGGACCCGCATCCTTTGTGATGGCCAGTTATTTTGATGCCAAGGAGACCCACACATTTAGAATTTTAAAAGCGGCTTTACGTTTAATTATCTTATGGATTGAAAATTGGGGTAGTGTCAATAGATCTAAAATTATAAAACGATATTATTGTGTGATTGTTCTACAATATAGCCTAGAGCTTTATAACTTTTACTCCTTCTCTGAAACATTTTGACAAATATCGGATGGTTAACATCAACATAATCATATACCTGAACTTCAAATTTACCTTCATTTGATCTATGAATACGCCCAACATATTGAGCCAAAGTGCCTTTCCATGAAATCGGGAATGCCAAGAACAAGGTATCTAAACGAGGAAGATCAAAACCTTCACCAATGTATTTTCCCGTGGCAATCACAACATGAGCATCATCTAAATTTTGTTTTTCTTTTATGTTTTTTGTATGGCTCATACCTCCCTGTAAAATAGATGTTTTATACCCTAAATCATTCAACTTATTTCTAAGATTTTCGGCATGTTTTCTACGTTCAGTTAAAATTAACGGGATCTGACCATTTTGAATACAATGAGATACATCTTTAATAATGGCATTATTACGTTCTGTATCTTCAGTAAGATGTTGCATCAGCTTTGAAATATGTGGTTTATTTTCGGTACCAAAGAAAATTTCTGGGAATTCACCTTCATAATTTACTTTTATTAATAATTTTTTAAGCTGGGTGTGATTGTTGGATTTCGCTTTGTATACAATAGAACCAGCTTGCATGAAAATAATGGGTTGATGCCCATCTTGACGTTCTGGTGTAGCAGTTAACCCGAGAATGTAGTAGGGACTGACTTCACTGAGAAGAAATTCATAGCTTGGTGCGGATAAATGGTGGCATTCATCTACGATAATTTGTCCGTAATTAAAGGCGATAGGTTTGATTGAATTATTTACACGGTTGATTAGACTTTGATATGTTGCAATGTCAATTTGATTAGATGGTTTGGCTTTTCCACCTTGTATTGTACCAATTTCGACATCGGCTAAAAATGAATGTAATCGTTCTTTCCATTGAGAAACAAGTTCTTTGTTATGAACAATAATGAGTGTATTTGTTTGGCGTTTGGCAATGATAGAGATTGCAGTAACAGTTTTTCCAAAAGCCGTTGGTGCATGTAGAACTCCAACATCGTGTTCAAGGATTTTTTTACATGCCATTTCCTGTTCAGAGGATAATTCGGTAAGTAGATTTATATTGACTAATATGTTGCCTTTAGTACGTTGATCTTTTAGTTTTATTTTAGTATCTTGTTGATTAAGCAAGTGAATTATATCTGTTAGGCATCCTCGTGGTAAACTGAGATATTGTCCTTCAAGGCGGGCACAGCATATGTGTCTTGGAATTCCTGTCGTTGAAAAACGCATTGCTTGTGCTTTAAAAAAACGAGGGTTGGAGAAAGTGGCTAATCTTTTTAATTGAGCTATCAATTGAGAGGGTAATGTCTGAATTGGAATGTGAATCATATTTGCGAATACCAATTCAATAGCGTCTGGACATCCCGCGATCTTTTGATTTTTTTTAGGAATATTTTTTACCCATGGAGCCTCATGGTCAACATCTGTTTGATTCTGTTCGATGAAATTGTAGCCTAGTTCATTCACAATATTATTAACTTCAGAAGAACTCATTAATTCAGTTTGTTGTAAAACAGTCCATGGGTCAGTAAAGGCATTAAAGTTACTGTCAATAAAGGTACTATTTCCTAGCGCTCTTGCGTGCTTTTGTAAGGGTAATGCTATTAAATTTCCAAATCCGCCTGCTGGCATGTGATCTTGATTTGGAAACATACGATCATAAGATTCAAAATCTAGAGCTGGATAAAGTTCCATGGCCTTATCTAGAATACCTGCACCCATTAAGCGAGCTTGCTTAGCTGCAATTGGTTCAGAGAAAAATATCCAAACATGTGCGCCATTACCTGAACGAGAGCGCTCAACCAAAAATGGTATATTTAAAGATAAGCACGCTTCAGAAAATGCAGTTACACAATTTTTCCAATCTGATTTATCAAAATCTACTGCGAGTAACCTACATTGATCTGTTGCTAATAGTGGGTAAATGCCTATAACTTTCTGTCCAGTTAAATGAGAATAAAGAACTTCTTGTGTGATGGGTAATAGTTGACGGCTTTTACAGTCTGAACATTTAATTTGAGGTTTGTAACAAATGCCATGTTTCCACTCATTTGCACAAGCAACAGAATAACCAGATTTTCCACTGCTATTTTCCCAACGATAAGCAAAGGTATCAGTTCGTCCAATAAACCTTTGAGAAAATAATAAAAGTCTTTCTTCTGCTGATAAATAATTCTTATTTTTTTCTTCAAGCGATATAAGTTTTTCTTTTTCTTGATAAAGGCTTTGATATTCATTTTGTAATAATGTGATTTGGTCTAAAATTTGCTGTAATCTAACTGCAATTTCTTTTAACTTATTATTCACTGATTTTTCCTAAAACACAGCTATTACTGTCCTAATATCAAATCTTAAATTAAAGAATTACAATATAATAGACTTCCTTCATAAATCATTTTTCAATCAATTTAATTGTTTATCTTTCACCCAATCTAAATTGTATATGCCAGCAAGTAAATTAAACCGTAGGTTTAATCTTTTACGACGATTTCTATATACACAAGATAAAATCTTAAAACATTTCATCCTTCCAAATACATGCTCTACTTGAATTCGTCTACGACCAATCTCTCTATTTAACTTTTTTAATTCAGAATCTAGTTTTTCAGTTTTCTTTGCTTTAGATGGCATGAGGCATCCAAAACCCAATTTCTTTATCCCTAAATAACCCTTATCAACGATAAAAAAGGGCCTAAATTTTAATTTCCTCATGCTTTTTTTAAATATTTTAAAATCATGCATGCTTCCATGACTTCCACATACACTCAGTATTTCACCTGTTGTATAGTGCATAGATAACTGAAATTTAAAGGTATGTCGCTTTTTTTTACCGCTATACCATTTCTTCTGTTTTTTTTGGACGTTGAACTAATATTTCAGTGGCATCAATCACAACAACTTC
Source organism: Acinetobacter pullicarnis (assembly GCF_006352475.1). Taxonomy (NCBI): domain Bacteria; kingdom Pseudomonadati; phylum Pseudomonadota; class Gammaproteobacteria; order Moraxellales; family Moraxellaceae; genus Acinetobacter; species Acinetobacter pullicarnis. Next base: position 336,134 of record NZ_VCMZ01000001.1, read on the forward strand.
CCAATCCACTTCATCTCGATTAGGAAGTTGTTTTGGCAAGTTGAATTTTCCAGAACGGATTAAGGTATCTTCAATAACACGTGTGATACGAATTGCACTCGTTTCAGATACACCGTAACTCATACCAAGATGGAAAAATGTTCGATATTCTCTCCAATATTCTATACATAAGAGCAAACGATCTTCCAACGGTAATTTATGCGGTCGTCCTTTACCAATATGACGAGGTAAATGCTTATTTAGCTCGGCCAACATGAGGTTAAATGTAGCCCAACTAACACCGGTAAGCCTACGAAACTTAACGTTTGATAATTTTTGAATATCTTTGAATTTCATCCAAGGATTATCTCTTGAATTAAATAATTTTGCTGATTAATTTGATCAAATAAATTGTACGTTTTTTGATTTATGACGGAAGTCTAATAAATCAATTAATTTTCAAAATATTATACAAAATTATTTATATGCATTAATTTCTTTAAAGTTTTGCTCGAAGACCCTCTAGCAATTGTAAAACAGAGAACAATCCCTGAGCATTTTGAATCTGTTCTACCGGAATGCCATTAGTTAATTTATTTGATGACTTCATGAAATGCTGCATCCAGGTAGTATCTCCACCCGCCAGAGCATCTAGTGATGTGGTAATACGGATTAAAGTGAGGGCGATTTCTCCCTGTTTTGAAGTGGGATCTAATTCAAGAGAGGTTAAAGTTTTCACCGAATCTATACTGAGTATTAAGGCTAGTTGATCCTGTGCAAGACCAAGTCGTTCAGCAGCAGCTAAAACTGCCTGAACCGTACCGGGTTTGTCGGAGACTTTTTTATTTAAGTTAGGCCACCTGACCTAACGGATTAATCTTATCATAGTACATTGCTTCAAACTCAAAAGGCGATACATAACCCAGTGCACTGTGTACACGCTTTTTGTTGAACCAATCTACCCAATTTAATGTCGCAAGTTGTACATCCGCTAAACCTTGCCAATCTGCTTTTAAATATTCAATCACCTCTGTTTTGTATAAGCCATTCACCGTTTCAGCCAAAGCATTATCGTATGAATCACCTGTCGTACCGACTGATGCTCGTAAATTTGCTGCTTCTAAACGATTGGTATAGCGAATAGAAAGATATTGAACACCTCTATCGGAATGATGAATTACATTCTTTGGCATGCCTCGATCGTGCAATGCTTGCTCCAATGCATCGAGCACCATATCTGTATTCATCCGTGTAGATACTTTCCATCCAACAATTGCTCGCGAGAACACATCAATAATAAATGCAGTGTAGACCCAGCCAGAATTGGTTTGAATATACGTAAAGTCACTGACCCATAATTGGTCAGGTCGATCAGCACTAAAATTCCGTTTCACTAAATCATCTGCTCGTTTTTGATCATCTCGGCTGCGGGTAGTTTGTTTGTTCTTACCACGCCAAACACCTTGTATATCTAGCTTCTGCATCAATCGAGCAACTGTACAACGTGCAATAACATAGCCTTCACGTTTCAATTTTTGCCAGACTTTACGTACACCATATCGACCTGAACTTTCTTTCCAAATACGTTTGATTTGTTCTGCATGATGTAAATCATGCTGAGCACGTTTCGCTCGATGTTCTGGGTTATCAACGAGATCTAAAGCCCGATAATAGGTCGAAGCTGCAATCGGTAAAATTCTACAAATCGCTTCAACACCATATCGATCTTTATTGTTATGGATAAAATCCACCATTATTTGTGTGGGCGGTCGAGCTCCGCCTGGGCGAAAAAAGCGGCTGCTTTACGTAGAATTTCATTGGCACGTTTTAATTCTTTAATTTCACGTTCCATTTGCTTCATTTTTTCTTGGTCAGATATCTGTTGTACTTTGGCAGGATTTAGTTGATCCATATGCTTTAAATACCAAACACGCAATGTTTCAGGAGTACAACCAATCTTAGGTGCAATAGCTGTGATTGCTGCCCAAGTAGAAGGATAATCTTTTTCAGATTCAATTAGTAATTGAACCGCTCTTTCTCTAATTTCGGGGGTATAGTTTGGTTTTTTCATCGGAATAGTCTCTCAGAATATTGACCCTCCGACAAACCCGGTACGGTTCACTCGAGTATTACTCAAGTCATACTTGAATCATGCCCTTCATCTTCATCTTCATCTTCATCTTCATCTTCATCTTCATCTTCATCTTCATCTTCATCTTCATCTTCATCTTCATCTTCAAATTTTGAAGAAAAAAATGAGAGTTTTTTAGAAAATTCAAAATGGATTTAGGAGATCAGCCATGAATACCATCCTTAAAACACTCCAGTTTCGCGCAGAAACAACGGAAACACTTTGCCCTGCCCATCATATACCCATGATAGAAATTGCAGGTCACAGGCTCTGTAAATTGTGTGCCAAAGAAACCGTCCATCACTCACATGCAGCCTATGAGAATGAACTGCAACAGCGATTGCTAAAACAGAAAATTAAAAATTCAGGGCTCAATAAACGCTACCTGGATCGGGGCTTCAAGAATTATGTAGTTGCATGCCCTGCACAAGACAATACCATCAAACTATGTCAGGCCTTTGCACAGCAGATTATTTCTGACCACAACCCAAATATGTTGATGATTGGTACACCGGGTACAGGTAAAACCCATCTGAGTGCATCAATTATTCGCAACATTCTGCATAACAGTACAAAATCTGCGCGTTACTATACCAGTGCAGAAATTGCTCAAAAAATGATGGACACCTGGTCAGATGCTTCACGCTCTGAGAAAGAAGTTATCGACCATTTCTCCAGTTTTGATTTATTGGTGATTGATGAATATGGCCTGCATGACCGGCATGAGAAACGTCTGGAGATGGTGCATAAGGTTCTGTATAACCGTTATGACAATATGAAGTCCACGCTGCTAATTTCCAATTTCACATTACAGAATATGCAGCGGGATTTAGGTGCCCGATTATGGTCAAGGTTGCATGAAAATAGCCTGATGAACCGTACCGGGTTTGTCGGAGGGTCAATATTCTGAGAGACTATTCCGATGAAAAAACCAAACTATACCCCCGAAATTAGAGAAAGAGCGGTTCAATTACTAATTGAATCTGAAAAAGATTATCCTTCTACTTGGGCAGCAATCACAGCTATTGCACCTAAGATTGGTTGTACTCCTGAAACATTGCGTGTTTGGTATTTAAAGCATATGGATCAACTAAATCCTGCCAAAGTACAACAGATATCTGACCAAGAAAAAATGAAGCAAATGGAACGTGAAATTAAAGAATTAAAACGTGCCAATGAAATTCTACGTAAAGCAGCCGCTTTTTTCGCCCAGGCGGAGCTCGACCGCCCACACAAATAATGGTGGATTTTATCCATAACAATAAAGATCGATATGGTGTTGAAGCGATTTGTAGAATTTTACCGATTGCAGCTTCGACCTATTATCGGGCTTTAGATCTCGTTGATAACCCAGAACATCGAGCGAAACGTGCTCAGCATGATTTACATCATGCAGAACAAATCAAACGTATTTGGAAAGAAAGTTCAGGTCGATATGGTGTACGTAAAGTCTGGCAAAAATTGAAACGTGAAGGCTATGTTATTGCACGTTGTACAGTTGCTCGATTGATGCAGAAGCTAGATATACAAGGTGTTTGGCGTGGTAAGAACAAACAAACTACCCGCAGCCGAGATGATCAAAAACGAGCAGATGATTTAGTGAAACGGAATTTTAGTGCTGATCGACCTGACCAATTATGGGTCAGTGACTTTACGTATATTCAAACCAATTCTGGCTGGGTCTACACTGCATTTATTATTGATGTGTTCTCGCGAGCAATTGTTGGATGGAAAGTATCTACACGGATGAATACAGATATGGTGCTCGATGCATTGGAGCAAGCATTGCACGATCGAGGCATGCCAAAGAATGTAATTCATCATTCCGATAGAGGTGTTCAATATCTTTCTATTCGCTATACCAATCGTTTAGAAGCAGCAAATTTACGAGCATCAGTCGGTACGACAGGTGATTCATACGATAATGCTTTGGCTGAAACGGTGAATGGCTTATACAAAACAGAGGTGATTGAATATTTAAAAGCAGATTGGCAAGGTTTAGCGGATGTACAACTTGCGACATTAAATTGGGTAGATTGGTTCAACAAAAAGCGTGTACACAGTGCACTGGGTTATGTATCGCCTTTTGAGTTTGAAGCAATGTACTATGATAAGATTAATCCGTTAGGTCAGGTGGCCTAACTTAAATAAAAAAGTCTCCGACAAACCCGGTACGGTTCAGAGCTCTTCTCAAGAGCTGCTTGAGCATTTACTTTTTGTTGCTTGGTTGATGCTTGAGCATTACTTGCAGATTTCCCCCAACGTGCTTGAGCTGCATTTTTAGCTTTATCAGATTTCATTTGCTGATTTTGCAATGCCTGGCTTTTTAAACTGGTTAAAAAATTTGAATGAATCTGCTCAGATTCGACTTCAAACAATTCAAGGGCCAACAGCGTATTCAATAAAGTTTTAGCTTTGGTCTGTTGCGATAATTTTGTGATGCTACATACAGTCGCTAGGTCATGAGGAATGGCACCATTTTTCCAGAAATCCATCATTAGCAGCAGTGTTGCACCGATTTGTTCTACAGTCATTCGTGCGAATTTTGCCTGTAAATCGCCAATATAAAGTGGCATCCAAATTGAAATATCTTTATGCATGGGTTTACCTTTTTATAGGTATAAAGGGGCTAAGGTCATCAATTAGATGACCTTATATGTTTGTTTTATGAGTGAGCTAAGCTCATTAACCGAAGGCGAGCCTGTTGGGCCAGGTCGTCGTAATGGGCTTGTCCATCATCCAGCATTCGCTGTAGCCAAAGTCTCAATGCTTGGTGGTCATCGAAGCATTTATTGATTTCCAGCAAAAAGGCCAGATTGTGCAGTTTGGGAATGTGTAACTCATGAATGAGTTCACGCGCGACCATATCTGCTTCTGGGCTAACGACCACACCGCCAAAGAAAGCTTTACTGTTCATGAGCAGGCTCCTCTGTATTTAGTCTTTCCAGCATGGCTTCAAAAGCACTGCCATCACGACGTGTGACGTTTGGAATGTAGCGGCTGTAAACACGGAACAGCATTTCAGTGGTCGAATGACCTAGCTGACGTGCAATCCATTCAGGATTTTCACCCGCAGATAACCAAAGTGTGGCAGCTGTGTGACGTGTCTGATAAGCACGACGAGGCGTTAATCCTAAAAAGCGCAGGATAGGGTGCCATACACGCTTATTAACTAAACGGTAGTCTAGAGGACCGCCATCACGGTTGCAGAAGACGAAGTCCGATTTTCCGTTGTTGAGGCTTTTCTGTTGCAGAAAGGCTTGGTACACTCGGTCATTCATCTGGATCGTGCGGTCAGAACCATACGTTTTGGTTCCACCTAAAACACCATTCACAAGTGCTTCACGGATATGGATTTCACGACGCTGTAAGTCAATGTTTTTCCATTGAAGACCATCAATTTCACTGGTACGCATACCCGTAAAAAAACGGATGGTGTAATACGGTTTAAAGTCATCACGAACCGTTGTAATGATTTGCTGAACTTCTTCAAGAGAGAAAGGGGTGACCTCAATTCGACTCTCTTTTAAGTTGTTTATATTTTTATATGGTGATTCAAAACCATATCGTTCAGCTGCGTCATTGAGTATCATACGTAAAGGCGTCATGATTTGATTGATCCTCGATGCTTTCAGACTTGTTTGATTTTTTCCGTGTGTCACTTTGGCGAGGGAGGCACGGAAGTCAATCAAGTCTGACTTCTTAATTTTCGAAAGAACTTGTTTTCCAAAAGCTGGCTTTAAGTAGTTCTCAATCACTATTAAAACCTTCTGTCGGTAAGACATGCGCCATTCAATTTCTTTCTGTGTAAACCACACTTCAACATAATCATGAAAAAGTGGAACATTACTTTGTACAGCAATTTGCAAACTACGCTTTGCTGTGAACTCTTCGATGCGCTTACTTTTTGGAAAATATTTTCCGTATTCAAACGTACCTAGAGTGATTTCAGCTTCAAGTTGGTCGAGTCGTTTTTTTAAAATACGACGGTTATAAGGGTTATCAACAAGTGTTGTTGTTTCACGACAACGAATGCCCAAATAACGGAAGTCAACAACCAACTTTCCACTGCGGGCTTGTATACTCGCCATTGGTTAACCTCACTTTAAAATTATTGCAGTGCATCCATGCTTAGGCCTGTGAACTTCAGCATTTCAGTTTCAATGCGTTCCCAAACAAAAAGAATTTTGCGTCCACCAAATGGGCGAATGTAGTGAACACCTTCAATGAAAACGCTATCTTTGAGTTGGTTGCGGATAGTACGTGCGTCGTACTGAATTTTTTCAGCCAATTGTTGGGCTGTTAAGTAGGTATATGTCATAATTGTATTCCTGTCATAATTCATTGGATGGAAGTAATTTTTCATCCTTATAGCTAAAATAACCTTAAATTTAATTAAATGCAATTAAATTTTCATGGTATTAGAGGAAATTTTAATGGTTGTTTGTAAGCTGCCTATTTTGTTGGCGGAGCGCAAAATGCGTGTTGCAGATCTAATCCGTGGTACTGGAATTAATAAAACAACATTGCACAAACTTTATAATGGAGATTTAACAAGGATTGATTTGGATACAATTAATCGCATTTGCGACTACTTAGATATACAAGTAGGGGACTTATTTGTTTTTGAAAAAGATATTTAAAATTAATTATATAAAAATCTTTTGGTCACAAATGGTCACATTGAAAAGTATGTGGCCTCAAACCTTATCATGAGTCTCTAAGGAATTTCATTTTTTACTCTTTGATATAAAAGAGTGGTTTTTTTCGTCAAAATTGAGCTAATTCAGTTTTTTTATGTCGTGATTTTTGGTCACAAATGGTCACATCTAAAATTCTATGGACATTGATAATTTACTCATTGGTAAAAAAATAAAAACATGAACCGAGAATTAGAAGCTTTATACCAAGAAAATGAAGGCTAAATTAGATCGTAAATTAAGCTTATTTGACGTCATTTAGTGTTATTTTGATGCCTAAGGACACGTAATGGTCACATCTTGGTCACAAGGTCTAGTTTATTGGAGAGTGGTAGGTAGGTGCTGTGGCAGTTGTGAGTAGAGTAATTTTCTTAAAAACCTAATAAAATCAACAATAAAAAACCCCCATCTTTCGATGAGGGCTTTTTTGAATTTGGAGCGGGAAACGAGACTCGAACTCGCGACCCCAACCTTGGCAAGGTTATGCTCTACCAACTGAGCTATTCCCGCATGCCGCCTATAATACATTAAGAAATTTTATGGTCAAGATTTTTTTATGCAGCAAATGATTGATTGAATAAAATAAAGTCACTTTTGCAGTGGTTTGCTCTTTTTCTAAGCAAATACAGGGTTCTCAGGTCGGGTTTTTTAAAAATAGCAGCTAGTGCGCACATGAATAAGTAAAAAAATTAAGGCTTTCAATATGGTTCAATTCAGATAGTGGTTATACTCAAGCCATTCATTTGGCTTCCAAGGACAATCAGACATGAGTCTAGAACAACAATTGATTGAACGCTTAAATCTGTTACAGCCCGAGCATCTGCAAGTAATGAATGAATCTGCAGGGCATGGCGGTTATTTTCCAGGGAAAGAATCCCATTTTAAGGTTATCGTTGTCAGTGAGCAGTTTGTGGGTTTGCGCTTGGTACAACGTCATCAAAAAGTGTATGCCGCTGCAGCCGAATTGATGACTCCAGGTAAAATTCACGCATTGGCAATCCACGCCTATGTGCCAGAAGAATGGCAGGGTCAAGCCCCTGATAGCCCAATCTGTGCAAACGCACCTAAATCTACTTAAGTTTTTTGAGCATAGGCAAAATTTATGGATACCCATCTCATTATTAAAATTATTCACATGAGTAGTGCAACATTGGCGCTCGGCGTTTTTATTGCGCGAGCATTTACTCTTTTTGTCGGCACAACCGCACAGCAACAACCAAATCCCAAAGGTCGGGTGTTGTTTGTGGCATTGCAACACTTGAGTTATACCGCTGTAGTGCTGACAGGGGTGACCTTATTGGTCATGAATGATTTTAAAGTTCAGCCATGGTTCTATGCGAAAATCATCTTGTTTTTGGTGTTGTTGTCTACACAAATTAAAACCTACAAACGAGATGACAGCATTTTATTGGCACAGCGTCGTGCGGGTTTAGGTATTGGTGCATTGGCTTTTATTGCTATTCTGCTTTTGATTATGATTAAGCCAGCCTTTGGCTAATCACGTACTTGCTTGGTGCGGTACGACTTTAATACAGCGCTTGGTGAACACCGCAGTTAAAACCGCTTGTTCAATTAAAGTAGATTTAAATGCTGTGAATAACCAGTTGCTGTCAATAAACCAGAAATAAAATTAAAATGAGGGGGCGATAATGCGAACACGTGTTGTATTTAATCAAAAAGGTGGCGTGGGGAAATCGAGTATTGCAGTGAATTTGGCTGCAATCAGTGCGGCACAGGGTTTTAACACATTATTAATTGATTTAGACCCACAGGCCAATGCGAGTCAATATGTGTTGGGCGATGATGCGACCTATAATGCAGATAAGCCAGCACTAGAGCCAAATATTCAAAACTTTTTTGATGAGGTTCTTGGGAATACACAACAAAAAGGTTTAATTGGTAATGCGCTGGGTTCGCTCTTAAAATCACGTACACAAGACTTTAATGCCTATATTCACCAGACCCCATTTGCCAAGCTTGATGTTCTACCAGCCAGTCCGAGTTTAGGTAGCTTAACGCATGCACTAGAAGCCAAACATAAAATTTATAAGCTACGCGATGCCATTCAAAGTTTGAGTGGGAAATATCAACGTATCTATATTGATACCCCGCCTGCATTTAACTTTTTCACCTTATCAGCGCTGATTGCTGCCGATCGTGTCCTTATTCCATTTGATTGTGATGTATTTTCCAAGCGTGCATTACATAGCTTGATTGAAAATATTATGGAGACGCGAGCGGATCATAATGAACGCTTAGAAATTGAGGGCATTGTGGTGAATCAGTTTCAAGCACAAGCCAAATTACCGCGTGAAGTGGTGGAAACCTTAAAAAATGAGGGGCTACCTGTTTTAAACAGTATGTTGCCACCATCGGTGATGATGAAAGAGTCTCATCATAAAAATATGCCTTTAATTTATCTGGTAAAAGAACACAAGTTGACCCAAGCCTATCAAACGTTGTTCAATGAAATTGAGCCACAATAATATCGAGATTAATATGAAATTTATTCCTTCCACAGTGGTTGTTATAAGTGCACTGATGTTAAGTGCTTGTGCAACAACGGTTAAACCGACCTATACCTCACCAACGCAGTATCAAGCGCTGAATTGTGGTCAATTGACAGCTGAGTTTAATCGCATTCAACAATATATTGAAAATGGGGTGCAACCGGCCAAAAGTACTGGGATGGGAGTAGGTTTAGGATTAGGGGGGGGGTGGGGCCGTGGTGGTTGGGGCTTTGGTCCATCCATTTCTGTAAATATGGGCCAGTCTTCCAATACCAAAAACACTGAGCTTTCGCGTTTATATGGTCAGCAAGATGCCATCTCTCAAGCGGCACAATTTAAAAATTGTGCACAAGTGCCAAAGCGTTAAACTTGAATTATGGAGAAAATGTGATGGGTTTCTGATTTTAATTATTTCGGAAATCCACGCATATTTAACAAAATATTTCGAATAATTTTTTATAAAAAACAATAATTTAATAAAATTCCTTCAGTGTTTTTATTGCGATTCCTATACTTTTTGACTGGAATGAACTTGTGCTTTTGTACATTTTTCGTTTAAGGTGTGCGACTGTTTTAGACTATGGGAATATTCAATGATTGAAAGCTGGCTATTTGTTTTTGCAATATTGGCAGTACTTTTGATTCCTGGACCCAGCAATGCATTTTTGGCAAATGCAGCACATCATCAAGGTGTTTTAAAAAGCTTAAAATTAATTCCGATTGAGATTTTTGGTTATATATACGGCATTAGTTTATGGGCATTGATTATTCATTTAAGTATGCCGACATGGCCGATGCTGATTCATATTCTACATTTTGTCAGCGCTGTTTATGTGGTTTGGCTTGCATTTCATTTATGGAAAAGCGCGCATTTAGAAAAACATCGCCAGACTTATCCAAATTTAAAACCACGCCAGCTGTTTTTTTCTATTTTTAAGAATCCCAAAACAATTTTATTTACAGCCGGTATTTTCCCTGCTGAAACTTGGAACTCATTTGAGAGTTATTTTTCAGTCTTCGGCATCTTTATACTTTGCTTAATTCCTGCGGCATTATTTTGGATTTATTTTGGTCGGGCTTTGTTGGCAGGTGAATTGCGTGGGATCAACGCCAATCACTTATATAAGGGATCGGCGATGTTACTGATGTTGTGTATGTTGCCAGTGGTTGCCGAGTTTTTTTAAGCAACTTAACGATTACGATGATTTGTTTTTAGCAAATTTATGACGCATAAACTCTATGACAGGTGGCAAGACACTTAAAATAATAATTCCGAATATTAAATAGGTGAAATTGTCTTTAATGACTGGCACATTACCAAACATATAGCCCAACGTAATAAATGATGCGATCCAAAGAAAACCACCAACCACATTAAAGCTCAGAAAGAATTTATAATTCATGCTGCCTGCGCCCGCGACAAAGGGGGCAAAGGTACGCGCAAAAGGAATGAATCGCGCAAAAATAATGGTTTTACCACCGTGCTTTTCAAAGAATTGTTGGGTCTTAATGAGGTGCTGTTTATTAATAAAACGCGAATCAATTTCAAATACGCGTGGGCCAATATATTTGCCAATCTGATAATTGAGCGTATCGCCTAAAACGGCAGCAACAAATAATAGGATAATCAATATCCAGGGATTCATTGCGCCCGTGGATGCAGCCAAAGCACCAGCCGCAAATAATAAGCTGTCACCAGGAAGAAATGGCATAACCACTAAACCGGTCTCAACGAAAATAATTAAAAATAAAATGGCATAAATCCAAACACCATAATTTTTAATAAATTCGAGTAAATGATCATCAACGTGTAAAAGAAAACTCAGTAAATCCATGGGGCTGAAACTGTGCAAAATTTGTGGGTAAATCCTAGCAGTCTACTTGGCAGATGTCAGTACTAATCTTATGAAATCATTCGATTGTGATTTGATAAGCGCTCAAGTTTGGCGATGAATAATTGATTTAGCCTCTAACAATAATTAATGCTTAAAGATGAGTGAAACTACATTTTTAAGCTATATCTTATATTTTGAAAGCCATAAAACAGGTTGTACCCAATAGAACTTTGAATTTAATCGGTCAATTCCGTCTGTAGACTGAGGTTATATCTCATCATGGCACAGCGGATGTGATCAACCTGATGGAAAATTTAGTGTCGATTGCTTGATTGAAAGGTACTTCATATTTAGTCATAAATGCATTGCTGCGCAGGCTCTTTCAGGATAAATAGCCACTTTTGGGGGTGTTTATCAGGTTTTTATTTCTGATTTGATTGGGCGAACTTAAGTTTATGGTTTTTTAGTTTGAATTTGCACGTTGAAGATTGTGCGAAGGATGTGCGTAGCGCCAAGAAAAATGCTAAAATGCAGCGCTTAATTTCGTTTGCCAACTAAAGTTCTTGCCATGACGACCAATACCCAAATTACTGAAGACCGTATCCTTATTTTAGATTTCGGTTCGCAATACAGCCAGCTGATTGCTCGCCGTGTTCGTGAAGCGGGCGTATATTCTGAAATGTACGCTTATGACATGTCTGAACAAGACATCCGTGCGTTTAATCCTAAAGGGATTATTTTATCTGGTGGCCCAGAAAGCGTACATGAAGCAGGCAGCCCTCGTGCACCGCAAGTTGTTTTTGAGTTGGGTGTACCGGTACTTGGTATTTGCTATGGTTTACAAACCATGTCTGAACAGCTTGGCGGTAAAGTTGAAGCGGGTACAGTACATGAGTTTGGCTATGCTGAAGTCGATATCAAAGTACGTGATCAGTTGATTGGCGATCTGCAAGATCAAGACAATCAATTGCATGTTTGGATGAGTCATGGCGATAAAGTTGCTCAGATTCCAACTGGCTTTGAAGTGACTGCAAGCACAGCAAGTTGCCCATTTGCAGCAGTATCTGATGAAGCACGTCGTTTCTATGGCGTTCAGTTCCATCCTGAAGTGACGCATACCACACAAGGTGCTGCGCTACTTTCTAATTTCGTTCATAAAATTTGTGGTTGTGGTGGTCTATGGACACCAGAACACATTATTGAACTGCGTGTTGAGCAATTGCGTAAGCAAATTGGTAACGAAAAAGTTTTACTCGGCCTATCTGGCGGTGTGGATTCTTCCGTCGTTGCAGCGCTATTGCATAAAGCGATTGGCGACCAACTCACTTGCGTATTTGTAGACAATGGCTTGCTCCGTCTCAATGAAGGCGAGCAAGTGATGGACATGTTTGCGAAAAACATGGGTATCCGCGTGATTCGTGCTAATGCGCAAGAGCGTTTCCTCGGTGCGTTGGCAGGTGAAGTTGATCCAGAGAAAAAACGTAAAATTATTGGCCGTGAGTTTATTGAAGTCTTCGCAGAAGAAGCACGTAAACTTGATGGCGTAAAATTCTTGGCACAAGGCACGATTTATCCAGACGTTATCGAATCAGCTGCGACCAAACATGGCAAAGCACACGTCATTAAATCACATCACAACGTGGGTGGTTTACCTGAAGATTTAGCCTTTGAATTGGTTGAGCCTTTACGTGACTTGTTTAAAGATGAAGTTCGTCGCTTGGGTACAACTCTTGGTTTACCTCATGGCATGATTTACCGTCATCCATTCCCAGGTCCAGGTTTGGGCGTGCGTATTTTGGGTGAAGTGAAAAAAGAATATGCCGATATTCTACGTCTTGCTGACGATATCTTTATGCAAGAACTGCATGCCAGTGGTTGGTATGAAAAAACTGCGCAAGCCTTTGCGGTATTCCAACCGATTAAATCTGTTGGTGTCGTAGGTGATGGCCGTCGTTATGCATGGGTCATTGCATTGCGTGCTGTAGAAACGGTTGACTTTATGACCGCACGTTTCGCACATCTTCCATACGATTTGGTTGATAAAATTTCAACGCGCATCATGAATGAAATCAAAGATGTATCGCGTGTTGTTTATGATGTTTCATCTAAACCACCTGCAACGATTGAATGGGAATAAAATCGGGCTTTTAAAATGCTTTGCATTTTGCCGGTTTTAAGCCAAGCACACTGTGCGGTAAAATTTAGATTTTAAATGTAAACAAGAAAGGATGCTTAAGCATCCTTTCTTGTTTTTAAATTGAAGTGGTCGTTGCAAATACACCTCTCCTTTTAAGGCATAGGTATCTACACATCTTTTGATATGCTGTTTACAATCCAAAGTAATCCATCCCTTGCGCAGCAGCGCTGCTCATCCATTTTTCTAAGGAAGGAGCGTTGTGTATCAAACTCAGTATGATATTTAATGGAAGTTCCCCTCTTTGGAAAAGAGGGGTCAGGGGAGATTGGGGATTTCTAAAATTCAATGAAATTTACACTCAGCCCTAAACTCCGAATCTAAACAGGACTTAAAGACCTTGTATTAAGCTCAAATAGATTACATCTTTCGACTAAATACATTTCTTAAATATTTGTGTAGATACCTATGCCCGTTGGGATGAGGAATATATTCCGCAAGTGGGAAGAGGGTGCTTTTAAACTACAAAATCCCTTAACTGACTGGCATTAAGGCCAGGAGAGGTTTTCTGATTCCAAGGCTTTGCTGTTAAAACGAATAAATTAATTATCCTTCGCATCTAGGTTGAATTTTCTTTTCCAAATACAAAAGCACCAGATCTTTGACCAAGGGCTGACCAACATTGGCGTCAATCGGAAAAGCGGTGGTTTCACCCGTCAGTTGATAGCCACGTCGCTGATAGAATGCAATAAGTTCAGTTCTTGAAGATAAGACCGACAGGTTAAGCGTGTCAATTGCAGGGTTTTGCATTGCGAAGTTTTCAGCAAATTGCAGTATCTTTTTGCCAACGCCTCGATTCTGTACTTGTGGATGTGTGGTTAACATGCCGATATAGCAGCTATTTTGCTGTATTTGCATGGAAACGCAGCCGATCAAGCACGTATCTTCAAACTTTAAAAATACTTTAGCGTTATCGGTCAGTAATTGCTGTACTTGTGCTGCATTAATTCGATCACCTTGGATGATTTCAGATTCTGACGTCCAGCCTTGGGTATCTTTTGCGCGGTAAGCGATATTGACTAGATCGACAATGTTCGCAATGTCTTTTTGCGTGGCTTCAATCATCCAAGGTTCCCCCATATTAATCGCTATCTATTTGAAATATAAAAACTGAATGTTCTATTTTACATATTTTTAACGTGAATTTTACTAAATTAAAAAACTTATGCAACGCTTATGCTGCAAGGGTGTGGCGCAAAAGGCATAACCAAAATGTAATGCTAAGTGTCCTTTAAATTTTATGTGGTTTTTACGATACAAAAGCAAAGGGCAATTCTATGATGAGTGATCTGATCATGATTGCTTATGTGTTATGAATAGCCCAATTTTAGATTTATATAAAGAACAATCACTTGTTGAATATTCGAGTATCGAGGAGCGCGAATTTTTAGATGAAGTAGATCGGTATTTAGCGCGTTATCCGAAGACCAATGATATTGATATTTTTCTGCACGATCTGAATGGGCATATTCGTGGGCGACGTATTGATATCAATAGCTTAAAAGGTTTGGCGAAGGGCTGTTATTTTCCTGTTTCTGTCTATGCAATGAGCTTAGATGGTGAAGTGGTTGAAGCATCGGGCCTAGGTAAATATATTGGCGAACCCGATCAAATGTGTAAGCCGATTTTAGACAGTTTAAGGCCGAGTGCTTATGCACCCACGACGCACGCACAATTATTTTTAAGCATGCAGGAAGATGATGGTTCAGACTGCATGCTTGAACCACGCAATATTCTCAAGAAAATCCTGAATCAATTACATGAACAGCATTTTTTTCCAGTGATGACAGGGGAGTTAGAATTTTATTTATATCCTGATCAACAAGGTCAGAACCTAAAGCAAAGCCAATGCTTTGATTTGGATGTATTCGATAATAATCAAAATGTGCTCGAAGAAATTAAAAAACATGCCGAGTTGCAAGATATAGAAATCATATCTATTGTCGCGGAAGCCTCATCTGGACAATACGAACTCAATATCCAACATACCGATCAGATTTTAAAACTTGCCGATCAAATCATGGCGTTGAAACGCATTGTGAAACAAGTCGCACAGCAATATCAATTACAAGCCAGTTTTATGGCCAAACCGAGCATGCATAAGGCGGGAAGTGGGCTACATTTTCATATGAGCTTGCTGAATCAACAGCGTCAAAATGTATTTAGTGAAATGACTACGGATGAGCCTGCACCTATTTTATTAAAAATTATTGCTGGCTTAATTGATTTAATGCCTGCATCTATGGCGATTTTAGCACCGAATATTAATTCATTCCGTCGCTTTAAAATGGGCAATCATGTGCCGATGGAAGCCAATTGGGGCAGTAATAATCGTAATGTGGCGATTCGACTCCCATGCTCAGATTTAAAAAATAAACGCTTGGAATATCGGGTTGCTGGTGCAGACGTAAACCCTTATCTTGCACTTGCTGTGATTTTAGTCGGGGTGTTGCATGGGCTACGCGCTGAGTTGCCGCTGGTACCCGCATGCCATGTAATGGGCGTGAACAATAACGTTACATATCTTCCCAACAATCAATTGGATGCCTTAAATTTATTAAAAAATAATGCGGTATTGAATGAATATTTGGGTGCTAAATTTATTGCGCTTTGGTCAACCTGCAAATTGTTTGAATATCAGGATATTCATAATCAAATTACTACGATGGAATTGAAATGGGGAATTTGATTGTTCCCCTGATGACTTTAATTGCCATGTATCGTTTTATGGCGATGCATTTGCTTTAATCCATTAGCGCAGCAGTCCCTTGATCACGCTCACTATAAGGTTGTTGCAAGAGTTCGTTATCAACATAACTTGCCAGTAGGCAGACTGTCACAGCAATACAGAAAACCAAGAGCTTTGCTTGAATTGTCATGATGAATTCCTAATAGATCAATGAATTAAGATTAAAGATATAAGAAAGCTAAAATCTAATCTAATATGGAATTGAGACCAACTGATCTAATTTTGAGATATGTCGACACTAAAGCAGTTTAATTATTTAATTCGTATCGTTGAAGATGGCGGTTTTATTGCGGCATCTGAAAAATTATTTGTTGCTCAGTCGGCTTTGAGTCGGCAGATTAAATTGCTAGAAGATGAGCTTGGTTTTTTAATTTTTGATCGTTCAGAGAAAAAAGTAAAACTCACTGCAGCGGGTCAGGTGCTTTATAAAAACCTAAAAAATCATCTGCATAATATTGGTCACTCTATTGAGCAGGCCCAAAGCATGGCGCAAGGTCGTGGTCGAACTATTCGTGTGGCTCATTCAAGCAGTGTGATCATTGATCAAACCAAAATTGGTTTATTGAATCAGTTGTGCCAGCGCTATGCAGTCGAAGTCGAAATCAATCGGCTGTCCTCTGAGTTACAAGTCGAGTCGCTCTTGAGTGGGTCTATTGATATTGGCTTTATTCGCCCACCAGTTTTGCATTCACTTGAAGGAATTCAGACTGCACATTTGTATCAGGCTGCTTTATGTGTTGCCGTGCATTGTGATGATCCGACATTTAAAGACAAACACAGTATTCAACTGTCTGAGTTGGCTCAACATCACTTTGTTGCGACGCCACATGCAAAGCGTGGTGGATTGAGTTATTTGGCTGCAAACCTGTGTCTAAGCAAAGGTTTCTATCCCAAAGAAGCCAAAATACGTTCTCGAAAAATTTCACAGCTAGATTTGGTTGCACATGGGCTTGGGGTGTGTATTGTGCCCGAGGAATTTAATTCGATTTTACCAAGCAAGGTTAAGCTGCTGGCGATTGATGCGTGTGCCCATTTTTCAGAGGTGCTGTTGATTTGGCGTAAAGAACAAGATTCAACAATTGAATCTTGTGTAGGGCAGATTCTTCAGTATTACCAAAACAAGTTAGAAGCATAAGTGAATTAGATTTTCTCTTGATAAGAAAATGCTCCTTGGTATTTACTGGCTTTGTAAACTGAATGTTGCCATATACGGGATCTAATTACATGATTGTCCTATAAATACAATTCAGTGTATGGCGAGCGCTATAGATCAGGTTTTGCTTATTTATTATGATAAAAGACGATTTAAATTTACTTGTCTTACAAAATTTTATTCTATTACTTAGCCAATGATTAGCAACAGCATCAGGATAACGACATGCACAATTCAAACAAGATCGAACATTGCTCCTCAGGTGATTCTGCCCAAAGTATTCAACCGCCTTTACAGCAAGTGCCATTGCGTAGCGCTGTGATTGGTCGCGGAACGATTATTCAGCGTGCTTTGCCAAGTCGTTATAAGCGAATGATTGGTGCATGGTGCTTTTTAGATCATGCCGGGCCTGTGACGTTTGCAACAGGCGATGGACTTGATGTTGGACCACATCCACATATGGGGTTACAGACATTTACCTGGATGATCGAGGGAACCATGATGCATGGTGATAGCCTGGGTCATAAGCAGCTGATCCGCCCGAAGCAAGTGAACTTAATGACGGCTGGTCACGGTATTTCGCACACGGAAGTTGCACCAGATACTGAAACACAGATGCACTCGGTACAGCTCTGGATTGCTTTGCCAGATGATAAAAAAGACATGCCACCCCAGTTTGAGCACTATCCTGATCTACCTGTGGTGCAGCAAGATCAAATTGAATTTACTGTTTTAGTTGGAGACTTTTTGGGTACAACTTCACCAGTGCAAGTGCATAGCGAGTTATTGGGTGTCGATTTGAGCACTGAAGTGGATACGATTACCACACTGCCATTAAATCCTCACTTTGAATATGGGGTGTTGGTGTTACAGGGCAAGGCCAATATCAATGATCAGGTAATTGATGATCAGCATATGTTATTGATCGAACCGGGTATGGCTGAAATTCGTTTGGAACTCCCAGCAAATACTCGTTTGATACTGGTGGGTGGTGTACCGTTCGAATCTCCGATTTTATTGTGGTGGAATTTTGTTGGGCGTACTCAAGCTGAAATGGAGATTGCACGGCAGCAATGGGTCGATCACGATTCACGTTTTGGTGAGGTTGCTGACTATGTTGGATCACGCTTGGTCGCACCTGTTTTACCTGAAAAAATGAGGGCGAGTAAATGAGCATGATTGCTAGGCGTACACCAAAACTTTAGCTGCGTATTGGTCAGGTTCGGTTAAAAGTGGATCACATCAATATTTGATCGATAAATCTCATTCCTTTTAATTCACTATTTTAAATTCATGGATGTGTTGCTGCTTTCGATGCGTGGTCTATGAGCAAGCTTAAGTAGTGTGATTCGTATTTTGATGGCTCTATAAAAAGATATTTAATAACAGTGTCTTGCCATGTATCAGCGACAAGAAAAAAAGCGTGTTCTTCATTTGGAGCAACACGCTTTTTTAATAAAATGAGATACAAGTCAATGGTTCAAATGCTTTTTGTTGATATTTATTAAGTAGATGAGAAAACTTACTTAAGTAGCGATATGATAAGTGGGAAATGCGCCATAGGTTGTTCAAATGTCATACCTTGCTCAAGGTTTAGAAAGTGCTGTGCAGTCAAATCTGGATTTATTGTTTTTGCCGGGTGCATCGGGGCAAACTGAATTTTGGCAGCCCGTCGTGACAGCGCTAAGCGCATATCCTGCGAAACGTATCGTTGCTTATCCGAGCTTTGCCGGCTATCCAGCAGATCCCGAAGTGAACAGCTTTGAAAGCCTACAAGCGTATGTGATTGATCAAGTGACGGCACCAAGCGTATTGATTGCACAGTCCATGGGCGGGATTTTTGCAGTGCAGGCGGCTTTACAAAAATCGCAGCAAATTAAAGGCTTGGTCTTGGTTGCGACCTCTGGTGGCATTGATCTCAGTGCTTTTTCTGCCCAAGATTGGCGTGAGGAATATCAACAGGCTTTTGACTTGCCAGACTGGTTCGCGGTTACCAAAAGCCAAGGGGTTGCACAGGCATTAGCGCAAATCCGTTGCCCTGTATTACTGATTTGGGGGGATCAAGATCCTATCAGCCCAGTAACGGTAGGGCAATATTTAGCGCAACAACTGCACGATGCACAGTTGCATATTGTTACAACGGGGGAGCATGACCTCGCCAAAGTGCATGCAACGCAGGTCAGTGCACTGATTGCTACTTTTTTGGAAACGATTGTTTGATTGAACACTCATACTCTTATTTGGTGTTTTAAGTCTGCGTGTATAGCGTGCTGATATCACGCTTTTATTTGACCTACTATTTTGTATTTAAATCAATTTTTGTTTAACGCTTATTCATTTTTATACTGTTTTTTATTTTTAAAAATATTGATGAAAAAAGAGCGCCAGACTTAAAATTGCGATTCGGCCGAGGAGAGCTGCAATGGGAATACCAACAAGAATACCGCTTTTGATCATGTTGCTATTGGCGCTATCCGGGTGCTCGTCCTCAGATCAACAAGATAAAAAGACAGAAGCCGCAGCCTCAGCGGTCGATGAGGGGGATGTGACTGCACATAATAAAAACCTAGAAGTTATCAGTGCTCGTTTTTATCAACTGTATCAACCATTTAAGTCATCTGAGCCAGATGATCTTTCAGATTTTATTGCTGAATATGGAACTGAGTTTTTAACGCCTACGCTCGAAAAGAAATTGACGAAAGCATTGGCCTGTGAGAAGCAAAAAACCGCATGTAAATTAGAGCTTGATCCATTCTATGCATCTAAAAATCATCTGGTTTTGGAGGCAATTAAGCGGACTTCAAATAATCAGGTTCGAGTGCAGTTCGCAGATAAGGTAAATGTGATTTTAAGTTTTGAGTGTAAAGATAGCTGCCGGATTGATAATGTAATTTATGGCAAAAATGATGACTTACTCAGTCGCTTAAATTAAGCTAACGCAATCCGCTTGTGGAAATAATCTAAATCATGTTGAACATCAAATTTTTCGCTGTGGTTCTCACAGCACTCGCTTTAACTGGGTGTGATGCATCTAAGCAAAATGAAATCAAACAAAGCGCATCTGCTGCAATAGAAAGTTGTAAGCATTTGAAAATTGATCAACTGATTGGTTTTGATGAACAAGCAGAAACACCGCAGTGTAAGTCCGTCAATGAGTTTAACTTGGTTGCATTTAAGTGTGAGGTTTCAAAACATGCTTTTGGTGTCGCAAACGATGCAGCTCATATTGAAAACGAAGCGCATTCTATTTTTGCCTATACATCGGAGGCAGCTTGTCGCCAAGGGCTTGAAGCCCATGATGGCAACGGACCTTAAAGAAAATTCGCTGTATTTAGACGGTACTGTATTTAGATGTCGCTGTATTCGTAAGTGAATACAGCGAGTTTGGTTAACTCAAGATGCTAAGACTTGATCTAGTAATTCGCTGCTTGGTGCAAAATAGTAAGCACCATCCACTGCAGTCACAAAGTGTAGTAAGCGGTCATGAATGCCATCACCCGTTGTACCAAACATATGTTGTAGCATTTGATCAATGATTGCTAAGTCGTTGGTATAAGCAATAAAAAACAGCCCTTGTTCACCTTGACCATCACCATAGGGGAGCGAGTGTCTAAGGATTTCTTGTTCTTCACCCGCATCATCTTCAATCACCACCCGAGCAATATGTGCATTTTTCGGCTTAACTTCATCTGTCATTTCAATACTTTCAAGTTTTGAGCGGCCAATGACATTTTCTTGCGCATCGACTTTTAATTTTTTCCATTTTGCTAAGTCATGGACATAACGTTGGGCAAAGACAAAAGCGCCGGTAGCAAAAATACCTGCATCGTCACCAAGCAAGGCTGTTTCTGCACGATCATCAGGGAATTGCGGGTTTTCAGTACCATCTATAAAGCCGGTTAGATCACGGCCATCCAAATAACGGAAGCAAACTCGTTCATCGAGGAGCTCCACCTGATCTTGGATGCCATCAAAAAAACATTGGCTCAGTGCAAAACACAGGTCTGCACGTGCGCTAGCGATGTGGATCAACACATCGGCAGGCGTGACTGGCATTGTAAAGCTGCCCTGAATATTTTCTAATTGCTTGAATCCATTTGGTGTTTCTGAGTGGAGTTGCGCCCAAAGTTGTGGTCCAAAGGCAATCGCAGTTTTAACTTCAGCATCTGGGTGTTGAGTGATTAAACGTGCTTGTGTGCTGAGTAGATCGGTTATTTTTTCTTTGAGGCGCTCAATCGGTAAATGCTTTAAGTTTAAAACGATGAAACGCGCATGCGTGGAAGGTAAAGGCAAAATTACAGATTGGGCGGTCATTTTAAAATGGCTCCTCAATTAGGATGACAATGGTTTTATTTCTACTGTTATGCATAGAATCATAGGGTTTAATTTGTGGAAAGTCATTAAATCAGTGTAAACCAACAAAATAAATGCAGTTATACTGTGAATATTATTATCTTTCTTTGTTCTTTATGTCTTTTCAAATGTGGTTGGCATTTATGTTGGCGTGTTGGCTGATTAGTGTCTCGCCAGGTGCGGGTGCAATCGCATCAATGTCAAGTGGTCTTAATGAGGGTATGCCACGTGCCTATTGGAATATTCTAGGTTTACAGTTGGCACTGGTCGTGCAAGTGGGCATTGTCGCGGCAGGGGTTGGGGTATTGTTTGCAACCACACCGTGGGCATTTCAGTTGATTAAGTGGTTTGGGGTTATATATTTACTGTATTTGGCCTATCAACAGTGGTCTGCACCAGTACAAAATATTCAGATTCAACAGTCGCAACAGAGCAGTGCGTTCAAAATCATGTTACGCGGATTTATTGTCAATATGAGTAATCCTAAAGCGATTATTTTTTTATTGGCAGTCTTACCGCAGTTCCTTGATTGGTCTAAACCGCGTTGGATTCAATACGGGCAAATGACCATCACCATGGTGGTGGTGGATGTTCTGGTGATGTCGGTTTATTCAGGTTTGGCTGCCAAGGTTTTAAGCTTACTTAAAACCCCGAAACAACAGCGCTATTTGAATCGCAGTTTTGCGGTGCTATTTAGTTGCGCTGCGCTGGTGCTAAGTATGGTGCATCAAGCCACTTAAGCAACTTTACTTAAGTTGCGATGTGTTTGATTTTTTGAATAGCAAAGACCACCGCAAAAAGCAGAGCCATACACAGGACAATACTTAGCCCACTAGAAATATTAATTGCAGCACTTGACCAAAGGCCGATGGTAATTGCCAGTTGGGCCACAACAAATGTGATCAAAATCATTTGCTTTGGTGAGTGCGCCAAAAGACGTGCGGTAAGTGCAGGAATCACCAGTAAGGCACCCATCAATAGCGAGCCAACAGCGCGCAAGGCCAAGACGGTAAATAAAGCTAAAAGTAGCATAAAAATCAAACGTTGCGCTGCTGCATTGACGCCTTCGCTAATTGCGATATCTGGATCAATTGCCACTTGAATTTGGGCTCTCCAAAACTTGAATAGCACCAACAGGGCTAGGCCAATCACCAAGGCAAAAACCGGCAAGTCTGCCCATTCAATATTGAGTAAGTCACCAAATAAGTAACTGAGCAGTTCTGGTCTAAGGCTAGGAATATGCTGAATAAACAGCAAGCCTGCACAAAGCAAAGTAGATGAGCATAGCGCCAAGAGTGCGTCATTGGGCAGGCGCGGGTCATGTAGAACCCATAAGATACCAACCAAAAGTAGGGCTAAAAAAGCCACGCCAATCCACATGGGCAGACTGAGTGCGGCCGCAAGCGCAACCCCCAGTAAAGTGCCATGCGCCATGGTGTCTGCAAAAAAGGACATTCGACGCCACAACATTAAGCAACCGAGTGGTGCAGTCAGAAAAACCAATAAACTGCCCATTAACCATGCAGGTAATAATAGTGCTAACCAATCCATCATGGTTTAAATTTCCGGCTCTGGGTGAATGTGTGGGCGTGCATCATGCTGACAAGGCACAGCACTGTCACCGTGTGCACAATGATCATGGTGATGTTGGTAAAAAGCACGCTGATTGCCAAACAGTGCCAAATATGCAGGATCTTGTTGGATGTGTTCTGGTAGACCACTGCAACAGATATGTTTATTTAGACAAACCACACGCTGTGTTCCTTGCATCACCCATTGTAGATCATGCGACACAATCAGAATGGCGCAGCCATAACGTTCAGGCAGGCTACGCACATAAGCATAAAGTTCTGCTTCAGATTGGATATCAAGGCCTTGCATGGGTTCATCAAGAACCAAAATGTCCGGTTGTCGAAGCAGGGCACGTGCCAGTAAGGTACGTTGGCGTTCACCACCAGAAAGCTGCTGAACCTTGGCATCTTTTAATTTGCCAATGCCAGTATCTCGAATAATTTCTGCTTTGATGGCGGGGTCGCATTGTTCCAGATTGAGTAAATCTTTTACTCTTAACGGCAGACTATGTGAAGGATTGAATTTCTGTGGTACATAGGCCATTTTAAGTTTTTTATTTTTAATGATTTGGCCAGAACTGGGCTGAGTAATGCCCAAGATGACTTTTATTAAGGTGGATTTGCCTGCCCCGTTGGGGCCAATGAGCGTGATGATTTCATTTTTTTGTAATGAAAAATCAATATTTTTGATGATGTCTCGCTCATCAATACGCACACTGATCTGTTTGAGTTCAATGAGCGCTGGGCTTAGCTGTTTTGAGTGCACTGCTGACAAATTCCTGATATTTCAATAATACGGTGATGTGCATTGAAATGATCAGAATCTGCAAGCTGATCAAGCTGTTGAATTAGGCCTGGCGCTGAAGCTTCTTTGACAACACGACACTGCGTACAAATTAAGAAGGCTGCTTGGTGTCCCGCACGCGGATGACAACAAGGAATGTAGGCATTAATAGAGGTTAGACGATGGATCAAGCCTTTTTCTAATAGAAAATCTAAGGTGCGATATACCGTTGGGGGGGCTGCTGGTCGTTCAGATGCACTTTTGAGTTTGGACAAAAGATCATAAGCACCGACAGGTCCAGCTGAATTTAGAATAAGTTCCAATACTTCTTTACGCAGTGGGGTGAGTCTAGCGCCAGCAATTGCGCACAGTTGTTCAGCTTCTATAAGGCGAGTTTCAGTATCATGATGATCATGCACACCATGCAATGTCTCGTGATGTTCATGTGAACATGCGTGCATTTCAGACCTCAAAGATTTAAACCAGGAAATAATATTTCAAATATTAACATGAAGCGAACTTATCTTGCGATGAGCGTAGGTGTTTTTCAACTTTTGTTATACTATAACATAAAATTTATTATGGTGCCTTTGATCATGTTACGCTGTGCTGTGCTGTTTCTAAGTCTGTTTTGGTTTGTCCCTGCTTGGGCACAAGGCAAACTGCTGGTATCCACTCATCCTATATACTTGATTGCTAAAGAGATCACTAAAGGGGTTGAAGAGCCTGAGCTACTTTTAAAAAATCAGACCGGACATGATGTGCAATTAACTCCAGCCAATCGTAAGTCGATTCAGAGTGCTGAGCTGATTATTTGGGTGGGTAAAGAACACGAAGCACCACTTGAAAAGTTACTCCACAATCAAAATAAAGCGATTTCAATTTTAAATTCAGGCATTATTCAAGCCTTACCTTTGCGTAACACCCGTGGTGCCGCACTCAAAAATACGGTTGATACCCATGTTTGGTTGGACCCCAATAATGCAGTGCGAATCGGCTTTTTTATTGCAGCATTACGGTCACAGCAACATCCTGAAAATAAAGCGCTCTATTGGGATAATGCAAGAAAGTTTGCCAAAGAAATGTTGTTGGTATCTAAACAATTTAATGCGACAAGCAATGCAAAACCTTATTGGGCTTTCCATGATGCCTATCAATATTTAGAACGGCCGCTAAACCTTAAATTTGCGGGTGCATTAACCGATGATCCGCATGTTGCTGTAACACTTGGTCAAATTAAGTACCTCAATGACACTCGACCCTATACCAAAATGTGTTTGTTGGCTGAGTCAAATGCCAGTCCAAGTCAGTATCAAAAACTGGGTCAGATTGCATTTCAAAAGGTGGATGAAAATTTATCTGAACAGCAGCGGTTTGTTGGGGCTTGGAAACAGTTGGCTCAAGAAACACAGCGTTGTGTGAGCGATGCACGAAAATAAGGGCAACGACTGCACAAAAAATTATGCTTGTTAAAAGCGGTGCAACTATTGAAAAAAACTCGACTAAGGTCGGGAAATGATTGCATGTTTAGGGGGGGAACTCTATAATGCCTGCGATTAAAACGATCATCAGCTAAACTTGTCAAGCATTTATGCTGTAAGTGGATAAAAAATGAGCCGACCTAGTCGCTTGATTGACCGACGATTAGCGAAAGCTTTGGTCTTATTGCAAGCATTTATGATTCCAGTTTCAGCCTTAATTGCATGGATGGTTAAAGATTCAACTGCAGCAATCAGTGCCGCACTCGGTGCATTGGTCTGTTGGCTAGCAAGTTGTTATTTTTCCTGGCAGTCGTTTCGCGCCGCGGGTGCAAAGGCATCGCAGCAAATACTGTCGAATATGTATCGAGGCATGCTGGGGAAGTTTGCCATTGTGATCGTTGGATTTATTTTAATTTTAAACAATGTTGAGCCTTTAGCACCAGTGGCATTGTTTTGTGGCTTTATTCTCGTACAAACCATGTCTTGGATTGCACCGTATTGCATCTCTCGACTACAACAACGAGTTTGAGTACAGCAGAAATTGAAAGATTTTTTTTATGGGGATTGACGGAATATCATGCATAAAATGACATTCGTTACCTCCAGTTTAGTATTTGACATTGACCAGGTGTGATTATGGCTACTGAACATGCCCTTACTTCGACCGAGTATATTAAGCACCACTTGACCAACATGACCTATGGCAAAATGCCAGACGGTACATGGAAATTGGCTGAGACTGCGAAAGAAGCTCAAGAGATGGGGTTCACTGCAATTCACTTGGATTCAATGGGTTGGTCTATAGGCCTTGGTTTCATTTTCTGCTTGTTATTCTGGATGGTGGCTAGAGCTGCAAAAGCTGGTGTCCCAACCAAATTTCAATCTGCTGTTGAAATGATTATTGAGTTTGTAGATTCAAGCGTACGTGACACCTTCCATGGTAAATCGCGTTTGATTGCACCTTTGGCGCTCACCATTTTCGTGTGGATTTTCCTCATGAACTTGATGGATTTAATGCCAATCGATTTTATTCCACATCTTGCTACGCTGATTGGTAGTAATGTATTTGGAATGGATCCACATAGCGTGTATTTCAAAATTGTACCAACGACAGATCCGAACGTCACTTTAGGGATGTCTTTGTCTGTATTTGCCCTGATTCTTTTTTACAGTATTCGTGAAAAAGGCATTGGTGGTTTTGTTGGTGAGTTGGCGCTTAACCCATTTAATCCAAAAAATAAATTTTTGAAAGCATTATTGATTCCATTTAACTTGTTATTGGAATTGGTCACCTTTCTTGCACGTCCAATCTCATTGGCACTCCGACTGTTCGGTAACATGTATGCAGGTGAGTTAATCTTCATCCTCATCGCGTTATTACCATTCTGGATTCAATGGGCATTGTCTGTGCCATGGGCAATCTTCCATATTTTGATTATTACCCTGCAAGCTTTTATTTTTATGATGCTTACTATTGTTTATCTAAGCATGGCAAGCGAAAAGCATTAATTTTACGGCCTAACGGCGATTGGGTCGTTATGCTTAAGTTCACTTTTTTTTAATTGGTATATACCTAACCTCTGAGGAATTATCATGGAACTAGGTCTTGGTCTTGTTGCGATTGCAGCTGCTATCTTAATCGCGTTTGGTGCTTTAGGTACTGCAATTGGTTTTGGTCTTTTGGGTGGTCGCTTCCTTGAAGCTGTTGCTCGTCAACCAGAATTAGCTCCACAACTACAAACGCGTATGTTCTTAATCGCAGGTCTTCTTGATGCTGTGCCTATGATCGGTGTTGGTATTGGCTTGTTCTTCATCTTCGCTAATCCGTTTGTAGGTTAATCAGCTTAATTCCTAAATTAAACTATTGAGGAATAGCAATGAATATTAACCTCACATTGATTGGCCAAGCGATTGCGTTTGCGGTTTTTGTCGCATTCTGCATGAAGTTTGTATGGCCACCACTAATCAATGCGATTAGTGAACGTCAGCGTCGTATTGCTGATGGCTTAAATGCTGCAGAAAAAGCGAAAGCTGATCTTGCTGATGCGCAAGCACAAGTTAAGCAAGAAATCGATGCGGCAAAAGCACAAGCGGCTCAATTGATCGAACAAGCGAACCGTCGTGGAGCACAATTGGTAGAAGAAGCACGCACTCAAGCATCTGCTGAAGGTGAGCGCATCCGTCAACAAGCGAAAGAAGCTGTTGACCTCGAAATCAATACTGCTCGTGAAGAACTCCGTCAACAAGTTGCTGCACTTGCAGTGATTGGTGCAGAGAAAATTCTAAACCAACAAGTTGATGAAGCTGCACACAATGCAATGCTCACTCAGCTGGCTGCTAAACTTTAAGCGAGGCAAATATGGCTGAACTCTTGACGTTGGCACGCCCGTACGCCAAAGCAGCATTTGCTTATGCTTCAGAGCAAGGTGCCACTGACAGTTGGTCTAATGCGTTACAAATACTCAGCGCTGCGGTTGAAGACGAAGAATTTTCGGCTTATTTAAATCGCCCTGAGTTAACGCCTATTGAGCAAGTAAGTATTTTTGCGAAAATTTTAGGTGAGCAACAATCTGTAGCCGTGTCAAACTTTTTGACACTTCTTGCAGACAATAGTCGTTTGACTTTGCTTCCTGAAATTGCCGTGGAATATGAGCAGCTTAAGTCTCAAAATAACAATACTGTTGATGTCGTTATTGAATCAGCATTTCCACTGAACGCAGAACAAGAGCAACTCCTTTCTCAAGCACTCGTTAAACGCTTGAACTGTGCTGTGAATGTCAGCGTTGAAGTGAACAAGGCATTAATTGCTGGTGTTGTTATTCGTGCAGGCGACCAAGTGATAGATGACTCTGCGCTTAACAAGCTTGAAAAAATGCGGACTCGCCTTCTGAGCTAACCATGCGTAAGAAGACTGAACTAATAAAAGATTGAGGTATAGCGCAATGCAACAACTGAATCCATCCGAGATCAGTGCGCTCATTAAACAGCGTATCGGCGATCTGGACACCAGCGCGACCGCTAAGAACGAAGGGACCATTGTTATGGTTTCCGACGGTATTGTGCGTATTCACGGCCTTGCTGATGCAATGTATGGTGAGATGATCGAATTTGACGGCGGCTTATTTGGTATGGCACTGAACCTAGAACAGGATTCAGTGGGTGCTGTCGTTCTAGGTAATTATTTAAGCCTTCAAGAAGGTCAAAAAGCACGCTGCACAGGTCGCGTACTTGAAGTTCCGGTTGGTCCAGAACTTTTAGGTCGTGTCGTAGATGCTTTGGGTAACCCAATTGATGGCAAAGGCCCTATCGATGCAAAATTAACTGATGCTGTTGAAAAAGTAGCACCAGGCGTAATTTGGCGTCAGTCGGTCGACCAACCTGTACAAACAGGTTATAAATCAGTTGATACAATGATTCCTGTTGGCCGTGGCCAACGTGAATTGATCATTGGTGACCGTCAGACAGGTAAAACTGCGATGGCTATCGATGCGATCATTGCTCAGAAATCTTCTGGTATTAAATGTGTTTACGTTGCAATCGGTCAAAAACAATCGACTATTGCTAACGTTGTACGCAAACTTGAAGAAACTGGTGCGATGGCTTACACCACTGTTGTTGCTGCTGCAGCGGCAGATCCTGCAGCAATGCAGTATCTTGCTCCGTATGCTGGTTGTACAATGGGTGAATACTTCCGTGACCGCGGTGAAGATGCGTTAATTATTTATGATGATTTGTCTAAGCAAGCAGTTGCTTACCGTCAAATTTCATTGTTATTACGTCGTCCACCAGGCCGTGAAGCATATCCAGGTGACGTATTCTATCTTCACTCTCGTCTTCTTGAACGTGCTTCGCGCGTTTCTGCAGATTATGTTGAGAAATTCACGAATGGTGAAGTTAAAGGCCAAACTGGTTCTTTGACTGCATTGCCAATCATTGAAACTCAAGCGGGTGACGTATCAGCATTCGTACCAACCAACGTAATTTCAATTACTGATGGTCAGATCTTCCTAGAAACATCATTATTCAACGCAGGTATTCGTCCTGCTGTGAACGCGGGTATTTCGGTATCACGTGTTGGTGGTTCTGCGCAAACCAAGATCATCAAAAAATTGTCTGGTGGTATCCGTACCGCACTAGCGCAATACCGTGAATTGGCAGCATTTGCTCAGTTTGCTTCGGATCTTGATGAAGCAACTCGTAAGCAACTTGAACATGGTCAACGTGTAACTGAGTTAATGAAGCAGAAACAATATGCGCCATACTCAATTGCTGACCAAGCTGTTTCTATCTACGCTTCAAACGAAGGTTATATGACTGACGTTGCAGTCAACAAAATCGTAGATTTTGATGCTGCATTGATCTCTTATTTCCGTGCAGAAAATGCTGCTTTAATGCAGAACATTGATGCAACAGGTAACTACGATAAAGAGATCGAAGCTGCGATTAAAGCGGGTATTGAGAGCTTTAAAGCGACTCAAACTTACTAATTTTAGCAGTGACTAAAAGCTAGTTAAGTTTGATTCACGGATCAACCTTCGGAGGCTTGAAAGGGCCTTCGAATACTAGGTTAAGCGTATGGCAAATTTAAAAGAAATTCGCGCCAAAGTAGCCAGTATCAAAAGCACGCAGAAGATTACGCGTGCGATGCAGATGGTGGCTGCTTCTAAGATGCGTCGTGCGCAAGAGCGCATGGCTCAGGGCCGACCGTATGCCGAAAATATGCACCGTGTAATTGCTCACTTAGTCCAAGCAAACCCAGAATATAAACACCGTTATATGGTGGATCGTCCGGTGAAACGTGTTGGTTACATCATCGTTTCGTCTGATCGTGGTTTGGCTGGCGGTTTAAACATTAACTTGTTTAAAAAAGTTGTTAAGCATGTGCAAGAACAACAAGAGCAATCCATCGAAGTTCAATTTGCTTTGATTGGTCAAAAAGCGGTTTCGTTTTTTAAAAGCTACGGCGGAAATGTGCTTGGCGCAACGACACAAGTTGGCGATGCACCGAGTTTGGAACAGTTATCTGGTTCAGTACAAGTGATGTTGGATGCGTATGATAAAGGCGAATTAGATCGTATTTATCTCGTATCAAACGGCTTTGTAAATGCCATGATTCAAAACCAAAAAATCGAACAATTGGTTCCTTTAGCAGCTGCTGCTGAGGACACGGATCTTAACCGTAGTTATGGTTGGGATTACCTCTATGAGCCTGAAGCTGAAGAGCTTTTGAATGGCTTATTGGTTCGCTATATTGAATCTGTGGTGTATCAAGGTGTGATTGAAAATATCGCTTGTGAACAATCTGCACGTATGGTCGCAATGAAAGCTGCAACCGACAACGCAGGTGACTTGATCAAGAGTCTACAGCTCATTTATAACAAGCTGCGTCAAGCCGCGATTACTCAGGAAATCTCTGAGATCGTTGGTGGTGCCGCTGCCGTTTAACATTATTTTGAATTGAGGAGACAGCAATGAGTAGCGGTCGTATCATTCAGATCATCGGCGCGGTTATCGACGTCGAGTTTGAACGTAATAGCGTTCCTAAGATCTATGACGCTCTCCAAGTTGATGGAACTGAAACCACTTTAGAAGTTCAGCAACAACTTGGTGATGGCGTTGTACGTACCATCGCAATGGGTTCTACAGAAGGTCTTAAACGTGGCCTAAACGTAACCAATTCTGGTGCACCAATTTCTGTACCTGTCGGTACTGCGACTTTAGGTCGTATCATGGACGTTTTAGGACGCCCAATTGATGAAGCTGGTCCAGTTGAAACTGAAAACCGTTTGCCGATTCACCGTCAAGCACCTTCATATGCTGACCAAGCAGCTTCAACTGATCTTTTGGAAACAGGTATTAAAGTCATCGACTTACTTTGCCCGTTTGCGAAAGGTGGTAAAGTTGGTTTGTTCGGTGGTGCCGGTGTTGGTAAAACTGTAAACATGATGGAATTGATCAACAACATCGCGAAAGCTCACTCAGGTTTATCTGTGTTTGCTGGTGTTGGTGAGCGTACCCGTGAAGGGAATGACTTCTATCACGAAATGAAAGATTCTAACGTTCTAGACAAAGTAGCAATGGTCTACGGTCAGATGAATGAGCCACCGGGTAACCGTTTACGCGTAGCGTTGACTGGTTTGACCATGGCTGAATACTTCCGTGATGAGAAAGACGAAAACGGTAAAGGCCGTGACGTATTGTTGTTTGTTGACAACATTTACCGTTACACATTGGCCGGTACTGAAGTGTCTGCACTTCTCGGTCGTATGCCATCTGCAGTAGGTTATCAGCCTACGCTTGCAGAAGAAATGGGCGTACTTCAAGAACGTATTACCTCAACTAAATCAGGCTCGATCACGTCAATCCAAGCGGTATACGTACCTGCGGATGACTTAACGGATCCATCGCCTGCAACAACATTTGCTCACTTAGACGCAACTGTTGTATTGAGTCGTGATATTGCTTCTAGTGGTATTTACCCAGCAATCGATCCACTCGATTCTACTTCACGTCAGCTAGATCCTTTGGTTGTTGGTGTTGAGCATTATGAAATTGCACGTTCTGTACAGAACATTCTGCAACGTTATAAAGAGCTTAAAGACATCATCGCAATCTTGGGTATGGATGAATTGGCTGAAGAAGATAAATTGGTTGTTTACCGCGCGCGTAAAATCCAACGTTTCTTCTCTCAACCATTCCACGTTGCTGAAGTATTTACGGGTGCGCCTGGTAAATTGGTATCGCTTAAAGAAACGATTCGTGGCTTTAAAGGTATTTTAGCAGGTGAATACGACCACATCCCAGAACAAGCGTTCTACATGGTGGGTGGTATTGACGAAGTGATTGCTAAGGCTGAGAAACTTTAATTAGCGCTCTAATTTAGGAGATTCTCATGGCTACTTTGCAATGTGATATCGTCAGTGTTAAAGAGTCGTTGTACTCAGGCACTGTAACGATGCTGATTGCTAAAGGTGCTGGCGGTGAACTGGGTATTATGCCTGGTCACGCTCCGCTAGTGACTTTGCTAAAACCAGGTGCAATTCGCGTGCTATTGGAAAATGGTACTGAAGAATTAATCTATGTATCTGGTGGCGTGTTAGAAGTTCAACCGCACGTAGTGACGGTACTTGCAGATACTGCGGTCCGCGCTGAAAACTTAGATGAAGCTGCAATTTTAGAAGCACGTAAAAATGCTGAACAATTGTTAGCCAATCAAAAGGGCGATTTGGACGCTGCCGCAGCGCTTGCTGCATTAGCAGAAACAGCTGCACAGTTAGACACCATTCGTAAAATTAAAAACCGCGCAATCTAATTGCTGGTTTAAATATAAAAAAGCCACCGTAAGGTGGCTTTTTTATGATTTTTTGTTTTATAAAATGCTGTATTGGCTATACTTTCTGCATACATTTTGGAGTCTATCGCGCGATGCAATTGATTGAGTTAGAACCGCACTTTTGGGAACTTTACCAAAATGACAATCAATACTTTATGAGTGTTGCTGTCGACATGAGTTCCGTGGTGTCATGTTGGGACTTGGCGCTTACGCCACAAGAAATTACAGCCTATAAAACGGTTGGGCGAGCCAGCATCGATGCACTGGCCAAGTCTTTTATTGCGATGGCTTATAAAGGTGATTTTTCTAATCTGGAAAGTCGCATAGCTTCCACAGCAGATCAAGAAGGTATGCAAGCCAGCTATCGTGCTTGGCAACTCAGCCAGTCCGCAAGCTAATCAGGTCACCATCAATACCCATAAAAGATCAAAGCGTATCATGTACTTTACACCCGATTTTTTACTTTATTGCGAGTGACAAATGAAGTCGTCGTACCGTATTTATCTGTTCGTGAAATCGCTGCAGTTGGTCGGATATTTTGTGTTTTTACAACAAAATTAGTTTACATTTCTAGCTTCTTTGTAAAGGGAGTTTAGTAATGTTTTAAAGAGTAAGTTATTGATATTAATATCTATTTCAAGTCTATTTGTCGGTTGTGCCTCGGTACCTAAAGCAGATCAAAAACTAACACAAGAAACAAAGAAATTAACCGCACCAGTGGGCGAAAATGCTGCCATCTATGTATATCGTTCTAATAATATTGTGGGGTCGGCACTGAAAAAGGATATTTGGGTTGATGGGGAATGTTTGGGGGAGACTGCACGTGGTGTATTTTTCTATAAAGAAATTTTGGGTGGGCAAGAACATATTATTTCCACAGAATCAGAGTTCTCACCCAATCACTTAAAGCTTAAAACTGAAGCAGGCAAACAATACTTCGTGCAGCAATATATTAAACCGGGTGTTTTTGTAGGTGGGGCAAATCTTAAAGTGGTTGATGAAGCGCAGGGGCGAAATGCGATTTCTGAATATCAACTTGCGCAAGCAGGTAAATGCAGTCACGCCAAAATTGATATCGCCGCAGTAAAATAACAGGGCGTGATTTGTTATTTTAGCGGTGAAATCTAGTGGCTTCGATCGCGATTGTGGATAAGTTAAGGGTTTTCCACAATCGTGGTTGGGGATGATTTTAATATGACGATGCTATCTCTTGGAGATAAAGCATGCTTTGGAATAAGCCACAAATCCTCGATTATATTTAGTATTGCTTCAATTTTTCGTTGCAGCCTATTTGAGAATACATTGAGTTTGTCATTAGAAATTGGGATTTAAAGCAAAATAATAAATTCTGTTTGCTCATTTTTTATAAGTTTAACCATTTGGTATTTATACCGACTTAGCAATGTAATACTTTTTGCGTAGATATGCTCATTAGAACTTTAAAAATAATGAGGATATTCATGTTAGAAGTTTATATGGTGCTTGGTTTTGTGCTTGCTGCATATTCAATTATCGCAAACGATGCCATTCAGACCCTGGGGACGTTCATTTCATCAAACAGTAAGCGCCCATGGTGGGTGTTGTGGTTGTTTGCCAGCAGTGTACTTGTTGTCGTTTTACTTTATGGGTGGTTTAGTTCGGGCGTGGGGGACGCCTCTTATAATCGCCTAGATAAAATTCCCTTTCCTGAAGGGGGCTTGACGTGGCTATATATTATTCCACCGATTGTGATCCTGATTTTGACCCGTTATTCAATACCTGTCAGTACTACTTTTCTTGTGCTTACCATTTTTGCACCAAGTAATTTGGGCTCAATGCTAACCAAATCCTTAATGGGTTATGCGGTTGCCTTTGTGGTGGCAATTTTACTCTATCGCTTTGTGATTAAAGGCATGACGGAGTATTTTGACCGAACCAGTGGACAACCGGCACCAAGCTATTGGATTGGATTACAGTGGGTTGCAACAGCTTTCCTCTGGAGCCAGTGGCTCATTCAAGATTTAGCCAACATCTTTGTTTATTTACCACGTGAAGTGTCTGCTAACTGGATGGCTTTTGCAGTTGTGGTCTTTGTGGCGTTATTGGGGCTAATTTTCTATCGAAATGGTGGTGCGATTCAACAAATTGTCACTTCGAAAACAGGAACCACGGATATTCGTGCAGCCACTATCATTGATTTTATATATGCGATTATCTTGCTGATTTTCAAAGAATGGAGCAATGTTCCAATGAGTACCACTTGGGTATTCTTGGGTTTACTGGCTGGACGAGAATTCGCAATTTCGATGCATATGTTTAAACCTTCTGTGAATGAAACTGCAAAAATTGTGCGTAAAGATGCAGTTAAAGCGGGCTTAGGTTTGGCAATTAGTGTGCTATTAGCGTTGGGTCTACCTTGGATCTATCAGATCACACAGTCTTAATATTTTTAGCTTAACTATTTGAAAAGCAGCACAATGTGCTGCTTTTCTTTATGTTGCTGAGGTGAAGCACTATATTTAATACGACCTATTTTTCAGCTTTTTCATCAGTATCTGAGTTGCTTGTTTCTGTATCTGCATTAGAAATGACCAATGCTGCGAGTTGTAGCATATCTGCTTGGATGAGACCAAGCTGCTGCTCGATTTGACTAAAATCAACTTTACTTAAATCCACTTGGCCATTGAATACTGGCATCGCCAATGCTTGTTGGCTTACTTCGAGTACTTGTTGTCTAATTTTCTCAACTTCTTGGCTTTTTAAGTTTAAGCCATTTAATGCACTATTCAGTGCGGTAAGTTGTGTCGTCAATGCCTCGACACTTTGCTTTAACAAGGGTTGGTCTTGGGCAGAAATCGCCTGTTGTAATGCAGTTTGGCTTTTTTGCAGTTGAGCGAGGTATTCGCCTGTTTTCAATTGCATATTGGCTGCATCACGAATGATGTAGAGTATATTTCCATTTTCTAGCTGAGAAATATCGACAACCTGTGCAGGTTGAGTTTGCTCAGTAGCGGTTTGAGAGGGGGAGCTGGTATTGGCATCACAGCCATATAGACTTAAACCAGTGATGAAGGTCAGGGAAAGGCCGAGCAACTTGATTTTAGATTTCTGTATGACTTTTAACATGATTTTCAACATTTAATTTAACGATTACATCTCACTATAGAGATGTAATCATTAGAAGAATAGGCTTATTGCAAACGTATAACAGTTTTATTCATGTTACAGCAAAGGGGCTCTTGAAATGCGCTATTCAAGCTTAAGCGGATTGCTTTAATTCATTTTCAATTGCTGCAACTAAACGTGGATCATCTGCAGTAATGTCAGGTGCAAAGCGAGCAACCACTTCACCTTTTTTATTGATGAGGAATTTCTCAAAGTTCCAAAGCACTTCTGGTTTTGCATTGGGTGTCAGTCCGTAATCCTCTAGATCTTTCCACCATTTACCTTCACCAATACGTTCTGGAATGGCATGAATTAGGGTGTCATAAAGTGGGTGCTTGTCTTCACCTGCAACTGAAATTTTATTAAACAATGGAAAACTTACATTATAGGTTAATGCGCAAAACTGTTGGATTTCCTCATTACTGCCCGGTTCTTGTTCTAGAAAATTATTCGCAGGAAAACCCAAGATTTCGAGACCATCTTGTTTTTTCGCTTGATATAAACTTTCTAAACCTTCGTATTGTGGGGTAAGTCCACATTTTGAAGCGACGTTCACCAACAGTAAAACCTTTCCTTGATATTGGTTTAAGTCGGTTGCTTGGCCTTGAATATTGTTCAGTGGGATATTGTAAACCGAGTGGCTCATCCTTGTACTACCTGACTAAATAGAATTGAAGTACACCTGTTTTATCGAGATTTACGGATGATCACAAGCATTATTATTAGTATTTTAAAAAAAAGCGTAGGCACTTGGCCTACGCTTTTCCTTTCAAAAAACAATTATTTCACTTCAGCTGCTTTCGCTTCTAGCTTTTGCATTTCAGCTGCCAATGCTTGTTGTAACTCGCCTGCTTTTTTCGCTAACTCACCCATTTTAGTTGGATCTGGTTTTGCAGAAATTGCAGCTTCGCTGAGCTCAACATTTACGTTTTGGAAT
Source organism: Acinetobacter pullicarnis (assembly GCF_006352475.1). NCBI lineage: Bacteria > Pseudomonadati > Pseudomonadota > Gammaproteobacteria > Moraxellales > Moraxellaceae > Acinetobacter > Acinetobacter pullicarnis. Next base: position 372,988 of record NZ_VCMZ01000001.1, read on the forward strand.
TCTTTCATTTTTTGACGAGCTGAATCAACTTCGCTACTTTTTAGCGCTAATGCATCTAACTCTTTATTGTATCCTTCAGTGAAAGTTTTCATGCCTTTCACCATTTCTTCTACTGCTGCTTTGTCGCCAGTTTTAGCTGATTCTAAAAGTTTAGTTTGAGCTTCAGTAGACTCTTGCGCTTTGGCGATTGATAGCGCTTTAATTGCAGCTAAATCGCTTTTGATATCAGCTGCATTGTTGCTGCTTAAAGCGACAGCTGGAGCGGTTTCTTTCGCTGTTGCAGTGTCAGCTGCTTTTTTATCACATGCTGTTAAAGCGAATGCACTTGCACAAAGTGTTGCGATTAATAATTTTTTCATCAGATTTCCTTAAGGACAATTAATTTAATTTTGAATGCGTTATTCAAGTTTTAAATGAAACTAAACATGTATAGACACTATTCATATTCATTTAAAATGAATAGTTATCATATTTCTTTCTATAGATTTTGTATATTTATCATTATGAATAATAACAAAAAAGTTAATAATCATCTGATTGTCATTAATAGTGAATAAACATTAAAAGCCATTATCAAAAGAAAAGCACAGCGTTAAATCTGTGCCGTGTAAGATTTTATTGCGGTTGAGGCGCGTTGATAAGCTGTTGTAATTGCATCATATATTCTTGTATTTGTTGCTGTTGCTTTTCTGACTCAGCCGTTAATTCAGCCAATTTGGTTGGGTCTGGGGGGGGCTCCATTTCAACGATAATGAGGTCTGCATGCAATTTATTTAGTTGTTTAAGTTTGTAACGTACGATATAGACCTCATTTGACTGAATTGGTAAATCATCAAGGCTTTGGTTAATGCGGGTGGTGAAATCAGCTAAAGCAGTTTTTACTTCAGCAATCGCATCCGCATTTCCTGTTGCAGCCGCGCTTTCAAACTTTTTTTCAATCGCACTTGATTCAGTTGCCATATTGTTCATTAGGCGCTGTACACTTTGAAAATCACTACGGATATCAGCAATATTGTTGTGGCTTAAGTTGGTTAAAACCGTAGGTACAATTGGATTTGGGATAGATTCTGCTGTAGTTTTTTGAGGAGTGACTTCTTTGGGTTTTTCATTGCATGCGGTTAAGGTAAATGCACTTGAACAAAATATTATAATCAAAAGTTTTTTCATGATATTCCTATTAAAAGAGAAATGATTGGCATCTTAGCGTTAAGTATTCGATGAGATAAATGTGCCTTATATAAATCTTATTGGCATGTATTTGATACAGGCCGTATTTTTTGCTATCAATACAGTGTATTTATCATAATATGTAATATAACAAAAGAGAGAAAGCTAATTATTGCGCATTTGTGCTGGTGTTTGACCTGTATAACGTTTAAAGAAATCGATAAAACTTGAACTATGTTGATAGCCGAGTTGGTAGCCGATCTGTTTAATCGCCATGCCTTGTCTAATTTGTGCAATTGCATAGACAATCTTGGCTCGGTTGCGCCATTCCGAAATAGGCAGTTGTAGTTCTTGTTGGCTGAGGCGCAGAATCTGTCGCTCACTTAGGTCAAAGTCTGCCAAGACCTGTTGCAAACTTTGTTTAAATCGCGTTGGTTCTGCTAGTTTTTTTAAAATGGGCGCTAATAGGCCATGATTACTTTGTGGTAAATACTGATCATAGGCAGGTGCCATGTAAATTTGATCGAGTAATACCTGCAACAGATGTCTGTAATAGGGCGTATTGGTTGGGAGAGCCATCTTTCTTTTTTGCTGCAGGAGTAATTCAGCCACGGTATGCCGAAAAAAAGGCTCGATACTCAAGGTTTTGCAGCTGGTTGAGAAGTTTTGGCACAGTATTGGATGAAGCCGAATACAAACATAATGAGTAATGTGATCATCTAATGCTGTGCTGCAGTGTGCTGTTTGTGGCGGAATCCAGATCCCATAATTGGGTGGGGACAAAAACTTTTTTTGGTCAATATCAAATTCTAATAAGCCATTCAAACTAAAATTGAAGTCGCCCCATAAGCAACTATGCGGCGTAACAATATCGTGCTGTTGATAATGGAACTCTTCAATTTCAATATACTGATCAAGTTCAGTCAATTTATGCATGCGATATAAACGTCAACTCTTTACCCATCACAGGTGATTTTAGGATTGTTCAGCCCGCGTGACCAAGTGAATATTGAGAGCAAGGCCAACATGATAAAGCTAAGTACGCTATACAATAGAATATTTGCACTGAAATGATCAACTACAAAGCCACCAAATAATGATCCAGCTGCAATCATGACCTGGAAAATTCCAACAAAAAGCGGCATAAATATTCAGGATATGACCGATTATTATTCGACTGTGGTGCAGGGGTTTACGTTTCAAGCGCGAGATGGGGTTTCCAAACAGCAACTGAATCAAGTCATCCATATCGCCATGAAAAGTTGGCCGCTATTCATTTGATTGCAGCAGGTAAATGTCTTGATTGCGCTATGAATGTCTGAAATGCCTTGTTTTAATTAAATCAGACTTAGACGACAATATAACCTATCTTAAGAAAATGAGTTTGCAAATGAATCAAGAGACCAAATTACATTGGTGGGCATTTTGTTTGCCGGTGATCGCAGTATTAATCTGGTCAATGAACATTGCAGTGACCCGCTATGTGGTGGATTATATTTCACCGATGAGCATTAGTTTTTATCGCTGGTTTATTGCTTTCATTGTATTAACACCATTTATGCTTATGCCTGTTTGGAAGCAAAGACATCTGATTACACCGAATATAAAAAAGTTGGCCGTATTAAGTGCTTTTGGAATGTTCTTATATCAAGGTCTTTCCTATTATGCTTCGCATCATACTACGGCCACCAATATGGGCATTATTAATGCTTTCATTCCAATTTTTACCATTTTTGTCTCAATGGCGATTTTAAAGGATATTCCGAATCGCTTCGCTGTAATCGGAAGTTTCTTATCTTTCTTTGGCTTACTCTATGTGATGAGCGGTGGTGATTTTTCCAGTTTAGTGACCGCTGGTGGGCATTGGGGTGATGTTCTAATGCTCTGCGCTGTATTTTTCTATGCTTTCTATGGGGTGTTTCTAAAGAAATGGCAGCTTAAAATGCCTTTACTGATCAGTTTATATATCCAAATTTTCTTTACCCTGATTTACCATCTACCGTTTATTATGTGGTTAGGACTCGATCCGATTACTGCAGAAAATGCTGGTAGTGTATTTTATGCAGGACTCTTTCCATCTCTCATTGCACCCTTACTTTGGATGATGGCAGTACAATATATTGGGCCAAATCGTACCAGTATCTTTATGAATTTGGTGCCAATCTTCACTGCGATTATTGCCAGTTTCTGGTTGGCAGAAGCTTGGACGATTTATCATAGTATTGGGGGGCTTATTATCTTGGTGGGCATTATCTTGGCGCAAAAGAAAACTGCAACAGTTCCAGTCAAAGCATAAGCAAAGATATTTGATGTTGATGAAGTAGTGAATAGCAGTAAATACTTTGATCTCATTTAATCCGAGATAAAAAATAACCGAGCACAGTGGCTCGGTTATTTTTTGCTGAATCTAGTTTAGAACTTCATGCTCATACGTGCCCAATAATTGCGGCCAATATTATTAAACTGTTCATCTGATGCGAAGCCGAAGCCAGCATTTCCGAGTTTATTTAAATGTTCGGTATAGGTGGTATCCAGTAAGTTATCAATGCCGACTGACAGATCTACACCAGAAGTGAGGTTGTAAGTTGCATTGATAGACAGAACATTAAATGATTTGCTTTTACCAATGTCATAACCCACGATATTACCTTCATTCAGGCTAATACGATTTTGTGAAGCAACTGTACGCCATAATAAGCCCACATTATATTTGTCTTCGACATAACGTAGATTAACGCGCGCTTCAAGTGGTGCAATTTGGGGTAAAGCGGTATTGTCTGTGGTGTTTTCACCCCAAGCATACATGGTGCTGACATCGGCTTGAATTTGATCGGTAAATTGATAACCCACACCCGCCTCAGCTCCAGCGATGGTCGCATCAACATTACGACTTTTCGTTATTAACTCACCTTTTTCATTTGGAACATAGGTCATTAAAATAAAGTCATTAATCACACCAGCATAACCTGAAGCCCACGCACTGAACGCACCATGTTCAAACTGGGTACCAAAATCGAGTTGTGTGGTTTTTTCATTTTTCAATAAATTAAATGGTTTAATTGTCGTTCCATAAAAATCAGTACTAAATAACTCCCAATAATCAGGTACACGCTCGACATAACCCACGCCAATATAGTTTTTTAAACCATGTTCAGCGATTTCATTTTCCAAACGCACAAAGCCACTTGGCAAGGTTTCTTTACGCGTGGCCTGGGTGTTGAAGTTACTAATATCTACCTGATCTAAACGTGCACCAGTTACGATCTTGTTGGTGTCATTTAGTGGATAGCTAAGTTCAGCAAATGCACCGTATGATTCGAATTTCATGTCTGAAACTAAATTCTTGGCGTGTTTGTTGTGCTGACTATCAATCCCAGTTTTTAGGCTTAATTTATCCCATTCAGCAAGCATATTGGCGCTAGCATTCAAAGTGCGACGGGTAACTCGGGTTTCCATGCGCATGTGGGGAGGGGTGCGTAAGCTAAAGTTGTCCATGATGTGGTTGTTATTGCTGTAATCGACTTGGACGTCGACTTGCTTAATGACCTCACTCAAGTTTTTCTTTTGCAAATGAAGACCTAAGCTGTCTCGTCTAAATTGAGAACCATCCATTTTACGACCAGCATAAGCCATTTCTGCATCGGCTTTACCGCCTTTAAGCTCAACCCAAGTGTCATCATCTGGAGTCCAACCAAAGGCTAGATCTGCATTCCATTTCTTCCAGTTGGAATGAATCGATGTGCCATCACCATCTTTATAGTCATCCGAAACTGAACGGCTGCTGTTAAGGCGCGCATATTTGGTTTCATCACCAATCGCAGTTTCAATGTTGTGGTCAAGGCGGCCATAAGAACCCATCAAGACACTGGCCTGTCCACGATACGGTTTATCTGCGGTTAGTTTTTCTGGTTCACGTTCAAAGCTCACGGTTGCAGCTGAACCAGTATGTGCGTATTGCACGGTTTGTGGGCCTTTCACCACAGTAATGCGGTCATAACTTTCTGGTGAGATATAAGAAGTCGGACTATCCATACGGCTTGGGCAGGCGCCTAGGTTTTCCGTACCATCTGTGATGATTTTAATGCGTGAACCAAACATGCCCCTAAACGTCACGTCACTGTTGGCACCGCCACTTTTAACTTGATTAAATCCGGGAATGTTTTGTAGATAAGCTGCACCATCAACTGCAGGGATGGGTTGTACAGCTTGCTTTGGATCTGCGTGGATAATCAGACCATTGGCGTCATTTGCTAACTGTGCTGTCACGACAATGGGTGCCAATTGAAGTGGAGTGTCTGGGGTGTTGTGTGCATCACTTGCCAATGCGCTGACTGAATAACTGGCGACACAAATCGCAGCCGTAAGTGGCTGTAAGAAGAATTTAGGCTGAGCCATTTTAAATCTCTCTTAAAACATAAATAAAACAAGGCTAGAGTCATTGAAGACCCGTTTAAGGTTTTGATTTATGCAAAAAGAGGGGGCGCTCGTCCTTGGGGGATGAGATAGAGCCGCTGTAGTACAAAATAGACATGATGTACTGCTTTTTGAAAAGCAATCAGTCGAACTTGGATGCGATCGATAACGGCGATCAGATTGAGTTCAGGTGGCAGCACCAAGTTGCCATAGACTGTACAGTATTGGCATTGATGATTTAGACCGTGATGATCGTGTGGCTGTGGTGGGGCTTTAATGCTTTGATTGTGCTGCTGATGCGAGTGTTCGGCATGAGATTGTTGCACAGCATAGTAGTTGCTTTCTGCTAAGGCGAGACTGACCGTTTCACAGACCGGTGCAACTTGATATTGCTCCGGTAGTAAAGGCTGTAGAAATACAGCGATCTGTAAACATACCGCTGCAAATCCGAGCAACAGTCCCTGTCTTAACAACAAAACGTTCATCCCAACATTTTTTCTGTGCGAAGTATAGCAAAGCAAAGATGTAATTTGTGAAGTGGAGCTAGATTAAACTTAAAAGCCATTTTAGCGTTTGCTTGCAACTTTTTCTTTTTGACGTTGTTTGACCAATTTTTCAACTTTTTCACGTGCACGTTGACGCTTCAGTGGAGACAAATAGTCGACGAATAACTTACCATTTAAATGGTCGATTTCATGCTGTACACAGACTGCTAATAAACCATCTGCTTCAACTTCAAAGGCTTGTCCTTCAAGGTTTAGCGCTTGTATTTTTACGCGTGACGGGCGCTCAACTTTGTCGTATATTTGCGGTACGGAGAGGCAACCTTCTTCATAGGGTTGAGTCTCTTCAGTAAGTGGTGTGATTTTTGGATTGATAAAGACCAATGGATCGTCTTTTTCTTCAGATAAATCCATCACCACCAGTTGAATATGTCGATCTACTTGCGTTGCAGCCAAACCAATACCGGGTGCTGCATACATGGTTTCGAACATATCTGCGACCAGTTGGCGAATCTCATCGGTCACATGATCAACAGGTTTGGCAATCGTACGCAAACGAGGATCAGGAAAACTTAAAATGGGTAATAAGGCCATACGATATCCTCACTGATGCTGCGATTGAGCGTAGCAGTACTGAAGCGAGTGCTTCAAGAATTAAAAAAATAGGTTTAGCCCGCTAGTATAACGCAAATAGCGGTATATTTTTAGGAATTATCATGATGACAAAGGCTTGCAATTGCAGCTTATTTTGCCGTATCGCAATCTTTAAGAAATGGTTGCTGTTCGCTTTTTTTAGTTTAGCGATTTTGATGTTTGAAATGCAGCCGGTTATCGCTGCTGAAACTGTCTATTTACATCCCAAAATACGGAGTGAGTCACTTTCTCAATCTGTGAATACACTTTCCACAGCACAGTTGCGACCATGGTTAGCTCATCATGTCATCGTTAAATCCGATTCAATCACCGAGTTACCTTCTATTGTTGGTAGTGTGGATCATCGTCTTATGGTTGGGGCTGGGCAAACGGTATTTGCAAATGGCAAAGGATTGGTTGTGGGGCAGCAGTACGGTATATATCGTAAGGGTGCGCTTTATCAATCAAATCTCGCCAAACTTAAATTTAATTTTGATGCGCTCGATATCACTGAAGTGGCTACAGCGACAGCAATTGCCTCCAAGCAGGGCGTTACGACACTTGAGTTGAATCGCAGTCAGTACGGTGAAGTTCGTTTGGGTGATATCGTCATGCCGCAATATCAAGATACAGGAGCTGAAACGGGTATTGCAGCAGCACAGTCTAAACAATTTACGGGTGCCCGTATTATTCGAGTGATGGGTTCAATTGATATTGCAGCAAAGAATAATATTGTCACCATTGATCGAGGTCATTTACACGGTGTGAGTGTTGGGCAGATTCTACAAATTTTTCAAGATGGCCAGCAAGCGACAGATCCGCAGCAGAAAAATAGGGTCAAACTACCTCATCAGCATATCGGTCAGTTGGTGGTTTTTAAAGTATTTGAACAACTGAGTTATGCTTTTATTTTGGAGAGTTCACAGCCCATTCAAATGGGGGCTTTGTTAGCAGAAGATACGCTTTAGTGGGTAACCTAGATTTTTAAGGCAAGACATTGCTCGAACAGTGCAATGAAAAATAAGAATAAAGAGGACGATAAAATAAAATGTTGATGGAAATCTCAGAGGAACATTTGGCGCATATTAAGCTTTGGTATTTGGTGCAACATTCAATTTCGAGCTTTCATAAATTACAGCAATACTTTGGCTCAGTTGCAGAGGCAGTTAAAGAAAAGAACTTATTCAATTGGAAAGCATTGAATATCCATGCCAATCATATTCAGCGCGCAGAAAGCTTCTATACATCTAAAAATCAACAGCAGTTTTCTAAATGTATTCAACAAATCAAACTACATAGTGACTTTATTTTGCTCGACACGGAAACTTATTATCCGCAGCAACTCTTACCGTATGCCGACCGTCCACCGTTATTGTTGGGAAAAGGCGCTTGGCAAAACTTAAACCATCCACAGGTTGCAATTGTTGGTAGCCGAAAGCCCAGTCCACATGGCAAACAAGTCGCTTATGACTTTGCTTACTATTTAAGTGAAAAGGGCTTTTATATTACCAGTGGTCTAGCACAAGGTATTGATGAGGCAGCTCACTTGGGTGCGTTGCAGCATCATCGTACCATTGCCGTGATTGGAACAGGAATCGATCAGGTTTATCCTAGCCAAAATAGGTACTTACAAGAGAAGATTTTACAGCACTCCGGTACGATTATTAGTGAGTTTTTGCCCGATACTAAACCTTTACAGCATCACTTCCCACGCCGCAATCGTATTGTGAGTGGCCTGAGTCTGGCGGTATTGGTGGCTGAGGCAGCCTTGAAAAGTGGTTCATTAATTACTGCGAAGGCTGCAGCAGAGCAGGGGAAAATCACTTTCGCCATTCCGGGGCATATTTATAGTGAATGCTATCAGGGCTGTCATCAGTTGATTCGTGAAGGGGCGATTTTGATTGATCATCCCGAACAGATGATTGAAGATTTGGCATTACCTACACAGTGGCATTGTCAACAACAAGTGAACAATGTCGCGCCTGAACCTGATCCAATTCTCCCTGAGCATCTATTTGCACTTTATCAATTACTCGATTGGACAGGGCAAGATACGGATAGCTTGGCGCAGAAACTTGATTTAAATACTGCAGAATTAACGGCTTATCTGATGGAATTAGAACTGCTTGGCTTTTGCATACAGCAATTCGGCTTATATATACGTTGCCGTAATGTGCATTAGTGTTCACAATCATTGCTTCAATAACACAATGGATAGAAATTCATGATCACAACCTCCGTTGTCGAAGCTGCTAAACATCTTAAACGTGGCCAAGTGCTGGCCTATCCAACAGAGGCCGTATGGGGACTGGGCTGTGACCCGTTTGACCAACAGGCTTTTTTAGAGATATTAAGGCTGAAACAGCGACCGATGGAGAAAGGTGTTATTTTGCTTGCTGGTCAAGTTAGCCAAGTCGAACATTTGCTAGCACGTCTAGACTTGTCTAAGCGACAAGCTATTATTGAGAGTTGGACGCATCGTTCTCATGCGGAGCGAGCAATAACCTGGTTACTTGATGCCGATGAGAGTATTCCACACTGGATTCGAGGTCAGCATCCTAAAGTTGCGGTCAGAGTCACCAACCATCCGTTGTGCACTGGATTGTGTAATGCCTTTGGCGGATTTATTGTTTCGACCAGTGCCAATCCTGCAGGTTGTACGCCAGCCCGCTCCTTACAAGAAGCCAATCAATATTTTGGTAGCGAGCTTAAGTATTTAAATGGTGATTTAGGTCTGAGCCAGCAGCCGAGTAAAATCATGGATGCACAAACGGGTGAAGTGATTCGCGCATAGAAGATAGATTGAAGCGATTCAGCGTTGTTGCATAGATACTGATATAGATAGAAGCATGAAGTTAATGTCTTAAAAGATGATGAGGCTGTAAGTCAGTATCCAATGTTATTTAAATAAAAAATCGGTGTCTTTTTCCTAAAAGGCACCGATTTTTGCATTTAGCTTGTAGGAATATGGGCATATTGGCGATTAACTGGTCGATTTGGTTCGGTTGAAGCAGATATAAATAATGGTTAAGTGGATTTATATAAATAAAGTCATTGGTTTTGGTTATAAAAGCAACCAACAAAGCATTTAATCGGGTATTTGGATTGAAAAATAGCCACCTGATTGAAATTAGTTGAAATAGGGGTTGCGCACGATTTTTTTTCGCCTATAATGCACATCCATCGGCGGTGATGTTAATAAGAACTTGTTGAATAACAAGCACTTAGCTTTAAGTTAGGGTGTTTGGATTGTAGATAAGGGCTTTAAATTAAATAACATTACTTGTTGACTTTCTAAATAAAGAGAGTAACATGGCCGACCTAGCTTGCTGCTGACGAAGCAGTAAGTAAATCATTAAGAGATTATGAAGAACAACTTGTGTGGATTTTTACTGGTTGATTGATCAAATATTATCATTGATTGATTGGTAGAAATTACTCGAAGTTTATTTGAGAAATATTTGTCAGTTATTTGATGAGCCAAGATTTGTAGCCATAAGCTACTAATGATTTTTAACTGAAGAGTTTGATCATGGCTCAGATTGAACGCTGGCGGCAGGCTTAACACATGCAAGTCGAGCGGGGAAAGGTAGCTTGCTACCTGACCTAGCGGCGGACGGGTGAGTAATACTTAGGAATCTGCCTATTAGTGGGGGACAACGTTTCGAAAGGGACGCTAATACCGCATACGCCCTACGGGGGAAAGCAGGGGATCACTTGTGACCTTGCGCTAATAGATGAGCCTAAGTCGGATTAGCTAGTTGGTGGGGTAAAGGCCTACCAAGGCGACGATCTGTAGCGGGTCTGAGAGGATGATCCGCCACACTGGGACTGAGACACGGCCCAGACTCCTACGGGAGGCAGCAGTGGGGAATATTGGACAATGGGGGGAACCCTGATCCAGCCATGCCGCGTGTGTGAAGAAGGCCTTATGGTTGTAAAGCACTTTAAGCGAGGAGGAGGCTCCTATAGATAATACCTATAGTGAGTGGACGTTACTCGCAGAATAAGCACCGGCTAACTCTGTGCCAGCAGCCGCGGTAATACAGAGGGTGCAAGCGTTAATCGGATTTACTGGGCGTAAAGCGTACGTAGGCGGCTAATTAAGTCGGATGTGAAATCCCCGAGCTCAACTTGGGAATTGCATTCGATACTGGTTAGCTAGAGTATGGGAGAGGATGGTAGAATTCCAGGTGTAGCGGTGAAATGCGTAGAGATCTGGAGGAATACCGATGGCGAAGGCAGCCATCTGGCCTAATACTGACGCTGAGGTACGAAAGCATGGGGAGCAAACAGGATTAGATACCCTGGTAGTCCATGCCGTAAACGATGTCTACTAGCCGTTGGGGCCTTTGAGGCTTTAGTGGCGCAGCTAACGCGATAAGTAGACCGCCTGGGGAGTACGGTCGCAAGACTAAAACTCAAATGAATTGACGGGGGCCCGCACAAGCGGTGGAGCATGTGGTTTAATTCGATGCAACGCGAAGAACCTTACCTGGTCTTGACATAGTAAGAACTTTCCAGAGATGGATTGGTGCCTTCGGGAACTTACATACAGGTGCTGCATGGCTGTCGTCAGCTCGTGTCGTGAGATGTTGGGTTAAGTCCCGCAACGAGCGCAACCCTTTTCCTTATTTGCCAGCGGGTTAAGCCGGGAACTTTAAGGATACTGCCAGTGACAAACTGGAGGAAGGCGGGGACGACGTCAAGTCATCATGGCCCTTACGACCAGGGCTACACACGTGCTACAATGGTCGGTACAAAGGGTTGCTACCTAGCGATAGGATGCTAATCTCAAAAAGCCGATCGTAGTCCGGATTGGAGTCTGCAACTCGACTCCATGAAGTCGGAATCGCTAGTAATCGCGGATCAGAATGCCGCGGTGAATACGTTCCCGGGCCTTGTACACACCGCCCGTCACACCATGGGAGTTTGTTGCACCAGAAGTAGGTAGGGTAACCGTAAGGAGCCCGCTTACCACGGTGTGGCCAACGACTGGGGTGAAGTCGTAACAAGGTAGCCGTAGGGGAACCTGCGGCTGGATCACCTCCTTAACGAAAGATTGACGATCGGTAAGAATCCACAACAAGTTGTTCTTCAACTGTGTCTTGCAAAAGATTTAAAGCGATTCGTTGCTTTAGGTTTTCTCAGGGTCTGTAGCTCAGTTGGTTAGAGCACACGCTTGATAAGCGTGGGGTCACAAGTTCAAGTCTCGTCAGACCCACCATTCACTTTTTAAGTGTGGTGATAAAACGATGTTTTAGAACTTATGAGAAGCAAAGATAGAGTATCTCGAATAGATTATCTGGGGACTTAGCTTAGTTGGTAGAGCGCTTGCCTTGCACGCAGGAGGTCAACGGTTCGACTCCGTTAGTCTCCACCATATAAAGTTAGGTTTCTGGAATCAGAAACAAAGAATTTAACTGCAAAGTTAGATTATAGAATTTAGTAAAAGTTGTTCTTCATATCTTGGTGATCAATTTTATTAAGTTCTGTGATTTATCACAGTTTGCTACGACCTGACGAAGGCGTAGTTAATCATTAACAGATTGGCAAATTTGAGTTGAAATTAATTGTTTTAGCTCATTGTTTCGAAAGGAACGATGAGTACTAGCGAAGAAATTAACTGAATCAAGCGTTTTGGAAAACGAAAATAGATTGAAGCTGTACAGTGTTTAAATACACAGTACTTCAAACTGTAATGTTGCTAACCCTCCTTGTAGGGGTTACGACTGTTTGGGGTTGTATAGTCAAGTAATTAAGTGCATGTGGTGGATGCCTTGGCAGTCAGAGGCGATGAAAGACGTAATAGCCTGCGATAAGCTCCGGGGAGGCGGCAAATATCCTTTGATCCGGAGATTTCTGAATGGGGAAACCCACCTACTATAAGGTAGGTATCGTATGATGAATACATAGTCATACGAGGCGAACGAGGGGAAGTGAAACATCTCAGTACCCTTAGGAAAAGAAATCAATTGAGATTCCGTCAGTAGCGGCGAGCGAACGCGGATCAGCCCATTAAGTTATGTGTGTTTTAGTGGAATGCTCTGGGAAGTGCAACCATAGTGGGTGATAGTCCTGTACACGAAAGGGCACACATAATGATGACGAGTAGGGCGAGGCACGTGAAACCTTGTCTGAATATGGGGGGACCATCCTCCAAGGCTAAATACTCCTGACTGACCGATAGTGAACCAGTACCGTGAGGGAAAGGCGAAAAGAACCCCTGTGAGGGGAGTGAAATAGATCCTGAAACCGCATGCATACAAGCAGTGGGAGCCGACTTGTTCGGTGACTGCGTACCTTTTGTATAATGGGTCAGCGACTTATATTCAGTAGCAAGGTTAACCGTATAGGGGAGCCGTAGAGAAATCGAGTCTTAATAGGGCGTTTAGTTGCTGGGTATAGACCCGAAACCAGGTGATCTATCCATGAGCAGGTTGAAGGTTGGGTAACACTAACTGGAGGACCGAACCCACCGTCGTTGAAAAGCCGGGGGATGACTTGTGGATAGGGGTGAAAGGCTAATCAAACTTGGTGATAGCTGGTTCTCCCCGAAAGCTATTTAGGTAGCGCCTCGGACGAATACCATTGGGGGTAGAGCACTGTTTCGGCTAGGGGGTCATCCCGACTTACCAAACCGATGCAAACTCCGAATACCAATGAGTACTATCCGGGAGACAGACTGCGGGTGCTAACGTCCGTAGTCAAGAGGAAAACAATCCAGACCGCCAGCTAAGGCCCCAAAATTATAGTTAAGTGGGAAACGATGTGGGAAGGCATAGACAGCTAGGAGGTTGGCTTAGAAGCAGCCACCCTTTAAAGAAAGCGTAATAGCTCACTAGTCGAGTCGGCCTGCGCGGAAGATGTAACGGGGCTAAAACTATATGCCGAAGCTGCGGATGCATAATTTATTATGCGTGGTAGGGGAGCGTTCTGTAAGCCGATGAAGGTGTATTGAGAAGTATGCTGGAGGTATCAGAAGTGCGAATGCTGACGTGAGTAACGACAATGCGAGTGAAAAACTCGCACGCTGAAAGACCAAGGGTTCCAGTCCAACGTTAATCGGGGCTGGGTGAGTCGACCCCTAAGGCGAGGCCGAGAGGCGTAGTCGATGGGAAATTGGTTAATATTCCAATACTTCTGTGTAATGCGATGAGAGGACGGAGAAGGTTAAGTCAGCCTGGCGTTGGTTGTCCAGGTGAAAGGTTGTAGGCATGTATCTTAGGCAAATCCGGGGTACTCTATGCTGAGAACTGATACCAAGCTAGTTTACTAGCGAAGTGGCTGATACCCTGCTTCCAGGAAAAGTCTCTAAGCTTCAGTTACACAGGAATCGTACCCGAAACCGACACAGGTGGTCAGGTCGAGTAGACCAAAGCGCTTGAGAGAACTCTGCTGAAGGAACTAGGCAAAATGGTACCGTAACTTCGGGAGAAGGTACGCTGTTGACGGTGATAGGATTTACTCCTTGAGCGGTTGACAGCCTCAGAAACCAGGCCCCTGCAACTGTTTATTAAAAACATAGCACTCTGCAAACACGAAAGTGGACGTATAGGGTGTGATGCCTGCCCGGTGCTGGAAGGTTAATTGATGGGGTTAGCGTAAGCGAAGCTCTTGATCGAAGCCCCAGTAAACGGCGGCCGTAACTATAACGGTCCTAAGGTAGCGAAATTCCTTGTCGGGTAAGTTCCGACCTGCACGAATGGCATAATGATGGGGGCGCTGTCTCCAGCAGAGACTCAGTGAAATCGAAATCGCCGTGAAGATGCGGTGTACCCGCGGCTAGACGGAAAGACCCCGTGAACCTTTACTGCAGCTTGACATTGAACTTTGATCTTACTTGTGTAGGATAGGTGGGAGGCTTTGAAGTAGCGACGCTAGTTGCTATGGAGCCATCCTTGAAATACCACCCTGGTAATATTGAGGTTCTAACTCTGTCCCGTTATCCGGGACGAGGACCATGTCTGGTGGGTAGTTTGACTGGGGCGGTCTCCTCCTAAAGAGTAACGGAGGAGTACGAAGGTGCGCTCAGCGTGGTCGGAAATCACGCGTAGAGTATAAAGGCAAAAGCGCGCTTAACTGCGAGACCAACAAGTCGAGCAGGTACGAAAGTAGGTCTTAGTGATCCGGTGGTTCTGTATGGAAGGGCCATCGCTCAACGGATAAAAGGTACTCTGGGGATAACAGGCTGATACCGCCCAAGAGTTCATATCGACGGCGGTGTTTGGCACCTCGATGTCGGCTCATCTCATCCTGGGGCTGAAGCAGGTCCCAAGGGTATGGCTGTTCGCCATTTAAAGAGGTACGCGAGCTGGGTTTAGAACGTCGTGAGACAGTTCGGTCCCTATCTACCGTGGGCGCTGGAAATTTGAGAGGATCTGCTCCTAGTACGAGAGGACCAGAGTGGACGAACCTCTGGTGTACCGGTTGTGACGCCAGTCGCATCGCCGGGTAGCTATGTTCGGAAGGGATAACCGCTGAAAGCATCTAAGCGGGAAGCCTACCTCAAGATAAGATTTCCCAAGGACTTTATGTCCTCTAAAGAGCCGTTGAAGACTACGACGTTGATAGGTTGGATGTGGAAGCATAGCGATATGTGAAGCTGACCAATACTAATTGCTCGTGAGGCTTGACTATACAACACCCAAGCAGTTGTATGCGCAATCTATTCTTTGACAAATCGCTTGATTTAGTTAATCAAATCGCTAAAATAAACTAGAAATTTCAACTCAATCAGCCCTTCTGTTAATAACTCTTTTGGTTAAGATAGTACGGATGTCGAATACGACGTAAAACCCGAAATCACCATAAACAGTTGTGCTGGCGACAATAGCAAGAGTGAACCACCTGATCCCTTCCCGAACTCAGAAGTGAAACCTCTTTGCGCTGATGGTAGTGTGGGGTTACCCATGTGAGAGTAAGTCATCGCCAGCTCATTAATTCTTAAAAACACCCCAGTCAGCGACTGGGGTGTTTTTTTATGCGTGGGAAAAATGAATGGGAAAAGAATAATAGTATGTAAAAAACAAGCCAAACCAAAGAAATATGAGGCAAAACAAGAAAAGCCCTACTCGGTAGGGCTTTTAATGGATGTGGTTTTAGCTTTTAGGCATTACTCAAAGTACTTTGCTGCTCTAACTCTCTGACCAAAGGGAGAATATTTTCACCAAAATACTCAACCTCTTCGATAAAATGTAAAAAACCGCAAAGTATGAGATCTACCCCGACTTGTTTTAGCTCAACAATACGCGCTGAAATTTGCTGTGGAGTACCAATTAAATTGGTTTTGAAGCCATCATTATATTGTACGAGGTCTTCAAAACTAGATTTTGCCCAATTGCCTTCACCTTCTATAGATGCAGCACCAGCTTCGCGAGTTGCATGACCAAATGCATGCACAGCCTCTATGTTGGCCTTATCAATGATTTCTTGCAGAACAGTCAGAGCTTCTTGCTCTGAATCACGTGCAATAATAAAAGCATTTACACCAATTTTAACCTGATGTTTATTCGCGCGGGCTTTGTGACGAATGTCATCAATTTGCTTTTTAATTTCTTCTGGATTATTGCCATTAGTAAAATACCAATCAGATACGCGCGATGCCATATCACGTGCAGCACGAGAACTTCCACCTTGGAAAATTTCAATATGTGGTTTTTGAAGCGGTTTCGGCTTCAATGTATATTGATCAAATTGGTAATACTCGCCCTTAAAACTGTAATGATCTGTGCTCCAGATTCCTTTTAAACTTCTGATAAATTCTTCTGAGCGAACATAGCGTTGATCGTGTTCAGGCCAAGGCTCACCAATGGCATCAAACTCCCCGCGAAACCAGCCACTCACGATATTGACAGCAATACGCCCATGACTGATATGGTCAATGGTTGCTAACTGTTTTGCGGCTAAGGCGGGTTTCCAAGGGCCAGGGAGAATGGCTGCGATGACTTTGAGATGCTCAGTTTTAGCCAATAGTGCTTGACTAAAACTGACGGATTCATGCTGATTTTCGGCACCATAACCAGCTGTAAAGCGGATTTGAGTTAAGGCATATTCAAAGCCATTTTTTTCAGCAGCTTGTGCTAAACGTACATTGTAGTCATAGCTCCAATCTGTGCGCTGCTCGATATTACTAACCACGAGGCCGCCGCTGACATTTGGAACCCAATAGGCAAATTTGATTGGTTGTTGTTGATCTGACATTGCAGAGCCCCCTGTTTATTTTAAGCGACTTCAATTTTAATCTGATGTTGCTTCTTGGGATGTAGTCGTGATTCTGCTGCATTTAGGTCAGGAACTGCTGCGGAGGGAAGCACTTCATCTTGTTCAATTTGTTTGTTAATACCAAGGCTTTGATTGGCTTGGGCTGTTTTATTTTTGACGGCTTCAGCACGCTGACCTTTAGCAGGTGCCCACTCGAGAACAGGTAAGGCGCGAGCAATGGCCAAGGTAATACGCTCTTGTAGCTGTGCGCTCTCAACACGGTAATCAGCATTAAAGTCTCGATCGGTTGCATAAACACCAATAGGAAGTGTTTGTGCTTGGAAAAAGCTAAATAGGGGGCGTAGTTGATGCTCTAATACCAATGCATGACGGTCACTACCACCTGATGCTGCCAGTAATACAGGCACATCGGCCAAGGCTGTTTGTTCAACGAAGTCAAAGAAGTGTTTAAACAGGCCCGTAAATGATGCGCGATATACTGGGGTTCCGACAATGAGTGCATCGGCTGCTTCAACTGCAGCCAGATCATCTTGAATACGCTGGGGGAGTTGCTTCCGATAAATTGCACCACCAAGTAAATGTCCGATTTCACTAAATTTAATGAAATGAATATTGATCGGCGTTGCTTGTGCAAGCTCATCTAGAATTGCTTGAATTAAGCTTTCAGTTTTAGAGGGATGATTTAAGCCACCTGAAACAGCAACGATATTAAGTGGTTTTTGTATAGCGAACGACATGTGAATAACCTAAATTAATCTTGGAATGCTGACCATTTATCAATATTTGCTGCGTATTTGTAAAATAAACAAATGAAAATTGATTATCTCTTTTAAAGATATAATTAAAAAAACATGCCCTAAAATAAAGTGTACAATTCAAGTGGCTGAATTATTTGAATATACTGTCGATAGTTGTTAAGCTGTTGCGCGCTAGAATTTTTATAACTTAAATTGCTGAGTTTATCTATAAACTGACAATTTGGATGATTAGTAAAGTAATGTCTAAATCCGTGCAGCATTTTATCCTTAAATTAATTAATATTTTCGTATCCTTAATCAAGGTAGTGCGGTTAAAATGAAAGACTGTGCCAGAGGTTTCTCGCTTCGCTTATGAATATTTTAATCGTTGATGATCATCCACTTTTTCGCCATGCATTAATTCAGGCGGTTCGATACAGCTTTCCTCAAGCTCAAATCCATGAATCGGCTGCAGTGAATGAGTTTTACGAACGTCTTGAAAATGGTCCAGAACCAGACTTGGTTTTACTCGACTTAAATCTGCCAGGCGCATCTGGTTTTTCTGCATTAGTGCATGTACGTGCACAATATCCATCAATTCCGATTGTTGTTGTGTCAGCACATGAGCAAGTGTCGATTATTCAACGTGCGATCGCACATGGTGCCGTTGGCTATATTCCGAAATCAGCACATCCTAGTCATATTGGTGAAGCGATTCGTCATGTACTTGATGGTGAAATTTGGTTGCCGCCAAACTTGCCAACCAATATTAGCTTTGATCCACGTGAAGCCGATGAAACCGCATTAGCAGAACGTATTCAGTCACTTACACCACAACAATTCCGTGTGCTGATGATGGTCGCCGAAGGCCTGTTAAATAAACAGATTGGCTATGAGCTTGATGTTTGTGAAGCTACGATTAAAGCGCATGTGACTGCAATTTTCCGTAAACTTGGGGTACAAAATAGAACCCAAGCAGTTTTGGCAATTAATGCACTCAAAATTGAAGAGAAACGTGTTTAAGTAGAGAAACGTGTTTAAGTAGAAGATAAAGAGATCTAAATTGAGAAGCGCGCTGATTGCTTAAATACATAAGAATCAGCGCGCTTTATTGTTGATGGGCTAGACGATTAGAAGCGTTTAGCCCATTTTATTGCGCTAGAGATTAGGCAAGGCAATCTTGCTTGGGGGTTAAGTCCTCACAGTACAATGGGTTCAGTGCGCACTGTAAGTCGTCAATTTGTTCTTGAGTCACATAACCTTGGGCTTTTAGATAGTCTGCAACACGGTCATCTCGCAGGCTTAAAAATGCAGCATCATAGACGCCTAGATCAACAAAGAGGGCCGCAGTTTCTAAGCTATTAAAACGATCTAGGAAAATGTCATTGCCATGCATTAGGAAGATATGATCATA
This sequence comes from Acinetobacter pullicarnis, assembly GCF_006352475.1. Classification (NCBI taxonomy): domain Bacteria; kingdom Pseudomonadati; phylum Pseudomonadota; class Gammaproteobacteria; order Moraxellales; family Moraxellaceae; genus Acinetobacter; species Acinetobacter pullicarnis. The sequence goes on from NZ_VCMZ01000001.1 coordinate 392,079, forward strand.
GTTTGCATGAGTATCTACTTTGAGATGACTCGCCAAAGTACGCGGTGCTGTTTTAACAAAAAGTAGATCCGATAATTCATCAAATTGACTCATGTCTAATTCATTTTTTCCATATTTTACTTTGCCGAGCCAGGCTTTAAAGACTAAGACTGCACCACCGCGAAGTAACATACTCCAAATTTGATGACGTGCTTCATCGCTTAGGCAGTTACATTCAGTCGCTAAAATATGCAGTAATTTGTGTTCTTGTTGCGCGAGTTTTTCAAATAATCCTAAACCCTGTGGATGGAATGCGGTCGGGGAGAAAACATCAAAGTTGAGTTCATCAAAGATTTGTAAGGCTAAGGGAATCGCACTGCGATACAGTGTTTCCAGTGCTTGTCGTTGAGCGTCTGTTAATTTACTGGTTTTAAAAACCTCTGCCCAGTTGATTTCTGGAAGGATTGCATTGGCACTATATTGGCGATGGAATTGTTGGTTTTGGTGTGTGTTACTGGGGGCGACTGGTGAGATATGCATGATAAGACTCCAATTGTGAAAAACGTCCATCAAAAAATGAATCGATTGTTGTTAGTGAGCAGGAAATTTGATCATTAATTTATCTAATATTCAATATGCAATAGATATACGACTAAAGTTGTAGTCTGCATTTTTTAGGTATAAATACATTACTATTCAATTACTTAATAAATAGTAACAAAGTGTACAGATGTACACTCATAACTTTGATTTACTTTGCCATAGAAAATAGCGAATTGATTTTTTTAGCCATTAAAGCCTTAGTTTGATCGGGTTGAATTGAAATATTTTGCCTAGCTTTAAAAATAAATTGCTACTGTTTTTATTTTTTAGTCGATTTTATGCAGAAAAAGCCTGAAGGATGATAAATGCTTCAGGCCGATATCGAACTGTAATCTACCAGCATGAATGTTATTTCAAACTCGATAGCCAAGCGCGTAAGGATGCTGGTTTTAACGGTTTTCTGAGCAGTACAATGTTGAGCTCTTTGAGGCGTTGCGGCAGGTCTGGATCAGAATCAGCAGTAATTAATGCAACCGCAATATCTTCGGTACGATGAGCAACAATGAAGTCTAAACCAATTTTATCCTGGTTCAAATGCTGATCAATCAACCAAACCTGAATGTCATGCTGTTCAATTAATTGCATTGCACTTTCTGGCTCCGTGGCTTTAAACACTTCATAGCCCCATTTTCCTAATAAAGTGACCATCCCATTTAAGATGTTTTCATCATTGTCTAGGCATAAGATTTTTAGTGCCTTGGCACTGATTGGCATGGCTAAAGGTTTTGTTGTTAAGACCTGAGGAGCCAGTGCTGTTGGCACTTCGACCATAAAACATGAGCCTTTACCGAGTTCTGAATAAACATGAAGTGGGTGGTCTAATAGGGTGGTCATACGATGTACTATGGCCAAACCAAGTCCAAGTCCTTGTTCATCCCATGGTGAGGTATGTCCACAACGTTCAAATTCTTGAAAGAGTTTTATACGTTGCTCTTCCGCGATCCCAGGTCCTGTGTCCCAAACGCCAATACGGATATGCTGAGGGCGCTGTGCGGAGCGAAGTACACCGATCACGATTCGACCTGTGGCAGTATAACGTAACGCATTGCTGACAAAGTTTTGAATAATTCGTCGAATCCATTGTGGGTCAGTATCGATCCAAAAATTGGTGTCATAAACCTTAAATTGAATCTGTCGTTGTGCAGCAATCGATTTAAACTGTAATTCTAAATCGTTGAGCAAATCATGTAGTGCATAGCTTTGGCGTTTTGGCTGGATGGTTTCACCTTCCAAACGCGCAATGTCGAGTAGGGCAGACAGCATACTTTCTGCACCATACAGTGAGCGATCAAGTTGCTGCAGAATATTTAAGTCATCACGACTACTTAAGCTTTGCTCAAGTGCAGTGCTAAATAAGCGTGCAGCATGCATTGGTTGGAGCAAATCATGACTTGCAGCAGCAATAAAGCGACTCTTGGACATGTTGGCGCGATCGGCTTGTTCGCGTGCCAATTGTTGCTCAGTCAGTGCATTGGCCAATTGTTGGGTGCGATCTTGAACACGAGCTTCAAGGAAGGCTTCATTTTCACGGAATGCGGTGATATCGGCAAACGTTGTTACAAAACCACCCCCCGTAATTGGATTGCCACGCATTTGAATCACACGGCCATCTTTACGAATCCGCTCAAACTCATGCGAGCTACCGACTTTCATCCAATGAATCCGTTTGCGGACATGCTCTTCAACAGAGCCTGGACCACATTCACCACGCTCTGCGTTATAGCGAATTAAATCGGCAATCGGGCAGCCGACATAGGCCAGATCTTTAGGATAATCAAAAAGTTTGAGATATTGATTGTTCCAAGCCACCATACACATATTTTCATCAACCACACTAACGCCTTGAGTCATGTGGTCGATCATGGTCATAATTAGATTTTGATTAAAACGTTGCCATTGTGATGCTTGGTCCAAGATATTGGCGACCTGACCCAAAGCAAGTCCATTATTGACCATGGCTGTGGTGAGCAGGGTTCGCGCTGAAGCGGCACCGATAGTCCCCGCTAAGTACTGTTCTGTAAAACGCCACCACATGCCATTGGCGCTGCTGTTTTCATTTAGTGCGACACCATTTTGTGAACAGAACTGTTTGAAGGCGTGAATGGTTGGCACATCTCCAGTAATACGCTTAGCCAGTGCGATAAGATCGCCTACTTTTAGGCGAGCTACATCATGATGCAAATATTGGATATCGGTATTGGTGTTATGTGATGGTAATGGTTTGGTTTGATAGTAGAAAAAACTTTCCGCTTGAATTTGTTCTGCCACACTTGGGCGATAAATCCGAGAGATCCAGACATAAAGAATAATATTTAAGCCCAGTGACCAAATCACTCCGTGAGTGAGCGGAGCGAAGGATTCAAATCCAAATAATGCCTCTGGTCTTAGCCAATTGAATCCAAATGGACCTTCGGTGAGGAAGGAACGTGTAAATTGATTATATTGTTCAGGAAAGCTACGTAAAATTGTGGGTAATAGAAGCGTATAAATCCAAAGCAAGAAACCCGTAATTAAACCGACGTAGACGCCTTGCTTGCTGCCACCGCGCCAATATAGGCCACCGATGAGTGCGGGTGAAAATTGCGCAACTGCACTAAAGGCCAATAAACCAAAGACAGAAAGCTGATCAATATCATTAAAGAAGTGAAAGAACATAAAGCCGAGTAACATCACCGCTAAAATACAAACCCGACGGGTGAACTTGAGTACTCTAGGCAGGCGATCGTCATGTCTTGAAATTATGCCAAAACGCCACAACGCAGGCATAATTAAGTCATTGCTCAGCATAATAGACAATGCCACAGACGAAACTAAAAGCATGCCAGTCGAAGCGGAGAAGCCACCCAAGAAGGCTAATAGGGTAAGCCATTCTTGATTGTAACTGAGCGGGAGGGATAATACGGCAACATCTGGAATGGTGAGATAGTTGGGCGCTGCATGTAAAGCCCAGCTGGCAATCGGAATAATCGCCAAAATGGTTAAAATTAAATAAACAGCAAACCAACGTCTAGCCCCACGAATATGTTTTTCGTCCCGTAGTTCGACCACTGCAACGTGGAATTGTCGTGGTAAACAAATGATGGCGAAAGCAGCCAGCATGGTTTGAACCCAAAAGGTTTCTGGAACACCAAACAGTTGTACTTCTTTGAATGTTTTTTGAACATCTTGGGAAATTTGTACGATGTTATCGGGTGCTTCAAAAATGAAAAATAGTGCAACACAAATGAGTGCAAATAGTTTAACAAAAGACTCGAAGGCCACCGCAAGCATCAAGCCACCGTGCTGTTCGGTGTTGGCAATTTGTCTGGTGCCAAACATCATCGCTAAAATCGCTAAAAGAGCGGTTAGCCCTAAAACACTGTTGGTGGTAGTCGCAGCGATTAATTGATTATTTTGATCCAACATCACCGAAGCACTTAAGGCAATGGCACGTAGCTGTAACGCTAAATAGGGGATAATCGCAATCACAGCCAAGATGGTGACCAAAGAGGCTAAGGTGCCACTTTTGCCATAACGTGCAGCAACAAAGTCAGCAATAGATGAAATCGCATGATGTTGTCGAACACGGCCTAAGCGACGCCAAATATCGTAGCCAACGCAGACAAAGAGTAGGGGTCCTAAATAAATTGGTAAGAAAATGATCCCTTCACGAACAGCCGCACCGGTCGCGCCATAAAAAGTCCACGATGAGCAATAAACACCCAATGTTAGACTAAAGAGTAACATTCTGCCGCGCGTGCTTAATCGGCTGGCATGCTTCTCCCCATAAAAAGCACAACCAAAAAGTATCAGGATATAAAGAGCTAAAGCCCCAATAATCAACCAACTATTCATAAATTCTTAGAATAAAATATCTGGATTAGGCCTGCATTGTAGCCTTGATTAAGTGCTTTGTATAAAAATTTAACGACCAAAGTCTACGTTGCGAATGGCCCTGAACATTGTTACTTTTGACTTTGTGAAAAAAAATTAAAAAGACGACTACGATTGGTTGTTTTCAGGAGCATGATTATGGATGAGAAACAGGTAGAACGTATTCTACAAAATCCAAAGTTTAAAGAACTTGTTGAGAAAAAGAGAAACTTGAGTTGGACATTGACCGTTATTATGTTGGTTGTTTATGTCGGATTTATGCTTTTGGTTGGCTATAACAAAGCATTTCTTAGCAGTTCATTTAGTGGCGGTGTAACAACTTGGGGAATTCCATTAGGACTTGGAATTATTGTACTTTCTTTTGTTTTATGTGGTGTGTACTCCTTTATTGCCAACCATTCACTTGACAAGCTGAGTGAAGAAGCAATGAGTGAAGTTAAAGCAATTACCAATGAGAAAGGACTGAACTAAGATGAAATGGAATTCATTCAAAGCAAAGACTTTACTTGCAGTATCTGCACTTATTTCGACATTTGCACAAGCTGGTCCTGATCTGGGCCCAGCAGAACAACAGGCAACCAACTGGTCTGCCATTATGATGTTTGTGGTTTTTGTTGGATTTACCTTATTTATTACAAAATGGGCGGCAAAAAAGACCACCAGTACCGATGACTTCTATACGGCAGGTGGTGGGATTACCGGATTCCAAAATGGTTTGGCGATTGCTGGTGACTATATGTCCGCAGCATCATTCCTTGGTATTTCCGCGTTAGTGTTTAGCTCAGGTTTTGATGGTTTACTTTATTCACTTGGCTTTATGGTTGGGTGGCCAATCGTTTTATTCTTAATTGCTGAGCGTCTACGTAACTTAGGTAAATATAATCTGTCAGATGTGGTGTCTTTCCGTCTAGCAGAAAAGCCAGTTCGTACCTTGGCAGCTGTGAGCTCACTGGTTGTTGTTGCGTTCTATCTGATCGCGCAAATGGTGGGTGCAGGACAGCTAATCAAATTGTTATTTGGTTTGAACTACAACATCGCAGTGGTCATTGTTGGCTTACTGATGATGGCTTACGTTATTTTTGGCGGTATGTTGGCAACCACATGGGTGCAAATCATTAAAGCAGTGATGCTGCTGAGTGGTGCAACCTTTATGGCTTATATGGTACTAAGCTCTGTTGGCTTTAGCTTCTCGAATATGTTCACTCAATCAATTGAGGTTTATGGACAAGTTCGTGATATTAGCTTCGCAGAGGCTTCTAAAATCATGGGCCCTGGTAGCTTAGCAGCAAATCCAATTGATGCTTTATCACTTGGCCTAGCATTGATGTTTGGTACTGCAGGTTTACCGCATATTTTGATGCGTTTCTTTACTGTTAAAGATGCGAAAGAAGCACGTAAATCAGTTGTATATGCAACAGGTTTCATTGGTTACTTCTATTTATTGACCTTTATTATCGGTTTCGGTGCGATCTTATTCGTTTCGAACAACCCACAGTTCCTTGACGTTGCTAAAGCGGCAATGACAGGCAAGCTTGAGTTGGTTGGCGGTAATAACATGGCAGCTGTCCATTTAAGTGAAGCGGTTGGTGGTGACTTGTTCATGGGCTTTATCTCTGCAGTTGCATTTGCCACGATTTTGGCAGTGGTTGCAGGTTTAACGCTATCAGGTGCATCAGCTATTTCTCATGATTTGTACGCAAACGTGTTTAGAAAAGGCAAAACAACGCCTGCATCTGAACTACGCATGTCTAAACTTGCGACTTTGGGCCTTGCAATTTTCGCGATGATCCTTGGTATTTTGTTTGAAAAACAAAACGTTGCATTCATGGTTGGTTTGGCATTCTCAGTTGCTGCATGTGCAAACTTCCCAGTATTAGTATTGTCGATGTTCTGGAAAGGCCTCACAACACGTGGTGCTGTCGCTGGTGGAGTTGTTGGGCTGGTAACTGCTGTAACGTTAATCATCTTATCTAAAGCAGTATGGGTTGATACGTTAGGTATTTCAGATGTTGCACCTAACTCATTAAATGGTCCTGCAATTATTGCATTACCATTGGCATTCTTCTTCTGCTGGTTATTCTCTGTGACAGACAAATCTGCACAAGCTGAGAAAGAGCGCGCAGCTTACAATGCACAGTTTGTACGTTCTATGACCGGTGTTGGCGCTTCGGGTGCTTCAGATCACTAAAATAGAGTGTTGATATAAAACTTTAAAAAACACCTTCTTGTAAGGTGTTTTTTTATGAGGATTATTTATGAGCAATTGTTGAAAGGCTTGTTATGACTGTGTTTCGCGGTATTTTGGTGAAAAATAATTACTTTATTTAAGCTTAGGTTTTGATTCTTTTTAAAAAAAAATTAATAATATAAAAATTAAAATGTTATTTTTACAGTAAATAAACTGCAACTTGTATGACATATCTTTAATATAACCCTTGGATTTTTATCTCTACGGGATCCATTTTTACTTCGGTAAATGTCTTTGAATGTTCAATCTGTCTTTTAAATAAAATAACATGGGGGAGTTATGCCTTCCAAAAAGAATACTTGGTATGGCAATGTCAAACCAAATGTCTTTCTTAGTACTGTAGCAATTATTGCTATTTTCCTTGCGCTTATTCTGTACGATCCGAAGGGATTTGAAAAAGTTGCGTCAGCGTTGAATCAATGGATTATCACATCCTTTAGTTGGTTCTATGTCCTTTCAGTGGCTTTTTTTCTGATCTTATTAATTGTCTTGGCCTGTTCGAAAGCCGGTAAAATTAAATTAGGTCCAGATCACAGTAGCCCCGAATACAGTAATGGCTCTTGGTTTGCGATGCTATTCACTGCGGGTATGGGTATTGGGCTGATGTTCTTTGGTGTTGCTGAACCGATTATGCATTATGTCAGTCCACCAACCGGTGATCCTGAAACAATCCAATCTGCACAGCAATCGATGCGTATTACTTTTTTCCACTGGGGATTACATGCCTGGTCGATTTATGCTGTTGTTGGATTAGCCTTATCCTATTTTGCCTTCAGGCATAATTTGCCACTTAAAATTCGATCTGCATTTTATCCTTTAATCGGGAATAAAATTTATGGTCCGATTGGTGACGGTGTTGATACTTTTGCCACGATTGGTACTGTATTTGGTGTTGCAACGACCTTAGGCTTCGGTGTTACGCAAATTAACTCAGGTCTAAACTACCTATTCGGTTGGGAGCAAGGTATTGGCACCCAAATCATTTTGATTGTATTTGTGACCATGTTGGCCTCAATGTCAGTGGCCTTTGGTTTAGATAAAGGGATTAAGCGGCTTTCTGAGCTGAACTTAGTGCTTGCCGTCATCTTGCTGTTATTTGTATTTTTTGCAAGTGCTTCGGTTTATATCTTACAAGCCACGATTCAAAATGCTGGCCAATATGTTTCCAATTTATTCACCATGACCTTCAATCTCTATGCCTATAACTCCGATGGTTGGATTGGTGGTTGGACGATTATGTATTGGGCGTGGTGGATCTCATGGTCTCCATTTGTTGGGATGTTTATTGCACGTGTTTCACGTGGACGTAATATCCGTGAATTTATTATTGGGGTTTTACTGATTCCAACAGGATTCACATTAATTTGGATGGGCTTTATGGGGAACGCTGCACTATTTAGCGTAATCCAAGAAGGTCATACCACATTAATCACGGCTGTTCAGAATGACCCTTCAGTTGCACTGTTTGAATTCCTTCAGCATTTGCCATTTTCGACATTTACCAGTGTCTTGGCGACAGTTTTAGTTATTCTATTCTTTGTGACCTCAGCAGATTCTGGCGCATTGGTCATCGATTATTTAACTGCTGAAAGTGAACACTCGCCGCTATGGCAACGTATGTTCTGGACGGTATTGATTGCCGTACTTTCGATTATGTTATTGATGGTCGGTGGTTTGTCGGCCTTACAATCGGCAACGATTATGAGTGCATTGCCCTTCACTTTAATTTTGCTATTTATTTGTTGGGGCTTACTCAAAGCGCTCAGGTTGGATGTGATCAAAATGCATGCATTACAAGATGCACGTATTACACCTCGTGCCGTTAATAACCCGCGCAGTTGGCAACAACGTTTGGGCTTAATCATGCATTATCCGCATACCAAAGAAGAGGTTGAGGCGTTTATTGATGATCAGGTGCTGCATGCATTTGAGAGTATCCAACGAGAATTCAAGCGCCGTAATCTGAATGTACTGATTTCAAAAGTCGAAGATGGTTTACAGCTTAAAGTCAATCATCAAGAAGAAATCAACTTTATCTATCAGGTAATTGCACGTGAAATGTTAGCACCAAGTTTTATGCTAACCAAGCAGGAAGCAGCAGCTGAAGAGTTCTATCAGGCCGTTGTATTCCTTCGTGAGGGTGGGCAAAACTATGATGTCTTCGATTGGACCCATGATGACCTATTGCAGGATATTATTGATCAATATGAACGTCATTTACACTTCCTGAGTGTGGTTCGAACTTAAGCTTCACGCAGATCATAGGATTTGATTGTGAATTAGAGAACTTTCTTTCTCTTCAAAACCGAGCAATGCGGATTGCTCGGTTTTTGTTTTTATTGGAGTTGATAAAGAAGGATCAGCAGTGAATTTAGGTTTTATTGGTACCTTGAATCGTTCGCAGACACAAGACACCTTCCTTGTTTGTACTCAATCAGCCAATACGGTGCGCTACAAGCGCCTCATTACTGGTGTGACAGCATATAGGGTCGTTAAGCTGAAAAGTAGCTACTTTATTAAACTGCCGTTAGATCAACGTAGGGGGAGCTTAAGCTGACATGAGCTAAGCATGCTTGCTGGTTTTTTTGTGGATGATTGTTGTTGCTGGATGACTTTAAAGGGGAAGGAGTGGTTTCAAAAAGACATAGGCAATAAAAAAGGACTCATAAGAGTCCTTTTTCTATTCAATTTCTAGACTTAGAAACGGAATTTAGCATTTAAGCCTACAGTGTCAGTGTCTAGAGAAACACCTTTAGTGTTTGCATGTAAGTAAGATACACCAACACCAACAGCAGGAGTGATGAAGTAGTTTACATCACCGCCCCAAGCTTGGTCGAAATAAGAGTGAGTTGCATCAGTACCAATAAACTTCATACCAACGCTTAATTTGTTATTTAGGTAAAGATCAGATTTTAAGCCATAAAGGGTATCTTCACCGATTGCAGCAGCAGTTTCGAAACCAAATGACATGTTAGTTCCTGTAATTGGACCAACATATTTAGCGCGAATCGTTGCAGAATCTTGTTTCTCATTAATTGCTTCAGATTCAAGGAATGCTGATGCAATACCGTTGTTCATGATACCGAAAGTATCCATAGAGAACTGGTTTGGTACGTTAGTATAACCAGCAGCAACAAGTAAGTTAGGGATAACAACAGCACCAACTTCTAGTGCATAGCGATCGCCATTGTCATCGCCATTGTTTTTAACTTTAGTAAAAGTATGGTTGTATGATGCGCTTGCATAAACTGGAACAACTGAAGTTGGGATATAGCCTTCAGCTTTTACACCATAGTTCTGTGATTTGATGTTTACATCATCAGTTTTTTCATCATATTTTAAATAGCTGTATGCAGCAGAAACATTTGAAGCCTGGTTTATAAATGCTGCTTCAGCCAATGGGCCTTTTGAAGAATCAACGTCTTTTAAATAGTAAGTCCCTTCAACACCACCGGTGAAGTTTTTACCATTTTGAGTCGTATCGATATATTCAGATTGACCTTGAACTTCGAATTGATACGCTTGAGCGCCAGTCATAGCCAATAATAATGCAGTCGCTAAACCAAGTTTTTTCATAATTATTTCCAATATGTTGAAACGGGTTAATATGCTGCAATTATATTGTTACATATTATTAAGTCAATGATGTTACAGGGGATTGTAATTACTAAAATAGACTTGAAATTTTAATTTGTATGAAAATAAGACAAACGACCTGTTGGTTGTCAACAAGCGTAAAAGTTGAATCAGAACAATGGAATATATAGATATAATTCACATAAAACGACGTAAAACAGGGGTTAAATAGAATTTTGGTGATTGGGAATTTAGATTGAAAATTAAACAACAATCGTTAAAAAAAATCAAAGTAAAGAGCATTCGACAAAAATAAATCATCATTTTTGCATTATTAAATACCGATTTGATTATTTGTTGTACAAATAATTTTGATGATTATTGCATTTTTCTATTCAATTGGCATATCCATTTGCGATTGTTTGTTGGGTGTTACGGAGAAGTTGGACAAGCTAGTCAACTTCAATTGATGTCTCATTAAAGTATCAATTTATGATGTAAATAGGTGTTCTGTAGAGATGACGATATCAAATATTTCCTTTGTAGTGATATTTATTTTTAGCAATTTTTGCAGTGCCATTACTATTTAATTTAATATATTGATATCAATAAGATTAAATTTTAAATGGGAATAGTACTCATTTTCCTTAAAGTAATACTAATCCAATGTTGAAGTCAACTAATAATTTAGATAGAGCTAGAACAAAGCGAGCAATCGAGCTAAGAAAAAAATAATCGAGTGTTTTATTGCATCATTTTGGTGCGATTCGGGTGGTGTTTGAAGTGCCTGAATAGGAATTACTTAAAATTTAGGCAATAAAAATCCCAGTTTCCGATAGAAACTGGGATTTTTGAGCCAAAACTGAGGCAAATCGAATTAATCTGCTGAGGAATGAATTTGATTTGCTGCATTTAGGTGCATTATGCACTGCTTTGTGGCGCATGTAAATTATTTCTTTAATGAAGTCCTGACTTTTTTACTCGCCTGTACTTCGCTTAAGCGATAGGCTAGTTGCTGACTAAATCAAAACCTAGAGATATCTTTATGAAAATGTTGCCATGTGCTGCCGTTTTACTTTTAAGCATGCTCATTAGTGCTTGTACAACTGGCAGCACAGTATCGATCTCTCCAGTCGATAAGGTAAGTGAACCCCCAGTTTTAACACGACAAGACGAAATACCGTTGCTGTTTGATGCTGCGAAAACGCAGGGTGTTTTTGTTGTCTATGATGGTGGAAACTATCGTTCTTATGGGAATGATTTAAGTCGAGCACAGCAACGTTATATTCCCGCCTCAACATTTAAAATATTGAATGCCTTGATTGGCTTACAGCATCAGAAAGTGACGATGACTGAAATTTTTAAATGGGATGGGACCGCACGATATTTTCCTGCATGGGAAAAGGATATGACCTTGGCTCAAGCAATGCAGCTTTCTACAGTGCCTGTATATCAAACACTTGCACGTCGCATTGGTCTGCCACTGATACAGCAGGAAGTTTCACGGATTGGTTTTGGTAATCAGAATATTGGTACACACGTCGATGACTTCTGGTTAAAAGGTCCCTTAAAAGTGAGCCCTGAACAGGAAGCCAAGTTTGTCTATGACTTAGCAACACAAAAACTTGCTTTTGACCCAGAGGTACAACAGCAAGTGAGAAGTATGTTGTTGGTTGAAGAGCGTGCGGGAACCAAGCTGTATGCCAAGAGCGGTTGGGGGATGGCGGTTAGCCCGCAAGTGGGTTGGTATACTGGTTGGGTCGAGCAGCCAAATGGCAAAATCACTGCTTTTTCCTTAAATATGGAAATGCAGGATGGAGATGCTGTTGGTGAGCGTAAAGCACTGACTTTGGATATTTTGGATAAGCTTAATTTGATGTTTTATTTATATTAAAGCTGTTGACTGTCAAGAAAGTGAAGCATCTATTGTGCTACAGCCTGTATGCCTGATTGAGGTTATTATTTTCTAGGTATTGAATGACATTTAATAATTGAGAAAAATCATTGATACGTGCTGTTGCACGACTTTGGCTTAAGTCTTCGATTGAGCAGGGTTTGATCAAGATCAAAGAGGATTGCGCGGTAGTGTCGCATGGCTAGCTCTCTATTTTTTTATTCGCAGTATTGTTACAGGTTTTAGTTGATGTGGTTTTAGTTTTGAGATGAACGCTATTGTGATCGATATTGTGGATGTTTTGAGGCGATAAAAAGGGACCTTTCGATCCCTTTTCACTTCTCTTAAACTTTTAACAACGGCTTTAAGAATCTCGCCGTATGTGACACTTTAGATTTTGCCACTTCTTCTGGCGTACCTTCGGCAATAATATCACCACCACCTGCACCACCTTCAGGACCAAGGTCAATCACCCAGTCTGCAGTTTTGATTACATCGAGATTATGCTCAATCACCACAATGGTATTTCCTTTGTTGCGCAGCTCATGCAGGATATCTAGCAGCTTGGCAATGTCGTGGAAATGTAGCCCTGTGGTTGGTTCATCTAACACATACAAGGTTTTACCCGTATCGCGTTTAGCCAGTTCACGTGCTAACTTCACACGCTGTGCTTCGCCACCAGAGAGGGTGGTTGCTGACTGACCGAGACGAATATAGCCTAAGCCAACTTGAGTCAATGTCTCTAAACGACGGTGAATCACAGGAATGGCATCAAAGAAATGCATGGCATCTTCAACAGTCATGCCCAAGACATCAGAAATATTCTTACCTTTATAGCCAACTTCAAGGGTTTCACGGTTATAGCGATCACCATGACATGCATCGCAAGGGACATACATATCGGGTAAGAAGTGCATAGCGACTTTAATCATGCCATCGCCTTCACAGGCTTCACAGCGTCCACCTTTGACGTTAAAGGAGAAACGACCTGCGGCATAACCACGGGCTTTGGCTTCAGGGGTTTGTGCAAATAACTCACGAATTGGGGTGAATAAACCGGTATAGGTGGCTGGATTCGAGCGCGGTGTACGGCCAATTGGACTTTGGTCAATATCAACCACTTTATCTAAGAACTGTAAACCATCAATAGAATCAAATGGTTCAGCCGTAAGTGTTGTTGCACCATTCAATTGGGTTGCTGCCAATGGCAGCAAGGTACGGTTAATCAAGGTCGATTTACCTGAACCCGATACACCAGTCACACAAGTCATAATTCCGAGAGGAATCGTCAGGTCGACTTGTTTGAGATTGTGACCAGATGCACCCATCAGTTTGATATTTTCTTCAGGCTTTGGTGGTTTAACTCGCGTTGCTGGTACTGCAATTTTCAACTTGCCTGAAAGATATTGACCAGTCAGCGAATTTTCATTGGCTGCCAATTCGTCATAAGTACCCTCGGCAATAATATGACCACCGTGGATCCCTGCACCTGGGCCGATATCGATAATATGATCGGCTGCACGAATCGCATCTTCATCATGCTCGACCACCAGTACGGTGTTGCCGAGGTCACGTAGTCGTACCAATGTTTCGAGTAGGCGATCATTGTCCCGTTGATGTAAGCCAATTGACGGCTCATCAAGCACATACATTACCCCCATCAAACCTGCACCAATTTGTGATGCCAAGCGAATGCGTTGTGCTTCACCGCCAGACAGGGTTTCTGCAGAGCGTGACAGGCTGAGATAGTTTAGGCCGACAGAAACTAGAAAATGTAGACGTTCACGGATTTCTTTAAAAATCTTATCTGCAATTTCACCTTTAGCCCCCGTCAGTGTAAGGGTTTGATAATAATCTTCCGCATCGCCAATCGACATTTTAGTGATTTCAGCAATGGTTTTGTCCTGTACTTTGACGTGGCGTGAAATCTCATTTAAACGCGAGCCACCACAACTTTCACAAGCAGCATTAGACAAGTACTGTGATAGGTCTTCACGTACATAGTTACTTTCAGTTTCGCGATAGCGGCGTTCTAAATGTGGTAAGACGCCTTCAAAGACTTGTACACGATTATGTTTGCGACCACGTTCATCGATATAACTTAAGTCGACTTTTTCTTTGCCTGTGCCTTGAAGAAATTTCTTTTGGGTTTCTTTGGCCAATTCATTCCAAGGCGTGTCTAAGGATAGTTCAAAGTGCGCAGCGACTTTTTCAATCATGCTGTAATAATAAGGACGTTGTCTGTCCCAGCCACGAATTGCACCTTGGCTAATCGACAGTTCTTGGTTTGGAATCAGCTTTTCTGCACTAAAGTGATTGCGTGTACCTAAGCCATCGCAGACAGGGCAAGCGCCAAAAGGATTGTTGAAGGAAAATAAACGTGGCTCAAGTTCGGCGACTGCACGATCACATTCAGGACAGGAGTGTTTGGCTGAAAAGACCCGATCAGGATGCTCACCGTTCATCCAAGTGAGTTGGGCAATGTCGCCACCTAAACGTAATGCGGTTTCAAAACTTTCAGCAATACGATTGCCGAGATCTTCACGTACTTTAAAGCGGTCAACGACAACTTCAATGGTGTGTTTTTTCTTTTTATCGAGCTCTGGAGGGCTATCGATTTCAATAATTTCGCCATCAACACGTGCGCGGACAAAACCTTGGCTTTGTAGTTGTTCAAATAAATTGCTGTATTCGCCCTTGCGTTCACGTACCACCGGTGCAAGTAGCATCAGTGCGGTGCCTTCTTCGAGTGCTTTGACTGCATCAACCATTTCAGTGATGGTTTGTGCCACCATCGGTTGGTCATGTTCGGGGCAGAAAGGGGTACCCACACGTGCATAGAGCAGGCGTAAGTAATCGTAAATTTCAGTAATGGTGCCAACGGTTGAACGTGGGTTGTGGCTGGTCGACTTTTGCTCAATGGCAATTGCAGGACTTAAGCCTTCAATTGAGTCGACTTCTGGTTTTTCCATTTGGGAGAGGAATTGGCGTGCATAGGCAGAGAGTGACTCCACATAGCGGCGCTGACCTTCAGCATACAAGGTGTCAAAGGCAAGGGATGATTTACCTGAACCCGAAAGCCCCGTAATCACCACAAACTTGTCGCGTGGAATATCGAGGTTCACATTTTTTAAATTGTGGGTACGTGCACCTCGAATACGGATATGGCTTTGACTCATGTATGGATCCTAGAAAGTTCAAAAGTGATGTATATATGATAGCGCATGAAAAATGTTCAAGACCAACTTGAACATTTTATGCGACAAGTTATGACTTTTAAATCTTAATTGTTGATTTGTTCATTTTTTAAGCCCGCTGGCCAAGTGCGAGTGTTATAGGCACTTTCCCAGAATAACCATTCTAATTCAGCACCACGGGTATAGGCTTGATGCATTTTCTCAATGGTATCGGCATCGCTGCGTGCTGCAACACGATCAATCGTTTCAATGACTTGTTTTACAGCGAGGTTGAATTCTTCGCCTGCATAGGTGTCGATCCATGCCTGATATGGATTGTTTTCACTTGAATTGTTGACGATACCTTTACCGATTTCAGCATAAATCCAGAAGCAAGGCAGGATCGCAGCCAATATTACTGGGTAACTTTCAGACCAAGCTGTCGCGGTGAGAAAAGAGGTGTAATGATGGCAAGCCAAGCTGAGTGGGGTGTTTTCAAACTCATCTTTGCTGATATTAAACTCTTGCATAAAGCTGTCATGCAAGCTGCGCTCAACAATGATCGCAACTTTGGCCGACTCGGTGAATAAAATAATATCATCCGCATCAAAGGCTTTCGCTGCACAGACGGCTAATGCTCGGCCGTAAGCAACCAAGTAGTGTGCATCCTGAATCACATAATGACAAAAAGCGGCTTTGCTCAGTGTTCCATTCGCCAGTTCTTGGTTAAACGGTAAAGCCAACGTTTTTTCATAGAGCGCTAAATTGCGCTGCCATACATCTTGAGAAAAACTCATATCATCTGCCCGCGGAGATTTAAATAAAATTTTATGGTTTGGGACTATAACAAGAGTCGAGTCAAGAAGATACTTGATCATTAGCCTCAGATTTTACTTCAATTTATGTGCAGATGACGCGATCAACACAAGTGGTTAAAGGGGCTTGGAACCCATAATGGAAAGTGTTGAATTACATTTAAAATATTCCACAAAGTTGTAGCAATATGCGATGATGTTGATGATATTTTTTCGTTTTTTGCCAAGATTGATAAGATGAATGCTTTAGAACGTCGTTCGACATTTGCATTAAGTAGTATCTTTGCATTGCGCATGCTGGGCTTGTTCATGATTATCCCTGTGTTTTCAGTCGCAGGGCAGTCATATCAACATGCTACACCGACTTTGATCGGCCTTGCCGTCGGGGTTTATGGCCTAAGTCAGGCGCTTTTACAGATCCCATTCAGCTTATGGGCAGATCGCTATCACCGTAAAACGCTGATTGTGATCGGTTTGCTATTCTTTGCACTGGGTGGTGCAGTGGCGGCAATGTCAGAGAGCATCTATGGTGTAATTATTGGCCGTGCCATTGCCGGCGCTGGTGCTGTATCTGCTGTAGTGATGGCATTGTTGTCTGATGTCACCCGTGAGCAACAGCGTAGTAAAGCCATGGCAATCATGGGGATGAGCATTGGACTATCGTTTGTAGTCGCATTTAGCTTGGGTCCGTGGTTAACCAGTAAAGTGGGTATCTCTGGTTTGTTCTGGGTGACCAGTATCATGGGTGTTTTGGCTATTTTTATGCTATTCATGGTGCCCAAAACTACACGTCATCACCAGCAGCGCCGTCAAGATTATTGGGTGCAATTAAAACAAGTACTTAAAATGGGTGATTTAAATCGCCTACATGTGTCTGTATTTGCATTACATCTATTGCTTACGGCCATGTTTATTTATCTGCCATCACAATTGATTGAATTTGCAGATATTCCATTGTCAGAACATGGTTTGGTGTATTTGCCATTATTGGTGATTAGCCTATTTTTTGCGTTTCCAAGTATTATCTTGGCCGAAAAATATCGCAAAATGCGCGGTATTTTTATCACGGCAATTGTGGCCGTAATTGCGGGTTTGATTGTGTTAAGTTTTGGTTATCAGTCCAAATATGTTTTGCTGACTGGGCTCGCACTATTCTTTATTGCCTTCAATGTGATGGAAGCTTTATTGCCATCATGGTTGTCTAAATCGGCACCGATCCAATCGAAAGCAACGGCCATGGGTGTTAATGCCAGTGGTCAATTTTTCGGTGCTTTCTGCGGTGGTATGTTAGGTGGTCAACTTTTGATATTAAACAACACCACAATAGGTTGGAGTGTGTTGGCGGCAATTGCTATAATTTGGCTACTGATTAGTTTTGGTCTCAAACAACCGCGTTATCTGACCTCGCTAGTATTACCTTTACCTGTAGATCGTCAAGTAGATGAGTGGGCTACTCAGTTATTGGCAATTCATGGTATTGAGGAAGTGGTGGTTATGGCTGATCAGCAAGTTGCTTATGTCAAGCTTGATAAGCGCGAAATAGACGATGAAGTGCGACAGGATCTGGCGCACTTAGTCGGTAAAGATCTAGCCATTTAAACATAATGTTTATAAAGTAAAACATAGAATTGAATAGGAAGAGAGCAGCTCATGCGTGGTGTAAATAAAGTAATTTTGGTTGGAACACTTGGGAAAGATCCTGAAACAAAGACCTTCCAAAATGGTGGGTCTGTAACAAACTTCTCAATTGCCACCAGTGACTCTTGGACAGATAAAACCAGCGGTGAACGAAAAGAACAAACTGAATGGCATCGTATTGTTTTAAATAATCGTTTAGGTGAAATTGCTCAGCAGTATTTGCGTAAAGGCTCTAAGGTTTATATCGAAGGTTCGTTGCGTACACGTCAATGGACAGATCAAAATGGGCAAGAGCGTTACACCACTGAAGTTCGTGGTGATCAAATGCAAATGCTTGATTCTGCGCGTCAGCAAGGTGGTGGCGAGCAAGGTTTTGCTGAACAAAATACCGGTTATAATCAACCGCGTTTTAACAATCAAAACCAGAATACTCAAAACAATCAGCAAGGTGGTGGCTATAACAACCAAGCTCAACAGGGGGGTGGTTATAACAATCAACCTGCGCAAGGCGGTTATGGTAATGCAGCACCACAAGCGGCGAAACCTCAGCCTGCTGCACAAGCGCCAAGCGATTTAGATGATGATTTACCGTTCTAGACGAAGCATGTCTTAGATCCCAATGCTGTTATAAAGCAAAGCCCATTTGATATGGGCTTTTTTTTACGTGATGCAAGGCAAATTGAGCGATTAAATCGCTCAATTTGCCTTTTAACTTAGCGAATGATTTTTTCTAGCTCGGACATTGGAATGCCAATATTTTGATAATGCGCGCGTGTGCTTTCAAGTTTAGTGAAAACATCTTCATAACCGGTGGCATTGCCATAAGCATCAACATAGGTATAACCGCCGTGCACGATAAAGAGTGTGATCATTTCGGTAACATCTTCAGGAACATAGAGGGTGTGAGTTTCACCTGGCGGCTCGTAGGCAAATGATTTTTCTTCAGCAACCCAATCATGCTCTAAATAATACCAACGGCCTTTAAGTACAAAAGCATGCACTGTTCCCGTGTGGCGATGACAAGATAGCACCCCACTTTTACGAACTCGGAGTAAATTCACGTAATAACCGGCACTGGTGTTGAGCAGTAAAGGCTTAAAACTCACAGAATCTGAGGTGGGTACCCAAAGGTGATCATCTTCTAGAAATTGATCTAATACGCCCGGAATGACCAAATCAGGCGACATATAAGGTACTTGGGGCAGTTGAAATGGGACCACTTCTTTGCCATTGACTAATTCTGGGTTGCTCTGCTTACTCATTGCATTCTCCTTGAACACGGATCTTCATGACTCATTTTGGATATCAGTCCTGTATAAGATCGATAGTAGCAAAAGAAAAAAAGCCGTAGATTGCGTGTAATTCAAAGCATCTGTGAATATTAGTTAAGGCACGCCTCAGCACAGATTTGCTATGATGAGCTTAACTCAACATCATTCGAAGTTTTAAGGAGCTGCAAATATGGATAGCTATCGACAAATGATGGCGTTTATATGGGCGCATGAGCATGGAAGTTTTTCGGCAGCTGCACGTGCACACGACTTAACCCCCTCCGCAATGAGTAAGTTAATAGGTCGTTTGGAAAATAGATTGGGTATACGTCTAATTCAACGTGGTGCGCGGCAACTAACCTTGACGGAGGAAGGGGTTGCCTATTTAAAAAGCGCTAGAAATGTCGTTGCTGCTATGAATGAAGCTGACTCACTGGCTGAGGCCTTTCCGATACAGTTGAGTGGTGCACTCAAAATTCGAACCATGCCGACATTTGCACGGCATCAAATTTTACCGTGGCTGCCTGAGTTTCTAAATCAGTATCCTTTGATCAGTATCGATTTTGAACTGAATGCAGTGTATCAAGATGATTTTGATCGTGGGGTTGATATTGCGATTTATGGGGGGATGTTGCCATCATCTTCACGTATTGCGGCAAAAATTGGTGAGAGTGAATGGATTACCTGCGCCTCTCCAGCATATCTAAAAAAACAGGGTATTCCTCAACATCCGCAAGAACTGGTTAATCATCGGTGTTTTCATTTTAATTTTTCGAGTAGTTGGAATAATTGGGATTTTGTTGAGAATAATCAGAGTTTTATTGTGCCGGTAAAGCCTATTGCTTCATTTTCTCAAGGAGACTTTTTGAGGGATTTGGCACTTCGTGGTGAGGGTGTTATTCGCTTGGCAGACTATCATATTGGTGATGATATTCGTCAAGGTAGACTGGTTCCTATTTTAAGGGATTTTAAGTCGAATATTACTGAGCCGCAGTATGTCATTTATGCATATCGTAAATTGCAAAGTCCACGTATTCGCGCTTTTATTGATTTTTTACAAGATAAACTAAAACAGAGTCCTTGGCGGATTGACGCTTAGCTATTGTGCTGGCGCAGCCAGTGTAAGGGCGGTAATTATATGGCTGAACATCATGCTTTAAATACAGAAATACGGTCAAATAGACCGTATTTATTGTTTCTTTCTTTAGTACTTAGTCTTGAATGACAACGATACCATCCATCTCAACCAATGCATTTTTAGGAAGACTGGCAACACCAAGCGCTGCACGAGCAGGGTAGGGTTGAGCAAAGTACTCGCCCATAATTTGATTGACCAATTGAAAATGGGAAAGGTCAGTCAGGAAGATATTGAGTTTAACAATATCTGCTAATGAACCACCTGAGGCTTCACATACTGCTTTTACATTGTCAAAGACACGTCGGATTTGGGCTTCAATGCCTTCTACCAATTCCATGCTATACGGATCTAAACCAATTTGACCAGAGAGATAGAGTGTATTCCCGACTAAAATTGCTTGAGAATACGTGCCAATTGCTGCTGGTGCATTTTCAGTATGTATAACTTGGCGGGACATTGCCTTCTCCTTTATGAATTATATTTCATCATAAGGTAAAGCACTCAATCAAGGAAGCTTTTATTCATGCAGCTGCTTTAGCAAGCATGTGAAACAGAAGGAAGTGCTGCTGGCATATCGAGTCGAGTAATGCGAGGGAAGCCAAAACTCATACGCAGTTCTCGTATGATCTGAGCAATTTGATTGCGATCATGTACCACGATATTCACGTAGGTTTTACCATCTTGCGTTTGAACCATTTCTACGCCTGTTTTGGCTTTACGACATTGGTAAATTAGATCTGAAATTTGCTCATCCGTCATGCTGAGGTCAATAGAGAGGTAGGCCGTAAAGCTGACGTCCTCGACGTCCTCTGCTGTCCATTGCAGCAACATGATATTTTCAGGATGCAAATGCTGCTCATGAATCAAGTTGTGGCATTTTGTGCGATGCACAATTAAGCCACGGCGTGATAAATGACCTTGGATTGGATCATCCAATACGGGATTGCAACAATGTGCATATTTGACATCAACACCATCTGTACCTTGAATCAGTCGATTTGAATCCAGTTGATCATCGGCATTGTCTTGTGAGAATAGATGGTTGGCAACCAATTGTGGTAACAAGTCACCGACAGCGATTTGCTGGAATAACGTTTCTTTGTCTTGGATGTGACGCCACTGCAGTAGGTCTTTCCAGTCATCATCAGAGAGATCATTGATGGATAAGTTAAACAATTTTAAAGCGCGATTGAGGGCCTGTTGTCCAACCAAACGTTGCTCTTCAGCATCTTGATCTTTTAGGATATTTTGCAAAGCACGCCGTGCTTTTTGAGTATTGATGAAGCTAAGCCAATCTGGATTGGGTGTAGCGAGAACATCAGTAATTATTTCAATAACTTGTCCGCTTACTAGGGGGGTGGACAAGGGTTTTATTTCACCATTAATTTTTGCACCAACCGCATGATTACCCAAAAACAAGCTCGCAGAGTAAGCGAAATCAACGACGGTTGCGCCCTGTGGAAGCTCATGTAGCTGACCGTGTGGCGTATAGACCCCAATTTTTTCTTGGTGCAGATAATCAAGTAATTCACTGAATGTGGTTTTAGCACAAGCGCCATCGATCAGAACATTGAGGTTCTGCATTGAGGCTTGAATCGCAGAACGACAGGCTTGGGGCGCATTTTCACCCAATACGACGCCAAAACGCGCTGCTTTACGCATCAGCTCGGTTTGAATAGTGAGTGATAACGAGGTCTTTTCACCCTTTAATCGTAGCATTAACGATTGGTTGCCGCCCGGTAAGGGTCTACGAATATGGTCGTCATAATGCAGAACTTGGAAGTTCTCACGTAAGGATTCAACTAGACGGTCACAATCTGCAATGCTGTGTAAGATAATTTCAAAAGCGTGGCTATGTGTGAGTTCTTGTAGATTGATTTCATTTTTAACAAAATGTCTAAGTAGCTCAATATTATTATTTTTCTTTTTAATACGACCTTGAATATGATTTTTTTCGAGCAAGTCACTAAGATTCTGTTCCCAAATCGTTTGGTACTTACAGCGTTCAGGTTTGGTTTGGGCTAGGGCTTCTTGTACATTGTTGAACATGCCGAGATCGAGATTTTGATAACACAGATGCTCTAAGTTGTCTCCCATCTCGTTCATGCCGACGAGGCGGGCCATGGGGACGAAAATATCAAAGGTTTCTTGGGCAATGCGCGCGCGCTTATCGGGGCGTAAGGATTCCAAGGTGGTCATATTGTGATAGCGATCGGCTAGTTTGATAATGATGACACGCGGGTCTTGCAGGGTTGCTTGTAAAATTTTTCGAAAGGATGCGGCTTTATTATATTCTTTATCACTTGAATGGCTAAGTTTAGTGACGCCATCAACCAGCTCAGCAACAGTACGGCTAAATTTTTCAGTAATGTCTTCTTTGGTGAAGTCAGTGTCTTCAATAACGTCGTGTAACAACGCCGCCATTAGGGTTTCAGCATCAAGTCGCATGTGAGCCAAAATACAGCTCACCGCAATTGGGTGAAGAATGTAGGGCTCACCACTTTTGCGCGCAACGCCAGAATGCGCGATATCGGCATAATCACAAGCAGCAAGGACTCGCTCAACTTCAATTGAATTGAGATAAGCACTAATCATAAGATTAAGTTGCTGCTTGGCTTGACTGACCTCTTCACCTGGCATAGAGCACCTACTGACCTTTAGTAATAAACTTCCCAATCCTTTAATGAAATGCATATTGAGACACTTGTCAATTCTTTCATTACAAAAAGGGGTGTTTTTTTAAATAAAAAAGCCTTTTGTTTAATCATCTAACATCAGGATCAACAAAAAAGGCCTAGTGATGAACTAGGCCTTTAAGAGCATATTACAAGTTATTGAAAAGAGAAACCTTCTAGGTTTAAATTATTAGCAGAAAGTGCTAAATCTAAGCTAGATGTTTGATAATCTTGATCTCGTTGTTTCAAAATATCTTTAGTGACGTGTCCTGCTGCAATTTCACGAAGTGAAACAACAGTTGGTTTGTCGTTGTCCCATTCAACAGTAGGCTCAATGCCTTGGCGTGCCAATTGACGCGCACGTTTGCTTGCCACTAGTACAAGCTCAAAGCGGTTGTCTACATGATCCAAACAATCTTCAACGGTTACGCGTGCCATAACAATTCTCGTGTGAGTACATAATTTTTAAATAAGCGAATAAGTATAGGTGGCTTTTACGGCAGACTCAAGTTGAATCATGTTTGCGGCGTGATTAATTTTTGGATGAGATCTTGGTGTCGTCTTGCTTGTTGTTCCATTATCAGACGATTAGAGTTGATTACTGACTCAAGATCATGCAACGCCTTATTGAAATCATCATTGATGATAATGTAATCAAAGTTGGTGTATTGCTGCATATCCTCAACCGCACAACTGAGGCGATGTTCAATCACATCAACTGCATCTGTGCCACGATTAGAAAGGCGTTGGCGTAAATCAAACTGTGACGGTGGCAAAATGAAAATTTGCTTTGACTCAGGAAAAAGTTTGCGGACTTGTTCAGCACCCTGCCAGTCAATTTCAAGCAAGACATCATGGCCTTTGATCAGCTGATCACGAACCGTTGCGTGTGATGTGCCATAGTAATTCCCAAATACTTCTGCATATTCAATGAACTCACCTTGTGAAACTTGAGTAAGGAAGTCTTCTTTGGGACTAAAGTGATAGTGGACACCATCGAGTTCACCAGGGCGTTGCTGACGGGTCGTGTGTGAAACAGAAACGTGTAAATTGCTAACACGCTCAAGCAGGGCTTTGACCAAAGATGTTTTGCCTGTTCCTGAAGCGGCAGAAACGACAAACAAGAGACCCGACATGATATTTTTCCTGATATGATAAAATATCTTCTCTATTTTAGAGCAGATGTGCATTAAACTAAATAGCTAAGCTTAGTTTGATCATCATTTAATTTAATAAAACACTCATTTCGGGTGCGCATTGAGGTGCTATGGAAATTGTATTGGCCAATCCACGTGGATTTTGTGCAGGCGTAGACCGTGCAATTGCAATCGTCAATCGTGCGCTAGAGTGTTTTAATCCTCCGATTTATGTTCGACATGAAGTGGTACACAACAAGTTTGTGGTTGATGACTTGCGCCAGCGTGGTGCGATCTTTGTGGATGAACTGGACGAAGTTCCTGACAATAACATTGTAATTTTTAGTGCACACGGGGTCTCTAAGGCTGTTCAACAAGAGGCTGAACGCCGTGGTTTAAAAGTTTTTGATGCAACTTGCCCATTGGTTACCAAAGTACATATTGAAGTGACCAAATATGCCCGTGAAGGAATTGAAGCGATTTTAATCGGCCATGAAGGTCATCCTGAGGTGGAAGGCACCATGGGACAATACGATAAAAAAAATGGTGGCAATATCTATTTGGTTGAAGATGAACAAGATGTAAGCCAACTTGAGGTTTTGGATCCAAGTCGGGTGGCTTTTGTTACGCAAACGACGTTGTCAATTGATGATACGGCTAAAGTGATTGACGCGCTTAGAAGTAAATTCCCGAATATTCAAGGGCCGCGCAAAGATGATATTTGCTATGCCACACAAAATCGTCAAGATGCCGTGCGTGATTTGGCTGGGCGTTGTGATGTTGTGTTGGTGGTGGGTTCACCCAACTCATCCAATTCAAATCGCTTGCGAGAACTTGCAGAGCGTATGGGTAAACATGCGTACTTAATTGATAATGCGGATGAACTACAAAAAGACTGGTTTGAGGCCGGGGCGCAGGTCGGTGTGACAGCAGGAGCTTCAGCACCAGAAATATTGATTCGACAAGTGATTCAGCGTTTAGAGAGTTGGGGGGCGACTCAACCTCAGGAGCTGAGTGGACGCGAAGAAAGTATTACTTTTAGTTTACCCAAAGAGTTGCGGATTCAAGTGGTGCAAGCGGATAGTTAAACGTTGAGCGAAGCAGTCATGTGAACGCACCGAATCACAATACAAGCAAATAACCCGAGTGAAATGACTCGGGTTATTTTTTAATTTTTCATAAAATAGTATTTTAAAAATCTATGAAAATGCGAGGTCTTGATAAGCATCTTGTAATGCACGTTTTGCAGATGGATGGCCTTGGTGAGCTGCTTCATTTAACCAGCGCTCTGCATGAAAATAACTACGATCTAGTCCCAATTGACCATATAAATAACTAATACCCATTTGATATTGTGCTTCTTTATCGCCTCTTAGGGCTGAGCGTAAAGAGTGCCACATTGCATTGCGTCGCGCTGACTCATCCTGCCCACATGCTGTGGTTGAGTGGGATTTAGCGCTGCTAGCATTGCTTTCAGTTGGTGTCGAATGTGTGAGGGTCTGATGCCCCAATTTAGTGTATTTCCTAATGTATTCAAATATACGAATCAACATAGAAACCTCCAAGTTTATCCACAAACAATAAAAGAAATGAGCTCTCTTTTAATGTAAGTATAAAGAATTGGGTTGTGAAGCTTTAATTTGTAAGTTGTCAATAAACTTGTGTGTATTTGCTTAGAACAATAATTAAGCAAATGTTAATTGAGTGGCTTTTAAGTAACTTTCTCTGAGATGTAATTTTATTACGTAAAGCTAAGTTGTTATATTGAGTTAAATTTAAATTGGGCTCTGTATGTGAAGCGTGCAAGCATTTTTATGATGGTTTTAATGTTGTTATTCATGTTTCAAGGTATTTGGAATGTGGCGGCAGCATTTTGTGCGCATGAAAGTGTTATTAGTGTTACAAGTCAGCATGCAACACACTTTGGTCATCATCAGAGCCAGAGTTGTGATTTGGCATCAGATACCCAGCAACAAAAAACAAAAGTATTCGCGGATAAGCCTGTGGTGGCAGATCGTTTGCTGAGTTTCTTAGAGGATCATCATGATCATCTACCTTCATTTTCCCATTTCATTATGGTAGACGATTATAAGGAAACTGAGCAAACTTTTTTTAATCATTATATTCAAAATAAATTATTTGATTGGGACTGTTTTTATCAGTCACCACACTTAGGTTTGCTTAATCCACCACCTGAATTGATACCGCTATTTGCGGGATAGCCTAAAAATAAGCCCGCTACTCTATTTAATTTAGCGAGGACATAATAATGTCAAAAAAAATACCAGATACTTTGGTACAACCTATATCCATATCATCAACGTTTTCTATTCGAGCGATTGCTACAGCATGCGGTTTAGTTTTTGGGGTAATCATCGTCATTGCCAGTCCATCAACCTGGGCGGAAAATGCAAAGCAAAACTTAACATTGGTACAAGCGATTGAGAATGTTAAGAATTATCAAAAGAAGCAAGGTGTTTGGCAGACACAACAGGATATTGCGGAAGCCAATTTGAAACAGTCTAGACTTTGGTCAAATCCTAGTTTAACGGTTGAGCAAACGGGGTTTAAATCGAATCAAGATAAAGAGCTTTCAGTCGGTATATCGCAACCACTCGACCTGTTTGGTCAGCGCAAAGCCAATTATGCTTTGGCTCAACTAAGTCAATCCCAGAGCCAGTTAAGTCAGCGGATTTATACAGCGCAAATGGACTTGGTGGTGAAATATCTCTGGTCGCAGTTGGCGATTTTTGAGTTGGAACGAGATGTGGTTGTTGAGCAATTACAAGTCAGTAAAGAAAACTTAGAAGCATTAGAGAAACGTTATAAGGCAGGCAGCATTGCACAGGTAGACGTTGATCGTGTACGGATGTCTTATGAGGAAAATGTACGCTTGTACCATCAGGCTGATTTGCAGTTACAGGTTGCGACGCAGCAATTAAGTAACTTGTGGGGAGAGGCGGATAAAAAGATTAAAATTGGCTTAACGACTCAAGCGCTTTGGCCGAGTGCGACATCGAAGCAGGTCCAGCAATATTTAACTGAAAATTTAGTTGAGAAATCGCGTCAGCTGCAGGTACTTGAAGCTAAGGCAAATGTAGATTATTTGAAGGCGCAAGCACGTCCAAATCCAACCGTGAACTTGGGGGTAAATAATACGCGCTCCCCAGAAACTGCAACTGAAAATCAAATCGCATTGGGCGTTTCGATTCCGCTAAATATTTTTAATCGTAATCAATATGGCATAAAAATAGCGGAAGCAAAGCAAGCCTTACTGGATCGTCAGCAACAATTCTACTTGCAACAAAATACGTTAGAAATCGGTACTTTACTAACTGATTTGCAGGGCTTGGACTTTCAGTTTAAGCAAGTAGAGCAATCGCAGATTCCATTGGCAATCAATGTGCAGAAAAAAACCTTACAAGGCTTTGCTGCAGGTAAGTTTGCAGTCGCTGATGTACAGCAAGCCACAATGCAATTGCAGGATATTCGTATGCGTAAAGTGCAGCTGCTCAAAGATGCATGGCAACGTGCCATTGAAGCAGAAAGCTTAAGCCTTGGTATCGAGCCAAGCCAAGTTATGGCGAAGGATGCATTATCACAAATTAATCAGGCACTTTGGCAACAAACGCAGGCAATGCCTGTTATTGGTGGGATGAACTAAGATGAAAATAATGAAACGACAGCTTGGCAAAGTAACGCAGCCGATTTTAATTGTGATTGTTTTGGTGGTTATTGCCTTGCTCAGTATCGCTTTGCTTTGGTCTGGTAAAAATAAGAATGCAGGAAAAGCTGAGGCAGAATCAGAAGGTACGGCAAAAGTAGAAGGGCAGGCAGCAACGGAAGAGTCTGAGGAGGGAGTGGAGCTTACGCCTGAGCAAATGACCGAGCAGGGGATTAAACTGGCCACAGTCGCGCTAGGAGATGTGGTCTCAAGCAATAGCTTTCCTGCCAAGCTGGTGGTGAATACCGATCGTCAAGCCCATGTTTCACCTAACTTTAGCGGTCGGGTTGAGTCGGTGAATGTTGATCTTGGTCAATATGTGAAAAAAGGTCAGGTCTTGGCCAGTTTATTGGTACCTGATGTAGTTGATCAGCAATCAAATTTGAAAATAGCACAATCAACGTTAGAACTTGCCAGACAAGATTATGAGCGTGAAAAACAACTGTGGTCGCAAGGCGTATCTGCCAAACAAGATTATCAACGTGCTTCGAATGCTTATCAACAAGCACAAATTCAGGTTCAGGCTGCACGTGCACGTTTATCTGCTTTTGGAGTCAATCTGGGTTCGAATGGTCGCTATGTCCTGACTGCACCAATTTCTGGGGTAGTGAGTCAAAAAGATGTGGTGGTTGGTGAAAATGTGCAGTTGGCCAGTCAGCTTTTTATTATCGATCAGCTCGATAAATTGTGGCTTGAGTTTATTATTCCAAGCAATGACCTAACTCAAATTGCACCAAATCAAATTTTAGATTTCAAATCGCTGCAAACTGGAAACGCCTTTAAAGCGCAAGTACAAACCTTGAGTGCAGAAGCAGATGCACAAACCGGTCGTTTGCAAGTTCGTGCCAAAGTTTTGTCAGAAGCACCAGAATTGCGTCCAAACTTGATGGTCAGTATTGAATTACGTCAAGCACAGCAAAGCCAGGCCTTACGTGTATCTAAGGATGCTGTGCAACAAGTCGAAGGAAAAGATGTGGTTTTTGTCGCAACAATGCATGGCAAAAATGTTGAATTTACCCCAACACCGATTGAGATTGGTCGTCGTTCTAGTGATGGTTTGTGGGTTGAAGTGAAAAGTGGTTTGAAGGCTGGGCAGCGTTATGTTGGGCCGGGCAGTTTCCTTTTGAAATCTGAATTAGAAAAAGGAGAGGCAGCGCATGGGCATTGATCAGGATCAAGATAAATTAGATTCCACTGCAGAAATGCCGCCTCCAGCAGGTTTATTTGATCGAATTATTCAGTTTTCGATTAAGAATGCGATTTGGGTGATGCTATTTGTGGTGGCGTGGATTGCCATCGGGATTTGGAGTTATCAAAAACTGCCGATTGATGCCGTACCAGATATTACCAATGTTCAAGTACAGGTGAATACTCAGGCCAATGGGTTTACGGCATTAGAGGTTGAGCAACGAATTACTTATCCGATTGAAACAGCCATGGCAGGCATGCCAAAGTTGCAGCAAACACGCTCTATTTCTCGTTATGGTTTGTCGCAAGTCACGATTATATTTAATGAGGGGACCGATATTTATTGGGCAAGGCAGCAGATTAATCAGCGCTTGCAAGAAGCCCAAGAAGCATTGCCTGAGAATATTGCTCCCACCATGTCACCGGTGTCGACAGGATTGGGGGAGATTTACCAATGGGTGGTGAAGGCTGATCCGAAGGCGAGAAAGCCAGATGGACAGCCATATACAGCAATGGATTTACGTGAAATTCAGGACTGGGTGATTCGTCCACAATTACAACGAGTCGATGGGGTTGCAGAGGTTAATAGTATCGGTGGATACAATAAAACTTATGTGGTATCTCCAGATCTAAAGCGTTTACAGCAATTGCAAATACCATTGAGTGATTTGCAAACGGCACTTGAGTTGAACAATGAAAACCGCGGTGCAGGTTTTATGGAAGACAATGGTCAGCAGCTCACGGTGCGTGTGCCGGGAACCTTGAATAATGTTAAAGATATAGAAAATGTTTCGATTACAACCAAAAGTGGTTTCCCCGTTCGGGTTGCCGATGTTGCAACGGTATCGATTGGGCATGACTTACGTACTGGCGCTGCCACTTATAATGGTGAGGAAACGGTACTCGGCATTGTCATGATGATGATGGGTGAAAATAGTCGTACTGTTGCCCGCGGTGTTGATACAAAAATTCAGGAGATTCAAAAGACCTTACCCAAAGGGGTGGTGATTGAAACGGTGTACGACCGTACCGATCTGGTTGAACGTGCGATTGCGACTGTACAAAAGAATTTGGTTGAGGGTGCCATCCTCGTTATTGTGATTTTGTTTTTATTTTTAGGAAATTTCCGCGCAGCACTGATTACCGCCTGTGTGATTCCATTGTCGATGTTATTTACGCTGAGTGGCATGGCACAACAACGAATTAGTGCCAATCTGATGAGCCTAGGCGCATTGGATTTCGGGATTATTGTGGATGGTGCGGTGGTGATTGTTGAAAACTGTATTCGACGGTTAGCTGAATACCAGCATCAAGTTGGGCGCAAGCTCACCAAACAAGAACGCTTTAAGGAAGTATTTTTGGCGGCAAAACAGGCCAGACGTCCGCTTATTTTTGGGCAATTAATCATTTTGGTGGTGTACTTGCCAATTTTCGCTTTGTCTGGTGTGGAGGCGAAATTATTCCATCCAATGGCGGCAACCGTGGTTTTTGCCTTGGTCGGTGCCATGATCTTATCGATTACGTTTGTCCCCGCCGCTGTTGCCATGTTTGTGACAGGTGAAGTGAAAGAGAAAGAAAGTAAATGGATGTTGTGGTTGAAGCGTCGCTATGAAAATCTGCTCGATTGGGCATATCAGTTTAAATATTTGGTGTTGACGCTTGCGCTCAGTATTTTGTTTTTAACTGGTATTTTAACCACGCAGATGGGCAGTGAGTTTGCACCGCAATTGAGTGAAGGTGATTTTGCAGTACAGCAAATGCGTTCACCAAGTACCGGTTTAGAACAGTCATTGCGGATGCAGGAAAATACCGAAAAGATTTTATTGCAAAAATTTCCAGAGATTAAATCAATCTTTGCGCGTACCGGAACTGCAGAAGTTGCGACAGATGTGATGCCACCCAATATTTCGGATGGTTTTGTATTGTTAAAACCACAGAAAGAGTGGCCAAATCCATCTGAAAAACTTGAAGATCTTCGTACTCGTATGGAGGCGTTCTTGGAGACCTTGCCGGGCAATAATAGTGAGTTTTCACAACCGATTGAGCTGCGATTTAATGAGCTGATTTCAGGGGTGCGGAGTGACCTTGGTGTGAAAGTATTTGGGGATGATATGGATGTGCTGAACCGTGAAGCACAGCGTATTGCTAAACAAATACAGGAGGTTACAGGCGCTACTGCAGTCAATGTCGAGCAAACCAGTGGTTTACCTCTGCTGAATGTTGATGTGGATCATGCCTTGGCTGCGCAATATGGTCTTTCGGTCCGTGCAATTCAAGACTTGGTTTCTGCCAGTGTTGGTGGTCAAAATGTAGGGCAAATTTTACAGGGTGATCGTCGTTTTGATTTTGTGATCCGTCTTGATGATGTACAGCGCACCCCGCAACAATTGGCAGTTTTGCCGATTCAATTGCCAAATGGTGGTTTGATTCAACTACAAGATGTCGCCAAGGTTGAGAATATCTTGGGGCTTAATCAGGTGAGTCGCGAAAATGGTAAGCGCCGTGTTGTGGTTACGGCCAATGTTAATGGGCGCGACTTGGGGTCTTTTGTTTCTGAAATTCAAAATAAGCTTGCAAAACAGGAGTTACCAGCAGGTTATTGGATTGAATACGGTGGCCAATTTGAAAATATGGCTTCTGCGACGGCACGTATGCAGTTGGTCGTGCCATTGGCGTTGATTACGATTTTTATTCTGTTGATGGCGGTATTCCATAACTTTAAAGAGAGTTTATTGGTCTTTAGTGGTGTGCCTTTTGCGCTATGTGGTGGATTGGTTGCCTTGTGGCTACGAGATATTCCATTGTCGATGTCTGCGGGGGTTGGTTTTATTGCGCTCTCTGGGGTTGCGGTGTTGAATGGTCTGGTGATGCTGACCTTTATTAAAGAGCTCCGAGAGACCATGGAAATCCAATCCGCAATTTGGTTGGGGGCAATTCTGCGACTTAGACCGGTATTGATGACGGCTTGTGTTGCTTCACTTGGCTTTATTCCGATGGCTTTGGCCACGGGCACAGGTGCAGAAGTGCAACGTCCATTGGCAACAGTGGTGATTGGTGGGATTATTTCATCAACATTGCTAACTTTGGTGTTGCTGCCAGTGATTTATCGTTGGATGAATGAACCGAAAAAACCGAAAATCAAGGCACCATCAAAATCAAAAATAGCACCACTATAAGGGTGCTGCGCATAACGGATTGCGATCTGTTATGCGCTGATTACTTTAAAAAAAGTGTATGGCGATTTTATTAATAAGACCAAGCCATGCAGGATGAGGAGATGACTGATGAGTGGACAACATGAGCATAGCCATGCTGTAGTCACCAAAACCAATATTAAAAAACTAACCTTCGCTTTAATCATGACTGCAAGCTTTTTAGTGGTCGAAGTTGTTGCGGGCATCATGACGCAAAGTTTGGCGCTCCTGTCGGATGCAGCGCATATGTTTACCGATGCTGCTGCGCTAGCAATCGCATTGGTTGCGATTAAGGTGGCACAACGCCCAGCAGACAATAAGCGTACCTTTGGTTATCAACGTTTTGAGATTTTGGCGGCTTTATTTAATGCATCCATGCTGTTTATGGTGGCGATGTATATTTTATATGAAGCTTATCAACGGATTAACAATCCACCTGAGATTCAAAGTATCGGCATGTTAGTCGTGGCAACATTGGGGCTGATGATTAATTTAATCTCAATGAAAATGCTGTATTCAAATTCAAAAGAAAGTTTAAATATTAAGGGTGCCTATTTAGAGGTGCTGAGTGATGCTTTGGGCTCAGTGGGCGTTATTATTGGTGCGATTACCATTTACTTTACCCAGTGGTATTGGGTCGATACGGTGATTGCGGTGTTAATCGGTTTTTGGGTGTTGCCACGAACTTGGATTTTATTAAAACAAAGTATCAATATTTTATTGGAAGGTGTGCCAGATGAAATTGATATCGAAAAGCTCCGCCTCGATATTTTAGCGTTAACCGGAGTGGAAAGTATTCACCAATTAAAAATCTGGGCCATTAGTTCTAAGAATATTCATTTGACCGTACATTTGTATGCGCCACAGGTAGACCGCACTGATTTACATCGGGCGGCATTTGATATGTTGTCACATCAATATGCGATTACAGAAATGACGCTGCAAATCGAAGATCGTGATTGTATTGAAGAATATGAGCAACGACATCAAGCACAAAAAATATAAGCAAAAACAGTAGATTCGAGCAATATGCTGCAATCAACAGCAAAGTGACAGCCAAAAAAATACTGCCTCATTGGGAGGCAGCATTTTTGAATGATTGGCTTAAGTATTGGGTCTGAATATTGAGTTTTATTTGTCCTTAGACATGCCACTCATTATGGCATTCTCTACATTTCCACTCTTTATTCGAAGACATAAATGCCTGCATAGAAATTTTAAAATTGGGTAAATCACGCCAGAAGAAAAGACCGGCAATGACTGAAATACCAAAGACGACTACGGTAGCGATCTGTAGTTTAGGGCCAGTACCATTACCAAAGATCCACATGGTAATACTGGTCAGTGCTAGAAAGAGTAAAATAAAGATAGCTGGAATTAAAACGACAAGACTTTTAGGAACCACAGGGCGCGCTGTTGTGTCACTGTTGGCATTGGCAAGCGGCATGATTTTTGGACTTTGACATTTTGGGCAACGATATTGCATTTGAACTCCAGATCTTTAATTTCAATATAATTTTAGCCAATTATTATTTAAATCAAAAATTATAATCAATAAAAAAAGCCACTGACTTTAATGCGATCAGTGGCTTTCTGTAATTTGGCGTCCCTACGGGGATTCGAACCCCGGTTACCGCCGTGAAAGGGCGATGTCCTAGGCCTCTAGACGATAGGGACGGATCGAGGCATTAGCAACACAGGTTGAGGATGGTGGAGCCAAGCAGGATCGAACTGCTGACCTCTACAATGCCATTGTAGCGCTCTACCAACTGAGCTATGGCCCCAGTCTGTGTGTGCGCAATTCTAGGATGATTGTACACACACGTCAATAAAAAACTTAATTAAGCTTCATCAATTGCGTTATTTTTCGGCAATTTAAGTGAATCATTCAGTTTTTCCCAGATTTTTAGTTCTTTTTTACTCGGTCCACCAACAATAGACAGTGCATGACGTAATCGTGCAAAGCTTAAATCAGGACCAATGGTGACCATCGATTGCATGACTGGCGTTGAGCTGGTTGAACCTGCAATCGCAATAAAAAAGCTTGGCATAAAGTCACGTAGCTTGATTTCCATCTGGGTTGCCAGATCCATTAATGTTTGACTAACGGTATCGTTATTCCAACTCATTAAGCTTTCAAGGCGCCAAATTGCAAATTGCAGGCTTTGACGAACTTGTTCTTCGCTCAGTTTTTTACTCTCAAATTGCGCTTTTTCAATGTGTGGAAATTGATTGAAATAGAATCCAGCCCAATTTACGGCTTCAGAAAGTAATTGAATACGCGGTTGAATTGCAGCTGCAATCTGTTCGAGCGTATTACGATCTGATTTCCATGTGAGTAAACGGTCAAGCAGCGCGGCAGGTGTTAGACCTTTAATCCACTGACCATTAAGCCAGTTGAGTTTTTCCACATCAAAAATTGGACCACCCAAAGACACACGTTGAATATCAAAATGTTCAATCATGTCATCTAAGCCAAACTGTTCACGCTCATCAGGCATAGACCAACCCATACGACCCAGATAGTTCAACAGTGCTTCTGGGAAAACACCAATATCTTTGTAGTAGTTAATCGAAGTCGGGTTTTTACGTTTAGATAATTTAGATTTGTCTGGATTACGCAATAAAGGCATGTGACATAAGACGGGCATGTCCCAACCAAAATATTGATAAAGTAATTGATGTTTCGGTGCAGATGGAATCCATTCTTCGCCACGAATTACATGGGTAATTTCCATGAGATGATCATCAACCACATTGGCAAGATGATAGGTCGGTAAACCATCTGTTTTAAGCAGAATTTGCATATCCACTTGTGCCCAAGGAATTTCAACCTCACCACGGAGTAGGTCGTTGAATTTACATACGCCTTCCGTTGGAATTTTCATACGAATCACATGCGCTTCGCCTGCTTCTAAACGGCGTGTGACTTCTTCTTGTGACAGTTTTAGGCCGCGGCCATCATAACCTGGCATTTCACCACGCGCTTGTTGTTCAGCACGCATTTGGTCAAGTTCTTCACTGCTGGCAAAGCAATAAAATGCATGGCCTTTTTCAACCAATTCCAAAGCATACTGTTTGTAAATATGCATTCGTTCTGATTGGCGGTAAGGGGCATGAGGGCCACCGATATCAGGCCCTTCTGACCAGTTTAGACCAAGCCAACGTAGTGAATCTAAAATCATTTTCTCAGATTCAGGCGTTGAGCGAAGCTGGTCGGTATCTTCAATACGCAAAATAAACTCACCGCCATGCTGTTTTGCAAAGCACAAGTTAAATAATGCGATATAAGCGGTTCCAACATGTGGAAAGCCAGTTGGTGAAGGTGCAATACGAGTACGGACAGTCATAGTAGGCGAGATATCTGTTTATAAAATTAGCGTTATTATAACGAAAAAGCCCAATAGCTTAAGGCTTTAATTCAGCAATAAGCATTGGGCTGGTAAATTCATTGAAGAATTAATTTAGCGCATTAAGAACTTTGTTGTTGAAACAAGCTCTGCAGGATGCGAGAAAAACGTTGATGTTGATCGGCAAGGAAGTTTTGGGTTGGTGCTGTTTTGATCGATGTGTAAATTTTTAACTGATCATTATCGATGGTAAATTTATGCTCACCACGTTTTTGCTGTGACAATGCTTTTTCAATTGGTGTTTGTTTTTCAACAATAGCGATGGCGGGTGTAGGGTTGGTGGTTGTTTTTACAGTGTTTTTTAGTGTTGCAGCTTGAGCGGTGTGTAGACCTGCTAGGCTCAGGCTGAGTAGCAAAATTTTTAAAAATTGTATATTCATTGCGAGCATTCCCCTAAAATTGATTTTTTCTTTTTTCGCTCAATACTTTATCTTGAGCTATCGTTGTTAGTCACAAAAGATTGAAATCATAAGTTGTTCATTACGAACAATAAAACGGACTAGATTGAAGCAATATTTTTATAGGTCTCAAATCACCCTAATTACATTTTTATAAAGATTATCTAAACAATATGTATAAAAATGTAATTTAATCATATTAGCATTTAATTAAGTAAACGCTATCATTTTTTTTGCAGTCTTTATAAATAAAAAATATATATAGATAAATCAATATCTTATATTTGGCTCTCATCTGCTATTGCGAGGCGTTTAAATTGCAGCAATGCGCGTTATTTCATATAGTGAAGCCAAATTGAGCTTGAAGATGAATAATTGTGAAAATAAATGTAAAAACGCTCGTAAGTGCAGTGTTATTGATAACTGGGTTGGCAACAACAACGACTGCAGTACAGGCTGCTGATCGTGAATTTTTAAACGTTTCTTATGATGCGACACGTGAGTTTTATGACGAGTTTAATCAGTCATTTGGTAACTATTGGAAGAGCCGCACGGGTCATGCAGTGAAATTTAAACAATCACATGGTGGATCGGGAAAACAAGCGCGTGCTGTCGTGGATGGTTTGAAAGCGGATGTCGTGACGCTGGCTTTGGCAAATGATATTGATGAAATTGCTAAATCAGGTCAAATTGACAAAGACTGGCAAAAACAATTTCCTCATAATTCTGCACCCTATACTTCAACCATCGTCTTTATGGTGCGCAAGGGCAATCCCAAAAATATTAAAGACTGGGCAGACTTAGCACGTCCAGGCGTACAAATTATTACGCCAAATCCGAAGACAGGCGGCTTGCCACGTTGGATTTACTTGTCTGCTTGGGGCTATGCTTTGAAACAGCCAGCGGGTAATGAAGCTAAGGCGCGAGAGTTTGTCTCGAAGATGTACCACAATGTGACCGTGATGGACCCCGCAGCGCGAGGTTCAATGACTACATTTGCGGAACGCGGCATGGGTGATGTGTTGCTGACCTGGGAAAATGAAGCTTTAGTCTCAGTAAAAAACCAAGGTAAAAATAAATTCGATATTATTTATCCTTCAATTTCTATTTTGACGGAGCCTTCGGTTGCGATTGTGAACAAGACTGTCGATAAAAATGGCAATAAATGGTTAGCGACGGGCTATATCAATTATCTCTATTCGCCATTGGGGCAGGACATGGCCGCACGCTATTATTATCGCCCACGAAATCCACAGATTTTGGCGAAATATGCTGCTCAATTTCCGACCTTAAAAACCTTTACCATTGATGATGTTTTTGGTGGTTGGGCGAAAGCACAACAAACCCATTTTTCCAATGGTGGTGTGTTCGATCAAATTTATAATGACAAGCGTTAAACCGATCACTTTAATCTAAGCTGTTAAAAAAACCTCTGATTCAGAGGTTTTTTTTTAGCAATTTGAAAAAATTGATGATTTTCTGATGAAAAGTAATATTTCAGTACAAAAAGTCATTTGGAGCTTTGTTAAAACAGAGTGATAATGCGTAGCTATATTTTGCTTGAATTGAATTTAAAATTATGTCCCATATTTCTGTATTACTACATGAAACTGTTGATGCTTTGCTTGCAGATCGCAATACAGGAATTTACATTGATGGGACCTTTGGGCGTGGCGGACATAGCCGATTATTGCTTGCTAAATTAGATAAAAATTCACGAGTTTATGCATTCGATAAAGACCCCCAAGCACTGGCAACAGGTGCTGAACTTGAACAGCAAGATCCCCGTTTTAAAATTATTCATGCCAGCTTTGCTGATCTACAAATTGTGCTACAGCAACACGGTATTGAGCAGGTCGATGGCATTATGGCTGACTTGGGCGTGTCTTCCCCACAGTTGGATCAGGCAGAGCGCGGCTTTAGCTTTATGAATAGTGGTCCACTAGATATGCGTATGGACAATTCTCAAGGGCAAACGGCTGCAGAATGGTTGATGGAAGTGGATGAAACTCATTTGGCCAACGTTATTTTTCAATATGGTGAAGAACGTTATAGTCGAAGAATTGCCAAAGCCATTAAAAATGCAGGCTATATGGCAACCACCGCTGAATTGGCCGAAGTAGTTAAAGTTGCCCATCCAAAATGGGAAAAGCATAAACATGCTGCGACGCGTACATTCCAAGCGATTCGTATTGAAATTAATAAAGAAT
This sequence comes from Acinetobacter pullicarnis, assembly GCF_006352475.1. Classification (NCBI taxonomy): domain Bacteria; kingdom Pseudomonadati; phylum Pseudomonadota; class Gammaproteobacteria; order Moraxellales; family Moraxellaceae; genus Acinetobacter; species Acinetobacter pullicarnis. The sequence goes on from NZ_VCMZ01000001.1 coordinate 430,225, forward strand.
TAGAAGATATACAGCTTTTTTTACCACAGGCGGTAAACTTACTAAAACCTGAAGCACGTTTGGCTGTGATTAGTTTCCATTCACTGGAAGATCGCTTGATTAAGCAGTTTATTCAAAAGGAATCGACACTGCCAGAAGATCACTCTTGGGGCATGCCACAAAAAATCCAAGATACACGCCGACTTAAAAAAATTGATCGCATTCGCGCCAGTGAGGCAGAAGTCAAAGAAAACCCACGTTCACGTAGTGCTTGGTTAAGAGTTGCTGAGCGACTTGCTTAAACGGCAAAAACGGTTATAAAGGCTGAACATGAAAGTAGAAGATATCACAGCAACGGTAAATCCGTTGTTTTTGAAGAAAATCTTTGTTTATGGTGTTTTGATTATCGCAATTTTGGTGAGCGCTTTTATGGTGGTCATGCAGGTATTTACTTATCGGCATGATTTTCGTGAATTGAGCTCGCATTTGCGAGAAAAAGAAGATCTAAATGCCGAATGGGGACGCTTGGTGATTGAGCAGCAAACCTTTGGTGCAACTGCGCAAATTGGTAGTCGTGCAGTCACACAACTGCGTATGTATTCTCCGCCTGCTGCACAAACCGTTGTGATCTCATTACCCTCAGAAACAGAACAAAAGAAATAAGGTCCGTGCATGCTTGATAAACGTAAAAAAACCACGCGTAAGGTACAAAAGTCGATTTCAGCGAAGCCATCGCTTGAACTCGATATGTGGCGTTTTTATTTGATGTGGGGCATTGTACTGCTGTGCTTCGCAGGTCTTGTCGGGCGTGCTTTCTATGTGCAAGTGGTAAATAAAGACTTTTTACAGAACAAAGCCAATGCCAACATATTAAGAACCTCAAAACTGACAGCTATGCGCGGTGTAATTAATGACCGTAATGGGGTGCCATTGGCCATTAGTACCCCGATTATGAAAGTGGTTATTGATCCACGTGATTATTTTGAGACCAAAGCAGAGTTTGAGCATGTCACTGCGGAACTGAAAAAGCAGCCGAATAGCCGTAAGCTCAAATTACAGCTCACCAAGAAGAATCTAAATTTAGATGAGCTGGCTGATGCTGTCGGTATTGATCGTGCTGATTTGAAAAAGAAAATTCATGAACACCCCCGTTCTCGTTATTTGGTACTTAAAAAAGAAGTGCCACCACCACAAGCTGATCTTATTATTCAGCGCGGTTTTGCTGGGGTATATACCGAAAAAACCTATAAGCGTTACTATCCGCAACCACAAGCAAATGCACAGATTATTGGCTTAACCAATAGTGAAGGCACAGGGATTGAAGGCTTGGAAATGCAGCTGAATAAACGCTTGGCTGGTGTAAATGGTGAGCAAAAAATTGTTCGCGATAAGCAAGGCAATAGCGTTAAAACACCTGAGGTAATCAAAGAAGTGACTGCGGGTGAGAATATTACCTTGAGTATTGATTCGCGCTTACAGTATTTGATGTATCGTGAATTGACCGCAGTGGGGGTTGCCAATAGCGCACGTTCAGCCTCTGCGATTGCAGTCGATGTGAAAACAGGTGAAATTTTGGCGATGAGCAGTTGGCCATCCTATAACCCAAATGATAAAGACAGCTTAAATAATAAAGATGCGATGCGTAACCGTGGTGCGATTGATATGTTTGAACCTGGTTCAACCATGAAGCCATTTACCGTTGCTGCAGCGCTTGAGAGCGGAAAGTACACGCCAAACTCGGTGATTGTGACCAGTCCTGGCTCAATGCGGATTGGTAATCACACCATTCGCGATACGCATAACTATGGTTCTCTTACCGTCACGGGCGTGATTGTTAAGTCTTCCAACGTGGGTTCTGCGAAAATTGCACTTTCAATGCCTTACTCAACCTTACCAACCTTCTTTAAACGGATTGGTTTTGGTCAACGCTCTGATGTGAAATTCCCCGGTGAAAGTGGCGGTTTAATTTTACCGCCAAGTAAATGGAATGTTTCAGAAGTTGGAACCATGGCTTATGGTTATGGGATCAACGCAACCATGTTGCAGCTGGCACAAGGTTATGCCATGTTGGGTAACCATGGGGTGAAAAATCCACTGAGCTTGTATAAGCTGGATGGTCAGCCGAAAGGTGAACAAGTACTGCAACCGAAGATTGCAGATGAAGTTTTACTGATGTTAGAACAAGTCACTTTACCGGGTGGCACAGCCAAACAAGCGGTGATTCCAGGTTATCGTGTGGGTGGTAAAACAGGAACAGCGCATAAATTACGTCCAGACCATCGTGGTTATTCAACAACCGAATATCGTGCCTTGTTTGCTGGTGTGGCACCGATTAGTAATCCACGCTTGGCTGTGATTGTCGTGGTGGAAAATCCGCGTGGACAATATTATGGTGGCTTGGTTGCTGCCCCAGTATTTGCGCGCTTTATGCAAGAGTCACTGCGCTTATTGAATGTGCCATTAGACAAACCCTTAGATACTGCAAACGCTGTAAGATGAGTCCGTTATGAAGATTAGTTTTCAAGATATTTATCCAGTTGCAGCCGCACAACCGTGGATGTCTGTTCCTTTTCAAGGCTTTAGCCTCGATAGTCGACAGGTGCAAGCGGGACAAATTTTTATTGCTTTAAATAGCTATAGCCAAGCAGATAAAACCCAACAATTTGCACAAGCTGCCTTAGATGCAGGCGCAATTGCAGTGATTAGCGAAACAGCGCTCGGGCTTACACAAAATTGGGTTTGTCCTGAGCTGCGCCAATGGATGGGTGTTTGGCAAAATGACTACCTCAGCAAACAGCAAAATAGCAAAGCTTTGCCTGTGCTTGCTGTGACTGGAACCAATGGTAAAACCACGATTGCACGTATTGTGGCTGAACTATTGGTGTTGTCTGGACAACGTTGTGCGGTAATGGGCACCACAGGGAATGGAATTTTACCTGAGCTTGAAGCCTCCAGTCATACCACCTTGGATGCGTTGCATTTACAACAGTTATTATTTGAATATAAAGCCAAAGGGGCCGACTTTGCCGCGATTGAAGCCAGTTCGCATGGTTTGGAGCAAGGGCGTCTGAATGGTTGCGATATTCAAATTGCTGCCTATAGTAATTTGAGCCGTGATCATCTTGATTATCATGGAACCTTTGAAGCTTATGCAGAAGCAAAAGCGCGCTTGTTTCGTTTCACCAGTTTAAAAGTTGCGATTATTAATGCTGATGATCCACACGCTACGGTGATGTTGGATGCGGTCAGTCATAATTCTGCCCACCCGAAGGTACTCACTTATTCCACGCGTCAAGCGGCTGATTATCAAGTATTTGCGATTCAATATAGTTTGAGTGGTGTCAATTTTCATCTAAAAACCCCCCATGCTGAATACCAAGTGCAGAGTCCATTGTTGGGGCATTTTAATATTGAAAACCTCGTTGCCAGTTTAATTATGGTCGAGCAAACAGGCGTAGATTTAGGGCAACTGATTGCGCATGTGCCAGAAGTCAAAGGGGCACCTGGTCGGATGCAGGTGATTCGTCACGATGAGCGTCTATTTGTGATTGACTATGCACATACGCCAGATGCATTGACTCAGGTCTTGAAAACTTTAAAGCGTCATGTCAATCATCGTTTATGGGCCATTTTTGGTTGTGGCGGTGATCGTGATCGTGGGAAACGTCCATTAATGACCCAATCGGCTTTGGCCTTGGCGGATCAGTTGGTGTTGACCTCAGACAATCCTCGTCATGAGCAGCCAGCCCAGATTTTTGCTGATATGAAAGCCGGTATTGATTTTTCTGCACATGAGATGAAAGAAATTCATGATCGCCGTGAAGCGATTAAATATGCGGTGAAACATGCAGTCGCTGGGGATATTGTGGTCATTGCTGGTAAAGGTCATGAAAATTATCAAGAAATAGAAGGGGTGCGACATTGGTTTGATGACGTTGTTGAGGTGCAAGGCGCCTTAGGTTGTCAGCCACTGGACCCCAATTTAATCTATACCGCGTAGTAGGAAGATCATGCATACCTCAACGACAAGTACCGCACCACTCGAAGTCTGGACCACACAAGCCCTCGCTGAAGCAACCCAAGGTCACTGGCATTTAGGGCGAATTCCGACGCAGCCCATAAAACGAATATTGACCGACTCACGTCATGCTGAATTGGGTGATGCCTTTTTAGCACTGAAAGGTGAGCGTTTTGATGCACATGATTTTATTGCACAAGTTGCGGTACAGGGCTGTGAACTGGCTATTGTAAGTCGACCTGTTGATGTGGATATTGCGCAATTGGTGGTTGCGGATACGCGCTTGGCTTTGGGGCAATTGGGTGCTTATCGCCGTGCACAGAATCGTCAGCTCAAAGTAATTGCTTTGACTGGGAGCAGTGGTAAAACCACGGTAAAAGAAATGCTCAGCAGTATTTTATCTCAGCAAGCACCAACATTGGTGACACGAGGCAATCTAAACAATGATTTGGGTGTGCCGATGATGCTGTTGGAACTGTGCCAGTCACATCAGTATGCAGTTATGGAACTCGGTGCAAGTCATCAAGGTGAGATTGACTATACTGCACAATTGGTTCAGCCAGACGTTGCAGGAATTTTAAATATCGGCACAGCACATTTGGGTGAGTTTGGTGGGCGTGATGGTATCTGCCGTGCAAAATCTGAAATTTATGCTCATCTTGATGCCCATGGAACTGCAATTATTCCGGCTCAAGACGATTATTACCCCCAGATAAAACAAACAGCTCAAGCTCATTCTCAGCTTAGTTTTGGCCCAGGTGGTGAGGTTTTCGCCACAGATATTGAACTTTTGCCACAGTCTTCGCAGTTTTTGTTGCATAGCCCAGCAGGGCAGGCGTGGGTCAGATTACCATTTGCAGGCTTGCACAATGTACGTAATGCCGAAGCTGCAGCCGCATTTGCTTTGGCAATTGGCATTGCGCTCGATGTGATCGTTAGTGGGCTGGATACGGCACAAGGTGCGAAAGGCCGTTTGAACTTTATACAAAAAAACAATTTCCTCTTTATCGATGATACTTATAATGCCAACCCAAGCTCTATGCGAGCTGCTGCTGATGTCTTGTCGCAACAAGCAGGCATTAAAGTGATGGTGATGGGGGATATTGGTGAACTTGGTGATGCAGCCTTCCAAGCGCATAAGGATCTTGGTCGAGATCTTGCCACCGTCGCACTGGACCATCTGATTGCCGTTGGTGAGTATTCCCAAGCAATGGCAGTGGGCGCAGCGCCAGATAAAATACAGGCTTTTTCAACACAAGCCGATGCTTTAATTTATTTAATAAAACTAGTCAAACAGGATCCAACACAACCTATGAGCTTTTTGTTTAAAGGCTCTCGTTTCATGCATATGGAAACGTTGATGACTGATTTGATGGAGAAACTTTAATGCTGTATTGGTTATTTGAACAACTCGCGGGCTATAACAGCTCGTTTCAAGTGGTTCGATATTTAACATTGCGTTCTTTGTTGAGCGTACTGACCGCCTTAACCATTGGTCTGGTCTTAGGCCCAATCATGATTCGTAAGCTACATGCATTAAAGTATGGGCAAGCGGTGAGTTCTTATGCTCCTGAAAATCATGCCAAAAAAATGGGTACACCAACCATGGGTGGTTTACTCATTTTGCTCTCCATCGGTTCGAGTACTTTGCTTTGGGCAGATCTATCTAATCCTTATGTTTGGATTGTCTTGGCGGTCATGGTGATCTTTGGTGCTGTGGGTTGGGCGGATGACTGGATTAAAATTCGCTATAAAGACAATGCCGGCTTACCTGCACGGAAGAAGTTTTTCTGGACATCTTTGGGTGCTTTGGGTGCTGGTATTGCGCTATACGTGATTGCGGATAATCAGCATAGTCCAGAACATACTGCGGACATGTTGGACTTACTGATTCCATTCTTTAAAAACCTCAGCATTCCTTTGTCTGCAATTCCAATGGGAATCGGCTTTATCTTGTTCACTTATTTGGTGATCAATGGTGCTTCGAATGCAGTCAACCTCACCGATGGCCTCGATGGTTTGGCGATTATGCCGATTGTCTTGGTTGCTGCGGGCTTAGGTGTTTTTGCTTACTTGGCAGGCGATACGCGTTTTGCTGAATATTTGCATATTCCCTATGTAAAATATGCCTCTGAGTTGGTGGTGATTTGTGCGGCAATGATTGGCGCAGGCTTGGCTTTCCTTTGGTATAATGCACATCCTGCACAAATCTTTATGGGTGATGTTGGGGCATTGGCACTGGGTGCAATGCTTGGAACGATTGCCGTAATGGTTCGCCAAGAAATCGTATTTGCGATTATGGGCGGTGTATTTGTGATTGAGGCCATATCCGTCTTTTTACAGATTGGCTCATTGCGGATGCGTAATAAGCGGGTGTTCTTGATGGCGCCGTTACATCATCATTATGAGAAAAAAGGCTGGCGTGAAACGCAAGTCGTGATCCGTTTCTGGATTATTACCATCATGTTGGTGGTACTGGGTTTGATGACATTAAAATTACGTTAAACTGGCGTAAAGTAAAATCGATATAAAAAGTCGGCATGTGCCGACTTTTTTATGCTTGGAGTAAATCATGAATGTACTGATGTGCCCGATCTGTGCACAGCGTTTACAGCGCGAAGACAAGCGTTGGTACTGTGACAACCAACATAGCTATGACGTGGCCAAACAGGGCTATGTGAATTTGCATGTGGTTCAGCATAAGCACAGCAAAACACCTGGTGATACCGTACTTTCAGTCGAAGCAAGACGTGCATTTTTACAGGGTGGTTTTTATCAGGCATTGCAACAGGCGGTGGTACAACGTCTTCGAGATTTAAAACTGGATTATGTTTTAGATATTGGTTGTGGTGAAGGCTATTACACCTCAGCGATGCAAGCTGAAGTGAAGCATTGTATTGGGGTCGATATTGCAAAAAATGCGGTACAAGTCGCTGCAAAACTCAATCCGCAAGTAACTTGGCTGGTGGGAACTGGTGCCGTTTTACCCGTGATGGATCAGTCTATTGACCTGTGTAGTAGTTTATTTAGCCCGATTCCAAAGCAAGAAATTTTAAGAGTGCTCAAGCCTAAGGGCTATTTGTTGGTGGTAACCCCAGCAGAACAGCATTTATATGCCATACGTGAAGCGCTATTTGACCAAGTAAATCCGCATCAGCCTGAAAAGTTTCTGCTTCAACTACAAGAAGAATTTGATTTAATTGAGCAGACTGTGGTGGATTCGACACTGCATTTGGAGCAGGCTCAACTGAAAAACCTGATCGCTATGACACCTTATGCCTATAAAGCCAAAGCAGAAAAACGTGAGTTATTGCAACAGCGTGAATCTTTAGAGGTGATGGCCAGTTTTCAAATTTATTTGTTTCAAAAAAAATAATTGGAATCAACGCCAATGCGCTAAAAAGCTTGTCTGCTCAAGCTTATATCGTAAAAAAACCAGCCATCGTGGGCTGGTTTTTTATCGCTCAAAAGAAGCTCAACAAAAGGTCTGGCGCTTATTGCACGTCGTTAATCAGATTTTCCAAAGAATCTCGTGCTGGCTTTGCTTCCTTTTTGGGAGCCGTTGGGGTAGGCGTCAAGCTTGGCTTGTTGCTGTCATCCCCTGGTAAATCTTCAAAGTCACTTGATGGTTTACGTGCAGGAACCACAGGTGCAGGTCGATAAATTGGACGCGCCAGTGGGAGTGAGTTTCGGTATTCATCTGCTTGTGTGTCAGCGTGATTACCCTCAGACGCCTGCGGTTGACCACGTTCTTCACGGGTTAATGGCGCACTGGCATTTTTGTCGAATTGAACCCAAGAGGATGGCGTGCCTTGTAAGGATTTATTCATAAATGACACCCAGATTGGCAAGGCAGCAATTCCTCCATATTCACGACGACCGAGTGTCGTCGGGCGGTCAAATCCAACCCAAGTCACTGTGACCAATTTACCATTAAAGCCTGCAAACCATGCATCTTTGGCGTCATTGGTGGTTCCGGTTTTACCTGCGATATCATCACGACCAATACTGAGTGCGGCACGGCCTGTACCATGCACAATTACATCACGTAAAATATTCGCCATTTCAAAGGCTGAACTCGACTTTAAGATCCGTTGTGCTTGGCGGTATTCACTTTGCTGTTCTTTGGTGAGTTTCTTGGTTTTTACTGTAGTATCAACTGCTTGGCTCGCACCTTGTTGAATGACTTCATCATCTGGCGTGGTGTGTTCAGGATCTGCGACAACAACCGGATTAGATTGTTCGCCAATACAGCGAATACACGCATATTCGGGTTTGTTTTCAAAGATGACTTTGCCATAGGCATCTTCAATACGGGTAATAAAGTGGGGTTGAACACGATAACCACCATTGGCAATGGCAGCATAACCTGTTGCCATTTGAATCGGGAGAACCTGCGGGGTACCCAGTGCAATGGTGTAGTTACGCGGGATTTGGTCATCTTGTAGGCCAAAATCAATCAGTAACTGACGGGCACGTTCAAGGCCAACACTTTGTAGCAGTCTGACGGAAACGGTATTCCGCGATAGATACAAGGCACGACGCAGTGGAATCATCCCCAGATAACGCCCATCGGAGTTCCGTGGTGACCAGCGACCAATGGTGATCGGTGCATCATCCACCATGGTATATGGGGTCATGCCACGCTCAAGTGCAAGCGAATAGACAAAGGGTTTAATGATTGAGCCCGGTTGACGCCAACCTTGAATCGCTCGGTTAAAGGTCGATTGATAGAAGTTATAACCACCAACAATAGCAACAATGGCACCATCATTTGGATCAATGGCAATCAATTGCCCCTGTACTTTGGGAATTTGAACCAAAGCCCATGAGGTTTTTTCTGAATTCGGTCTTAGGCGAATAATATCTTTGACTTTAACAATTTGACCCGCATTTGAGGGGGCGCCACCAACACTATTGGCATTGCGATAGGCGCGTGCCCAAGACATACCAGACCATGGAACGGTCACTTTACTGCCATCTTGTAGCAGGGCTTCAAAACTGTTGCTACTGACTTTAATGACTTCAGCTGGAAAGGTATTGGCATAGGCCATGAAGTCTTTTAGCGGTTTATCATGTGCTTCGGCACCTCGCCAGCCATGACGACGATCATAGTCTTCTAAACCTTTTTGTACCGCATCTTCAGCATATTGTTGGCGCTGGCTATTAATTGTGGTGTACACCTTATAGCCCGAATCGGTGGCTTGTTCACCAAACTTTTCCACCAATTCAGCACGGACCATTTCACCAACATAAGGGAATTTATTGTTGATGCTACGATCTGGCATTTGCAAATCAATTGGCTCTGCAACTGCCGTTTGATATTCATTTTGATTGATATAGCCCAGTTGTAACATTCGGCCTAAAATCCAATTGCGACGTTCAAGTGCGCGATCTGGATTAACGACAGGATTATATTTTGAGGGTGCTTTGGGCAGGCCTGCAATCATGGCCATCTGTGCGATGCTAAGTTCGTTTAAGTTCTTGTCATAATAAATTTTTGCTGCTGCGGCAATCCCATAGGCATTTTTACCGAGAAAGATTTTATTGACGTACAGCGCTAAAATATCTTCTTTGGATAAGTTTTGTTCGATTTTTCGTGCTAGGAATACTTCTGTCAACTTACGTTTTAGGGTTCGGTCTGCACTTAAATAATAATTCTTTGCCACCTGCATGGTGATGGTTGAACCACCTGTCTGCACGTTTGAACGCATTAATGTTTCACTCAGCGCACGGCCAAGGCTCTTAAAACTAATCCCACTATGCTCAAAAAATGAAGAATCTTCAGCCGCTAAAAAAGCCTGAATGAAGTGAGGTGGAATTTGTTTGTACTCAACAGGGACTGAAAGCTTACCGCCATATTCAGCAATTAACTGATTATCAGCTGAATATACTTGCAGCGGTTTGATCAATGGCGCTTTTTTGAGTGAGCTCATTTCAGGTAGGGATGGGGCAATATAGAGATACATGCCGTAGAAGCCCATAGGAATCGCGACCAAGAGCATAATGATCAGCAAAAAAAAGGGATGAATTGAACCTGAACGAGATAGCTTTTTCATAACAAGTAAGTTTTAATATGAGCTAATGGCAACGAATTGCTGGTCAGTATAACTTCTCATGTAATAGATTGTTAGATGAGAGTCAGTTCCTATAAAAAAATAAGACCAACAGCATTTCGTTTTTGTTATTGAGGATAACAAAGACTAGGAAAATATCGTGCTTAGACTATTTCGTAAGCAAAATAGGAAATTAATAGGTGTTGATATTAGTTCTACATCTGTAAAAATACTAGAGCTTTCTAAAAAAAATGATCGGTATTGGGTGGAAAGCTACGGTCTAAGTCCTTTGGTTGAAGGCAGTGTTGTCGAAAAAAATATTTTAAATCCAGAACTTGTCGCTGATGCACTTGAGCGTGCCATTCAAATTGCCAATCCTGAAGGCTTAAATATTGCAGTTGCAGTACCGACCTCCATGGTGATTCATAAAGTGATTGAAATGGATGCCGACCTTACAGACGATGAGCGTGAAGTCCAAATACGCCTAGATGCAGAACAGTACATTCCATTCCCCTTAGAAGAGGTCAGTCTCGATTTTGAAGTCTTGCCTGAACCAACTGATGATCCGAACCGAGTCAATGTCTTACTTGCAGCAACACGCACTGAAAATATCGATGCGCGCTTAGAAGTTTTGGAGTTGGCAAACTTAGATGCAGTGGTTGCTGACGTAGAGAGTTATGCCTTAGAGCGTTCTTTCGCGGTTTTTGCAGACTGTATGCCGATAGGAGTCAATACCGTGGGCATACTCGATATTGGCCACACCATGACCACCTTATCTGTATTGCATCATGGCCAAATCATTTATACCCGTGAGCATATTTTTGGGGGCAAGCAGCTTACTCAAGAAGTCCAAAACCGTTATGGGTTGTCCTATGAGGAAGCTGGCCGTGCTAAAAAAACTAAAAACTTACCCAGTGATTATGAAACTGAAGTATTAATTCCTTTTTTAGAGACGGTGGTGCAGCAAGCATCGCGATCTTTACAATTCTTTTTCTCCTCCACCTTATTTAATGATGTCGACCATTTGTTATTGGCCGGTGGAAATGCCAATATCGCAGGGCTATCCAAGTTGTTGGAACAGAAGTTGGGTTATCGTGTGACCATTGCCAATCCGTTTTTACAAATGGGTTTTTCACCGCAAATTGATCTCAAAAAAATTGAGAATGATGCGCCTTCTTTGATGGTGGCATGTGGTCTTGCCTTACGGTGTTTTGATTCATGAGTAAAATCAACTTACTTCCGTGGCGAGAACAGCAGAGAGAACAAAAGAAAAAAAAGTTTCTCGCAATGATGATCTTTAGCGCTATTTTTGCGGTGATGGGCGTTTTATTGGGCTGGTCATATTTTGCATATATATTAGATGATCAAGCGCAAGCCAATCAGCTTATTGAAAGCAGTAATCAAAGCTTAGATGTACAACTCAAAAATATTGAAGGTCTAAAAGAACAACGAAATGCCGTCATTGCACGTATGCAACTGATTCAAGGCTTACAGGGGCAACGCCCAATTACGGTACGGTTGGTTGATGAGCTGGTTCGGGTTACTCCACCAAATCTTTATTTCACTAAAATTAGCCGTGTAGAAGAACATTTTAGCCTTGAGGGCAAGGCTGACAATCCTCAAACTGTTGCTGAGTTGCTTCGAAATTTAGATGCCTCCGAATGGTATCGCAATGCTGGAATGAGTTCATTTGTTGCAGTGGATGAACATAAGTTCAAAGAAGTGCGCACGACAGTCCCTCGTCCTGAAGAAAATTATGGCAGTTTTGTGGTCACTGTCGATATTGGAGAAATCGCCAGTGTCATCATGCCTAAGGCCAAAGCGACGAAGGTAGCAAAATGAAGCGCGAGTCTGTCAAAACAGCTGAAACCGAAGAACTGGTGGTGAAAAAGTCAAAATTGACGATTGCTAAATTTTTTCAACAATTTAATACGCTCGACATGCAAGGCTATGGCGGCTGGCCGTTATCGGTAAAAATCACCTGTTGTCTATTTATATTTTTATTCGTCAGCTTATTGGGTTATTTTTTTGTGGTTCAACCTAAATTAAGTGCCATTGAAGCTGCTGAGGCACAGCAGCAGAGTTTATTGAGTGCCTATAAAGAAAAAGACTCAAAGCTTCGGAATTTAAAGCAATATCAAGATCAACTACAACAAATGGAGTCTAATTTTAATCAACAATTGGCGCAGCTACCCAAAGAGACTGAGATTCCAAGTTTGGTTGAGGATATTCATCAGTCAGCGCTGCAATCAGGCTTAAAGATTAAGAACATTCGTCTAGAAAATGAAATTCAACAAGATTTCTTTATTGAGCAACCGATTTTGATTGAGGCACAGGGCGATTACCATGCTTTTGGGCAGTTTGTCAGTACCTTGGCTGAGTTGCCACGTATTGTGACTTTACATGACTTTGTGATTAGCGCACAGGACATGAAGGGCAAAGCTGAGGTGCCGATTGTTGAGTATTCAATTAAGTCGAAAACCTATCGCTATGTAGGGCGCTCAGATCAAGCACAAGCAGATGACAACGTGAAGAAAACAAGTGCGGGACGATAAGATGAAGCACTTTCAAATGATTGCTGTAATGCTATTGGGGGGCATTTTAAACGGTTGCAGCTCCAAAATTGATGCAGTCAATTTTCAAATGGCGGATATTAACAATCAAGCACCCTTACCGGTTGAGGCTGCACCTGAATTTAAGGCCGTGCCGAAATTCCAATATGCAGCACAACCACTCAGGAATCCATTTTTACCCAACTCCATCGCCAATGAATTGAAAATGACTTCAAATAAGCGGGCAAAACCGAGCGTGTTGAGAGTCAAACAACCACTTGAGCAATTTATGCTTGAAACATTACAGATGAAAGGGACGTTGCAGATTGGCAGTGGTCGTCGCGTTGCTTTAATTAAAATGCCAGATGGACATTTGGAGCAAGTGCAGTTAGGTGATTACTTAGGATTAAATCAGGGTAAAATTATTAAAATATCGGAAACACAAATTGATTTGGTTGAACTAATTTCAGATGGACAGTCAGGATATATCGCCAGACCTCGGAGTTTACTGCTGATTCAACCTGTAGATTAATTGCGTTGAATGCAGCCGTTGCATGTATTAGGTTTCGTTAGCCTTCATGACTGTTCTCTATACTTCGCTAAACAGCACAATAGTGAAAATGAAAAAAATAAAATAAGCATCTAAGGGAGTATCAGGTAATGAATTTCAAATTGCGTCAAATCGTCTTGGCGATGGTTTCATACGCGATATTCACTACAGTTTCTGCTCAGGTGAATATAACCAAAATTCTGCCTGAATATAAGCCAGAGCAAGGCACTGAACTGCATATTATATTTGATGGTCTTCCTCCTGAGCCTCAGTCTTATCAGCTCGATCATCCCAAGCGCTTGGTTCTAGACTTTAAGGACAGCAAACAGCTCCTTAAACAGCAGACAATTGCACTGACAGGAGCGGAAGCCTCAAGTGTGACTTTAAGTGAAGATGTACAACGCACACGGCTCACCATCAATTTAGGACAGTTTCAAAGTTTTAGTCGACGAGTGGAAGGTAATCGTTTTATTTTGAAAATTAATCCTGTCACCGCCGTTGTGGCAGCGCCAGTGGTCGCTGCTAAACCGATTGTGGCTGGAGTGAGTCAGATTGATTTTCAGCGTGGCGAGCTGGGGGAAGCGCAAGTTGTTTTTGATTTACTGGGAACACATACTCCAATTGATATTCAACAGCAAGGCAATCAGGTGGTGGTTCGAGTGCTGAATCATCCATTGCCTACGTATCTGTTGAAACGCTTTAATGTGCAGGACTTTGCGACCTTGGTCAGTAATATCGAAGCACAGAATGAAGCAAATCATGGTGTGATTCGTATTCAAACACTAAAGCCTGCGGAATATATGGCTTATCAAGCAGACAATAAACTGTTGTTAAGCTTTAAAGATCCAGAAAATAAAAATGCAAAACAGCCATTGGGACAGGTTTATAACGGGAAGAAAATTTCTTTAGATTTTCAAGATATTGAAATACGTCGGGTATTACAGCTTTTGGCCGATTTTACGGGGATGAATGTAGTGACCTCCGATTCGGTGCAAGGCAATATTAGTTTAAAACTCAAAGATGTACCTTGGGATCAAGCACTTGATCTTATCTTAAAAACCAAAGGACTAGACAAGCGTCGCAATGGTAATGCGATTTGGATTGCGCCTGTAGCGGAGTTGATTAAGTCTGACGAAGATGAAGCCAAGGCGATGGCGCAGAGTAGTAAGTCTGCGGTTTTGCATACCGAATATATTCAATTGAAGTATGCCAAAGCAGTTGATATTGAAAAGTTAATTGTTCAGGGGCGCAATAGCAGCAGTGCGGCAGAACCGACAAAAACGGCATCAGGCAATGAGGTGCAAAATGACAACAATGGCAGTTTACTGAGTCCTAGGGGAACACTCTCCGTCGACTTACGTACCAATACCTTGATTGTGACGGATACTGCAAAAAAAATTGAACAGATTCAAAAAATGATTGATCAGCTGGATGTTGCAGTAAAGCAGGTCATGATTGAAGCCAGAATTGTACGCGCCACAACCGATTTCACCAAAGACATGGGGGTGAAATGGGGAATGATTTCTCGAAATAACGATGTGTTGATTGGCGGAAGTGATACCACTTTATGGGATCTGCGTAAATCCAATCAAAATGTTAAAACGATTGAATCAAATGAAAAAATTCAACATCCACAAAATCTCAATGTCGACCTTGGCGTGAGTACGCAGGGCGTGAGTCGAATTGCTTTTGGATTAATTAATATTTCAGACTTTATGCTCGATTTGGAGTTATCTGCTTTGCAAGCCGATGGTTATGGCGAAGTGATTTCGACACCGAAGGTGATGACCGCAGATAAACAGAAAGCCAAAGTCGCCTCAGGAAAAGAAGTGCCTTATCAAACCTATGGTGAGAATAACAGCGGTTCTCGAACTTCATTTAAGAGTGCATTGCTCAGTTTAGATGTGACCCCAAGCATTACACCCGATGGCAAAGTTCAGATGCAGCTGAATATCACCAGTGACTCACCAGGCGATACTGCACCGAATGGTGAAATTATTTTAAATAAGAACGAAATCAACACCAATGTGCTGGTCAGCAATGGTGAAACGGTGGTGCTTGGAGGGATCTTTCAACAAGAGACCCGCAATAAACAAACCCGAGTTCCAGTGCTTGGGAGTATTCCGATTATTGGTCGTTTATTCCGCCGAGATGAAAAATCTGATAATAAATCAGAACTGTTGATTTTCGTGACGCCAAGAATTGTTAATGACAGTCTTACAAGAAATCATTAATATGGTTTTAATCAAAGCAATAGAAAAGGTGACTCCTTGCTAAGCAATGAGTTTTGCAGTCTACCCAATATCTATCTGGTCGGGCCGATGGGCGCGGGGAAAACCACAGTAGGTCGGCATTTGGCGGATTTACTGAATCGGCAGTTCCTCGATAGTGACCATGAGATCGAACGTAAAACGGGTGCGAGTATTCCTTGGATTTTTGAAAAAGAAGGGGAAATGGGCTTTCGTAGTCGAGAAACTGCGGTGATTGACGAACTTACTGCGCAGTCGCATATGGTGGTTGCGACCGGTGGTGGGGCAGTCACTCAGGCAGAAAACCGCACTTTTCTGAAAAATCGTGGCATTGTGGTTTACCTTTATACGCCAGTTGAAATTCAATTACAGCGGACTTATCGCGATAAAAATCGACCCTTGTTGCAGGTGGAAAATCCTGAGCAAAAATTAAATGATCTTTTAAAAATTCGCGATCCGTTATACCGTGACGTCGCGCATTATATTATTGAAACCAATCAGGGCGCTGCTCGTGATCTGGCACATAAGATTTTGCAGTTGATTACCGCTTGAACACTTAAGTTTTTTATATTCAATTGATTTGCTTTATTGGCATAGGACATTATGCAGACTTTACATGTTGAACTTGGAGATCGACGTTATCCGATCTTTATTGGGAGCGATTTAGATTCACAACAATTACTTGCACCTTATATTTCGGGTAAGCAAGTGATGGTCGTGACCAATACCACGGTTGCCCCTTTATATCTTGAACATTATCTAGATGCTTTAACCGCATTGGGAAAAGTCGTATCGACCTGTGTTCTGCCAGATGGTGAACAATATAAAAATATCGAGCATTTGAATCTGATCTTTGATGCTTTATTGTCTGCAGGGTTTAACCGCGATTGTACCGTACTTGCCTTAGGGGGCGGTGTTATTGGTGATATGGCAGGCTTTGCCGCAGCATGTTTCCAACGTGGTGTGTATTTTGTTCAAGTACCGACAACATTGCTGTCTCAAGTAGATTCGAGTGTTGGTGGTAAAACAGGGATTAATCACCCACTTGGCAAAAATATGATTGGTGCCTTTCAGCAGCCTCAAGTGGTGTTGGCAGATATGTCCCACCTTAAAACCTTGCCAAAACGTGAGCTTTCTGCGGGCCTTGCTGAAATTATTAAATATGCACTGCTCGGTGATACCGAATTTCTGGTCTGGCTAGAACAGCACATGGAAAAATTGCTAGCAGGTGATCCGATTTTACTTGCTGAAGCGGTTTATCGCTCTTGCGCACACAAAGCACGAATTGTAGCCAGTGATGAGAAAGAGCAAGGTGAGCGCGCCTTATTGAACTTAGGTCATACCTTTGGTCATGCCATTGAATCTTATCTTGGTTATGGCAACTGGTTACATGGCGAAGCGGTTGCAACGGGGATGGTCATGGCAGCAGATTTGTCTGAGCGCATGGGATGGATCAGTACAGTAGATCTTGATCGCGTTAAAAAGATTATTCAATCTGCAGACTTACCAATCGTATGCCCTAAAATTCCATTGGATGAATTTTTAGCTTATATGGCACATGACAAAAAAGTCCTAAATGGCCAATTGCGCTTGGTGCTTCTCAAGCAGCTCGGTCAGGCGACAATTGGCAGTGATTTCGATGTTGAATCAATGCACCAAGCCATTCTCGCAAATCAGCAATAATTTCAAGGTAACTGCTTCATGACCCGAACACATTTAAATTGGCAAAATATTCGACACTATATTTGGTTGATTGGTGCTGTGCTATGTCTTGTTGCAGCCTTTATTTTCTGGGCTGTAACGGATGTTCGAGAATTGGTGATTGAAGAGGATCCGATTGAAGAAGTACAGGTGCAAATTCAGCCCGAAAAAGTGGCTGCCACAACTAATTTAGGCAGTCTAGAAAATGCGGTGCGACCTTTAGAAATGACCACACGTGTGGTGGCTTCGGGGAATCATGATCCAGAGTTTCGGGGAACTAAATTTCTACAAGCCAATCAAAAAAATTGGAGCATAGAACTGTTTCGCGTCACTGAGGAAGAAGTGATTAAGAATTTTTTATTGCAGCAACCTGATCGCAATAAATTTGTTTATTTTCGCTTAAGTGGTGAAAATCAAGCAGAACAATATGTTTTGGGTTATGGACTGTTCTCAAATGAGGTGCAAGTCAATACTGCATTATCACAGTTGAATATTAAACTGCCTGTATCCGTGAAGCCTGCACCGATTCAGTTCAGTCAATATATCGCTTTGGTTAACGATATGGGCAGTGAAGAGTTGGCGATCAATAAAGAACTGTATGAGGTCAAATTAAAACCGGCCGCATTACCAATTATTGATGAAACGATACTGGCACAAGTAAAGTCTGGGTTGGCCGCCATTGGCGCTGGTACAACCACCACCAAAACGACGGTGACGACTAAGGATGAACAAGGTAATGTGGTTGATGTACAACGCTCGCAGAGCACCGTTAAGCCACCGCTAGAGAATAAGCCGAAAGAATCAACCACGCCCAACAATGAAAAGAAAGCCAGCAATCACGAAGTTACAGATCCATTTAATTAAAAGTGATTGTCTAAGTACTAAAATGGCGCAAGCCAGATTAGTAAGAAAAATAAGCGCACCTTTGGGGTGCGCTTTTTATTTGGTGTATTATTTTTAGTGCAAAGAATTGAATATTTCTGATGTTTTTTAACGCGTTGATTACTTCTCAATTGTTGGCATATTTTTTGCTGTAATTGAGTACTAATTGGAAAATATGTCCCCATTTTGGCGCAAAAAACCTCTAATAGTATGTAATTTAAGAAGTTTTACTTGCTTTAAAAAAGTGCGAAATTTGTAAAGTCCATTTGCAATTAAAGTGAATACGAACTGGTACAGCATCCTCTGAGCGTGGTTTACTGGAACTACACATTTTGAATGACTGTTTGAGATCGTAAAAGTGAGATATTCAATGTTTAGCCCATAAAGGGCCTTTGTTAAAGAAGGGTACGCTATGCACATGCCATCGCCTAATACAGTAGCTCCCGCTCAAGGGTTATATCAACCGGATGAGTTTAAGGATAATTGTGGTTTCGGCCTAATCGCTCATATGCAAGGTGATGCAAGCCATCACTTGGTTAAGACCGCAATGCATAGTCTAAGTTGTATGACCCATCGTGGTGGGATTGCGGCGGATGGTAAGACGGGAGATGGTTGTGGTCTACTTTTGGCCATGCCAAAACAATTCTTCCGTGAAGAAGCGAAAAAGCTCAGTGATATTACCCTAAGTGAAATTTTTGCAGTGGGATCAGTATTTCTAAACTTAGATCCTGCTCTGGCGGCCCATTCAAGAAAAATATTAAATAAAGAAATTGAAGCTGAAGGCCTCAACGTTTTGGCTTGGCGGGTGATCCCAACCAATAACGATGCTTTGGGTGAAATTGCAATGCGGTCTTTGCCAGCTTTTGAGCAAGTCATTGTCAATTGCCCGATGGGGGTGAGCGAAGTTGAATTTAACCGTAAATTGTTTTTAGCACGTCGCCGTGCAGAGCAACAGTTGACGCAAGATTCGTATTTTTATGTGACCACACTCTGCTCAACCGTAATCAGCTATAAAGGCCTCATGATGCCTGAAGCGATTGCTGACTTTTATACCGATTTGGCCGATGAGCGTTTAGCATCGCATATTGTGGTTTTCCATCAACGTTTCTCGACCAATACCTTACCGCGTTGGCCATTGGCACAGCCTTTCCGTTATTTGGCACACAATGGCGAAATTAATACCATTACAGCAAATCGTAATTGGGCGATGGCACGCACCCCAAAATTTGAAAATCCATTGCTGCCAGGTTTAACTGAACTCAATCCAATCGTCAATCGTACTGGTTCAGATTCTTCAAGCCTCGACAATATGCTTGAAATCTTGGTCGGTGGTGGCATGGATCTGTTCCGTGCGCTGCGCATGTTGGTGCCACCAGCATGGCAGAATGTTGAAACCTTAGATGCTGATTTACGTGCATTTTATGAATTTAACTCAAAACACATGGAAGCTTGGGATGGTCCAGCAGGTCTGGTAATTCAAGATGGTCGGCATGCGATTTGTATGTTGGATCGAAATGGTTTACGCCCAGCACGTTGGGTGATTACCAAAAATGGCTATATTACACTGGCCTCTGAGATTGGGGTTTGGGGCTATGCACCTGAAGATGTTTTGTCCAAAGGCCGTGTAGGTCCAGGGCAAATCTTGGTGATTGATACCTTAACGGGCAAGCTGCTTGATACCAAAGATGTGAGCAATCATCTAAGTAAAATGCGTCCATACCGTGAGTGGCTGCGTGAACATTCGATTCGTGTGCAGGGAAGCCCTGAGTTAGAGGAATATTTATGTGATCAAGGCTTAAAAGGCGATGCTCTGAAAGCTGCACAGAAAATGTTTATGGTGACCTTTGAAGAGCGTGATCAATTGCTGCGACCGATTGCAGAAAGTGGTCAGGAAGCTGTGGGTTCAATGGGGGACGATACTCCAATGGCGGTACTTTCACGCCAAGTTCGCCATGTATCCGATTTCTTCCGTCAACAGTTTGCACAGGTAACCAATCCACCGATTGACCCATTACGTGAATCGATTGTGATGTCTTTGGAAACGTGTTTAGGCCGTGAACAAAATGTATTTGAGCAAAGCCCTGAACATGCTGATCGCCTCATCATTTCAAGCCCTGTGCTTTCAAACTCTAAAATGCACCAAATTCGTACGCTGGGTCGTACTGGCTATGAAACGATAGACATCGATTTAAATTATGCAGAAAGTGAAGGCTTAGCCGCTGCAATTCAACGAATTTGTGAAGTTTCTGCACAAGCCATCCGTGATGGAAAAACCTTGTTGGTCTTGTCCGATAAAAAAATTCGTGAAGGTTATTTGCCTGCCAGTGCGGTCATGGCAACGGGTGCAGTACATCACTATTTGATTCAACAAGGCTTACGTACCGATGCCAATATTATTGTTGAAACAGCGGTGGCACGTGATCCGCATCAGTTTGCCGTGATCTTGGGTTTTGGCGCAACCGCGATTTATCCATACTTGGCCTATGACGTGATTAATGACCTGATCGCTAAAGGGGAGCTGTTGGGTGATCCAATTCATGCCCAAGCCAATTTCCGTAAGGGAATTGAAAAAGGCTTGCTCAAAGTCTTGTCTAAAATGGGCATTTCAACGGTTGCCTCTTATCGTGGTGGGCAGTTGTTTGAAGCGGTCGGCTTATCCAATGAAGTGGTGGATACCTGTTTCACAGGGGTGCCAAGTCGTATTCAGGGGGCAACCTTTGTCGATATCGAAAATGATCAGAAAAAACTGGCTGAACTTGCATGGAAATCCCGTAAACCAATTGATCAAGGTGGCCTGCTGAAGTTTGTGTTTGGTAAGGAATATCATGCCTTTAATCCAGATGTGATCAACTCCCTGCATCAAGCGGTGCGGACTGGAAACTATGCAGATTTTAAAGCCTATGCTGAGCTCGTAAATACGCGTCCGATCGCCACCATCCGTGATTTATTTAAACTAAAAACGGATCAACCGATTGCACTTGATGCGGTTGAGTCAGTTGAAGCGATTTTACCAAGATTTGACTCTGCTGGGATGTCACTCGGTGCCTTGTCACCTGAAGCACATGAAGCCATTGCGATTGCGATGAATACCATTGGTGGGCGCTCAAACTCTGGTGAGGGTGGTGAAGATCCTGCACGTTATGGCACCATTCGTAACTCTAAAATTAAGCAAATTGCCTCAGGTCGTTTTGGGGTCACGCCAGCCTATTTGATGTCCGCTGAAGTACTACAGATTAAAGTTGCCCAAGGAGCAAAACCCGGTGAAGGTGGCCAGTTACCTGGAGGTAAGGTCAATGGTTTAATTGCACGGTTACGGTATTCAGTACCCGGTGTAACCCTGATTTCACCGCCACCGCACCATGATATTTATTCGATTGAAGATTTATCACAGCTGATTTTTGACTTAAAGCAAGTCAATCCGAAAGCCATGGTTTCAGTCAAACTGGTGTCAGAGCCGGGTGTGGGCACCATTGCTGCTGGGGTGGCCAAAGCCTATGCTGATTTTATTACCATTTCAGGTTATGACGGTGGTACGGCTGCATCGCCATTGTCCTCAATTCACCATGCCGGTTCACCGTGGGAATTGGGCTTGGCAGAAGCACATCAAGCCTTACGTGTGAATGATTTGCGTGGCAAAGTTCGTGTACAAACCGATGGTGGTTTAAAAACTGGCCTTGATGTGGTGAAAGCTGCCATTTTAGGGGCAGAGAGTTTTGGTTTTGGTTCAACTCCGATGATCGCATTAGGCTGTAAATACTTGCGAATCTGCCATTTAAATAACTGTGCAACTGGCGTGGCAACTCAACAGGACCATTTACGTCAAGAGCATTATATTGGCGAACCCGAAATGTTGATTAACTTCTTCCACTTTATTGCAGAGGAAACCCGTGAATGGCTTGCAGCACTGGGTGTCTCACGTTTGGCTGATTTGATCGGGCGTACCGACTTACTTGAAGTGTTACCGGGTGATACTGACAAACACGCACATTTAGATTTGAGCGCTTTGCTGCAGTCACATCCTTCAGCAGAGGGTAAAGCGCAGTACTGCCAAGTACAAGGCAATGCACCATTTGATAAAGGCATTTTGGCAGAGAAAATGGTGGCAGAGATGTTGCCAGCGATTGAAGCAGAAACAGGCGGTGAATATCACTTTAGCATTGGTAACTGTGATCGCTCAATTGGTGCGCGTATTTCTGGTGAGATTGCCAGCCGTTATGGCAATCTGAGTATGGAAGCGCATCCCGTTAAAGTGAACCTGAAAGGGACTGCGGGTCAGTCGCTTGGGGTTTGGAATGCCGGTGGTTTGCATATCAAACTTGAGGGTGATGCCAATGACTATGTTGGTAAAGGCATGGCAGGCGGGCGTCTCTCAATTTTCCCACCTAAAGGTTCGCCGTTCCAAACTCAAAACACTGCGATTATTGGCAATACCTGTTTATACGGTGCAACTGGCGGTAAAGTCTTTGCTGCGGGCACTGCAGGTGAACGTTTTGCGGTACGTAACTCCGGTGCTTTTGCGGTGATTGAAGGGGCGGGTGATCACTGCTGCGAATATATGACGGGTGGTATTGTGACGGTATTGGGTAAAGTTGGACATAATTTTGGTGCAGGCATGACCGGTGGTTTCGCCTATGTGCTCGATTTGGACAATGACTTCGTCGATCATTACAATCATGAACTGATTGAGTTAAATCGCATCTCGACCGAAGTCATGGAAGAGCATCAAGAGTTTCTGATGCGGATTCTCGATGAACATATTCAAGAAACTGGGAGTGCTTGGGCCTATAAGATCCGCAATGAGTTTGATTTTTATAGCCGTAAATTTTGGTTGGTCAAACCCAAAGCTGCCAATTTACAAACGCTGTTAAAAGCCACTCAAGCCGATCCACAATAATTCCACGACCCTGATTTTAGGCAGGTGTGGATAACTGTTTGGTTATCCACACTGACCCACGGAGAGAAACATGGCAGAGCGCCTAAGTAATGACTTTCAATTTTTGGATGTCGCTAGACAAGATCCAGAGAAAAAAGATCTGGTCGTCCGCAAAGCAGAGTTTGTGGAAATTTATAAACCGTTTACAGCAGAGATCGCGGCAAATCAAAGCCATCGCTGTTTGGGCTGTGGTAATCCCTATTGTGAATGGAAATGTCCGGTACACAACTATATTCCCAACTGGCTCAAACTAATTGCGGAAGGGCGGATTTTCCAAGCTGCAGAATTATGCCATCAAACCAATACTTTGCCAGAAGTCTGTGGGCGTGTTTGTCCGCAAGACCGTTTATGTGAGGGGGCTTGTACCCTCAATGACGGTTTTGGTGCGGTGACCATTGGTAATGCGGAAAAATATATTAATGATACGGCTTTTGCATTGGGTTGGCGTCCAGATATGTCTCATGTGCAATGGACCGACAAGAAAGTTGCGATTATTGGTGCAGGCCCAGCCGGTCTCGGCTGTGCTGATATTTTGGTGCGCGCAGGTGTGAAACCAGTGGTCTTTGATAAACGTCCTGAGATTGGAGGCTTACTGACTTTTGGTATTCCAGAATTCAAGATGGAAAAAGACGTGATGAAGCGTCGCCGTGAAATCTTTAGTGGGATGGGCATTGAATTCCGTCTCAATACTGAAATCGGCAAAGACATTAGTATCGAAGAATTACTTGCAGATTATGATGCGGTGTTTATGGGGATGGGCACCTATACTTATATGAAAGGTGGCTTTGCTGGTGAAGAACTAGATGGCGTACATGATGCCTTAGATTTTCTCATTGCCAACGTCAATCGTACCCAAGGCTGGGAAGTGGATGCCAGTGATTACATCAGTGTTGAAGGCAAAAAAGTGATTGTACTGGGTGGCGGTGATACGGCAATGGATTGTAATCGCAGTTCAATTCGTCAAGGTGCAGCAGAAGTCAGTTGTGCTTATCGCCGTGATGAGGCCAATATGCCAGGTTCACGTCGCGAAGTGACCAATGCCCGTGAGGAAGGAGTGAACTTCCTGTTTAACCGTCAACCGATTGAGATTGTCGGTGAAAATGGCAAAGTCACTGGGGTCAAAGTCGTAACCACACAGTTGGGTGAGCCAGATAGCCGTGGTCGTCGTAGTCCAGAGCCAATCCCAGGATCAGAAGAAATTTTAGCGGCAGATTGTGTATTGTTGGCCTTTGGTTTCCGTGCCAGCCCAGCAGATTGGTTTGCTGGTAGTGATATTCAGGTCGATGGATCAGGTCGTGTGCTTGCTGCAGAGCAACAAACCTATAAATTCCAGACCTCCAACCCGAAAGTGTTTGCTGGTGGAGATATGGTGCGTGGTTCTGATTTGGTGGTGACTGCCATTTGGGAAGGTCGCCAAGCAGCGGAAGGCATCTTGGATTATCTTGATCTCTAAGTAAGTCATCACTGGACTTTAAACAATCCGCCCAGCGATACACTGAGGCTCGTAATTGAATTACGAGCCTTTTTCTTTGGGGAAGGGCAAGGCCTCCAGAAAGTTCTGTTGCAAAATAGAGCTGTCATTGCTATTCCAAATACAATAGGTCTCTGAACGAATACTGTTGTCGTTAATTTTAATAAAGCAGGTGTTTTCCTTTTTCAGGTTCTGCATGGATTGCGGCACCAAAGCAATGCCAAGCCCCGCCTCGACAACCTCGACAATGGTGAGCCAATTGTGAATCTCATGTGCAATATACGGGCTAAAACCCGCATTCACGCAGATACTGGTAATCTTATCGTGATAGTGCGGTGCGACTGAACGCGGAAACAGCACAAAATTTTCATTTTCCAACAAGGCTAAATCAATCACGGGTTCGGAGGCCAGTGGATGGCTTTTCGGTAGGCAGCAAACAAAGTCCTCTGACATGAGCAGTCGATAGACGATATCGGGCTCTGAATTTAAACTATGCACGAAACCTATATTAATTTGCTCTTGTTTTAAAGCTTGAGTTTGTTCGGATGAATTCATTTCTTTGAGCAGCACCTTAATATGCGGATGCTGTAATTGAAATGCGTTAATCACATTATTTAAACCACGCAGCAGCATTGAACTGCCGAAACCAATACGTAAATTACCGAGCATACCGCGCGCAACCCGTTTACCAATTTGACGCATATCCTCAGAATGCCTTAATAAGGTTAAAGCCTCTTTATAAAATAATGCACCGGCATCGGTAAGTGCCACGGTTTTGTTGTTGCGAATAAAAAGAGAGAATCCTAAGTTGCTCTCAAGCTGTTGAATACTCATGCTAAGCGGGGGTTGAGAAATATGTAAGCGTTTTGCTGCACGACCAAAATGTAATTCCTCAGCCACCATTACAAAGTATTTAAGGTGTTTTAAGTTCATTGCTATTTTCCCGACATCATCGTCGCTTTAAATAAGTTCTAAGACGTTGTTCGCCATAATTGGTTATTAATAGTTTGTGATGCAGTCGATATATTTTATATATCACGTGATGCATATTATATATTTTACTTCATTTAGCAAGCTTCATAATCTGACCTACTCCAAGGCTATAATCAAATAATCGGGTAGAAGCTGGATATGGGTAATTTAAGTATAGTGCAACATATTGATGTTAGTAATAATATTCCAGATCGACATGGTCAAAACTTTTTTAGAGAAGATCCGAACTTTCAACAACTGCTAAAAATTTATTTACCAGCTGACTTATATCAGCACCTATTACCGCACTTTGAAAAATTGGGCGCGGATCTGGGCAGTACTCTGGATGACTTGGCATTAAGTGCAGACAAAAATCCACCAACGTTACAGTATCGTAATCGCCAAGGCTTTGATGAGCAAAAAGTTAATAAACATCCCGATTATATTGAGCTGGAAAAGAAAGCGTACATCGATTTGAATTTGGCAAGTATGTCACATAGAGAAGGTGCATTTGGTTGGAATGACGTTATGCCGCCTATGGTCAAATATGCCATGACCTACTTATTTGTGCAGGCTGAATTTGGTTTGTGTTGTCCAGTCAGTATGACGGACTCATTGACGATGACCATGTGCAAATACGCGTCAAAAGAAATTATTGATAAATACCTACCCAATTTAACCAGCGCTGATTTTGATGAATTGACTCAAGGTGCCATGTTTATTACTGAACAGGGTGCGGGTTCTGATGTTTCTCAAATTACGACGGTTGCACATGAGAAAGACGGGAAATGGTATTTAACAGGAGACAAATGGTTCTGTTCAAACCCTGATGCTGGTGTCGCGATGGTGCTTGCACATGTTGAGGGTGCACCAGCGGGAATGAAAGGTTTGGGCTTATTCTTGATGCCGAAACTACTCGATAATGGCAAGCACAATCATTATGAAATCTTACGTTTAAAAGACAAGATGGGCTCACGCTCCATGGCCAGTGGTGAAATTTCACTGCAAGGTGCAGAGGCGCATTTACTCGGTGAGATTGGTCGTGGTTTCCAACAGATGGCAGACATGATCAACTGGTCGCGACTTTCAAATGGTGTTCGTGCCGCAGGCTTAATGCGTCGTTCAGTCGGTGAAGCGCTGTATATCTGTAAAAACCGTCATGCCTTTGGCAAGACCTTGCAAGATTTGCCGTTGCAAAGAAAGCAATTGCTAAAAATGATGTTGCCGAGTGAACAAGCCAAAACCATGGTGCTACATACTGCACGCGTATTGAATTTGTCGAAGCTTGGCAATGCACAGGCCTTGAAATGTATTCGTATTTTAACGCCATTGATTAAGTTCCGCGCCTGCCGTGATGCACGTAAAGTTACAGGCGATGCGATGGAAGTCCGTGGTGGTTGTGGGTTTATTGAAGAATGGTCAGATGCACGTATTGTTCGAGATGCACATTTGGGTTCAATCTGGGAAGGTACCAGTAATATTGTGGCGCTCGATGTGATTCGTGCCGTTGAACGTGCCGAAGCCTTGCCTGATTTGAAAGCTTATCTGTTGCACTTGTTGAGTCATGAAAAAATACCAGCGATTTCTCGTCAGGTACTAACCCACAAGTTACTTGAAGTTGAGCAGTTTATTCTCAATATTGTTGCTGAGAAAAATCAATCAGATACGCGTAAAGCGGCTTCTGCACTTTATAACATTTGCACTGCAATTATGATGGCTTGGGAAGCAGTACAACTTGAAGATCATTGGCAGCGTTTGGCTTGGGCACATTTGGTGATCAAATATAAATTGAGCCCAGTACATCCATTTGCACGTGATCATAACACGCAGCTTGATGTGGTGTTATCGACATTAATTCAACAAGACAGCGTTAATTTAGAGCAAGCAATGTCAATTATTGCCTAAGCAGGGAGCATTCAGGGAATGAATACAGGTGCATTAAAGGGAATTAAAGTGATCGACCTGAGCCGTGTGTTGGGTGGACCATTTTCCACACAGGTTCTGGCCGATCATGGTGCTGAAGTCATTAAAGTTGAGCCACCGCAAAAAGATGAAACACGCTTTTGGGGGCCGCCATTCCGCAATGATAGTGCTGCCTATTTTTCTGGGGTGAATCGCAATAAACAGGGGATTTCGATTGATTTAACCCAAGCCAAAGGTCAAGAAATTTTATTGACCTTACTGGAAGGGGCAGATGTACTGGTCGAAAACTTTAAGATCGGCACCTTAGAGAAATGGGGGCTTGGTTTTGAAGCGGTGTTGAGTAAGAAGTTTCCGCGTTTAATTCATTGCCGAGTGACTGGTTTTGGTGTGGATGGTCCGATGGGGGGCTTTCCTGGCTATGACTCTGTGATTCAAGCAATGTCAGGGATTATGAGTGTTAATGGCGAGCCGCAAGGTGAGCCATTGCGGGTGGGATTGCCCGTGGTGGATATGGTGACTGGGCTGAATGCGGTGATTGGCGTGCTCTTGGCATTGCAAGCACGCCAAGTAACGGGTCAAGGTCAATTGGTTGAAGCGGCATTGTTCGATTCTGGGGTATCACTGCTGCATCCACATATTCCAAACTATTTATGGTCTGGCAAAGTGCCGAAAGCCACGGGCAATGCACATCCCAATATCAGTCCTTATGACGCATTTAAAACCAGAACCAATGCGATTTATATCGCCGTGGGCAATAACAATCAATTTGCCAAACTGTGTCAGCACTTAGACTTAGCTGCGATTCCAAGCGACACGCGTTTTGAGTCGAATGCACAGCGCTGTTTGTATCGAGCAGAACTTAAACAAATTTTAGAAGAACGTTTACTTGAGTTTGATGGCGATAGTGTGGCTTTTGACTTGATCAAAGCTGGTGTGCCGTGTGGCCCAATCTTGAATGTTGAGCAAATCGTCCAACATCCACATACCACACATCGTCAGATGGTGATTGGGATTGGTGACGATTATCAAGGGATTGGTTCCCCAATTAAGCTCAGCCACAACCCTGCAAGTTATCGCACAGCACCACCAGCCTTTGCTGAAAATACGGTTGAAGTATTGAAGAACAATGGCTTTAGCCAACAACAAATTGACGTGTTGATTGAACAAGGTGTGATTGGTCAACAAAAAAAGTAAAACAAGGGATTGCTTAACGACTTATTTAAACTTAGGTTACTAAAACAAGCAAAATATTGATGTAGACGAATAAGATAAATTTAAACCTATTCAATCAAGCCCGTTAAACATGCAGGGATGCTTAGGAAATCCCACCGCATATGGCTTGAGAGGTTTTGTTGTCTTTAAAAATACGGAATAATCATATGGAACATGTGAGTGAGGCACAACAAGCCAAAATTGCTAAAAAAGCAGGTATGGCGTCATTTGTTGGAACCACCATTGAGTGGTATGACTTTTATGCCTATAGCACCGCAGCAGCCTTGGTTTTTAGTAAAATTTTCTTTCCAACGATTAGTACTGCAAGCGGGACCTTGGCGGCATTTGCCACATTTTGGATTGGTTTTTTAGCACGTCCATTGGGTGGCATGATCTTTGGACACTTAGGTGACCGAATTGGGCGTAAAAAAACCCTGATTGTCACCTTGATGTTGATGGGGGTGTGTACCACCGCGATTGGTTTTTTGCCGACCTATAACTCGATTGGTATAGCAGCCCCGATTCTATTGATTGTCTTACGATTAATTCAAGGAATTGCCATGGGCGGAGAGTGGGGCGGTGCGGTGGTACTCGCTGCTGAGCATGCACCGAAAGGCAAAGAGCTGTTGTACTCTGCCTTTGCCCAACAAGGTTCACCAGTGGGTAACTTGTTGGCAACCTCAATCTTCTTTATGTTCTCTTTCTTGCCAGATGAGCAGTTTCTGTCTTGGGGATGGCGTGTGCCATTCTTACTGTCAGCCTTCTTGGTGATTACTGGCCTGTGGATTCGTGTTGGTGTCGAAGAATCACCAGTAATGAAGCAACTCAAAGAAAGTAAAACCTTGGTCAAAGTCCCATTAAAAGAGGTGCTTGCAAAGTATAAAGTCATGGTGGCTTTGGGTATGGGTGCCTGTATTATCGGACTATCTGCAACCTACTTTAAAACTACATTTGCCTTGTCTTGGGCGGTGAATGAGATTGGTTTTACCCGTTCAGACTTTTTAGGAATCATCACCATTGCATTGATTACACAGGTGATCTTCCAACCATTGGGTGCGATTATTGCCTCTAAGATTAATCTAAAAAAAGCAGTGATTTTTATCTTATTACCTGAAGTGGTTTTATTGCCATTGGCCTTCTATTTAATTTCAACCAAGTCGTTCCTTTGGGCAGCGATTGGGATGGCAGCAGCAACGATTCCTCATTCCATGTATTACTCGTTCTTGGGCGGAATTTTGGTGAAAGCCTTCCCAGCCAACGTGCGCTATACCGGGATTTCGTTGAGTTATCAAATGTGCGGCATGATCTTCGCGGGTTCAACTCCAATTATTGCGCAATTCTTGCTGAATCAGAGCGGCTCAATTATGCCAGTCATTCTATTGGCGATCGTACACGTCTTTGCCAGTATGATTTGTGCGGTGTACTTGATTACCAAGTATGAGTCACTGCAGCGTAGTCATCTGATTCCGAAGTTTGGTGAAACGAGCTAGAGTCTTAAAAAGGAAGCTGTGATGAACAATCGAAATAATCGCGTTTTAATCACAGGCGGTGCTGCTGGGATTGGTGCGGCCATTGCCACCTCCTGCCGTAGCCGCGGCTATGAGGTGGTGATTTTAGATCAGAAAAATGCAGATTATTGCGTTGATCTTTCCAATATTGAAGAAACCGCTCAGGCCTTGCAGCAGATTTTACAGCAAGGCCCGATTACCCGTTTAGTGAACAATGTCGGTATGGTTGCACCTGCAGCCATTGAAGCACAAAGTTTGGCGCAGTTTGATCAAGTCATGGCACTCAATATCCGCTGTGCCTTGCAATGCAGCCAAGCCTTGATTCCAGGCATGAAACAGCAGCAGTTTGGACGGATCGTCAACATGTCCTCTCGGGCGGCACTGGGTAAAACCTTTCGTGCAGCTTATGCAGCGAGTAAAGCAGCATTAATTGGCTTAACTCGGGTATCGGCTTTGGAGTTGGCTGAGTTTGGAATTACCGTTAATGCCATTGGGCCCGGTCCGATTGAAACAGCGTTATTTAAACAAGCCAATCCGATTGATGCACCGCATACACAGCAAATTTTAAATAGCGTGCCTGTGAAACGCTTTGGTCAACCCGAAGATGTGGCACATGCTTGTGATTTCTTTTTAGATGAACAGTCCGGCTTTATTACCGGACAAGTACTGTATGTCTGTGGCGGCATGACGGTAGGTGTAAACGGGATTTAGTTTGGGCTGTACATCGCTTGAATAAATCGTGAAAATCCAGCTGATATCAGCTGGGTTTTTTGTGATCAAGATTGTTATTTCCATGATATTTTTGAAATATATTGCTATAAATTAGGGATATTGTAATGTCAGTTAGTGGAGGCGTTGGAGCGGTCGGCATTGTTTTTATATGGCTTATATTATTGATATTGAGCCTTTTATTGACGCTGATTCATGGTTTTCGAATTTACCGTGCTCGTCGTCGCGGGCTGGCTAGGCCAAAGCTAAGTAAGTGTATGGCTAATTTTATCTTCTCCCCATTTATTCTACTGGTTTTGCTCATACTATATTTTGCATGGGGACGTTATCAGGATGAAAAATTATCTGAATTTGAAGCAGAAAAAGATAAAGATAGAAATTTCACCCTAGTGGAAGATACATCATTTGGTGGCATTGTTTTACCTGCAGGAACGAATATTGATAAGTCTATACTGTTTGGTTTTGAATATAAGTCATCACGTGATTTAAATAATGTCCTAGCGATTCGTTTTCCATATCCTGTACAGATAAATGGCATGTCAGTCATTACGGTCTATCCTAGGGCAGGAACTTTGATCTTGGCAGAGGGTTATCATTTTATTGAACAGGGCAAAAAATGGAATTGTCCAAAAACTCATTATTTTAGAGTGAATTTGAATAACGAGGATTTATATCGTCTAGGTGATGAAAGTAGCGAACCTTATCCACCTGAAAGCTTTCAGCCCAATCGTTGGACATTTGATGAGTGTTCGGAAACAATAAAGGATTGAGTTTACCTTATACCGCAACGCGCAGTTATGCAAAGCAAAAGGTTTTGTTCTGCGTTGATTTCTATGAAAATAATTAACAGATTGGTGGCTGAATTAAGTATAGTGATTCTTATTCAATGAATATTGAGTCCTCAGATGTCACTCTCAAGTAAGCCGATTTATCTGATCGCTGCGCTGTATATCAGTACCTTTCTATGTTTGGTCGATTTAAGCAGTGTCAATTTGGCACTTAGCGTGATTCAGCAGCAATTTCAAAGTGATATGGCTGATCTTCAGTGGGTGATCGACAGTTATGCCTTAAGCCTATCGAGTTTGATGCTTGCTGTCGGTGCTTTGAGTCAGCGTATTGGCCGCAAGCGATTGTGGTTGATTGGCGTGCTGATCTTTATTCTAGGCTCAGTGATTTGTGCGATTGCACCGAGTTTTAGTGTACTGATTATTGGCCGTTTGATCCAAGGGGTGGCAGGTGCAGTGCTGATTCCATTGGCCTTGGCGATTTTGGTTCATCATTTTCAGCAACCACAAGACAAAGCCCGTGAGATTGGTCGTTGGAGTTCATTTAGTGCCTTTTCACTGGTGGTTGGTCCATTGATCGGCGGCTTGATGGTGCATTATTTCGGCTGGCAAAGTATTTTTTGGTTGAACTTGCCCGTTGGCATACTGACTTTATATTTGGGATGGCGTGGGATTGAGGCAGACCAAACAACCCATGTGGTTGCCTTTGATTATCTAGGTTTAATCTACAGTGCGGTGGCTGTGGCAACCTTGGTATATAGCATCATCATGTTGCAGCAAGCAGATCAAATTCAGTGGTTATTGGGCTGTGGTTTGATTTTTATGTTGGCGATGATGGCTTTTATTTGGCGACAAAAGCATGCGGAATATCCTTTAATTCCCAATCATTTATTTAAAAATCGACCTTTTTTAGCCTATAACGCGATTTCATTTATTTTAGGCTTTGCTGGCTATAGTTCATTGTTTGTATTTGCATTGTTCTACCAAGATCAAGTCCAGCTTTCAGCGGCAGAAACGGGGTGGTTGATTGTACCACAATTCTTAATGCAAGCCATCGTATCTATTGTCTTTGCTCGGTTGGCGCAGAAATATCATTTGATCCGTTTGTTGAAAACTGGGTTGGCGATGAGTGGTGTAGCGTTATTGGGCATGTTGAGTTTTCAGGCGGATTCATCTTTGCTGCTCTATATCAGCTTGGCTGCGTTATTGGGTGCAGGCGTTGGGTTGATTGTTCCAGGTTCAAGCACATTGATTATGGGGACTGTAGAACCGCAAGATATTAACTTCGCAGCCGCGATTTTAAATACGCTTCGGCAGTTGGGCATGACTTTTGGCGTCGCAATACTCGGTACGACAATGACACTAGTGGCAGTGCGAGGTGAGCAACAAGGATTGGCACAGACCACTGCACAGTTGTTGGCCTTTCATAGTGCAGTGGTTGTGATGGGGCTGCTATTTCTATTGGCGATATGCTTTGTGCGTAAAGGAGCACTTCACCAAGCAACTCCACTTAAAGATCATTGTTAAATTTCCGTGCTTTACGGCTGTGTTTTTGCCAAGGCAAGGGACGGTTGATGGCCTCAGGCACATCACCGCCCATTGAACGTAAGCGCAAATGAATGGCGGCTTGTGCAATCAAGTTGGCCGATACTGGTGCGGTCACAAAAGCCAAAAAGGTAATGATAAGTTCGGCAAAACCAAAACGACCATGACCTGCTGCATAAATCATGGCAGCCAGCAAAAAGCTTCCAAGTCCCAAGGTGCTTGACTTGGTTGGTGCATGTAGTCGCATGAATAAATCGGGTAGGCGCACCATCCCAATTCCACCGACCAGTGTAAAAAATGCCCCGATAATTAATAGGATCGACACAATGATTTCAATGCTTTGATGCATGGTTGACTCCTAGTCGATGACATGGCCAGTGGTGAAATAACGGGCCAGTGCCGCAGTTGAGACAAAGCCCAACATGGCCACCAAAAGAGCCCCTTCAAATAAAGAGGTTGTGGTCCAATAAATGCCTAAAATGATGATTAAACAGGTGGCATTTAAAAATAGCGTATCCAAGGCCAACAGTCGGTCAACAATCGAAGGTCCAATAATTAAACGGATCAAACACAGCAACATTGAAATCGTCACTGCCAATAAGCTGATGCCCAAGGCATAAGGCAATAGGGTCATGAAGGGTCTCCTTGCTTGGCATTGAAGATCGCGAGTAATGGTGCCTCATAGCGTGTTTTGATATCTAAAATATCCGCTTCTGGATCGTCGCAATTGAGTGCATGTACCAAAATATCACCGCGCTCTTGATCGATACCAGCAGTTACGGTTCCAGGGGTGGTGGTGATGATCATCGCCAGGAGGGTGTTGACTTGTTCATGGTTGGTATCGAGTGGCACACGATACCATTTGGGTTTGAGCTGTTGCATCGGCCCCAGAACTTGTTTAGCGACCACGACATTCGAGACCAGAATATCGCGTAGCACCACCCAAAATAACTTTAAAGCTTGGCCCCACTGAATATTCGGGGTTCTAACAATAAAAGGCTGAACCATTTTAGGAATAATAAGGCCCAATAAGATGCCGACCGTTATATTGAAGACATCCAGCGTTTCATTCAGCATCGGCCAAGTGATGGCCACCAATACCGAGACAAAGGGATGGGGCAGCATACGATCGAGAAAAGAAATCTTCTGTTTCATGAGTTAAGGCTCCATCGGCTTTATTTCAGCAGGAACAAGATGTTCCAGACGATTGGCATCTTGTTGTTGCTGAATTTGCTGTTGCTTATTCGGTGAAATATGTTCGCCTTCTAAGGTGTTCCGATGGATGAGATACGGAATATAGTTGGCGTAGATATCGGTACTTTCACCGGCATATTTGGTTTCAGGCAAATAGTCTGGGCTAAATGGCTGTACGCTAATCACTTGATTATTTTGATCAGTTTTTAGAATGACATCAATGTACTGCTGACGATCACTGATTTGTGTTGCGGTCTGCTCGATATACGTCAAAATTGGCGCGGCACAAACCACATAGACCACCAATGCAGCCAATAAGAGATAAATCGCCTTGTCATTACGTGGTGGTGCGTGTTCTGGTAAGGCTTGATAAGCTGCATAAGCCGCTTCCTTGGGATTGTCTTCTGGTGTGGTTGCACGCCAAAACAAAATAAAACCAGCACGGGTAAAGGCCAAAATACTGAGCAAGCTCACCACTAAAATGGTGCCAATAATCCAACCTTGTGTAGCAGTGTTGGTGGTAGCGCTTAAAATCAAGACTTTACCCCAGAAACCACTAAATGGTGGTAGACCTGCCATCATTAAGGCAATGATAAAAAAGGTCATTGAAACGGCATAGTGCTGTTTCATTTTGGGTGCAATTTTTAAATGATCTTTGAAGCTACCACGTTGTGAGGTCACCCAACCGCAGAGCAGATAAAATGCAGCAGCAATTAAGGTACTGTGTACCAAATAGAATAGTGCCGCGGCCCATGCATCACGGTTTTGCATCGAAATTGCAATTAAAATCGTACCAATCGAAGACAGCACCATAAAGCCGACAAAGCGACGCAAGCGATCTGCCGCCAATGCACCAATCACCCCATACAGTGAAGTGATCAAGGCAATTGGTAATAACCAAGAACTGATAATATTTTGGCTGAACGCATCATGAAACACCGTCCCGTTGATCCGCAGAATGGCATAAATACCGACTTTGGTCATGATGGTAAAGATTGCAGCAACAGGAGTGGTCGCAACCGCATAGGTTTTTGGTAGCCAAAAGCCCACAGGCAACATCGCAGCTTTAATCCCAAAGACCACGAATAACAATAAACCACCTGCCGTGGCCAACTTATGTTGATCGTTTTCGAGCAGAGGGATGATGCGTGCCACATCTGTCATATTCAGACTGCCGACACTGCCGTAGATCATGCCGAGGCCGATCAGGAACAGTGCAGACGCAAATAAGTTGATGGTGACGTAATGGATACCCAATTGAAAACGTGCTTTGCCTTGACCATGTAACAGCAACACATAGGATGCCATTAACAAAACTTCAAAGAATACAAACAGGTTAAATAAGTCGCCCGTTAAAAATGCGCCATTGAGTCCCATTAAAAGGAAATGGAACATCGCATGAAAATAACGACCACGTTCATCCCATTCTTTACTGGCAAACCAGAGCACAGGGACAGCCAAGCCATAGGTCAGTAAAACCATGAGCGCTGAAAGGCGATCAAGAACCAAAACGATCCCAAAAGGGGCGGTCCATTCACTGAGTTCGTAGACCACAATATTGCCGTTGCTGGCTTGAATCAGATAACTCACCGCAGTGATAAAGCCCAAAACCACAGACAGTAAACTGATGCCACGACGCCATGGTTGTCGCCAGTCGTGTGCCAAAGAACCCGAACCTGGATTGCCCAGTATCACCAATGCAAAGGCGGTGAATGCTGGAATTAAAATTGCAAAAATGGGCGCGTGACTTTGCCAAAAGTCTAGAAAACTCATCATTAAGGCTCATCCTCACGTAGATCTACAGCGGTGGGTTCCTCTTTTGAGTCCACATGATCGGTTCCAGTTTCATAACGACTGCGCAATGCCAGTTGTACAATAAATGCAGTGGTTGCAAAGCCAATCACGATTGCCGTCAAGACCAAGGCTTGTGGCAGTGGATCGGTGACTTTGGTGGCATCGGTCAGAATTGCAGGGGAGGTCAGTTGGAGCCGACCCATGGCAAATAAAAATAAATTCACGGCATAGCCGATGGTGGCTAAACCCAGTACCACTGGAAATGTTCTTGCACGCAAAATTAAATAAATGCCTGCAGAAACCAGTAATCCAATTGAAGAAGCGAGTAAAAATTCTAAACTAATCATGAATTACTCCTTAGGTAATGGGCCAGACATGCTGGAATGTCGTGAGTCACCCAGTACAGAAATGAGTAACATGGTGGCACCGACCACGGTGATATATACCCCTAAATCGAAAGCTGCCGCAGAGGCCAAATGGAAAGTGCCGAATAATGGCGTATCCACATAAATATGCGCACTGGTCAGGAACGGACGCCCCCATAACCATGCTGCAACACCAGAAACACCCGCAATGCTGAGTCCAAGGCCAATCCAAGTTTCATAGCGGCGACCAGAGTTGGCGCGCAATAGTTTCTCGGCATGGTCTTGACCCAAGGCGATATATTGAATAATCAAAGCCATTGAGGTGATAAGGCCAGCAATAAAGCCCCCGCCTGGATAGTTATGTCCGCGAATGAAAATGTATAAGCTGACCACCAAAGCCAGTGGCAAAATCCACGAAGCCGTCATACGGAACATCAACGGTGATGGATTAAAACGGTAGCTGAGCCCTTGGGTGATGGTGGTGCCGTGGGTACGCATGCCATCCATAAGGCAGAGCGCACCAATCGCGGCAATTCCCAACACGGTAATTTCCCCGAAGGTATCGAAACCACGGAAATCGACCAAAATCACGTTGACGATATTTGATCCACCGCCGAGCGGCAGGGACTGTTGGACAAAGAACCATGAAATTGAATGATGGTCACGGGTCAGCAACATCCAAGTGATCCAACCAATGCCCAGACCTGCCACAATTGCAATGACCGCATCTCGCCAACGACGGCCTCGATTCGATTCATAAGGGGTAAGCTGTGGTAATAGCGACAGACTCATCAGCAATAATACGGTGGTGACCACATCAACACTAATCTGGGTCAATGCCAAATCGGGTGCAGAGAAAGTGACGAATACCATGGTGACCACAAGGCCAATTGCACCAGTAATCAACACGGCTTTGATGCGTTCGTGGTGGAACCACAACAGCATCCAACAGGCTGAAAATAGCAATAACCATAGGACAATCGCCACCAATGGTGCAGCGGTTAATTCACGGCTACCTGCGGTGAGACCTTGATTGAACAGCGGGACGGCCACAATCGCAATGGTGAATAGTAAGATCCAAGCCAAATAGGTTTGTAAGGAGCCTGTTTCTGTTTTTTTCTTAATAAAACGAGAACCACGCAACAACTGTTTAAGGCCGTTTTCAAAAATGAGTTTGCCTTGGAATTTACCCAAATACAGGTCAAGGTCAATTTTTCGAATACGACCATTGCGTGCTAGGGCGAAGTAAAACAACACCCCACCAACCAGCGCAATCGCACTCATCAACAATGGCAAATTAAAACCATGCCAAATGGCCAGTTCAGCGCCTTTGAAGTCAGCAAGTTGGGTACTGGCTCGGGTGCCGGCATTGATGATAGATTGAATCAGCAGTGCCGGTAAAATCCCCACCAAAATACAAATGGTCGCCAAGAGAACCGCTGGCGCTCGCATGCCGATTGGGGGTTCATGCGCATGTTTATTGGGCACATCTTTGCCAACAGGGCCGTCGAAGAATACCCCATGCACTAAGCGAGTGGAGTAGGCGACGGCAAATAGACCTGCACAGGTTGCAATCACAGCAGCCACAATCATGAATGGGCCAGTGAGATTTGCCAGCAGCTCAGTAAAGAACATTTCTTTGGAAATAAAGCCATTGGTCAGTGGGACACCTGCCATTGCTGCAGCCGTGATCATGGTCAAGGTTGCAGTAAATGGCAGTAGTTGCCAGATGCCACTGAGTTTTCTCAAGTCGCGGGTTTGGGTTTCATGATCGATAATACCTGCGATCATGAACAATGCCGCTTTAAATGTTGCATGGTTAATAATATGGAAAATTGCTGCTGCAACGGCCAAAGGTGAACCGATGCCGAGTAAGCAGACGATCAGTCCCAAGTGGC
Source organism: Acinetobacter pullicarnis (assembly GCF_006352475.1). Classification (NCBI taxonomy): domain Bacteria; kingdom Pseudomonadati; phylum Pseudomonadota; class Gammaproteobacteria; order Moraxellales; family Moraxellaceae; genus Acinetobacter; species Acinetobacter pullicarnis. The sequence goes on from NZ_VCMZ01000001.1 coordinate 468,541, forward strand.
TGATGGTGGAATAGGCCAATAAGCCTTTTAAATCTTCTTTGAAAATGGCAAATAACGCAGCCATACACAGGGTAAATAAACCAACGCTGGTCACGATGTTGTGATAGAGCGAAGCCCCCACAAAAATTGGCAATAACCGCGCCAATAAAAAGATCCCCGCTTTGACCATGGTGGCCGAATGCAAATAGGCCGATACCGGTGTCGGTGCAGCCATGGCATTGGGTAACCAGAAGTGAAAGGGGAACTGCGCACTTTTGGTAAATGCACCCAGTAAAATCAACAATAAAATCGGAACAAATAAAGGGTCTTGTTGAATCTGTTGGCCCATTGCTAAAATCTGATCAATCTCATAGGTACCTGTTACTTTACCCAAAAGAATGAAGCCACCGAGCATGGCCAAACCACCCATACCAGTGATGGTCAAAGCCATACGTGAGCCACGTTGCGCGGCATCGTAATTGCTCCAGTAACCGACCAGTAGAAAGGACGAAATACTGGTAAGCTCCCAGAAAACCAATAATATCATTAGGTTATTGGAGAGTGAAATACCGAGCATAGCTGTCATAAACAGCATGAGTAGGCTATAGAGCTTACTCAACGAGTTTTGCGGACTCAGATAGTAATAGGCGTAAATATAAATGAGGGTGCCGATCCCACTGATCAGCAAAGCGAAAATCAAACCGAGTGCGTCAAGCCTGAAGCTGAGGTCAACCCCTAAAGTGGAGAGCCAAGGCCAACTCTCAATGATGGTTGCGCCTTGAAAGACCTGTTTGGTTTGAGTCAGTAACAAGATAAAACTGGTTAAACTGACGCCTATAGCTCCTAGAGCCATTACCCCGCGCGAAAACTGCTTCAACCACGAGACAAGGGTAGTGCCAAGTATTAACGGTAACAATATAATAATCGGTAGCACACTCGTATCCAATGTCGTGAATAGGTTTGAACCTAAATGAATATTATCTTTCAAGGATTACAGGAGCTCAAGGAAAGATCCAAAATGTTCAATCTTGAAAGCCAAGTTAATTACAGATGAAAAGAAAACAAGTTGTGTTGCGCAACTCGTAAAAGAGGTGGTAAAACCGCCACATAGAAAGATAGAACTAAAAGCGGTTTTGATCTTATTACATGGTTAAAACAACATCAAATCATTTTACACTTTGAGGTTAATTATAGGGATTTAATTCGAGTATGCGGTTGAATTAAACGTAGAATGTCTAAATTTCAGGCGAACAGGGCAGGATATGCGTCTTGGTGTCGTCATCAGCTTGGAGCAGGCGGTTTAACTCCGATTGCTCAAGTTCCGTGAGTTGTTGAATTTGTGCAAATATCTCTTCAGCTTTGGAGGGTGCTGTGGCTGTTTCATGCGCAGGATGTGCCACCAAGAGCGGCGCGAGCATGTGCTGATATTGGTTTTCGTAGTCGTGCCAACTTTTTTTAGGTTGGATCGAATATAAACGTTGTTGTTGTAATCTGAGATATTGATAATCAAGTGAATTATCTAAAAGGTCAGGGCATTGCCCCGTGGCAATAATTTGAAGCTGCGGAAAAGCCTGATGTAACCGATCTAAGATGACTGCACTCATTTCTTGATCAAGTCCCGCATCAATCTGATCAATCAGTAAGACCCCTTCACCTTCTTCACATGGATACAAACTCATCGGATTGAGAATGCAAAGCCGACGCACGATATCCCCGATTAAGGCCACCCAGTTTTTAAGACTTGAAGACAATTGCTGATATAAACAAATCTGATTTTGATAGCAAACCATCAGTTGCATTTTAGGTTGGTAGTCGAGGTAAATATCACTAATTTCTGGAATAACAATATTTAGACTCCGCTTTAAGGCCAACAGATTTGGGGCAATGGGCTGCGAGTGGATTTTTTGTAAGGTTTGATTCAGATAATCTTGTTTTTGTTCTGCTGTTGCGGTTTGAGGATTGGGCTCTGCGGCAATGAACTGTTGAAAGCGTTGTGCTGTTTGGGCATTTTCAATATCTGAAACTTCACGTAACCATTCAAAAAAACGGGCAAAGGTGGTAAAGGGAATTGCTGCAAATTCATAAGCTGCATGGGATTGGAACAGGCTGGGATTATTCTTGCTGAGCAAATTGATTTCATTGCTAAAACGTTCGCTAGGATAGTAGGCAATCATCGGTAGCCCTTGTAAAGGGTCGTGTTGGATGGCTTTGTAGTAAAGTTCGACGCATTGGTCAAGCTGCCTAGTTTCAACTTTACTATGACCAACCCCATTGGGCAGTAAGGTTTTATACAGTTGCCAATGGCAGCAATTGAGATTTTGTGGGTGAGGGTCACTACTTTCTGGTAAGCAACCAATCTCAGTCGGAATCTGTATGCCGATATCAATTTTAGACTGATGTTGCTGATACTGAATATCTTGATCTAACATCACCACACCGGCACTGCGAATGTCTTTAAAACGTGAGGGAAACCAGCTTAACCCTTGATAAATATTTTTAATAATCGCAGTTTTACCACTGGCTTGCTCACCTAAAATCAAGGTGACGGGATGCGCAGTGATCTGGAAGTCAATTTTTAAATGATTAAAATGATAACAATTTTTGAGTTGTAAATAACTGAGTTGCATCGTTCACCTCATGGTGCATGACTGCGCTCATGAGGCAGCTGCTTTATTTTTAAAGGGTGCTTTAGGTTTCAATTGTTGTACTAAATCATAGATATGATGAATGTTTAGGCTTACTTTAGCACGGGTACACGCCACATATAAGAGGCGCAGCTCTTCATCGCTAATTTTATGTTCTAAGCCATTAATCTTAAATTGGTAGTCATCTTCAATATGTACCCGATTCCATTCGAGACCTTTGGCTTTGTGCGCCGTGGAAATCACATAATCCGCTTGTTCAATCGGGGTAATCTTGGCCAAGGCCTTTTTCAGTGGGGCAGTGCCGTGATCGTCAACCAATTTCACTAAAGGTTTTATATCACTACCATCGTTGGTTTCACAATACTCATGCACATCATGCCATGAATTAAACCACGCCAATTCAGGAACATCAGTGACGCGTTTGCCTTGCTTAAGCAGACTGGCGGCATCGACAAAACGATTGAGTTTAACCTGATCGGCTTGGAGACCAACTTTATCGCCTTGGACTAAGCCCGATAACAGCAGTTCCATGGCACGGGCATTGGTACGACATAAAATTGCATCGCGCATTTTGGTATGTGGTTTATTGACGGCACGTGATTTCACATGGCTATTGCCTATTAATGGCACGGTTTCGTTGAGGCCACCGAGTAAAGCATTGGCAACTTCTGCAATCGGTTCACCAAAACGGAACGATGTGGTCAGGCGCGACTCAGGCAAAGGCAGATGCTGCATGGCATTAATCGCACCGCGCCAGGCATAGATTTGTTGATGTGCATCACCGACATAGATGACTTGAGTTTGTTTTTGGCGAAGTAGAATACCGAGCATTAAAGGGTCAGCATCTTGTGCTTCGTCAAAAAGGACATAATCCGCGGGAATATTAGGTTCAGACAGTGCCCACAATTTTAAATAAATGTCGTGACCAATACCGGCTTGGTGTTGCATATCAACCGACTCTAACCAACGTCGCTCCACCGCAGGATATAAATGCTTTTGTAGGCTATCGATATCGTCTGGATGCAGCCAAGAAGGGGCTTGCAGATGGCGTGGCGCAGGATATTGTGAGCTGGTTGAACAGAAATGACTGACCGCATTGGCGACTAAACTGGCCAAACGACTTGGCATTAATACATATTTTTCATAACGCCCGCCCATCATGCGACGCAAGGTGATCGGCTCTAGACGATATTCTTTGGCAATAAAACTTGGACTTAAACGTGGTAGACGTAATTTATCAGTAATTCCGCGGGGCACGCTGCGAAAGGCCAATGAGTGAAAGGTACGACAGTCTACATTGCGATGAAATTTTTGTTGTGCTTCAGCGGCAATCGCTTTGTTAAATGCCAAATACATTCCACGTCGCTGTGGCATGGCATCACTAATTAATTGCAATGTCGTGGTTTTACCTGTGCCTGCATAGGCAATCACTTTAAAGGATTGGCCTTTTTCAGCTTCTGCAATTGCAAAGCGTTGTTCGGGGGTCGGACTAAACAGATCAGGCACAGTATTAGAATCTTTAATTAAATTGATATCGTTTTAAGCGGGTCGAGTATAGCAAAGTTCTGCGTGAGAAGGACATTATCCAGTGCTTGCGCGCATTGATCTTATTTTACACCAAGCAAAGGGCTGAGCTTCGTTAGCCGAATAAGGCGCTAAAGTGTTGAATCAATTTAGAATCACTATTTTTTTGCCAGGCGATAGAAATATCACAGCTTTCGATGTTGGTGAGTGCCAGACATTGCAGTTGTCTGTGCTGTGCTTCAGCTAAAAATGGACTTGGAATCACACTAAAGCCAAGGTGTTGTTGGATCGCATCTAGGGCCAAGCTGTAGGACTCAATCGCACATTGACGGTGCACGCAAATTTGCTGTTGTGCCAACCAGTTTTTTAGCAACAGTTCATGCATGCTGGGGCCACCATAGCGAAATAAAATTTGTTCTGCTGCATGCAATTTAAAGTCTTGCCATGAGGCGGCATTGAAGACCAAATAAAGGGTTTCTTGAATAATGACCCGACTGTGTAATTGGGGGTGTTGTACGTTGGCATCGATAAAAATGAGATCAAACTCGGCAGCCAGTAATTTTTCTAACAGCAGTAGAGAAGAACAACAAGAGATATTCACTTGTACCGCAGCATGCGTTTTTAAGAACTGAATGGTCTGTTGCTGAATATATTTTTCTAACACGATATTCAGCGTCCCAATATTTAAATCGCCAACCAATTGATGCTGATTAAATAAGTCTTGGCATTTTTTACTTTGTTTGACCAAGGCTTTGGCTTCGATATAAAAGGCGCGTCCTTCGGGCGTAATACTGAGTTTGCGTTGTTTCCGATTAAAGAGGGTTACTTTTAGAATATCTTCTAGGTCGTGAATACGTGCAGTAATATTGGAGGGAACACAATGCATTTTTTCAGCTGCTGCGTAAATGGTGCCTTCTTCAACCAGTGCACAAAACAGTGCAAGTTGTGAAAATTTAATTGCCATTTCCCGCTCCTTTTAAGTGTTGTGTACTGCCTTTAACGTGCAATTTGAATAATGCGATCGGCACTATCAATGCTTGATTGGCGATGGGCTATAAATATTCGAGTGATATTTAAAGCGCGAATCGATTGGTTGATGATGGCTTCATTTTCGGGGTCCAGATGGCTGGTGGCTTCATCCATAAATAAGATCGCAGGTTGTCGATACAGCGCTCTGGCAATGAGGAGGCGTTGCACTTGCCCCCCCGATAAACTCGATCCAAGTGCGCTGATCAGGGTTTCAAAGCCCATCGGCATATGCATGATTTCGTCATAGATATTGCAGTTCTTGGCACATTCAATAATGCGGGCTTCATTTTTATGCAGATCAAAGCTAGAAATATTGTCGGCAACCGAGCCTGCAAATAATTTGTCATCTTGTAATACACAGGCAATGGATTGGCGATAATTGTTGAGACCGACTTTATAAATATCGTGCTCATTAAATAATAAAATGCCTTTTTCTGTGATGAGTAAACCGCTCATGAGTTTCATCAAGGTTGATTTGCCTACGCCTGATGGCCCGACAATGGCGACACTCTCACTGGCTTTAATCAGGAGGCTAAGGTTTTCAATAATGGGTGCGGAAAAAGCATCATAGGCATAACTGAGGTTTTGGACTTCAAAGGAGGCGGCTTGATTGGGCAGTGCCAAGATGCGACTTTCTTGTTGTGGTTCGGGAGGACTGAGCGCAATATCGGCCAAACGTTCATGATGTAACGACAGCATGCGTAGCTCTAGGATTAAATTGATGAGTTGCGCTGAACGTTCTGAAAATTGACCACGATAAATATTAAAGGCCACAAACATTCCGAGCGTGAGTTGGTGATCAATCACCATCGATGCACCCAACCATAAAATCAAGATTTGATCGAGTGTGGTGATCAATGAATTGACCCCTGCATACAGCATGTCTAAGCGCGCAACGCGTATGCCAGCATTGGTGGTGTCGATATTAAGATTCATCCAAAATTGCGCACGGTTGCGATTGAGGCTTAAGGCTTTTAAGGTGGAAATCGCATAGAGGCTTTCCATAAAATGTGAGTTGGCTTTGGCCTGTTTTATAATCTGTTCTTCAGCAGCTTGGCGGTAAAGTTGAAAAGTCAGTACACGTAGCAGGACATAGATCAGCGTGAAAGCCAGCACCACCCACAGCAACCATCCCGCATAGAGATACATCATGATCATTAAGCCGATCGACATCAGACAGTCGATGAAGCCGTTGACCAAACCTGTGCTTAAGGTATTACGAACAGCATCAAGCGAGAGAAATCGAGATTGAATGTCACCAGGATTACGCTTCTGAAAATAATGCAGTGGGAGCCTGAGTAGATGTTGAAAAAAACCATGATTCCATTGCACACTTAAAAAGGTGTCCATGAGCAAGGTCATCCAAGCACGCAGCATTGCCACCAAGGTGCGGAAAATAATAAAACAGAATAAGCCCAAGCAAATCAAGGTGAGTAGGTCGTGATCGGCAGCCAAAATCACATGGTCCATGACCACTTGTGTGCCTATTGGCAATAAAATATTAATAGCTTCAAGCACCACAGATAGTGCCAAAATTCGCAGCAGAAAGCCTGGGAATCCATTGATATTTTTTAGCAAACTACGGAAGTGTAGTTTTTGGCGTTCGGTTTCTCTGGCAAAATTTGGATTGGGCCAAAGCTCTAACGCGACGCCAGTAAAATGCTGCGAGAGCTCTGGAAAAGACAGGCTGTAGCGACCAAAAGCAGGGTCGTGAATAATGGCTTTGTTGCGCTTGATGCCAACCAACACCACAAAATGGTTTAAGTCCCAATGTAAAATACAGGGCCGTTTTAACAGGTGGATTTCGTCTAGGGCCAAAGAGAGCGGGCGGCTGTCCAAACCAAGTTTATGTGCAATATCAATTAATATCGCTAGAGTTGCGCCGTGTGATGAGATGCCATATTTTTGTCTGAGACTAAATAGGTCAATGTCCTTGCCCAAGAAACGACAGATCATCACCAAACACGCCAAGCCACATTCAGCTGCTTCGGTTTGTAACACCTGCGGAATAGTTGGTCTTAGATTAAACTGTAGTTTTTTTTTGAGTTCAGCAATGAGGTCTTTATTCATGATCTGAATCACCTACACTTTTTGAAATGCCATAAAGCGGTGAGAAGATCCATTGGTAGAGTGGTCTTTTTTCTAGAAAAAGTGTGGCTTCAGTGGTCATGCCAGAACTGAGAAGTAATGATTTTCCTTTCCAGTCGATGCTGTTTTTCTGCGGTTGAATGTTGACTTTATAATAGGCACTGTCGTTATTTTTAGGGGCGCTGCCATAACGCAAGAGCTCATTGTTCGAGGCCGGAACATTGGAAATCGCTGTGATTTTCCCTGCAAACTGACCAAATTTTTCATAGGGAAAAGCCTGATAGCGCAAGTTAACGGGATCACCGATTTTGATATAGGGGATGCTGCTATTGGGCAGCCATAAAACAATGGAAAATTGCGTCTTTTTATGCGGAGAGAGTTGGACCAAACTATCACCAGCATTCACCATTTGGCCTTGGCTGACCGCAATGCTTTCAATATAGCCGGCTTGCTGCGCTTGTATGACCACAACATGCTCGGCATTGGCATCGTTATATTGACGTTCAAGCGCACTGTGTTGAATTTGATACTGTAAAATTTGCTGCTCAAACTCGGTTGCCTTAGAGATCACTTCTTTTTCGGCATCATTGATTTGGATATCTTGTTGGATCAATTGGGCTTTAAGATTGTCAATGCTGCTTTGCCGCTCATAGTAAAGATAACGCAGTTGATTGACTTGCTCACGATTAACCAGCCCTTGCTTTAGATATTGGGCATAATCCTTGGCGATTTTCTGCATTTCTTGTAGACCACTTTGCGCGTCAACGTAGCGGCTGATCGCTTGCTGATTGGCGATTTTATATTTTTCAAGTTGGGTATTTAGACTCGCGACATGAATGCGTTTATTTTCCTTTAAGGTCTGCATAATCACCTCAATATCGTTCAACTGTTTTTCAATTGCCTGTAGGGTATTTTGACTGGCATTGCCATTGCTGGTATTGCGGCTGACATCCAGCTTAAATAGGGGATCACCCTTTTGGACATATTGTCCGGTGCTGTAAAAACTGTTGAGTATGAAACCCTGCTGCGGTGCGAAAATATTGACGGGATGGGGGATTGAAATCACTTCGCCAGTCACACTGACGCGACGAGTAAATTGAGCGAAAATAATGAAGACCAAAAATAATGCAATGATCAAGGCTGATCCCAATCCAAACCAATAGGCTGGAATTTGCGATACTAATATTGCATCGCCCAACCAGCGGTTTTTTTTAACCTGAATCACTTCTGGTCTAAATATTTGATTTGATGGATTGTCACGGTCCATAAAGATCAATCATTGATTGGATAAGGCTTAAAACTATAATCCTAAGATGCGTGGATGCTGTAACTGTTTCAGGCCATTTGATACAGGCTTTTGCAAGCTGTGTAGCCAAGGGAGTTAAAGCCCCAATATGAAATTGAGGCTTTATGAAGGGGAGGAAATGCTGAAACTTGCATGGGTATTAATAATAGAAATTGACAATATACAAGCAGGGTTTATTTAGCTGCCCCTAAACCAGATGAAGACAAGACCGCTGTGCCAATGGCCTTACCGATTTGTAAACCTAAGTTTATTACGCCGGTACCAATAGCCTTACCAACTGCTTCACCGATTTTGGAATTGCCTGTTAGACCGAATTGTTGACCAATCTGCCCTGAAATTTGACTGCCGATTTGGCCACCAACTTGACCGGCAATAGTGCCGAGTGCATCAGATAAAATGCCAGCACCTGAGACATATTGGATTTGTTCTGTACTTAATTCTTTCATAGATTACATATTCTCCATATTGGTTGTGAAAGAAACGTCGTTAATTTGAAACTAACGTGCAGCAGAAACTAACCTGATTTCATCGGAGCTAAAAGTGATAAAAAATGAACGATATTATTCACTTTTTATTTTATTTGTATAATTAGTTTTTATAAAACAATTGCTTGGTTGTATTTTTGATTTTTGTTTATATTAATTTTTTATGTGCTTTCTCATTTTAAGTTAAACTAACTTTTGAGGCGATATACTGCGGTAGAGCGCAATAAATATTAAGAGATGCAGGCTTATGTCCACTTTAAAATAAGCAGAAAATAGTGGATTTGATTAATAAGATAGGTGGTGTGGTTTTTCGAAAGGCAACCTCTCCCGGCCTCTCCTTAAAAGGAGAGGAGAAATGCGTTAAGGCTATATTTCCTCTTCCTTTGGGCATAGGTATCTACACAAATATTTAAGAAATATATGTAGTCGAAATATGTAATCTATTTGAGCTTAATACAAGGTATTTAAGTCCTGTTTAGATTTGGAATTTAGGGCTGAATGCAAATTTCATTGAATTTCAGAAATCCCCAATCTCCCCTAACCCCTCTTTTCCAAAGAGGGGGACTTTTTTGGGAATTCAAAGCCTAGTTTATGCTACACAACGCTCCTTCCTTAGAAAAAGGAAGGTTGGGATGGATTGCTTTGAATCGTAATCCATATATCAAAAGATGTGTAGATACCTATGCCCTTTGAGATGAGGGTTAGGGAGAGGGGAGTCATAAGGTACGGATGGTTTTTCGAAAAGCAACCTCGCCCAGCCTCTCCTTAAAAGGAGAGGGGAAACGTACTGGGTTATTTTCCCTTTGGGATGAAGGTCAGGGAGAGGGCTTAATCCTGACGACTGGCTTTTTCTTTCAGGCCCGATAGACCTTGGCGACGTGCCAATTCATCTAAAACAATTTGTGGTTCAATGTCGAAATAACCAAGCATAACAATACTATGGAACCACAAGTCTGCTGTTTCATAAATCAGATCGTTTTTATGGTCGGCAATTTTTTCGTGCTGATATTCTTTAGCAGCAATGATCAATTCAACACTTTCTTCACCAACTTTTTCTAAAATTTTATTTAAGCCTTTGTGATAGAGCGATGCCACATAAGAAGAATCCGGGTTGGCACCTTTGCGCTCAGTCATCATCTGACCTAAATAGCTAAGCACTTCAACCGTTTCAGCCTGTGCATTGGAGCTTTGCATTGCAAGCGTATGCGGATTCGTTGATTTTTCTGCGTAAATTTGGCTTGGGTCTTTGAGTTGGGCATCGACAATTTCCCAGCCTTGCGGTGTGAGCTTGCGGTAGAAGCAGGATTCACGACCAGTATGACAAGAAATGCCACCATGTTGTTCAATTTGCAGCACAATTACGTCGGCATCACAGTCTAAGCGAATTTCATGTACAGTTTGGAAATGCCCAGATTCTTCGCCTTTATGCCAAAGTTTCTGACGCGAACGTGAAAAATACACCGCTTGATTTTTTTCAGCAGTCAAGCTTAAGGCTTCGCGATTCATCCACGCCACCATTAAGATACGGCCGCTTTGATGGTCCTGAGCAATTGCAGGAATTAAACCTTGTGAATTAAATTTTACTTCATCAAGCCATTGCAGATTGTTCATAGAGATATCACCAAATTCATTGATCAAAAGCGTGTAGGATCACACCGCATCAGCCTCATAGTGTAAGGGAAAGCCTTGAGTTTGCCCAAATTATTTTTATGAAAATACCAAATTGAATCAGATCGGCAAAAGAATCTAGAGAAGTACTTGCGCTATTTAAAGCGCTTGTAAATGCTCAGTAAAATTCTGTTTTTCCACCATTTCCAAAAACTCATCGCCCAAGCGCTGGCTTTCAGCAATACATTGTTGCCACAGCTGAATGCGTTTTTGTTGATCCATGCCCTTTAAAGTAAAGTCTTTACGATCGGGTAAACGTCCCAAAGGTAAGCTTTTAAGGTATTCGGCAGAGGGTGAAATCAACAAGGTACGGGTTTGGTTTTGTGGGTTGGCTTGCCGCGATTTCCACATTTTATCAAACCAGCCGGGAATGATCTGATCGGTGAAATGTGGATATAACACAATACCTTGGCTGTTATATGGCAGGTCAATATGATAGTCGATCAGACCACCATCTCGGTAACTGCCTGCTGGGGCATCGGGAATATCACGTACCGCATTCATTACCCCTGGAATAGAGGCGGAAGCCATCAACCATGCTTCGACGTTTTCAGCGGTGAGCTGTTGATAATGGGTTTGAAATGCATCCTGTTCGAAACTCAATTGTTGTGCATGTTGCGGCTGACTGATCACACGTTGCATAAAATGCTGACAATGTTTACGGGCGACTGCATTGCTGCCAATAATGGCGGCCACCGAAGCAAAGAGCGGGAGATTCTTATCGCTTTGAAACAGATGTTGGGCTTTGGCCGAGATCACCGCAAGGTGATAATCGGGATGTTGAACCAAGTGTTCGGTTTTGCCTTTGATTAATTCAGCAAGCATGCCTCGGCAAACGTCACTGACGGTCTGGCGTGACATTTTATTGTCAAAGACCAGTTCGGTGTAAAGCTGTGCCAGACGTTCAGTCCCTGGTTTGGCTCCCCATGCCAAAATGCTGGCAAAACGCCAACTGCCAATTGAAGCACCAATGAGGGTGCGACGTTGTGGCGCTTGAGGGAGGAATTCTCCGAAAATAGCTTGATCAAGCCCTTGTATTCCAATTCCTTTTGGACCGCCAGCAGCACCGGGAATAATATCAACCTGTTCTGCTTTAAAACCTTCATCAGCAATCAGCTGACGTGCCAATGCGCCGGCACGAATATTTAAACTTGGTGTTGATTTTTTTAAAATTTGAATCATATTGAAACACTCAATCGAGCACGTTGGTCAATCTAAGCCCAGCATGTCATGTGGTAAGCAAAGCAAGCGGACTAATCTAAACAAAGCCGATAGATGGCTCAATGGCGAGAGTTACCGTGAGATGACTGGTGAGTCAGTAATGGCAAGCAAACCTGAGACTTGTATCTTAGTATTGCCAGTGCTATACCCATTAGTTCAAAAAAAATAGAGTGAGCGATTTAAAATGGATATCCAACGACACATCCAGCACGTTTTTCAAGATCGTGACGATATTCCATTGTTTTATATCGAAAGTGGTAGTCGTCTTTGGGGCATGGCCAGTCCAGACAGTGATTATGATGTACGCGGTTTTCATTTGCCCTCTAAGGCACAATACTTTGATTATCAGAAACATCGTGATTTGATTGAAATCATGGATGGTGATTTCGATTTTGTCTCTTTTGATTTAGATAAAATGTTTGGTTTACTGGCCAAAAGTAATCCGACGGTATTGGAATGGGTGAGAGCGCATGTTGTTTACTTTAACCAGTTCGCAGGTTGGAGCCCGTTCGTTGATGGTTTATTGGCTAAAATTGATTATAAGGCTTTATATTTTCATTATTTATCCTTGGCAAAGGGTGGCATGAGCGTGATGCAAACGCCAACCAATTTCACCTATAAAAAAGTCTTTTACTCGATTCGTGGCTTATTGTCCGCTGAACTTGCTGCAAAACAACAAATGCCAGCGCTGAAAATTACTGAGCTATTTCAACAAATCACCCCGAATGATCCGTTACGGCAATGGGGTGAAGACTATCTCGAAATTAAGCAACAACAACGTGAGAAAGCACTGTTATCTGAGCTTGAGCAACAGGCTGTAACCCGCTTATTGACTAATAAAATTGCGGATTTAACAGCCCATGAACCGAATAAAGGTCCACATGCAGTAGCATTACAACGTTATTTAACCGACTATAGTTTTCAGTTAAAACAGCATTATTATGGCTAAGATAGACCGTCTAAACACCATTACTCAGTTTAGGTTGAACTGAGTAATGGCATTCTTCTATTTTTATTTGCGACAATATGCATTTATTTAATCTAAATGATATTCAATTAAATAATTTCTGCTAAACTGTCCGCACTTAGCACAATCATCGAGTTTAGAGGCAGCTTGCCATCATTCTCAGTCGTTGCTCCTCCTTTTTTTGATCTCGATCTAACACCTTGTGAATACGGTGTATCCAGTCGCTTGTTCTAAGCGCATTACCAAACAATTACCTTTTACTCAGTGCTTGTCATTGGGCTGACCTTTACCATTCTTAAAATAAGGTTCAGCAAGACCAGCCGTTCCATATGTGTAGTTCAAAATGCAAAAGCTTCCAACCACAACCTTGAGTCGTGCCACGCTGATGTTTCCATTGGCATTGGTTCTTTTTGAGTTTTCAGTTTATATCGGCAACGATTTAGTCCAACCGGCAATGTTGGCAATTACCCGCGATTTTGGGGTGAGTAGTTCATGGGCACCTTCGTCCATGTCATTTTATTTATTGGGCGGGGTCTCCGTCGCGTGGCTATTGGGGCCACTGTCAGATCGTCTCGGTCGTAAACGGGTGTTATTGGCTGGAGTATTGTTCTTTGTACTCTGCTGTTTACTGATCTTATTCACCCAGAATATCCAACAGTTTCTAGTACTGCGTTTCTTACAAGGCTTTGGTCTATCTGCGATTAGTGCTGTGGGCTATGCTGCAATTCAAGAAAGCTTTGAAGAGCGTGATGCAATTAAAGTCATGGCATTGATGGCCAATATTTCATTGCTTGCACCGCTGTTAGGTCCCATCTTTGGGGCTGCTTTGATTGATCATGTGTCATGGCATTGGGGCTTTATTGCGATTGCATTGATGGCTGGGCTGAGTTGGTTTGGTCTAAAGTACAAAATGCCAACGCATCAAATCAGTTATACCAAACGCTCTTTTGGCACTGTTTTTGATGATTTCAAACAGGTTTACCGCAATAAACGTTTTTTGGCGCTGACCATGTCTTTGCCTTTGGTTTGCGGGCCGATCATGCTGTGGGTCGCATTATCCCCCATTATTTTGGTTGAAGAATTGGGCTTAAGCGGTTTTGAATATGGTCTGGCACAATTTCCGGTGTTAGGCGCCTTAATTCTAGGCAATGTACTGCTGATGAAAATTATCGACAAATATCCATTGGGGAAAACCATCCTGATTGGTGTGCCGATGATGTTATTGGGTGGCGTGATTCTGCTGGTAGGAATGATTTGGCAAGACTATCTGCTGTTTTGTTTGTTGCTGGGCATGAGCCTCATGAGTTTTGGTGAAGGGATTAGCTTTTCAATACTATTCCGTTTTGCCCTGATGTCCTCTGAGGTTTCTAAAGGAACAGTCGCAGCCGCAGTCTCTATGCTGATGATGTCTATCGTCTTTATCATGATTGAGGCATCGCGGATCTTGTATGCGCAATGGCATATCTGGTCGTATAGCTTGCTTTGCTTCGCCTTGGTGGCGATTTGGTTTGGTTTTCCAAGAAGTGCCATCAAACAACTGATGCAAGAACGTAAGCAACAGGGTCAGTTTTAAATATAAAAGAACAGGGAGGCCACACTTAACGGTGTTGAGCCTCCTATTTTATATGACGCTACTACAATGATTTAAGGGATTGATTATTGACTGTGGAGCGGACATTCGTCGCTCTGGGTGCGTGCGGTATATATTTAAACTGTTAATATTTTTGGCTTTAATGTTGTAGTCGCGCAGTTTGGCTATCTCATTATATTTTTAGAATATAGAATAAAAAATACGATCAATGTCATAGATCAAACGTGTTTGAAATATAACTTAAGAAGAATTAAATTTTATGGGTCGAGACTTTTATGGGGATTCATCCTGTCACCCATTTTAGGACGACTCGTTTTCATAGAGTACCATGCTGATGTATAACCAAAGTTCGAGTGCTGAAATCAATAAACCCACCGCAATTACGCATCCAAAACCCCATATTATTCAACCTAATCTTGTACTTGCTGATACACCACGGTTAATTGCCGCTGACAATTTTCGAGATATTGCGGGGGATAGCACTGCAAACAACTATGTAAATCGTGATGGACTTCGCTTACGTCGTGGTCTGATTTATCGGTCGAATTATTTACCGCTCCAAGATGCAGATCAACAGACCTTGCAAGACCTAGACATCAAAATGGTCTATGACTTAAGAACGATGGCAGAACGAAAAAAACAACCTGATTTACTCAGCCCAGCAATAGATATTGCGCTGATTAATATCATGGGCATAGATACGGTTTCCATTCCTAGGTTTCATATATCTGCTGATGCCATTGATTATATGACGCAATTGGTGCGCAGTTTTATTATGCATCCTGAAGTGAGTTACCGCTTTGGGGTGGTGATTCGCGGCTTAATTTATAATTTAAATTCACAAGTTTTTCATTGTACCGATGGAAAAGATCGTACTGGTTGGACCGCAGCGGTGATTCAAATGTTATTGGGTGTTGATGAGGAGGTGATTCGATCCGACTATTTATTAACCAATACATATACTGCAGAAAGAGTGCAAAAGAGCTATGCAGATGCAGTTAAAACATATGGGCAAAAAATTGCAGATGCCTATGCCCCGGTATTGAGGGTTCAAGATGCATTTTTAGATGCTGAATTAACCGCGTTAAAAACCACTTTTGGCTCTATTGAGCAATATGCAAAACAGGCTTTGCTACTCAGTGATGCCGATATTGCAGCATTGAAGAAAAAAATGTTGGTGGGTTATTCGGTATAGCACCCAATTGATTTAATCCCTCAAACAGACTTGGAGATGAGGCTCAGGTATGTTTGAGGGATTGGAAGAGAAGATTTTGAGGATAGCAAATCATATTGGTATTTTTCACAGATCTGCACCTTCACTGAATATCCAGAGCCAATAATTTATTTCTTAACTGTAAAAACTCAGGCAAGGTTTCTAGCAATAAACTAATCTGTTTAAGTGCCAATAATAAATCATCGGATAACGCCTCTTGCGCACTGAGTTGCTGAATTTCTGCTAATTTAAATTCAATTTGCGGCAAGTCTAAAGCCCGTTGTTCTAATAACACCGCATGCAATAACTGCTGGCACCACTGCATTAAATTGAGTAATTGCGGATCTTGTACTTGCACACGATGGCTGCCGAGTGCCGAAATATAACTGAGTTGACTGTGGCTATAAACCAGATAGCGAAATGCCGTTTGAATTAAATCGGGATTGGGATTGGGTTCAGTACTTAAACTGGAAATCATGCTCGATAATTCAGTTTGTGTATTGTGGGCAGAGCGCCGTGCTTGGCGATAGGTCACGCTGTTATCTCTCCCCGTTTGGTATTGGGCGATGACCAGATCAAAATAATCCAAACTGCTGTGCAGACTCTTTTTAATATGCTTAGAAATATTACGAAAGTTCCAGTCTGGCCAAATCACACTCACCGCAAACCATGCAATTAAACAGCCGAGTAAGGTATCGATAATCCGTGGCAAAATCACGCTATAACCGGCACCTTTTAAATTGAAAATCAGTAATACCATTAAGGTTGCCATGAGGGTGGCCATGGCATATTTTTTTGAGCGCAAATAGAAAAAAGCAACGCCAAAGACAATGGTCAATACGAGTTGTCCCTCAATACTGGGAACAAAATACAAAATCGGAATGCCCAGTAATACCCCCAACACTGTACCCAAGGTACGTCGTTTTAAACGGCTTTTAGTGGCGAAGTAGCTGATCTGACAAACAAATAAACTGGTGAGTAAGATCCAATAACCATGTTGTGCAAAAGGCAGCAGCGAAATAGCATAACCAACCGCAAAGACAAAACCAATGCGTACTGCATGACGAAATAGCGCAGATTGCGGGCTTAAATGCGGTTTGAGTTTAAGCCATAAATCCGTTGCGCCATGGATATCATCATCCAATAGATTTAGGTCATCCAGTTGCGTTGAATACTGTGCGGCATAATGTTGCTGCTGCCCCACGCGACTGAATTGTTCATCAATGTTGCTTAAGTTTTTTAAAATTAGCAGCAGATTTTTGACTTCTAAATTGGCTGGGTTGCGTGCGATCCAATCATGAATTGAAAGCTCAAGTTGTGCTAAAGCATAGGCTTGATCGGAATCGATATGATAAGGGCGCTGCTGCACAATACAGTCAGCAAGCTGATTACAGGCCTTGGCCTTTAAACCTAAATTCTTTTGAATGCGATAAATTAAATCACTACGACTAAATTGCCGATGTAGTTGTTCATAATGTAAATAGTTCGATGCGGCTTGCTCATGTAAGTCTTGGGCAAGGAAGTACAGGTTTAAATATTCAATGGTATCTTGATTGGCGCGTGAGGCTTTGAGCCGCGTCAGCAAGCTACGTTTGCTATTATTTAAGCTGATGACCACCTGACTATTTTGTAGCGATAAGGCATAAAGCAATTGTTCAATATTATGGCTATTGTCGGGATCAAATAAGCGAGCCTTGGTTTTAAACAGTTCGGCAATCTGTGTAAAGCTTTGCGCCAGATTGTCTTGTACCGCTTGGGTGGGTTTGAGTAAATAAAAAATAATCGCCGTCAGGCCATACCACAGCGTGCCCATCACAAAATAACTGGGTTGTGTATACCAAGTGGCGTACTCACCTAAGCCAAACATGGTGTAAATCGACAGTAACACCGTACCAAATGAAATGCTGGCATAGCGTTGCCCAAGGGCGCCCATCAGCATAAAAGCAGCACTTGATAGCGATAAATATAAGATAAATAAAATTTTATGCGGGTAGAGAAAATCTAAGATACTGCTAACTGTAAAGAATAAGATGCAGACATAGCCCAAATTACGCAGTCGGATACTGAGTCGATCATCAGAGTCAGTCAGCGCTGTGGCAATGGCTCCAAGTGTGACGGGTACAATCAAATTTTCATGACCACTGAAGAATAATCCTAAGGTGGTTCCACTCAAAACAATGCACATTTGGCAGCAGTAAATCAGCACTGAATTTGATTTAACGTTTTGAAAGTATCCGAAGAAGTTATTCACAGTGGTTTCTCGGTTTTCAATGCGATAGCAGTAGACTGGTCGGATTCGATTTTACAGTCAACTGATTTTTGATGGGGAGATGAGGTTCTTATGGGTTTGAACGGTGAAAAATTGAGTGCATTATTTTGCGTGATGCAATTGTGGATATCCATCGAGATATCCACAACTGGCGCTTTAAAATCAACAGGAGCCGTTAAATTATTGAATCACACCACAAGCAATACGATCACCGCCACCACCCAGTGGTTTTGGATAATCTGAATAGTTGTCACCACCAGCATGTACCATGATAGAACGGCCTTGTATGTCCGCGAGTTTTAGCCGTGGCGCAATCACAGTGGTACGTGCATTGCCATTCCCATCAACATTTAAGACCGGTAAGTCACCAAGGTGTCCGTCATTGGGCGTGCCGTGTTTAGCAACATTGTTGGGGTTGAAGTGACCACCAGCAGCCAAAGCAGCGCCCATTTTTCCGTCTTTTTCAGCAGGTGCACATGAAGCATGCTCATGGATATGAAAGCCATGAAAGCCAGAAGGAAGATGGCTGAGTTTAGTTTGTATGGTCAGCCCTTGAGGGCTATCAAATAGCGTCACTTCGCCAATATTTTGACCAATGCCTTGTGCTGTTACGGCATTTAAGTTCACAGTCTGTTTGGGTGTTTGTGGTGGTTTTTTAGCGAAAGCGGTACTGCATCCAATTGCGCTAAAAAACAGGGTTGCAACCAATGTAGTTATTTTAAAAGCTTGAGTCGACATGCGAAACTTCCTAAATTTATTATGCAGATCAATCAATTAAAGCAAAGCTAAGAATGGGGTACAAGCTTAACTTGCACTACTTTGTATGGTTTTTATTAACGCCCAATGACTCAGTAGAGTGGTGGGGATTGATCGTCAATATCATGTGCCATTGTTGCATCGGGCAATAACGTTGCTTCAGGACTTTCATGTAGCCATTCACGCCAGATTGCCAAGAGAACGGCCAACAGCACGGGACCAATAAACAAACCAACCAAACCAAAACTGGCAATTCCACCCAGTACACCAAACATAATCAGAATAAATGGAATCTGGGTCGCACCTGAAATAACCAAGGGACGAATTACATTGTCTGAGGTACTGACGATACAGATGCCCCAAACCATTACACCAATAGATTCAAGTGTTTGTCCTTGAGAAAATAGCCAGAGAGACACCGCGCCATAAGCGAAAGGTGTGCCAAATGGAATTAAAGCAAAGATAAAGGTAATCAGGGTGAGTACCATTGGGTTGGGAACCCCTGCAACAAAATAGCTTAATCCAGCCAACAGGGCTTGAGCGACTGCAGTGAGACCAACGCCATAAACCACCGCACGTGTGGTGTCTGAAATGGTATCTAAATAGTGATGTACGCGCGGACCAACAATTTTTTCGAGGGCTTTACTGACTTGGTGCAGAATGACTTTTCCATCACGATAGAAAAAGAATAAAGTCATGATTACAAAGCCAAGTTTGACCAGATTGCGACTGATTTCACTGGCCACGACTTTACCGTAGCTTAAATTGGCTTGAATCCAGGTATTCATAGTTTGGGTTAAGCTGCTTGGGTTGGCATTGATTTCTTGCACAATACGCGCGATTTCTGGGCCAATCATGGGGAGGTTTAAGATAAAGTCGGGAATAGAGATATGACCTGAAATTAATTGACTATGTAAGTCGACATATAGATTTCGGCCTTCTTGTTGTAATAAAAAAACAGCAAAGATTAAGGGCAACCCGATCACTAAGGTCACCAAGCACATCATAATCGCGGCACCCAAACTACGACGATGTTCACCACAGCGCGCTTGAATATATTTATAAATGGGCCAGGTCATATACGTAATAATACTGGCCCAAAGAACGGGCACAATAAAATACTTGAGAACGTCATAGCCTAAAAAAATCAGAATCAAGCATAGGCAAAATAACAATACACGTTGTAAGGATGGATTTAATTCTTGCACTCAGTTCTCTTCTTTAAATTAAAGGATCATGGTGGTTATTCAGATTGAAACGGAATAACCCAAAGTTTTTTGATTATTTACGATCGCTGTTTAAGGATGCTCCAGCTGCTCATTAAACAACATGACTACGCAGCTTGTAGTGAATTTGGATATTAAAACCAATCACTTGGATCATCTATTAAAGCATCAAGTGCAGGTTGCCATTGTTGTTGAATCGCTAAAAAATTCTTTTGATTTTTATCAAAAACGCTGAGCCCTTGCATTGCCAAAGAACCATAAGCGGAGCGCTCGGAAATCCATCCCACCGGCTGTTGTTCAATTTTTTCAAAAAACTGCTGAATATCTTTGGAGCTGGCACTGTTGGCTCTGACGCGATTGGCAATTAAATGGATATCAACTTTACCTTTACGAATGCGTTTAATGTCATGAATGTGCTTTAAGAAGCGTCGGGTACTGTCGATATCAAAAAATGAGGGCTGTAATGGGGTCACAATGGCATGGCATTCACTGATCAGTTGCTCCGCATGCTCACCGGTTAGGGCACCTGGTGCATCAATAATCAGATAGTCTAGGTTTTTAGGAACATCCCCAATTGATTTTTCTTGGCGCCAATCTAGGCTCAGTATTGTTGGTGTTGAGTCTGGGCGTTGTTTTAACCACTGTAACGCCGATTTTTGATTATCGGCATCAGCGAGTGCGACAGTATAATTTTTATGTGCTAATGCTGACGCTAATGTGATCGCAGTGAGAGTTTTTCCGCAGCCGCCTTTCTGATTTGCAATAAGTATCGTCTTCATATTTTGTATTACATAAAGTCAATTAAGATTTGTTTCTAGCTTACCACCATTTTCCGTTGATTCATCGGGGCACGACAAAAGTTTGAGTGTTGTTTACACTGTGCTGAATTCTGTTGAGAGGGGGGAGGCGATGTCAATTTGGGTGGCAATGTTTATTGGTGCTTGTTTGGGCATGATTGTGGCCACATTTTTGTTATCAGGAAGTCGGAGTGCAAGAACAAAAGCTGAATATGAACAGTATATTGCAGAGTTAGAGTTGGAACATCAACAGGCCTTAGTCAATGCACAGCGTCGCAGTGTCAATACCAGTCGTGCGGTACTCAAAGGCAAAATGGCTGAGCAACTTGCCCCACTTTTACCACAGTTTCGATACTTGCCCAGTGATGCTAAATTTTTAGGTGACCCAGTTGATTATGTGGTCTTTGATGGATATACCGATTTTCGGGATGGGGATGGAACAGCTGAAGATATTGAAGTGGTTTTAATTGATATCAAAAGTGGTGGTGCACGCTTAAGCAAAGGTCAACAGGCGATTGCAGCGGCAGTTCAGGCTGGACGGGTGCGTTTTGAAACGGTTCACATTGATTTTAATGAAGAATAAAAATTGAATGCGATTAAACAGAATCATGACAAATCAATCACGAATCTAAACGGTATCGTTAGCGGAGATGGATTTTAATCTCTCATTCTGTACATAAGCTTGATACTTCAAGTGACATATGCAGGTATAGCAGCGTTTGAGCGTTTGAGCGTTTGAGCGTTTGAGCGTTTGAGCGTTTGAGTGTTTGAGTGTTTGAGCGTTAGCAGTGCAAGGTTGCACGAAACGATAGCGGCAAGTGGAATGACTGGCCTTGGTCGGGTAGGATGAAATCAGCGAAATTGTTGGGGGTGAGTATGTTAAGAAATATGGTTTATGCAGCACTAGTATGCAGTAGTGCATGGCAGGTTCAGGCAGCGAGCTTTGCGAAACAAGACCTACAACCGATCGCCAGTCGTCAAATCTCATTCGATCAATCTGCGAGCAATCAGTCTGCTGAATTTAATATTGCCAAAGGTTTAGCACCGACCTTAAAGTCTCAGCAAATGTCTGTACTTGAACCTTTTGCAGGAGAGTTCCGGATTTTAGGTTCAAAAGAATATCACCAAGATGAACAGGCAAAATTCTCACCGATTGATTATGCCGTGACCCGTGGAATGTTTACTGAGCCGGAAATCGCGCGGCAAATTTCGATCAATCAATATGATCGGTTTTTAAATTGGAAAATGGCGCGCCCACCGATCTCACCGCATCTTGCCACCCAATTGGTGAACAATATGCACATTATTCCAGGCAACCCAGAAATTGCTGAGCAAATCAAAAAAGTAAAACGGGGAGATTTGGTTCGCTTGCAAGGTGATCTGGTGCAAATTAATGATAAAGACTTGGTTTGGAAATCTGCACTTGATTGGAATGGCGTTGGTGATGGGGCTTGCCGCTTAATTCGGGTCGATTCCATTCAATGGATCGAACGACAAAATATCTAAGTCTCAGTGCGCTGAAATGCCCTTATATATCGGCTAAAAAAAAGCCCTCTCCCAAAGGAGAAGGCGGAGTAAAACGGTCTAGCATTTGTTATGTATCATTTTTTACGCATATTAATTTATCAGTATTCTGCAATGTTTTAAGTTTTTGTTTGTAATGATTTCCAATTATTTAACTGTGCTTGTGCACTTAAATAATCAGTACGATCTACCGTGTCACTCTCTAAGCGAATTGGATGCTCTGCAGTGGCATGGCTGACGGGCAGACTTTGCTGTGCTTGGCTTTCCCAGTATTGATAGAGCAGCCCTTGAATGTAGCGGCCTTGCTCTGTACGGAGATTCAGTGCTTTCAGCATATGTAATGCAGACTGCATATAATCACGTTGGCGCAGTACTGCGATATCGGTGCTTAGATTGCCTTGCTGCTGTAAGTTTTTTAAATCTGCCTCTACATCGGTACGCAGCAAATCGATTTTTTCATAAAAGGTCTCCAGCACTGCAATGTCATGTGCATCATCTTTGCTTGCTGCAAAAGTCCGAAGCGTGAGTGTCTGCTGCTCAGGCATATGCGCGGATGAGCTATGCGTCTCAGCAGTAGATGCCGATTGATTCTGATCAGATTTTGGCGTGCAGGCACTAAATAGTCCGATACTCACACAAACGATTAGCAGCTTATTTAATTTTAGGAACGTCATTTAGTTACTCCATCTCGGACGCTGGTTTATTGCTTTTGATAGTGATAGGCATAGGTCTTATAGGGGAATCCAATCTGATCTTGGGGCGATTTCCCCGTTTCTTGTTGCACAATCTGTTCAAATTTATTTTTCAATTCAAGCTGTTGCGCGGTAGGCATTGCTGCAATAAAACTGGTAGAGAGCAGTCGCTTACTGACCACATCCTCAACACGACCATATTGTATTTGCTCAAATACTTGTACATCAATTCGCTCAAATAAAGCTTGTTGTTGAAACACATGTTCCCATGCACCGCTATGATAGCGCGGGGTGTCGGCTTCATATTCGGCCAGTAGATCCGCCAAGGTTTTAACCCAGCCGACTTGCTCATCCCGTTGATTCCACACCAAGCCCAATGCCCCTTGAGGTTTTAGAATCTGATGAATAGATTGTAGGCTTTCAATATCTGCAAACCAATGAAATGCTTGGGCACAAATCACAGCATCAATACTTTTCGGGCTGAGGGGGATTTGATGACTAGCAGCCTGTATGGTTTTGATGTGCGGATGCTGCAATTTCAATTGTTGTAGCATTGCTGTCACGGGCTCAACGGCAATAACATTGGGGCTGACTTGGGTTAAATAATCAATAAACTTACCTGTGCCTGCACCCAAATCAACCAGACTGGCGGTGTGATTTAAGTGCAAACTTTGCTGTAACCACGTGACAATCTCTTGTGGATAGTTAGGGCGAACTTGTTGATATAACTCGGCTGCTGAACTGAAGCCGCTTTGTGCCGTCTGATGAACTGAATCCGTCATGGATATTGCCTCTATCGTATTTGTTTTAATGGACTGTTTGACTCAATTGTTTTTACACACCTTTTTAATCAGCTTGTGGTGATGAACAACGTTCTGTTAAAAGTTGGCTATGCCGCTCAGCTCTACGCTAACCGACTTTGCTGAAAACACAAAATTTGGCTGCAACATAACGATATTTAAAGTCGGTAAGATGAATGGGTTTAATCCAGTGCAGCGTAAACCTTGTGGATCAGCTCAAGTATAAAGACCAGAGCGCAGGAGGATTGTTTGCAGCCGAATCGAAGGCGGTCTTGAAGATTCGACGTTATCTAAGTCGTGATTGTGGTGTCGAGAACAAGAGCTTGAATTGGATGGGCGATTGGGGCAGGTATTTGATTAATGTGCTGACCGAGTGAGGCGATGTGGAATGGGGCTGAAATGGCTGTGGCTGTACCGCGCTGAGTTGGATTCATACAAAAAAGCGGATTTGCCTTTGGTTTTCTGACAATGTGGAAGATAATGTGCTTTTTTATCTGCTTGGCATGGCTAAAATAGACCTCTTGGCTTTAAGTTGCGGTGTTTATGTATCATTCAAAGCAAATAAGGATTGTCATTAACCTTTTTCGGTGTTGCCATGGATAAGCAAATTATTTTTGAAGATGATCATATCAGAGCAATTTATTTAAAAGGTACTTCGAAGACCTTGGTGATTTCTTTTGGTGATTTAATTACGCGTGCCAAAGGGACGCTGATTAATGCTGAAAAATCATTAATTAAATATGACTATGCTGTGATTGGCATAATGCCTAAACAGAAATCCTGGTTTCCTGCTGACAGTATGCAGGCTTTAATGTTAGAACTTGCTCCAATTTTACAGCAGTTTCAACGTATTGTTGGATATGGCGGTTCAATGGGCGGTTATGCCGCAATTAAGTATTCGAAATTACTTGGCCTCAAGCGTGTTGTTGCGATGGTGCCTCAGTATTCGATTGATCCAGAAGAAGTTGAAGATCGCCGTTATAGCGATTTTTATGATATTGATTTGCATGCTGATATGCGGATTCAAACGCAAGACTTAGCAAGCGATTGCGAATATATCATTATTTATGATCCTTATTTTGATCATGACCGTGAGCACTATTTAAAAATACAAGCCGTCATCCCAGCCTCAGCATTACATACGCTGCATTTGCCTTATACCGGGCACGATGTGATTGCAGTATTGGCGAGTTCTGCGTTATTGCATGATTTTATTGAACGTGAATTTGAACCGACGTATTTTTACAAGCAAATGCGTGAGGTGAAAAAGAACAGCAAGTTTTATTATCGCAGTGTGATTGCGCGCTTACTTGGCGGTCACAATGAGGCCTTGGGCAAGATTTTAAAAGGTCGTGATTTGCAACTGGATAATCAGTTTTTTGATAGCCATTTAAAACAGACGATTACGCGCATTCTGCTGAGCAATAAACGTGTCGATGAACAAGACTTACAAAAGCTTGGCATTCAAGTCAATTTATCGCTTGAGAAAAAAACCCAACTGCATGATGATTTGGGACAGGTATTGGTTTTTAACATTATCACCCAAAAAATAGAAAGCTATCCACAAGATGTTATTGATATTAATGGTAAATATATTATTCCATTACAAGTCAAACAAACTGGACTGGCGCAGGTTGAAGTCAATAATGAGCGTTATTTTATTGCGATGAATGAAAGGCGTGTGATTAAGTTATTTAAGCTCAATGCACCTCTAAGCCTAGATATGACGCCAATTATTATTAAGGTCTATAGTGAATTCTGTGCAATAACCTATAAGCAATTGAATATGCGTAGTGACGAAGGTCAGTGCTACTTTGATAGCGAAGATATCATTGAGCAGACTAAATTCTGGATTCAATAATCTGAACGTCGAGATACAGGAGTAAGGCATGAAAGCTGTATTTTTAGACCATGCGTCTTTGGACCAAAATGATTTAGATTTCAATGCATTAGCAGTACTTTTTACTGAGCTGAAATATTATTCAGCCAGTACTTCTGAACAAAGCTTAGCGCGTATTGCAGATGCTGATGTCGTCATCACCAATAAGGTGGTGATTGACCGTGAAATGCTACTGCATTGTCCACAGTTAAAGCTGATTTTGATCTCTGCAACAGGTACCAATAACGTTGATCTGCAGCAAGCAAAACTGCAAGGCATTGTGGTATCCAACTGTCAAGGCTACGGCACGGCTGCAGTTGCACAGCATACCTTTGCACTGATGTTGGCCTTGGCGACTTCCTTACTTAAATATGATCGTGCAGTTCGCGATGGATATTGGTCAACCTCGACGCAGTTTTGCTTGCTCGATTTCCCAATTGTAGAGTTGGCCAATAAAACGCTTGGTATTGTGGGCTATGGCGAACTCGGCCAAGCCGTTGCAGCCATTGCCAAAGCTTTTGGGATGAATGTTTTGGTCGCAGCCTTACCACATCGTCCGCACAGCGCTGACCGTGTAGCTTTGGCTGAATTGTTACCGCAAGTGGATTTTCTCACATTACATTGCCCGTTGACGGAACAAACGCGTGATTTGATTGATACACCAGCCTTTACCGCCATGAAAACCAGCGCTTTTTTAATCAACTGTGCGCGTGGTGGTATCGTCAATGAAGCGGCTTTGGTGACGGCATTAACCCAAGGCCAGATTGCGGGTGCGGCAATTGATGTACTCAGTATTGAACCCCCACCAGCCAATCATATTTTATTGTCAGGCGATGTGCCAAATCTGATTATTACCCCACATAGTGCATGGGGCAGCGTCGATGCCAGACAGCGTATCGTGAATCAAATGGTTGAAAATATGCAAGCATTTAGCCAAGGCAAAGCACTTCGTCAAGTGAACTGAAATCAGTTATTCCGATCCTAACCCCTTTAACCGCAGCCGAAACAGCGAATTCCCGTTTTAAAGAAAAAAGACTTTATTGGGAACAACTTCTGCTGTCTTGGGCGGTGTTGGTAAGCGGGGTGCTGCTGGCATCGTACTTCCTGCTGGTGAAGCCTCGGTTGTCGCACTCGCAGGTTGCTGTGTTTCAGCATTTGACTTGGCTGGAATGTTGGGTGTTATCGGTGGTTGTACAATCGCAGCGGGTGCAACAGGATTAGGTTTGGGCGCTGGCGTATTATTTGAAGACTGATTGAGTGGCTTTTGTTCGATTGGTACATTTTGTGCTTCACCGCCTGTCACAGCATCCCAAGCCTGGTTCACTTTGGGTTTAATTTTGGCAAGACCCGTTTCAGTTGCATCCTCCACTTTCTCTGCAGTATGTTGAACTTTTTCCTGGGTTTTATGCGCTAAAACTTTAAAGATATTCGGATTATCACCATAGGCTGGTGGGGCTTTTACCGTTGTTGCTGGTGTTTCCGCTGTTGCTGGTGTTATTGGCTTCACTTCGGGTGATACCGCAAAGCACAGTGCACTTGAACCGAATACTGCTGCAATAAACGTGTTTTTTATCCAACGCATAAATATTTACCTAAAAAATAGAATAAGGTGACATACAGCATATATTCAACGGTATCTTTTAAATAAGTCATATTTTGAAATATCGATTAAATCACATTGTAAATTAAATAAATCGTTGCTTAATTTTGAAGATAAATATAATACCTATAAAAGTGAATGTTTAGTATAAAAAATATAAAAAACAATAAATTAAGCAACAATAAGAAACTGTTTAAAAAGAATTAAATATCTCATGATCAAGTTTCACTTAAAGTGAGGTGCGCAAAGTGAAATATCTAAGAATTTCAACTTTAGTATTGCTGATGGGTACATCTGCGCTTTATGCAGAAACCATACAAATTAATGGTTATATTTCTGAATTTAGTTGTTCTGCAGACGATACTGATAATAACTGCATAGATTTACATCGATTAGTTTCTGATAATAATGATCAGAATAAAACAATAAGTAATACAAGAAGCTTAATCAAACAACCTGAAAGTAAATTTTATTCTATTTCAATTGCAGAACTAGAAGATAATAAAGCTGCAGTTATTTTAGCTGATTATATTTAGTTCCTAACCTAACAATAAATACTCTCATTTTATATTAAATATTATAAAAATGACTTGCTCAGAATACACACTACAATGATGTGGAAGAGCATAGGTCGTTAATATTAAGCTATTTTTTATGTTTCAGTATTTCATAAAGCGCACCAAATAACTGTGGATATTGAAACTGATAGCCCTCAGTTTCGAGCGCCTTGGCATGCACAAATTGGCCATTTAAAATCAATTGGGATTGTTCACCTAATAGCAGTTTTAACAGCCAAGCGGGTAATTCCATCCTTGGCTTACGTTTAAGCAGTTGTGCCGCAAGCTGTGCAAAGTCCTGTTGAGTATTTTGGCTCGGGGCGACCAGATTATAAATTTTCTGGGTACTTTCACTGTGCATGAGCAATTCAATTGCACCCAAAACATCTTGAATATGTACCCAGACCAATGGCTGTAGACCATGACTGATGCGACCAAACAGATTCATTTTAATCGGAATAAGCATCTGTTTTAAAATACCGCCATCTGCAGCCAAGACCACACCCATGCGAATAATTTTGGTTTTTTGCTTGCTAAAACTTAAGGCGGAAAGCTCCCAATATTGACAGAGTTCAGACATAAAAATGGCTTGGCCTTTAGATTGCTCATCGCAGGAGGCTTGCCACTGTTCTGTGGTATCAATGCCGTAATAACCAACAGCAGAACCCGAAATAATTCGTTTGGGATAAATTTTATGTTGCTCTAAATAAAGATAGAGTGCATGCGTGGCATCAATACGGCTATCGAGCAATTGCTGTTTACGGCATTTGGTCCAACGTTTTTGAGCAATATTCTCACCAGCAAGGTTAATTACATAATCGATTTGTAAGGGTTCTAATTGATGTAGGTGTTGAATCCAAACGAGATTTTTATGCTGAAATGGTGGGTTTGTACGGCGAGTTAGCCCAATGACCCAATAATGCCGTGCTAATAAATATTGAATTAAATGTGAACCAATAAAGCCTGTTGCTCCTGTGATCAATACCGTATTTTGCTTCATTTGCACTGCTCATCCTTGTTTCCTCTATCTATAGCGGTCAATAGAATGGAATGCAATGATCAAAAAACACACTGTATCAGGTGGTATAAAATGCTGCGCAAATTGGTTTTTTAGACTGGAGTAAGGAATGAAATATTTAACCTAGCATCAACTTTTTAGATCAACCCATTACACTTTATTTGACCATTTAATTGGATCGGCTGAAGTTAAAACTTAAAAAATAATTATAGCCATTCAAAGTAATCATCCCTACATTCCAGCTTAGCAATGCGGGGACAAGCATGTGAAGCGCTTAACTGCATTTAGCCAGATTTGATTTTTTAAAGTTTTTTTGTAGAATTTTAAAATTCTGTTGCTGTACAGCATTGTGAACATCAAAAACATTTTGGAATTGTTCAGTGTCAGCATGAATGCGAGTATAGGCAGAAAGCAGTTGATCACCTTTGAAAATCCAATATTCGGTAGCTTGCCCCATTTCAAAATTTCCAGTGAACTCAATAACGCAATTGTCTTTTTGCTGAATGAGGCGTGCTTGATTATTTTTGGTGTTGGGTTCTGCTTGAATGTTTTTATGTTGTTCCAGTACGACTGGCGTATTGGAATGGATGGTCGTCGTGGTACATGCGGTCAGGCTAAGACCCGTTAAGATGCTGGCCAAGCATATTTTATTAAATCTCATTTTATTTCTATCGTGTTGGGGATCGTTTAGCTTAGCGGTTATTGGAAAATATTTAAACCGAGCGATTTTATTAAAAATCGAAAAAGCACAAGATGCCAAGGAAAATAGTCGCAAGCAGTCAATAATCCTTTCAATATATTTCAGCAATCGTCAATACTGAAAAATATAGTGAACCGAAAAAGAACAGCACACAGCGCCAAATTGAGCTGGATGATTTAAGAAAAACCCCGCTGATTGAGAGCGGGGTTGATTGTTTATTGAAGGCTTTGCGCTTTCGCGAGTGAGGATTAATGCTGTAACACAGAAATATCCGCAACGCTGGTAAATAAACCACGCAGCTGCGCCAATAAACGTAGGCGGTTGGCTTTGAGTTCAGCATCGTCTGCCATGACCATAACATTGTCAAAGAAGGCATCAATCGGTGCGCGTAATGCTGCTAACTTAGACAATGCTGCGGTGTAATCTTTGGCTGCCAAGAGTGGCTGTACCACAGGCTCAAGTGCTTGTAGCTCGCTATAGAGCGCTTTTTCAGTGGCTTCAACCAATGCCGTTTCAACTACTGCACCAGTCGGGGCTGCTTCTTTGGCTAAGATATTGGCAACACGTTTGTTGGCTGCTGCTAAAGCTGCTGCTTCTGGCAGGTTACGGAAATGATTCACTGCATTAACACGTTTATCAAAATCGAGCGGTGAATTCGGAGACATGGCTTGCACCGCTTGAATCACATCGACTGCAACGCCTTGGTCTTCATATTTGGCACGATAACGACCTTGTAGGAAGGCACTGGCATCATTTTTAGTTTTGCTTGGATCTTGGATCACACTGCCATAAGCGTCGAGTGCAAGATCGATCAATTGATCAATCGTGACCTCTAAATTATTTTCAGTGATCAGACGCAAAATACCAATGGCAGAACGACGTAATGCAAATGGGTCTTTAGAACCTGTCGGTGCTTGACCAATCCCGAAAATACCCACCAAGGTATCTAGGCGATCTGCCAGTGCCAATGTGGTTCCCGTTTTGGTTGCTGGTAGCACATCACCCGCAAATTTAGGTAAATACTGCTCACCTAATGCTTGGGCAACTTCATTGTTTTCACCCTCAATACGGGCGTAATAAGTACCTGCAATGCCTTGAAGTTCAGGGAACTCACCGACCAATTCAGAAGTCAGGTCACATTTTGCAAGAAGTGCTGCTTTTTCAGCATCCGCAGGATTTGCACCTGAAATTGGGCTGATGGCTGCAGCCAATTTCGCAATACGCGTTGATTTGTCCCACAAAGTACCCAATTGTGCTTGGAACACCATATTGGCAAGCTTATCTTGACGACTGGCCAATGGTTGTTTTTGATCTTGCAAGAAGAAGAATTCTGCATCCGACAAACGAGGACGTACAACTTTTTCATTGCCTTCAATAATTTGAATTGGATCTTTAGATTCAATATTGGAAACAGTAATAAAATAAGGCTGTAGTTTGTTGTTGCCATCAACCAAACAGAAATATTTTTGGTTGTCTTGCATGGTAGTGATCAGGGCTTCTTGTGGTACCGCAAGGAAGCGTTCTTCAAAACTGGCACGTAAAGCCACTGGCCATTCAACCAATGCTGTCACTTCATCACGTAAGTCGTCTGGCACAATTGCAATCGCATTGACTTCGTCAGCCAAGGCTTTAACTTGACCGTCGATGATCTGTTGACGTTCTTCAAAATCTGCGATGACTTTGGCTTGGCGCAATGCAGCTAAATAATCATTTGGGTGTTTTAAACTGATTGCTTCAGGTGCATGGAAACGATGGCCATAGGTCAGATTGCCCGTTGCGTGATCTTGGATGTTGGCTTCGATGACCTGATCATCTTTGAGCAACAATACCCATTTGACTGGGCGAACAAATTCGGTACGACTTGCCGCAGAACGCATGCGTTTTGCAATTGGTAAGTTGTCCAATGCGGTTTGCAAAATTTGCGGTAAAAGTACATCAAGGCTTTGACCTTTAACGTCTTTTAAATAGCAGACTTTTTCTACTTTACCGGCTTGGAACGTTGAAACTTGATCAGCTGTAATGCCTTGACCACGCATAAAGCCATCAAGCGCTTTGGTCGGCTTGCCTTCGCTGTCATAGGCCGCTTGTAGGGCAGGGCCATCAAAACGTTTTTGGGTATCTGCTTGTGCACCATCAACATCTACAATTTTAAGGGCAAGACGACGCGGGGCGGCATACGCTTCGATTGCAGCAAAAGCGAGACCTGCGTCGTTTAAGCCTTTGCTGGTTTCTGCTTTTAGCGCATCACGTAATTTTTTTAAGCTTTTCGGTGGGAGTTCTTCACAACCGAGTTCGAATAAAACGGTATGTTGGCTCATGCTTTATTCTCCGCTGAATTGGCCTGTGCTTTGGCAGTTTCGCTGTCTGCGAGGGCTTTCATCTGTGCCAAAACTTCATCACGTAAATGCGGTTCAGCCATTGGGAAGCCGAGTTCAGCACGGGCTTGCACATAGCTTTGTGCAATGGCACGTGCCAAGGTACGCACACGTAAAATATAACGTTGACGCTCCGTCACTGAAATTGCACCACGCGCATCAAGCAAGTTAAAGCTATGCGACGCTTTGATCACTTGTTCATAGGCTGGCAATGGCAGTTTGGCTTCCATTAAGCGATTGGCTTCAACTTCATAGAAATCGAAGAGTTTGAATAGTTCTGCAATCGGCGCATATTCAAAGTTATAGGTAGATTGTTCCACTTCATTTTGATGGAACACATCACCATAGGTCACGGTACCGAATTGGCCTTTGGTCCATACCAAGTCATAAACTGAATCAACACCTTGTAAATACATGGCCAGACGTTCTAGACCATAGGTGATTTCGCCTGTCACGGGATAGCATTCAACTCCACCCACTTGCTGGAAGTAAGTAAATTGTGTCACCTCCATTCCATTTAACCAGACTTCCCAACCGAGGCCCCAAGCGCCAAGTGTTGGAGATTCCCAGTTGTCTTCGACAAAGCGAACATCATGTACCAAGGTGTCAATACCAATGGCTTTGAGCGAGTCTAAGTACAATTGTTGGATGTTGTCTGGGTTCGGTTTAAGCACGACTTGGAATTGGTAGTAGTGCTGTAGGCGGTTTGGATTTTCGCCATAACGACCGTCATTCGGGCGACGTGATGGTTGCACATAAGCCGCATTCCATGTTTCTGGCCCAAGCGCACGTAGAAAGGTTGCAGTGTGAAAGGTTCCTGCACCCATTTCCATGTCATAGGGTTGTAAAACGACGCAGCCTTGTTCAGCCCAGTAGTTTTGTAAGGCCATAATGAGGCCTTGAAAAGTATCGATATGCGATATGGCGCGACTCATGGTGCATCCATTTAAAATTAGCGAAAAATTGCGTTCAAGTATAAGGATTTTGCGGTTGGGTGGCAAAGGTTAAAAAAGCCCCACAGCATGCTGTGAGGCTTTTTTGGTTGAAATTAATGCGCAATCTTGAGCAAGATTGGACTAATTTGACCTTAGACGTCGTTTATTTATTGCATCTATCTAGATGAAGAACCAATAGACGAAGGTTGATATAATGAAAATACATAGAATATTCAGTAACATACCAACCTTAACCATTTCAGATTGGCGAATCAGACCAGTACCAAACACAATCGCATTCGGTGGTGTCGCAACCGGCAGCATAAAGGCACAAGATGCACCGATCCCAATGACGATGACTAAGATTTCTTTTGGCATCCCCATTTGATCTGCAATTGCAGCAAAAACAGGAACCAACAGGGCTGCTGAAGCAGTGTTACTGGTAAATTCAGTTAAGAAAATAATAAATACAGTCACTGCAAAAATAATCAGAAATGGTGAAGTATCACCAAACGTATTGGCAAGGGTTTGTCCCAAGACCAAGGAACTGCCTGAATCTTTTAAGATGGCACTTAGGGTTAAACCACCACCAAATAAGAATAAAACGCCCCAGTCAGTATTGTCTGAAATCTGTTTCCAGCTAGCCGTTCCTAAAATCACCACCAAAGATGCGGCAGCGACAGCAACCCAGGTATCTGGCTGGCTAATGCCGAAAGCGTCAGTGAGGGAGCTACTGAAAATCCAAGCAACGGCTGTAGAAACAAACAGAATCATGGTTAATACACGCGCGCGATTCCATGGAATATCTTCTGTTTCAAAATGCACTTTGTGATTTAACTTTGGACGCAAGATGATATACAAACTCACCAGCATCGCTGGAAGTAGGATCAGCATCATCGGTAAACCGATTTTCATCCAATCGCTAAAATCATAGCCGAGTGCTTTGGCTGCAATGGCATTGGGCGGTGAACCGACTAAAGTTCCCAGCCCACCAATACTGGCAGAATAAGCAATCCCTAAAAGGATAAAGACAAAAGTATTACGTTCTTTTTTTGCATCTAAATGGGACAGAATACCGAGTGCTAGAGGCAACATCATCGCAGCAGTCGCGGTATTTGAGATCCACATGGACAAGACAGCGGTGACCAAGAAAATAGCCAAGACGGACACACCCAAATGCCCACCAGACATGGAGATAATCCACATTGCAATTTTGCGGTCGAGTTTTTGAATATGCAGCGCTGTAGCTAAGGCAAAACCACCAAAAAATAAAAAGATAATTGGATCAGCAAAAGTCGCAAATGCGGCTTTGGTGCTGATGGGTTTAAATTGTCCCGCGCTCTCAATCGGCATTGCCATTAAAACAGCAAGGATTGGAACCAATAATGCAGTAACGGTGATATGAATGGCTTCTGTAAGCCATAAGATACCAATGAATGCCAACAGTGCTAAGCCTTTATTGGCATTTTCTTCATAAGGCAGGAAGTTATACAGTGCATACGAAACAAGTGCCGCAACAACGATTAATATCCAACCTTTGACTATACCTTTCGGCATCATGTCGGAAGGAGACGCAGTATGCGTGTCTGTCATGAAAAACCCCAAGAGACAAAAATGCTGCCAATGTTACCGTTTTAGCCACGTAAAATATAATGAAATAATTGTTTTTGAAGGGTTTCTAACTATTTTATTGATTTATATTTGAACAGTAAGTCAAAAAAAATGGCACATTGATTTAGCGCGTTGAGTGAAGTATCTATTTAAAAATCAGTTGTTTGTTGCTTTTAAGTGGGCTGTTTTACGGTTGTGGGCTAAGGCGAGTGTATCTGTGTTAACTAAGGCTAAAGTCGTAGATTGGGTCTTGTGGTCTAACTAAGTCGTCAGCGCCGATAATTAATAAATAATTGAAATAAGGCTATTCGGTTGGGGATGTCAGCTGCTCTTATTCCAGATTTCATAAAAAGCGGATTCAGATATAAGATAGCGCATTAATGATTCATAATGAAAAACATAAGATGCCACTCATTTTTAATCGTTATAAAAAATATATTTTATGGAGCACGTTGATTGTGCTCTGTGTGCTGATTTTAATTCCAGCCATACATTTACTGCGTACCAAGCTCAATCAACAACTGCCGCAAGTGCCATTGGCAGCAGGTTATAGCAATGATGCCAGTCAGTTAAACTTAACCAAAGTTTATAAAGTCGTGGATATTCCAGCAGAACCAGAAGCCATGCGAGCGCAAATACGCGCGTTACTCAGTGAAGCCAAAGCCAAGCATTTAAAAGTATCGATTGCAGGTGCGCAGCACAGTATGGGTGGGCACAGCATTTATCCCGATGGGATTGTGTTGAATATGCTGCCTTATAAACAGATGCAGTTTGATCCGCAAAGCAATATTTTAAGTATTGGTTCTGGGGCATTATGGCAGGATGCGATTGCCTATTTAGATGGTTATGGAAAATCGATTGCGGTGATGCAATCTTTTAGTAATTTTTCGATTGGCGGTTCGATGAGTGTTAATGGGCATGGCTGGCAAAAGAATTCACCACCACTGTCATCGAGTGTGATTTCTTTTACTCTAATGAATGCTCAAGGTGAAATCTTAAATTGTAGTCGGACTGAAAATCCTGAACTTTTTAAATTGGCGCTCGGTGGCTATGGTTTATTTGGAGTGATTTTAGATGTAAAACTGAAGGTGGTTGATAATGCGGCTTTGAATTTTCATTCAGTTGCAGTAGACCCAGCAGATTTTGTCGCTCAATATCAACGCTACGTCACAGATAATCCCAAAGTGCAGTTTGCTTATGGGCGTTTGCGTATTTCCAATAAGCATTTTTTAGAGCAGGCCAGTTTAAATTATTTTGAGCAAAGCCCTGAAAAACCAGCCAGCTTAGATGCACAGCGCAACAGTAATACTGAATTAAAGCGGATTGTATTTCGGGGTTCGGCAGACAGTGAATATGGAAAACGACTGCGCTGGGATCTAGAAAGTAGCCTTAATAAAGTCATCCCATTGTCTGTATTTAGTCGCAACGAAATCTTAGATGAACATGCATCCCTTATCGAGAATAAAGATCCAAACTCTACTGATTTATTACATGAGTATTTTATTCCAGAGCAAAATCTAAGTTCGTTTATAAAACAAATCAAACCGATTTTGCAGGCTTCAAAAATAGATTTACTCAATATCACCTTGCGTGAGGTGAAACCTGATCATGATGCCTTTATGAATTATGCACGGGAGCCAGTATTTGGTTTGGTGTTTTTATTTAATCAGCAGAAAAATCCCGCACAAGAACAGGAAATGCAACGACTCACCAATCAATTGTTTGAGGTGGCCATTCAAAATAAGGGAACCTTTTATTTACCTTATCGTTTGCATATTAGCCGCGAGAACATGCGCTTGGCCTATCCGCAAGCTGATCAGTTTTTCCAGTTAAAGCAGAAATATGATCCGAGTGAAATTTTTAATAATCAGTTCTATCTGCATTATCGTTGATCGTGAATGAATTTTTTTCATGAGATGGCTTGGGGTTTAGTAAAATCAAGCCAATCAACGTTATCATCTTTTTATATGCTTATATAAAAAGATGATTTTGAATCATAGAGGCTTATGTTTATGATTCAATTCATTTTAATCATCTAGATGAAGTGTCATGACAAATTCAAAAATTCTTCACGTTCGTTCCGCAACCACGTGGACCTCTGGTGTCGCTTCTGTTTCAACGATTCGTAATTTTGCACCCATCATCATGGATGAACCGACTTCTCTAGGGGGGCAAGATACTGGTGCAAATCCTTTGGAGTATTTGACGGCTGCATTGAATGGTTGTAAAGCAGTGATGATTCCTTTAATTGCGCAAGAATTAAAGTTTGAATTTACTGCATTGCGTTTTGAAACGCATGGCACCATCGATTTACGTGGGTTATATGGCGTTGCAGGAATATCATCACACTTTCAAACGCTCAGCTTTATTGTTTACATTGAAACGGATGAATCTGAGCAGCGCTTAAATCAGCTAAAGAACTTGGTTGCAACACGTTGCCCAATTTATAATTTGATTAAAGATGCGGGTGTGAAAATTGAAACGGTTTGGCATCGTCAAGCCATTGCTGCTGTCGTTTAATCAAACGTGCTTTTAAATTAAAAGGGATAAAAAAACCACGAGCGTTACAGGGAGTTTAGGCTGGTGGTTAATGTTGTTTGGTTCGTTATAGAGGATGTTTAGCGTTTGTATTGCTGTTCATCGTAGACGGTGCGTATATTTATTGGCTCGGCAGTCGAAGTCAGTTTTAAATTTTGTTTCGGTATGACAAACCATAAAATTAAATAAACCAAGATGCCTGGGAAACCAGCACTAAAAATAGAAATTAAAACAAAGACAATACGTAATATTGTGACATCCCAACCAAAACGTTCCGCAATACCGCCCATCACGCCAGCGATCATCTTGTGTTGATTAGAACGGTATAGCCCGTTATTTCTCATGTAAATCTCCTCGATCTCTCGTTGTTGTGGTTGGATGTAGCTGAATTGCTTTGTATCATTCAGTATAAGTTTAATAATGGCGACATTTTTTAAATTTTAAAGCCAATATTACAATGAACTTTGGCTTTATTTACATATATCTGAGATTTATCAGGGGATAGATAATCTAAATAAATACATGTACTGTTTAATAAACACGGATTAATGCCAGAGATAAATGTATATTTCATCAATATATTTTGTAAATTTGTAAATAAGTTCCGTAAATGATTGATGAAAAGTTAAAACTCAATAGGATGATGATTAGATCAAATGGTCAATTAAAAAATTATTGAGACATCCCGCTATTTGGTGAGCAAAATATGCGTACTTTTTATTTTCGTTTTAGCTGTGCCTTGGGTTTGAGTATTTTACTCGTATTCCTCACAGCTTGTGAGCGTAGACAAAGTACGTCGCTGTCTGAACTTAAGCGAAATCAAGAGCAAAGCGCAGCAGCAGCCAAGCAAGCTAAAGCATTGCCAGACAATGGTGGTGGAGTAACACTGATTGATGTTGTAAGCCAGTCAGCCGTGCCAAAGTATCATCATGAGCCTCAGGCGCATCAGCACAGCAGTCGAGCCTCTGAACAACAATTACAGTACGTTGGGCGCTATCACACCGAAATGAGCTGTGCAGACTCTCTGTTGCAATGTGAAGATGGGAATGTCGATTATATTTTAAATTTGCTCCCAGACGGCAGTGCACATCGCAGTATCGTTCATTTGGGTCGGGTTTATAGTGTGAAAACGGGGATTGTGAAAACCTACCGCAAAGACTCATGGAGTTATGATGCTGAATCGAATGAGATTATTGTGCATTTGATTGAAGGGGCGGACTTAATTTATCAGATTGGACTACAGCAGGATTTAATTCTGGCTTTGGATAAGACCTTAAATAAAAATAAGATCAATAATGATTTTTTTGAAAATAGATATCCGTTACCAAGTTATGCTTATCACCTTAAAAAAGATACACCTGCTGAAAAGTAAGTAAGGTGGCTGTATGTGTTGACGGATCAGTCTAGATCATTCAAATATCATGCATAAAAAAAGCCTATCTAGAAGATAGGCTTTTTCGAATTTGGTGGGTCGTCCGCGATTCGAACGCGGGACCAATGGATTAAAAGTCCACTGCTCTACCGACTGAGCTAACGACCCATAACAGTATCAAATTAAGTGGTGGGTCGTCCGCGATTCGAACGCGGGACCAATGGATTAAAAGTCCACTGCTCTACCGACTGAGCTAACGACCCAACTCGTTTTGATGTTGCGTATTGTAGCAACATCTCAAACGAGCGCAAGTAGAAATTATCAAACTTTGTTGTGTTTGATTATAAATAGCGCAATTTAATGCTCTAAACGTCAAAAAATAACCAAATATGCTTTAAAACCGATACTTATAGTTGCTGATGTTGTCTAAAATTTCAGCATCAATTGCACAGTAGGCGGTTGCATTGGGGAGAAGGACCAAGATTTTATCGCTGGTTTTTGCGGGATCGAAGCCTTCTTCCTTCAATTTATTTTTTTGATACTTAAACGTTGCCGTTGTTTCGGCTGCTTTTTGTACACGTAAAAACACGGGAACGGCATAAGTCGGGAGATGTTGCTTAAATAAGCTCACCATTTGGGTTAAGTCTTGCACGTTAAGCTGTTCACCTTCATGCAATGTGATGGCTGCCATGCCAGCACGACCATTGGTATGTGGGATTTCAACCCCATACACCACAGCTTCGGCAATTTTTTCATAGTCGCTACAGATATTTTCGACTTGGGTGGTGGAAACATTTTCACCTCTCCAGCGGAAGGTATCTCCTAAGCGGTCAACAAATTGTGCATGACGGAAGCCGATGTCACGGACTAAATCGCCACTCATAAAATAAGCATCTCCCTGATGGAACACATTTTTCATGGTTACTGCGCGATTTTTTTCCGGATCGCTATAGCCATCAAAAGGTGAACGACGGGTAATTTTTCCAATCAGTAAGCCCACTTCACCTTTTTTGACGCGAATGCAATTGCCTTTGGCATCGCGCACCGCTTCATTTTTATCTTTATCAAACTGCACAATGGCATAAGGCGTTGGTGAGAAGCCGACAGTATTGTCAAAGTTGAAAACATTGCTGAAACCAACATTGCCTTCACTGGATGCGTAGAGTTCTAAAATTTCTTCAATTGCAAAGCGTTGTTTGAATTTATTCCAGATGTTTGGACGCATGCCATTGCCAATCATTTTGCGAACACGATGTTTACGATCAAGTTCTGAGGCAGGTGCATCCATCAAATAACGACATAATTCACCAACATAGCCAATGGCAGAGGCATCGAATTTTTTAACATCGCTCCAAAAAGCCGAAGTTGAATATTTACGACGAATGGCGAGGGCTGCACCGCCTGCAATGGCGCTACACCAACACACCACCATGCCAGTGGCATGGTAAAGCGGTAATGTGCAATACATGACATCGGTTTGGTTTAGGTTGAGCACATGACCATAAGTACCATAGGCCAAGGTCCAGCGGCTATTGGTAAAAGTGACGGCTTTAGGCAGGCCAGTTGTACCAGAGGTGTAGATGTAAAATAGCCCATCTTTACCTTTAACGGTTTGCGTGGTTGGTACATTAAACTTTGGAAAGTGGGTGATTTGCGTGGCGAGGTTAATAAAGCCAGCAGGCGCTTGTCCTGGCGTAATCAGCGTGTATTGATCTGCAAACCAATGTAGTCGGTCATCTGCTACTAAAAGCGCTTCACGCACTTCCTGTATGGCTTGATGGCATTCATCGCCCACAATCACAGCAAATGGTTTTACCAGATTAATGCTGTGCGCCAAAACTTGACCGCTTTGTGAAGTATTGAGCAGTGCTGAAATCACACCAATTTTGGCCAGTGCAATCACAGTCGCAAGCAATTCACTGCGATTTTCCATCATGATGGCAATCACATCGCCTTTGCGTGTACCAATCGATAAATAATAGTGCGCAATTTGATTGGCCCATTCATTGAGGGCTTGATAGCTAAATCGCTGTTCTTCGAACAAGAGTGCAGTGGCTTGTGGGTGCTTTTTAACAGCCTTTTCAAAGGCTAAAGCTAAGCCTGCAGGTGTATTGGGTGTACGTAAATATGCTTGTCTTAACCCCGTCAATAAATTTGGAACTTTGTTGATAAATTTTGGCAGCTTAGCAGCCACATCTGCGAGGCCAATGAGGTCGCTTTGTGTTGTTTGGCTCATATGAATCCTATTTTATTTTGCTCATCCAATTAAAGGTTTGAGTCTCATATTCGAAACTCATCGCCCAACCTGCATTTTTAAGACGAATCGTCTAGTGCAAACAACCTAATCTGCCCAAAATAACAAAAAAAACCTAGTCACCGAAATGACTAGGTTTTAGAAAGTGACTTAAATTAAGCGAATTGTTATTCAGCCACTGGGGTTACTTTTTTTGGTGGACGGCCACGTGGACGACGCGGACGTGCAGGTAGTTTGTCTCCATCTGCCGCAAGTGCTTCACTTTCGTCTTGGCTGGCTTCTGGTGCTAAAGCTAAGTCAGGCTGTTTTGGCTCTGCTTTTGCTTTTGCGGTTTGTGCACGAGTCTTCGCTGGCGTCGCTGCTTTTTCAGCCTTAACAACGGGTGCAATCACTTCGGCTTCAACTTCAGCTGCGACTGGAGTTTCCTCAGCGACAACAACAGCAGGGCTAGACTCAACTGTTGTTTCAATTGGCGTCACGACCGGTGCTACAGTGGTGTCGACCGTGTCAGCGACAACGATTTCGGCTGGTACAACAACGGTTTCAGGCGCAGTAATCGTCTCTGGTGCTGCTGTTACGACGTCTGCTGCTTCAGTCACGACTTCAACCGGTGCTGTTTGCGCGATGGCTGATGCTTGAACTTGCTTTGCTTGTTCAAAAGCTTGTTCTGCAGCCATTTTTGCAAGACGACGACGCTCACGAGGATCGTTCGCAACGCGGTTTTCAGCACTTGGTGATGGTGGGGTTAAGTCAAGAACTGCAGCAGGTGCCACTTCAAGCTGTGCTTTGGTCACAACAGCATCACGTGTTACAGGCGCTTGCTCTGCTTCAGCTGGACTGTTGACTTCAGTTGCGGTCGCGATCGTCGCTGCATACTCATCAGTGAACTTGATTAACGCACGGTTGAAGGTCGGGATTAAGCCGAATTGTTCGATCAATACCGAGCAGTCTTCACCATAAACATGACGAATCAAGCTACCTACGGTGTATTTTGCAAGTGACGGTACTTGAGAAGGATTTAGCTTCGCAACGGTTGCCGTTTTTGCTTTTGGCAAATCGCGTTGGCGACGACGTGCACGTGGATCATTGCTGGCACGTACGGCTGGTTGCTGTGGATCTTGCGCAACCTCTTTCTCAACCACAACTGGTTTTTTAACTTCAGTTGGACGTGGTTCGACGACAGGAGCTGGAGCAACTGGACGAGTTGCGGTCTCAACGCGCGGCTGTTGTACCGGTGTAGCAACCGAGTTTAAGGCAACAATTTCACTTTGCTGTTGATCAACATTAATGACCAATGCAGTGGTGAGCGCTTCATGACGTGGAACATCAATCATGGCAACAACAGGTTGTTGTGGATCATTTACAACAGGTGTAGTCGCTACGTTTGATGGCGCTTGCTCATTGAAAACAGTTTGATCGCGTTGACGAGTTGGACGTTGAGGACGCTGTGGGCTATTGCGGTCACGGCGTGGGACAACGTTTTCAGTCGGTGCGTCAAATTGTTGCTCATTGTTTTGCTGGCGTCTTTGAGGGCGCTTTTGATCGCGCTGCTCTTGACGAGCATCTTGACGAGCGTCCTGACGCTGATCTTGACGTGAGTCCTGACGCTGATCTTGGCGTGAGTCTTGACGCTGATCTTGGCGCGAGTCCTGACGCTGATCTTGGCGCGAGTCCTGACGTTGATCTTGGCGCGAGTCCTGACGTTGATCTTGGCGTGAGTCCTGACGTTGATCTTGGCGTGAGTCTTGACGCTGATCTTGGCGTGAATCTACGCGTTGTTCTGAACGTGAACTCTGTAGGTTCTCATCGACGTTCGAATCAACGTTTTGATCGCGTGGTTCTTTTTGCTTGGTGCGTTTTTTATTGTTGTTACGCGGGTTGCGCTCGTCTTTTTCAACAGATCGCTCTGGAAATTCACGTGGCTCAGTTTTTGCGTTGTTCGCGCTGATATAAGCATTGTTTTGCTCACTCACTTGAACCTGTTCACGCCCCGTTGCAGGATTGACTTGCCCAAATTGACCACGGCTAACGGCACCGTTGTTAATCATTTGTTCAATCGCAGCTGCTGCATTGTTTGCATTACGGTTTTGATCTGTTGTGCTGGCTTGTTTTTGTACAAACAAGTTTTCTAACCATGCGCAAGGACTGCTGCTATTGGTGGCTTGTGCCACTGGTGCAGCCACAGCTTTGCTGGCGTGTTGCTGTTGTGCTGCCACAGCTGGTTTTTTATTTGCTGGCGCTGCTGCTTGTGCAGTTGCTGGAGCAATTTGTGCACTATTTTCTTCTTCTAAATGCCATTCTGATGAAGCATAGCCCAGTTCTTTTTCGCTAGAGCGAGTTGCTTCTGTGCGTTCATAACTGGTTGGTGCGAAACCATCCGGATTATAAGAAATTTGATAATGTGGTGTTTCTAAATGCGGGTGCGGTAGCACGGTCACACGAACACCTGAAGATTGCTCTAAATACACCAAAGTATGACGTTTTTCATTGAGCAAGAAAGCTGCAATTTCAACAGGAACTTCGACTTGAACTTCACCACGACGTTCGCGTAATGCAATTTCTTCTACTTTACGCATAATCGAAAGCGAAAGTGAGCGTAAGTCACGCACCATGCCAGTACCGTGGCAACGTGGGCAAACATAACCAGTCGCTTCTTCAAGCGATGGGCGTAAACGTTGGCGACTCATTTCCATTAAACCGAAACGAGACAATTGGCCGAACTGAATGCGTGCACG
Organism: Acinetobacter pullicarnis; assembly: GCF_006352475.1. NCBI lineage: Bacteria > Pseudomonadati > Pseudomonadota > Gammaproteobacteria > Moraxellales > Moraxellaceae > Acinetobacter > Acinetobacter pullicarnis. The sequence continues at coordinate 511,895 of NZ_VCMZ01000001.1, forward strand.
GTCACTTTGAGTGGCTTCACGTAATTTCGCTTCAACCATACGTTGATTGCGTTCTTTGCTCATGTCGATGAAATCGATCACCACCAAACCACCGATATCACGCAAACGAAGTTGACGGGCAATTTCTTCGGCTGCTTCTAGGTTGGTGCTGAGTGCAGTTTCTTCAACATCATGGCCACGTGTTGATTTGGCTGAGTTGATATCGATTGAAACCAACGCTTCGGTTTGGTCAATAACGATTGAACCACCTGAAGGAAGTTTTACTTCACGCTCATAAGCCGTTTGAATTTGGCTTTCAATTGCAAAGTGTGCAAATAAAGGCTCATTTAAAGTATAGGTTTTGAGTTTGTCTAATTGATTTGGCATCACTGCTTTTACGAAGTTATAGGCTTCGTTATAAGCTTGCTCATTGTCAATTAAGATTTCTGTCACATCATCACGTAAATAGTCACGGATAGCGCGAGTGACAACGCCAGCTTCTTGGTGTACCAACATTGGCGAAGGGCCGCTATTGGTTGTGCTTTGGATTTGCGTCCAAAGGTCAAGCAAGTGTTGTAAGTCAAGTTGTAATTCTTCTTGAGTACGACCAATACCTGCAGTACGTACAATTACGCTCATGCCACGTGGGACATTGAGGGAAGCTAACATTTCTTTTAATTCGTCGCGGACTGCGCCAGAAATTTGACGGCTAATGCCACCACCTTTCGGGTTGTTTGGCATAAGGACCAAATAACGTCCAGCCAATGAGATAAAGGTCGAAAGGGCTGCACCTTTATTACCGCGCTCTTCTTTCTCAACTTGGACTAAAAGCTCAGTGCCTTCGGTAATCAATTCGCGAATATTTGAGGTTTGACGTGGGTCAGCTTTGTAATACGAGTTAGCAATTTCTCGCATCGATAAAAAACCTTGACGCCCAGCACCATATTCAACGAATACAGCTTCAAGCGATGGTTCTACGCGAGTCACATGACCTTTGTAGATATTGGCTTTTTTTTGTTCACGGGTACGATTTTCTAAATCAAAATCGTAAAGACGGTGACCAGTAATAAGTGCAACGCGAACTTCTTCGGCATGTGTTGCATTGATCAACATACGTTTCATGGGTGTAACACCTAATAGTGATTCACACCAACAAATTGTTTTAAGCAGATTTGCGGACATCTTTGAAGATGAAACAACACTCAATCACATTTACTTACCGTGCAATTTTTGAGTATAGCGGCCTTTATGGCTTTGCTTTGATTCACCTATAAATGTAGGCAAGTCCACTTTAATCTGACTTCGATTAAAGTTCCCAATATTTTCACTGAAACTTCAAGCGGTGCATTAGATGCGTTACTTTCACTGTACTTTGTTCGAAGATCAACTGCATGATAGGCAGTATGTCTTGATACGGAATGATCGTCGTATCTTTACAATGGCACAGTTCCAATGCCTCAAACGCTTGTGTTCTGAAAACTCTTGGTCACAATTTGGCTGATGTGGATCAGTTTACTTTTAAAAACCAACATCGAAGTTGGCAACATAATGTTTTTCAACATGTCGATTTATGTGCAAAAGCACAATTAAACGCAACAGTTTGTGTTTTTGCCGATATAATAAAGCCTTCGGCGTCGGCATATTCTTTGGGGACCTTTCCGCGTAAAAAACGAGTGGCTGGATTAGTACTGAATTTCATTTATTTTGAAATGTCTAAAAAGCGACTCTATTACGGTGGTATCCGTTGCCCGACTATAGCAAACCTTCGATCATCTGCCTATGGGGTAAGCTTAGTTTTCTTGTGAAAAACATCATCTAAGTGATCAATTTTCAATCAAATTTAATTTTTATAGCTCTGAGTAACTGTATGGATTCTACACAGCAATGGCAAAGTGTCACTTGGTTTGAAGTCGACGAACATCAAGTCGGTCAGCGCATTGATAACTTTTTATTTAGCCGTCTCAAAGGGGTGCCTAAAAGCCGAATCTATCGCTTAATGCGTGAGGGTCAGGTGCGTATCAATAAAAAAAGAATCAAAGCAGAAACCAAATTGGTGCTAGGTGATCAAATCCGTGTAGCACCAATTCGCTATGAACAAAAAGAAGAAACCGATGTTCCAGTGTCCGATAAAGTTGCACAAAGTCTGTTAAATCGCATTGTTTATGAAGATGAAGGCTTATTGGTGATCAATAAACCCTCAGGCATTGCGGTGCATGGCGGCAGCGGCGTGGCGTATGGTCTCATTGAGGCCTTGCGTGCAGCGACAGGTAAAAAGTATTTAGAACTGATTCATCGTATTGACCGTGATACCTCTGGGTTGGTGATGATCAGTAAAAAGCGCAGTACTTTAAAAACGCTACAAGACTTGTTGCGTGAACATAAGATCCAAAAAACCTATGCTGCGATTGTAAAAGGTCAGGTCGCCCTCGATAAACAATTGATTGATGCACCTTTGTTGCGTTACGAGTTGTCTAATGGTGAGCGTCGTGTGCGCATTGCCAAAGAAGGTAAGCCAAGCCAGACCCAGTGGAAAGTAAAAGAACGTTTTCGTCATGGGACCTTGGTTTATGCCTCACCATTGTCGGGCCGAACCCATCAGATTCGTGTACATGGTCTAAGTATTGGTCATCCCTTGATTGGTGATGATAAGTACGGTCATCAGACCGAATATAAAGGACCTGCACCGCGTCGCCTGTGTTTACATGCAATGCGCCTTGATATTCCTGGTTTTCCTGTGATTGAAGCACCATTGCCTGAAGATATGCAAAGCTTGGTCGCGCAATTAAGAGCGCAGTCACAATGAGTCTAGATGTTGATGTTGCTGTGGCTGTGCAACAGGAGCGCGAAATCAATCCGAGTGTTGACCCAATTCAATTGGTTATTTTTGATTGGGATGGCACTTTGTATAATTCGGTTGGCCAGATTGTAAAAAGTCTACATTTTGCTGCACAGCAATTTCAGCAACCGTTAACCGATGATGCTGCCAAAAGCATTATTGGTTTGGGCTTGCCTGAGGTGATGCAGGTTTTATTTCCACAAGCACCTGAATTACATCAAGGCATACTTGAATCCTATTCCCGTCACTATGCAGAAAATTCAGCCGACGATCGTTGGTTTGATGGTGTGGCGGAACTGCTACAGGATCTAAAGCAGCAAGGCGTGCAATTGGCTGTGGCGACCGGAAAAAGTCGTCGTGGCTTAGATCGTGTGCTGAATCATACCGATAGTCATGATTTATTTGTGACCACCCGTGCCGCCAGTGAGACCAAATCGAAGCCCGATCCATGCATGCTTGAAGAGATTCTGGCCGAAACAGGTATTGCTGTAGAGCAAGCTGTGATGGTTGGCGATACGTCTTATGATCTTGAGATGGCAAGAAATCTTGGAATGAAAAGCATCGGTGTTGGCTATGGTGTGCATCCAGTAGAGTCGCTTGCACAGTTTGCTCCGCTTAATATTGTGGCCGATGTTGCAGCCTTGCATGACTACCTTAATCAATTGCTACAAAGTCACCGTACTGTGCTTGCACAGGGGTAAAGCATTTAATCATTTGGTTTATTGCAAACAATAAGGTCGTTGCTTAAGCAGCGACCTTATTGTTTGGGTAAAATAAAAAAATCAGCAGACTCATGGATGAATCAAGTTGCTGTCGTCGACGCTAAAGACGATCTGGGCACTAATAGTTATCAGCTATCCTAGTTCATATAATAAGTATTGGTATTCAACGCCTAAATTCACGATTCTTAAATTGTTTATATACACCTCTGTTTTCAAGGGACTGCTTCGATTGAGCGATCAAAACAGGACAGCTCAGCTGCACATTCATATTCAAAAATTGCATATGCAGGATGCTAGCCACTTATTTTATTGAATCTCTCATTGATGCTTAAACCATCGTTGCAGCTTCCTGTGCCGGTGAAGTCTTTATTGCATTTGAAAGGCTTTCCCCATTGAAAACATGATTGTTTTTATTTGCAGTTTAAGGAAACGTTGATGTCGAATTCTACGCTGATTGAATCAGTTGCCTTGGCCTTGAGACAAGCCACGCATCATCAGGCTGCGATTGCTCCCGTTCGTGCTGAACTTGGTGGTGAATATGCAGACTTGGATGCTGCTTATGCTGTTCAAGAAATCAATACGCAAGCCGCTTTAGGGCAGGGTCGTCGCTTGGTTGGACGGAAAATCGGGCTGACGTCAAAAGTCGTGCAAACCCAGTTGGGGGTTGATCAGCCTGATTTTGGAATGTTATTTGCCGATATGGCTTATGGCGATGGTGAAAGCATTGCAATAGATCAGTTTATTCAGCCCAAAGTTGAAGCTGAAATTGCCTTGGTGTTGCAACACGATCTTGATAAGGCGCAGCACAACTATGCCGATATTATCAGTGCGACCGCCTATGCCTTGGCTGCAATTGAAATTGTTGATAGCCGCATTGAAAACTGGAAAATCTCGATTATTGATACCGTTGCGGACAATGCGTCTTCAGCGGCCTTTGTATTGGGTTCACGTCCAGTCAAGCTGGAAAACTTGGATTTACTCAATTGCAAAATGCAGATGACCCGTGGTGATGAGGTGGTTTCACAGGGGACTGGGCGTGCTTGTTTGGGCAACCCATTGAATGCTGCGGTGTGGTTGGCAGATGAAATGGTACGTCGTGGTCGTCCACTGCGTGCGGGAGATTTGATTTTGACCGGAGCACTGGGACCCATGGTGGTGGTGCAAGCGGGTGATGTATTTAAGGTTGAGATCGAAGGATTGGGTGAGCTCAGTGCGGTATTCGCTGCGGCATCGAATTGATGGAACCAGAAAAGAGAATCGCTAAATGAAAAAGATAAAATGCGCCTTAATTGGCCCAGGCAATATTGGTACAGATTTACTGTATAAATTACAACGTAGTGAAATTTTAGAGCCAGTCTGGATGGTGGGGATCGATCCGCAGTCTGAAGGCTTGCTTCGTGCAGCGCAAATGGGCTTAAAAACCACCAGTGATGGGGTGGATGGCTTGTTGCCACACGTTTTGGCGGATGAAGTGCAAATTGCATTTGATGCGACATCGGCTTATGTGCATGCGGAAAATAGTCGTAAGCTCAATGAACTTGGCGTATTGATGATTGATCTCACGCCTGCTGCAATCGGTCCTTTCTGTGTACCACCAGTGAATTTGAATGCCTTATTAGATGCTGGACAAGTACCCAATGTGAATATGGTGACTTGTGGTGGACAAGCCACCATTCCTATGGTTGCGGCAATTTCACAAGTACAGCCGGTTGCTTATGCAGAGATTATTGCAACGGTATCGACCAAGTCGGTTGGGCCGGGAACACGTAAAAACATTGATGAATTCACTCGAACCACGGCAGGGGCGATTGAGCAGGTGGGCGGTGCCAAGCAAGGCAAGGCCATTATTATTATCAATCCGGCTGAGCCGCCATTAATGATGCGCGACACGGTGCATTGTTTGGTTGAAGGTGAGCCAGATCAAGCTGCGATTACCGCATCCGTCCACGCCATGATTGCCCAAGTACAGCAATATGTACCCGGCTATCGCTTGGTGAATGGCCCGATCTTTGAAGATAATCGTGTTTCGGTGTATTTGGAAGTTCAGGGTCTTGGTGATTTCTTACCTGTTTATGCCGGTAATCTCGACATTATGACCGCTGCTGCTGCGCGCACTGCGGAAATGTTTGCTGAACGTCTTGTGAAACGTGCTGAGGAGTCTGCGCATGTCTAAAATTATTGTGCACGATATGACCTTGCGTGATGGTATGCATCCACAACGTCATCAAACAAGTATTGAACAAATGATTGCCATTTCAACTGCTTTAGACCAAGCAGGGGTGCCACTGATTGAAGTGACACATGGTGATGGCTTGGGTGGTTCGTCAGTGAACTATGGTTTTGCGGCCGCGACGGATGAGCAGTATCTGACTGCGGTGGTGCCGCGCATGCAGCAGGCTAAAATTTCAGCTTTACTGATTCCGGGAATTGGCACGGTCGACCATTTAAAAATGGCGCATGAGATTGGGGTGAGTACCATTCGTGTCGCCACGCACTGTACGGAAGCGGACGTGTCCGAGCAACACATCCATACGGCACGACAGTTGGGGATGGATACGGTTGGTTTCTTAATGTTGGCACATATGGCTACACCTGCGCAGCTGTTGCAAGAAGCTGAAAAAATGGTGTCCTATGGTGCTAACTGTATTTATGTCACCGACTCTGCTGGCTATATGTTGCCGCAAGATGTGACGGATCGTGTTGCAGCTTTACGCCAAAGTCTAGATGCCAAAATTGAAATTGGTTTTCATGGGCATCATAACTTGGGCATGGGAGTGGCTAACACCGTGGCCGCAGTTGATGCTGGGGCGACTCGGGTGGACTTGGCGGCGGCTGGTTTAGGGGCAGGTGCAGGCAATACACCACTTGAACTGTTTATTGCCGTTGCCAATCGTATGGGCTTGGAAACGGGTGTCGATCTGTTTAAGGTTCAAGATATTGCAGAAGACTTGGTGATTCCAATGATGCTCAATCCGATTCGTGCGGATCGCGATGCAGCGACGCTGGGGTATGCTGGGGTGTATTCATCGTTCTTATTGTTTGCTAAACGTGCAGAAGCAAAATATGGGGTTTCAGCACGTGAAATCTTAATGGAGCTTGGTCGTCGCGGCACCGTGGGCGGTCAGGAAGATATGATCGAAGATCTCGCTTTGACCATGTCTAAAGCCAAGGCAGCACAAAGCTAAGTCGCGGTAAGACATTTGGGAATTGACGCCAGTTCGCGGTATGCGAACTGGCGTTTTTTTATTTGTGGCTAGTGCATGAGTAAATGTTGTTTGAAAATATTGAGGAACGTCACGACTCAATTTGGACGGGACGTGCTTAGGATTTAAACAAAGCTGATGTTGCTGTTTTAATGGGGAGAAGAGGGCGGGATTGATATAAAACAGCGATATGAAAATGTAAGATAAGTATTAGTGTATAGGGTGATTTTTACGACTCATATAAAAAATAGATGCTAAGGGGTGAAGTCTGAATAAATACGCTTTGAAGCATGTTGAAATATAAGGGTTTATCTTTTTTAATATGGTTTTTTCTTGTCAATTAAACTTTAGTCTAGCTATTGCGGTTTTTTACATAATGTAACTATTTGCATGGGGTTAAGACAAAGGAAAGTCGACATGGATCATCAAATCAAAGATCAAAAAAACACTTCGCCAATCACCGTACTTATCTGCTTTATCATTGCAGTGATTGAAGGAGCAGATTTACAGGCAGCAGGTATTGCTGCTTCAGGTATTAAACAGTATTTCGCGTTAAGCCCAGAGCAACTGGGTATCTTTTTTAGTGCAGGCATTTTAGGCCTCTTACCGGGAACGGTATTGGGTGGACGCTATGCCGACAAAGTCGGGCGTAAAAAAGTCCTGATTTGGTCAGTCGCAATATTTGCAGTATTTACGCTCATGACCGTTTGGGTCAACTCCTTCTATAGCTTACTTGCCGTGCGTTTTTTGGCTGGCGTTGGCATGGGCGCAGCTTTACCTAATTTGATTACTTTGGCTTCAGAAGCCACGACAGCTGAAAACCGAGGTCGAGCAGTTGGCTTGATGTATTGCGGTATGCCAGTTGGTGCCTTGTTGTTGTCAACATGGTCTGCTTTTGATCAAAGCGGTGACTGGAAAACCGTATTCTATTTAGGCGGTATCTTGCCATTATTGGCGATTCCTTTAATGATTTATTGCCTCCCGGAATCGAAAGAATACCTACAGTCCGTTAAAGACAAAGTTGCCAATAAAGTAAAAGAAGCCGGTTTTAAAGTAATTTTCAGTGCACCGTATATTGCTCGCACTTTATTACTTTGGGTGAGCTATTTCTTCACCTTAATGGTGGTTTATATTATGTTGAGCTGGTTGCCTTCATTATTTATGGAATTGGGCTTCAGTCGTCAACAAGGCAGTATGGCGCAAGTATTCTTTATGATCGGTGCTTTCTTTGGAACCGTTATACTTGGAATACTCATTGATCGCTGGAATAAAGTGCTGGTCATTGGCATGATGTATTTGGGGATATTGGCTGGATTACTCTGTTTAAATGCAGCAACCACACTGACAACGATTTATATGGCAGCGGCATTAACAGGAACATTTACCATTGGTGGGCAGGGCGTATTATATGCCTACGGCAGTTTTGTTTATCCAGCACATTTAAGAGGAACAGGTGTGGGGGCTGCTTCTGCAGTTGGCCGCGTTGGTGCGATGTTGGGGCCGACAGTTGCAGGGATGATTATTGCTTCAGGTGCTGGTGCATCAGGCGTCTTTACTGCCGCGATTCCAGGTATTGTGTTGGCAGCGATCATTATGATGTTGCTGTCAAGAAAGCTTGAGAAACCGCAACAGCTGAATCCTGCAAACCAAGCCGTTTCATCATAAGTTCTATCCCTTGTATGAGGTTAAGAAGTGACTTCGAATGATTCGAGGTGACTTCTTGGTTTTGAAGCAAATCGAATGATTTGTTTCAGCATTTTAAGGAAGATGAATCATGCTGGCTTTAAGACATTTAAGGTATTTTTTGAGTATTTGTGAAGAAAAAAGTTTTGTTTCTGCCGCAAGAAAACTCAATACCGTACAGTCCTCGCTCAGTCAACAAATGAAAGATTTGGAAGATTATATTGGGGTTGAATTATTTGAACGCAGTGGTCGGGTGTTCAAGCTCAGCAAAGCGGGTGAAGTATTTTTAGTAGAAGCCCGAAAAACACTGGTTGAAGCTGAAAAGGCACGTAACTATGCCAAAAAGCTCAATGCGAAATATGCCACTGTAAAAATCGGGGTGCTGAATGGGGTAGAAGTTAAAATCCCCAATATTATTTTAGATGCGATCAAGGACCAAGCCGCTTCGGTTAAAGTTGAGTTAATTAGCGATACGGGTCCCGTACTCATTAAAAAACTCGAAAAGGGGGAGATTGATTTAGCCTTCACTCGCAATAATATTCAAAATGAAGAAATGGGCAGCCTAGAGTGTTTGGAAGAAGACCTCTGGTTGGTCTTGCCTAAAAACCATCCATTGAATAAGTACTCTTATATTCCCTTAAAAGAATTGAATGGCGTCGATTTTCTGTTGCCCGCTGAAACGCATGCACCCGAATTAAGAGCACTGGTCTTGGAGATTATGGCGAAAAACAATATCAAGTTAAATGTAGTGATGGAATCAGAAAATGCTTTTGTCACCATGAGCTATGTCAATATGGGCATGGGAGTTTCAATTTTGCCTGACTTTATTCATGGTATTGCCACCAGTAATACAGTCATTAAAAAGTTTACCAATATTAATCCCAAGATTAAGCTGTATCTCAATTATAAAAACACCAAAAATACCGCATCATTGGATACTTTAATTGAAAACTTTAAGAAAATGAAAAATCGCTAGCAGCCTGTGAGTTTGCTTTGCCCAACTGTATAAGCCTCCTCGCGAATATTGGCAAGGAGGCTTATACAGTTAAGGTGATGATTGAATCAAGCGTTGAACGGTTTATTTAAAGGTCCAGGTATAGTCAATATTGACGCGGGTTTCATCTGCGGGTTTAAACGATGCATTTTGGGCAAAGTTATTGTCATACATGGCATAACGCGCTCTTAAACCTAAGCCTTTGAGCATGCCTGTTTGTAGGGTGTATTGCAGATCAAAATCCCAAGAATCCTCTTTAAGCTTAGTGCCACCCAAATGGGGCAGATCGATATGACTGCCTTTGTTGTAACGGGTCATAAACTTCAGACCGGGTAAGTAATCCTTAAAGTCATAGTCATAGCGTAGGCCATAAACCTGTTCTTTGGGGTTTAAAAAATCGGTACTCCAACCATCAATAAAAATCAGCACCTCACCACCAGATAAATAGGGATGTGCAGTATCACCATAGTTTTGCATGGTACTGAAAGTAAGCGTGTGATTATTGTGATTCAGTCCTAAATTGGCAGTTGCAAGCGTATTGTCTATTTTACCTGCACGTGCTTGACCATTTTCACTGCTGTTCCAAAGTCGAATATCCGTGATCAACTTACTCTGATCATTAAGTGCCATATTATTTTTAAAGGTGAATGCCGTTTGATTATAAATATCCTCGGCTACTCCATAATATAAGCCGACTTGGGTGTTTTTAGAGAGATTGTATTTTCCACCAGCAAAGGAAAAAGAATCTGTTTCTGCCATTTTAAAGCGGCCATTAAATGCAGTATTGGTCATCTTTTCATAATTGGTTGAATCGCGATGATTCACCTTGTTGATATAACCCGCAACCAAATCAAAATCTGAGAGTGCTTGGCTTTGCAGCATGCCCCCTAAAAAGGTTTGTGGCAGTAATCGAGAGGGTGAGCTAAAGATTACAGGCGTCCACGGCTGCAAAGTACCCAGTTTAACCTCGGTTTTTTGATATTTAACTTTGGCCGTTACCCCAATTTCACTGGCCGTTTTGGAGCGCTCACGGGTCTTTGGATCTGTGGGTAATAAACCACTGCCAAGATATTTTTCATCTCCTTGCAGTTTCACTGAGGTTAGCGTTTGTACATCTAAACCAAAGCCAACTGTGCCTGGGGTATAACCCGATTGAATGTTGAGTATAAAACCTTGGGCCCAGTCCTTGGCACCCGGTATGGCTTTAAAATCAGTAAAGTCTCGATCTAAATAAAAGTTGCGTGTGGTCAGTTTTACTGAACTGTCATCAATAAAACTATTGGCGTGGCTATAAATACTAAACGTCGAAATGATGAGTAGTGAAAGTTGAGTTTTGTTCATTGTTCGTTCCTAAACAGATGATTAAAAAGTCCTTTTAACTTTTAATTAAATTATAAACAGGCAATTTTTTAATACTAATTCATATTAAAGATGCTGGTTTTTATAATCGTTATAACTGTTTTTTTGCGATGAGTTTATGAGGTGTTTATTTGAGAGTGCTGTTTGTGAATTCTAATTTTTCTGTTTTATTTTATTATAAAAAAGCCCGCCTTATATTAAGGCGAGCGCTGGAAACAGATTGGAACTATTTTAACCATTCTATTTGGAAATTGTATTTAACAACCGTGCTGTTTTAAGTAGTTGCAGATAATCGTATTAAATTCTTCCGATTTTTCCACTTGAGACCAATGACCACATTGATTGAAAATATGCGCATCGGCATGTGGCACTGTATTTAAAATATCCCAACTACGACTAACAGGAATCACCACATCTTGGACGCCATGGATTAACAAAACGGGGAGGTCGATATTTTTCATTTTTTCAAAGTCGAGTGGTAATGCAAAACGATCACGATCACGTGCGCCCACCACTTCTAATAAACGGTCTGAGGCAAAATCATTTTTTGCGGCTTCAAAGCGGACTTTGACCAATTCATCGGTGATCAGTGTTTTGTCGACCACAAACATTTCGAGGGTTTTTTTAATACCCGCAAGTGATAACTCAGGATTGGCATGTTGTTTTAAGGCTGCGGTTTGTTTGGCGCCACCTGTGCCCATCGACACAATACCGAGCAGACGTTCAGGATAATCGAGTGCCATTTGAAAAGCCAACCAACCGCCCAATGAGTTACCGACCACCCAGGTTTTTTCAATACCAGCTTTATCTAAAAAGCGAATCGCATGCTCAACCCACGCTTTAATACCGTATGCGGTCCCATCGGCAACCACAGTTTGACCGTAGCCAATGGAGTCAATGGCATAGCAATGCCCAACTTCAGCAATCTGGTTTAGGTTTAACCACCAGTTCGCCGCAGCAGAAACGCCAGTCCCTGAACCATGTAAAAAGAGAATCGGTGCACCAGCACCCACCTCATGATAATGGGTTAGTTCGCCAGGGGCAGTTTCTAACCATTGATCTTCGAGGCCGAAAAATGCATCAGTTTTATAATTTGGAACGTCCATAGCGCACATATAAGGTCCTTTCAGTTGCGAATAGGCAAGGGGGAGATATCCATAGAATTTGGATACAGTTTCTCCAACGAGATAGCAGCATCATGGTTTAATCTAAAAAATTTCACTAATATAATTTATGAGCCGAGTCATCGTTTTAAAATCTTAAAAAGCATGACTCGGCTTAGGTTTTTAGATTCTGCTCTGAATCGACTGAATGAACTTTTCGATATTTTTTAGATTATTTTTGCTGTTATAGCTCATAAATAAGTCGAGTAAGGGCAACTCAATACTGAGTGGTCGTGTGGTAATGTTGTTTTGGTTTTGAATAATCGGCTCGATATAACAAGGTAAAATCGCACAACCGAGCCCCATATTGACCGAGTTAATATTAAATAAAATATTGCCTGCATGTTGAATCAGATTGAACTTGATATTATTTTTTTTGGCAAAATGCATCACCGATTTATGTAAGGTTGGTGCATGTTCAATCGATGCAATAATCAGAGCTTCATTATTGAGGGTTTCAACGGGAATGACTTCATATCGACACAGCGGATGATCTTTTGGCAGTAAGAAAATCATTTTTTCTCTGAAAATTAAGTTACTACTGATTTGGTCGGTATTAATATTTTCTCGTAAAAAACCAATGTCGATGCTGCCCGATTTTAATGCATCTAGCTGTTCAAGCTCATTCATACTCTGCAATGAGATTTTTAAATGTGGGTTTTCAAATCGAAGATTGGGCAAAATAACGGGGAAGACTTTTAGCTCAGCCACAGGGACAAAGCCAATCTTTAAACAATTGCTTTGTTCATTGGCGACTTGTTGGGTTTTTTTAATGGTTAACTCTGCTTGCGCTAAAGTCGCTTGGGCATAAGGTAAAAAATTAAGCCCTTCTTCGGTGAGCTCAACTTTACGCTTGGTACGATTAAATAATTTAATTTCTAATTTTTCTTCTAAATACTTAATTTGCTGACTCAGTGATGGTTGTGCGGTAAATAATCTTTGCGCGGCTTTACTGAAATTTAGCTCTTCAGCAACAGTCACAAAATAACGAAGATGACGTAATTCCATTTCTCTCATCCTGTAGTTTAATTAATCAGGGTGTTAAGTTTAAATAAACTGCAGCATATCTGATTTAAATCACTTAAAGCTAATCTTTATAATCGGCATCATCTATAGCAGCATATATAAATAATATTTCTCATTCATGATTGTTGAATCCATATTAGCCCGTAAATGAACCATTTTGATTTTATGGATGCTGACGCTATGGAGAGTAATGATGAAAAATAGAATTAATCTGCAGGAAATTGATCGCCTAGTTGACGCTAAAAATGGTCGCATTGTGCCATCTATTTATACCGACCCAGAATTATATGATCTCGAACTTGAGCGTGTTTTTGGTCGGACATGGTTATTTCTATGCCATGAAAGCCAAATTCCCAAAGCCGGCGACTTTTTTAATACTTATATGGGTGAAGACCCAATCATCGTTACTCGCCAAAAAGATGGCTCGATCAAAGGTTTGTTAAACCAATGTCGACATCGTTCAATGCGTGTCAGTTTTGCAGACTGCGGCAACACCCGTGCCTTTACCTGTCCTTATCATGGTTGGTCGTATGGGGTGGATGGGCAACTCAAAGATATCCCATTGGAAGATCGTGCTTTTCCGCAAGGCGCTTGCAAAGAAAAATGGGGCTTAATTGAAGTCAATCGTATTGAATCCTATAAAGGTTTGATCTTTGGTTGCTGGGATGAAACCACCCCAGACCTATTGGATTATATGGGCGATATCGCTTGGTATTTAGATGGTGTCTTAGACCGCAGACCGGGCGGCACCGAGATTATCGGTGGTGTACATAAGTGGGAAATCGAATGTAACTGGAAATTTGCGGCAGAACAATTTGCATCAGATCAATACCATGCATTGTTCTCACATGCTTCTGCGATTCAAGTTTTGGGTGCAAAACCCGATGATGACAGCAGTAAAAAACTTGGTGATGCACAAACCGCGCGTCCAGTCTGGGAAACGGCCAAAGATGCCATTCAATACGGTCAGCGTGGCCATGGTTCAGGTTTCTTCTTTACCGAAAAACCTGATGCCAACGTGTGGGTTGATGGTGAGGTCGCCAACTATTTCCGTGAAACTTACGATGAAGTAAAAGAGCGTTTAGGTGATGTTCGTGCCTTACGTTTGGCAGGACACAACAACATGTTCCCGACCATGTCATGGTTGAACGGTACGGCAACATTGCGTGTTTGGCATCCACGTGGTCCCAATAAAACTGAAGTTTGGGCATTCTGTATTGCCGATGCTGAAGCTTCACAAGAAGTAAAAGAAGCCTTTGAACGTTCCGCCACCCGTGCCTTTGGTCCAGCCGGTTTTCTTGAGCAAGATGACTCCGAAAACTGGATTGAAATCCAAAAAGTGTTACGTGGTTATAAAGCACGTAACAATCCATTGTTGATGGAAATGGGCTTGGGCAACGAAAAAGTCCGTGAAGATGGTATTCCAGGGATTACCAACTATATTTTTTCAGAAACCGCTGCGCGTGGTATGTACCGTCGTTGGGCCGATTTACTGATACATGAAACTTGGGAAGACGTTGAAAAAGCCACCGATGCTTATGAGCAGGAGTTATTGAAATGAAGCTTGTCAGCATGGAATTACAGCATCAGATCAGTCAGTTTTTGTATCAGGAAGCCGCGTTGTTGGATGAATGGCGTTTTCGTGAATGGTTAGATGTGCTTGCAGAAGATATCTCTTATACCTTGCGTACCACGCCCAATGCGCAAACCCGTGATCGTCGTCGTGCACTCGAATTGCCGACCACATGGGTGTTTAACGATAACAAGCATTTACTTGAACGTCGTGTCGCACGTTTAGAAACGGGAATGGCTTGGGCCGAAGAGCCGCCATCACGCACCACCCATATGGTGACCAATATTCGCGCTGAAGCCACTGATGTTGAAGGCGAATATGATGTACATGTCTGCTATTTGTTGTATCGCACCCAGAAAGAAAAAGATGTGACTTTCTATGTGGGCAAGCGCTTGGACAAGCTTCGTCGAGTTGATTCAGGGCTTGGTTGGCAAATTTTCAACCGTAAAATCACCTTAGATCAGGTGACTTACAATTCGCATAACTTGAGTGTGTTCTTCTAATGAATAAAATTTTTCTATGTCAAATCGACGAAATAGACGAGGGTGAAGCACTCCGCGTCGAATGCGGTGTCAATGGCATTGAAGCGTTGGCAGTGTTCAATTTGGCAGGTGAGTTTTTTGCCATGAATGACCGTTGCTCACATGGTAATGCCTCAATGTCAGAGGGTTATCTTGAGGACGATGGTACGGTGGAATGTCCATTGCATGCGGCACGATTTTGTTTAAAAACCGGGACGGCTTTATGCCTCCCTGCAACAGATACCATTCAAACCTTTCCGGTAAGTATCGAAGCTGATGGGTTGTATGTGCAGATGGAAGGAGCCTAAGCATGGGATGGTTACAGGGCGAAGTGGCGCTAATTACCGGTGGTGGCTCTGGTTTGGGATTAGCACTGGTGCAGCGCTTTTTAAATGAAGGAGCAAAAGTTGCGGTCTTGCAGCGCTCAGCTGAAAAAGTAGCGGCATTAAAGCAACGCTTTGGCGATGAAATTGTGGTGGTTGAAGGGGATGTAACTTGTTATCAAGACAATGTCCGTGCAGTCGAAGCCACAGTACAACGCTTTGGTAAGCTGGATTGTTTTATCGCCAATGCGGGGATTTGGGATCATTATGCTGACATCGTCAACATGTCAGGTGAACAACTCGAAACTGCATTTGATGAAATCATGGCAATCAATAGTAAGTCTCTGATTTTAGGTGCGAAAGCAGCACTAGATGAATTGATTAAATCTGAAGGTTCGATCGTTCTGACCCTGTCCAATGCGGCTTCTTATTCGGGTGGCGGTGGGCCGATTTATACCGCATCGAAACATGCGGGTGTTGGGGTAATGAAAGAGCTGGCCTATGAATTGGCACCGAAAGTTCGGGTCAATGCGGTTGCACCATCGGGCATGAACGTCAACATTAAAGGCGCGGCATCTTTGGGGCAGCAAAATGTTGGGCTGCTTGATGGTCGCGATATGTCTGTTTTGGCACAAGGCATGCCACTGAATTTTTTACCTGAAGCTGAAGATATGACGGGCTGCTATGTGTTATTGGCAGCACGCGAAAACAATCGACCGTTGACAGGTGTATTGATCAATGCCGATTGTGGCTTGGGTATTCGTGGACTACGTAAGCCACGCGCAGGTTTTTTTGACGAGGCTTAAATATCCGTTAAGTGCGTCATAAATCAATCAAGTCAATGGAATAACAGGACTGTTCTCCCACAGTCCGCCCTACAGGAGTAAGTCATGGCGGTAAAGCTGATTTGTGCATCGCACAGCCCGTTGATGGAGTTTGCGACTCCACAAGATCATGCCCAAGAGCGCAAGGTGCGTGATACCTTCCAATTGTTGGCACAGCAAGTCAAAGACTATGACCCAACGCTGATCATTGCCTTTGGCCCAGACCACTTTAATGGCTTCTTTTATGACTTGATGCCAAGTTTTTGTGCTGGGATTCGTGCCAGTGCAGCAGGCGATTGGAATTATGGTCCCGGTCAGCTCAATGTGCCTGAACCGACCGCCATTGCCATGGTACAGCAGGTACTCGATGCGGGTGTGGACTTGGCATATTCCTATCAAATGCAAGCCGATCATGGGGTGACCCAACCATTACACTTTTTATGTGATGGTCAACTTGATCGTTATCCTGTGATTCCTATTTTTATTAACAGTGCTGCTGCACCGTTACCCACCACCAAAAGAACCGTGGCATTGGGACGGGCGATTGGCCAGTTTATTCAAAGCCTTGATTTAGAAAAAGAGCGCGTACTGATATTAGGAACGGGCGGCTTATCACATGATCCACCGACGCCACAAATGGGAGCTGTTCCACCTGAAGTGGAAGCTTTTTTGATTTCTGGCCGGCATCCAAGTGCTGAAGCACGTCAGGCACGTCAAGCCAAAGTGATTGCGGTTGGACAAAAACTTGCTGCGGGCGATCAATCCGTTGCCGTACCTTTAAATGCCGATTGGGATCGTGCCTTGCTCGAAATTTTTCAGCAAGCCGATTTCCAAGCCATTGAAAATATGACCGAAGCGCAAATTCGTGTAGACGGTGGTCGGGGTGGACAAGAAGTTCGCTGCTGGATGGCTGCATTTGCGGCTTTGGCGGAATTGGGTGAATACCAGATGACGCTACATTGCTATGAAGCGATTAGTGAGTGGATTGCTGGTTTTGGCATTGTCTCAGCTGAATTAAAATAAGGAAAACAAGCGTATGTCGATCGAAAAAGTTGAAACTGTGCTGATTATTGGTGCCGGCCAAGCAGGTGCCAGTGCCATTTTAGAATTACGCGCCCAACACTATCAGGGCAAAATTATTTTGATTGGCGATGAACAGCATCTACCGTATGAACGTCCGCCATTATCAAAAGATGCAATTTTAACGCCTGAACAATGCAAGCTTGAAATTCTATCTGCAGAAAAGTTGTTGGAATTGGGCGTAGTGCATCTTGCTGGACAAGCGGTAGTGAAGATTGAGCCAAATATGCATCAAGTGCATCTGCACAATGGTGACGTGATTGGCTACGATAAATTACTGTTGGCAACGGGGGGCTCGGCACGTCGTTTACCTGATCTTGATGCACTCAATCAACAGGTCTATACCTTGCGCACGCTTGAAGATGCACAAGCTTTGATTCAAGTGTTACAACCTAATCGTCGGATTATCTTAATTGGTGGTGGGGTGATTGGTTTGGAGTTGGCTTCTTCGGCACGTGCCAAAGACTGTCAGGTGACCTTGCTCGAAGTCGGTTCTCGTTTGATGGGACGGACTACACCTGCAATTTTAGCGGATTATTTGCTAACCCAGCATTGCCAGCACGGCATTGATGTACGCTTAAATACCCAGATTAAACAGTGTCAACTCGAAGGAGATGAGCTGGTTCTTCAGCTTAGCAATAGTCGTGGTGATGTTGAAGTCTTACGTGCAGATGCCATTATTTATGGGATTGGCATTGTACCCAATAGCCAATTGGCCGTTGCTGCGGGTTTGGCTGTTGATGGCATGAGTGCGATTCAAGTCGATGCCAATTGCCAAACTTCAGTTGCAGATATTTATGCTGCGGGTGATGTCGCTACTCAGCTACGTTGTGATGGACAGTATCGCCGTGTGGAAACTTGGGAAAATGCCAATTTGCAGGCTGCTATTTTTGCACGGCATGTGATGGGCGTTGCGCATCCACAAGCCAATCCTGCATGGTTCTGGAGTGATCAACTCGGCACCAACTATCAGTTTGTTGGCGACATGGGGGCGGATGAATGGTACATCCGTGGGGAAATGGATCATTCTGTTCAGAACCCTTCATTTATTTTATTTGGGGTTTCAAATCAGATTATTGTTGCAGGCATCACCGTGAATGCCGCCAAAGAAATGCGCCATGTGAAAAAAATGGTTGCTGGACATAGTCAATTTTCAACCGAGTTGCATTTAGACCCAACTCAACAGCTTCGTAAAATGGTTTAAATAGATTTTAAGATTGATCTTAATGCTTCGTCAGCAGGGACTCTGTTTTTGACTTTACCACTGAATACCCAGTTCAGTGGTTTTTTTTGTGTCATGCTTTTATTCTCACCGATGTACATTCAGTACGCGATGTTGATGTGGCCTCGTTTTCAATATGGATATAAAAAACATGCATTTTCCTCATTCGCTGCTGGTCATTATTTTTATTTATGCGCTTTTGGTGGGAATCTGGGCGACCACCCCATTGGCTGTGGTCTGGACCACCCAAGAGCTCGCACCATTGTGGGCGTTACTGCTACGTTATCTGATGGCCAGCGTGATCATGCTCAGTTTGTTGTTACTGATAAAACAACGTTTGGCGACCGATCGGCAGTCTTTAACCAGTTATTTGGCGGGTAGTCTCAATTTGATTGGGGCACAGTTATTTATCTATTTGGCTGCAACCACGCTGCACTCAGGCATGATGGTTTTAATTTATGCTTTTGCACCATTAATTGCCGGTCTGATTGAGCATTTTCTTTTAAAAAGTAATCGACTACAGCTACGTCAATGGCTTGGTATGTTGGTCGCGCTGAGTGGTTTAATTTTTATTTTGACAGAACAAGGCCAAGCTGCACCTGATCCATTCGGGGTGTTGTTGATGTTTATCAGTGTCCTTTGTTATATCTGCTCAATTTTTTGGGTGAAAAAAATCAATGCGAACTTAAGCCCAATGTCTCAAGCCACAGGTGCTTTGGTGATTTCAGCTTTGGCTGCGCTGTTGTTTTTGCCTTTTATTTGGGAGGATGCACCCACCCAAATTCCGAGTATGCAGAGTGGGTTCGCTTTTTTATTTACAGTGCTGATGTCATCTATCGTTGCGATGCTGTGTTATTTCTGGCTGATCCCACGGCTACCCGCATCGACTTTTGCCTTAAGTAACCTGATGACGCCAGGCATTGCACTGAGTTTAGGCGTGATTTTGAATGCAGAGCCAATGAGCGCGCATCTGATGTTTGGCTTGGTATTGGTATTGCTGGGAATGATCATTTATTTTTTTGGCAAGCGTGCCAGCAATTGAGGGGATTTTCTTGTGCTTTTTAGAGGTTTAGGGGATGTAAAAGCCTATAACTCGAACAACAAAAAGCCAAATAAAAATTGAAAGTCGTTACGCTAATATTCAAGCTGCATTGTCAATATGGCTTATTTCCGTGAATTGAGGTAAGTTGAGCTGCAACTGCTGAACCTATGGATTGAATGTGTTTCGACAGTTTGAATGTGGCTGGCCATGTTGGATGCTGAAATAAAAATGATTGATTTTAGAAGTGCTTTTTTACATGTTACACTTAACTTAAGTTTGTTTTATCAAAATTTACTTCACAGTCAAAGTGGGAAATTTTTAGAGAGATAAGCAAGAAGTAATTAAATTGGTGTATTTTATACTGTTTTCCTTCACCGTTAAATCGTCATGTTTTGCTGGCGATGTTGCAATCTCATCAATGGCGACCGCTGTCATTGATTGGTTTTTTAGACATATGTTGTGTGATTTTGAGTTGAAGTTAAACCCATGAAAGAGTGTTTAGTATAACCATGCCGAATAAAGTGGGGACTGATCCGAATCTTGATCTTGTCATTGATCAATCCGAAATAGACCATCCTAAACCAAGCCCAATCTTGCATTACCGCCTGCGTACCGTCAATTGTTTGACGCATACTTGGTTTGCACCTGTATATCCGATTACCAACTGTAAACATCACAATGGTAAGCAGTTTTTCAATGAGCATCCAAGCCCAGACGGTCGTACCCGTTGGGATCTGGTCAAATGGATTATGCTTAGAAAGTCGCAGACTTGGCAGGTAGATAGCGAGCAAGAGACGACAAAGTTCTTTGCCGCGATTAAGCCCAAGCTGCCAGAAAACCGCCCAGATGCGGATATGGATGATTGGAAAGTTTGGTTTGTTGGACATGCCACTGCCTTAATTCAAATCGGTCCCTATAACTTTTTGACCGATCCGGTATGGGCTGACCATGTCAGTCCAAGACAAGGGATGGGCCCCAAACGGGTGTGTCCTGCTGGCATCGCCTTAGAACATTTACCTCAAATTCATGCGGTACTGCTGAGCCATAATCACTACGATCATATGGATATTGCTAGTCTGCGCTGGTTACATGAAAAATTTGCCATGCCAATTTATACCGGCTTGGGCAATAGCTGTTACATGGATAAATCATTTCATATTATTGAGATGGATTGGTGGCAGTCCGAACTCTTTCATGGCATTAAAGTGATTTATACACCTGCCCAACATGGTTCAGGTCGTGGTATGCGTGATCAAAATGCCGCGTTGTGGGGTGGCTTTTCTTTGTTGACCGAGCAGGGGCATTGTTTTTTTGCAGGAGATACCGGTTATTCACCGCATTTTAAAGAAATTCAAAAACGCTTAGGTACACCGCGCATTGCGCTGTTACCGATTGGTGCCTATGAGCCACGTGAGTTGATGCGTTATATGCATATGAATCCGCAAGATGCATTTCAGGCACATTTGGATTTGCAGGCCAAGCGCTCACTGGCAATTCATTATCGGACTTTTCAGTTGACGGATGAAATGCGTGATCAACCTGAAAAGGACTTGTATCAAGCCATGAAACATTCTTCAAAACTAATGAACCCATTCTATTGCATTCGAGAAGGCATGAAAGTCGTGGTCTAAGCCCATGATATGACGTTTGCGCAAAAACTAAAAAACCACCCGAAGGTTAATGCCAATCAGTTAAGACAAATACAACTGTTTTTGATTGATCAGTTGCATCTGAAAGCCCCTTCTCCCTTTGGGAGAAGGCTGGGAAGAGGGTGCTTTTAAACCACAAAATCCCTTAACTGACTGGTATTAACCCGAAGGTGGTTTTTTATTGCGGTCTAATCAGTAGCTTAGAGTAAGCTTGCTTGACCAAGTGCAGGATCGGTTGCACGTGCTGCTTGTGCATCTTCAACGCTTAAGCCAAGTGCTTTGGCAACCCCTTGCCCATAGGCCGGATCACAGGCATAGCAGTTACGAATATGACGATACTTAATAAAATCAAGTGCATCGCCCATTGCACCTGCGGTGTTGTTAAATAAGGCTTGCTGTTGTTCCGCAGTCATTAAATTAAACAAGGCACGCGGTTGGCTAAAGTAATCTGCATCATCTTGACGGAAATCCCAATGCGCTGCATCCCCTGTAATTTTTAGTGGTGGCTCTTGGTATTGCGGTTGTTCTTGCCACTGGTTAAAGCTGTTTGGCTCATAGTGTGGCAGACCACCATAGTTACTGTCGGTACGACCTTGACCATCACGGTGATTGGAGAATACCGGACAGCGTGCAGCATTGACTGGAATTTGTTGATAATTACCACCTAAACGGTAGCGCTGTGCATCTGCATAGTTAAACAAACGTGCTTGTAACATGCGGTCTGGCGAAACGCTGATCCCTGGAACCAAGTTGCTTGGTGCAAAGGCCGATTGTTCCACATCGAGGAAGAAGTTTTCAGGATTGCGATTTAGTTCAAATTCACCGACTTCAATTAATGGGTAATCGCCTTTCGGCCAAACTTTGGTTAAATCGAATGGGTGATAAGGGACTTTATCTGCATCGGTTTCAGGCATGATTTGCACATAGAGTTTCCATTTCGGGAAGTTGCCTTCTTCAATGGCATTGAACAAATCACGTTGGTTGCTTTCACGGTCTTTGGCAACAATGGCTTCTGCTTCAGCATCGGTTGTGTTTTCAATACCTTGCTGTGTACGGAAATGGAACTTTACCCAGAAACGTTCATTTTGTGCATTGATGAAACTATAGGTGTGGCTACCAAAGCCATGCATATGACGGAAGCTTTTTGGAATACCACGGTCTGACATCACAATAGTGACTTGGTGCAATGACTCTGGCAATAACGTCCAGAAATCCCAGTTATTGGTTGCACTACGCATATTGGTGCGCGGATCACGTTTAACTGCTTTGTTTAGATCTGGGAATTTTCTTGGATCACGCATAAAGAACACAGGTGTGTTGTTCCCAACCATGTCCCAGTTGCCTTCTTCGGTATAAAACTTCAGGGCAAAACCACGAATATCACGTTCCGCATCTGCTGCACCACGTTCGCCAGCAACCGTGGTAAAGCGGGCAAACATTTCAGTTTTTTTACCAATTTCGCTAAAAATTTTGGCGCGGGTGTATTGGCTAATATCATGAGTCACGGTAAATGTACCGAAAGCACCCGAACCTTTGGCATGCATACGACGCTCTGGAATGACTTCACGTGCAAAGTTTGCCAGTTTCTCATTGAGCCACAAATCTTGGGCAAGCAGCGGCCCGCGTGCACCTGCAGTTAAGCTGTTTTGGTTGTCGGCAACAGGTGCGCCAAAATCAGTGGTGAGATGGGTGACTGGACATTTTCTAGGGTCTTGGCTCATTGTATTTCTCCATATTATTCATAATGCTATTTAAAAGTAAGTGTATGGATTTGCATAAAATAAAATTGGCTGAACCACGCTACATTATCTGGCTGCGTAACATTAATACAGTGGATAAATGTTAACTCAAATGCAAGTTTTAAGGCTGTTTTTTGAACATAAAAGTCATGATCAAATCGGTTATAGCGCAGTTAAATATGACTGAATCACATTGCCATTTGCTCAGTCTTAGACTGATGTCCTAAATTAAAATAAGGTAGAACATAAATGCTGAACTCAAATCTAATCCAAACTAGTTCATAACTCAAATCGATTTAAAAATTGAAGTTAATCACTTTTCTCAATCATGTTGAAGGCATTGAGGGGGACGAGACTGCGTGCGGTATAAATGCATCTATGGCTATAGCGATATCGGCTTGTAATTGTGACCACTGTGAAAATTGTGCTTCGCATAGAAGGCTTTGTGAAATAAAGCTATAACTGATGCGATGAATATTTAACGCCAATGCGGCAAAGTCTAAATTGAGTGGCGAATGGTTGGCATTGGCATACAAACTCAGCGTGGTGTGCCAAGTATCCACCATCAACGCATAATGCTTTTGATAGGCTTCTGGGCTTGAAACTTGGCGCTCTAATAAAAATAGTTTGGCCCAAATCACCTGTTGGCTTTTGATCTGTTCAAGCTGAGATTGTAACAGTTGCTGGACATACGATTTGAGCGGAAGATGGCCATGATTGATCAGTAAGGGCGCTTGCTGTTGTAGGAGTCGCGCATTGTATTTTATGAATTGATGGATGGTCAGGGCGATCAAGTCTTCTTTTTGGCTAAAGTATTCATAAAAAGTACCTAAACCGACACCCGCAATATCGGTAATCTCACGAATGGTCATTTCTACTGCAGATTTTTCTTGTAAAAGCCGAACAAAACTTTCAATCAGCGCGTCTTGTGTCATACGCGATCTTGACTGAAGTGGCTTACGTCGTACTTTGATGGGTGAAATAGTCATGGCTAGAACCCGAACATAAACAGACAAAAATTAACCTATACTGATCGGTATTCAATAAAATAACAAGTGAGGGAATTGATATGCAGGTATGGCAAACACATGATATTTCAAATCAATTTGACGAACTGAGCGGATATAACCTGTTTGCGAGCGACCAAGTGCTGCAAGAAATTTTGCAGCGTTATGGTAGTCAATCCACACCGATATTCGCTGAGTTGGGGCAAGTGGTCGGTTCTGATATTTATTATCAATATGCCGATTTGGCCAATCGTCACACACCGATATTACACAATTTTGATGCGCGTGGTCGCCGCATTGATGTGCTCGAATTTCATCCTGCATGGCATCACTGGATGGCACTAAACCGCAGTTACGGTGTACATGCACATCCCTTTTTAGCGGAAACCCGGCAGCAACATTGGCTCGACTGGGCAGCGCGATTCTTTATCAGTGGCCAAGTTGAAAGCGGAAACTTGTGTCCCAATGCCATGACTTTAGGCAGTATTTCCTTGATTCAGCGCGAATCTGCACTGTGGGAGCAGTTGGGCGAAAAATTATTATCAACAGAATACGACCCACGTGACCTTCCCATCGCTCAGAAAAAATCGATTTGGATCGGAATGGGCATGACAGAAAAGCAGGGCGGTTCCGATGTGCGTGCCAATCAAACTTTTGCACGACCTGTTGCAGCCGCAGGGCGTGGTCAGGCCTATTTGCTGACAGGGCATAAATGGTTTTTCTCCGCACCGATGTCGGATGCACATTTGGTGGTGGCACAAACCGAACATGATGGTTTGGCTTGTTTTTATGTGCCGCGCTGGTTAGAGGATGGCAGTAAAAATCAAATTCATATTCAACGTTTAAAAGCCAAGGTCGGCAACCAGAGCAATTCCAGTTCTGAGGTCGAATTCAAAGATGCGTGGGGCATCATGATGGGCGAGGCTGGCCGAGGGATTCCCACCATTATTGAAATGGCCAACTACACCCGTTTGACTTGTTCAGTCGGATCAAGCGCCATGCTGCGTCAGGCGTTGGTGCAGTGCATTGCCTATACCCGACAACGTCAGGCTTTTGGTAAAACACTGGCTGAACAACCGTTAATGCAAGCAGTGTTGGTTGATTTGGCTTTGGAAACAGAAGCTGCCATGCAATTGAGTTTTTATTTGGCGCATTGCTATGATCGTGAGGATGCTCTGGCTTTGGCATGGCGACGGATCATGACTCCAGCAGCCAAGTTTTGGATCTGTAAACGTGCGGTGGAACTCAGCGGGGAGGCGATGGAAGTCTTTGGTGGCAATGGCTATGTCGATACCGGCATCATGGCGCGGATTTTTAAAGAAGCCCCAGTCAATACCATTTGGGAAGGCTCTGGCAATGTCATGTGTCTCGATGTATTGCGCGCGGTACAACGTGATCCCGAATTGATCAGCGTGCTGTTTAACTCTCTGGCTGAAGTGACCCAACATGATCAAATTCTGCAAGACGAACTGAATGATTTATCAAGTTTATTTACTCGCCTAGACCCAACCGAAATGCAGTTTATGGCGCGGGGTTTAGTCAGTCGTTTGGTGATTTTAGTTCAAGCAGTTTTACTACAACAGCATGCGCCAGACTTTGTTGCATCGGCATTTATTCAGTCGCGTTATAGCGGTTTTAATGGCTGGGTCGTCGGCATGATGAGCAGCGTCGATATTGATGTTGAACAGATCTTAAATCGCGCCTTTGCGGTTTGATGCTAGACCATGAGGTTTGTTACTTTAAAAAAGCGGGTCTAGATACGGCGCAAGAGCAGAGACTTGGCGTCGTTTGATCCAGCCACTTGCAATTTAGTTTAAACGGCATACAATCTTGCATTGCAGCAACTGTTCGGCTGCTGCAATAACCGCTAAGAATAGATAGGTGAAACGATGGCCAAAGCCAAGAAAAAACCAGCATTGGTTTTAAACAATTTCGTTGCCAAACACATGCACGAAGTCAATCAAAGTCAGGTATTTGTAGACCGCAAGAAAGATTTAAAACGTGGTTATGAAAAACATAAAAAAGGGCGATATTCTCAGGAAGATCGCCCTTTTTCTTTGTCTACTTTTATGCTTTCAACAGTCTATGCTTAAACATTAATTTTTCGAACTAAACAACCAATCACGCTTAAAACAAGCAAACATCTAATCAATATTAAACAACGCATATTGAAAAACGAGCAATAAGTAAGCAATATTAAATAAAAACAATAGGTTAAACAGTTAGCATTCTTGAAGATTTCACCATATCTGCCAATCCGTGGGTTTTAAAATGATATTCCATCCAACTTTGCACCGTGAGTGGGTTATTCATTTTTACGACTTTTTCTAATAAGGCTTGCGCATCCGTCATTGAGATATGACAAATTGCTTTACGCACCCGCAGAATATTACTTGAACTCATGGACAGGGTATTAAAGCCCATTGCCATTAGCAAAATCGCAGATAGGGGATCACCGGCCATTTCACCACAAATACTAATTGGCTTATTGTACTTATGACATTCTTTCACTAGGCGTTGTAGGGTACGCAACACCGAAGGGTGGAAGTGTGAATAAACACTAGAAACCCGTGGATTATTACGATCGACCGCCAATAAATATTGAATTAAGTCATTGGAACCGACTGAGAAAAAGTCGACCAATTCGGAAAACTCTTCAATTTGCAGCAGTACACTAGGTACTTCAACCATAATCCCAATTTTAGGTTTGGTGATCTTAACTTCTTCTTCTTCCTGCACTGCAATCCAGTCGCGCTCTAAAAGATACAGCGCTTCTTCGACTTCACTCACGCTAGTAACCATCGGCAATAAAATATGCAGGTTATTCAAGCCAATACTGGCTTTGAGCATGGCACGAATTTGTGAAGAGAAAATCTCAGGATGATCGAGGGTAAAGCGAATACCACGCCAACCGAGAGCAGAGTTTTCTTCTTCGATGGCAAAATAGGGCAGGTCTTTGTCTGCACCAATGTCTAGGGTACGCATGACCACGGGTTTATTGGCAAAATGGCTGAGCTGTTGGCGATAAATCGCACGCTGTTCTTCTTCGCCTGGGAAACGCTCGCGCAACATAAATGGAATTTCTGAACGATAGAGCCCAACGCCTTTAGCACCACGTTGTACACCGCGAACCACATCAATCATCAGACCAGTATTGACGTAGAGTTTCACAGCAACGCCATCTGGGGTAATCGCATCTTTGGTTTCGTATTGCTTTAAGTCTTTGGCAATTTGTTCTTCTTCTTTTTGAATTTCTTTATAACGTTGACGCAAACGACGTGGTGGATTGACAAAAACGCGGCCCTGATAGGCATCTACAATGAGCTCAACATCATCTAAGCTATTGATTGGAAGTTCAGTCACGCCAACCACGGTCGGAATGCCGAGCGCACGCGCAACAATGACCATATGCGAATTGGCTGCACCTTCAGAGGTGACAATGGCCGCAATTTTGCCTACAGGCAGCTCAACCAATGCCGCTGTACTAATTTCCTCACCAATCAGAATACTGTCAGAACTGAGTTCTTTATGACTTGAATCAGACTCTTGTAATGCTGCTAAAATGCGTCGTCCAAGATCTTTTAAATCTGAAACCCGTTCACGTAAATAGTCATCTTCCATTTGCGCAAATAGTGCGATATGTCGATCAATGACACGCTTCACTGAACCTTGTGCCCAGTTACCATCGCGAATATGTTCTTTAATTTCTGCAGGAAGCGCATTTTCATCGAGCATTCTCAGGAACACACTAAATAAAGCACGTTCCTCAGACATCAATGAATCGAGCATTTTCTCATCAAGCGATTGAATTTCTTTACGAACAGCTTCGATGGCTTGATCAAGTAAATCGAGTTCTTCACTAATATCATCGACTTCACGATCTGGCACAGCGGCCAAATCGGCAAGCGGATACAGAATGATGGCACGTCCGAGTGCAATCCCGCCTGCACCCGAAGCACCTTGAAAGGTTTTATAACTTGCAGCATTGTTAGGTTTACGGAAAACATCAATATTTCCAACCGCATGGGCATGTGCAATCACCCCAGACAATTGCGCGCAAAGCGTTACTAAAAACGATTCAGCAGCCTCACTAAAGAATTGGGTCTTTTTATTTTGCACCACCATGACACCCATCACCTTGCGGCGATACATGACAGGTACGCCCAGAAATGAGTTGTAAATCTCCTCACCTGTTTCTGGGAAGTAAGCAAAGCGTTCATGCTTGGTTGCATCATCGAGATTGACGATTTCTTCACGTTGCCCAACCAAGCCAACTAAACCCTCACCAAGTTGCAAGGAAACATTGCCTACAGATTCAGGATTCAATCCATTGGTCGCCATGAGTAAATAACGTTGATTACGTTCATCTAATAAATAGATGGAACAGACATCAACTTGCATGGCTTCAGAGACTTGAGTCACCATGATTTCTAAGGATTCATGCAAACTGACAGACGTATTGATTTCTTGAACAATTCGTCTCAGGGTATCCAGTTGCATGTTTGACATTTAAGCCAACTCCTTAAAATTCTAATATCTGAAGATAAAATATAGTTATAACAGTAGTCTTATAAAAAAACATGTGCCATCACAATGAATTTCCTCTGGTTTGCAAAGGCAATTGCATACACAGTTCCACCATCGCTTTACGGTAAACATCACGCTTAAAATTCACGACTTGTCCAAGAGGATACCAATAACTTACCCATTGCCATTGATCAAACTCTGGCGGATCAGACGAGTTGAGCTGAATAAATTGTGTTGAAGCAGTCAGTTTTAATAAAAACCATTTCTGCTTTTGTCCGATACATATTGGGTCTGAATCAGACCGAATGTACCGATGTGGCAAACGATAATGCAACCAACCTTCAGTTTGCGCAATTATTTGAACATGCTCTGGCAATAATCCGACTTCTTCATGAAGTTCCCGAAACAATGCTTGTTCGGGAGATTCTCCTACATGAATACCACCTTGAGGAAATTGCCATGCATTATGGCCAATGCGTTTTGCCCATAGAACTTGTCCATCATCATTTGCCAAAATGATCCCGACATTCGGTCGGAAACCTTCTGAATCGATCATTTGGCTACCTAAAATCTATTAAAATTGTTGACCTTGGCTTCGGGGACGTAGGCTTGCATTGTCCATCTCGAAATATTCAAAGTAATAATGTTTTAAAATTGCTATGATCTTAACGAATTTCTATCGACTAGCGGTGATAGATTTACATTTTTTTTCTTAAATTTCAGTTTGAACGGATATTTTCATGAAATTGGCGTTGTTTGATCTCGACCACACCCTACTAAATACAGATTCTGACCATTCTTGGGGTGAATTTTTGGTCAATGAAGGTTTAGTT
Organism: Acinetobacter pullicarnis; assembly: GCF_006352475.1. Classification (NCBI taxonomy): domain Bacteria; kingdom Pseudomonadati; phylum Pseudomonadota; class Gammaproteobacteria; order Moraxellales; family Moraxellaceae; genus Acinetobacter; species Acinetobacter pullicarnis. The sequence goes on from NZ_VCMZ01000001.1 coordinate 541,200, forward strand.
GATCCGATTCGACATCGTCAAATGAACAATCAATTTTACGAAGATTATAAAGCTGGGCAGCTTGACCCGATTGCGTATAACGAATTTGTATTTGAGTTTTTAACTCAACACGATTTAGCCGAACTTCAGCAGTTACATCAACAATTTATGCAAAAAGTTATTCGTGCACAAATGCGACCACAAGGTTTTGCGGCAATTGAAAAACATCGTGCAGCAGGCCATGCCTTAGTGGGTATTACCGCAACCTCTGACTTTATTACTGCACCGATTTTCCATGAATTTGGTATTACTGAGGTGATTGCGACCACGGCTGAGTTACACGCAGATGGCTATACCGGTAAAGTGGCTGGCATACCTTGTTATCAACAAGGCAAACTTGAACGTTTGGCGCAATGGTTAAATGGACGTCAAGTGACTGAGTCATGGGCTTATTCCGATTCTATTAATGACCGTTTTTTACTTGAATATGCTGATCATGCCATTGTGGTATCACCTGATGATCGCTTAGCTGCTTTGGCTGAGGAACGTCAGTGGGTCATCCAAGATTGGTCGCTCTAAAGCCATAAGAAAGTTTACATGCTTGGCTCACACCGTTATGAATTACAAACAGCGTTTATACGCTGTTTTTTTTATTGAAATAGTATGCTCAAGACCGTTATTAAAATAATTCTAAAAAGTTGAGTGTGTTGCTGCTTAGGGCTTAGTAATAACCATTGTAATTTGATCTATTCTATTGCCAGAGCGCACTCAATTTTTTATTCAAAGTAAAACTCAATATGCTTGGCTAGGGTGTTGCGCAGGGATGCTGTACCACGGCTTGGGTCGTTGAATAATAAAAGAATAGGAATAATATGAGTCAAAACAATAGTGTACCAGTGTTTCCTCATCACGGTAGCCATGTTGATCGTCGAGGCATGAGCATTTCTGACAATCGTAAACGTGCGCTTTTTATCGGTCCTAAATTTACAACGTATTATTATGGGAAATTTTCTAAAATCGACCAAAATAATGCAGCTTCTGGATTTAATTTCGGTGCTTTCTTTTTTTGTTTTCTCTGGTTTTTTTATCGCAAAATGTATGTCTATGGATGCCTTGTGATTTTACTGATGTTGTGCGTTGGCACCATCAGTGAATACTTGGAATTTCAGATTTTTTTATTCTCATTGCCTATCGCGATTGCTCTAGGAATGTATGCCAATCCTGTTTATAAGGCCTTTGTTGAGCAGAAGATTAGAAAAATTGAAAGCTTGGCAACAAATAACTTGGAACATGAACTGATAAAACGGGGACGAACCAGTATCGTGGCTGCATGTGGCATATTCGTCGTTATGGTTCTGTTGCTTAGTTTTATATTTCTTGCCTAGTTACGCAACTTAATTTTATTTTTCATATGAAGGTGCTATGTTCTTGTTTAGTGAAAACAAATAGACGGAGAAATAAAATGAGTGACGTTAGACCTAGAATGACAAATCTATTTGAACAGTTGGGTTTAGATTCAGCTGAAGCTGCGATTGTACAGTTTATTGACTCACATCAATTGTCTGCTGATACGCTCATTGCGGATGCTCATTTTTGGACAGATGCGCAGCGGCAGTTTCTGCAAGAAAAAATAAGTTCAGATGGCGAGTGGGCAATTGTCGTCGATCAACTCAATGAAGCTTTACATGAAGACTCCGTTAAGTCTTAACGGATTTAACTCTGAAAATAGGAATTAGACCGAATCGAGCAATGGTCGAGTACCTATTTAATAAAGCACCAAATTGATTTGGTGCTTTATTTTTTGCAGAGCGAATAAACAGAACTTTAATCATCCGTTATCTTTTAATTAAAGCGCTTTCTATTTCATCATTTGAATGAGTTCTTGCGCTGCACGAGATTGTGTTCGTCCAGGATGCCAAACCATGCCGAGATGGCGGTTCATCTGAATTGGAATGTGAAGTTGTTGCAAATCTTGGTTGAGCAAAGTCTTTGGCAATACAGACCAACCGAGGCCAATTGAGACCAACATTCGAATCGACTCGAGTGGATTATTACTCATACTGACTTTGGGCTTTAAGCCTCTTTTCTCAAATTCAGCCAGTGTGATTTGACTGGTATAGGTTTGTACCGCAGGCAATAAACTGGGGTAGGCGATAAGGTCTTCTAAGCGTAAATCTTTTTTTTGTGCCAGAGGATGGAAAGGGGCGACCACAAATACCAGAGGATCCTCCCAAATCGTGACATAGCTAAGACGCTGGTCTAATACTGGGGGCAAGGTTAAAAAGGCAAGTTCTAAATCACTGGAGAGGACTTGTTCATGTGCTTGTTCTGAGTCAACAAAATGCACATCAAGCACCACATCAGCATATTGTTGTACATAGTTTTTTAAATGTTTGGGGAGGTGGTGTAGCCCAATATGATGACTGGTCCCAATTTTTAATTTTCCACTGACTTGATTTTGCTCATGGCTGAGGGTGTAGTGAATATCACTTAAGTCATTGAGCCAACTTCTAACTTTGGGTAGCAGTGAATGGGCCGCATGGGTTGCTTGTATACCGCGCCCAGCAGACTCAAATAGCTTAACTCCAAAATACTCCTCTAAGGTATGGATGCGTTTGGTGACTGCAGGTTGAGTAATGAACAGCAGTTCCGCAGCCATTGAGATTGAGCCCGTTTCCATAACTTTGGTAAATGCTTCAAAGGCAGCAAGGTTCATGACGATTCCATTCATAACAAATTCTTATACGAATTCTATTATTTAGCAAAAATTAAATTAAGCAAATGAAATATACGAAAAGCCATTGGGCCTGCCTTGGCACAACTACTTTTGTTGTGCCAAGAGAGGGGATTGCTGAGCTCGCCAAGTGATGCGAGCCACGTCTGTTATTATTTTTGCATGTCTTTCTGCCTGACCTATTGTTTAGGGGTTTTAAGCTGGCGTATTTGAGTTGTCGTTTTAAACTTAGATTGAGCACAGTACAGGTGTTTAGTGAAGTGCTTCAGTCGTTTGAGGTTGTTCCTTTCTGTTCCAAATTTTCTCATGAAAGAAAAATGCAATGGCTTGCACACTTGGCTCAAGCAAGCTGAGAGTCATGGCCATCCACAGATTTTTAGTGACAAAGTAAGCAACAATCATTGCCACCACAATATGCATGAGATAGTAACTGAAGGTTTTTTTTAAGGTCCGTCGATTGAAACGGATAAAATTTTGAATAATTAACATTGCGACACCAATCGTTTAAAACCAATATAAAAATGATAATCATTATCATATGTATTGTATAGACCTATTTGATCAATCTTCATAAATTATTTTTTGGAAAAACACTTAATACATTCCTATAAGTTTTTTAATTAATAAAAATGATAAATTAGATTAATATAAAATCATGGTTATAATGAATCAAAACGGCAATACCCAGTCCTATGGAGCATGACGACATGGCAGGCATATCTAAAACTGAAAAAACATTATATGACAAGTTATGGGATGACCATTTAGTAAAACAACGTGATGATGGTTCAAGCCTACTTTATATTGATCGTCACTTATTACATGAAGTGACTTCTCCACAAGCCTTTGAAGGCTTGCAGTTGGCGCAGCGTCAGCCTTGGCGTTTAAGTGCCAATATTGCAACACCAGATCACAACGTTCCAACGTCTAAAAAAGAACGCGAACAAGGGATTTCGGGCATTGAGGACGATACTTCTCGCATTCAAGTACAAACTTTAGATGACAACTGCAAAAGCTTCAATGTGGTTCAGTTTGATATTAATGATATTCGTCAAGGCATTGCACATGTTGTTGGACCAGAGCAAGGTTTAACTTTACCAGGTATGACCGTGGTTTGCGGTGACTCACATACGGCAACGCATGGTGCATTTGGTTGCTTGGCACACGGTATTGGTACTTCTGAAGTTGAACATGTTTTGGCAACGCAATGTCTTGTTCAAAAGAAAATGAAAAATATGTTGGTGCGCGTTGATGGCCAGTTGGGCCTTGGCGTAACACCGAAAGATGTGGTCTTGGCGATTATTGGTGAAATTGGTACTGCTGGCGGTACGGGGCATGCCATTGAATTTGGTGGACAAGTATTCCGCGATATGTCGATTGAAGGACGTATGACCGTATGTAATATGGCGATTGAAGCGGGTGCACGTGTCGGAATGGTTGCAGTTGACGACAAGACCATCGAGTATGTGAAAGGTCGCCCTTATGCGCCGCAAGCTGAGCAGTGGGATGCCGCCGTCGAATACTGGAATACTTTACATTCTGATGCCAATGCACATTTTGATACCGTTGTAGTCTTAGATGGTGCAGAGATTGAGCCACAAGTGTCTTGGGGAACTTCACCTGAAATGGTGATTGCCGTTTCACAAGCTGTACCAACTTTAGAACAAGCTAAAAATGACGTACAGCGCAATGATTGGACGCGTGCATATCAATATATGGGCTTAAATGCAGGCCAGTCTTTGGCGGATGTACAGCTTGACCGCGTCTTTATTGGTTCATGTACCAACTCACGTATTGAAGATATTCGTGCTGCGGCTGAAGTGATCAAAGGGCGTAAAGTTGCTGAAAGTATTAAACAGGCGATGATTGTGCCAGGTTCAGGTTTGGTGAAACAGCAAGCAGAAGCAGAAGGTTTAGATAGAATCTTTACCGAAGCGGGTTTTGAATGGCGTGAACCGGGTTGCTCGATGTGCTTGGCAATGAATGCCGATAAATTACAACCCGGTGAACATTGTGCTTCGACCTCGAATCGTAATTTTGAAGGTCGTCAGGGCAATGGCGGTCGCACCCATTTGGTTAGTCCTGCGATGGCTGCTGCTGCAGCAATTGCCGGTCACTTTGTTGATGTTCGTTCATTCTAATTTGTGGAGTCATAGATGAAAGCCTATACCGTTGAGCAGGGAATTGTTGCTCCCTTAGACCGTGCGAACGTTGATACCGACTTAATTATTCCAAAGCAGTTTTTAAAGTCGATTAAGCGCACAGGTTTTGGTGATAACTTATTTGATGAGTTACGTTATTTTGATGAAGGTTATCCAGGTCAAGACAATAGTATTCGCCCTAAAAATCCTGCCTTTGTTTTGAATCAAGCACGCTATCAGGGCGCAAGCGTATTACTGGCACGTCAAAACTTTGGTTGTGGTTCGAGCCGTGAGCATGCGCCTTGGGCATTAAGTGAATTTGGTTTTAGCACGGTGATTGCACCGAGTTTTGCTGATATTTTCTTTAATAACTGTTTTAAAAATGGCATGTTACCTGTTGTTTTAGCAGAAGATGCAATCGACCAGTTATTCAAAGAGTGCGATGCAAACGAAGGCTATCAATTGAATATTGACTTGGCAGCGCAACAGGTGACTACACCAAGCGGTACAAGCTTTGCCTTTGAAGTTGATCCATTCCGTAAACATTGTTTGTTGAATGGCTTGGATGATATTGGTTTAACTTTAGAAGTTGCTGATGATATTCGTGCCTATGAAGCAAAAACACGCCAATCTCGTCCTTGGGTTTTTCAAGAACTTAAAGCGTAAACAGGCGCGTTTAAAACCATAGCATCAATGCCTTAGTCTTGCTAACATGCAAAACGGATTTGTATAGATCGTTTCGTAAGCGGGAGTAAGGCAATCACAATGATCAAGGTTTTCAGGCGGCATATTTTAATTGCTTTGGCAGGCTTTATGTTGAGTGCGTGTCAGGTGACACAACAGACCACAGATCGTTTGAAAATTAAGCAAGCAGCGACATTCCCTGAAAATAATGTTCAAATTTATTGTGAAGGGGCTGAAAATTGCGAATTTGAACGCTTGAATAAAGTCGTGATTGTGAATGATCAGACCAAACGGGTAAATCCCGAAGCCATACAAAAAGGCTGGGTGAGATTAACAGGTCATATGCTAACCGATAGCGGATTGTATTTGACTGTTCCGGCACAACAGCACGAAATGGTGATTCGCTTTTATCCTATTTCTGAACAGCATGCTGAAGTTTTTCATGTGATTCATGCGTTTAAAGCCAATCAGCGCTATCACTTTAAAATGTATCGTAAACGCAAAATCGGTGCAGGGAGTCTGTTTAACGTTTCAGCCCCATCACCATTATGTGTTGATCTATTGCAAGAGCAACGACCAATTCGCCGTTTTTGTCGTCCTTATAATGTGATGACGGGAATGGGGGAGTTTGTTGAACAACGAATTTATTATTGAGCAGTCCATTGGGGCTTGCGTGTTGATCTGGAATAAAAAATGTCTAAACAAATCTTAATCCTCGCTGGTGATGGTATCGGTCCAGAAATTGTTGCCGCTGCTGAAAAAGTACTTACGCGTGTCAATGAAAAATTTGCACTGGATTTGACTTGGCAACATGGCCTATTGGGTGGTGCTGCAATTGATGCACATGGTGAACCCTACCCAGCAGTGACCGCAGCGCAAGCGCAACAAGCCGATGCAATTTTATTGGGGGCTGTTGGTGGTCCGAAATGGGATCAAATCGAACGTTCAATTCGTCCAGAGCGTGGCCTCTTAAAAATTCGTAGTGAATTGAATTTATTTGCAAATTTACGCCCTGCAATTTTGTATCCGCAATTGGCAGATGCATCAAGTTTAAAACCAGAAGTGGTTGCTGGCTTAGATATTCTGATTGTACGTGAACTAACGGGTGGTATTTACTTCGGTCAACCACGCGGTATTCGTGTACTTGAAAATGGTGAAAAGCAAGGCTACAACACGGATGTCTATGCTGAGTCTGAAATCAAGCGTATTGCCAAAGTTGCTTTTGATCTTGCCGGTCTACGTGGTGGTAAAGTTTGCTCTGTCGATAAAGCCAACGTATTGGAAGTCACTGAGCTTTGGAAGCAAACCGTCACAGCGGTACAACAAGAACAGTATCCAAATATTAACTTGTCACATATGTACGTTGATAATGCGGCAATGCAGTTGGTGCGCGCACCGAAACAGTTTGATGTGATTGTGACCGGTAACTTATTTGGCGATATCTTATCTGATGAAGCTGCGATGTTGACTGGTTCAATCGGCATGTTGCCATCTGCGTCATTGGATGAGCAAGGCAAAGGCATGTATGAGCCTTGTCATGGCTCAGCACCAGATATTGCAGGTCAAAATATTGCCAATCCATTGGCAACGATTTTGTCCGTCGCAATGATGCTACGTTATACCTTCCATCAAGAGGCTGCTGCGAAAGCAATTGAAGACGCGGTTGGTCATGTACTTGATCAAGGTCTTCGCACCGCAGATATTTTGTCTGAAGGCATGCAAAAAGTGGGTACCGTTGAAATGGGTGCTGCTGTAGTTGCTGCATTGGGCTAATATTGGTCTTGCGTTGAATTTACAAATGCAGCTTCGGCTGCATTTTTTATATCTGCTTTTTAGGAGATCTATGAATTAGATACTCCTGTCAGATCGGCAAATTGGTGACGGTATGTGCAGTTGGATTTTGTGTAATATCACCAATGCGAGAAGATTTAAAAATACACTGAAGAAATAGATGCAGAAAGTTGTTTTAGATTTAGCATTTAAGTTAGGTTGTGGTTGTTATTTATACTGAATGCGTGCTATTTAACATAAAAACTAAAATTTAAGTTTTATTCGATCAAGAATCAGGAGCTTCTCACAATGAAAAAAACACTATTTTGTCTGACATTGCTAAGTCTATCTGGCTTCACATTTGCCGATAACTGTGACAATGCACGGAATACCTATGATGATATCTACTGCACCAATAAGGTTTATGCCAGTGCGGATCTAGAGCTAAATAACAACTATCAAACCCTAAGATCAAAATTAAATACCAATCAAAAAGCTGTTTTAAAGAAATCACAGCTGGGTTGGATTCGTGCGCGAGATGCAGAGTGCACTACGGATACAGGCGTAGATGTGCAGTGCAGACTAACGACCACACAGCAGCGAAACAATTGGTTGCGCGAGCGCATACGTGAATGTCAAACGATTGGCTGTAAAAGCACGGCATTGGCCGATTAATTCACAGACATCACCTAAAGAAACATAAAAAGCCACGAAAAGGTGGCTTTTTGCTTACACTAAAACTTAGCGTGCGCGATATGTAATACGACCTTTTGTGAGATCGTAAGGTGTCATTTCGACCTTAACATTATCGCCCGTTAAAATACGAATGTAGTGTTTACGCATTTTACCAGAAATGTGCGCAACAACTTCGTGACCGTTTTCTAAACGTACACGGAACATAGTATTAGGAAGCGTCTCGGTGACAACGCCTTCGAACTCGATAAGTTCCTCTTTATTGGCCATAGCCTACCTGATGATCAAATTGGAAAGGCGCAAATTATAGGCAATTTTTTACAAAAACACAAGATCAAGATGAACTTGTAATCACCATCTGTGGCTAATTTGAGCGAACATAACTTTAAACATTTTCAACAAAAAATTGCGTATAATCGTTGTCAGTATGGTCAATCGACGTTAATCTAAATCCACTATTTTCAAGTATAAATTAAAGACATACAAGGAAGGGCATAGCGTGAGTCAGCTAACTGATGCTTCGGTTATTTTACGATTAGGCTATCAAGCGATCCGTCGTGCAGGTTTGCCTACAGAAGAAATTTTAACAAAGGCTGGTGTCGCATTAAATCAAGTAGATCAAAATGCACGGACACCTTTGAATGCGCAGTACGCTTTTTGGGTGGCTGCAGAAGAGGTCAGTAAAGACCCTGATATTGGTTTGCACTTAGGTGAGCATCTGCCACTTTATCGTGGTCAAGTGATTGAACATCTTTTTATTAGTAGTGAAAATTTTGGTGAAGGCCTAAAACGTGCCTTGGCTTATCAACGTCTGATTAGTGATGCTTTTCATGCCAAATTGGTGATTGAGGAAGATCGTTGTTATCTCAGCAACGGTGTACAATCTTGGTCGGATAGTTTGGTGAACCGACACTTCTCAGAGTGTGCAATGACTGGAATTTTAAGGTTTTTTAAGTTTATTACTGAAGGTCGTTTTGCACCGATTTATATCGACTTTGACTTTAATAATGGCGCCATGCCAGATGAATATCTGCGTGTTTATGAGTGCCCAGTGAGTATCGGACAAAAAGAAACTCGCTTGTATTTTGATCCGACTATTTTGGAATATCAGCTCTGGCAAGCTGAACCTGAGCTGTTGCAGCTGCACGAGCAACTGGCGATTGAGAAGTTACAAGAGTTGGCACGTTATGACTTGGTAGGTGAAGTCCGTCGTGCAATTGGCTCAACGTTGGAGAGTGGCGAAACCACCTTAGAAACCGTTGCGGCGCAACTGAGTATTACCCCAAGACGTTTACGTACTCAACTGAGTGAAGCCAATACCAGTTTTCAGCAAATTTTATCTGACTACCGTTGTCGTTTAGCCAAAAGATTACTGGCGGGAACCAATGAAAGCGTTGAGCGTATTGTTTATCTGACCGGTTTTTCTGAGCCGAGTACTTTCTATCGTGCATTTAAACGTTGGACCAGTGAGACACCCGTTGAGTACCGCAAACGTAAACAGCGTTAAGTTAGAGATTGGCTAAGCACAAGATTGCATTGAAAATGTAGCGAAGGTAAATGCTTAACATACCGTATTCAGTCTTCGATCGTAAAAAGCCCCGAATTATTATATTCGGGGCTTTTTGTTAGATCTAAATCTTTTAGGGTAATACAGTGGGCATACAGACTAATCGGGCATGTTTAACCAATGCGGGCCAAGCGGAAGTTTGGGAAGCTGAAATTGTTCAGGATAGTCAGCATGAATAAAATACAAGCCATCTGGCGGAGCGGTAATCCCCGCAGCTTTACGGTCTTCTGCTGCAAAAATGGCATCAATTTGCTCGACAGGATATAAGCCTTGGCCTACTTCAAGTAAGCAACCCATGATATTGCGTACCATATGATGCAAGAAACCATCGGCTTGAATATCTAAGACTAAAAAGGCACCGTGGCGAATCAGACGACAGTGTTTTACATGACGCACCGGTTGCTTGGATTGGCATGATGAGGCACGGAAACTTTCAAAATTATGTGTGCCTTCAAATTTTTTTGCAGCTTCGATCATCAATTCAACATTGAGTGGATAATAGGCGTGCGTGACCTGTTTATGCAGTAAAGCAGGGCGATAGGGATTGATGTAGGTGACATAGCGATAACGCCGTGCCTGTGCCTTAAAGCGCGCATGGAAGTCATTTTCCATGGGCAGAATCCATTGAATCGCAATGTCTTTTGGCAATTGGCTGTTTGAACCCATCAACCAGCCACGTTCTTCTCGAATGGCTGAGCTATCGAAATGCGCGACCATATTGGTGGCATGCACACCTGCATCGGTTCGACCTGCGCCATGCAAAATTATCGGTTCATCTGCAATTTTACTGAGCACTTTTTCAATGGTTTCTTGCACGCTACGTACGCCAGCTTGTTGAGTTTGCCAACCGCGATAACGGACACCACTAAACTCAATACCAATTGCGAAACGTTGCATAGGAACCTCTATTCAAAATGATCATACCAATGCGCAGTGCATTGATCGGGAGAGCGGTATTGTAAATAAATTTTGAGGATTTTGGCATAAAGATCGGCATGACCTTGGCAATCGGTGATTTTAATTTGGGTTTCAAGCAGCCACTGACTGATGGCATAACGCTGCTCAAGGCCACCATGTGGAACTTGAGTGGTGAGTATGCAGATACATCCGCGTTGCCTAAGTTGTTGCAAGGCCGCTAAAAGTGCGGCACTGGCTGCAATATTACCCATGCCATAGCCTTGTAAAATAAGAAAATGAGGTGGGTCTAGGGCAAGCTGCTCAAGATTTTTAGCCAACTTATCTGTTTCAATGGGTTGTAACATCCAATTGAGTATATTGAGCTGTTTGGCTTGTTCGATATGTTGTGCTTCGACTTGGAATGCGGCAACAGCCTTCGTCTGCAATTGGGCATCATACACCTGCCCATAAAATGCATCTAAGGCCGTGGTATGTTGCTTAAGGCTGGTCGCTGCATAAAAAATCTGCTGATCAAATGCTAAATACACGCCCGCATTGACTTGCAGTACTTGTTCGAATGCAAAATTTAAATTGTCTAAAGCATCGCTTGGTTGCAGCAGCTGATCGCCCTCAGGACGCAGCAGAGGATATTGGCTTCCCGTGAGTACCACGTGGCTACTGTGCTGTAAAAATCGTGCCAAGGTCGCAGCGGCATAACTCATGGTATCTGTACCATGAATCACCACAAAGTATTGATATTCAGTTTGAAGTTGCTGAATTTGTTGAATCAGCAACAACCAATCTACTGCGGTACAAGCACTACTGTCTTTAATGCTAATCGCCGCAAAGCAATCGATATGTGCGTGTTGTGGGAGATAGGCCTTCAATTGCTTTAAAAATGCCGATTCAGGCATTGGGGCTAAGGGCTCACCGACGCAACCGAAGGTACCACCCATATAAATTAACGCTATTTTTTGCATGACATTGCCAGCTTTTTATAGTGATGACCTATGTTAGTGGCAAAGTGCTGCGGATGCTATTTTTTAGCTTCCTTTTTCAATGTTTGTAGGTGTGATTCCACTTCAGATGGATCAAACTCAATTTTAAATAAGTTTGTGTTTTCAGACGCAATGATTTGATCTTGAGCTATTTCAGTGGTGCCTTTTATTTCTGGGAAATCAAATTCGAGTGTGGCGTGTTGATCCTGAAAGGAGAGATCAATCGGGGAGGTAGCCGCGACTATTGTTGTCTCTGGAGTGATCATATTGGATTTAAACTGCTCTTCAATCTCAAGTACTAAGGCGGCATCTGCTGCCTGTATTTCTGCCGAAGTTGGTGGTTCGGAGAAGCTGGTTTTGAGCGCAGTTTGTTCTCGCGTGCTGGGATTCAGTGGGTGAGCTTGTTCAGGAGTATAGGGAGGTATCGGTGGTAATTCAGTGGTTTGGGGGACTTGATCGACTGCCCTAATTTTGGCGCTGGGTTTAATTGAATGTGCTTGATCGATAAAGTATTCAATTAATTCAAGTTCAGTCTCAGCCGTAGCATGCTGGGGGGATGTCATTGCATTAGGATCTGGATCTAACCCTTGTATATAGAGTGCATTGATTGGATTGGATGAATATTCTGCAACATCTGTGGTTTTACCCGCTTGAGGTGCAGTTAATACGATTTCTAGATCCTCTTCGCTTGGATTGGTCAGAGCAATTGAGGTGGCATCACTTGCGTCTGGTCGTTGGGGCTCCATCTGAGTCGCGAGTGGGCTGACTTGGGGAGCGTGCTGCAATTGATCGATACGTTGTAGCTCAAGTGCTTGTTGATATAAGTCAGGGTGTGAAACTTTTTCAATCTGTAATAAGAGCAGCTGTACCGCAAGATGATTTTGATGGCTCAAATGTAAGTTGAGGAGTTCAAGATACAAAGGATATTGAGTGGGATCCTTCTTTAAGGCGATATTGAGCTGAGCTTCTTGTGCAAAATCATTTTTCAATTCAAGTACGGATTCATCTTTAGAGAAATCATCATCCACCGCAGCGTCCGTAATGAGTTTTCGTGCACGTGTTGCTTGAGCGACCACCGGGATTTTATTAAGCTTTTGACTTAAAAATGAGAGTCGCTCCGTACTTTTATGTGAATGCTGTTGTACCGCTCTAGATTGTGCTGGTTTTGATTGCGCTCGCTGTCTTTTAATAATCAGTACAACCAGTAATAACACCATAAAAACAATAATGTAGCTCATAGTAAATTCTCCTTATTGTGTTTTAGCTGTTTGGAAATTGGAGTGTATTGACTGCTTTAAGGGATTTCAGTTGTGCTTCTAAGTTGCTCTGTGGACGGTTGCGTAATTGAATGCATCGGTTTTTCTGGTAGAAAAAAGTGTAGCGTTGCGCCTTTGCGTAATCGGTCTGGGTCTCCTTGAATAAAAGCATGTCTATTATTTCGTTTCAGTTCTTGCATGACTGTGCTGGTCTTTTGATGGGTACTTCGTGCGATTTGCTCTGCAATTTGTGAAAGGGATTGGCTGCCTCGAACCAGATAGCTTTGTGGTATGGCTTCGAGACCATCGTCGGGGTCTGCTGTTGTATTTAAATTGATGTCGGGATTGAGTGCTTTGGTGCTGTATGGCTCAATCGGCTGATTTTCGGGTTCATTTTCAGATGAAGGTTGCTCAAGGGGCTCGCTGCTGATTAAAGCCGTCATTGCGGCTGCATTTGCGGGATAAAGCGGTTCAAAGGAGGCCGTACTGAGCTGAGATTGTCTTGAGGTTGTATTGGGGAGGTCTAATGCAATTTCACTTTCGTGCGCAATGCTTTGGGGCAGAAAAACTTGCTCATTTATTGAGGTTGATGAAGTGGATCGCAATTGATTTAGGTCACAGTTTACTTGTTGAAAATGAATGACATTATCGACTTTGATTTTGAGGAGTAGATTGAGCTGACTGTGGGGGATGGGTTGTAATGCAGTCAAGACAATGATGCCCTGACGACCATCGCCAGTTTTTCGGATGTAAATATTGAAATGTGGGTGATTTTGATCGGGTAATCTCAGCGAACTCAGATCTTCAGCATTGGCAAGGCTGACTTCCAGCACCGTTCGCGGTTCAACATTGCGGTATTTTATTTCTGCATAAAATAATTCACTGGGATTGGATTGAAGTTGGATCGGTTCAAAACTAATTGCAAGGCTATGCTTTGACGCAAAAAGCATGATTATAAAGATGGGGAATCTCAAGTTTTTATGGGTGCTCATCATGGTTCAGCGTGTGATGCTTACGGTTCTTGCGAAAGTATAACGCAGTTCATTTGGCCCAAATCGACTTTTTAACACGGATGAAATGAAACAAGCCGATCAAATTTGATCGGCTTGGCAACTTTGAATTTTAATAGCGTAGGCTTCACTGTGCTGAATGAAATACTTTTTTCAATCGCAGCTGTTTGAGCGCAGGCTTAGCCCAATTTATGCTCAATTAAGATGCGAAGCATACGACGTAATGGCTCAGCAGCACCCCAAAGCAATTGGTCACCAACAGTGAAAGCACCGAGATATTCTTTGCCCATGTTGAGTTTACGCAAGCGGCCGACTGGAACACTTAATGTCCCTGTTACTGCAACAGGGGTTAAGTCAGTCATTGACGCTTCGCGGGTATTTGGAATCACTTTTGCCCACGGATTTGATTGACGAATCATGTCTTCAATCTCATCCAATGGAATATCTTTTTTCAGCTTGATGGTGAGTGCTTGAGAGTGACAACGCATTGCCCCAATACGAACACAATGGCCATCAATCGGCACAATTTGTGCGTTGCCTAAGATCTTGTTGGTTTCAACTTGACCTTTCCATTCTTCTTTCGATTGACCGCTTTCAAGCTGTTTGTCGATATACGGAATGAGAGAACCTGCCAGTGGTACGCCAAAGTTAGCAGAAGGGAAGCCTTCGCCACGTTGTAACTCAGCAATTTTACGGTCGATGTCTAAGATGGGGGTCTTAGGATCATCGAGTAAATCTTTGCTGCTGTTGTAAAGGTAGCCCATACCAGTGATGAGTTCACGCATATTTTGCGCGCCAGCACCGGAAGCCGCTTGATAAGTCATTGCGGATAACCATTCTACAGCGTTGTTTTGGAACAATGCGCCAACACCCATCAACATCAGGGATACGGTACAGTTACCACCAACAAAGACTTTATTGCCATTGCTCAAGCCATCTTTGATGACGTTGAGATTGACTGGGTCTAACACAATAATGGCTTCATCATCCATACGCAGGGTTGATGCTGCATCAATCCAATAGCCATTCCAATTTTCAGCTTTGAGTTTTGGGAAGACTTCAGATGTATAGTCACCACCTTGGCAGGTAATAATGACATCCATTTGCTTCAGACGACTAATGTCCGTTGCATCCATAAGTGCTGGGGCAGTCTTACCACCAAATGCAGGGGCTTGACCACCTGCATTACTGGTAGAAAAATAGAATGGTTCAATGTGAGCAAAATCATTCTCTTCAACCATACGTTGCATAAGGACGGAACCAACCATCCCGCGCCAACCGACCAGACCTACTTTCATGTCATTGTGCCTCGGTGCGTTAAAAAATAAAAAAGGGGGCTTGAGTGTATCAAAAGCACTTATAACTGCAAGTACTACATAATCAAAACAGCAATATTCTTGTGAAATTTTTTTTTTCTATGTAGGTTCAAAATCATTGGCCGTAATATCTTTGAACTAGATTATTTTATTTATTAGAAAAGGGAACAGATTATGGTGTTGATTAATTTATGTGCATTCGTAGTCGTGTTCTTCAGTTTTTGGTCACTTATTCCAAGAGATGAGTGGTGGTTTAGAATTGCGGATTTTCCTCGATTACAAATACTAGCATTTGGATTGATTAGCTTATTGTTTATGTTGTTTTGGCCAGCAGCATGGGATATATGGCGTATCGGTTTGCTTATTTTATTAATGACAGCATTGGGTTATCAGATGTATATGGTATTGCCTTATACATTTGTCTGGAAAAAACAGGTATATCAAGTTAAACCTGAGCAAATTCAAGATAGTAAACAAATTTCATTATTGGTTTCCAACGTACTGACACCGAATGATCAATATCATTTGCTCATAGCACAAATTAATCAGTTACAACCTGATCTGGTCTTAACGTTAGAAAGTGATCAAGCTTGGCAAAATGCATTATCCATATTAAATACTGATTATCCATATCGGGTTGCTGTACCTTTAGATAACTTATATGGCATGCATTTATATAGTCGTTTGCCGCTGTTGGAAACAGAAGTTAAATTTATTTTGAGTGATGAAATTCCATCTATACATGCTACGGTCAAATTACGCTCAGGACAGCCTGTACGTTTATTTTGTTTACATCCAAAGCCACCCAGTCCGACTGAAGCTAAAGATTCGACCTTAAGAGATGCTGAACTGCTTATAGTTGGGAGTACGATTAAAGATCATGATGAGAGTTGTATTGTCATGGGGGATTTAAATGATGTGGCATGGTCACGTACCACTCGATTATTTCAACGTATGAGTGGTTTGCTAGATCCACGAGTCGGTCGTAAATATATTAATACTTTCCATGCCGATTATCCTTTATTGCGCTGGTCTCTGGACCATATCTTCCATAGCCGAGATTTTGCATTGGTGCATATGGAGAGGCTTGAACATATCGGATCAGACCATTTCCCGATTTATACAGTATTACAAACTGGAAAAGTTTTTGAGCAAAGCCAAGAGATACTCACGGTAACGGCTGAAGATGAAAAAGATGCACAGCAAGCGATTCAAGATGGCATTGAAAAAGCAGAGCTTGAAGAAAAACCAGTCACTGATCCAATTGTACAGCCTGAGCATCGCTAAATTTAAATACGCGAAGGCCATAATTATTGTAAGTATATACTTACATTGAATTAAGCATTAAGTGGCTAGGCAATGATTGATATTCCAACTATTCTTGTTTTATCGGCACAAGGACATGGGAATGGAAGAGTCCCGATGATGGAAGTTGTACCGCCGAGGGAATTCGCATCAGGGATATGATGATTGCAAATGGAAATCACACAATAAAAAAAGTTAAAAACATGACCTCATAAATCCGAGTTT
The DNA here is from genome assembly GCF_006352475.1 of Acinetobacter pullicarnis. NCBI lineage: Bacteria > Pseudomonadati > Pseudomonadota > Gammaproteobacteria > Moraxellales > Moraxellaceae > Acinetobacter > Acinetobacter pullicarnis. The sequence continues at coordinate 557,775 of NZ_VCMZ01000001.1, forward strand.
TGCAGGACGCAGAACTCGGATTATGTTTTATGGCACGGTCAAAATAGGTTTAGGTGTTGAGCTGCCGGTGATACCGTCAATTTTCCTTCCTATGGTTAGTATTTACGCTCGACCACGCTTTGGTAGAGGGCTAAAATCTGACCACACATTTCATCTAAACTAAATTGTGTGACTGCAGGAATATAATCAGGCTGTTGAACTTGTCGTTCAATCGCATTGAGAAGTGCCGCCTGATTGTCGACTTCGATTAAGCCTTGTGGATACAGTTGCGATAAGATTTCAGCAACACCCCCCCGGTTCCACCCAATCACCGGGGTACCCAAAGACAATGCCTCTAAAGCAGTACGACCAAAAGTTTCCGCTTGAGTGGATAATGACAACACCACATCGCTAAACGCCAGCCATTCACGAATATCACTACGATGACCGACAAAGGTAATATCGTCAACTAAACCTTTGTCTTTAATTTTTTGTTCAAGTTCATCTAAGTAGGCGGCTTTCTTGATGTCTGCACCACCGACCACCACGGCATGTAAGCGTGGAAACTTTTTACGTAAGGTTGCAATCAGTTCAATCAGATTTTCATGGCCTTTAAGGCGTGTGATACGGCCCGGCAGGCAAATAATAAAGCGGTCTTCTAACTGCGGATAATCATGAAAAGTCTGCTGAAACCATTGTGCTGCAGGCTGATAGCCATGTGGGAACTCTTGTGGATTGATTCCACGATAAATACGTACAATATCTGCAGGTGGACAATTTGGATAATGGCTGGTGATGTAGTCGACCACACTGTTTGATACGGCAATGACTTTTTCGGCTTGGGTCATAATGGCGCTATAGCGATTAATCGAGTAAAAGCCATGTACTGTGCTGATTAAGTGCGGACGTTTTGCAACAGGAATACCTCTTAAAGCAAGATGGGTAATCCATGCAGGTACACGTGAACGCACATGTAAAATATCGGGTTGATGTTGCAAAATAAGTCTGCGCAATGGTCGAACTTGCCAGAGGCTCGCCAAAGATTTCTTTTGAATCGGTAGGTTTAAGTGTTGCGACCCCTCAGCTTCAAGCTGCGGGACTAAACGTCCACCATTGGAGACAACCAGTGATTCATGTCCTGCTGTGATTAAGGCTTTGGCCACTTCTAAGGTCCCGCGTTCAACACCACCACTATTTAATTCAGGAAGTAATTGCATAACTTTCATGAGCATGGGCCTTTTTGTGTTGGGTGGGTTGCAGTGAAGTGATCAGGCCAAGATAAGCCCAAAGCGGTAAATGTAAACGAATAGAAGTGAAGAAGTAAATACAAATTAAATAGCAGCTTCTCCAAACCTGTATTACTTAGGCAAAACTGAGACAAAATAAATCAGTAAATCTCGTTATACCCCTCTGGACGTGTTTTAAAACGTCGATGGAACCACATATATTGAGTTGGTGCGATGCGTAATTGATTTTCAATGATTTTATTGGTACGTGTCGCATCATCTAGTTCATCTTGGCTCGGCATATTTTCAATGACTGGCTCAATTAGAATACGATAGCGCGGATCACGGACATCACCTTCGCGATAGAAATACAGTGGAATCGCCACGGCTTTAGAAATTTTAAGGAGGCGTCGATGTGCGGTCACTGTGGCTGCGGGCACATTGAAAAATGGCGCCATAATGCCTTGTTTTAAACCGAAGTCTTGATCTGGGCTGTACCAAATGGCATGGCCTTGTTGTAGGCGTCGAATCAAACCACGCATATCATCATGATCGATTTGCGCACCATAAATAGTTTGGCGGCAACGATAAATCAGCATATCAAACAGCGGGTTGTTCTGTGGTCGATAGACCACGTCGGGATCAAAATATTGTGAACAAATATAACCACCTGCATCTAGCAAGGTGCTGTGTGTTCCCATCAATAACACACCATGGCCAGCCGCTTGTGCCTGTTGAATATGTTCGAGTCCTTCAATGCTCACTCGACCTTGAAACCATTTGGGGCTGTACCAAGCATTCAGTGTTTCAAAGACACCCAACATCATATCGACAAAGACTTGACGTGCGTTGTCCTCAACGTGTTGCGCAGACCATTCAGGAAAACACACTTCTAAATTACGCATGGTGGTTTTGCGCCGTGATTTGAGGCGCTTAAATGCAATATTTCCCAAGCAAGTGGCTAGACGATGTTGTAGCGCCCACGGCAGAATCGCCAAAAGCATAAGAAACACGATGGCTATCCAAATGCCCCAATACTTTGGAAGTAGAAAAGACCATTGAAATTGACCCGGCGAATAGGAAGATGTATGACTCATTAGGCAGATGAGGAGTTGATCTAGTAAATAATGCGATTGAGTTTAGCATGAAGCGGAAATAATGTATGAAAGTTCGTGTTGTTGCACCCTGATGTCGAAATTCCGTCTTGGTGATCAAATATGGATGGAGGATTTTTAAAATCCTCCATTGCCTCGTATCGGTATCTAATCGGTAGCTATATGTTTTTTGAGCGCTGTATGCTTTATCGAAACTATCCATTTGGCTGAAGATGATTTGAGAACGAAGCTCTCCCAGCCTTGTATCTTGAAAAGGAGAGGCGGGATTCGGTTGCTCCCGTTTAGTCCTGGTCTAAGGTTTTGCATAAAGAACAAATGATTCCCTGATGCTTCGCAGACATCAGCACATCTGGGCGTTCATAATTCTCATGACAGACCACACAACAGTAAACCGTCGCGATTGGGGTGCCATCAAGGCTATAGCGCGGTTCTTTGATGCCATCATCACTTTGTTTAATATAATATTTCCCCTTGGTGATAATGCCCATAATCGGGGTGAGTGCAAAGGCAATGATCAGCGCAATTAGTGGGGAGTAGGATGATAAAAACTGACCTAATAAGCCAAAGAAGGCGGCAATCGACAGCCCCGCTGCTGCAATAAAAGACACCAAACCAACCGGGTTAAAGTTGTAGAGCATATCGCGACGGTATTCTGGGCGTTTCGGTGACAGTTTAAGTAGATATTTGTTGATACTGATATCCGTGGCAACCACGGTGACCCAAGCAATGGCAAAGTTCGCATAGAATCCTAAAATATTGGCAAGCACGGCAAACATATTGCCTTCCATTAAGGCCAAGGCGATGGCCAAATTGATAAAGACAAATACAGTGCGTCCCGGATAATGTTTACGCATGCGGGTATAGGCACTGGTCCATGCCAAAGAGCCAGAGTAGGCATTGGTGACATTGATTTTAATTTGCGATAGCACCACCAAAATCACCGCAAGCGTCAGCGCAACCCAATCGGGCAACATGTTGTGAAACACTTCATTAAACTGCCGAACGGGTTCAGTGCTATCGACTCCGGGAATTTTGGTGAGAATATAAAAACCTAAAAATGCGCCAATGATTTGTTTGATCGCGGCCAAGAACACCCAGCCTGGACCTGCCGAAAGCATCGAGATCCACCATTCACGGTTATTTTCTTTGGTCTTGGCGGGCATAAAACGTAAATAATCGACTTGTTCGCCAATCTGCATAATCAAGGATAAACACACCCCAGCCGCCAGCATAATCGCGGCAGTATCCCCCGGTGCATAGCCAGCAGTGCCAGTAAACTCACCAAAGCTATGTACCAAGGCAGGTTGTTGATAAATCAGATAGGCGACTGGCCCCACCATTAAAATCAGCCAGATGGGGGTGGTCCACAGTTGCAGTTGGCTCAAGGCTTTCATGCCATAAATCACCAAGGGAATCACCACAATGGTGGAGATCAGATAACCCGCCCACAGCGGCACATCAAGCCCTAAAAATAGCCCCTGCGCCATAATCGAACCTTCGAGCGCAAAGAAGATAAAGGTATAACTGGCATAAATCAGGCTGGTGAGCACCGAGCCATAATAACCAAAGCCTGCACCACGGGTGATCAGGTCGAGGTCAATGTTATAACGCGCAGAGTAATAGCCGATGGGGAAGCCGGTGATAAAAATAATCACTGCGGCAAAAAGGATGGCCCAAATGGCATTCACACTGCCGTAAGACAAACCAATGCTGGCGCCAATCGACATATCGGCCAAATAGGCAATACCGCCTAGCGCCGTGATGGAAACGACTTTGGAGCTCCAACGTCTAAAGCTATGCGGGGCATAGCGTAGGGTATAGTCTTCTAAGGTTTCATTTATGGCTAAGCGGTGATCTTTTACATCTTGTGGTTGTGTTGATGATTCTTGCATAGCAAATACTCCTTCTTGATAAGAGATTTGCGTTGAATGGATACGGTACATCCAATGGCTGCGAGACCAAAAGCGTGAAGCAATCAATCGATTTAAAACCGTTTATTTTAAAAATTTTACAGTTTTTACAACCGTTCAATCTGCGCGGTGAAACTGCTTTGACGCTGCGCTGTTATCTGGTTTTAGGGCTGTAAATTCTGCTGCGGTGATGACTGTCATTGTTGTTTTGCTGCGTATGGTTTTATTCGAAGTTGCATTACCGTTTTAGCGTGGTCTGATGCATTGGTTTAAAGTGACAATGGTCTTGTTTTACATGGTGAGTCACGATTATAAGCTGCACAAACCTGCGCTGGTGGCGCTATTCAACGCATTGTAATATAAGTTTTAAGCAAGGTTATTATAGTGTTGTGGAAATACAGAACGCTAGAAAAAACATGCAATTTCGCTGGGTTTTCACAATAAAAAAGCGTTGGAGATGGACAAAGCCCGCAATCTTTGCGGGCTTTGTTGTCTAAGGCACAGTCTTGCAATTTGAATTGCAGACGCGTGTCTAGGCGGTTTTTAGGCTTTGGTCATGTTTTCAAGCAAATCCCAGCGCTCTAGCTTTTCAAGCAACAGTTCATCAATTTCTGATAAACGTTGTGAGGCCGCTGTCGCTGCATCTGCATTGGATACAAACCATGCACCATCAGCAAGCTTTTCAGAGAGCGTGCTTTGCTCAGTTTCCAATGCTTCGATTTCAGCAGGCAACTGTTCAAGTTCACGTTGATCTTTATAGCTAAGTTTGACTTTCTTGGCAGGGGCCGCATCACCAGCAGTGGTTTCTGCTTTGGCAATGGCTTTTTTCACATCACTTTTTTGATCGACCACGGTTTGATCCGGGCATTGTTGTAAGTAGTCTTGATAACCTCCGACATATTCTTGAATGCCACCACGACCATCAAAGACCCAAGTCGACGTCACCACGTTGTCCATAAAGGCACGGTCATGGCTGATGAGTAGCAAGGTGCCTTTATATTCACCGAGCATGTCTTCAAGTAACTCTAAGGTCACCATATCCAAGTCGTTGGTTGGCTCATCCATCACAATCAGGTTCGACGGTTTTAACAACAGTTTGGCCAACAAGATACGGTTACGTTCACCACCAGACAAGGCTTTGACTGGCGTACGTGCGCGTTCTGGTGAGAATAAGAAGTCTTGCAGGTAGCTATAAATATGACGACGTTGACCATTTACATCAACAAAGTCAGAACCTTCAGAAACGTTATCTGCAACTGATTTGTTCAATTCGAGTTGGTTACGCAGTTGGTCGAAGTAGGCAACTTCTAACTGGGTACCGACTTTCACTTCACCACGATGTTCAATATCGCCCAAAATCGCTTTAATCAGCGTGGTTTTACCCACACCGTTGTCACCGACCAGACCAATACGATCGCCACGCATCACCACTGCAGAGAAATCATTGATCAATTGGTTGTCGCCATAGCTAACGCCCAAGTGTTCAATTTCAAAGACCAATTTTCCTGAGCGAGAAGCTTCTTGCACGCCCATATTGACCTTGCCTTGCTGCGAGCGGCGTGCTTTTGATTCTTCACGCAATGCTTTTAATGCACGAACACGGCCTTCGTTACGGGTACGTCGTGCTTTAATGCCTTGGCGAATCCAAACTTCTTCTTCGGCCAATCTTTTGTCAAACAATGCATTTTGTTTTTCTTCAGCTTCCATTTGCTGCGCTTTTAATTCGATATAGCGCGTGTAGTTACCTTCATAACTACGCAATACACCACGATCGAGTTCGACAATACGCGTTGCAACGCTATCGACAAATGCACGGTCATGCGAGATAAACAATAACGTTAAGTTGTTTTGATCAAGTAAGAATTTCTCTAACCATTCAATACTTTCAACGTCTAAATGGTTCGTAGGCTCATCGAGTAATAACACATCAGGCTGGGTCAACAGTGCTTGGGCCAAAAGCACACGACGCTTACGTCCACCTGACAATTCAGCCAAATCGCTTTCCGGGTCTAAGCCCATTTTACTGAGGATCGAATTGACCTTGGTTTCTAATGACCAACCGTCGTGTTTATCGAGCTCATGCTGCAAATCACCCATGCGTTCACAGGCTTGCATATCACCAAGCACGCAGGCATCATTGGCTTCGTGGTAGGCTTTGAGCACTTTTGCGGCTTCGCCTGCACCTTCAGCAACCACGTCTGCAACTTTACCCGAATCAACTGGCACGTCTTGTGCAAGCATAGAAACAGTCAAACCATTTTGAATGGTGACTTCACCCGCATCTGGGAAGAGGCTACCTTCGATGAGTTTGAGGAGTGTCGATTTACCCTCACCATTTCGACCAATTAAACACACGCGTTCGCCACGTTCTAAATTGAAACTTGCGCCGTCGAGAAGAGAAGGTCCCCCGAATGCAAGTTGGACGTCCCTTAGGGTAATATAGGCCATAGTGTTTCCTGAAATCTCAAATGAGGACTAAAAATGACTGAAGCAAAAAATATTGATGAACAGGCGTCATTCTCCGCACCCATAGAAGATTTGCAAGTGCGAATTGCATTTTTGGACGATTTAGTCGAACAATTAGATGCAGAAGTTGCCCGTCAGGGTGCCGATATCGCCGATTTAAAGAAACAAATGCAATTGTTGTATCAGCGCGTCGATAGTTCAGATCGTTCTGATGGTATTGCTAGCTTTGATCCTTCGAATGATCGACCACCCCATTATTAATCGCAGTGAATCGCGTGATCGCAGCCATCATTTGAGCTGCTATATCGCGGTATTAACCCAATCTATCAACGCAATATATCAACCTAATGTGTCAAAGCCGTGTGTTCATTCGCTTAAGTGACTTGGGCCGATTAATACTGTGCTGATATTTGGCTGCGACTATTATGACTTTTTTTGCAAAATTCATGTGATTTTATTTGACCTTTATGATTAAGCTCGGTGTAATGTTGAATTGCCGATTTTGATTGAACCCTCAGACCATGTTGAATAAAGTCGCCTTGCTTGATCTTGAACAGCATCTTCCTACTGCCCATAGTCTTAGAGACTTGCTCGAACAAAATGATGTGGTGTATCTCTTTGATTGCCGTGGTCAGTTCCATTATGCATTGGCAGATTTAACCGAACTTGCGACTTGGATTTGCAGTGGCGAGGTGGTGATTTTAGAAACAGCCAAGTCGACAATAAAAGAATATGAATACGCGATGTTGGTTGGGCAACTGCTGGCGTTGGTCGATGCCTACACCCAAGTTGAATTACTGTCTGCGATGCCAAGTTGCTCGCTTTTATTGCAGTTGATGCAAGATGCAGAATTTAATTGTCATCTCACGCCGTTGAGCGAGTCAATTCCTGTTCAGGTTCAATCAGCGCAGGAATTTAAGCGTGCAGCGAGAGCCAGTGTCGCCAAAGCATTACAACCGATTCGCCAGCATCCACGTGTTGATCAACTGTTAAATCGCTGTATTGATAAATTACATCAGCAACCGGTCAATGCATTACGTCCATTGTCCCGCTGGTTGGAAAGTCTGCGTTACCATCCAAGTCTGATGCAACAAGCAGAGCCCGCGCCTACTCGGGTACCTGAGCCTGCACCAGCCGTAATAGACGTTATTCATGCGCCCGCCAAGCCGAGTCTTGAACAAGTGCAAGCCAAGCTCTATCAAAATTTTAGTAAAGTGGATCGGGTGCAAGTCGCGGTGCTGCGTAAGCTCAATCAGCTTCAGTCTGAAAAGCCAAAAGATATTTATGCACTCCGTGATTTTTTAGCGGCAGAGTTTCCTGAGTCTGATATTGGGATGTTGCTCAAAGAATTGCTAGAGAAGGGCTATATATACTGGAATGGTCACGAAGTTATCTATAGTCATGAGATGGTTTTAAATTAAATTCAAGCTGAAACTTGCGTTTTATATTCAGCTTGTGCAACTCTAATAGGGATTGACACAAGTGGATTATGGAACGCATGGGGCTTTGGATAACGATTATTATCGTCGTTTTTGTATTAGGTTCAATTTTTGGCCTAAGAGTGAGCCCGAGAGAAAAGGCGCTCGGATTGATGCGTGAAAAAGCCAGAAAAATAGGGCTACATCCGCGTTTAGTTGTTGCGCCTGATTGGACCAAAATCCCAAAAGCCACAGAAAATCGTGCCAGCATGGTGGCCTACTATAGTGTATTGATTCCTGATGCACGTTTGCCTTTAATGCGTGCGCTGATTCAGAATGAACAGTTACAGGTTGTGCAGGGCGATGAGAAATTTAATGAGATTCTCATTGCATTACAGGGAATTTATGCTATTGATATGCAGGCAAACTGTGTCGGCATTTATTGGGACGAGTCTTGTGACCTCCGCGCCACACAGCTTGATGCTATGAAAGCATTTTTGATTTCTTTGGCTGAACATTAATTTAGATATAAACAGGAATAACAGTAGATTATGGCCAAAGCTCCTCGGTCCACATCCAAAAGCAACGCAGCAGCAGACGAAACGCCGGTTGCTGGGAAAAAACGCGCACTAGTGATTGTGGAGTCGCCTGCTAAAGCGAAGACGATTAATAAATATCTGGGTTCACAGTATATTGTGAAATCATCTGTGGGGCACGTCCGCGACTTGCCAACAGGTGGTTCTAAATCAACAGAAAAAAAACCAGCGACACGCACTAAACTGACGGACGAAGAGAAAGCCGTCAAAGCACAAAATGCCTTGATCAATCGGATGGGGGTTGACCCTGAACACGATTGGCGTGCGCATTATGAAGTCTTGCCAGGTAAGGAACATGTGGTTGCTGAGCTCAAAAAGCTGGCCTCCCAAGTTGATGAAATCTATCTCGCAACGGATTTGGACCGCGAAGGTGAAGCGATTGCTTGGCATTTAAAAGAAGTCATCGGCGGTGATGAATCACGTTATCAACGTGTTGTATTTAACGAAATTACCAAGAATGCCATTCAAGAAGCATTTAAGCGTCCAGAACGTCTAGATATTGCTAAAGTGAACGCGCAACAAGCACGTCGTTTCTTAGACCGTGTGGTTGGCTTTATGATTTCGCCATTGCTGTGGGAAAAAATTGCCCGCGGTTTATCGGCAGGTCGAGTGCAATCGGTGGCAGTGAAATTGGTGGTAGAGCGTGAACGCAGTATTCGTGCCTTTATCCCTGAAGAATATTGGCAAATTTTTGCAGATACCACTTCACAAAAAGATGAAATTCGCTTAGAAGCGGTTAGACAAGCGGGCAAAACCCTCAAGCTAACCAACAAAGCGCAAACCGATGCGATCCTCAATCAAATTAAGGATGCAGCGTTTGAAGTGTCAAGCCGTGAAGATAAACCAACTAAGGTTAATCCAAGCGCACCGTATATCACGTCAACCCTGCAACAAGCTGCAAGTACCCGTCTTGGCTTCTCTGTAAAGAAAACCATGATGTTGGCACAGCGCTTGTATGAAGCTGGTTTTATCACTTATATGCGTACTGACTCAACCTTTTTGAGTAATGACGCTGTGGCCATGGTGCGTGATCATATTCAAACTGAATTTGGTGACAAGTACCTGCCGGCAAAACCGATTTTCTATGGCAACAAAGCCAATGCCCAAGAAGCGCATGAAGCAATTCGTCCTTCTAATGTTGCACTCCGTGGCGATAGCTTGGCTGGTGCTGAACGTGATGCACAGCGTCTCTATGATTTAATTTGGCGCCAGTTTGTCGCCTGCCAAATGACACCAGTTGAATACTTGTCATCAACAATTTTGGTCAATGCCAATGGGGTTGAACTTAAAGCCAAAGGTCGTACTTTGGTCTTTGATGGCTTTACCCGTGTTCGTGGTGTCAACAAATCTGACGATGATGTGTTATTGCCAGCCGTGAAAGTCGGTGAGATTCTAAAACTTGAAAAACTAGATCCATCACAACACTTTACCAAGCCACCTGCGCGCTTTACTGAAGCTTCATTGGTGAAAGAGTTAGAAAAGCGTGGTATCGGCCGTCCATCGACCTATGCTGCGATTATTTCGACCATTCAAGACCGTGGTTATGTGAAATTAGAAAATCGTCGTCTCTTTGCCGAGAAAATGGGCGAGATCGTCACCGACCGATTGGATGAAAGCTTTAACAACCTCATGAACTATGCCTTTACGGCCGACCTCGAAGGTCAGCTCGATAAAGTCGCCATGGGGGAACGTGATTGGAAAGATGTACTCGATAGTTTCTACGGTGACTTTAAAAAACGTTTGAGCAATGCACAAAGCGAAGCAGGTATGCGTCGTAATATGCCGGTTGAAGTTGAACCCGTACATTGCCCAGAGTGTAGCCGTGCGATGCAAATTCGTACCGGAACCACAGGTGTATTCTTGGGTTGTTCAGGCTATAACTTGCCACCGAAAGAACGCTGTAAAGGTACGCTGAATCTGGCACCGGTTGAGTCTTTGGCCGTGTTGTCTGATGATGATGGTGCTGAAACTGCAGACTTAATGTCAAAACGCCGCTGTCCAGTATGTAGTACTGCAATGGACAGCTATGTGATTGATGGTGGACGCAAATTACATATTTGCGGGAATAACCCAGACTGTCACGGTTTTGAGCTGGAAGAAGGCGAGTTTAAAATTAAGGGCTATGATGGCCCAAGCATTCCTTGCGACAAGTGTGATGGCGAGATGCAATTGAAAACCGGTCGTTTTGGCCCATATTTCTCTTGTACCAGCTGTGACAACACCCGTAAAGTGCTTAAAAATGGCCAACCTGCGCCACCACGTGTCGATCCAATTAAAATGGAACATCTGCGTTCAACCAAGCACGATGATTATTTTGTGTTGAGAGATGGCGCTGCTGGACTATTCTTAGCGGCAAGTAAGTTCCCGAAAATTCGTGAAACCCGTGCCCCTAAAGTGGCTGAGCTCCGTAGTGTTGCTGCTCAAATTGATCCGAAGTATCAATTTATCTTGGAAGCACCAGATACCGATCCTGAAGGCAATGCCACCATTGTGAAATTCAGCCGTAAAAATCAGTGCCAATATGTGGGTTCTGAAACTGCTGAAGGCAAAGCCAGCAAATGGAGCTTACATTATGAAAATGGCAAGTGGGCTGAAGCTTAATTTAAGCACTTAAAATAAGATTAAAATTGCGAGCCTCGGCTCGCTTTTTTGTGTTTGGGATAAGGGATTTAGCAGTTTGCCAACCAGCTTTGAGAGAAAGCCTAAAGCGCCAAACGGGCGATCAATATTAGGATGGATTGCTTTCAAAAATGTAAATATTATTTTCGATAACTGGTCCTTTTTGATTTTTAAGCACCGCGATACAGCGTTGATTTGGATTATCTATAAAACGATAGCTTGTTGCATTGAACTGTGTTTGACCACGATTTTGTTCACTCACACTGAATTTATTTACATTGAGTTGATTTTGGACATCTAAAACAAAAGTTTTGGCGAGGTCCTTATATGCACTAGCCGCTTTTTTATGGAACAGTACATTATTATTTTCACCCCATGCAGCGAGTGGTGCGGTATAGGTCGAGAAGTAATGATACGTACGTTTAGTTTCTTTGTGATTATCTAAGACATTTTTAAAACGGGTATGCATTGCGAAACTGATCATAATCTTTGGCTGTTGGCTAAATGAAATTCGAGCAAAGGGCACAACCTTGATTTCGGAATCTTTATTTAACGCTAGGATTTAAAGCGTTTGATCGGTTTAATTCTGACTCAGTGAAACTTTAATCGCACTATAGCCACTGATCATGATGGTAATCACCATTGTCATCATATTTTTATTATTCATTACACATTTATTCCATTTGAATTGAAAAGCTTCAGATTGAAACGGTCTAAATTATTTTATTTAGTAAATATACATAAATTAGTTTGATTGTTAAGATTAATTGGATTATTTTTATTTTATATTGTTGATTTTATTGATTAATAATATGTGGCTATCATTTATATATTTTAAAGTGAGATTTATTATGTATTTTAAGTTAATAGGGATTTGGGCTTTATCAAGATGATTTATGCGGTGATAAATGACATTTATGCCGTACTTTTGATGGCTACATCAAATTTTCGAAACGGATTTAAGTGCAGTGGGGTATTTATTAGTGGTGAATGCTCTGGCTAAGCTGCCTGCAATACTACAAGCAGATTATATTGGAACGAAATCTGGTTTTGATACACGTTTAGAAGGAACGGAGTTTCAGTATCTTAAGGGTGCCACAATTGAAGCTGGTGGAAAACTGGAGTTGATTGCTGCAAAAAAAAGCATTACTGAGTTATTTAAAAAAGAGAAAAACTCAGTTGTTTGGCAAGCAATGCAAGATAAAAGCTCTATTACTGAGACTGCTAATTTGCCACGTTTTAATGGCCCAACTCTACCAACCTTTAAAGCTGATGGAGGGATTGCTGGATTAGGAACGACAACACCTGTTGCGGGTGGTGGTTCAGTAACAACCTTTGGTGGTATTACGATAGCAACGGTGGGGGAGGCAACAACTATCACAACTGCTGGTGTAATGCTTAATGCGGCATTGACAAGTTTAGCAACACAGGCATCAATTAGTGCAGTCAATAACAAAGAAAAATTGAGCGCTATTCTTAAAGATGTCACAAGCAAAAGTGCTATTAAAAATTTAGCAATTGCAATGGCTCTGGCGGGGATCAGTAATACAACTCAAAATTGGGGTAAGGAAACAGTAATGCTTAAGGATAAATTAGGAAATCCATTTAACTTGAAGGTTGTTACGGATTGGGGTTAAACGTTTAGAAGCTTCTTCTTTATTGAAAGTAGAAGGTTCAGGCGTACCACAGGCTCAAATTAGAGGCAGCTTTATTAATAATATTGGATTAAATGCAATGATGGGACTAGGTTGTCGTCTTGCCTTGTGTGAAGAACAGTGGATCAGTAATGGCTTGAATCAAATACCTGGATGGAATGGCGACCTTACATGATATTTGGGCAAATTGGATGACGGACAAAAGTGAATTGCTATTTAAGGCAGGAAATCTTCCGATGATGGCCACAGCATTATTGATAACTTATAGTGCATTAGCAAATGAGTATTATTATTTAGTAAATCAACTTGGGCGAGGAAATAAATGAAAAGAAAATATTACTTTAAATGGCTGGTTATCTTATTTAGTATTCAAATTCTTTCAGGTTGCTATCATCTCTACTGGACAACTAGTATTGATGAAAATGTTGGTCAAAACATTTACAACTCAAAGATAGACGTGACGGGTGGGCGAAACTTTGAAAAAGCGAAGAAAGATGGGCTACTTTATAAAGAAACTCAGGAGCCTCCAAATACGCGCTATTTTTTCAATTGGAGTAAGCGATGCCAGTATTCATTACTTGTTTCCCCTGATGGCACGATTTTATCTTGGGCTTTTTCTGATTATAAAAAACGTAAGGAATGCTATGTTCATTAATATGGTCGCTAACCAATTGAAATAATTTGTTTTTATTTATATTTTTTTGATGCAACGTAACATGCATGTGATAATAAAATACATGAATTATAATGTATTAGTAAGATTTTTTATGAAGTTTATTTTTATTTTAAATATAATGGTTTAGTTGTTTTTATTTTGATGTGATAGCTTGCTTCAATATTTAGTTTGTGTGTAAATAGTCATAGATTTAATCATATAAGTTATTTTTTTTGATTTATATTTTAAAAAATTATAATATTGAAAAATACTTCTCATATTTTAATTTGTCATTCTTATTTTATGTGATTGAATTGTGGTTTCTAATGGTTCGCTGTTATTTAAAATAAATATTGTTAATTTTAAGAGATTTATATATATATTTAAATAAGTTAAATAAGTTAAATAAGTTAAATAAGTTAAATAAGTTAAATAAGTTAAATAAGTTAAATAAGTTAAATAAGTTAAATAAGTTGAATAAGTTGAATTATTCTATTAAGTAAATGTACTTAAATGGATTTCTTTGTTAAAATTAATTAAAATATTTTGCTTTATCTTGTTGATTTTAATTGATAAATAATGTGTTTGTGGCCTTTTTCTCTTTTAGTGTGCGATTAATTATTCATTTCAAGTTAATAGTGAATTGGGATTTATAAAGGCTTAAGCTATCAGAAGTAGTATTTATGTTGTATTTTTGACGGGTCAATCAAGTTTTTGAAATGGATTTAAGGGGAAAGGGGGGAGGTGCGGTAGTTGGTTTTTAAGCATTCAGTATCTGATAGGTATTTATGTTTTAACCTTCTTATTGATGATCGCTGTTTTTTATATTACACAGTGCAACGATCGGGTGAATAAAAATAGAGTGAATTATTTAGCGAAGTATAAGTAGATAAAGTTATAAATATCGAAGCGTATATCGATGCAGGGTATAAAAGAATCAGCCTTGGATTGCAAGATGGAGTTGTAACATGACTGTTACTGGTAACCCAGGTGGAATATTAGTTTATATTTTATATTTTATATATTGCTTCCTATCTTTTTGTTTATAAATAAGGACTCAAATAAAAGTAAACTTATTTTTTTGAGAGTTAATGCTTTTATTGGAGTGTTTTTATTATACAGTGATATGGATTCATTGTTATTTAGGATTGAACATAGAGCTATTTCTGGTCTTTTTGGAGTGCTGTTATACATATATTTATGTGTATTTATTAACTTTATATTTTTTATAACTTCTTTTTTTGTAAAGGGGGAGTTTTTGTTAAAAGGATGGTAGATATTTACGGTGTATGGATTAGCTTTAGGGTGTTATATGGTTAGTATGTTTTTTTCAATTATATAAAATTAATTTTTATAAAGCTTAGTTTTATTATTTCAACGTTATACAGTGGGATATCAAAGTATTTATTTAGAAGGTGGTTGTTGGAAAGATAAAAAATTATCATGATTAGGATTATGAGCGATTAGTCTATATAGCTAAAAGCGTACCCACTTCCACCATACAAGGATGGAATAAGATCATAAGCGTTGGAATAGATCAGATTAAATGAAAAACTTTTTATTAATTGTTATGGTATTAACTTTTATAACGGGGTGTTCGCCACAACTAGAGCAAGTTTATGAGGGCGAACAAAATGTGCAGGTTGTTATTGCAGATCGAAATTTTGCAGTACCGAAGAAGTATATTGATAGCCCTTCTCAGCCAGTTGAAAGTCCACTGGTCTTTGATCGAAGCGGCAGTATGATTGCATATTTTAATTGGCCGAGTTTAGCTGGTTTAAGTGAGTCAGATAATCAACAACGTTTTGGTCGATTTAATCACGATATTATACAAATACAATGGTACTTACTAGATCAACAACCTGTTACGGCTCGACAAGTTTTAACTAATTTAAGCGAAGAGATTAACTTTGTTAGAGATGGGAATAATTGTGAGTGGTCTGATATTAAGAACTGCCATTACAAATATAAAGGTAGATACTATAACTATATTGGAGAAATTCAAAATTTTGGTCCTTTTACAATAATATGTCACAGTTACAGTGAGGTCATGGACCAGAATACTATTTGTAATTTAAATATAGATTACCCTGCTAAAAATTTATATATAGAGAGTTTAATCAGTAGCAATATGATTATTGCTGGTGATTTTCCTAAAGTTGCTCAACAAATAAAAATCTTCTTGGATACATGGGAAGTTCAAGTAAAATAATTTAAAAAAAGATTTAATTTTAAATATTAAAATATGAAGTTTTAGAGAGGGTGGTGTTGATATTTTATAATGATTTTAAAAGTCTAATCTGTTGGGTTGTATTTTTTATTTAATCTATAGTGCTAGTTTTAAACTGGAAAATATGACTCATCAAAATAAAAAATAAAAAATAAATTAAAAGTGATTACTCAATAATTGAAAACAGTTATAGCGCAGATCAAGGGGTCTAAAGGTGTAATTCATAAATTTGATTTGAAGACCCAAACAATGAAAATTTTTATTGATTTTAGAAAGAAAGGTTAAAATATGAAATTTAAACATCCAGTATATGTAACGATATACACACCTGCAGTGCTCGCAGCACCTCGGGACTTTTTTCAGCGGATTAGATATCGTTGTGAGCACTATCCAGAGCTTATCCCAGAAAAATGTGGATTTTGGGAACCTTTAAAAATTGAATTTTCACCAGATATCATTGAGACATTAATACCAGATGATCGTGGTGGAGCTGCAGATTCGTTGTGGTGCAAGCGTAATAAAAAAACTCGGTTTTGGGGAGGGTTTTCACCGTCGTATCATGGTCGAACACATAGTCTGGAATCGATTCAACCAGAATTAGAACAGGTAGATCAAGATAAACTAATTAACTATGTTAAAAAAGTATCTGTCGAATTTAATGCTGATTTAGCAATTATTGATATGAATCGGGTTCAAGAAGTTCATCCTAATTTCGGATGGATTGACTTTACGCCAAGTACACATGTATTAAAGCATTGGCTAAGTGATATGTATTGGGGGGTCGTATTTGGTGAAGCCTATGTTAACTTATTTGGATTAGAGATATTAATGAGTACACCAGCGTATAGGGTGGAAAAGTTATCTGAAAAAGCAGTATATATTCAGCTTTCTGCTGCTGTCCAAGATGTATACGAACAGACTGAAGTAGTTGATCAAGCTAGAGAAAAAGTAAAAGTTCATCTAGGCTATGATGCTTTTTACTCAGTAGAAAAAGATTATGAACCTCGATCAGATCGGCGTAAATTAATCGGGCTTTCAGAAGATAATATAATCTGGTCTCAAAAGCAGACAGATTATACGGACACTTTTCGCGTGCCTCATTTTAATTTAATTTCTGATGCTTATATGCAAGCAGAAGCACCACCTGAAAATATGTATCTGTATTTAAATCAACTAAAAAAACTGCAAACAACCTCTTGGGAGCTTGAGCTTTCTCAATGGTGGTTGTCGCGACCTTTTGACACATCAGCGCCAGGTTATGGTGAAACATATAGTCATGGTGATGTTGAAGAAATAGCTTATTTTTATAGACCTGAAGGTTATGATGCGCCCATTGAAAAAGAGTTATTCATAGGTGGATGGGATCGAATTGATTTGGATACGCAAAGTAGGGCGGATTATGCTGAATCTACGCTAATCACTTTACTTGATCATTATCCAGCTGTAACGACAGTGTGGGAATGTTTAAAGCAGAGTGTGCAGCATAATGATGATTATTCTGTGATTTATTTAGATCAGGTTGAGCAGCAAGAACATAATTTATTTCGCATAGCAACAAAAGTAATTATCTTTGAAAAATTTTTAATAAAAGTAACTTTTATGGATTATTGGAGTGATTCGATAGAAGAATCATTAGCCATTTCTGAACCTATTTTTAATTCATTTAAGACAAAAGAACTTTCACCCCAATAGTTCGATCTTTCTCATGGGAGGAGGATCGACAAAAATGAGGATAACACTGCACTTATACACACCAGCATTTTAAAGGTATTTCATCCCCATAAAGAAGCCCTCAAGTCAGAGGGCCTTTGCTAAATTCAAAAAGTTAAATAAATAAGAGATGGATGAAATGCCATTTTATACATTAAAACAGTTGGGAAAAGACACTGATTATTTTTCTAAAACCTACCAATATCTCGTTGCGCTAAATATCCAATATCAGCTTTTTTTAAATGGTCGAGTTCATTTGGCTCTGAAGTTAAAGACAAGCTGACATGTCAGCCATTCTTTCACTAAACAACATGTTCTATTCTTTAAGTAATTTATTTTACAGGAATGATGATCTACCTGATTATTAATCACAAGGTTGGAGTAAAAACTTAAGTGGAGTCATCTATTCTGATAATGGACATAATATGTGAAAGAACAAGCTATTAATAATCTTAAAGATGGAACCTTTACGACCTCTACCGCCGCAACGGGTAACTCTAAAAATTCTGTAATCTATAGTTGTGTCAATCGTGTATGTCAATAATCTGGAGCACTTGTAGTGTTTGATCCCAAAAGAAAGAGAGAAGTTTTTCATGAATTTACTTTTGACTATATGCAGCATACGTTGAGTTGATTTGATCTTAAAAATCCTGTGGGGAATTTTGCAATATCTATGTTAAATGATGTTATTTCAGGTTATTTGGTTAACTTTAAAGATGAGGTCGATATATATTTACCGACAGTGCATGAATGGTTAGATATAGCGATTGAAAGAAAAGAAATATTAGGCGAAGGGGATTACCTTATCTTTCATCATGCCAACCTGTTTAAAAGTAAAGCTTTAGCGATTTGGATGTCAGATCATATTAATGCAACAGCCTATTGGCAGAAAGCATTCGAATTATGGAGTGATTTTGATTCTAAATATAAGATGTATGCAAAAAATTCATTAAAAACAGATTTCTTAGATGACTTTATGCAGCTATGTGTACAAAGTGGACAATATAAGGCTGGTGTTGAGCGTTTTGAGCAATATTATGGAAAAAAAGAAATTTCAATAAAGAAAAAAATGAGCGCACGAGAATATGGTTATGTCCTTTGTAGAAACCATTTTGAACCTAAATATAATGTAAATGAGTTATTAGCAGCGGGTAGAGTAATGCTAAGTAAATACTTAGAAGAACCTTGGCTCAGAATGGGACTTTATCGTCATGCTGCTACATGGCTGAAAATCGTCTACTGGGATCAGGGGCATACCACAACTGCATATGAAACAATTTTACGCGCTTATGAAAATATGCCGAATATACAGGCATTGGAATAGATCAGATTCAATGAAAACCTTTTTATTAATTGTTATGGTATTAATTTTTATAACGGGTTGTTCGCCACAACTAGAGCAAGTTTATGAGGGCGAACAAAATGTGCAGGTTGTTATTGCAGATCGAAACTTTGCAGTACCGAAGAAGTATATTGATAGCCCTTCTCAGCCAGTTGAAAGCCCACTGGTCTTTGATCGGAGCGGCAGTATGATTGCATATTTTAATTGGCCGAGTTTAGCTGGTTTAAGTGAGTCAGATAATCAACAACGCTTTGGTCGATTTAACCACGATATTATACAAATACAATGGTACTTACTAGATCAACAACCTATTACAGTTATCGCTCAGAATATAGTAAAAAATATGAGTGATCATAAAGCATTTAGGTTTAATCGCGGATTTGATTGTAATTGGTCTGGGACTAAAAAATGTCAGTATGCAGATATGACAGGTATCTATACTTTTCTTGGAGAAGTTCATCAAATGGGGGCGTTCGCAATAACCTGCCCAACCCAAAGTAGCGTAATGGAAAAAGATCAAATTTGTCATTATTATTTAGATTATTCTGCTAAAAATTTATATATAGAGAGTTTAATCAGTAGCAATATGATTATTGCTGGAGACTTTCCTGAAATTGCTCAACAAATAAAAATATTCTTAGATACATGGGAAGTCCAAATAAAATAATTTTAAAAAATAGACTTATTGAATATGAAGGTTTGGAAATCATAAAAAATTAGATTAAAATTTTTTATTTGAATAAATGATTTTGAACTTTTTATTGGTTTAAAAATTCGGTTGTGTTGTTTATTTAATTATAAATCGTGTATGTTAATAATATGGAGCACTTGTAATGTTTGATCCCAAAAGAAATAGAGAAGTTTTTCATGAATTCACTTTTGACTATATGCAGCATACGTTGAGCTCATTTGATCTTAAAAAACCTGTGGGGAATTATGCAATATTCATGCTGGAAGATATTATTTCAGGTTATTTGGTTAACTTTAAAGATGAGGTCGATATATATTTACCGACAGTACATGAATGGTTAGATATAGCGATTGAAAGAAAAGAAATATTTGGTGAAGGGGATGACCTTATCTTTCATCATGCCAACCTATTTAAAAGTAAAGCTTTAGCGATTTGGATGTCAGATCATATTAATGCAACAGCCTATTGGCAGAAAGCATTCGAATTATGGAGTGATTTTGATTCTAAATATAAGATGTATGCAAAAAATTCATTAAAAACAGATTTTTTAGATGACTTTATGCAGCTATGTGTACAAAGTAGGCAACATCAAGCTGGTATTGAGCGTTTTGAGCACTATTATGGAAAAAAAGAAATTTCAATAAAGAAAAAAATGAGCGCACGAGAATATGGTTATGTCCTTTGTAGAAACCATTTTGAACCTAAATATAATGTAAATGAGTTATTAGCAGCGGGTAGAGTAATGCTAAGTAAATACTTAGAAGAACCTTGGCTTAGAATGGGACTTTATAGTCATGCTGCCACCTGGCTCAAAATCGTCTACTGGGATCAGGGACATACCACAACTGCATATGAAACAATTTTACGCGCTTATGAAAATATGCCGAATATACAGGCGTTGCAAATAGATAAAAGCTAATCGATTTCCACCGTATAACTAAGAATAAGATATTTAGTTATAGATACTGCCCCGAATGTGGATAACACCGCACTTATACACACGTCGTCTTAAACGTAATTTTCAGCCATAAAAAAGGCCCTCAATTTAGAGGGCCTCTTATCATCAATTTATATCAACACATTAGTCAGGCTTAAACCGCAGCAGCATCAACCACTGGAATTTTGCCGATTTTCGCTTGCCAGATTTTTGGCGCAATCGCGTGAATTGAAGTGCCTTCAACGTCAACCGCAACTGAAACAGGCATATCTTCAACGTTGAATTTGTAGATTGCTTCCATACCCAGGTCAGCAAATGCTACAACTTCAGCTTCACGTACCGCTTTAGACACCAAGTACGCTGCACCACCAACCGCCATCAAATAGGTCGCTTTGTTGTCTTTAATTGCAGCAATGGCTGTTGGGCCACGTTCAGCTTTACCGATCATACCGAATAGGCCAGTATTTTCGATCACTTGACGGGTGAATTTGTCCATACGGGTTGCTGTTGTTGGACCAGCAGGGCCAACCACTTCATCACCGACTGGATCGACTGGACCCACGTAATAGATAAATTTACCTTTAAGATCAACTGGAAGTTCTTCACCATTGTCGATCATTTCACACATACGTTTATGTGCTGCATCACGACCGGTGTAGATCGTACCATTGAGCAATAACGTATCGCCTGGTTTCCAAGAATTCATTTCTTCTTGGGTGATGTTATCAAGATCAACACGTTTAGACTGTGAAGCATCCCAAGTCACTTCAGGATAATCAGAAAGTTTCGGTGCTTGAATATGCGCAGGACCGTTACCATCCAATTGGAAATGTGCATGGCGAGTCGCAGCACAGTTCGGAATCATACCGACTGGTTTGCCTGCAGCATGACAAGGATAATCTTTAATTTTAATATCCAAGACTGTGGTTAAACCACCTAGGCCTTGAGCACCAATACCGAGTGCATTTACTTTTTCGAAGATTTCGATACGAAGTTCTTCAATTTTGTTTTCTGGTCCACGACGAAGTAATTCATCCATGTTGAGCTCTTCCATCAATGCTTCTTTTGCAAGCATCATGGCTTTCTCAGCAGTACCACCGATCCCAAGACCGAGCATACCTGGTGGACACCAGCCTGCACCCATAGTCGGAACAGTTTTAAGCACCCAATCAACAATCGAATCAGAAGGATTCAACATTGCCAATTTAGATTTATTTTCAGAACCACCACCTTTGGCTGCAACGGTAATATCGACTTTATTACCCGGTACTAGTTTGTAGTGAATCACAGCAGGGGTGTTGTCTTTGGTGTTTTTACGACCAAAAGCAGGATCAGCCAAAACGGATGCACGGAGTACATTCGAATTTTCTAAATAGCCCTGACGCACGCCTTCATTGATGGCGTCATCTAAGCTCATGGTTAAATCGAATTTAACATCGAGACCGACGTCAACCATGACGTTGACAATTCCGGTATCTTGACAGATTGGACGATGACCTTCTGCACACATACGTGAGTTAATCAAAATCTGCGCAATGGCATCCTTCGCGGCTTTATTTTCTTCACGGTCGTAAGCACGACTCATGGCTTGAATAAAGTCCTGAGGGTGATAGTAGGAAATAAACTGCAGTGCATCCTTGACCGAAGTGATCAAGTCATCTTGCTTGATGATAGTTGTCATATCAAAATCTCTTGAGCGGGCTGTTAGCTAGCGGGCTAAATTATACTGGATAACGTGACCATTTTGGTGATTTGCTTGATTTTAAGTCTTTTATTGTCTTTTCTATTTGTTTGAAATCTAGACGGCATGACTAAGGTGATTTAGCTTTGCCACATCAACAACTTCCTCGATAAAAAAAGCGGAAAGATGCTTATAATCAATGCAATCCATACTGCGGTAAATGGCCATGTTAGAACAACAACAGTTTGCGGCAAATATTATTGAAATTTATAAGAAATATGCCAAACAATGGGATCAGCAACGTCGTCATCATTTTGCCGATCGGATTTGGTTAGAGCGCTTTTTAACGTTAATCCCACCGTCTTCACAGATTCTCGATTTAGGCTGTGGCGCAGCAGTCCCCGTGGCTGAATATTGTATTTTGCAGAGACATGCGGTCACGGGTATAGATAGTTCACCGGCCATGCTTGAATTGGCGGCGCAACGCTTTCCAACGCAACAGTGGTTACAAGCAGATATGCGTCAGTTGCATTTAAATCAACGCTTTGGCGGCATATTGGCATGGGATAGTTTTTTTCATTTAACCCATGACGATCAACGTCATATGTTTAAGGTATTTGAACAACATGCGAAATCAGGAACTGCACTGATGTTTAGCAGTGGGCCAAGTCATGGGATTGCCATCGGGGAGATGCAAGGCGAGGCATTGTTTCATGCCAGTTTAGCGCCAAACGAATACCAAGCTTTGTTACATCGGCATGGTTTTAGGGTGGTGGAGATGCGTGCTGAAGACCCAGAATGCACAGGGCACACAGTTTGGTTAGCCCAGAAGCTTTGACCGAGTTAAAGCGTATAAAGCAGTATATTGATTAAAATGGTGCAGCGTTATTCTCAATATGCAGACAAATGCATTGGTTTTTATTTTGAAAGAAAATATCAAAGCTACGGCTCATGGTGCAGTCATATAAACTTTGTTGGTAAAAAATCTTTGAGAGCGGCATTTGATAAAAATCCAGCCACTGTTGCTCATCAGTAAAGGCTGAAAAATCTTTTAAATTGGCATAAAGCTTTTGTAATTCAGCCGAAATGTGCTGCAAATCGGTATTAACCAACCACAGAATAAAATCATAGGGTTTTAATGCAGTGATGCGATCGTGCTGATCATCCTCAGGGCTAATGCTATAAAGCTGCGCACCATCATTGCAATAGCGTGAACAGAGCAGTTTAGTCCCTTGAATCTGCTGATGTTGTCCAACATCTTGTATGCGTAGATGCCTCGATATTCTTAGACAATCGACCAGATCGGCCATTTCAAATTTTTTATATTTTTTAAATAATTTAACCGCGTTCGAGATCACATATTCTTCCCCAGCACCCGTGATCATACCGTTTGGCCATGTGTGAAGTTTAGTGGTTTGATCTTGGCTAAAGAATGATCTATCTTTGTGGTTTGGCGTGAGACTTCGATTGTCAGCTGCGACAATGATGCTGTCTTGGAATTGGATCGCGAGAATAAAGGTCATATTTTTTATAATTATAATATTGATCAAATAATAAAAGTCAGTCTATGACATAAAAAAGGAATTTACTATGGCAGGTGGTTCGCAAATTATTATCAATAAAGACGGTATTACTATTATTACACCGAGAAAATTTGAAGCAAAAGCAGGGCAGCATATTTTTAAGGGGGGTGAACAGATATCTCCGAAACTTCCAGTGCTACCAGATGCAGACAATCCTTATATTTTGCAGTATCTCGTTAAAAATAAAGACAACCAACCACTGGCAAATCGGCCCTATTTGATTATTGATGAAGAGGGAAGTCTACAAAAAGGGATGACTGATAATGATGGATTTATGAAGTTAAATACAACCTCATCTGCTCAAAATATTGTGACTCGGATAATGGTTAATGACATAGAAGAAGCACAAGATGCAAATAATATAGAGGAATAAAAAGTGGCGACTCAATATTCTCGATTACAACTTAAAGTCCATGCTCCTCTAAAAATAAAAGATTTAACTTTCAAAGTTACGCTGACAAATAGTGCAACCAAGAAAACCGTTTTTAGCTATGAGGGGGCGTTTGATAAAAATGGTTTTACCAAATGGATTCATATTTTTCAACCAAACCGTTCTTTAATCTATGAGGTACTTTATCGAGGCGATGTGATTCAACGGATATCTGCAAAAGCCTACCCTAACATGAATAACTGGAGTTTTTTTGATTTTAAAACAACAAGTGAATTAACCAAAAAAGTAAAAGAAAATATTAGAGAAATTCATCTTAATGATGGGGAGGTTGCTTGGTATTTGATTAAAAAGCCTGAAACTGTACTTGCTTGGTCAAATAGAGTTTTTAAAAAACCATTAGCTCCTTCAGATTGGGATACCCTTCGAGCCAATAATCCACATTTATCGAGTCTAGTATCTGTTGGGGTATTGAAACCAGGTTGGATTATAATTTTATCAAACTCGACAACCGCTAAAGCGCTCCCAGAATATAAAAAACATGCCAAAGCAGCGTTTAAAAATTTAGAAGAAATGCAAAAGGACAAAGATTTTGATGCTTTGTTTTTCGCTCAAAACTATGAGTTTTTTTATGATGTATTAAAAAATAAAAATACGAGACTAGTAAAAAAAGATATTTTTGAAAATGATCATCCTTTAACGGTTAAATTCAATAGAGATAAAAAGGATGATGGTTTTTTTGAACAGAAGATGACTCCTGATGCCGCCTTATTGATGATAGAAGCTCAAGTACATCGCATATATAAACTTCATGGTGAATTAACAGTTAAATATGCTGAAGCAAATATAAAGGGCACTCCGAATGCTTCTACAAAATTTGGCGCATTCCGAGAGCAAAATATCAAGATCTACAAAGAATTTAATCAAGAGTCTGTAAAAAAATTTTTCAGATGGGATCAGAATATTAAAACTAGTAATATGCGTAAAATGCTGAATCAATCCGTACTTTCTAGAGACAATAACTATAAAGGTGGCATAAAAGAATATGCCAAGAAAATGGGAGAGGTTGGAAAATTTAGTAAATATTTAAAGGGAGTTGGATATTTATCTGTAGCCATAGATGTTGCTAACTCAGGTGTTGCTGTATATGAAGCTGCTCCTGAAGATAAAGCGCGAACAACTGTTGTGGAAACAGTTAAGACTGGAACAGCATTAGTTTCTGGTGTATACGCTAGCGCATTAATTATTGGTTTGGCCACAGGTGGGGCTGGCCTTGTAGTTATTGGTATTGTTGCTATATCAGCACCGATGGCGGGAAAGGCTGTAAGTGAAATTGCTGGTTGGGGTGTAGGGAAAATTTACGATTCTATAGAGAATAATACGAGTAATTGATCATGGATATTATTATTTTTCTACTTAAAACGCTTCCACTTATTGTCTTGGGTTTTTTCTTTTTTGCTGTTTCTGTGATTTTATATATCATTTTTTATATTTACATGAATATTAATTTAAAAGATATCTCTAAAATTATTTTTAAAGATGAGAGAAAGTATAGAAGGCCACTTGAGCCTTTTAATTTTATTTTTCTTAGTTTACTTCCAACCACTTTTTGGCGGGAAACTTTAAATATTAAATATCAGGTGAACTTTAAAAAGCTGTATGGGAAAGATTTTTACTATCCTTTAGATCGAGAACAACTCATTGAATTGCTAAGTAATTATAAAGGTTATTTTTTACTTCAATATGCAATATTTATATCAACAACATTTGGAATTACCTTCTTGTCATATGCATATGTTGCAGATAAGTATTTTTAATTTTTTTGAATAAAATCTTCTTTGTAAAAGAAGGTGTTGATATTTTGGAGTCAATCAATTTATAGGTACGGATTAATAAAGGAATAATAAAAAATGAAACTAAAAAAACTCCTCCTCTATAGCTTACTCAGCTTAAATACACTTGGCCTTGTGGCATGTAATAAACCTGTTAATCAACAGCAGCTTGCAACAAGTGAAGCCGAGCTTTTATATGCACAAGGTGAACGCTATTATTTAGGTGAATCGGCCCCACAAGATTATCAGAAGGCATTTAAGCTTTTTGAACAGGCTGCAAATAAAGGCTCAGCGATTGCACAGAATAATCTTGGTGCGATGTATTTTAAAGGGTTAGGAACAGAAAAAAATGATGAGCTGGCATTTAAGTGGCTAACGAAAGCTGCTGCGCAAAACTTTGCTGAAGCGCAGTACAATTTAGGCGTGATGTACAATGAAGGTTTTTTTATTGCTAAAGATAAAACAAAAGCCATCGCGTTATTTTCAAAAGCAGCAGATCAGAATTTTGCGCTCGCACAATTTAATCTAGGAACTGCTTATGCGAACGGTGATGGTGTTACTCAAGATGAAAAAAAGGCATTTGATTTATATACTAAAGCTGCAGATCAGAATTTTGCTCAAGCCCAATTTAATTTAGCAAATTTCTATGCAAATGGTACTGGTATTATTAAAGATAAAAAAAAGGCATTTGATTTATATGTAAAAGCTGCTGATCAAAACTTTGCGCAAGCCCAATTTAATTTAGCCTATATGTATCAGTATGGTGAAGGTGTTCAAAAGGATCAAAATAAAGCACTAGCGTTGTACTACAAAGCGGCGGAGCAAGATCTTCCTGAAGCTCAAAATAATCTAGGTTATATTTACGTCAATATTTTAAATGATAAAGTTAAAGCCAAATATTGGTTTGAAAAAGCATCTGAGAATGGTTATGCCGATGCAACACAGGCATTAGAAGAGCTAAATAATAAGTAATTTTTTGAGAAAATAATAAAAAAATGAAACTAAAAAACCTACTCCTCTATAGCTTACTTAGCTTAAATACGTTTGGCCTTGTGGCATGTAATAAACCTGTTAATCAACAGCAGCTTGCAACAAGTGAAGCTGAGCTTTTATATGCACAAGGTGAACGCTATTATTTAGGTGAAGAGATTCCACAAGATTATCAGAAGGCATTTAAACTTTTTGAACAAGCAGCGAATAGGGGTTCAGCGATTGCAGAAAATAATCTTGGTGCGATGTATCTTAAAGGCTTAGGAACTAAAAAGAATGATGAACAGGCCTTTAAATGGCTGACCAAAGCTGCTGCACAAAACTTTGCCGAAGCGCAGTACAATTTGGGCGTCATGTACAATGAAGGTTTTTTTATCGCTAAAGATCGTGTTCAGGCGCTAGCATTATTTTCCAAAGCTGCAAATCAGAATTTTGCACTCGCGCAATTTAATTTAGGCAATGCCTATGCAGAGGGCAATGGTGTTGTTAAAGATGAAAAAAAGGCATTTGATTTATATCGCAAAGCAGCTGATCAGAATCTTGCTAAAGCACAGTTTAATTTAGCTAATGCTTATATAGATGGTGTTGGGGTTACTAAGGATGAGCAAAAAGCTTTGGAGTTATACACTAAAGCCGCGGAGCAAGACCTTCCGGAAGCCCAATATAATTTAGCTAATCTCTATGAATATACTTTTAATAATAAAGAAAAAGCCAAATATTGGTATGAAATTGCATCGAAGAATGGCATTGAGCAGGCTAAAAATGCATTGGAACGATTCAAGTCATGACCAAATTCAGTTTAATATTAGAAAAAATGCCTATGGGAGTGTTTGCTTTTATTTTCCCTTTAATTTTGTTCCAATTATTTTTTGGTGAGAAATCCTAAATATTAAAAAATAGAAGTAAAAGAACAAATAGGTTGCACTGTATCTATTTAAAAAATTATTTTTTTCAAAAAAAATGTAATAAGCACTTTGGGTATAACGATGCAATGTCGCGATGGCTCAAAATAAACCTATGCATGAAATACATGAATTATAACCAATTATTGCATTTGTTAAGTGCTTAATCCATTGACATACTTTGGTTGACTTTCTGGCTTTGTAATTGGAAAGGTGATTTGGCTTTAGGCTAAAACTAAAAGAATGTTAATGGAGTTAACTATGATTTATGAGTATCAGGATATTCTGAATATTGAACGCTCAGCATTTTCTTATCAAAATTTAGAGAATACGTATGCGTTAATAGAACGTAGTGCTCAGAAATATCCAGATGCATTGGCCTTAAGTTTTTTTCTAAAAACAGAAGATTATGCAAGTCCGACGACATGGACATATGCTGAACTGTTGGCGGATATTACCAAAGCCGCCAATATGTTTCATCATCTCGGTGTGAAGCGAGGGGATGTTGTTGCGCTTATTCTCCCAAATCTTCCTGAAGCGCATATTGCACTCTGGGGAATACAAGCAGTCGGTGTTTCTTTTGCCATTAACCCGATGCTTGATCCTGCTCAAATGGCGGAACTTTTAAATACAACAAATGCTCAATGGATCGTAACCGTAGCCCCTGAAACAGATGCAGAAATATGGCAGCGACTAGAGCATACCATCGCGAATGTTACGAATTTAAAAGCAATATTGACGGTTGATGCTGCAGTGTATCAGTCCGAAAAGTCTCAATCGACAGCCTCTATTCAAGACGTATCCGGTATTAAAGTTATCGACTTTAATACGCAAATAAAGGGGGAAGTCGGGACTAAACTGCTATGTCCACCTGCTGCGCTCGATGATCTTGCAGCCTATTTTTGTACGGGTGGTACGACAGGACTCCCTAAACTCACATGTCATAGCCAAGGCAATAACGTCGCCTTTTGTATTCAACTTGATGCTGTTGTTGGAGCACCTGTTTTACGTCATGGACGGACGGTTTTCACCGCCTTGCCACTGTTTCATGTAAACGCATTGTTTGGTACTGGCTTAGCTGTTTTTGCCCAAGGGGGGCATGTGCTGTTAGGGCCTCCAGCTGGATATCGTGAACCTGGTTTATTACAAAATTTCTGGAAAATCGTTGCAACCCATCAAGTGAACTCTTTTTCGGCAGTACCGACCATTTTTGCAAGTTTATTAAATGAGCCATGCACAGTGGATGTCAGCTCATTAACTGCTGCAATTTGTGGAGCAGCGCCAATGCCTGTGGAGTTGCTTCATAAATTTGAAAAGCAAAGTGGTTTACGGATATTGGAGGGGTATGGTCTGACTGAAGGGACTTGTGCATCGTCAATGAATCCAGTCAAAAATATTGCACGTGTCGGTTCAATTGGCTTGCGATTACCTTGGCAAGCCATGAGGGTGATGATTTTAGATGAACAGAATATGTGGCAACGCGATGCAGAGTGCGGCGAAGCTGGCTCAGTGTGTATTCGGGGGCCGAATGTTTTTCAGGGCTATTTAAATGAACATCATAATCAAGATGCGTGGGTCGAGCGGCCCAATGAAAATGGCGTGCAGCAGGCTTGGTTCAACACAGGAGATTTAGGTCGTTGTGACGAAGAGGGCTATTTTTGGCTCACGGGGCGGGAAAAAGAAATGATTATTCGAGGAGGGCACAATATTGATCCTAAAAATATTGAAGAAATAATTGCGACACATCCAGATGTTGCGATGTGTGCAGCAGTGGGGCGGCCTGATGTTTATGCAGGTGAAGTACCTGTGGTTTATGTGCAACTTCAAGTAGGAAGTACTGTCACCAGTCATGAAATATTGACCTATGCCACATTGAAAATACCGGAGCGGGCAGCAGTGCCTAAGGCTGTTCATCTCATTGAGCGCTTGCCATTAACCAGTGTAGGGAAAATTTTTAAACCTGAACTGGTCATGCGAGAAACTAAAAATATTGTGCTGAAAGAAGCCCATGATTTAGGTTTGAAACTAAATAGGCTTGAAGTTGAACAAGTGGTAAGTAAAGGAATTGTTGCGACCTATAACTGTGACGATAAAGAAGGGAAACTCGCGGATGTTCTAGCGGGATATACCTTTTCGACTGTAGCGACTTGTGCCTAACGCGAAGTGCTATTGATTTAAAGTAAATTAAGGAAAATGAACAGTGATAAAAAAAACATGGATGCGTCCATTTAACGTCTTGACTACTGCGTTGTTATTGATTGGTGCGGCTTATGCAAATGCCCAAGAACCTGTCACCGTTTTTCTCGCGAAGAACATTTATACGATGGAAGAACGGAATCCAGAAGCGCAAGCTGTTGCGGTTTCGAATAATCGTATTGTCTCTGTGGGTACGGTAGATAGTGTAAAAGCGGCTTTAGGTCAGCAAAGCTATAAGATTGATGAGACTTTTAAAAATAAAGTCATTATGCCAGGATTTATTGAACAGCATATACATCCGATGATGACGGCCTTGACCTTAACCACAGATGTGGTTTCGATGGAGGATTGGGATCTTCCTCATCAACAATTTAAGGCAGCAAAAACACCAGCTGAATATAAGCAACGATTGATGCAGATCAATGCTGAAAAAGGTAATTCAGAAGAATGGTTATATTCTTGGGGATATCATCCACTTTGGCATGGTCAAATTAATCGTGAGTATTTAGATAAAATCAGCAGTACCCGACCGATTATTATTTGGGACCGTTCATGTCATGATTTTTATTTAAATACCGCTGCGATTAAAGCGCTGAAGTTAGATAAAAAAGCCATGGAAGGCCACGGACTTGCCAGTACTCAGGTGGATTGGGAAAAAGGGCATTGGTTTGAAAATGGTGCAATTGAGCTACTTGCTCCAAAGTTATTAACGTATTTTGCAACGCCAGAACGTTTAACTGCTGGAACGCAGATGATGGCTGATCACCTACAAATGAAAGGGGTTACCGCCTTTGCTGACCCAGGTGTTTTATTGGTGCCAGGTTATTGGAAAATTCTGCAAGACACCCTAGGTAAAAAAGAAGTTCCACTAACGGGCTATTTTTTTCCAGAAACACGTACCTCTGCGGTATCGGGGATGACACTTGAACAAGGCATGGCAGAAACGCAAAAACTGGTCGCACTGGGGACTGAGGGTAAAGTTGCCATGCTACCCAAGCATATTAAATTTTTTGCAGATGGTGCCATTATTAGCCAAGCCATGCAAATGAAAGATGGTTATCTAGATGGTCATGACGGGCAATGGATGATGACCCCTGAGCTATTGGATACTTGGAGTAAAATGTATTGGGATGCTGGCTATCAATTACATATTCATGTGACGGGTGATTTAGGGCTAGAGACTGTTCTTAATATGCTTGAAAAACGTATGGCTGAAAATCCGCGACCGGACCATCGTACGGTTTTGGTTCACTTCCCTGTTGCAGATGAAGCACAAATTGATCGTATTGCTCGCGTTGGTGCGATCGTGAGTACCAATCCGTACTATCCAATTGCTTTTGCAAATAAGTTTGCTCAGTATGGCCTAGGACCGAAACGGGCTCATGCTTTAGCACCGAACGGTTTTGTCCTAAAACATAGCATCCCACTCTCATTCCATTCGGATATGCCTGTTGCAAGCGCCGATCCATTGTTCTTGGCATGGAGTGCAGTCAATCGTAAAACCATTGAAGGTAATGTCGTTGCGCCAGAACAACAAATTTCAGTGCATGACGCGATGCGGGCAATTACGATTGAGAGTGCTTATTCTTGGGGCAAAGAAAAGGAATTAGGCAGTATTGCACCAGGGAAAATTGCGAACTTTACCGTACTTGAAGCTAACCCTTATACCGTCAAGCCAATAGAACTGAAGAATATTCCAATATGGGGGACGGTATATGAAGGCAAAGTTTTTGAAAATCCTGCAAAAACAGTGTTAAGTTCGGCTGCTCTGCCACATGCTGTGATTGAGGATGAAGAGCGAGTCAGTGTTCTTGCACATGATCATAGTCATGCGAAGGGCGATATTTGTGAGGTTTCTCATAAGATGGCAGTACTTATTCAAGATCAATGGAATCGTAAGGAACAGGCTAAAAATATGTTGAGCCATAAAAATAGTTAAGCCAGTCGTTTAAGTCCAAACTGCAAGTGGGCGAGAGAGTAATTTCGTTGAAGGCAAAGTGAGACATTACTTTGCCTTCATTTATATGAATAATCCAATTAAGTCTGGTTATTTAATTCGCGTATTTTTTGAATGGTATGTCTTGCCAGTGGTGAAAGGGTACGTCCTGCGAGTTGCACAACGCAACAATCCATCATCATGGGTTCATCACGCAGCGGTGGTTGAACCAACGGCACTAGATCAATGACATCTCCTCGTTTGATATCTTCCTCTAACCAATTACGCCATGTAAGCAGCAAGGTGTGACTATTCATCAACGTTTGCCGGAGCAAATCTAGATTATTACAGTTGAGGACAATCGGTAATTGTTTACTTGAGGACACATTACACAACATGGTCAACATGCGCAGCACTGAATTATGAATGTGTACAGAACTCCAAGGGTAACTGAGTAATTGTTCGCGACTAATCGGTGTGGTTTGTTGTGCTAAGGGGTGTTGGCTATGACAAAAAAAAGAAGATGCAACCGAAAATAAAGGGGTGATCGTAAAGCGTGGATCACCGATAAAACTGTCTGCATTGGCCACATAGAATTCAATGTTTTCAGCCAGTAGATTGAGATTGAGTGCTTCACCATGGTTGAATTCAATATTTAGTTTTAGCCTAGGATTAATACGCCTTAACTCTTCTAAGACCAAGGAGGTTGTTTGGTTCATCAGCATGAAACTTGCACCAAAACTCAGCTCACCGCCTTCTGTTTTTGCAATATGGGCCGCTTCGATTTTAAGATTGTTGGCTGTATGCAAAAGATCGCGCGCAAGCGTTAATAATTGTTTACCCGCATAGGTGAGTTCAACTGTACGGGTATCTCGGTCAAATAATTGAAGTTGAAAATCATCTTCTAAGGCCTTGATACTTCGACTAAATGCAGTCTGCGATAAATTTGCTCGCTCAGCTGCACGAGAAAAATGCAAGCTTTCCCCAAGCAATGCGAAATGTTGAATCCTTTTTAGATCTATTGTTCTGTTCAATGCATGAATACTCCATGTGTTATGCATTAGACGATCATATGTCATTACTAGATAATTTATCCACCGTTATAAATTTTCATTTCCAAATGATCAACCACTATCAGGATGAGGGTGGGGACTGCCAAGGAGTGCCAAGTGGTAAAATTAATTCGCCTTAAAAATATAATATTGTTTTCTGCAACGATTGGTTTGACGCACATTTTATGTGAAGACATATATGCAACCAGCTTTCAATGGGGAGAGGTTGATGGTCAGTTCAAAAGTTCACTGTCAATGGGAGCCAATTGGGCGACGAGAAATCCTGATCAAAGGCAAATTGGGATTACTTCAGGAGGGATCGCCTCGAATAATACCCACGATGATGGGCGGCTAAACTTTCGTAAAGGTGAGGCTTTTTCTAAAGTGATTAAAGGGGTGAGTGATCTTGAGTTGAAGTATGCCAATGCGGGCGTGTTTCTGCGAGGGAAATATTGGTATGACTTTGAATTAGAAAATGGTGAACAGCACTTTTACCGTATTAAGGATCGGGATGCTAATAAAGCAGCAAAACCTACTGGAATTACTTTGGCAGATGCCTATATATACAAGAATTTTCCAGATGCCGCCCATCTCAAAACCATACGACTCGGGCGACAGACAATCAATTGGGGCGAAAGCGCATTTATTGGCAATGGGATTAACATCATTAACCCGCTTGATCTACCTGCATTGCGACGGCCTGGTGCGCATTTAAAAGAAAGAACGATTCCTGTAAATATGCTGTATTCAGCAATCACGATCAATCCCAAGCTGTCAATGGAACTGTTTTATCAGTTGGAATGGCGTAAGACCATTGTCGATCAGTGCGGGACATTTTTTGCAGTGGATGCCTTGGCGGATGGCTGTGGGGATCGACTTGAGGCAATTTTACCTGGTTTTAATTCTCCAGTGTATTTGCCGCGAGCCGACGATAACGAAGCTAAAAATGCTGGGCAATTCGGTCTGGCCTTTAAGCCGACCTTTGGTGACTCCAACCAACATAAACTGGGATTGTATTTTATAAACTATCATAGCCGACTACCCTATTTGAGCGGTATTGCAGTCAATGGGGCTTTGGCTACGATTGAAAATAATGCTGTTGCCGGTCAGCAAAAACTGATTTCAAATGGAAAATACTTTTTGGATTATCCTGAAAATATTCAGCTTTGGGGGGCCAGTTTTTCAACGCTCTTGGGGAAAACTAGCGTATCAGGTGAGTTGAGTTATAGACCCAATATGCCCCTGCAAATTAACGGGGTTGATCTGACAACCGCGGCTTATTTTGGCAATATGATCGAGGATGTGAACTCTCCAATCTTTAGTAGCGGTCACTCAAAAGCCAATCCAGACGAGATAATTAAAGGTTATGCCCGTCGCCCTGTGAGCCAGTTACAACTCAAAGTCATTCATCCATTCGGGCCGATCTGGAATGCGGATAACGTCATGCTTGTTGCCGAAGCGGGTTATAACCATATTACAGATATTAATAAAAATGCTTTGCGCTTTGGCCGTGATGGCAACTATGGCAATGGCAGTATGCCAACGGGGAATAATCCTTTTAATGGTGATTTTCTAAGCGAGAATATTTCTTGTACGGCCTTACTCAATCCGATTAATCCCCAGTACTGTCACGATGACGGTTTTTATACCCAGAATTCGTGGGGGTACCGCGCACGTGCATCCGTAGAATATAAAAATATTTTCTCTGTACACGACAAAAATAGATAACTCATTGAAATAATGTCATAATAATTGTTTTCTAACGACGAATACTATGACACATCTCAATGAGTTATATCTTATCTTAAACAAATATCTAAAATGGAACAAGTCACATTTAAAGTGCTTTGCGCTCATCATGCTTGTGATTATTTTAAAGCAAACATGTAATCTTTCTTCTGCATCTAAAGCCTTGCCCATCAAGTGCTTACCACAATCATTTTATCGACGTATGCAGCGCTTCTTTGCAGGTCAGTATTTTGATTATCGTCAAATTTCTCAGTTGATTTTCAATATGTTTTCATTCGACCAAGTGCAACTGACTTTAGATAGAACCAATTGGAAATGGGGAAAACGAAATATTAATATC
Source organism: Acinetobacter pullicarnis (assembly GCF_006352475.1). Lineage (NCBI taxonomy): Bacteria > Pseudomonadati > Pseudomonadota > Gammaproteobacteria > Moraxellales > Moraxellaceae > Acinetobacter > Acinetobacter pullicarnis. The sequence goes on from NZ_VCMZ01000001.1 coordinate 592,973, forward strand.
CTGATGCTCGCAATCGTTTATCGTGGAATAGCGATACCTATCCTTTGGACATTGCTTAATAAACGTGGAAATTCAGATACGAAAGAGCGTATTGCTTTGATTCAACGCTTTATAGCCATTTTTGGTAAAGACCGTATTGTGAATGTGTTCGCAGACAGAGAGTTTATCGGTGAGCAGTGGTTTACATGGTTAATTGAACAAGACATCAACTTCTGCATTCGTGTTAAAAAAACTTCATTGTCACCAATCATTTAGGAAAGAATCATAAAATTAGTGATTTATTTCGCCATCTTAAAGTTGGTCAAATTGAATGTCGTAAACGACGGATTTTGGTTGGTCGGGTGAAACTATATATAAGTGCACTACAGTTAGAAAATGGAGAGCTTTTACTCGTCGTTTCTCCTCAGTTTAATGCCAATGCTATTCAGGATTATGCATTACGCTGGGAAATTGAAACCTTATTCAGTTGTCTCAAAGGACGCGGGTTTAATCTTGAAAATACGCGCTTGACAGACCCTAGACGAGTGAAAAAATTGATTGCGGTGTTAGCTATAAGCTTCTGTTGGTGTTACTTAACGGGTGAATGGCAACATGATCAAAAAAAAGTGATAAAAATAAAGAAGCATGGACGACTCTCAATGAGTTTATTTCGCTATGGTTTAGACTATGTTCAAATGGCGATTCAGCGTTTAATTGGTTTTGGGGAAAAAAGAAGAGTTTAAGGAAATTTTGGCAATTTTAAGAAGGCAGAACCCTGATAGGATAAGGGTTCTGTGAAATTTGTCGTGTACAGAGAAATATTTTAAAAAATACCGATATTAAATATGCCGCGTATTGGTCGCATGATGTGGCCGGTTATGGACCTAACTTTAATCAAGGAAGTAAAGCGGTCAGCCTAAGTGCCGATGTCACTTATCGAAATTCCTATACTTTAAATGTTGCTTATACCGACTTTTTTGGCGGTGATTTCAATACCTTGGTCGATCGCGACTTTGCCAGCCTCAGCCTGGGTTGGAATTTTTAAAGCTTAGAAATATTGAAACTAATTCGTTGCAATACGTATTTATCACGAAGTGCATCAATCCACATTGCAGCGGTATGCCTCTAAATTGAGAGATTCATAAATTGAAAAGAAGGTTTTTATGATAGGGAATATTGGGTTGTTTGTTGCGATTGCTGTCTTAATTTGGATGGCGATGCGAGGATTTAATGTTGTCGTTGCAGCCTTGTTCTGTTCATTGATCATTGCGTTCAGTAATGACTTAGTCGTATCTAAAACATTGCTTGAGTATTTCCCGTTTGGGCCACTTGGTGCGTTTACCTTTGCTGGTAAGTTTTTCTTATTATTCTTATGTGGCGCTATTTTTGGCAAGGTGATGGGGGTCAGTATGGCAGCCAATAGCATTGCTCAAGTCATTACCCAACGCTTGGGCAGTCAACGGGTGATTTGGATTACGATGATCGTTTGCGCACTCCTGACTTACGGTGGTGTGGTGACGTTTGTGGTGATCTTTACCATGTATCCGCTGGGTGTCACTTTAATGCGAGAAGCCAATCTGCCCAAAAGACTTTTTGGTTCAGCCGTTGCTTTAGGTGCGGGAACCTTCACCATGACTGCCTTACCGGGCAGTCCTTCAATACATAACGTGATTGCGTCTACGGCTTTGGGCACGGATCTATTTGCTGGCGCATGGATTGGGATTTTGGCAAGTGTCATTATGGTGGTGCTTGGAATGGCGTACTTACAACGCGAATGGACGTTGGCCAAATTAAAGGGCGAAGGGTTTGAAGCAAATGCCCAAGACCTGAGTATGGAGAAGATCGCAGATAACTTGACCAATGTCCCAAGTTTCAGGGTTGCTTGTATTCCAATACTTGCTGTATTTGGGATGATACTCATGCCACGTTTATTCATGATGATGGGTGTCGGTGTAGATGATGGGGTACTCGGTAAAATAGTCGGGTATAGCTTGCAACAACCGATTATTTGGCCGAGTTTTGCTTTGGTCGTGGGTACAGTCATCAGTATTTTATTGTTCCCGATCTTAAGAAGAAAATTTGTGAGTATTATCGGGCAAGGGGCGGATGATTCGATTATGCCTTTGCTGAGTACCGCTGCTGTGATTGGTTTTGGTGGCGTCGTCATTCAGACGGCTGGGTTTGCTCAATTCTCTACCTGGATATTAGGTTTAGACTTACCACCACTATTATCTGTTGTCGTTTCTGTCAGCGTTGTCTCTGGTATCGTGGGGTCATCATCGGGCGGATTACAAATTTTTATGCAGACTTTTGCGCCCGTTTATCTCGAAAGAGGGGTGGAGCCAGAAATCCTGCATCGACTTGCGAATATTGCAGCAGGTGGACTCGATTCATTGCCGCATTGTGGTGCCATCATTGCCATGCTTATGGTCATGGGACTTACGCATAAACAAGCTTATAAAGATGTTTTTGTGGTCACAGTGGTCATTCCAATCATTGCTGTACTGGTCAGTGTGGCAGCGTTGAGTTGGATTTAAATCCGCCAATGAAAATTACTAAGTCTTGCTTAATTCTAAGTGAAGCAACAAAAGCCAACGCGTTTTGACGTTGGCTTTTGCTACTTTGCAGACATTTACAATTTAACTTTTAGATTTTTATTGCTTCCCGATACTTTTACATTCTGCAGCACCTTCTAAACAAATTTTGGCATAGCCATAGTTATTGCTGCTTGGATAATGATTGCTGTTTGAATGAATAGCTGAGTTGCTACTATTGACTGGCTGTCGGTCTTGATTACTGTTGGCTTTGGGATTAAAAGACAGAATATCTTGTGCCACTTGCTGGCCTAAGCGTTGATAACCAGTTGCCGAAAAATGCACACCATCACGACGTGCGAGCCCTTGGTTAATCCACGAACGCATTGAACAGGCACCGCCCATGGCTTGTTGCCAATCCCAAAATAGGGTGCGTTGTTGCTGTGCCACTTCACGTTGCATTTGTTGAACAGCGGTGAGTTTGACTGGACGTGTACCACACGATCCGCCAATGCCTTTTAAACTCTCAGGCGCCGACATAATCATAATCGCCGTGCTGGGGCTGGCTGCACGAATCCCTTGAATTTGTTCAACGAGAATTTGTCGAGCGCGGCCCACATCGAGATTGTCGCCATAGGCTTCATTGGTGCCGTAGGCCAAAATTAATAAATCAGGTGCAACAGCCTTGAGTTCATCTTGCCAGCCTTTGCTATTCCAACGCTCCCAATAGGAGAGTTGCGCACCATTGATCCCGATAGCAGAAACAATTGCACCATTGCCTTGGGCATTTTGTCCCCACCAACCGCCAAGTGCAGTTTTCTGTACCTGTTGGGCACGAATGGAGAAGGGCATTTGTGCTTCAAATTCAGCGATCTGCCAGGTGCCATTTTTAATTGGTGCTTCAATACGGATTGGGCGACCTTGTGCATCATTTCCAATTAAAGCCTCATCATTGGCTGACTGACGAATGCTGACTTTAAATTTTTGCAGTGCTTCGCTACGTTTGGCTTTGATGGTGAGGCTGGCGCCACTGTATTGCGGTATGGCGATTAGTCCACCTAAGCTATAGTTTTCATTTTGTTGCGTGCGACTGCTGATTGGTTGCCAACCATTTTTGTCATAGCCGTAGCGAACGAGGCGGTTGCCAGTAAAATACATCGGCATGCCCCAACCCATACCGCCATTGCCAAGCGTAGCTTGTAGTTGCTGACGCATATTGTCAGTCATTTCATCTGCGGCAGTATGCGAATCGCCCAGTTGTACCACATGCAGCTTTTTGTCTTGAATCGCTGTGATGAGCTTTTGACTATTCGGTTCATTAAAATTGCTTAAATGACTAGCATTGATGCTGGTATTGAACGTAACTGCCAAAACTGACAGGGAGATCAAACTTTTTAAGTTCTTCATAATTTACCTTTGGTGAGCACGGATTAAGGCGCCACTTGAATATGTTGTGCAATACTTTGCGCAAGGACTTTTTGGCCATCTGAGGAAAAATGAATTCCATCAGCGCTTCTCATCTTAATGGAGAGACCATCTTTGACCAGATAATCACTATAAACATTATTTGCTGTGCCTAGGATAGCGCGAGAATCGAGAAACAGTGCCTGATTTTTTTGTACTTCATCACGAATGACCTGATTTAAGTAAATCATTTGATTGTTTAAACTTTCTTTGCGCATATTCGGTGGGGTCAGCCACATCACACTGACTTGATGTTGTTTTGCAGTTTGAATAATCGCTGCAATCCGTGAACGGTATAGACTTTCCCATTCAGGTGACTGGAATTTTAAATAGTGTCCGCCGCCTTGTGGATTGGGCATATCCCATGGATCGTTGGGGCCTAAAAACACCACCAAAATTTTAATCTGTGGATTACTTTCAATGGTGTCTTTAATGGTTTGTGGCCAATTAAAGAAACCTGGATAAGACAGGCCAGTACTTTGTTTACTGAGATTGACACTTTTGACTTCGTAGTTTTCAAGTAATGATTTCTGCACAAAGGGTGCAACACCCTGCATCAGTGAATCACCCGCAAAAAAGACTTGCTGATTTTTATTTAAGCTAAATTGATTGCGTAAGGCTTCCTGCGCACGTGCTTTGGCTTCAACGGCTTGGCGTTGTTGTTCAACCCGTCTTTTTTCTGCGAGAATAATTTTGTATTCAGGGGTATATGCATAGCCTGAATTAAAATTTTCAACTTGGGTGCTATTGAAGGCTGAAATAGCGGCTTTGATTTGATCATGCTGCTGATACAACGCTTGACCGATTGTTGCACCCGAAGTCCATACGGGATAGTCATCCAATACCGCCAATGGGCTGGCTTGATGATAGGTCTGCTGAAAATAAGCATTGACTGAATTTTGCATAATCCAAATGCTGAGCACAGAGAAAAACATCAAGGTAAACAGGGCATAGCTAAACTGCTGCCAATGGTTGTCGCGATAATCGAGCTCGGAAGCCGTCGCTTCGGTCGATTGCTCTGCGACTGATTTTGTTTCAATTGGGTCGGGTAAATTAGAAGTTTGCATAAATGAAGCCCGGAATTCCTGAAGGTGCGCATATCACGATCAGCATAAAAATAATCAACAATGGAATAATGAGCGCATATTGCGGCAAACGATTTAAATTGAGTTTGGCGGCCTTAAAGAGGCGACGTACCCAAGGATACAGACACCAAGCAATCAGTAAGAAATACAGTAAATAGAGTGGATTATTATTCCACTCGACATTGGTGTAATTGCTGAATAATGCTTGAAATACCTGCATGGCTTCATCAAAGCTTTTGGCGCGGAAAAATACAAAACACAAGCAGACAAAATTGACGGTGACAAAGATTCCAAGCATTTTACCAATCAAGCTGGATTTATACAGTGCATCTCTGGCCTCTTTGGCTGTGACTTTAAACAGTTTTTCATAAAGTTTATCGGTGCAATTGAGCAGCACTAGAGCCAAGCCGTGGAATAGCCCCCACAAAAAGAAGTTCCAACCTGAACCATGCCAAATGCCAGACAAGACCATGGCAATCAATAGGTTCAACTGGGTGAGAACAAATCCACCGCGACTTCCGCCTAAGGGGATATAGATATAGTCACGAATCCAAGTCGATAAACTGATATGCCATTTGTCCCAAAAATCTCGAATGTTATGTGCCAACAAAGGCGCTCTAAAGTTGACTGGAAGGCGAAAGCCGAGCAGTAAACCAAAGGCGACCATCATTTCACTATAGCCAGAAAAGTCTAAAAATAACTGTAAGGTATAGCCATAAATTGCAGCCAGTACTTCGAGACTGTGATATTGCATCGGATTGGAAAATACCGGATTGACCCAGACATCAGCCAACCAACCTGCAATCCACCATTTTTTAATCAGTGCCAAGCACAATAAACTTAAGGCGACACTGGGCATTAAAATGCGACGCGGTTGTTGGGTACGAATTTGCGGGCTCATGCCACACAAATTCCCCTCAATATCGGTCAAGCCTTTGGCACTTTGCGCACGTGCAATAGGACCTGCAGTAATGGTGGCAAAAAATGAAAAGTGCATCAACAATTGGGTAAAGCTAAAGCGCGGAACTTCGACTTCATTACGATAGCGACTGACTAAATAGCTAATCGATTGAAAGGAGTAATATGAAATCCCCAGTGGTAACAGCAGGTTGGCAACGAGACCTGAGCTGTCGAGTTGTAACTGCTCCATGAAGACTGAGATATTGCTTTTAAAGAAGTCATAATATTTAAACCAACTAAGTTGGATTAAGGTCACAGCGATACCGGTGAGCATCAGCGTCTTTTTATAAGATGCATAGCGATCCATCGCCACGGATAAAGCAAAAATGACACTACTAAAGCCCAGCAAAATGGTGGTCGCAAATCCGCCCGCCATCAAATAAATAATGCTGTAACTTGCAACCAACAAGAGTAAGTTTTGTAGTTGTGGTTTTGCCCTAAATGACCAATAGATACAGAAAAATAGTATAAATAATAAACTGAATTCTATGGACAAAAACGAGAACATTGTTGTGTTAAATCGATGATTAATTAGGTGGCGGATTCTAGCATATTTCCATCTTGAAACGACTTAGATAAAATGCATTTTTTATTGATTAAATGTGAGCTGAGCCGAAGCTCAGATCAGCATTTTAATCTTGTTGTTGAGTTGATGTTATGACCTTGTTTGGATTGACGTTTTAAGCCTTAATTTAACGTTTATTTAGACAGGCTTAGGCTCAATTATGCTTTTTTGGTACTCGGTAAAAATAGCGTTGCAAAGCCGAGTAAAGGTAAATATGAGCACAGCGTATAGACCCAAGTAATTCCTTGATGATCGGCAAGATAGCCCAATCCTGCAGCTGCAATTCCACTGACCCCAAACATCAAACCAAACATTAGACCTGACACCATGCCCACACGGCCGGGCACTGCTTCTTGGGCATAAACCACCATGGCCGAGAATGCCGAAGACATCACTAAACCAACGATCACCGCTAAAATGGGCGTCCAAAATAAATTGGCATAAGGCATGAGGAGCGCAAAGGGCGCCATGCCCAGAAAAGACACCCAAATCACGGCCTTACGACCAATGCGATCACCAATCGGGCCGCCTGCAAAAGTACCCACGGCTACCGCAGCTAAAAAGGCGAATAGACATAGCTGTGCATCTCGAATACTTAGACCAAAATGTTCGATTAAATAGAAGGTGTAATAGTTGGTTAGACTGGCAATGTAGGTGAATTTAGCGAACATCAATAGTGCAATGACACTGAGTGCGCGAGTGAGGGTTCGACCATGTAATTGACTTGGATTGTTTTGGCGATGCACCATCACCATTTTTTGCCCATGCTGTACCGTCCAACGACTAACTTTGTAGAGCACCCAAATCGCCAACACAGCAAACAGCATGCACCACGCGGCAGAGGCTTGACCATTGGGTACAATAATCAGCGCGGCCAATAAGGGACCAATCGCAGAACCGGTATTGCCACCCACTTGGAAGCTCGATTGCGCCGTGCCAAAACGCCCACCGGATGCCATTCGCGCCACGCGTGAGGCTTCGGGATGAAAGGTGGAAGAACCAACACCAATAATGGCGGCAGCAATCAGCAACATGCTAAAACTTGGCGCAAAGGCCAATAACCCGATCCCACATAAGGTCACCAGCATGCCAAAAGGCAGTAAATAGGGTAGTGGATGTTTGTCGGTATAAAAGCCAATCCACGGTTGTAGCAACGATGCAGTTATTTGATAAACAAAAGACAAAATCCCAATTTCAGTAAAGCTTAAAGAGAAATTGGTTTTTAGCATGGGATAAATTGCGGGAACCACGGCTTGAATCAAGTCATTAAGTAAATGTGCAATCGCCACGGCAGCGACAATGCGCGTCACCATTTTCTGGGGCTGTGCAGAAGCGGCCATAGGGGCAATGGGCGGGAGCTGATTCGATGACGACATGTCTATAGGTTCCATGACTTGAATATCCAAGCAGGAGAGTATAATTTGTCATATCAACGCACATGTTCCAATAATCATCGTACAAGTGACAAAAATAGAGCAAGATAATGCTTCAAATCTTTGAAAACGTGCCAGAACTGGTGATTGGGAGGCAATCACAATATGCTTATCGGGCAGTGATTGCCCCGCATATGCATAACCGTGCGCAGTTGCTTTATCCATCTGAAGGCGCGATTCGCGTTCATACCCAAAAACATGTTTGGATTGTTTCTGCGCAAAGCGCATTATGGATTCCGGCTGGTATTGAACATAGTGTGGTGGCGCTTAGCCAAGTACAGCTTAGTACCGCATTGGTTGAAACTGAGGTCACCAGCAGCTTAGGCACTGAGTGTTTGTTTATACAAATGACGGGTTTACTCAGCGCACTGATTTTACGTATTAATCAGGTTGAACGTGCACACCCCAATCAAGGTGCAAATACACTTGAGCTGATTAAAGCAATTCAAACCCTGATTTTAAATGAAATTCATCAGGCGGCTGCCTTGCCTTTAGAATTGCCTTGGCCGAATGATGCGCGGTTGATTTCCATTTGTGAAAGCTTATTGGCCAATCCACAACAGACCAAAAATTTAGATGCTTGGGCAGATCAAATTGGCACCAGTGCCAGAACCCTGATGCGATTGTTTCAGAAACAAACTGGTTTGACTTATCGGGCGTGGATTCAGCAAATGCATATTGCCTTGGCTATGGAGAAATTAGCGCAGGGTGAATCCGTTGCACGTGTAGCAGATGCGTTGGGTTATCACAGTCCAAGCGCATTTAGTGCCATGTTTAAACGGCATTTAGGTCAAGCACCACAGCAGTTTATGAAGAAGTAGTTTTTTGAATCGGGGGGAATGTCAGTCAGTTAAGATGAATACTGGCATTTGATCTCCCCAAAAAAGCCCTTTACTCATTCAAGCAAAGGGCTTTTGTCATTCTCATACTGAATCGAATGAGATTTGCATAGCGATATTAACGACTGGCTTGTTGTTCTGCCTGAATGGCGGTTAATGCAATGGTAAATACAATATCGTCAACCAATGCACCACGTGACAAGTCATTGACGGGTTTATTGAGACCTTGCAACATTGGACCAACACTCACCACATTGGCAGCACGTTGCACGGCTTTGTAGGTGGTGTTACCGGTATTGAGGTCTGGGAAGATAAACACATTGGCGCGACCTGCAACTTGAGAGTCTGGCGCTTTTGAGCGACCGACACTTTCAACCGATGCAGCGTCATATTGTAATGGGCCATCAATCAATAGATCAGGGCGACGTTGACGCGCAATTTCAGTGGCTTCACGAACTTTATCGACATCTGCGCCAGTACCCGATGACCCTGTTGAATAAGAGATCATGGCAATGCGTGGGTCAATGCCAAAGGCTTTGGCAGAGTCAGCAGATTGAATTGCGATTTCAGCCAGTTGCGCAGCATCTGGATCTGGATTAATCGCACAGTCACCATACACATAGACTTCATCGGGTAACAGCATAAAGAAGATGGACGACACCAAAGAATACTCAGGTGCGGTTTTAATCAACTGGAATGCAGGACGAACGGTATTGGCGGTGGTATGTACTGCACCCGAAACCAAACCATCGACTTGATCAAGTGCCAGCATCATGGTGCCAAGCACAACGGTATCTTGCAGTTGCTCTTTGGCTTGAGCTTCGGTGAGTTTGCCTTTACGCATCTCAACCATAGACTGAACGTATTGGTCGATAATCAGATCTGGGTCAACAATTTCTAAATCTTGTGGCAATTCGATATTACGTGCTTTGGCAACTTCAAGTACCGCTTCTGGTTTTGCCAATAAAATACATTGTGCAATGCCACGTGCTTGACAGATTGCAGCCGCTTGAATGGTACGCGGTTCATCACCTTCAGGTAAGATAATGCGTTTTTTCGCTGCAATTGATTTCTGTACCAATTCGTGGCGGAACGCAGAAGGGGACAAACGTGCTTGGAAATCGCCATTGAGCAGAGGTGCCAACATGGCTAAGTTCAAATGACTTGAAACAAAGCGAGTGACTTGTTCAGCACGCTCAGTGTCATCAATTGGAATTTCATTGCTTAAACTTGCCAATTTCTGTGCAGTTTCAAAGGCGCTCAGTGGCGTATATAAAATCGGTAAACCATTTTTGATAGATGCTTGGCAGAAATCGAGCACCAATGCATTTGGTGCATGATGTTCCGTTAAGACCAAACCGGCAAGCGGAATACCTTGACTACTGGCAATGCTGCTGGCTAATAACACATCAACACGGTCAGAAGAACTGATGATCAGCTCACCAGCAACAAACTTGTCTAATTCATATTGGATGTTGGCAGAGATCAAGCTGTTGTGGAGTACACGACGTTGAGCTGCTTCACCTTTATTAATCCAAGCGGCTTGAATTTGCGCACTTAAATCCGATACGCGTGGCACACTTAGCGTATTACTAAAGGGCACCATCGCAATGATTGGAAGTTGCGCACTGCCGATATGTGGGTGGGTCTTTTGAATGGCTTCAGCAAACTTTTGACTTTCTTTGTCTAGGCGTAAGCTTGGGTCCATGGTGACCGGGATTTGCGCGCACTCTTCTGGTAGACCACGGGTACGCATGAACAGTACACCCGCAGTACGTGGGCAAGATGCACCACCAAAATTACGCAGTTGCGTTTCCACTTTCTCAGCGCTGTGTTCGGCATTACCAATATCGGCATTGCTAACAATAATGACATGGGCATCAAGTGCTTGAGCTAAAGCTGCATTCATTTCACCTGCAAAGCTATCGCGTGCATTTGGTACCAGACCTTCAACAATAATCAGATCGTGTTCTTTAGAAATTTGACGATGCAGATGAACCGCCTGTTCCAGCAGTTCATCATTTTCACCGGCATTGATCAATTGGATTAATCGGGTATAACCAATCGGTTCAACAGTCGTTGAGTTCGATAAATGGCGAAATAAAGCCGTACTTCGATCTATTTCAGCGCTACTATCCTGCGAGAATGGCTTGAGAAAACCAGCTTTTAGGCCTTGGCACTCCAAAGCATAAATTAAACCCAAACACGCAGAATTTAAACCTACGCCTTCCCCAGTTGGAACCAATAAAATCGTTTTCATAAATGATTGTTAAACTCTAAATGGTGACAGTAGTATCGAAAGGCCTAAGCTTGCATAGGATTAAGCAAAATTAGGCGATTTATGCATCATTTCAGTATGGTTGCGTTATGCAGATAACGCAACATCAACCACAGAACGTGTTTCTTGTGCAATGCGACCTTCTTCATCTGTTGGAATCACCCAAATTTCTGGACCTGTCCCTGTATCAATACGACCTTCTGTGCCACGGGCTAAATCATTGTTTTCTGATTGACCCAATTGGAAACCAAAATGCGGTAAGTACGACATGGTTTTTTCACGGATATAGGCTGAGTTTTCACCAATACCACCAGTAAAGATCAAGCCATTAATTTGTGGTAGGCCACAGCTGATACCTGCCAGTGATTTGGCCAAACGGTAGCAAAATACTTCAATTGCAAGCGTTGCATCTTGATTGCCCTGTTCTGAAGCTTCGATCAAGGTGCGCATATCATTGGAAAGCTGTGAAAGACCGAGTAAGCCACTTTCGCTGTTGAGCATTTTATCAATCTTAGTCAGATCCCAGCCGAGGTTGTTGGCAAGAAAACTGTGAATACTTGGATCAATATCGCCACTACGGGTACCCATCACCACGCCTTCTAGCGGGGTAAGACCCATTGAGGTATCAATACTTTGACCATTCCAAACTGCGCAAGTCGAACTGCCGTTACCCAAGTGTGCAGTGAGCCAGCCGCCTTTTCTAAAATTACCGGCAAGCTCAGAACCACGGTCTGAAACATAGGCATGACTGGTGCCATGGAAACCATAGCGACGCACATTATGTTCGGTATATAAAAATTTAGGCACCGCATAACGGTAGGCGTATGCTGGCATGGTTTGGTGGAATGCGGTATCAAATACTGCAACTTGAGGTAATTCTGGGAACAAACGCATGGTCGCATCAATACCGACTAAATGTGCAGGATTGTGCAAGGGTGCGAGTGGGGTTGCATCACGAATTTTTTGAATAATTTCAGGATTCAAGCGTTCTGCTTTGGTTAATGTCCCCCCATGTACCACACGGTGACCAATGGCTTGAGGGTGGTATTCGGATAAGCGCGTTAAAATAGTTTCCAATGCTTTTTCATGATCAGCGAATGGAATTGACAGCTCTAATGGTACGCCACCACCAGTAATTCCTTTGATACGTGCATCAGCAGCGCCCAAATTTTCCGCGAGACCAAAGATTCGGTCTTCACGACGATCGGAAACGAGTGCATATTTAATTGAAGAAGAACCGCAGTTGATAACTAATACTGATGTAGACACGTTGAATTACCCAATTTTGTATATGTGGTGAATCGTCCTTGTTGATTTGACTATATTTTTAATAAGTGGTTGTTAAACTATTTTTTCAAAAAAGTGTTTTTAAAAAGTAGTTTGAAAAAAAAACCAAATTTAATAATATTGTAATCAAAATCAAGATGTATGTTTTAGCACGTGAAAAATGTTGATCCTAGATAGACTTTAGGTGATTAGACTTAAGCACTATCGACCAAAAAAAAATGAACAATTAATATTTATCGGTTAAAAAACAATTTAACAACTAAAAACAGTTACTTCAAATTTGCTTGTGATTTTTGTTGTGGCTAAATGTAAATAACCCAGCATTTCACATGAAATACTGGGCTTTAATTGATGTTTTTCAGCGATTAAGATGACTTAATCTGAGATTGGTATTTTTTAGTGACGAATTTGTCCATCACCCAATACAATCCACTTCTGTGAGGTAAGGCCTTCTAGACCGACTGGACCACGCGCATGAATTTTATCGGTTGAAATACCAATTTCGGCACCGAGACCATATTCGAAACCATCGGCAAAACGGGTAGATGCGTTAATGACCACAGAGCTTGAATCAACACGCGTTAGGAACTGGCGCGATAAACTATAGTTTTCAGTAATAATCGCATCGGTATGATGTGAGCCATATTTATTAATATGGACAATCGCTTCTTCGATGCCACTCATTACTTTGATCGCTAAAATTGGACCGAGATATTCTTCATACCAATCTTCTTCACTGGCTGCTTTGACCAGACTGCCCAAAATCGCTTGCGTTTGTCTACAGCCTCTTAGCTCAACCTGCTTTTCAGCCAACAGTTCAGCAATGCGTGGTAAAAAAGTTTCTGCAATTTTTTCATCGACCAATAAACTTTCCATGGCATTACAGACACCATAGCGATGCGTTTTGGCGTTGAGTACAATTGGCAATGCTTTTTGCAAGTCAGCTTGTGCTTCAACAAAAATGTGACAGTTGCCATCGAGATGTTTAATCACCGGAATCGTCGCATCTTGGCTGACACGCTCAATCAAGCTTTTACCACCACGTGGCACAATCACATCGACATATTCAGGCATCGTAATCAGTTGACCCACTGCTGCACGATCGGTGGTGTTGATGACTTGCACACAGGTTTCTGGTAAGCCCGCAACTTTTAGCCCATGTTGAATTGCATTGGCAATCGCTTGATTCGAGTTGATTGCCTCAGAACCGCCACGCAAAATAATGGCATTGCTCGATTTTAGTGCCAACGAAGCGGCTTCAAGGGTGACATTCGGACGCGATTCATAAATCATGCCGACCACACCCAAAGGCACCCGCATTTTGCCGACCTGAATGCCGGAGGGGCGATAGGCCAAATCTGTAATTTCACCAATGGGATCAAGCAAGCTTGTGACATCATTTAGACCTTGCAGCATGGCTTGAAAGCGTGCGGGCGTTAGTTCTAAGCGATCAAGCAGGGCATCATCAAGTTGTTGTGCACGGCCTTGGGTCATATCCATTTGATTGGCGGCTAAAATCTGTTTTTCACTCTGCTGCAGTGCAGTGTAAATCGCAGATAAAGCATTATTTTTGACAAGGGTAGAGGCACTTGCAAGTACAGCCGAAGCTTGGCGTGCTTGTTGACCTACCCGTTGCATGTATTCCGCAATGGAATTGAGCTCAATTGAATCTTGCATGGTGATATTCGAATGACGTTTAAAATGCTGAGATGACTTTCGATACTAGCAGTCAGTGCAATAACATTCCATGCTTATTGATAAAACTTCTTTATAAAATGCATTGGGTCGATGTGGGTGATTCATTTTTAGATGGGTGACCGATGAAATTAGATGAACGGTGTGATTTCCGATTGCGATTGTTGATTTTATCTGTATAAAATTCAGCCTAGGAGGTTGATGTAATTTAAGTTTTAGTTATTTTGGTTGATTTTAAATAAAAATGATCTTGCAAAAAAACAATAACGCAAGAATGGAGGCAATGCATGAATTCCATGATCTATATGGAAAAAAAACGCCAGCAAGTTAATCTGGGCGATGATTTTTTTGAGATTTACAATAAAAACTGCTTTAAACAGCCTCCTAGAGAAACCTGGATCAATGGCTGGAAAATCGAATATATGGCAATCGCAGCGCCTGCCACTCGTTTTAATACCCCCATCGTCATCGTCGGTGGTGCCTTTCAAAACTTTAGTTCCTATAAATATTGTGTCGAACAACTCTTTGAAAAAGGCCCAGTCATCTTAATCGATTTACCTTCTTTGGGTGCCAATCAACAAATCTATAATCAAGAATGTGGCCAATCTGCTGCAACGCTGGAACTCCCCGATTTGTCTCGAATGCTTGGTGCCTGGTTGGATCTAATTGGTATTACAAAAGTTTCAATGATGGGGATGTCCTTGGGCTCTGTGGTGGCCTCATATTTTGCCCATCAACGTCCTGAGTTACTTGATCGTGTGGTGTTGATGGGGGTTATGCAGGAAACCCGTAAAAGTTGGCGGATGTTGCTCGAAGAATCTTTATTGTTGATGCAGGAACAGCGTATGACCGAATTTGGACAGGCGGTCATTTTATATTTGGTCAATCACGCGAAACTAGATAAAACCAGAATGTCACCGACAGCCAAACGCTTGTTCTTTCAACAAATGGCGGAGTTTGGTCAAACAGAACAGCATCGCTATGAAATTAACTGTAATCGGTTACTGCGGCTCAGTCATGTGCCCGTACCCCGCTGCAAAACGCTGGTGGCATGTGGTCAATACGATAGCTTTACCTTGCCTTATGAGAATGCCAATTTTGCGTTGCAATGCCCCAATGTGCAGTTTGCATTGATTGCCAATGCTGACCATCTGCCTCAGTTACAACGTCGTAAAGAGACTTTAGATTTATTTGTGCGTTTTCTTAAAGATGAATCGATTGATCAGGTGGAGGGGATTATGACACTGACACGTGAACAGATGCAGCAACTTGAGCATCACCCTGAAGCACGCGTCAAAGTAGCGCATCCGCAAACCAAGTTGCAGCATCGGCAGACCACACTTGAACTGCCAGTTGAAATTGTAGATCTCAATTATTTCGAGGTGTTATTGCAGTTTTCAGATACGCAATTGGCTGCTGAGGCTGCACAATATCCGCGTGATTTGTCTTTGTTTTTTCAAGATGCTGTAGGCGAGTTTAAGGTGGAATGCCTGATCTTTGCGCTTGAACTGTCACAAGTACGGGCCATTTTTAAACACGGGTCTTTTGACATTTCTGAACGTCTCCTCGCATTTATTCAAACGCAAGCCAGTCCAGTTTCAGATGCTTAGTCATTTGGTCGATGTTTGTGTGGCATTGGGATTAGCGGGTTAAAGCGTCTTTGGCAAGCATAGGCAATATTATATTGCCTATGCTTTTTTATACTGCTCAATAAGTACTTAGTGGTTTGAATATGACTCTTTAAAGGCTTCGATGCGTTGTTTGGTTGCTTGCCATGCATCACCTAAATCAAATTGTGCGCCAATCTGCAGCGAAGGAATCTTGCCGCGCATTCGTTCGAGTCGAGCTTGATCTGGCAAGTCTAGATTTTCAATTGCTGCCAAAGCAAGTTGTGCGGCAGCACGATCATTACAGACCAAGCCCATATCGCAACCTGCATTTAGTGCAGCAAGAATCCGTGCATCTGCACCCCCAGCAACCCCCGCGGCTTGCATACTCAAATCGTCTGAGAAGAGGACGCCATCAAATTTAAGTTGTTGTCTTAGGATATTTTGAATCCAGAATGGAGAAAAGCCCGCTGGATTTGGGTCAACCTGATCATAAATAACATGCGCCGGCATCAGGGCATCGAGTTGTGGCTGTAACTGGATAAAACTTTGCATATCTTTTTCGAAAATCGCTTCATAAGGACGACTATCAATTGCAGCAGCAACATGGGAGTCTGCCTTTACTGAGCCGTGACCAGGAAAATGTTTCCCCGTTGTTGCCATTCCTGCACGTTGCATCCCCTGCATAAAGGCACGTGCAAGCACAATGATATCTGCTTGATTGTTTGCAAAAGCACGATCGCCAATCACATCACTAATGTCATTGATATCTAAAACGGGAGCAAAACTAAAATCGATACCAACGGCCAAGACTTCGGTCGCCATAAGCCAGCCACATTGTTCCGCAAGTAAAATGGCTTGTGCAGGATCACTGCTATAAAGCTCACCGAAACGACCCATTGCTGGAAGTAAAGTGAAACCTGTTCGAAGACGTTGTACACGGCCACCTTCCTGATCGACTGCAATGAGTAAATCGGCACGAATAGCGCGCATATGATCCGTTAAAGCACGAACTTGTTTTGGTGATTCTATATTTCGTGCAAATAAAATCACACCACCGACTTGCGGAGTGCGTAATAATTCAATATCTTCTTGAGTCAGTGTGGTCGCTGCAATATCGAGCATTAAGGCGCCAATCATAATTTAAATCCGTAGCGTTGCTTTTTTTAGACAGGCAAACCATAACTGAAACTTGCAATGATTTGCTACATTTTATCGATGCATATTATGATAAAACTACGCATCATAAACAGATAAAGTTGTTTAAGATTCTGATTCTAATCAATTCAGCACAAAAAACAGCGTTGAAATTGGAAAACCCGAGGAAGTAAACCGTATTTATGAAACTTCAAATAATCGCTTGCGCAGTTGCTATTGCGACTGGTGGATTGTTCTTTAATCACACTATGAATGAAGCTATTGCTGCAACAGAACCTGCTTCAACTTCTTCATTGATTAGACCCTCACAAGAACAAGCTTTAGTTTCTCGCCAATTGGCGACTTTGGTTGATCGACAACATTATTTGAATATGCGTTTAGATGCAGAGACATCTAATCGTATCTTAAGCATGTATTTAGATAGTCTTGATCCAGATCACACGCTTTTTCTGGCTTCTGAAGTCGAGCAATATAAAAAACAATATGGTTCTACATTTGGTGCTGCCTTAAAAGCCGGTGACTTAGCTGGGCCTTATGCGATTCATGAACAGTATCGCAATCGTTTAAAAGCATTTTATCAATATATGTTGATGGAGCTTAAAACCCCACAAAACCTAAATCAGCCAGACGTGTATTTGGAAACAGATCGCGAAAAAGCGCCTTATTTTAATACTGAAGCTGAATTACATGCCCAGTGGAAAAAAACACTGGTTTCACAGCTGATCAATTTGACCATCATCAAAGAAGAAGAAAATGCCAAACAAAAGGCATTGAAAGCAGATCCATCGTTGGCCAATGGTCAGGATCTCACCGCATCAGAAGATTTAACGCCAGCACAAACTTTGACCAAACGCTATACCCGTCAACTTGAACGAATTAGCCGAGTGAAAAGTGATGATGTTCTTGATAAAACCTTAAATGCAATGTTGGCAACTTACGATCCACACAGTAATTATTTCCCACCTGTTGATGCGATGGAGTTGAACCGCCAAACCACCTTGCAGCTTGAAGGGATTGGGGTCGCCATTCGCCCAGACCGTGGCAATGAAGACTATACCAAAATTGAATCGATTGTTGATGGTGGTCCAGCCAGTAAGTCTGGCCAGATTAAGTCAGGGGATCGCATTATTGGTGTGGCACAAAATGGCGAGAAAATGGTTGATGTGATTGGTTGGCCAAGTTCTGAAATTGTGGGGCTTATTCGTGGTAAGCGTGGTACGAAAGTGACGATTAAGTTGCTTGGTGCTGGCGCCTCAATGAATCAAGCACGTGCAGTCACATTGACCCGTGATGTAATTCAAGAAGAAGATGCGGGTGTGAAATCACGTATTGTTGATATCACGCGCGATGGTAAGAAGCATCGTTTTGGTGTGCTTGAAATCCCATCTTTCTATTTAAATTATCGCGCACGCCGTGCTGGTAATGACTACCGCTCAGTCGCTGAAGATACCAACAATGCCTTAAAATCATTGGCTGCACAAAATATCGATGGAGTGATTATCGATTTACGTAACAATCCAGGTGGCTCTTTAGAAGAAGTTGCGAAGATGTTGGGACAAGTGATTAAAGAAGGTCCAGTCGTTCAAATTCGTGACGGTAATGGTAACGTTAACGTATTTAATGATACAGATGCTGGTGCCCAAACGTATGCAGGACCGCTTGCTGTATTGATTAACTTAGCTTCCGCTTCTGCGAGTGAAATTTTTTCAGCAGCAATTCAAGACTATGATCGTGGGATTGTGATTGGTAGCACCACCACAGGTAAAGGAACGGCACAAGTTCAACTCGACAACCTCGCTTATGGTCAGGCGACCCTAACTCAACGTAAGTTCTACCGAATTACAGGTGGAAGTACCCAAAACAAAGGGGTGATTCCGGACATTAAATTGGTTGATATTTACGACGAGGAGTTTGGTGAACGTAAAGCCAAAAATGCCTTGAAATGGGATACGATTCCGACAGCACCGTTCAAACGTGAAGGTGATGTGAAAAGTTATATTCCACAGCTGACCGAAGCTTCCAAACAGCGTGTTGCACTTGATCCGCAATTTAATTATTTAGCAACACGAATGGCCATTGCCAAAGAAAGTAAAGATCAGAAAAAAGTGGTGCTTGATATTGATCAACGCAAAGCTGAATTGGTTGCGTTAGAACAAAGAACGCTTGCAGCAGAAAATAAGCGTCGTGGTTTAACGGGACAAAAACCATTCCAAAATTGGGAAAGTTATCAAGCTTCTTTAGATGGTTTGGCTGAGTCGCGCAGTAAGATCAAAGCCAATCTTCGTCCTGCCTTGCCTGAAGAAGAAACCTTTGTAACTGAAGCTGCTAATATTTTATTAGATTATAGTCAGTCTAATAAAAAAATGGTTCAACAACACTAAATACCACGTTACTTAACCTGATCCCCTAGAAAGCCAGCAGAGATGCTGGCTTTCTGTTATTCAGCTCTTCATTTTTCAATTGGCGAAGCCAACGCACTTTATTATTTTAGTGCTGATGACCTTCGTTGTTAGATTTACCTTCCTGAAATTTTAAGTTCCATTTTAAAAACGGACGTAGATGCTTTGGGGGAGGCTATCGTATTTTTCATGTTGTTCTCAAGCAAGAAAATATTTAATTCGGATTCATGATTGAAAAAATAATATGCAAACTCTGAAGCTTACGTCAGATCTGGGCGTGCAGATCCAATGATCTAGAATGTTACTTTGGTTCGACTAATACGAGTAAGTGCAAACATGAGTTATTTGTCGTTACAGTTGAGCAGATCGAAATGTATTCTTGTGTAGGTTCTATGTGACGAAGCATGTGATTGTTAGCACAGTAACATAGATCATGATCAGTATTTTTAGGTGTAGCATAATTAAGCACACCCTTAATTGTAATTTTCATCCGAGGGCACGTGTATACAAAAATATGACAGTGCGCTATGAGGGGTATTAATCATAGCGAATATATTTATTACCTTGGATGCATACTATTAAAGAATAAACCTATTTATTTATAAGGCGACAATAAAAGATTTGTTATTTAGATCTATTGGATTTTATTGAATTTTTTATTATATTTTATTTCTCATGTTAAGTGGTTATTTGAATTGAATTGTAATCTTGGGTGGTTGTTTTTAATATAATAACTAGTTTTAATATTTTTGTTGATTTTATTTTATTTCATCATTACTGGGTGATTTTTTTTAGTTTCATGTTGTTGTTGCCATCTTTTAATATTTGTAATTTTCTAGGATGTATTATATTGGGTTTTTAAGAGCTGCAATAATTGAATACTAATTTCTTAAGTTTATTTATCTGTATTTTCCTTTTAATTTCTTTATAAACAATTGTTTGTGGTTATTTGATTTAGTGGATTTAAATATTTTGGAGTAGGATGCTTTCGATTTTTTTTTTGTATGCTAGTTTGTGGGGTTCTACACTAATAAGTTAGTTAATGTTTATTTATATATTAAATGATATTGAGAAACGTTAAATATAAAATGACATGTAATCCAGAGGATGAAAAATATGTCCCAATTAAAAATAGTATCTAAAGAATCCCATAATGTATTGCAAGATAATGTTGATGGCAATGTAACGTTGTCTGAAGCATCTGTTGTTATTGTAAAAGCAAATGCTGAAGATATTCAGCAAGTAAAAAGAGATGGGAATAATGCAGTAATCACTTTAAAATCTGGAGAGCAGATTGTCATCGTTAACTTTTTTCCAAATGGAAAGGATGATACTGAAAACAGCTTGGTCTTTGAGGATGAGCAACATCAATTAAAATGGGCGCAATTTATTGATGCCAATGGTGTATCACTTGAGAATATTACATTAACGACTATAGAAAGTATTGAGCCATTACTATTTAGCGCAGACTCGATGAATCCTTGGGCTTGGCTTGCAATACCAGCGGTAGCGGCTGGTATTGCGATAGCATCGCATGATAATAAAGACTCTACGCCAGATAAAGATACGACGGCACCAAATGCACCTGTAGTCAATCCGCCGAATGCTAAAGATCCAATCACAGGTACAGCGGAACCTGGAAGTACAGTCAAAGTGACATATCCTGATGGCAGCACAGATACGGCGATCGTAGGGTCTGATGGCAAATGGACTTTGCCAAATCCAGGTTTAAAAGATGGTGATGAACTCAAAGTGACTGCGACCGATGCCGCAGGCAATACCTCACCAGAAACCAATGCGACCGTTGATGCGATTGCTCCAAACCCACCTAAAGTAAATCCACCGAATGGGGATAGCCCAATTACTGGAGAAGCTGAAGCAGGCAGTACGGTTACAGTCACCTATCCTGATGGCACAACCAAAGAAGTGGTCGCAGATTCTGATGGTAAATGGACAGCCCCAAATCCAGGGTTAAAAGACGGTGATGAGCTCAAAGTCACGGCCAAGGATGCGGCAGGCAATACCTCACCAGAAACCAATGCGACCGTTGATGCAATTGCTCCAAACCCACCTAAAGTAAATCCACCGAATGGGGATAGCCCAATTACTGGAGAAGCTGAAGCAGGCAGCACGGTTACAGTCACCTATCCTGATGGCACAACCAAAGAAGTGGTCGCAGATTCTGATGGTAAATGGACAGCCCCAAATCCAGGGTTAAAAGACGGTGATGAGCTCAAAGTGACTGCGACCGATAGCGCAGGGAACACCTCACCAGAAACCAATGCGACCGTTGATGCGATTGCTCCAAACCCACCTAAAGTAAATCCACCGAATGGGGATAGCCCAATTACTGGAGAAGCTGAAGCAGGCAGCACGGTTACAGTCACCTATCCTGATGGCACAACCGAAGAAGTGATTGCAGGTCCTGATGGTAAATGGACAGCCCCAAATCCAGGGTTAAAAGATGGTGATGAACTCAAAGTGACTGCGACCGATGGCGCAGGGAACACCTCACCAGAAACCAGTGCGACCGTTGATGCGATTGCTCCAAACCCACCTAAAGTAAATCCACCGAATGGGGATAGCCCAATTACTGGAGAAGCTGAAGCAGGCAGCACGGTTACAGTCACCTATCCTGATGGCACAACCGAAGAAGTGATTGCAGGTCCTGATGGTAAATGGACAGCCCCAAATCCAGGGTTAAAAGATGGTGATGAACTCAAAGTGACTGCGACCGATGGCGCAGGGAACACCTCACCAGAAACCAGTGCGACCGTTGATGCGATTGCTCCAAACCCACCTAAAGTAAATCCACCGAATGGGGATAGCCCAATTACTGGAGAAGCTGAAGCAGGCAGTACGGTTACAGTGACCTATCCTGATGGTACAACCGAAGAAGTGATTGCAGGTCCTGATGGTAAATGGACAGCTCCAAATCCAGGGTTAAAAGATGGTGATGAACTCAAAGTGACTGCGACCGATGGCGCAGGGAACACCTCACCAGAAACCAGTGCGACCGTTGATGCGATTGCTCCAAACCCACCTAAAGTAAATCCACCGAATGGGGATAGCCCAATTACTGGAGAAGCTGAAGCAGGCAGCACGGTTACAGTCACCTATCCTGATGGTACAACCGAAGAAGTGATTGCAGGTCCTGATGGTAAATGGACAGCTCCAAATCCAGGGTTAAAAGATGGTGATGAACTCAAAGTGACTGCGACCGATGGCGCAGGGAACACCTCACCAGAAACTAGTGCGACCGTTGATACGATTGCTCCAAACCCACCTAAAGTAAATCCACCGAATGGGGATAGCCCAATTACTGGAGAAGCTGAAGCAGGCAGTACGGTTACAGTGACCTATCCTGATGGCACAACCGAAGAAGTGATTGCAGGTCCTGATGGTAAATGGACAGCCCCAAATCCAGGGTTAAAAGACGGTGATGAACTCAAAGTGACTGCGACAGATGCCGCAGGCAATACTTCACCAGAAACCAGTGCGACCGTTGATGCGACAGCACCAACAGCACCTGTGGTCAATCCACCAAATGGAAGTTCACCGATTACAGGCAGTGCAGAAGCAGGCAGTACCGTCAAAGTGACCCTACCCGATGGCACGGTAGTAAGTACTACAGCAGATGCAAACGGTAACTGGACGATACCAAATCCAGGTTTAACAGATGGTGATCAAATCAAAGTGACTGCGACAGATGCCGCAGGCAATACTTCACCAGAAACCAATGCGACCGTTGACGCGACAGCACCAACAGCACCTGTGGTCAATCCACCAAATGGAAGTTCACCGATTACAGGCAGTGCAGAAGCAGGCAGTACCGTCAAAGTGACCCTACCCGATGGCACGGTAGTAAGTACTACAGCAGATGCAAACGGTAACTGGACGATACCAAATCCAGGTTTAACAGATGGTGATCAAATCAAAGTGACTGCGACAGATGCCGCAGGCAATACTTCACCAGAAACCAATGCGACCGTTGACGCGACAGCACCAACAGCACCTGTGGTCAATCCACCAAATGGAAGTTCACCGATTACAGGCAGTGCAGAAGCAGGCAGTACCGTCAAAGTGACCCTACCCGATGGCACGGTAGTAAGTACTACAGCAGATGCAAACGGTAACTGGACGATACCAAATCCAGGTTTAACAGATGGTGATCAAATCAAAGTGACTGCGACAGATGCCGCAGGCAATACTTCACCAGAAACCAATGCGACCGTTGACGCGACAGCACCAACAGCACCTGTGGTCAATCCACCAAATGGAAGTTCACCGATTACAGGCAGTGCAGAAGCAGGCAGTACCGTCAAAGTGACCCTACCCGATGGCACGGTAGTAAGTACTACAGCAGATGCAAACGGTAACTGGACGATACCAAATCCAGGTTTAACAGATGGTGATCAAATCAAAGTGACTGCGACAGATGCCGCAGGCAATACTTCACCAGAAACCAATGCGACCGTTGATACAGCTGTGCCGACCTTGGCCATTACCGCCAGTGATGTTGATCTTTCAGTAGGCGAAGCCGTGACGGTAACCTTTACCTTTAATGAAGCGGTGAAAGGCTTTGATGTCAGTGATATCGTGGCTGCGGGTGGGGTGATTAGCAATTTAACCACCACCGATAATATCGTTTGGACCGCCACCTTCACCCAACAAGGCACAGCGCAGCCAAGCATCAGTGTGGCGGACAACAGCTATACCGATTTGGCAGGAAATAACGGTAAAGGTGCGACTTTAGATGCCAGCAATGGTGGCTTCACCAGTGATACGACGCCTCCGACCTTGGCCATTACCGCCAGTGATGTTGATCTTTCAGTAGGCGAAGCCGTGACGGTAACCTTCACCTTTAGTGAAGCGGTGAAAGGCTTTGACGTCAGTGATATCGTGGCTGCGGGTGGGGTGATTAGCAACTTAACTACCACCGATAATATTGTTTGGACGGCAACCTTCACTCAACAAGGCACAGCACAGCCAAGCATCAGTGTGGCAGACAACAGCTATACCGATTTGGCAGGAAATAACGGTAAAGGTGCGATCTTAGACGCCAGCAATGGTGGCTTCACCAGTGATAATACACCTCCGACCTTGGCCATTACTGCCAGTGATGTTGATCTTTCAGTAGGCGAAGCCGTGACGGTAACCTTTACCTTTAGTGAAGCGGTGAAAGGCTTTGATGTCAGTGATATCGTGGCCGCGGGTGGGGTGATTAGCAATTTAACCACCACCGACAATATTGTTTGGACGGCAACCTTCACTCAACAAGGCACAGCACAACCAAGCATCAGTGTGGCAGACAACAGCTATACCGATTTGGCTGGAAATAACGGTAAAGGTGCGACTTTAGACGCCAGCAATGGTGGCTTCACCAGTGATACGACGCCTCCGACTTTGGCCATTACCGCCAGTGATGTTGATCTTTCAGCAGGCGAAGCCGTGACGGTAACCTTTACCTTTAGTGAAGCGGTGAAAGGCTTTGATGTCAGTGATATCGTGGCTGCGGGTGGGGTGATTAGCAATTTAACCACCACCGACAATATTGTTTGGACGGCAACCTTCACTCAACAAGGCACAGCACAACCAAGCATCAGTGTGGCAGACAACAGCTATACCGATTTGGCTGGAAATAACGGTAAAGGTGCGATCCTAGACGCCAGCAATGGTGGCTTCACCAGTGATAATACACCTCCGACCTTGGCTATTACTGCCAGTGATGTTGTTCTTTCAGCAGGCGAAGCCGTGACGGTGACCTTTACCTTTAGTGAAGCGGTGAAAGGCTTTGATGTCAGTGATATCTTGGCTGCGGGCGGGGTGATTAGCAATTTAACCACGACGGACAATATTGTTTGGACGGCAACCTTTACTCAACAAGGCACAGCACAACCAAGCATCAGTGTGGCAGACAACAGCTATACCGATTTGGCAGGAAATAACGGTAAAGGTGCGATCTTAGACGCCAGCAATGGTGGCTTCACCAGTGATAATACGCCTCCGACTTTGGCCATTACCGCCAGTGATGTTGATCTTTCAGTAGGCGAAGCCGTGACGGTAACCTTTACCTTTAGTGAAGCGGTGAAAGGCTTTGATGTCAGTGATATCTTGGCTGCGGGCGGTGTGATTAGCAACTTAACCACGACGGACAATATCGTTTGGACCGCCACCTTTACTCAACAAGGCACAGCGCAACCAAGCATCAGTGTGGCAGACAACAGTTATACCGATTTGGCAGGAAATAACGGTAAAGGTGCGACTTTAGACGCCAGCAATGGTGGCTTCACCAGTGATAATACACCTCCGACCTTGGCTATTACTGCCAGTGATGTTGTTCTTTCAGCAGGCGAAGCCGTGACGGTGACCTTTACCTTTAGTGAGGCGGTGAAAGGCTTTGATGTCAGTGATATCTTGGCTGCGGGTGGGGTGATTAGCAACTTAACCACCACCGACAATATCGTTTGGACCGCCACCTTTACTCAACAAGGCACAGCGCAACCAAGTATTAACGTAGCGGACAACAGCTATACCGATTTGGCAGGAAATAACGGTAAAGGTGCGATCTTAGATGCCAGCAATGGCGGCTTCACCAGTGATAATACGCCTCCGACTTTGGCCATTACCGCCAGTGATGTAGATCTTTCAGTAGGCGAAGCCGTGACGGTAACCTTCACCTTTAGTGAAGCGGTGAAAGGCTTTGACATCAGTGATATCGTGGCTGCGGGTGGGGTGATTAGCAATTTAACCACCACCGACAATATCGTTTGGACCGCCACCTTTACTCAACAAGGCACAGCACAGCCAAGTATTAGTGTGGCAGACAACAGCTATACCGATTTGGCAGGAAATAACGGTAAAGGTGCGACTTTAGATGCCAGCAATGGTGGCTTCACCAGTGATACGACGCCTCCGACTTTGGCCATTACCGCCAGTGATGTAGATCTTTCAGTAGGCGAAGCCGTGACGGTAACCTTCACCTTTAGTGAAGCGGTGAAAGGCTTTGACATCAGTGATATCGTGGCTGCGGGTGGGGTGATTAGCAATTTAACCACCACCGACAATATCGTTTGGACCGCCACCTTTACTCAACAAGGCACAGCACAGCCAAGTATTAGTGTGGCAGACAACAGCTATACCGATTTGGCAGGAAATAACGGTAAAGGTGCGACTTTAGATGCCAGCAATGGTGGCTTCACCAGTGATACGACGCCTCCGACTTTGGCCATTACCGCCAGTGATGTTGATCTTTCAGTAGGCGAAGCCGTGACGGTAACCTTTACCTTTAGTGAAGCGGTGAAAGGCTTTGATGTCAGTGATATCGTGGCTGCGGGTGGGGTGATTAGCAACTTAACCACGACGGACAATATTGTTTGGACGGCAACCTTCACTCAACAAGGCACAGCACAGCCAAGCATCAGTGTGGCAGACAACAGCTATACTGATTTGGCTGGAAATAACGGTAAAGGTGCGATCTTAGACGCCAGCAATGGTGGCTTCACCAGTGATAATACACCTCCGACCTTGGCTATTACCGCCAGTGATGTTGTTCTTTCAGCAGGCGAAGCCGTGACGGTGACCTTCACCTTTAGTGAAGCGGTGAAAGGCTTTGATGTCAGTGATATCTTGGCTGCGGGTGGGGTGATTAGCAATTTAACCACCACCGACAATATCGTTTGGACCGCCACCTTTACTCAACAAGGCACAGCGCAACCAAGTATTAACGTAGCGGACAACAGCTATACCGATTTGGCAGGAAATAACGGTAAAGGTGCGATCTTAGATGCCAGCAATGGTGGCTTCACCAGTGATAATACGCCTCCGACTTTGGCCATTACCGCCAGCGATGTTGCTCTTTCAGCAGGCGAAGCCGTGACGGTGACCTTCATCTTTAGTGAAGCGGTGAAAGGCTTTGATGTCAGTGATATCGTGGCTGCGGGTGGGGTGATTAGCAACTTAACCACCACCGACAATATCGTTTGGACAGCAACCTTCACCCAACAAGGGACAGCGCAGCCAAGCATCAGTGTAGCGGACAACAGCTATACCGATTTGGCAGGAAATAACGGTAAAGGTGCGACTTTAGATGCCAGCAATGGTGGCTTCACCAGTGATACGACGCCTCCAACCTTGGTGATTACGGCTGATGATGTACAACTTTCAATCGGTGAGGCGACGACGATCCGTTTCACTTTCAGCGAAGGGGTTACAGGCTTTGATGGCAGTGATGTTGTGATCGCTGGTGGAACACTGACGAACTTTATTAAAGTTACAAATACGTTATGGACAGCCACCTTCACTCAACAAGGAACAGCGCAACCAAGCATCAGTGTGGCCGACAACAGCTATACCGATTTGGCAGGCAACAATGGTAAGGGTGCGACTTTAGATGCCAGCAATGGTAACTTCACGGCAGATCTAGTACCGTTGAATTTAACGATTACAGATGATATTTCATCGAGTGTGACCAATGGACCTGTAACGTTTACCTTTAGTTTTGATAAAGACGTTACTAATTTCGCCATTGAGCAAATTCAATTTACAGGCGGTACTGCTACAACACTGGTCAAGGTCGATAACAGGACCTATACGCTTATAGTCACACCAACAGCAAATAGTGAGGGAAACATTACGGTTAGTGTTGCTCAAGGAATTGTAAAAGATTCAGCCGGTAATGGAAACAATGCTGCAACGGGTAGTCAGGATTACGATACGCTTGCGCCAACTCAGCTTGCCAGTATAGATAGCTATAAAGATGATACAGGAGTACTTAAAGGAAATAATCTTTCAGGTACAACGACAGATGAAGTAAATCCTCTTTTAAATGGTCATCTTGACGTTGCACTGAAGGCTGGTGAACAAGTTGCAATTTATAATTCAAGCAATGTCTTAATCGGTACGGCAACGGTTGCAGCCGATCTGACATGGACCTATCAACTTAGTAGTCTGGCAAATGGTGCGTATAGTTATTATGCAAAAGTGATTGACGCAGCAGGCAATGGTGGTAGTAATAGTCCAAACTTTAGTTTTACGGTAGACACAACCTTACCTACTGGTTCTATCAATGTCACTGCATCAAGCACAGCTGATACTACTCCAACGATCATAGGTACATTTACGGGCGGCTTGGCTGCGGGTAATTATATTCAAGTGACTGTTAATGGTATTGTTTATAAGCAAGGTGATGGCAACTTGACGGTCAATGTCGCTGCGGGAACATGGTCTTTAATTATTCCAAATGCTAATGCGCTCAATTTCGATGGGAAAACAGATGTAAGTTATGATGTTCTGGCACAAAAAGTAAATGCCGCTGGTAACTTTATTAGTGACTCGACCACAAATGAACTTACAGTACTTCGTGATGTGACGATAAATACAGGCCCAACACCGACTTATATGTCACAGCAGCCACTTTTCTTTGGTACGGCGAAACTGGGAAGTGGTGAGAACTTAGTTTTAAAAATTTATGATAGCTTAGGGGTTTTGGTTGGAACCTTTAGCAGTGCCAATGGGCCGAATGGACTAAATGGTCTTACAATTGATAGTGCCAATAATGCTTGGAAAATTAATGCCATTAACTGGGGAACCAATCAACTCAGTGCTGGTAACTATACCGTACAAAGTAATGTCGTTCCTGCAGATGGAAGTACGGGTGGTCAGATTTCTACACTTGATCCGATTACCGTCATCCAACCGAAAGTTGTGACTGTTGCGAACAAAAGTGATGATAGTGATATCAATGCCCAAGTAGTGGGCTTGCCCGATGGTGGCTATGTGCTGGTATGGGCACAGAATCAAAATAAACAAACGGGAAGTAGTGCTTCAAATTACGATATTGTCATGCAACATTATGATCAAAAAGGAAATGCGATCGGGGGCTTAGTTAATCTGACCAATACCCCAACAGGAGGAATACTATATTCAGAAGGTTATGCTGATCGAAATGATATGTGGAATAACAAAGGGAGCCTAGGGGTTATTGTTAATGCAGATAATACACTGACGGTGTCTTACACGACATACGAGAGTAGAAATGCATTTATCACTAAGTATGCTTTAGACGGCACACTCCAATCTAAAGTGCAAATTAATGGTGGTGGCGAGTATAAATTTGGCTATAACTTTGTAGAAACTAGCAATGGTAAAGTAGCTGTTTTTACTACGGGAGCGATCCATAATTATAACGTTTTTGCTGCTGGGGAAAATCAAGCAACACCATTTTCAACCGCACAAAATATAACCAATTTGATTGGGGATTATGCTGCTGGTTATATTTATGACCAATATAACCGACCTACAGGTAATCGAGGAGGCTTAATTTCTGGTAACTCGGAGAGTCTAAGCGCTGTTAGTTTAGGTGGTAGTCAATATTTAGTGCAATATGCCCAAAACAATACTGTAGGTGGTGGCCCTTCTAAACAAGTTATCGCGATTTATGATTATGCATTAGACGGCACTGGGAAATATAGCTCTCAACTATTAGTGAAAACAGATGCTAACTCTTTTGACAATGGTTGGCAGATTGGCGCCAAAGCTTTTACTTTAAAGGAAGGTGGTTTTGTTAATCTATGGTTGTCAAACCATCTAAGTGCAACATCTATTACAAATGGAGGCACAATGGATGGCTTTGATGTCTATTCAAAACGTTTTAACTATGACGCAATAAATAATCTCCTAGTACCATTAGATGCAACTGAGAAAATGGTCAATACCACTACCAATGGTGTCAATGGCATGGGTTTTAATACTATGTCAACTGGCGGTTTTAGTGGTGCAGCTTTGTTGCAAGGTGGTTATGTGGTTGTATGGGTTAAGATGCTCTCTATTTCATCGAGTGAAGTCTATAGCCAAGCCTATGATGCTGCAGGTAATAAAATCGGTGGTGAAACATTGGTTTCAACTCAGACTGTTGATGGCACAGGGGGGGTCGACTTATTACCAAGTGTCACGGCATTAAAAGATGGGGGCTATGTAGTCACTTGGTCTAATGCGAGCACCTCAGATTATGCGATCAACTCAACCACTGCAGACGTGAAAATGGTCATTGTTAATGCTGATGGTACGATTCGTGGCGATGGAGAAGCACCTCCAATAACGGCTGATTATCTGAATGGTACCGGCGTACTTACTGCGACCAATGGTGTGACTACGCTAGATGGTCGAAATGGTGCAACGGATCTGATCGGTGGTAGTGCCAATGACTACTTTATTATTAAAGACACCAATTTTAATTCGGTGAAAGGTGGTGCAGGTACCGATACGCTGATTTGGGATGCGACGGGCGATTTAATGCTGGCCGATATAATGGCTAAAATCACTGATATTGAAGCGATTCATTTAGGTGACAATAATGCAAATAAACTGACGGTGACTTTACAGGATGTCTTGGATATTTCCACCACTACTGATGTATTGATTGTTGAAGGTGGAGTGACCGACTCAGTCTCGATTGATTTGACTACATGGTCGACGTTGGGCAGTCAGTATTATCATGGTCAACTCTATAATGTCTTCGCCAATAGTAATAGTGATACCGCTAGTTTATGGGTACAGAATAATATAGCTGTGATTGGCTAAAGCGCTATTCTTACCTTTTAAATAAGTTATAAAAATTACCCCAATATACGTATTGGGGTATTTTTATGAGGAGTAATGGGTTGAATTAGTTGAACCTACTTCTGCAAGGTCTTACACAATGAGCAAATCACGCCTTGATGTTGGTGTGAATACATCACGTCTGGACGTTCATAATCTTGTTCGCAGGCCACACAAAAATAAAGCGTGCCAACTGGCGTGCCTTCCACATCAAAACGTGGTTGTTTAATGCCATCATTAGGTTGTTTTAGATAGTATTTTCCACGGGTCAATATGCCCATCAATGGGGTCAACACCAGACCAACGAGCAGTGCAATCAGTGGTGAATAGGCTGCAAGAAAGTCACCGAGTAGACCGAAGAAGGCGGCAATCGACAGACCTGCTGCGGCAATAAATGAAACTAGGCCGACTGGGTTGAAGTTATACAGCATATCGCGACGGTATTCGGGATGTTTCGGTGAGAGCTTGAGCAGGTACTTGTTGATTACAATATCGGTTGCGACCACCACAATCCAAGCAATGGCAAAGTTAGAATAGAAGCCTAAAATTTTACCCAATACTGCAAACATATTGCCTTCCATTAACGCCAAGGCAATCGCAAGATTGACCAATACGAAAATGGTGCGCCCCGGATAATGTTTACTTACCCGCGCATAGGCGCTGGTCCACGCCAAGGAACCCGAATAGGCATTGGTGACATTAATTTTAATTTGTGAAATGACCACTAAAATCACAGCCAAGGTCAGTGCCAACCAGTCGGGTAGCATGTCATGAAAGACCACGTTAAATTGTAGAACAGGCTCCGTTGCATTCACCCCCGGAATTTTGGTGAGTAAATAAAAGCCCAAGAATGCACCAATAATTTGTTTGATGGCTCCTAAAATGACCCAACCTGGACCGGCTGCAATCACCGCAATCCACCACGCTTTACGATTTTCTTTGGTCTTTGCAGGCATAAAACGTAAATAATCAATTTGTTCGCCGATTTGCATAATTAAGGCCAAGCAAATACCAGCACCGAGCATAATCGCAGCCATATCCATGGGCAGATAAGCATTTTGGCCACTATAGCCAATGAAGTGAGTGATTAAATCGGGTTGTTGATAGAACAAGTAAAGCACTGGGCCAAACATCAGGATTAGCCAGATTGGGGTGGTCCAAACTTGTAAGGTACTTAGGGCTTTCATGCCATAAATGACCAAAGGAATCACCATAAAGGTCGAGATCATATATCCCAACCACAGCGGGATGCCGAGTCCGACCAGCAGCCCTTGCGCCATAATCGCGCCTTCGAGTGCAAAGAAAATAAAGGTAAAACTGGCAAAAATAATACTGGTTATGACTGAGCCGTAGTAGCCAAAGCCTGCACTACGAGTGATCAGGTCGAGGTCAATGTTATAGCGCGCAGCATAGTAGGCGAGGGGAATGCCGGTCATAAAGATAATCAGTGCGGCAAATAAGATCGAGAAAATTGCATTGAGGGTGCCGTAACTCATGGCAATGCTGGCACCAATCGAAAAGTCAGCTAAATAGGCAATACCACCAAGGGCCGTAATCGCAACCACTTTGGGGCTCCAACGTCTGAAGCTGTGCGGGGCATAGCGCAGGGTGTAATCTTCGAGGGTTTCATTGGCGGCTTGATTGCCATTACTTTGGGTGCCGATATCGGGATTGGTCGGATCTGGAAAATTTGAAGAATCCGTTACAGTGGTGTCACGCATGCCTTGTGCTCCAAAATCATTATTTTTAGACTGGCTAAATTGCAAATCTCATGCCAGTGATCCCACAGGTGTTTGCTTAGAAAGCATAGAAGCCAAACGCATCTTCATATACAATTGCGCCAATTTTAGAATTTTCCCTTCACACGAAATCACTCACCTTATGCTTGGTGTCTTCATGTGTGTACAAATTGCAGACTTTAACTATGTTTGAAAATGAATTAGCGGCAGAGGTAAAGGCACGTAGAACCTTTGCTATCATTTCGCATCCCGATGCGGGTAAGACCACCATGACAGAGAAATTATTGTTATGGGGTAAGGCGATTCAGGTCGCTGGAATGGTAAAAAGCCGTAAATCGGATCGTGGTGCGACTTCCGACTGGATGGAAATGGAAAAAGAGCGTGGGATTTCGATCACCACCTCGGTGATGCAGTTCCCTTATAAAAAACACGTGGTGAACTTGCTCGATACCCCAGGGCATGAAGATTTCTCTGAAGATACTTATCGCACCCTAACCGCGGTAGATTCTGCATTGATGGTGATTGATGGTGCCAAAGGGGTCGAGGACCGTACCATTAAATTGATGGAAGTGTGTCGTATGCGCGATACGCCGATCATCTCCTTTGTCAACAAAATGGACCGCGAAATTCGTGAGCCATTAGAATTGCTTGATGAAATTGAAAATGTCCTAAAAATCCGCTGTGTGCCAATTACTTGGCCGCTTGGTATGGGACGTGACTTCGTTGGGGTCTATCACCTGACTGAAAATAAACTGTATATGTACAAGCCCGGTTTTGGTTCAACCATTACTGACATTGAAGTTCGTGATGGTTATGACTATCCAGATATCCGTGAAAAAGTGGGTGATTTGGCTTTTGCAGCGTTTGAAGAATCGCTTGAGTTGGTGCAAATGGCCAATGAACCGCTTGATCATGCAGAATTTTTACAGGGTAAACAAACCCCTGTACTGTTTGGTACAGCCTTGGGGAACTTTGCAGTCGATCACGTGCTTGATGCCTTCCTAAAATGGGCGCCAGAGCCGAAAGCGCATCCGACCAAAGAGCGTGAAGTTGCTGCAACTGAAGCTGGTTTTTCTGGTTTTGTATTTAAAATTCAAGCCAATATGGACCCGAAACATCGTGACCGTATTGCCTTTATGCGCATCTGTTCAGGCAAATATGAAAAAGGCCTGAAAATGAACCATGTGCGTATTGGAAAAGAAGTACGCATCAGTGATGCACTGACCTTCTTGGCGGGTGAGCGTGAGCAACTTGAACAAGCATGGCCAGGCGATATCATTGGTTTGCATAACCACGGCACCATTCAGATTGGTGATACCTTTACCTCAGGTGAGAATCTGCATTTCACAGGGATTCCACACTTTGCGCCAGAAATGTTCCGTCGGGTACGTTTACGTGATCCACTGAAATCGAAGCAACTCCAGAAAGGCTTAAAAGAGCTTTCAGAAGAAGGCGCAACCCAAGTGTTTATGCCACAAATCAGCAATGATTTAATTGTGGGTGCGGTTGGGGTACTCCAGTTTGATGTGGTCGCCTATCGTTTGAAAGAAGAATACAAAGTCGATTGTATTTACGAGCCAGTCAACATTAATACCGTGCGTTGGGTGACTTGTAGCGATGAAAAGAAATTCAATGAATTTAAAAAGAAAGCACATGATCAATTGTCACTGGATGGCGGTGGTCATTTAACCTATTTGGCACCTAGTCGCGTGAACTTACAGTTGATGCAAGAACGTTATCCAGATATCGAATTCCGTTCTACGCGTGAGCACTAAGTTGCAGATGCGCGAGCATTGTGATTGATGGGCTTGAATGGCCCCAGTCGTTCAAGTTTGAAATAAATCAAAAACAGCTTCCTGGTGAAGCTGTTTTTCTGTCAGAATTTCTTGTTTATTGTTATGTTTAAATTCAATCAATTGGAGCTTCGGAGCTGATGCACAACATGAACAATAAGATTAAGCCCGGTCTGCCGATTCAACCCCAAGCCCAAGCAATAACGACAGCAAAAATAACTCATGGCTCGAAAGCGATCTTGTTGAGTCTGCTGTTGACCAGTCTCAGTGCCTGCAGTCCAGCACCTGAACATCAGCAGCAAGTTGAGACGACCGCAAGCCAACTTCCTGCTTTAGTGATTCAGCAACAGCTTGCGGCTTATCAACTGCCAGCCTGTAAAGTGAAAGACTGCACTGAACTGAAATTACAAAGTATTCAGACCCAAGACCCGTGGATCAATCAATGGATTGAACAGCAAGTGGCCCGTGTGCTGGAACAGCAAACGGGTGAAAAACCCACTTTAACGTTACAACAAGCGGTTGATGCCTATGTAAAAAAATCAATTGCATGGCAGCATGAATTTAATAAAAATAAAGCTTATCAACTGAACCTCAGTACCCAGATTGCGACACAACATCATCAATATGTACTGTTAAATATTTCAGTCGATAGCCAGCAGGGCGACACCAATGTGCAAGAGCGCCAATATTTTTATGTGGCAGATCGAGCACAACAAAAAAACTTAACGCTTTTAGAGGTAATTCAGCCCAAGCAGCACAAAGCCTTGAATAAAATGATTCAAGTGAAATATCGAGCATGGTTACAGGCACAAGACTCAGCGCTACAATCGTTTGCCCCCAAGCAACTGGATTGGCAGCAGGCCAATTGGTTTTTTGATACAGAAGGAATTGGTCTACATTTTCGTGCCAATGATATCAGCGCAAATGGTGCCGCACTTTCAATCTATTTAGATAAGCAACAAACGCAAAAAGTTTTGCAACCTGCGATATTCAAACAAATGTTTGAAGCAGTATCCTGATTGAGTCAATCTTATTTAGATACAAAACAAGATTGAGCAACGGATTGTTGCAGGCTAAGCTATTGAAGAATCATTCATTTGAACGCAAATATTAGGTTTTGAAGATGTTAAAAAATAAAACGGCATTGGCCTTGAACATCGCTTTAATTTCAATTGCGCTGAGTGCGTGTACCCCAAAACAATCAGAACAAGCATTGGATGCAGAACAATCAAGTTCAGCCGCCTTGGCTGAGGCACAACTGACGCTTCAGGGGCAGACTGAAAAGTTAGTGCTTAATTTACCTGAATGTGAAGGCAAAAATTGCCCCGAATTTAGTGTAGAGCGTTTGCAGAGCAATCAGTTTGTTTTAGATGGTCTGATTGATCAGGCGATTTTAAGTAATTTAGAACAGATGTTGTCACCAGTACAACATGAAGAGCTCGCTGGAAAAACGGAGAAGACTGAGAAAACTGCGGCAAGTGAGGTGATTGCAGATCGTGCTTCAAAAACGGCTGCACAGCTGTTGGCTGAACAGGTTCAGCCATATTTAGCCCACTTTTTAGAAGTCGATAAAGAACTAAAAGACTTGGGTGCGAGTCATAAAATTAGTTTAAGCATTAGCCCACGTATTTTAAATTCGGAACCGCCTCTGGCTACGGTGGTGATTAACAGCTCTAGTTATTTGGGCGGTGCACACGGCGCTTCAGCACAGCAATATTATAATTTTGATTTGATCAAGCAAAAGCACATTCGACTGAAAGATATTTTACAACCGAATCAACAGGAACAACTGAATAAATTGGCCTATGCGGCCTTTAAAACCTGGGTGATTGAATCCAAACTAGCCAACAATATGGCTGAATATGAGCAAGTCTGGAAATTTAAACTTTCTGACAATTTCTACTTAGGCAAACAAGGTTTAATTTTACAGTATGGCGAATATGAAATTGGACCTTTTGCGGTTGGTTTGCCACGATTAGTCATTCCTTATGATCAGTTGCAGCAGATCATCAAACCTGAATATTTACCCGCAGCACAACCGCCAGAGCCTGTGAGTAATGCTTTGGCAGTGACCGGCAAAAAACAGGCAAGTTAAGTTGCGGAACGCGACTTGGCGACGTGTTCAAACCAGCTCGATTAGCGTTTGAGTCAGTCTTATGTTTGATACCCACACCCATTTTGATGTTGCCGATTTTGATTTAGATCGGCAACAATTGGCACATCAGGCCAAAGCGGCTGGGGTGGATGCCTTGGTTTTAATCGGCTTTTTGGCAGAGCGCTTTGATGCCTTATTGCGAACCCATCAACAATTAAATGCGCTTGACCATGCACCGAAAAGTTTTTTAGCACCAGGTTTACACCCTTTTTATATCGAACAACATCATTCCGATCATCTACAGCAATTGGCGTTATTTCTCCAACAACAGGATTGCGTGGCAATTGGGGAAATCGGACTGGATACTTTCTTAAAACAGCATAAACAGCCCGCGATTTTCCAAAAACAGCAACAATTTTTTGCCGCCCAAATTGACTTGGCGCAGCAGTTGAACAAACCGATTTTATTGCATATTCGCAAGGCACATGCCGAAGCACTGGCGCAGCTCAAACAACATCATTTTAACTTGGGCGGCATTGCACATGCCTTTAGTGGCGGGGTAGAAGAAGCCAAAGCCTTGGTGAAGTTGGGCTTTAAAATTGGGGTGACTGGACAGATTACCAATCCAAATGCCAAAAAATTACATCAGGTGGTACGGGCATTGGGGGCTGAACATCTGGTGATTGAAACAGACTGCCCCGATATGACACCGTTATGCTGTCAAACCTCTTCGGAAACGCGCACCCGCAATACCCCTGCGAATTTACCCTTTGTTTTGGCTGGTTTGGCAGACAGTTTAGACCAACCGATTGAACAGCTCGCGCCACAGCTTTGGCATAATTCATTGACGGCATTGGGGTTAGCGTCATTTGGGCTAAATCACTAGCGGATTAAAGCGTTATATTGCTATTTTGTTAAATATTAACCAAGTGATAACAGTGTGACTGTTTTTTTGGCATAAATTGGGTGTTGGTACTTATTAAAAAACCTGACCTCAAATCATTCTCGGATGGAGAATTGAACAATGGCAAAATACAGTCATATCAATAGCTTTAATACTTTAAAAACACTTAACGTCGACTCACAATCCTATCAAATCTATAGCTTAAGCGCCGCGCAACAACAGCTAGGCGATCTTTCTAAACTTCCCAAATCGTTAAAAGTGCTGTTAGAAAATCTACTTCGTTTTGAAGATGATAAAACTGTAAAAAAACAGCACATTCAAGCCTTGGTCGAATGGCAGGACACTCAACGTTCGGATCAAGAAATTCAGTACCGCCCAGCACGGGTATTAATGCAAGATTTTACCGGTGTTCCCGCTGTAGTCGATCTGGCGGCCATGCGCGCTGCGGTGGAAAAAGCAGGTGGTGATCCTGAGCAAATTAATCCACTGTCACCTGTCGACTTAGTCATTGATCATTCGGTGATGGTCGATCACTTTGCGACCCAACAGGCCTTTGCTGAAAATGTCGATATTGAAATGCAGCGCAATGGTGAACGTTACCAGTTCTTACGTTGGGGACAATCGGCTTTTAATAATTTTAGTGTCGTGCCACCTGGCACGGGTATTTGCCATCAAGTTAATTTGGAGTACTTGGCGCAGACCGTGTGGTTGGGCGAGAGTGAAGGGCTGACCTATGCCTTTCCAGACACTTTGGTCGGTACAGATTCACATACCACCATGATCAATGGCTTAGGCGTACTGGGCTGGGGTGTTGGTGGGATTGAGGCGGAAGCGGCCATGCTGGGGCAACCGATTTCGATGCTGATTCCTGAAGTCATCGGTTTTAAACTGACAGGCAAATTACGTGAAGGGATCACCGCAACTGACTTGGTTTTGACCATTACCCAGATGCTACGGCAAAAAGGTGTGGTCGGTAAGTTTGTTGAATTTTATGGTGATGGCTTGGCAGATCTACCACTGGCAGACCGTGCCACCATTGCCAATATGGCGCCTGAATATGGCGCAACCTGTGGCTTCTTCCCAATTGATGAGATTACTTTAGGGTATATGCAACTTACCGGACGTGCGGCAGATCGAATTGCCCTAACCGAAGCCTATTGTAAAGAACAAGGCCTGTGGCGACATGTTGGCGATGAGCCGATCTTCACCGATCGACTGAGCTTGGATATGCATACGGTTATGGCCAGTGTGGCTGGACCAAAACGGCCACAAGATCGCGTACTATTGCCAGATATTGCCAAAACCTTTCAGGCCTTAATGGAGATCGAATTAAAGCCAGCCAAAGATGAACGTGAACGCATGCTCGATGAAGGCGGTGGCACTGCCATTGATGCCAAACATGCTGCGGTGCAAAGCGAGTCAGCCTATTGTGAAATTGGTGGGCAGCGTTATCCGCTACAACATGGTGATGTGGTGATTTCTGCGATTACCTCTTGTACCAACACTTCAAATCCAAGTGTGATGCTGGCTGCAGGCTTGCTGGCTAAAAAAGCTATTGAGCATGGTTTACAGCGCAAACCGTGGGTAAAAAGTTCTTTGGCACCAGGCTCTAAGGTGGTGACGGACTATTTAGAAGCTTCAGGTTTGATGCCCTACTTAGACCAATTGGGTTATAACTTGGTGGGTTATGGCTGTACCACCTGTATTGGTAACTCTGGGCCTTTGGAGAGGCCAATTGAAGATGCGATTCAAGCCTTTGAT
The DNA here is from genome assembly GCF_006352475.1 of Acinetobacter pullicarnis. Lineage (NCBI taxonomy): Bacteria > Pseudomonadati > Pseudomonadota > Gammaproteobacteria > Moraxellales > Moraxellaceae > Acinetobacter > Acinetobacter pullicarnis. The sequence goes on from NZ_VCMZ01000001.1 coordinate 632,146, forward strand.
TTAAACGTGGCTTCTGTACTTTCAGGCAATCGTAACTTTGAAGGGCGAGTGCATCCCTTGGTCAAAACCAATTGGTTGGCCTCACCACCTTTGGTGGTGGCTTTTGGTTTGGCTGGCAGCATTTGTATCGATATCAGCAGTGAGGCCTTAGGTGTTGATCAAGCCGGTAAAAATGTCTACTTAAAGGATATTTGGCCATCGCAGGCGGAAATTGATGAAGTCTTAAAAAAAGTCGATACAGCAATGTTTCATAAGGAATATGCCGCAGTCTTTGATGGCGATGCACGTTGGCAGGCGATTCAAATCCCCGACACGCAAACCTATCAATGGGTGGCTGACTCAACCTATATTCGGCATCCACCTTTTTTTGATGGGATTGATCAACCGCCAGCACCGATTCAAGATATTGAACAGGCACGTATTTTGGCAGTGCTCGGAGATTCGGTCACCACCGACCACATTTCACCCGCAGGTAATATTAAAAAGGAAAGTCCCGCAGGACGTTATTTGCAACAACAAGGTGTGGCAGCATCAGACTTTAATTCCTATGGTTCACGCCGTGGTAATCATGAGGTGATGATGCGTGGGACTTTTGCCAATATCCGGATTAAAAATGAAATGTTGGGCGGGGAAGAAGGCGGTAATACGCTGTACATTCCCAATGGCAAAAAAATGTCGATCTATGATGCTGCAATGCTCTATCAACAGGATCACACGCCCTTACTGATTATTGCAGGTAAGGAATATGGCACTGGTTCTTCACGCGATTGGGCGGCCAAAGGCACCAATTTGCTGGGGGTTAAAGCCGTGATTGCGGAAAGTTTTGAGCGAATTCATCGTTCTAACTTAATTGGCATGGGCGTTTTGGCGTTGCAGTTTATCGATGGTCAAACGCGGCAGAGCTTAAATCTAACGGGCCATGAGCAACTTTCAATTCTTGGACTGTCTGACGAGATTCAACCGCAACAGTTATTGGAGGTCGAGGTACAACGTGCGGACGGCTCGGTTGATCACTTTCAGGTATTGTGCCGCATCGATACTTTAAATGAAGTCGAATATTTTAAAGCAGGCGGTATTTTGCATTATGTGCTGCGGAATCTGATTGCAGCCTGAGTATTGCAATGTCGTCAGTTGAATGTAATGCACTGTGATTGAGCAAAAGCCCAGATTGATTGATCTGGGCTTTTTAATGCTTAATACTGAGATTGTGGTTAGAGTAAGCTGATATTTTAATGGATGTATTGCCATTAAACACTTTGGATGAAATCAAAAGCATGAATAAAAAATATCGCGTGTTGTGCAGTGTACTTTTGGGTTTATTTATTCATGGGCAGAGTTATGCCGCATCGGATACGTTCGCATTAAAGCAGCTAGAGGCCACGGCACAACAGGCGCAAAGCTTATGCCAACAGATTGCACTGACCTGTGATAAATCTGCGGCTTGGCAACTGTATCGAGTGTCTGAGCAGCCCGAACAGTATTATGTGATTGCACAGTTGCAATTATTTCAATTGACGCAAACAAATAAAACATTCCGTTTGCTGAATCAATGGGATTTTTCTGATTATCAACCGAAACAAGTAAACACCCATTGGACGGTGGAAGAAGCATCCAAACCATCAGATGAACGGCATTTATATCCAGCCTTGTTTCGGGTCTCTGAGCAAAGTTATGCCATTGGATTGATTCAACGTTTTAATGAAATGTACTCAGGTGGAGGGATGACCGAAGAAGTGGCGGATTTCTTTGAGTTAAAAGCCAATAGCAAAGCTGAATTGATGTTTAGTAATCTGCCTTTTTATGTGACGCGAATGATTCGTGCCTGTTTTAGCCAAGAAGATTATGAGCGGGCAGGTGATGTGGGATGCCATGATAATGAAAATATGCTGCTGAATATTCGTTATCAAAAGCCCTATCAATGGCAGTTAAACTATCGCTATACCCGTGTGTTATCAGCCGTTTCAGATCAGAAGCCAGCCAATGGTCGTGCACGTTATGTGGTGCAAGCCAAGCAGTTTAAACCGATCCAATTGCCCACTGCATGGCATGAATATTAAGCAGCGTTCACCAGAATAAGCTTATTTACTTTGTGGTCTTGTCGTTTTCGCGAAGATAGAACGGATCGAATCGTGAGTAATATTGAGGAATATGTTGTTTAGTGACTGATATGATTGCTATTGATTCGCCATTTCTGCGGCCAGACTTAATTACCGCTTGTATGATTGAATTTGTTAAAATAGCCTGATTTTTTTAATATCCGACCTGTTTATGACTGATTTTCCTGAAAATGATGAATATGACCGCCGTTTTGCAGGCGTGGCCAAAGTTTATGGCGAAGATGCGTTTGCACACTACGAACGTAGTCATGTCATGGTGATTGGGATTGGTGGGGTTGGGTCATGGGCAGTTGAAGCCTTGGCACGTAGTGGTGTCGGTGAACTCACTTTGGTGGATATGGATGTGGTCGCTGCATCGAATATTAATCGCCAATTGCCTGCCATGAGTTCAACTTTGGGGCATGAGAAAATTGCAGTGATGGCGGAGCGTTGCAAACAGATCAACCCACGCATCAAAATCAATTTGATCGATGACTATCTCACCCCTGAAAATATTGCAGAACTATTGGCAAGCCAACCTGATGTGATTTTAGATTGCATCGATGACGTCAAAGCCAAATTCGCGCTGATGCTGTATTGCCGTTTTAATAAAATGCAATTGATTGTATCGGGTGGGGCAGGTGGAAAACTTGATCCTTTAAAAATCCGCGTTGCCGATTTATCTAAAACAGAACAAGACCCAATGCTGGCCAAACTGCGTAGTCAGTTGCGTGGTAAAGGCATTTGTAAAAAACCAAAAGAAAAATTTGGGATTACCTGTGTGTATTCCATCGACAATCCTTTTTCCAGTGCAGAGGTTTGCCCAAGTGCAGGTCTGCGTTGTGGTGGCTATGGTTCTGCTGTGGTGGTAACGTCAAGTTTCGCCATGATTGCAGTCGCAGAAGTCTTTAAAAAACTCGATAAGCTTGGAAGTCAAAAACATGGCACAGCGACAATATCTTCAACTTGATCCTAAGCAAAATTTAGCCCGCCAACAGCTTGAGCACTTTGCAAATATTACGGATATTCAAGCTTGGTCTGAAGTATTAACGCATTATGCTGCACTGAAACAAGCGCATCCCCAGCAAAAGGTTTTATTGGTTTTGGACGATGCAGGTCAATGCGCTTATACCGCGATGCATGCGGGGATGGGGGATGACCTATACTTTGACTTTGATGAAAGTCAGGACTTTCAAAACCTCAGTGCAGATGAACGTGTACTTGTAGAACAAGATTTTGAGTTGTATGCATTTAACTTTAGGCTGCAACAGTTGCAAAAACCAGCGCTTCAACAAGACCTAACCGCATTCGCAACGAAGCTGGTTTATGATGCTGCGGACTGGCAGGTTTTGTGTGAGATGAATGCAAATCCATTGCCAATGATGGATCAAGAAATTCAAGTAAAGTTATTTGATGCACCGAGTGACGCACTTAAGCTTGCAGCGATGCCAAATGGTTACTTTGATTGTGACCTAAATCCATTTGAAAATTTTGCTCTAATTCAACACCTCGAACAGCAATATGCTTTGGAGTTTATGGGCATTGGTGCAGCGTTATTGGGCTTTGTGAAAATGCCAAGTTTTAATCCAACCAATATCCCAGCGTTAATTGCTGATCTCTGTGTGGTTTATCATTTTGATGAACAGCATCAAAAAGCTTTAGCTGAACATCTATCACAGCAAGATTATTTGATTTTAAGTTATACGGAAGCATTGGCAGAATAAAAGCCCTTGTTTACTTTTCAGCTTCCACCGCAAAGCAGTGGAATGAGTGGGCGATTCAAAAGCAATCTCTCCTTGCGCAGCAACGCTGGATTACTTTGGATCGTAAACAGCATATCAAAAGATGTGTAGATACCTATGCTTTGGAAAAGAGAGGCTAGGGGAAATTTGCTGTTTTAACGCGCTCAGACCGCCTTTAAGCAAACTGTCATCTAAAACACATTAAATTGAAAGAAAGCTAGTTTAGGCTGAGTTTAAAATTAGCTTATTGGGTGCTTGTATGTCACATCCGTATGCAGAAGCCTTTTTTGGAAAACAACAGCATTTTCGCGATCCGATTAAATTTTATTTTAAACAAAATCATAAAAACAACCACGATACCGCCCTTTATGATTTAAGAGATTTAGTTCGTCCCCGTCTAAAAATTGCAATTGTGACTGAGACCTGGCCGCCTGAAATCAATGGCGTTGCATTATCTTTACTTCAGCTCTGTAAAGGGCTGCAACAACTGGGGCACAAGATTCTACTGATTCGTCCTGAACAGCGAGAAGTCTGTGCCGACTTTAAACCAAACAAAGAATGTCTGGTGAAAGCGCAGACCATTCCAAGATATCCAAGCTTACAGTTTGGTTGGCCACAATATATAAAAGTCAGCCAAGCACTGAGCGATTTTGCACCAGATATTGTGCATATCGTGACGGAGGGGCCGCTGGGTCTCACCGCTTTACAGGCCGCCAAAGCACAAAAAATTCCTATTACCAGTGGCTTTCACTCACCATTCCAAGATTTTAGTCGCTTCTTTGATTTGGCGTTTTTAGTAAAACCCATTCAGCATTATTTACGTTGGTTCCACAACAATACTCAACTCACTTGCGTACCCAGTGTCGATACCGAAAAAGCTTTACGTCAGTTTGGTGTGACCTGTGATTTACATATTGTGGGGCGTGGTGTTGATATCCAGCGCTTTTCACCAACCCATCGTTCTGAAGCATTACGTGAGCGCTGGGGAGTCAATGCGGACACCACTGTGATGCTCTATGTGGGGCGATTGTCTCCTGAAAAAGAAATTGAGCTGATTATTGAAACCTTTGATGCTCAACGCTCAGCGCAGAAAAATGTACAATTGGTGATCGTAGGAGATGGTCCTGATTTGAGTCGACTGAAACAGTTTCAAGGTGCGGAACAAACCATCTTTATGGGAAGCTTAACAGGACAAGACTTGGCCGTGGCCTATGCCAGCGCGGATGTTTTTGTATTTGCCAGTCAAGTCGAAACGTTTGGTAATGTGGTGCTTGAAGCCATGGCCAGTGGTCTTCCGATTGTGGCCTACAATTATGCGTGCGCACAACAATACGTTAAACAACAACAAACCGGGTGGTTATCACCTCGCGGACAAGCAGCACAATTCATTCAAGATTTAATGACCCTACCGAGCCGTTATCAACTCAATAAAATGGGGGAGCAAGCGGCTTATGCAACACAACGTGCAGGCTGGCAAAAACCGGTCCAACAACTCGAAAATGCTTTATACCAAGTCGCTCAGGAGTCTGTGTTTGTGAGCTAAATACGATCAGTACATCTGCGGAGTACAACGATGAATTTTCAGAATACTAAAATAAAAATGCTTAACCTCGACCTCAAAGGCTGTGTATACCTCAACAGCCTGTCGCACTCTCAAAAAGTCGCTTGGTTTTTTAAAGTGGTAAGCCGCTTAGGGGATGGCGGATTTTGGTATGCGATGTTGCTGTTGGTCTGGATTTATAAGGGCTGGGCATATGGTTCAACGCTACTTTATGTGATGTTCGGTGGTGCCATCGGCACACTGATCTATAAGATTTTAAAACACAAAACCACACGGCCTAGACCCTATCAAGTTCATCAAGTGATTGTGCTGGGTGAACGCCCATTGGATCATTTTAGCTTTCCATCGGGGCATACTTTACATGCAGTGATGGCCACAGTGGTGTTGGGGAATGCGGTCCCTGCGTTATTGGTGGTGATGGTGCCATTTACGGTGATGGTCGCCTTGTCACGGATGGTGCTCGGTCTGCATTATCCGAGTGATGTGATTGTCGGTGCAGTGATTGGTGCAGGGGTGGCCAGTGGGATTGTGTTGATGGCAACAAAGCTAGAAATTATGCTGTAATTCATTGAATCAAATCATATTCACCAGCAGGCGAATGCGGGCAGTCTTGAGGCTTAATTTACGGTGTTTCATATAGTCTCGGTCTTGGATTTTTGTTAGAGTAAGCGCGACTCAGCTGCTTGAAAAAAGGATTCATCATGGGATTACGTTGGACAGATACAAATGATATTGCGATTGAACTCAGTGAAGCACATCCTGAAGTTGATCCACAATGGATTCGATTTACCGATTTACATGCTTGGGTTTGTGCACTCCCCACCTTTAGCGATGACCCAACCAAGTCAACTGAAGGCCTGCTAGAAGGGATTCAAATGGCTTGGATTGATGAAGTTCGTTAATAATCGTTAAAAAAACCGAAACTTTTACACATCAGAAGCTCATCGTGGTGCATTTACGCTGTATAATGCGCCAAATTTTGTCGTTGCAATATAAGGAGCCAATCATGGCGATCGAACGTACTCTCTCTATCGTAAAACCAGATGCAGTTGCTAAAAACCACATCGGTGATATTTTTGCTCGTTTTGAAAAAGCGGGTCTTAAAATCGTTGCGACTAAAATGAAACATTTGTCACAAGCTGAAGCGCAAGGCTTCTATGCTGAACACAGCGAACGCGGTTTCTTTGCTGACCTCGTTGCATTCATGACTTCAGGTCCTGTTGTTGTATCTGTACTTGAAGGCGAAAACGCTGTTCTTGCTCACCGCGATATCTTGGGTGCAACTAACCCTAAAGAAGCAGCTGCTGGTACTATCCGCGCTGATTTCGCTGTAAGCATCGATGAAAATGCAGCACATGGTTCAGATTCTGTAGCGTCAGCTGATCGCGAAGTAAACTACTTCTTCGCTCAAACAGAGCTTTGCCCACGTACTCGTTAATTCGCAGTCGATTAACCAAATAAGTGCTATACTTATTTGGTTTTTTTTTCTCCTTTAATAAAACTGTTTTTGATCAACTGTATTGAAAATTGTTTGAAATCCGCACAAAACCCCTCCCTTGATAGACAGAGTTTAGGTAATCCTCATGAACGTTGAAGTGGGCGTTTCATCCGCTAATTTAGATGAACAGCAAGCTGTTAAAGCCCCGCGAACACAGCCTGAAAACACAAAGAAACTCAACTTGATGGGCATGTCGCGTGCGCAATTGGAACAGTTTTTTGAAAGTATCGGCGAGAAAAAATTTCGCGCAGGTCAGGTGATGAAATGGGTCCACCAATTCTTCGTGACTGACTTTGCAGAGATGAGCAACATCTCTGGAAAATTGCGTGAGAAACTTGAACAAATTTGTGAAATTAAAGCGCCCGAAGTGGTGCATCGCCATTACTCCAAAGACGGTACCCGTAAGTGGGTGTTCCGTGTCGGTGATGGCGCAGGTTCTTTGGTTGAAACCGTACTTATTCCTGCTGATGATAAAACTGGCGCGCGTAAAACCTTGTGTATTTCATCACAAGTTGGCTGTGCACTGGATTGTTCGTTCTGCTCAACCGGAAAGCAAGGCTTTCAGCGTGACTTGAGCCCCGACGAAATTATTGGTCAGTTGTGGATGGCGAACTACTCTTATATGGAAGAGGTTGCTGTTGCAGAGCGCGAACGTACGGTCACCAACGTGGTGATGATGGGGATGGGCGAGCCGCTACTCAACTACGATGCGGTACTGAGCTCGATGTATTTGATGCTCGATGACTTTGCCTATGGCATGTCTAAACGCCGTGTGACCTTGTCGACCTCAGGTGTGGTGCCAAAAATTGATCAATTGGGGCAAGACATTGATGTTGCATTGGCAATTTCACTGCATGCACCGAATGATGCATTACGTGATGAATTGGTTCCAATCAATAAAAAATATCCATTGGCACAACTCATTAGTGCTTGTCAGCGTTATATTGCTAAAAATGGCAATGAAAGCACACGTAAACATGTCACCATCGAATATGTGATGCTTGATGGTGTCAACGATAAACCAGAACATGCACAACAGCTGATTAAGCTCTTGAAAAATTTACCAAGTAAAATTAATTTAATTCCATTTAACCCATTTCCGCATGCGCCATATGAACGTTCTAGTCGTAATCGGACTATTTCTTTTCAAAAAACTTTGTCTGATGCTGGATTTGTGTGTACGATTCGACAAACGCGTGGTGATGATATCGATGCTGCGTGTGGACAATTGGTTGGGCAAGTGGCTGACAGAACACGTCGCGCTGCGCAATGGAAAAAGAAAGTTGAAGAAGGTCAGGTGATTTTACGTAGCTCAAGTGAGATCGACTAGGGAGTAAACTTTGAATAAACCAATGTATGCAAAAATGATTACACTTGCTGTAATTGGTTTTTTTACATGGTCGATTCAAGGCTGCCACAGTTCAGCTGCCAATACCTTGGTCAAAAGAGACCCAGAGAAAGCAGTAAAAGTGCGGACCCAACTCGCTGCAGAATATATTCGTGCAGGTGATCTTGATGCTGCAAAACGTGCTTTAGATCAGGCATTTACTGCCGACTCAAAAGACTCTGGCGCCAATATGATGATGGGTGTCTTGTTGCAGCAAGAGGGCAGTCCAACCAGTTTGGAACAAGCGGATCGCTACTTTAAACGTGCGATTGGATCTGATCCAAAGAATGCCCAAGCCCGTAATAATTATGGAACCTATTTGTTTCAACAGCAGCGTTATCCGGAAGCAATTGCACAGTTTAAAATCGCAGGTGCAGCACTCGGATATGATCAGCGCTATGTTGCACTTGAAAATTTAGGTCGAGTTTATTTAAGCTTAGATGATGTGACACTTGCAGAAAAAACCTTTAAACAGGCATTGCAAGTGAATCGCGATTCGAGCATTTCAATGTTACAGTTAGCTGAGCTTCTGTATTTACAGCAGAAATTTAGCGAAGCTGGCCCTTTTTATACGCAGTTTGTGCGTTTAACAGGGGTGAAAAATCAAAGTGCTGCTGCACTTTGGCTCGGCATACGCCTTGCGCGTGCCAATGGTGATGAGATGGGAATGCAAGTGTTGATAAATCAATTGCGTGCGCTTTTCCCTGACAGTCAAGAATATCAACGTTTTTTGCAATTACAGTACAGTACTGAGGCCGTATGGAAGTAAATCCTAATTCACAGCAACCTACTGGTTCAAACGTAGCACCTAAGGCTTTAGGAGATGTTCAGCGTCCTGGTGAGTACTTGCGCCAAATCCGAATTTCACTTGCACGTGATATTGAAGACGTTGCTGCGGAATTACGAATCCCACAGAAAAGCATAGAAGCACTTGAGCAAGATCAATATACCTTGCTGCCTGAAGCGACATTTATTAAGGGCTACTATCGCTCTTATGCGAAATATTTAAATGTTGATGCCAGTGAAATTATTCAACGCTTTGACGAAATTTATGAAAATGACACAGGCTTATTGTCTAGTCATGCATTGAATGATTCTCCAATCAAAATTATGGGGAAATTACCAGGCTCGACGGGTGGTCGCAACAAAAAGTGGGGAAAACGCTTGGTGGTGGCTGCCGTTGCCTTATTGGTGATTCTGCTTTTGGTTTTGGGTGTGCAGAAATGGTCAGCTAAAAAGAGCAAAGATATTGATGTTCCTGTACAAAATACCGATGTTCAAGTGTTGCCTTTAAATGGTGCTGCAAGTTCGTCACTGGGAGATGAGTTGGTGCTGAACTTTAGTCGTCCAACCTCTGTCCATATTGTTGATGGGACTGGCAAGGTGCTTTCAACAGGCCGTAAAGCTGAAACGTTGACGTTGCATGGCAGTTCACCTTTCCAAATTCGACTTGATGATGCCAAAGCGGTTTCATTAAGTTTGAATAATGAACAGATTTCATTGTCTTCATATACGGTAAATGGAAAAGCAGAATTTCGTTTATCGCGTTAATTAGCTTAAGTCGAGTAGGATCATGATTGAGAATCCGATTAAACGTCGCCCAACCCGAAAAATTCGAGTTGGATCGGTCTATGTGGGTGGGGATGCGCCAATTAGCATCCAAAGTATGACCAACACAGAAACTTGTGATATCGATGCAACGGTGGCGCAAATCCAACGCTGTGCCGATGCTGGCGTAGATATCATGCGTGTTTCTGTTCCAACCATGCAAGCTGCTGAAGCAATGGGTGAAATTCGTAAACGTGTGACTGTTCCACTGGTTGCGGATATTCATTTTGATTATAAAATTGCACTTAAAGTTGCCGACTTAGGTATTGATTGTTTACGCATCAATCCCGGTAATATTGGTTCGGAAGCCAAAATTCGCGAAGTGGTCGCAGCGGCCAAACATCATGATATTTCGATGCGAATTGGGGTGAATGCCGGTTCACTCGAAAAAGACTTACAACTCAAATATGGCGAGCCAACAGGGCAAGCCTTACTTGACTCTGCACTGCGTCATATCGATATTTTAGACCGTTTGAATTATCACGAATATAAAGTGTCGGTGAAAGCATCGAATGTGTTTTTGACCATGGATGCGTATCGTTTACTGTCCGCGCAAATCGATAATCCCTTGCATTTAGGCGTGACCGAAGCAGGGATCTATCGTACTGGTACGGTAAAATCGGCTGTGGCGCTTGGTGGTCTATTGATGGAAGGCATTGGTGACACCATGCGTATTTCATTGGCTGCTGAACCAGAAGATGAAGTAAAAGTTGGTTTCGATATTTTAAAATCACTGGGTTTGCGCTCAAATGGCATTAATTTTATTGCCTGTCCAAGTTGTTCACGTCAAGAATTTAATGTGATTAAAGTGATGCAACAACTTGAAGAGCGTTTAGAAGATGTTCGTACACCTATGGATGTCTCGGTGATTGGTTGTAAGGTGAATGGTCCCGGTGAGGCCAAAGAAGCCGACATTGGTGTGGTAGGTGCGAGCCCACGTTCACTGGTGTATCATAACGGCGAAAAGAGCCACTTAATTGATACGGATCAGTTGGTTGAAGAGATTGAAACCATGGTTCGTCAACGAGTGAAAACGCTTGAAGAAGCTAAATCTAAAGAGATTATTCGTAGTTCATCATGAGTTCAATTGTCGCAATCAAAGGTTTTAATGACATTCTCCCTGCACAAACTGCAGCGTGGAGACGTGTAGAGCAGCATTTAGCATCGCTTATGGATGCTTATGGCTATCAACAAATTCGTTTGCCAATCGTTGAGCAGACGCATCTGTTCAAGCGCACAATTGGCGATGCAACGGATATTGTTGAAAAAGAAATGTACACTTTCTTAGACCGCGGCACACCGCCTGAGTCTTTGACGCTGCGTCCTGAAGGAACAGCGGGTTGTGTGCGTGCCATGCTTGAACATAATTTACTGCGCGGTGCAACACCCCGTGTGTGGTATATCGGGCCAATGTTCCGTTATGAAAAACCACAAAAGGGCCGTTATCGTCAGTTCCACCAATTTGGTGTGGAAACCTTTGGTGTGGCAACCCCAGATATGGATGCTGAACTGATTTTATTAACAGCGCGTCTGTGGAAGCGTTTGGGCGTTTCAGATAAAGTCCGTTTGGAAATTAATACGTTAGGTGAGTTGGATGAGCGTAATGCTTATCGTAGTGCCTTGGTTGAGTTTTTAACTGCGCATCAAGATGACCTTGATGAAGATTCTAAGCGTCGTTTGAGTACCAATCCACTGCGTATTTTAGACTCTAAAGATGCCAAAACTCAGCAGATTCTAGAAAATGCACCGAAGTTGCATGACTTTATGCAACAAGACACCATGCAGCATTTTGCACAGTTGCAGCAGTACTTAATGGATGCTGGCATCGAATTTGTGATTAATCAAAAACTGGTTCGCGGTTTAGATTATTATAATAAAACGGTATTTGAATGGACCACCACCCATTTAGGCTCACAAGGCACAGTTTGTGCGGGTGGCCGTTATGATGGTTTGGTTGGACAGCTGAAAGGTAAGCCTGAGCAGACTGTACCCGCAGTTGGTTTTGCAATGGGTATTGAGCGTTTATTGCTGTTACTTGAGTTGCTTGAAAACAACCATACTGTCCGTGACTGTGAAGTATTTTTACTCTCCGATCCTGCATTACAAGCCAAAACGTTGATTTTGGCCGAGCAAATTCGCGATCAATTGGAGCAGGCACAGTCTGAGATTCGGGTGAAAGTTGGTTCATTGGGTTCGATGAAAAGCCAAATGAAAAAAGCCGATCAATCAGGGGCGGTATATGCCTTGATTTTGGGTGAGCGTGAATGGGAAATGCAGCAGCTTTCGGTCAAAACTTTGGCGACTGCTGAGCAAGGTGAAGTGGCGATTACAGCGATTGTGCCATTTTTAATTGAGAAATTTGCTTCACAATAATTTAAAAATCATAAACAAAAGGGTAGTCTTATGAGCGCAATGACGGAAGAAGAACAACTTGATCGTTTGAAGTCGTCTTTTAAAAAATATGGCTCTACCGCGGTGAGTGGTGTTTTAATTGCGCTGATTGCTTTTTTCGGCTGGCAGTATTGGCAGAAAAAGAACTACGCTCAAGAACAAATCCAAACCGCAAAAATACAACAGCTCATGGAACAAGCGGGCGCAATGCAGCAAGATCCAAATGCATTTGGTGCATTGGTGGCGACTGCTGATCAAATTGTGAAAGCGGATCCAGACTCTGTGCAAGCGTTGCAATCACAACTTGTAATGGCACGGGTTGCCTATGACAAAGCCGATTATGCCACGGCTGAGCGAGAGCTCAATAAGGTTGCACAAAGTAAAATTAAGGATGAAGGTTTGTTGGCCATTGTGAATATTGGCTTGGCAGACAGTCAGTTGGCGCAAAAGAAATATGATGCTGCGTTACAAACGTTGTCTACAGTGACGGTACCTGCTTTTAAAGCAACAGTAGAAGAAGCGCGCGGTGATGTATATGTCGCGAAGAACGATACTGAAAATGCAAAAAAAGCTTATCAGAGCGCATGGGATACGTTAGTTGAACGCAAACAAGAGCGTCAAATTTTACAAATTAAACTCGAAAGTGTTGGCGTATTAGTCGATGATCCTGATCTTGAACGCCCAATCTTACAATCACAGGTGGATGAGTCTTAATGGATAAAAAATATACAATTCCTTTTGCCTTAGCAATATTGTCAGCAGCGCTTATCGGTTGTTCAGGCAATAAGGTCAAACAAGAAAAGATTAAACCAAATCCATTACCAAAATTGGCTCAAGCCACCAGTTTGGTTCCAGTATTTAGTCAAAGTGTGGCATCGACCAGTAAAGAAGATCCACTGCGTTTGCAACTTGCTGCAGATCAGGGTGTGATTTTTCTACTGAATCCCAATGGTAGCGTGTCTGCTTATAAAGGTAAGCAACGTCTTTGGGAAAAGCGCGTTACTAAACAAGAGCTCAGTTCTGGTGTTTCGGCAGCAGAAGGGGTTGTCGTTGTTGGGAACAGAAAAGGCCAGCTTTTCGCACTTGATCAAACGACAGGTGAGCAAAAGTGGACTGCACAGTTATCGGGTGCCCTGATTAGTCCAGCGTTGATTCATACTGGACGTGCCATTGTGGTTGCCAATGATGGGACTGTTTTTGCTTATGATGTTCAAACAGGTCAACAAGCATGGACCTATAAATTGCCGAGTGTGCAGTTTAGTTTGCGTGGACAAGCAGCACCGATTGTAATCGATGCAGGAACTGTCGCGATTGGTACAGCCAACGGCTATATCTATGCGATTGACAGTTTAACGGGTGTGCCGCGGATGCAACGTCGTGTTGCTGTGACCGAAGGCCGTTCAGATATTCAGCGTTTGTTGGATATTACTGGTGACCCTGTGGTTGCAGGACAATTCTTGGTGACCACAAGTTTCCAAGGACAAGTCACAGCCATGGACCTGAACCAGCAAATGGTGGTTTGGAGTGAAGATGCCAGCAGTATTGTTGGCCCAGCTGTCTATGACAACAAAGTCTTTGTCTCCAAAACCAATGGGACTTTGGTTGCTTATGATTTAATGAGTGGCCAAACCCTTTGGGAAAATGACCAGTTGTTGAACCGCAATCTGAGTAATCCAGTGATATTGGGTTCTACTTTGGTGGTTGGCGATTTAGATGGTGTGTTACATCTGGTTGATCCAAACTCAGGCTTGCTTGTGGGTCGCTCAAGTACCAGTGGTGATGTGCGCTCTTTACGTGTGATTGATGGACAACTTTATGTTGCAACACGCAAAGGTGCTTTGAGCGTCTGGCAAAACCGTTAATTTTGCCGAGCTTTGTGCTAAACTAGCCGAGCTTAAAACAGATTCTTAAAATGATCGGGGTTTTTGAATAAAATATATTCAAAGCCCCGAAATTTTTTATTGGTTACTTTGATCAAATGATGGTTTATTGATCTTTCAGAAAAAAGACGGTGACGAGTTATATTTGAGTCGGCAGTACGTAGATGATCAAACGCTTGGCGATTGAAGGTTTTATGTTAGATGCTGAGAAAATACACGCTCTTCTGCACGCAGCGCTTTCTGAAGTTATCAGACCTAAAATCAGTGGCTGAGCATCGCTCATCCCCTTTAGATTTTTATGATGTGACTGGCGTCAACACGACGACAAGCATTTTGAAAGATCAGTAAACCTACCCCATCTCTATTATTTTTGATGCTCATGCCATATCAGATGGCTGATCTTGAATAAAGGTTATTCTATGAAACCCGTTATTGCGCTCATTGGTCGCCCCAACGTCGGAAAATCAACAATATTTAACCAGATTACCAAGAGTCGTGATGCGCTTGTTGCTGACTTTGCTGGTCTAACCCGTGACCGTAAATATGGTGATGCGGTTTTTCAAAATAAATCTTTTATCGTGGTCGACACTGGCGGTATTGGTGAAAGTGAAGCTGGCATTGATGCCTATATGGCAGAGCAGTCAAAAACCGCGATTCACGAAGCAGATATCATTGTATTTGTTGTCGATGCGCGTGCTGGACTGTTGGCTTCTGATGAACAAATTGCACGTGAAATCAGAACGCTTGGTAAGAAAGTTTATCTTGTTGCCAACAAGGTTGATGGCGTACACGCTGAAGCAGCCGTCGTTGAGTTTTACCAACTTGGTTTTGGTGAGCCGATGCATGTTGCTGCAAGTCATGGTCGTGGTATTGCACAGATGCTCGAAGATGTATTGGCCGACATTCCAGAAGACGAAGATCAATCTGAACTTGATAAAAACAGTGGTTTACGTATGGCGATCATTGGTCGCCCCAACGTCGGTAAATCAACTTTGGTGAACCGTTTATTGGGTGAAGATCGGGTGGTGGTCTTTGATATGCCAGGAACCACACGCGACTCAATTTATATTCCGTTTGAACGAAATGAGCGTAAATACACGCTCATTGATACCGCAGGTGTGCGTCGTAAAGGTAAAGTTGATGAAATGATTGAGAAGTTCTCAATCGTGAAAACTTTACAAGCGATTAAAGATGCGCATGTTGTGGTGGTGGTACTTGATGCACGTGAAGGCGTGGTTGAGCAAGATTTACATTTAATTGGTTATGCGCTTGAAGCTGGGCGTGCCATGGTGATCGCCATTAACAAATGGGACAACATGACTGAATATGACCGTGCCCAATGTAAACTTGATATTGAGCGTCGTTTTGACTTTATTCCTTGGGCTAAAGTGCATTTGATTTCGGCATTACACGGCACGGGTGTGGGTGATCTTTATCCTTCAATCCACCGCGCCTATGAGTCATCTAACTTAAAAGTGTCACCATCGAAGTTAACCCAGATCTTAAGTGATGCGACTGAAGCACATCAACCACCAATGGTGAATGGTCGTCGTATTAAAATGCGTTATGCGCATATGGGCGGACAGAATCCACCGACGATCGTGGTACATGGTAATAAAGTAGATAAAGTTTCAGCTGATTATCGTCGTTACTTAGAAAACGTATTCCGTAAAGTGTATAAGCTCGAAGGTACGCCTGTTCGAATTGACTTTAAGACCTCTGAGAACCCATTTGAAGGGCGTAAAACAGAACTTAACGAACGTGTGGCTGCGCGTCGTCGTCGCTATGTACAGAAATTCAAGAAAGCTGAGAAGAAATTTAAGCGTTAATTTTCTGCCGTAACTGATAAGTGAATAAAGAGCCCAAACATTGTTTTGGGTTTTTTATATTCAAATGGAGTGTGCTTTAAGCTAAGCTGAGCAATATGAACAGTATTCAAATTTTTGTACAGCCATTGACTCAATTGCTGCCGCAATCTCGACAGGATTTTGCGGTATTTAGCGAATTTAATCATTATAAAAAACAGACCATTCATCAGCATCGATTAGACCTGATCAGTACCTATTTGGCGACAGGCTTACAGCCTAGCGATTTTGCACGAACAGATTTTGGTAAACCTTATTTGCCCAATTTCCCAGATATCGCATTTAATCACTCACATAGCCAACAGCATTATGCCTTGGGGTTGTCCCGACAGGTCAAAGACCTTGGGGTGGATATTGAAGACTTGGGGCGTAAAGTCCGTTTTGATGCCTTGGCACAACATGCTTTTCATGCTGAGGAATATCAGCAATGGCAAGCCTGCGATGAAGACCCGAACTATTGGTTTAAAGTCTGGACCTGTAAAGAAGCGGTACTTAAAGCGTCTGGTCTTGGTATTCGCATGAGTCTAAATCAATTACAAACGCAGTGTGATCCAACGCAGGATCGGGGTATTTGTCAGCACCCAGACTTAGGCGTGTTTGCCTATCAACATTTATATTTTGCGCATGCCATGCTGACGGTGGCTTGGCGGATCGAAGCGGTGGGAGAGGATTTAGACTTTCCAAAGATTGAACTTGTGGAGAAATGATAACGCTGGCTTTTTGCAGAGAATCGCAGGGAACAGCCTATTTAGACGGAAAGGCTACCAAGCGCATATAGGCTACTGAGTACTAAACAGAAAAATGAACTCACATACCAAAACGTATTACTGTTACCAGCAAATCTAGACTTTAACCATGGAAATGCCATAGCACGTGCGAGTAGAACCGTCGCCATGATTAAAAATAGTGCTTTGCTAAAAGGTAATTGTGCTGTGCCACTTGCGGCACAGTAGGTATAGACCGCGCAAAGCAGTAAGGCCGAACCGATCGCCATCGCCATAAGTTTGGGATAGCAGTGACCTGCTTCAGACTGTTTAACGATTGACTCTCCTGCACCAAGCAGACGAAAGCCAGCTCCCCAAAATATACAGGCATAGTGTAATAAAGCAGCGCAGAGCGTTAGTACTGAGGCAAGGTACAGTGCCGGTATAGAAATTAGATTCATTCGATGACTCTTTGCATCTATGATGCGAGGAAAGTGAATTGGGTGAGACGTATAAGAAAATATTAATCGTTGAAGATCTAGAAGATTAACTTAAATTTCCGCAAGATAGCTATAAAATATTGCAGTGCCACCATAAAAAATGCCAGTCATAAGACTGGCATTTTATTCATCGAAGACTTCAAGCATGTTGAAGTGATTTGCTGAATTAAGGAATTTCATCCTCAAACTCAGGCTTCACTTGTACGATGAAATCTTGACGATTGAGACCACGCCATAAGGCAAAGGCAGTACCGATATAAATCGAAGAATAAGTACCGACAAATACCCCAACACACATGGTGATCGAGAACCATTTTAAGCCATCACCGCCTAAAATCAGCATAGCGACCACAACCAATAACAGGGTCATGGACGTATGGATGGTACGACGTAAGGTCTCCGTCAATGCAATATCAACCACTTCGACAGGGGTTGCACCACGAATTTTACGGAAGTTCTCACGGATACGATCCGAGACTACGATGTTATCGTTGAGCGAGAAACCAATGATCGCCAGTAATGCGGCCAAAACCGTTAAGTCAAATGGCCATTGCATCATGGCAAACACACCGAGAATGACAATGATATCGTGAAATAACGAAATCACCGCACCCATCGCGAGTTTGAACTCGAAGCGAATGGTCACATAAACCAACATCAGGATCAGTGACAAAGCCACGGCACCAGCTGAACGTAAATACAGCTCGTTACCCACTTGGCCGCCAACCGCATCAACTTTGTCCACTTTGACAGGGTTGTTTGGCAACTGAACTGCTTGGTTGATGGTTTTGTTTAGGTCTTCCACCGCCAGATCATCTTGGGCTGGCATGCGGATGATCAGGTCTTTTTCAGAACCTAAGGTTTGTACCACTGCATCTTTAAAACCAGCTTTTTCCAAGGCTTTAACCACTTCACCTTGATTGGCTGCGTGCTGATAATTTAGCTCCGCAGAAATACCACCGGTAAAATCAAGACCGAGATTAAGTCCCTTGGTTGCAATAAAGAAAATACTTGCAATGGTCAGAATGATTGAGAAAATCGCCGCAGGTGTGGCAACCTTCATAAATCGAATGACGCGTTCGTTATCTGGGCGTCCGTATTGCTTCGGTGGTTGAGTCATATCAGTCATGCGAGATCTCCTATATGCTCAACTTTTTCAAGTTACGTTTTTTGGCATAAACCAATTGAACGACTGCACGTGTCACCGTAATTGCGGTAAACATTGAGCAGAGGATCCCGATCATCAATGTCACTGCAAAGCCTTTAATTGGGCCTGTTCCGATGAGGAACAAAATTGCAGCAACCAGTAGCGTGGTCAAGTTTGAGTCCAAAATGGTGTTAAAAGCACGTTCGTAACCGGCAACAATGGCCTGTTTCGGTGATGCCCCCCATTTGATCTCTTCTCGTATTCGCTCACAGATCAGAACGTTGGCATCGACTGCCATCCCGATCGTGATGACGATCCCCGCGATCCCCGGTAAGGTCAGTGAAGCGCCTAACCAAGACATAATGGTTAAGATCATCGCCAAGTTGAGTACCAATGCGATATCGGCAATCACGCCAAATAGACGGAAGAACACCACCATCCAAATCGCAACCAAGAGAAAACCTACTTGGGTTGATAAGAGCCCTTTATCGATATTTTCTTGACCTAAACTTGGTCCAACCACACGTTCTTCAACGAAGTACATTGGCGCTGCAAGTGCACCCGCACGAAGCATCAACGCCAACTCACCAGCTTCTTGTGCAGAAACACCAGTGATGACAAAGCTAGAACCGAGTACATCGTTAATACGCGGCGCACTAATCACCACAGATTCGGTGTATGGGGTACGAACTTCAGTTTGCTCACCAGTCACAGGGTCGGTGATGTTGCTAATTCGTTGTTTACTTTCAATAAACAACACCGCCATTGGCTTGCCTTTTGCGGCACGCGTGGCTTCGGTCATGAGCTTACCACCGGCTGTGTCAAGGCTGACCGCAACTTGTGGTGTATTGGTTTTAGGATCAAATGAAGTCGAAGCCCCTTGAATACGTTCACCAGTTAAGATGCGATTACGATTCAACAGGATTTGACGACCACTGTCCAAAGACTCAAAAGCAAAGGCTTCAGTGCCAGGTGGTAATACTGCAGGTGCTTGACCGGTATATGGATCAATCACTTGATCATTTAAATCAGAAACGAGACGGAATTCAAGATTTGCAGTACGGCCCAAAACACGTTTTGCCGCAGCGGTATCTTGTACCCCTGGTAGTTCAACCACGATACGGTTGTTACCTTGGGTTTGTACTAAGGCTTCCGCTACACCCAACTCATTAATACGCTTACGTAAAGTAATTAAGTTTTGAGAGAGGGCATTGGACTGAATTTCTTGGCGCGTAACTTCGTTATAGCTTAACTTAAGGGTTGAGCCATCCGTTGTTGCGAGCGCTTGTTGGGTATATTTATTGCCATCACGACGTAAGAAATCCATCGCTGCTGCACGGTCATCATTATTGGCAAATTGCAGCGTGATCACATTGTCGTTCAGCACTAAGCTGTTAAATTTGATTTTAGCTTCACGTAATTGGCGACGAATATCTGCTGCTGAGGTATCCATGCGTTGCGCGATCGCTTTATCCATGTCTACTTCAAGTAAGAAGTGCACACCACCACGCAAGTCCAAACCGAGTTTCATCGGTTTAGCCCCAATTTTTTGCAACCATTCCGGCGTTGTTGGCGCCAAGTTCAATGCAACCACATAGCTATCGCCTAAACCTACACGCAGTGCGTCTTGCGCTTTAAGCTGCGCAGCATTGGAATCTAAACGAAGGAGGGCGGCATTGTTGTTAAAACTATTATTGTGAGAAGTGATGTTCTCACTTTTTAATATTTGCTCTGCTTTTTGTATCACGGTTTGGTCAATGACCGTACCGGCATTAGCGCCAGAGATCTGAACTGCAGGCTCATCTGGATACAAACTTGGCAGCGCGTATAAAGTACTGACAACTAGGACAACTAGAATCAGTAAATATTTCCATGCTGGATAACGCATTTGCTTTCTTCTTAAAATGAAAAAGTCGTGCTCTCACACGACTATTTTTATGATTAAAGGTTGTTCAGGGTACCTTCAGGTAACACCGAAATTACGCTAGCGCGTTGAATTTTAACTTCATTTCCACGACTTAACTCAATTACAGCGAAATCACCTTCAAGTTTAGTAATGCGACCCATGAGACCACCAGCAAAAACAACCTCACTGCCAACGCCTAAACTTTCAACCAGAGTACGATGCTCTTTTGAACGTTTTGCTTGTGGACGCCAGATGAGGAAGTAGAAAATTGCAATAAATACAGCAATCATCAATAAGTTTGCCATCATACCTGGACCTTGTGCAGCGCCAGCGACATCAGCATGTGCAGCAGTAATAAATAAGCTCATTGTCATTTCCTAAAGTTAAATCATGGGTGTCATACAAGATGACATTTAAATTAATTTGTTTTGCAATTTACCTTGTCTGTGCGGTGAGCGCAATTGTGGAAGGCTCAATCTTCTGGACAAGGTGGGACTTCTAAACCACGACGCTGATAAAAATCAGTCACAAAGTCATCGAAAGTCCCATTATCTAAGGCATCGCGAATATCTTGGGTAAAGCGTTGGTAATAACGTAAATTGTGAATGGTACCCAACATTGATGCCAACATTTCGCCACATTTTTCTAAGTGGAATAAATAGGCACGGCTGAAATTGGTACAGGTATAGCAATCACAATGTGGATCAAGTGGACCTTGATCATGACGATATTGACTATTACGAATACGCACCAAGCCATCAGTCACAAAATAATGGCCGTTACGCGCATTTCGAGTAGGCATCACACAGTCAAACATATCGACACCGCGACGTACTGCTTCGACGATATCTTCAGGTTTACCGACGCCCATCAAGTAGCGAGGTTTATCTTCCGGCATTTGAACAGGGAGATAATCCAAGACTTTCAGCATTTCTTCTTTCGGTTCACCGACAGAGAGACCGCCAATGGCATAACCATCAAAGCCGATATCAAGTAAGCCTTTTAAAGATTCGCCACGCAAATCTTCGTACATCCCACCTTGAATAATGCCAAATAAGGCATTGGGATTGGCATTTTCTTCATGCGCGGTCTTGCAGCGTTTCGCCCAGCGTAAAGACAGTTGTAATGAGCTTTGTGCTTCAGTATGCGTCGCTGGATAGGGCGTGCATTCATCAAAAATCATCACGATGTCAGAATTGAGCACCTGTTGAATTTCCATTGAAATCTCAGGTGACAAAAATACTTTTGAACCATCAATAGGAGAACGGAAAGTGACGCCTTCTTCTTTGATTTTACGCATCGCACCTAGGCTGAACACTTGGAAGCCACCTGAGTCCGTCAAAATAGGCTTATCCCATTTCATAAACCCGTGTAAACCACCGTGCTCTTTAATGACCTCAAGCCCCGGACGCAAATAGAGGTGAAAGGTATTGCCTAAAATAATTTGCGCTTTAATTTCTTCAAGATCACGTGGCAACATGCCTTTGACCGTACCATAGGTACCGACAGGCATAAAAATAGGTGTTTCAACTACACCGTGTTCTAAGGTTAAACGACCACGTCGAGCACGGCCCGACTGAGCGAGTTTTTCAAACTTCATACAGTATCCAAATCGTGGCGAAAAACAGTTCGCTGATGAGTGCTTTAAAAAGAGAGTATTTTCGTCGATTTCAACGCTGAAAGCCAGTTAAGTTACTTTTTTACGTAGAAATAAGCAGTTGCGTTATTAATCTACTCAAGCAAGCGTTGGGCGCTATTGCTGATCATCGCGCTGGAGCATACAAGACTCTGCTTACATTGGGATTAAAAAAATGGATTCAATATCCATCGTTAAATAGAAAGATCTAAATATTTTGCACTTATGCTGCGGTGACCGACTGACGATTAAGTTGTTGGTGGTTTTTGCTGGGCATAGGGCCCTTGATAATAAGGTTTTTTGATACGGGGTTGTTTAATAAAACGTTGCACATTGAGTTTGTTGAACAGCGGTTGTGACACTGGAGAATGTTCCGCCAACATCAATGCTGCCAGTAATTCACTGCATAAGGGGGCGTATAAGAAACCTCTGGAGCCGAGTCCTGAAAAAGTATAGATTTCAGTATCTAAGGCAACTTTTCCCAGCAAAGGTAAATAGTCTAAACTTTGTGCACGAATAGAAGCACGGCCTTGCCATGTGTCGATTAGGGCGAGCTGTTGTGCATAGTTTGGAAATGTATTGTGGATAAGTTCATAGTTATGCACATGGTCAGCGAGCGTGACCTGAGTATCCTCACAATCCGGATGAAAACTGGCACCTAAAATTAAATGCTCAGCATCAAGTTGCATACAATAACCGCCATAACTGTAGGCTTGCTTTGGTGAAAGCGGAGCCATTTGGTTATTGAGCCAACTAACCTGTCCACGAATGGAGCGCAGTGGTGGATGCTTCTCAATGAGCTGTTGACTGGCAGATGCACAGCACAGCACCACATGATCAAATTGTTGGGGATACAGTGAGGTCGCATGATCTGCGGTGCTTTTCAATTTAAGCTGGTATTTTTTGGCCTGATCATTTTTGGGCTGATTATTTTCAGAATATTGTTCAGCTGATTGATGTTGATGTTGTTGTTGCCACTGCCGAATCGAATCGATTGCGGCAACGTCAAACTTAATATTGGGATGTGCCAAGATCTGTGCACACAATTCATGCGGGCGCACAGTGCCAGCTTGGGTCAATTTCAAACTGTCAAATGTGGTATCGAGTGCAAGTTGATCTGGGCTTTGATGTTGTAACAGCCCTACAGGATATTGATCAGCAAGGGCAAGATAGGCTTCCGCATGTCGTTGTGGAATTTGATCAATGCTCAGTGCTTGAAAAGCTGTGAACTGTACATAATAGGGCATGGCATATTGCCATGCTGCTGTCATCAGCTGCTCAGTACTGCTTTCAATCTGAGAAAACAGCGGATTGAGTAAGGCCAAGGGATTGCCCGAAGCACCGCTTAATGGTGCAATTCGATCAAAAATCTGTACTTGATGACCACGTTGTGCCAAAGCCCATGCACAACTGAGTCCGGCAATACCTGCACCAATCACGGCAATCTGACGTTGACCTGTGATCTGTTCAGGGCTATGTGCAGGTTGGGATACGACGGTTGTCAAAGGCGCTATCTGGGTCTCAGTATCGGCATTTGTTGGCCAAAAGGCTTTGAGCATTTCGCGTTTATGACCAAAACCACGTGGTCGGGTAATGGTAATACCATGTTTGCTTAAGCCACGTTTTAAAATTCCAGCCACACTAAAGGATGCAAAGGTCGTACCTTCAGCCGAATGCGAGACAATGGCATCTAGCACGTGTTCTTGCCACATATCCGGATTACAAGCAGGCGCAAAGCCATCTAAAAACCAAGCATCAATTGCTTTGGTTGCATGCATATTGGAGAAAATGGTTTGGGCATCGCCGAACCAGAGATCAAGCGAAAAGCGTTCTGTGGCAAAGTAAAGACGATGGCAGCCCGCCAGTGGTCGGGGATAGTTTGCTAAAAGTTGTTCGGCCAAAGGTGCAAGTTCAGGCCAAGCGGCCAAGGCACGGGTTAAATCCGCATGGGTCAGGGGATATTTTTCAACACTGATGGCATGTAAATGACTGTGATTGTCTGGACGATGTTGTTGCCACAACTGCCATAGGGCCAAAATATTGAGGCCTGTGCCAAAACCAGTTTCAGCCACTGAAAAATAGCCATAATCGGGTAGTGCGGCAAAACGCGCTGCCAAATCATTGCCGGCTAAAAATACATGGCGTGATTCGAGTAGACCATTGTCTTTGGAGAAGTACACATCACCAAACTGTTTGGAAATAGGAACATCAATGCCATCAATACATTGCCAATCTAAATCTGCGGTGATGATACGTTGTGACACAAGTCAATGACCTTAAAACGGGGTCGGCGTCAATTTACCACTGACGACGACGTTTGGTATAAATATAACTGGCAATTAAAAAGCCCAATAATACGCCTACTGCAAGCGTTGCAGCGCCGTATAAAAACATCTGTGCACTACTTTCACTTTGTAGCACTTGGACTTGCACGGCCAGATTGTCGCTTTTGAGTTGCAACTCTTGGTTTTGTGCTAAAGCATCTAAATTGGCTTTTTCGAGTTGTGCTAAGCGTGAGCTTTGGTCTTTGACCATCGCCTTAACTTTGGCTTCTTGGAGCAGTTTTTCTTTGGCAATTTGTTCTGCTGTTAATGGCTGAGCTGGCTCAACCACGGTACTGGGTGGTGCTGGATTGGTTGCTGCGGTTGTGGTCGCCGTTGCTGCCACGACTGTTGTTGTCTGCGGAGATACAGCCCAAGCACTGGTGCTTAGGCAGGTGATGAGTGCGAAACTTTTAACAAAAGCCTGCATAAAATTATCCTTGAGGAAATGCTTTGTTAAATGGTTTCACATCAATCTGTGCGTAGACGCCTTCTAACCAGAATGGTTCTAAAGCCAGCCATGCATCCAGTTCTTCGCGGCTATCAAAGTCAACAATCAGTGTGCTGCCATCAAAACCGGCTTGAGGGTTGCCGTGTTGTTTTGGCATCGCGCCCGCAACAATTAAACGTCCTTGTGCATCAAGTGCCTGTAGACGTTCTAAGTGTTTTGGTCGCACTGCAAGGCGTTTTTCGAGTGAGTTTTCATGGTCGGTACACGTAATCAGAAACAAGGGCATGTGCTTAACTCATCGTCCGTATTTAGTCAGTATTTTTAAAGTGCTTGCGAAGACAAAAGAGTATAACAGCAAGATATGTTAAGGAGACAATAATGTCGCCAAAGGCAGTGAATTCGCCCCAGTATTTGCCATTCATATATAAGAAGCCAAAGAAACCGTGCAAGGCCGCGAGCAAGAAGAATTGACCACACCATGCCCAGTTGAGACGATGCCAACCTTGGGGGCTGAGTTCAAGCATCGAACCCAATAGCTTTTTAATAATCGGTGTGCGTTCTTTATTAAACAGCGGGGTTAATAAGAAGCCTAGGCCGATTCCAATATTGATAATGACTGCTTTAAGTTTGATGTAGGTAACATCACTGAAAATAAGGGTGATTCCACCAAATACAACAGACATGATGACAATGAACCATTGCATCTTTTCTAATCTAAATTTCTGTGCAAAGAACAACACGCCATAAACCACCAGCGTCGAAATAAGCAGTGCACAGGTGGCGACCAAGATGTGATTTTGATCTAGGTTTCCAGTACTACCGACCAACTCAAGCAAAGGATGTGTGTTGTCCTTTGGATCAGTGGTTTTGTAAAAGTAAAAGAAAATAATAATCGGTAGATAATCGAATAGCGCTTTCATGCTACATTACGGTCATAAGAGTGATGGCGTAGCATAATACAAACCATGAATGGTGTCGATTTACATACACACAGTAATATCTCAGATGGAAGTCATAGCCCAGAAATGTTGGTGCGTGCAGCTGTTGAAAAAGGTATACATACCTTGGCTTTAACGGATCATGACAGCATGGACGGTTTGAGTCTGGCTGAAAAAACAGCTGCAGAATTTCCAATAAAAATTATTTCAGGGGTGGAAATTTCCAGCCAATGGTCGCGACCATCAACCAAAAAAACGTATGGTGTGCATATCATCGCTTTAAATATGCAAGATCCAGAGCCTTTACAACAGGTGTTGCGACAACAACAAAAAACCCGTGCTGCCCGTGCGATTGAAATTTGTCAATTACTGCAATCGTGCACAGGGCTAGACCTTTATGCCGATGTGGTTGCTAAAGTTGATGGTATCGCTGACCGGATTACTCGAACCCATATTGCACAAACTTTGGTTGAGCACGGTGTGGTTAAACGTGCGCAACAAGCCTTTGATGCCTATTTAAAAGAAGGCAAAAAAGCCTATGTCAAATTTGAGGGCATTGGCTTAGCTGAAACAATTGATGTGATTCATGCCAGTCAGGGCTTTGCCGTATTGGCGCACCCGACTCGTTATGGCCTGTCGGCAACCAATATTCGTTATTTAGTTGAATTGTTTGCCCAGCAGGGCGGTGATGCGGTAGAACTGCCACAACGTGCTGAGCCAGCAGGAACACGGCAAATGATTGATCGCATGGTTACGCTACATCAATTAAAAGTGTCGATCGGCAGTGACTTTCATGGCGATCATATGCCTTGGATTCACTTGGGGAATGTTCCACAAGTGAAGGAAGGCCAAGTTGGTATTTGGGAAAGCTTCGTTTAACACCATTTCTTTAAAGTAAATTTTGGTCTTGGGCCAAAATCGGTGGTGGTGTCGGTTTACCCAAAGTGCTGAGCAGTTCAATCTCAATGGTTCTCACCATTGAATCTAAAGGCAAGTCATTGCTTTGAGTACCAAACGGTTCTTCTATCTCAGAGCTCAGTGCATCGAGGCCTAAAAAGGTATAGGCCAAAATACCGACCAACAGCGGTGTGGCCAAACCCAAAAGTGAACCTAAACTAAACGGCAACATAAAACAGAAAAAATAAACGGTGCGGTTTAATAATACGGAATAGGCAAAAGGCAGTGGCGTTGTCGCAATACGGTCACAACCTGTTTGTACCAAGCTTAGTTCGGTCACATATTGGTTCATTTGGGTGTAAATAATGTCTGAAATTTCACCTTGCTTTAAGGCTTGCATCAGTTCCCATTGAATCAAGCTAAGTGTGTATTGCGGTGCATTGGCTTGTTGATACAGCTGGGTGAGGGCTTGTGGCGACATGCCGCTGGTTTGGGTCAATACATCTGGGCTAATGGTTTGATGGCGCAAACGATCGCGCAATACATTTGCAAATACAATCACATGCTGAATTACACGTTCACGACGACCTTGCGGCAAGATGCGACAGTCACGGTCAAAGTGTCTGGCCACAGCAATTAGTCCACCCCAAAGTTTGCGTGCTTCCCACCAACGGTCGTAGCAGGCCGAGTTTTTAAAGCCGAGAAAAATCGAGAGCACCACACCAATTAAGGTGAAGCCAACTAGAGGAAGTTCGGGAAAGCGATAGAGATTGGTATATTCAATCCCACCCACAATTGCAGAGATCAGCATCACCACACCGAGTGGTGGCAGGATCTTAGGTAAAATGGTACCGCGCCATGACAATAAAGTTTTTAAAGTATCGTTTTGTTCACGAACAATCATGTGAATCTAATCATTAATTTTAAGTTGATCTTCGCTAGTTCCCGAACACTTGTCAATATCAATAGTGGATTGCTCTACAGATTGTAACGAGAAGGGTGGAAGTGTAGAGAAAATAAGGAGTATTTTTATTATAAAATGATCAGCTTAGATCATTTTACTTGGGGCTGGTCTGGATTTTTGTTTTGTAACTTAGCTTCAACTTTGCAGTTAAAATCCACTTGGGACTCAGAATGTTTAATGCTATTGTGAGCGCCACTGCAATTTAACGGTGAGTAACTTGTGAGTTTTGACCTTAGTGTGATTTCTAGTAAAAACATAATTCTTGCTGTAACAGGCGGCATAGCGGCCTATAAAAGTGCCATTTTAGTTCGTCGTTTAAAAGATTATGGTTTTGAGGTACGCGTGGTAATGACGCATGGCGCACAGGCCTTTATTACGCCTTTGACCTTTCAAGCGCTGTCTGGCAATCCCGTACATACTGAATTACTCGATACCGAAGCCGAAGCGGGCATGGGACACATTGAGTTGGCGCGTTGGGCTGATTTAGTTTTGGTCGCACCTGCAAGTTGCGATAGTATGGCAAAATTTGCAGCTGGACTGGCTGACGATTTACTCAGTACTTTGTATTTGGCAACCAAAGCCCCTGTTTGGGTTGCACCTGCCATGAATCAACAAATGTGGGCCGCCAAAGCAACCCAACGTAATTTAAATACTTTGGTTGAAGATGGCGTGCATGTGATTATGCCAAGTGCAGGTTCACAAGCCTGTGGTGATGTGGGTTTAGGCCGTATGCCAGAACCAGAAGAGATTGCATTACAAGTTAAGCAATATTTTCATCAAGCTGAACGTGCGATTGCGGAAAAATTTGGATTGTTGGCTGGAAAACGCGTGGTGATTACCGCAGGGCCAACCCGAGAAGCCATTGATCCAGTACGTTATATCTCAAATCACAGCACGGGGAAAATGGGCTTTTCGATTGCCGCAGCTTGCTATGCGGCTGGTGCAAAAGTCACCTTGTTGGCAGGTCCCGTTAGTTTAGAAACCCCGAATGGCGTACGTCGTATTAATGTGAGCTCGGCTTGTCAAATGCTCGATGAAAGCATGCAACAGTTAGATGTTGGCTGTGATGTGTTTATTGCGACTGCGGCTGTAGCCGATTATCGTGTTGCTGAAGTTGCCGAGCATAAAATCAAAAAAGCAGGCGATGAACTCGCAGTTGCATTGATTAAAAACCCAGATATTGTCGCGACGATTGCACAGCAACAACAACGTCCGTTTATGGTGGGTTTTGCTGCTGAAACACGCAATGTTGAAGTCTATGCTGCTGAAAAACTGGTGGCCAAGAAATTAGACATGATTGCCTGTAATGATGTCTCACGCCCAGATATCGGTTTTGCTTCGGATGAAAATGCCATGACCGTGTTCTTTGCGCAAAAATACCAAATGGATAAACGTGATCTTGAAAAAGCATCAAAACAAGAAATTGCACAGCAACTGATTGAAGCGATTCATGATGCCTTGCAGCAAGAGAAAAGCCCGATGTAATGCGTGGCTGCTCTCTCATTTCAAAAAATCAGTCTTCGGACTGATTTTTTATCTCTGCATTTCACTGTGTAATAGTGAAACGAGAAAAAAGAAATTCCTCGAATTTTAGAAATACCCAATCTCCCCTCTTACGCCATATATGGCTCATCTTTTCCAAAGAGGGGGACTTTTTTGGAGAATTCAAAGCCTCGTATATGCGACACAACGCTCCTCCCTTTGAAAAAGGGAGGTTGGGAGGGATTGTCTTGAAAAAGCTAAGCAGTATGTAGCGCTCAACAAATACTGGACACCGTTTTAAGTTTATTTTCTGCTGTTTCAGGACGAATATCGCCACTCAACTGCGCAAGATTCGGATTTTATTTAAGCAAACAAATTGTTAAGGTAATCACTAAGCCTCGGGATGAGATTGTTGCTGATGAGTAGCCGCGAAAGACAGACACAACAGCAGTATGATCGGATTGCACAAGCAATTGATTATCTGCAACAACATTTTCGAGAACAGCCCAGTCTCAATCAGATCGCGGAACATATTCATTTAAGTCCAGCGCATTTTCAAAGACTGTTTAGTGAATGGGCGGGCACCAGCCCCAAGAAATTTCTGCAATATCTCAGTATTGAGCATGCTAAAAGCTTATTGAAACAAGATCAAAGCTTTAGTTTGATGCAAACCAGTTTGGATACTGGACTATCGAGTACCAGCCGTTTGCACGATTTATTCGTTCAAATTGAGGGGATGACCCCAGCACAATATAAAAATGGCGGCTTAGACCTCGAAATTTCCTATTGTTTTGCTGAAACTTTGTTTGGAAGCGTGTTGGTGGCATCAACGACTCAGGGCATTTGTGCGATGTCTTTTGAGCATGATCAGGGCCTTGCGGTGCAAACGTTACAACAGAAGTTTCCACAGGCGGTTTTAATCGAACGTGTCGATCCGTTACAGCAAAGTGCGCTGGCGATTTTTAATCATGACTGGGACCAGTTATCACAGATTAAGCTGCATCTAAAAGGCAGTGATTTTCAACTCAAAGTTTGGCAAAGCCTACTTAAAATCCCGATGGGACAGTTGACCAGTTATGGCGAAATTGCTCAGCAGATTGGTCAGCCCAAAGCGTCACGTGCGGTCGGAACCGCGATTGGTCGCAACCCAATTGCATTTCTGATTCCATGCCATCGCGTGATTCAAGCGTCAGGACACCTCGGTGGTTACCGCTGGGGGGAAACCCGTAAAAAAGCCATGATTGCATGGGAAGGGGCACAAACTGATCCTACTCCTGCAACAGCGGTATAGTCGATGGAGGATTTAAGGTATGGATCTGTTTGATGATTTATTGGGTTTTGATCCAATGCACAATTATTTGCCTTTTGATGGAACCGTAAATTATTTTGGGCAAGTGATCGAGCATGCGCTTGCGAATGAATATTATCAGGCTTTACTGACACAGATTGCATGGCAGCATGATCAAGCTATGATTTTTGGCAAACAGCTCACCACCAAACGTAAAGTGGCTTGGTATGCAGATCAGGCATTTTCTTATACATATTCAAATATCACCAAAACGGCTTTGCCATGGACTGAGGTCTTGCTTGAACTCAAAGTCTTCGTCGAGCAGCTCACCCAAGAAAAATACAATTCCTGTTTGCTTAACCTCTATCACAGTGGTGAGGAGGGGATGGCGTGGCATAGTGATGCGGAGCAGGATCTGAAACGACATGCTGCCATTGCCTCCTTGAGTTTTGGTGCGCAGCGGAAATTTTGTTTTAAGCACAAACGCAGTCAAGAGAAAATAGATTTTAATTTGGCACATGGTAGTTTGTTGGTGATGAAGGGCACGACCCAATCGCATTGGCTGCATCGCTTACCACCGACCAAGCAGCGACTGACACCGCGAATTAATCTGACTTTTAGAATGATTGAAGCTGATACCGAGAATGACCTGTAGATTAGGCTTCTTTCCGCAACAAAGTGTTTACACACCAGAGTGAAACCAGTCTCATCAAAAACGCATAAAAAAAGGGACTGATTAATATCAGTCCCTTTTTTTTACCGTTGCAGTTTTGCCTGCAATAGTTTGGAGTCTTATGCTTGGCCTTCAGCTGCAGCTTCTTCTTGAACGCGTTGCATATTGGCTTCAAACTCTGCATCAAAGTTGATTGGCGTAAGCAATAATTGCGGGAAGCTACCTTTGGTCACAAGATCATTCACTGCTTCACGTAGGAATGGGAACAAGATATTTGGGCAGTAAGCACCAAGGATGTATGGAAGGCGGTCTTCTTCAACGCCATCAACCAAGAAAATACCAGATTGTGTTGCATCAACGATAAATGCAGTTTCACCAGCATTGTTGGCTTGAACAACCACTTTCAAAGATACTTCGTAGTGGGTTGCATCAATTTTTTCAGCAGCAGAAGATAAATTGATGTTGAGCTCTGGTTGCCATTCTTTGGTAAATACGCCTGCCCCAGGTACTTCAAAAGATAAGTCTTTAGTATAAATACGTTCTAAAGCGAGTTGAGCTTGTTGTTCTTCACTCATTCTATAATTCCTTAAATTTAATTGCTAAGAGTAATGTTTAAATCAATTGATCAAGTTTGCCTTCACGTTCTAATGCGTAAAGTTGATCAAAACCACCGATAAAGTCATCATTAATAAAAATTTGAGGAACGGTGCGATGGTTGGTTTTTTCCATCAATTCAAGACGAACCTCTGGTGCTTCAACTGATAAATTTACTTCAGTAAATGCAATGCCTTTGCGCTCTAACAATTGTTTTGCACGAACACAATACGGACAAGAATTGGTTGAGTATATTTTAATATTTGCGGTCATACCTATGGTTCCTTAAGCTTTTTTCGCTTTGATCAGGGGTAAGCCTTGGGCTTTCCAGTTGCTGATTCCACCATCGAGACGATAGCTGTCAGAGTGACCAACTTTCTGTAATGCACTCCCAGCAACTTGGCCAAGATTACAGATGTAAACCAAAGGGCGATCTGCAGATTTTAGCTCATCTGCATGATTGGCAATTTGACTGAATGGAATATTGCGGCTACCACTAATATGTCCTTCCCGAAAATCTTTGGCATCTCGTAAATCGATGAGCATGGCATTTTTTGCTTTAACCAAGATCCCTAACGATTGTGGAGATATTTTACGACCATTACGTTGACCTTCAAAAACGAAGAACAACACAATCAGCGCCGCTAAAATACCAAATAAAAACGGGTGATTCCCCATAAACTCGAACCAACGTTCCACAAGTCACCTTATTCCAAATCAAAATTTGCGTAGAGTATAACGTATATATATGGTGATCAAAATCACCGCTTCAAGACATGTACATGAGAAAATTAATTTTTTTGTTGCAGCTCAGTAATCTCAGCCACTAAACGTAAATAACTCTCAAGGCGTCTAGGTAGAATTTCCTTGTTTTCAACTGCCTGTTTTAAAGCACATTGTTTCTCGTGCGTATGGGTGCAGTTGCGATACTGACAGTGCCCAAGACGGTTTGAAATCTCAGGGAATCCACTGTCAATTTTGTCTAGGGTTAAATGCCATAAACCAAACTCACGGATGCCCGGAGAATCAATCAATGCACCGTTTTCACCAAAGGCAATTAAGCGTGTCGAGGTGGTGGTGTGTTGCCCTAAAGCTGAGTTCTCGGAAATGATATTGGTCTTTTGCGCAGCATCTGGAAGAATGCTGTTAATAATCGAGCTTTTCCCAACCCCGGATTGACCCACAAAGGCCACGGTTTCGGTATCAAGTCGATGTCGTAATGCAGACAAATCACCCAAAGACTGACATTGCATAATTTCATAGCCCAAACTTTGATATTCATTGAGCAGTTCAAGTCGAGGATCATTTTCAATCAGTAGATCTGTTTTATTTAATAAGATCAGTGCAGGAATGTCCGCATCAGCACAGGCCACCAAGTAACGGTCGATTAGACTTGGCGCAGGTTCTGGCAAAGGTGCAATCACAATCACAATCAAACTGATATTTGCGGCAACCGGTTTAACTTTATGGTAGCGATCAGGACGGGTAAGCAAAGAACGTCGCGGATGAATCGCGGTGATAATGCCGAGGCCTGTGTTTGGGTCGGCTTGCCATTTAACGCGATCACCTGTTACCAGTAGATCGAGATTGGTGCGAGTATGGCAACGCCAGACGCTGCCTAAATCGATATTTTTCCAAAATGAGGCTGCGTCACCCTCTTTACTGGGTGGTTGTATTGGGGGAGAATCGGGAATAGAAAGTGCTTGTACTTCGAGTTGGCGCCCATAATGCTGAACCACCAAACCTTCTAGATCACTTGACGTGTCGATGTCTTCTTGACGTGTTTTTTGCTGTTTCTGAATACGGCGTTGCTGCTGTTCAGTGAGACGTCGTTTACGAATTAAAGCCATTCATATCCTAATTAAGCCCTCATGGCCCCATTGATGATATCCGCAAAAATAGCATGCTCAGTCGAGTATTTACAGCGAATATCTTATAAATTTGCTAGTATATTTGGTTTTAGCCCAATAAAGATTATAGATCTATGAGCAGCACGCCAGATACCCGTTTAATTTGGATCGACCTCGAAATGACGGGGCTAGATACAGACAATGATGTTATTATTGAAATTGCCACTATTGTGACCGATGAGCAGCTAAATATTCTGGCTGAAGGTCCTGTACTTGCCGTTCATCAATCGGGCATTGTGTTAAACGCAATGGATGAATGGAATACACGTCAGCACGGGCAGTCTGGTCTGGTTGAGCGCGTCCGCCGCAGTAAATTAACCGCGCAAGATGCAGAGCAACAAACCTTAGATTTTCTAAAAAAATGGGTCAATCCAAAAAAATCGCCAATGTGCGGTAACTCCATTTGCCAAGATCGTCGTTTCATGCATCGCTTAATGCCTGAGCTTGAACAATTTTTCCATTACCGTAACTTAGATGTCTCTTCTGTCAAAGAGTTGGCAAAGCGCTGGCGCCCAGAAATTATGGATGGTTTAAAGAAAAATGCATCGCACTTGGCGATGGATGACATTCGTGACTCAATTGTAGAATTAAAATACTATCGTCAGTATTTCTTTATTACAAATAATGACTAAGCCTACGTCATTACTAAAAGGCTAATGCCAATACGCGTAATACATTGGCATCCTTTTTGTTCGGCAGTTTTGCGTTATACTCAAGCCGAATCCGTGTTGGATTCGGTGATAACAAAAAAATGATCCGCAATCAGTTTTAAAACAACTATGTATACCTTATTAGACATTCTTAAATGATTAATTGAGAGAAATTATGCAAAGTCAAAATCCAATTTTAACGCGCGTTGAAACCTACAGTGATATCAGTCAACCGATGACAGTCCAGGGGGCAATTCAAAAATCAGTACTCTTAACGGTAATTGCTGCTGTGGTTGGACTCGGTTTATTTGTATATAGCTTCCTCACCATGAATATTTCATTGGCTTATGCTGGTGCAATGGTTGGCGCAATTGGTGGTTTAATTTTAGCGCTTATTGCGACGTTTAAACCCAATACAGCCCGTATGCTCGCGATTCCTTATGCGTTGTTTGAAGGTGCTTTTTTAGGTGGTATTTCGGTGATTTTCCAAGTGAAATATCCAGGTATTCCTTTACAAGCACTGTTGGCAACCTTTGTGACAACGTTGGTGATGTTTGGTCTATACCGATTCAAAATCATTCGTGCTACTGAGAAATTTAAAGCGGTCGTGATGTCTGCAACGATTGCGATTGCGCTGGTTTTTGTGGTGCAATTTGTAATGAGCTTGGCTTTTTCTTCAAGCATCCCTTTTCTTTTTGAAAGTAACTGGTTAGGCATTGGCTTCGCGGCTTTTGTTGCTGTGATTGCATCTTTAAATCTAATTTTAGATTTTGATATGATTGAAACTGCCGCTGCACAACGTGCACCGAAAGCTTTTGAATGGTTATGTGGTATTGCATTATTGGCAACATTGGTATGGATGTATTATTCATTCCTACGTTTGCTTAGCTTGCTTTCAGATGACTAAGCTTGGCATTTGCAACAGCTGATCAAATCGCGCTTCTTCTGAGTGCGATTTTTTTTTGCAGCAACAATTTTCATGTTTTTCAAAGAAAATCCGAAAGAATTGAAAAAAGGTGCATTATGCAATTTAGAAATGCGCATAAACTTGGCATGATGCTTTAAAACGAATTTGAGTAAATAAAATATGGCACAAGGTCTTTTAGCTGGAAAACGATTCCTCATCGCGGGCGTTGCAAGTAAACTTTCAATTGCTTTTGGTATTGCACAAGCGTTGCATCGTGAAGGGGCAGAGCTTGCCTTTACTTACCCGAATGAAAAATTAAAAAAACGTGTAGACGATTTTGCCGCTCAGTTTAATTCGACCTTAGTTTTTGCGTGTGATGTTGCAGTTGATGCTGAAATTGAACAAACTTTTGTTGATCTTGCACAGCACTGGGATGGCTTAGATGGCGTTGTTCATTCAATTGGCTTCGCACCTGCACATACTTTAGATGGCGACTTTACTGACGTAACCGATCGTGACGGTTTTCGTATTGCACACGATATCAGCGCGTATAGCTTTGTCGCGATGGCGCGTGCCGCAAAACCATTGCTACTTGCACGCCAAGGTTGCTTATTAACCCTGACGTATCAAGGTTCTGAGCGTGTTATGCCGAACTATAACGTGATGGGTATGGCCAAAGCTTCACTTGAAGCCAGCGTTCGCTATTTGGCGTCGAGCTTGGGTGCTGAAGGTATTCGTGTAAATGCAATTTCTGCTGGCCCAATCCGTACTTTGGCAGCTTCTGGGATTAAATCATTCCGTAAAATGTTAGATGTAAACGAAAAAGTTTCACCACTGAAACGCAACGTGACCATTGAAGATGTCGGTAATGCGGCATTGTTCCTCTGCTCACCATGGGCAAATGGGATCACTGGTGAAATCATGTACGTTGATTCTGGTTTCAACACTGTTGGTATGAGCGCCGAACTGATGTTCGAAGACTAAACGCAGTTTAGTTTTTTGATTAAAAAAATCGATGCTTAGGTATCGATTTTTTATATCTAAAAGGTGGGAATATCTCGTCATGGTTTGCAAACAATCAAGTTGAAATGACAACAATAACTTAATGCATCTCCCAGAGATCTCGACTCCGCATCAGTTCTTTTAAGATGTTGATATCCTTGTACACAGCTAAAACATGTTCTGTTCTTTTTATTTCCTCGCGGACCGCCAACCAGTTTTGCTCATAGTTTTCATAGAGATCATTGACTTTAGGCTTACAGTTCGAACGCATACTTCGATGATTACTCCAATTAAAAGAGTCAATCACATCCTCAATGTCTATGCTTAGTTTTTCAAGTTGCTCTTCTAAAACCAAGTTGTAGGCTTTTAGCTGCTGATTGGCTAAAAGCTGATTTTGTTGCTGTCCTAGTTCGACTTGGAAGGCCAATAAGGCCAATAAATCACGGCCTTCATAGGCTTGATTGACCTGTTGTAATAACGAGGTCTTTTCTTGTTTCTTGTGTTGATCTTGCTCACGGTCAGGGTGAATCAAGGCGACTATTTTTAAATAGATGCCTTTCATTGACTGCACTGCATTTTTTTTGGCTTGTGCCCGCTGTTGTACAATTTTTTCAGCTTTGGCTTTTTCACGCTGCATTTCTCGTTCAAGCTGTTGACGTTCTTGAGCATCAAAATGCTTTAAGAACTCGAGTTGTTCTTGCTGTTGCAGTTTATCCAGAAATTTTTGCATAAAATCATCGAGATCATCTGCATCAAAATCAAAAAAATCTATTTCCAAATCATATTCAGCACAGAGTGATATTTTGAGTTCGGCAATTTCTAATTGAAAGAATTCAGCTTCACTCAGGTTTTCAATATCTTGCTCAACGTCTTGCTCAAAACTGTACTCAGCGTCATGTGCAAAACCTTGCTCAGCATCAGCCTTTTCTTGATACATTTCAACATCATGACCGTAGGCTTTTAACAGCGCAGATAAAAAGCTATTTTGCTGTTCAGACATTTGCTGGGATTGCCAAAGTGGTAAGGCGAGTTGTTCAATTTTTGCATCTAGTTTGGCAAGTTGAGCTTTGGTCATTTTTTGTTTTTTTTGCTTTAGCAGTTGCTCGATTTGTTGAAAGATAATTTGGCGTAACTGTTGATAGGCGGGTAGTAGTTCCGCTTGAGCACGTGCTTGAATGGTTTTTTGAGCAAGCAACCATTCTGCTAAATGTGCTTTTTGTTGCACTATTTTTTGGCTTAGACGCTGGAATTTTTTCTGCTGAGGTGAAATTTTTTCTTCTGTTTCAATGATACTTTTTTGCAATTTCATTTTGAGTCAATTGGCCTATCAATCAGCTTGTCAGTATAACAAAGCTGCATCCGATCAGAGCTGCCTTTTAAGCCACTTACCCTCATCCTATGTGCGGAATATATTCTAAATTCAGATGGAGGAGGGCTTTCGCTATGTTCTCATTCGGCAAGCTTCACTATTAGGCAACGCTTAGCGTTATCTCTTTTAGCTCAGCCTGTTAAAAAGCGCTACGCTGTGAAATACGTTTGGTATATGCTGCTATATTCGAATTCTAAAACAGAAATTTTTACTTTGGACTTACAGAATCGTTCCGCATAAGAGATTTTAAGTTAAATCAGATTTCGAATTTAATTTTCTACTTTCAAGTTAACTATTTAAGGGGAGCATTACCAGAGAAGCAACAATTATTAAAAGTAATGCAAGAGATCTATAAGGATAACTTGATCATCGATAATGAGGAAAATTCCGAGTACATTAAAAATAATTTAGCTTATTGGTAATGTATTTCTATGTTATTCCCAAGTATAAATGACCACTCTTAGAATATACACATATGTGATTTTCTTAGCGGGAAGTCCTTGAAAAATATGAGGTTGAAGGTTTAAAAAAATTATGATACCAGTACCGCTATTCTCTTTTTTTCAATTTTTTTTGTTGTTTATTACTCCATTTATTGGTGTTTTACTGACATTATGGCTTTTGATGAGCGTTCTATTCTTTTGGCTAGAAAGTAGGAAAAACGCTGTAAAATTTTTTTCGAAAAAGACTTTAGTGATTACGCTATTGGCATTGATCTGTGATCTTTGGACTGGTTATTTATTTTATATGTTTGCATCAATAGATTATGAGTTTGAAGTTAAGCAACATTATAAGGAGAGCCGCAGGCATTTCGTCTTATCTCACGATACTCAATATGGAGAACTATTGATTCCTAAAGGAAGTTTGATTAGTCGTTATGATCCCTTTGATAACGGTGAGTCACAATTACCGCTAAGTTTAAGAGGGTTAGAGGCAGTACGTTTTCCTCATCCAGTAAAAGTCGCAGGTATTTGGGTAAATGCGATGAAACCTCCTAGGATGGAATTAGCGCGAGATCAGCATATAGGCCCGGTAGTACGCTTTGAACCTGATGGAAACAATGGTTATGGTGAATGGGTTTACGACACAGAAAATCCTACAATAGCTTGTTCTCGTAGTGACTTAGTACTACTTGAAATTCCATTGATTGATTATGATATTAGTAAAGAATTCGGTAAACCTGAACCAGATGGGCCTAATGCACGTTTTCATCCTAGTGAATGGCGTGTACAAGAATGCGAAAAAGGTCAAGGATCAATTAACGTTAGTCCTGCATACACTGGGACTATTCCCCAAAAAGCTTGGTTTCTATTTTAAATTTATTTTTAACTAAATGTGACCAATCCTTTAAAGGGCCAGACTTCGCATAAGAGATTTTGTATTAAATCAAATTTCGAATTTAATTTTCTACTTTTAAGTTAACTATTTAAGGGGAGCATTACCATTTAAGCTATCAATTTATCCAGTCATACCCCTCATACATCATTAAGATTCAAAGGCAAAAAAATCGATGCCATTGCACCGATTTTTTAAAGCTACTCTTTATACTCTAACGATTAACTTTGCAACGTCATCAAACTGGCATTACCACCCGCAGCAGCAGTATTGATACTAATCGCACGTTCAATCAACAGTCGCTCTAAAGGAATATGCTGACCGACTTCTAGCCGAGTAATACCCACAATCGCACCTTTACGTTGTGCGATCTGCTGTTGCAGGGCGAATAACTCGGCTTGTTCACCTTGAAACAGTACTGCGTCAAAATCACCGGTTTCAAGGTCTTTGATGACCTGCAAGCTTTGACGTAGGGCTTCAGGCATGCTCTGAATGTTCTTCAAGATGAATGAGTTATCGTGCATAACGACGGGTTGGCTACCAACGGCATAGATGGCGGCCAATTGTTGCAGTTGCGCATTCGCATCGGTTGCAATCGAGAGAGTGATTTTACGTGGGACAACGGCATATTGATTACTTTCTCCCGTTGGGCCAGGCAATTCATAAATACCCAATGGCGCAGATAACTTAGTCAGTGGATGCTGAGGATAATGCTGCGCGGCCCATTTCATAAAGCTTTGATAAAGTGGAGCTGGGCTTGGTTCTACAGCTAAATCTTGCACACTGCCAAAAGGAGACTGTAAAGCAGATGGATTGTGCTGCATCAGGCGATACAGATACATTGGGCCACCGGCTTTAGGACCCGTACCAGAAAGGCCTTCACCACCAAAGGGTTGTACACCGACCACCGCACCAACAATGTTGCGGTTGATATATAAATTGCCGACTTCCGATTGGCTAATCACGGTCTGAATGGTTTCATCAATACGGGTATGTAGCCCCATGGTGAGGCCATAACCTGTTTGATTAATTTGCGCAATCAGCTGCTCTAACTCACCATATTTATAGCGGATAATATGCAAGACAGGCCCAAACACTTCGCGTTTCAAATCCTTGAGGTTTGGAAGCTCAATCAGTGTTGGCTGAATAAAGGTACCTGATGTAAGTGCTTGATTATCTTGGTTGTGCATTAATTGATGTACAGGATAGCCTTTGGCTCGCATCTGTTCGATATGTTTGGCGATATTGCTTTGTGCTTCGAGGTCTATCACTGGGCCAACATCGGTGGTCAAGTGAATTGGATTGCCAAGGGTGAGCTGTTGCATCGCCCCTTTGAGCATGTTAATCAAATGCTCGGCATTGTCTTCTTGAACACATAAAATACGCAGTGCTGAACAACGCTGTCCCGCACTATCAAAGGCCGAGCTAACCGCATCAATCACCGCTTGTTCGGTGAGTGCAGAGGAGTCCACGATCATGGCATTTTGCCCACCCGTTTCTGCAATGAGCGGAATAGGCTGACCACTTGGGCTTAAACGTTGTGCGACGGTTTTTTGTAGAATCTTGGCAACTTCAGTTGAACCTGTAAACATAATCGCTTGAATACGGTCATCTTGGCTTAATTGTGCACCAACGGTTTCCCCACGACCGGGTAAAAGTTGCAGCACTGATTTTGGAATACCAGCTTCCCACAAAATTTTCACAGCTTCGGCTGCAATCAGCGGAGTTTGTTCAGCAGGTTTGGCAATTACGCAGTTTCCTGCTGCCAACGCTGCGGCAATTTGCCCAGAGAAAATTGCCAAAGGGAAATTCCACGGGCTGATACACAGCACCGTTCCCAAAGCATGAATGCTTGAGTTTTCAATCGTTTTTATCTGTTCTGCATAGTAACGCAGGAAATCAACTGCTTCTCGGACTTCTGCAATACCGTTTGAAAAGGTTTTCCCTGCTTCTCGGCATAGGAGTACCATCAAGTTTGGCATACGGGCTTCCATGAGATCCGCAGCATTCAATAATTTATTGGCACGTTCTAGATTTGAAGTTAATTGCCAGCTTTGCAATGCACTCGCAGCTTGATCGAGTGCGATATCGACATGCTGTGTTTCAGCTTCATGCACAATACCGACAATATCGTACTGACTTGCAGGATTGATAATGGTTTGTGCGGTTAAGTTTGACAAATCAATTGGATCGGTATGACCAAGCAGTGGCTGACTCTGCCATTGCTGTTGGGATAATGAGATCGCCAGTTGATTGAGCTGTGCTAATGCGGTGTCATCGGCAAGGTCAATCCCAGATGAGTTTTCCCGCACGGGCTCAATCAGATCTTGTGGTAATGGAATTGCATGGTGTTTCTCGCCAATTTTTCCTGTGATTTCCGCCGTCTGCAGAATTTCATGAATCGGATCTTCGATTAGATCTTCAATTTTTAAGGTTTTGTCTGCAATCCGATTGACGAAAGAGGTATTGGCACCATTTTCCAAAAGGCGACGCACCAAATAAGCCAGTAGTGTTTCGTGATTACCCACAGGGGCATAAATACGACACGGAACTCCTAGTTTTTGATCTGTAATCTTTCCAACCACTTGTTCATACAAAGGTTCTCCCATGCCATGTAGACATTGGAATTCGTATTGCCCTTCATAATAGTGTTGTGGTTGAGCAAGTTGATAAATCGTCGCCAGCGTTTGCGCATTGTGTGTAGCAAATTGTGGGTAGATCTGTTCTGGTGCTGCCAACAGTTTTTTCGCACAGGCAATATAAGATAAATCAGTATGTACCTTACGGGTAAACACGGGATAATCCGTCATGCCATCGATTTGAGCTTTTTTAATTTCGCTATCCCAATAAGCACCTTTGACAAGGCGAATCATCAAGCGTTTTTGGCTGCGTTTTGCTAGATCAACTATATAATCAACCACATAGAAACAACGTTTTTGATAGGACTGGATTACAAAACCAATGCCTTTCCAATCTGCCAATGCAGGTTCAAAACATAGACGTTCGAGCAGTTCTAAAGACAGTTCAAGGCGATCTGCTTCTTCTGCATCAATATTTAAACCAATATTGTAGTCTTTGGCTAAGATCGCCAATTCTAAAATTTTTCCATACAGTTCATCGTGTACACGCGCAATTTGTGCACGTTGATAACGCGGATGCAGTGCAGAAAGCTTGATGGAAATACCCGGACCACTATAAATATCTTTGTCTTGTGCGGCTTTGCCAATTGCATGGATGGCTTGGGTGTAATCGTCAAAGTAGCGATCAGCATCATATGCTGTCAACGCAGCTTCGCCCAGCATATCGTAAGAGTAGCGAAAGCCTTTATTTTCTAAGGTTTTGGCATTGTTTAAGGCTTCTGCAATGGTTTCGCCTGTCACAAATTGCTCACCCATCATACGCATTGCCACATCGACGGCTTTACGAATAATACCCTTGCTGGTACGTGCCAAAAGCGAGGTTAAAATACTGGTCAGACTGGTTTGCTTTGGGGTTTCCATCAGTTTGCCAGTAAGCATTAAGCCCCAAGCGGCAGCATTGACGAACATCAAGTGACTTTGACCCAAATGTTCTTTCCAACTGCCCTGATTAATTTTGTCTCGAATCAATAAGTCACGTGTTGCGCGGTCTGGAATTCGTAATAACGCTTCCGCAAGACACATTAGGGCAATTCCTTCCTGAGAGGACAAGGAAAACTCTTGCAGCAAACCTTGAACGATCCCTGCTTTACCCGCAGAACTTTTACGTTCCCGTAAGCCATGTGCCAAATTAAAGGCTAAATCATAAATTTTCTGACTCAGCGCCTCATCAATCACGGTTTGTTCAAGTAAATTTTCAACGCATTCAGGTTCAGCACGTCGCCATGCGGTATTTATGGCAACCTCATAATCTGATTTTTCTTTAAATTCAGTGATGTAGTCATAGCATGGTGCTGAAACGGGCTGGGGGAGGGTATCGGTCATATTCATGTCAACGTCCTGTGACGGGCAAATATTTTTGTTGAGGTTTCAACCTTATATAATTTATCATCACAGAAATAATGCCGAATAACTCACTATAATTTGAGTGATTTTTAGAGAATAATTCGTATGAGTAGCCAGATTTCAACGTTAGATCGAACCGATTTAAAAATTTTAGACATCTTGCAGAAAGATGGAAAAATTTCTAATTTAAAACTTGCTGGAGAAGTGAATCTCTCGGCAACCGCCGTGTTGGCACGCGTACAAAAGCTGACCAATGAAGGCTATATTTTGGGTTATGAAGCCAAGTTAAATCCAGAGCTGTTGAATGCAAGTTTTGTGGTTTTTGTGGAAATACTCTTAGATAAAACCACACCGAATATTTTGGAGTCATTTTCAGATGCCGTGCTGCATTTTCCTGAGATCATGGCCTGTCATATGGTGAGCGGTGGCTTTGATTTTTTAGTTAAAATTCGTTGTGAAAATATGGAAGCCTTTCGCCGTATTTCAGGGCAGATCTTATGGAAATTGCCTGGAATTAAGGAAACACGCAGTTATCCTGTCATGGAAATGATCAAAGACAGCGGGCAATTGAGTTTACCGACCAAGCTGAAATAAGCGTTTTAACCGATGCGTTGATCGGGTGTTAGATGGTCGATAGCACCTACAGATACAACAAAGGCGCATTCAGCGCCTTTGTTGTTATGGGTTTTAAGACATTATTCGTTATAGATTTTTCATTTCATGATCATAAAGCTGTTCAGCAGTTTCAAAGCGTTCAGTCACTTCTTCACTTGGTGCTTTATCCATCAAACTCACCACAATGATGCTGATGAACGATAAAATAAAACCAGGAACAATTTCATAAAGACCGACAGCTGACATGGTGTTTTTCCAGATGATCACGGTTAAAGCACCAACGATCATCCCAACCAAAGCACCGTTTAAGGTCATGCGTTTCCAGAACAATGAAAGCAAGATCAGTGGTCCAAATGCAGCACCAAAGCCTGCCCAAGCATAAGAAACCAAGCCTAGAACTTTACTTTCTGGATTCATGGCTAAGCTAATGGCAAGAACAGCAATTGCCAATACCATCAAGCGACCGACCCAAACCAATTCATTTTGTGAGGCATCTTTACGTAAAAAGGCCTTGTATAAATCTTCGGTAAGGGTGGTTGAGCAGACCAATAATTGGCAGCTTAAGGTACTCATTACTGCGGCTAAAATAGCCGCGAGAACCACACCTGCAATCCATGGATTAAACAGGATTTTGGTCAGTTCCATAAACACCGTTTCTGGGTTTTGTGTCACTGCTGCAGCCAGTTCAGGATGCAGTTGGAAATAGGCAATCCCGATATATCCCACAGCGACAGCACCACCGAGGCAAAGAATCATCCATGCCATACCAATGCGTCGTGCATTCGGAATTGAACGGACTGAATCAGCCGCCATGAAACGAATGAGAATATGCGGTTGGCCAAAATAACCAAGGCCCCATGCCAATGACGAAATAATGGCAATAGTGCTAATCCCTGTAAACATATTCGATGCATGTGGACGAGCAACTTCAATGATTTGCGTAACTTGTCCTGTATCGCCTAGTGCAAGATAAGTCATAATTGGCGCGAGCAGTAGGGCAAAAATCATTAAGCCAGCTTGGAAGGTATCCGTCCAACTAATTGCTAAAAATCCACCAATACAGACATAGCTCATGGTTGCAATTGCACTCACCCATAATGCCGTGGTGTAGGACATACCGAAAATACTTTCAAATAAGCGTGCACCTGCGACCATGCCAGAAGCACAGTAAATCGCAAAGAAGATCAAGATGACCAGTGCCGAAATGATGCGTAAGATCTTTTTCTTATCACCAAAACGACCCGTAAAATAATCCGGCAGGGTTAGTGCATTGTTTTGAATTTCAGTATGTACGCGTAGACGTCCAGCGACCAAATACCAGTTCAGCCATGCACCAACAATTAAACCAATCGCAATCCAAGATTCAGATAAACCCGTAATAAAGATTGCACCTGGTA
Source organism: Acinetobacter pullicarnis (assembly GCF_006352475.1). Classification (NCBI taxonomy): domain Bacteria; kingdom Pseudomonadati; phylum Pseudomonadota; class Gammaproteobacteria; order Moraxellales; family Moraxellaceae; genus Acinetobacter; species Acinetobacter pullicarnis. The sequence goes on from NZ_VCMZ01000001.1 coordinate 676,843, forward strand.
AGCCCATGAGCAACCAACCACTCATGTCAGATGCACCTGCTGAAAGTGCTGTGACGAAACTTCCTAAGCTTCGTCCCCCTAAAATATAATCAGAGAAGTTGGTGGTTCTTTGATAGGCATATAAACCGATGCAGACCATCGCAACGATATAAAATAAGAACGTTACAACGGTCGGGTTGAGATAGTCCATAAAAAATCCTTGTATCCATTTAAATCTATTCGGCGAGATTTTATTTTTATGTTCAGTGGGTTAAGGGGGCGATTCAACCACATTATCCAAAAAAAAAGATGTGATTTTTGTTAGATGATTAATCACTACTTTTGTAGCTTTTTGTACAATTGGTTACATTGGCAGAGTGTACAACAAATAAGAGATTGAATTAATAGATTATTACTATTGCATGAAACGTTAGTTCTTTTTTTAAGTAGCATCACCAAGAAAAAAATCAGTGCAGTAATTTAGGTTGAGTGTTTAAGCGTGTGAATCTCGCTGCATTATTTTGTGCGTCGCTTGAAAAACAGTGCGCGAGCATGAGGCCATTTTGAATTGATCCAGAGATGTGGGGGAATGTAGCGCCTAAGGTGAAAAATAAAATGCAGTAGGCTTTTACTGAGAATGAGTGATGTGGTTTTTTTCTAGAACAAATTTATATAAATTTAGATGAAAAATATTTTATAACAGCTTCCGTTTGGGGCGTATTCCTCAAAATCAAATGAAAAAGTTTTGTAACAGGAATAGCGAGAATTTTTGAAAAAAAAGAACAACGAAACTTTTTAAAAATTTAGATAGAAATGGGAAAAATGGAGCAATAGATCCAGTTTAATTAATTGAATATTAGATAAAAATATTAAGTTGGTTTTATTTTTTTGTTGTTGCTCAATGATAATGATAAGCAAAAAAAACTGAATATTTTTTTGTATAGCGCTGAATTTTCTTCTGCATCTACTTTTTTTTGCTGAGAGGTAGACTTTATTTTTGTGCTTTTTATGTTAACCTTTACTACATTATATTTATTATTGTGAAGTAATTCTCAATATTTTAGTCTTAGGTTTTTATAAAAATAGGTGAATATTCATGAATAAAGTATACAAAGTAATTTGGAATGTTGCATTAGGTACGTGGCTTGCTGTTTCTGAATTAGCCAAAGGTAAAGTGAAATCTTCGCGTTCTACTGTTGTCAGCCTTGCTGAAATAAACAATCAATCAATACAAAAAGAAAAAATAGGCTCTATTGCCAAAACGACGGCTTTATTCGCTGCATTTGCACTGATTTCTGTGCAGAGCTTTGCAGCACCTGAGACTATTGCTGCTTCTACAGATACAGCCAAAACAGGTACTTTTTTTGTTGAAAATATAGAATTCTGGCAACAACTCACAAATAATCATTTGGGAGTAGACAGCGATAATAGAGTTACTGTTGGAGGCCCACTTTGGTTAGGTACTAATGCAAGCGCGGGAGGTGCAGGTATTGCGATTGGTAGTGGTGCACTATCTGTTGATGGCGGTACTGTAGGAGCGATTGCTATTGGTAACTCATCTTATGCCAATTTGGGTGCAACTGTACTTGGTTTGCTTGCGACTGGAGGAAAAAATGCAGTCGCTCTTGGTCGTAATGCGCTGGCAAATGACGAAGGCGTTGCAATTGGTCGCGGTGCACAAGGGGTTGGAAGTTCTGCAATTGCAATTGGGCGCTCTGCAGTTGCGAATGGAAATAATAGTATCGCGATTGGTAATGCTTCGGTAGCAACAGCAGAAAACTCAGTATCTTTTGGTAATGCGACACTTCAACGTAAGATTACCAATATTGCGAGTGGTTCAGTGAATGAAAATTCAACGGATGCAATGACAGGTCAACAATTATTCCAAGCCAATAAAAACGTTGCTGCTGCTTTAGGCGGTGGTGCAGTAGTGCTTGCCGATGGTCAGATAACTGCGCCAAAGTATAGTGTTGGTGGAAAAGAAGTCGTGGGTGTCGAGGATGCAGTTACCGCACTTGATACGCGGGCAACGACCAATGAGACGGATATCGCAAACAATAAAACAGCAATTGGCAAAAATGCTGAAGATATTACTGCGGTGGGTGCTCGTGTAACGACCAATGAGACGGATATTGCAAGCAATAAAACAGCAATCGGCAAAAATGCTGATGATATTACCGCGGTGGGTGCTCGTGTAACGACCAATGAGACGGATATCGCAAGCAATAAAACAGCAATTGGCAAAAATTCTGAAGATATTACTGCGGTGGGTGCTCGTGTAACGACCAATGAGACGGATATCGCAAACAATAAAACAGCAATTGGCAAAAATGCTGAAGATATTACTGCGGTGGGTGCTCGTGTAACGACCAATGAGACGGATATCGCAAATAATAAAACAGCAATTGGCAAAAATGCTGAAGATATTACCGCGGTGGGTGCTCGTGTAACGACCAATACCGCTGATATTTCTAAGCTGAACCAAAATGTGAACGATGGTGTATTTAGCGTTTCAGCTAATGCTATTGGTGCTGCCAAAGTTGCCAAAGATGCCGTAATTGATTACAGCAATACCGATAAAAATATCGTGATTACTCAAGATGGTACTAACTTTAAATTTGATCTTGCAAATAATCTGAATGTTAAAAACAGCATAGTGGTCGGTGAGAGTACATTGAGCAGTAATGGCTTATCAATTGCTGGTGGCCCAAGTATTAGTGCAACAGGCATTAATGCCAATAATACGGTTATTAGTAATCTCAAAGATGGTGAAGCCGCTCATGAAGCAGTGAACAAAGGTCAGTTAGATAAACTCCTCACCGATTCTGGTTTGGTTGGTGATACAGGTGAATCAATCAATGCTGTGACTTATGACAAAGATGGCAAAGTAACGTTGGCTAATAATAGTGGCTTGACGATTGGTGCCAATACGCTAAATGCAGCTGGATTAACGGTTGGTAATACTTTAATTACTTCAGCTGGTTTGTCTTTTGCAAATGGTGGCCCAAGTATTAGTGCAACAGGCATTAATGCCAATAATACGGTTATTAGCAATCTCAAAGATGGTGAAGCCGCTCATGACGCGGTGAATAAAGGTCAGTTAGACAAACTCCTCACTGACTCTGGTTTGGTTGGTGATACAGGTGAATCAATTAATGCTGTGACTTATGACAAAGATGGCAAAGTAACGTTGGCTGATAATAGTGGCTTGACGATTGGTGCCAATACGCTAAATGCAGCTGGATTAACGGTTGGTAATACTTTAATTACTTCAGCAGGTTTATCTTTTGCAAATGGTGGCCCAAGTATTAGTGCAACAGGCATTAATGCCAATAATACGGTTATTAGCAATCTCAAAGATGGTGAAGCCGCTCATGAAGCAGTGAACAAAGGTCAGTTAGATAAACTCCTCACCGATTCTGGTTTGGTTGATGATGCAGGTGAATCAATCAATGCTGTGACTTATGACAAAGATGGCAAAGTAACGTTGGCTGATAATAGTGGCTTGACGATTGGTGCCAATACGCTAAATGCAGCTGGATTAACGGTTGGTAATACTTTAATTACTTCAGCAGGTTTATCTTTTGCAAATGGTGGCCCAAGTATTAGTGCAACAGGCATTAATGCCAATAATACGATTATTAGTAATCTCAAAGATGGTGTAGCCGATCATGACGCGGTGAATAAAGGTCAGTTAGACAAACTCCTCACCGATTCTGGTTTGGTTGATGATACAGGTGAATCAATCAATGCTGTGACTTATGACAAAGATGGCAAGGTAACCCTCGCGGACAACGGTGGTGACGGCACTTTAATCAGCAATGTTGCTGAAGGTAAAGTTGAAGCTGGATCAAAAGATGCGGTAAATGGTAGTCAAGTTGCTGGGATTCGAGATGATCTACAAGCGAAGATTGACGGGAATACTTCTGCGATTGGTGATATTCAGAAAGACCTTGGTACGATGCAAAATGATATTGGTGGTATCAAGCAAGACCTTGCCAGTGGTAAATTGGGGGTTGTACAGCAAGCAGATAAAGATGCAACGATTACCGTCGGAAAAGAGACTGGCGGCAATAAAGTTGATATGTCTGGAACTGCGGGCGACCGAGTCGTAACGGGTGTTGCCAATGGTGCGGTGCAGAAGGATTCGAAGGATGCTGTGAACGGTAGTCAATTGAATACAACCAATCAGGCAATTATGAGCTCACTTGGTGGTGGTGCGAGTTTTGATAGCACAACAGGTGAGTTTAATGCACCAACCTATCAAGTTGGCGCAGATAAACATAAGGATGTTGGCTCTGCAATTTCTGCATTAGATCAAGCAAATCAAGGTCTAAATAGTAAGATTGACAACGTTAGTGACCGTTTAGAAAACGCATTTCGTAGTACCAATGACCGTATTGATAGTGTCGAGAAAAAGGCCAATGCAGGTATTGCTGCTGCGATGGCTTTAGAATCGGCACCATTTATTGCGGGTAAATATACTTATTCTGCTGGCGCTGCTTATCATGGCGGTGAAAGTGCCATTGGTGTGACCTTGCGTAAGACTTCGAATAATGGTCGTTGGTCAGTCACAGGTGGTATTGCGGCTGCAACACAAGGGGATGCAAGTGTACGTATTGGTGTCAGTGGTGTAATTAACTAAACCCTAAACCCACTCAGTTATAAATGAAGTAAGCCGTTACTTTATTTATTTGATAATAAAAAGCCGCTCCATTTATCTACTGGAGCGGCTTTTTATTGGCCCGTGCAGAGAAGTCGTTGGTTTGTTGGACATATGAATCTATGTCCATCATTGTTATTTAATAAGCCCTTTTAGAATAATTTAAATAGCATTTTTAATGCGTAATAATTTTAAATAACACTACTGCTTATCGTGCGAGATAATCCTATTTTGAAAATTTATACGGTTGTGATTATCTATTTTGAATAAAATGGATTGTATTTATTTTGTGCTAAATATAGGTTTTATTGACCTGATTTATAGACAATGTAGATCGATTCACTTAGCTTAATTTATGTGCTTCTTCATCGTTTGGTTCGCTTCATTTTCTTAAATAACAATTAAAGAGAGGGCGAGAATAAGTGAATACAATTTATAAAATAATTTTAAATCGAGTGATCGATATCAAGATTGCTATTTTTAAGCTGACTTCATATCAAATAAAAACATCTCAAAATATTTTAATAAAGACTCAAGCTGAGCGTAGTTGTTTAATTTCATTAGAAAAAGGGAGAGTAAGCTGTGTTACGAAACTTGTGCTGTTGTTGGCTGCAATATTCTTGAGTGTTACCGAGAGTTTTGCAGAATCAACGCATAGGAATACCACACTTGTAAGTGCTGTGGGTAATGGAATACGCAATGGATCAAATGAGCGCATTGGTTCGGATAAGTATGAGCAGGTTGGCACGACAACCTATGCGCTAGATCAAGCGAACTTCGCTTTAAATCAAAAAGTGGATACGGTCAGTGATGGTTTAGACCGTGCTTTTCGACGTAGCAATGCGCATATTCATGATGTAGCGCAAAAGACGAATGCGGGGATTGCGGCCGCCTTGGCGCTAGAGGCTGCCCCATTTGTTGCAGGCAAGTACACTTATTCAGCTGGGACGGCTTATCATGACAATGGTCGTGCAGTCGGTATGACATTACGCAAAACTTCAGACAATGGGATGTGGTCGATCAGCGGTGGGGTTGCCACAGCATCACAAGGTGATCCAAGTGTGCGGATCGGGGTGAGTGGGGTGATTGATTAAAGGAGGATCGAGCGTGAGTATTGTCTGTAAAAAAAGCCCTTAAGGGCTTTTTTAAAACACTGTTTTTTTAACACTCATTATTGTTCGATATTTAAACCGAATTTCTGCAAATTTGCGTATTCATAGGGTGCATCTTCAGCAGGGTATCGTAGGTTTTCAACGCCATAAACCTTGGCAATACTCCAGAGTATACTTTCACCGGCGGGTAATACTTGGAGTTGTAGCTTATAAACTGGATCTTGATAGGCAGTATCACTGTCAATAAAGTTCCAGCCCTGTTGTTGAAAGGCTTGAATAACCTCATCTAACCATGCCGCATTCATTGCTCTGACATGCAGAAGTAAGACATGCTGTGGTGATCGCCCCAGTGTTTTTAAAGCCAACTGATCATAATAATTAGCTCGATCCAGTAAATGTGCAATATAAGCCTGTTTGAGTTTATTTAGGCTTTCTTGATCATTTGCTTGCTGATATTTCAAAAAGAGTTGGTTGTAATACCAATCACTGGCATCAATGCTAACCGCACCAGGTTGATAATGATGCGTGCTGAGCCACTGGCGTACCCCATCTCGTTTGGCTTGGGTATTGCCTTCTTTTAGAAAAGGAAAACGATAACGTGGGACAAAGCCCTTTAAGCTGGAAAAGGTTTGATGTGCTTGTTGCATATCGTTTAAATAATTCGGCAACGTGACCTCATCTTTATTGAGGCTTTGGTGAAGATTGCTGTGATTACCAATGCGGTGACCTTGTTTACCCCATTCCGCAATAATATCTAGTCCTGCTTGCCCACCGATTTTACTCACACTCGGATAAACAATTGCAGATATTTTATTTTGTTTTAAAGCGCTCAAAATATCATTGTTTATTTGTCTGGCGGCCATGTTCACGGTTGGATCTAAGCCATCATCAAAGCTTAAAGCGAGGCTTTTTGCGATCGCTAAATTCGAGATACTGAGACAGAGACTCAGGATTATTTGCTTAAGCATAAAGTTGCTCTATTTAAAAAATCATTCGATATCTTACTAAAAGCCCAGTCTATCGGCTGGGCTTTTTTCTTTAGACGGGCTTGGGGAGTTGCTTAATTGGGCTGCCCCCTAAGGCCTGCATTAAGGTTACATAGGCTGTATATTGATTTTGCTTGGTTTGTACCAAGGCCAGTCGTGCATTACGGGTGGTGGTTTGTGCATCAAGTAGATTTTTTAACGGAATTGCACCATTGCGATAACGGACATCGGTTAGGCGTTCGGTTTTTTCCGCCAACTCGACATTGCGCTGCTGCAAGCCGACTTGTTTGTCGAGTTCGGTACGTGCAGATAAGGCATTTTCAGTATCGGCAAAGGCTTGATATAAAGTCTGACGATAGCGTGCGATGGCTTTTTCGTACTCTAAGTTGCTAATCTTGATGTTCTTTTTCATATCATTGTATTGAAAAAAGGGCAGGGTTAAACCTGCGCCTAAGGTCGCTACTGGGTTTTTAATGATATTCGATAAAGAACTACTGCTGCCAATCCCAACACCGGTAGTTAAGTTACCTGTAAGTGAGATTGAAGGATAATAACTGGCTTTGGTGGCATCTTTATCAGCCAAAGTGCCTTTTAAGCGCGATTCAGCTGCGCGTAAGTCTGGACGACGGGACAAAATCTCAGCCGGTAAGCCCGCTGCAATTTGCGGTAGGCTGACTTGCGGTAGGTTTTGTGGTTCTTTGATATTCAACTGTTGCACTGGAATCTGCAACAACACCGCCAAGCCGGTTCGAGTTTCAACCCGTTTTTGTTGAATCTGGCTTAAATTGGCTTTTTGGCTTTGTACGGCTTGCGCCGCTTGGGTCATTTCTAAACCTGACACTGCACCAGCTGTGTATTGCGTATTCACCAATTGATAGAGTCGTTCAGTGGTTGCAAGGCTTTGTTGGGCAGTGCGGTAGCTTTCGTTTAAATAGCCCAACTGCCAATATAAGTTTGCAGTGGTGGCAATTAAGGTCTGACCCGTGGCTTGTAAATCTTCCGCTGTGGCTTCAGCTGCCCATTTGGCTGATTCGGTTTGTCGCGCTAATTTACCAAATAGATCAATCTGATAGCTCAGGCCAGGATAACCAATATTAAAACCAGTATCTTGATGGCCACCGCCATCTAGTTCAAATTGATGACCTGTAGAGAAAGTTGCATTGCCGACTCGAATGCCTTGTTGGTTTTTGGCCAATCCTGCTTTGAGCCAAGCTTGTTGCAAATTAATTCCTGCAACAACGAGGTCTGCATTGCGCTCAATGACTTGTTGCACCAAAGCATTCAGTTCTGGATCGTTAAATAAGGTCCACCATTGATCAGCATACGTTTGATCTTTTAAGGCCGCAGCGTGTGTACGATCAAAGGCAAATTGTTCTGGTACGGTGAGTTGCGGTGCTTGATAAGGCGTTTTTACCATTGCAGCACAGCCGACCAAGACTTGCGTGAGGAGCAAGGCACTGGCCAGTTTGGTCATCTGATGTCGCATATTCAATTCCTTATTCTCTCGCTTATTCTCTGGATAGTGCATCTACAGGATCAAGTTGCGCTGCGTTACGTGCTGGAATAAATCCGAAGACAATACCAATCAAGGTTGAACAGACAAAGGCTGTCACAATCGATGTGGTGGAGTAGGCCATTTGGAAACTGCCTTGCGCAAGGTGATTAATCAGTTGACCAATCCCCAGTGATAACAGCACTCCTAAGACCCCACCTAAAATACACACCAAAATGGCTTCGATCAGAAACTGCTGCAAAATATCGCTTTGTCGCGCACCGACTGCCATACGGACCCCAATTTCTTGGGTACGCTCGGTCACGGAGACCAGCATAATATTCATCACCCCAATTCCACCCACCACCAACGAAATCACTGCAATTGCAGAAACCAATAGCGTCAGCGTTGCGGTGGTTTGCTCAATGGTTTCACGAATACTGTCTGAGTTTTGGGTGAAAACATCTTGGGCACCATGACGTTGCTCTAATAGCGAGATAATCGCATTTTCTGCTGCCGCACTCGAATATTGATCTTTGACCCGCACAATGATACTGCGAACATTGGACTGTCCAAGCATACGACTCATCACCGTTGAGTAGGGTAAATACACATTTAGGCTGTCTGAGTTAAACATTCCTTTCTGTGCATCTAATACACCAATCACGCGACTCGGTACGCTCCCCAGTAAAATTACTTGTCCAACAGGATCACTGCCATCGGGGAAGAACGTCGCTTTGGTATTGGAATCAATCACCACATCTTGTGCGCGTTCACGAATACTTTGTTTATCAAATCCTTGCCCAGAGGTGAACTGTAGTCCACGGACATAGAAAAAGTCTTCACTGACCCCATTGATGGTGGTCGCTGCTTCAATTTCCTTATAGCGTGCAGTGGCAGAACTATTGACTGCTGGACTGACACCCTCCACATAGGGTTGTTCCGCCAAGGCTTCTGCATCTGCGGGAATGAGGGTTTTGGCTTGAGCCGTTTTGGAGTTATCACCAAAGCCGCGGCCTTGGAAAATGGTGATGGTGTTGGTGCCTAAGCTACTAATATCTTCTAAAATTTTCTTTTGAGAGCCATTGCCGAGCGCCACCACAGAAACCACCGAAGCGATCCCAATAATAATCCCCAGCATGGTCAGGAAGGTACGCATCCGATGCGCATTCATGGCTAATAGCGCCATCCGAAATGCTTCACTAAAACGATCGATAAAAGAGCGCCAAGCGGAGGCTTTTTTCTGTTTGCCTGGTAACGCATCGGCTGCAACCTCAATGGGGGCTTGATGGTCAGGCGTGTTGGGTTGGTCTGAGATGATATTCCCATCGCTGATCTCGATGATACGCGTGGCATTTTTGGCCACATTCATATCATGGGTCACCAAGATAATGGTATGTCCCTTGGCATTGAGTTCACGTAAAATACGCATCACTTCAAAGCCGCTGTTTTTATCCAATGCCCCTGTAGGCTCATCGGCTAAAATAACATCACCACCATTCATCAAAGCTCGGGCAATAGATACCCGCTGTTGCTGTCCACCAGAAAGTTGATTCGGGCGGTTTTGAGTTTTATCTGCTAGACCAAGATCAGTTAAGATTTGGCGAGAACGTTGATGACGTTCCGTCGCATCAATTCCAGCATAAATGGCGGGAACCTCAACGTTTCCAGCAGCACTTAAGTCACCGAGTAAGTGATAGCGCTGGAAAATAAAACCAAAATATTCGCGACGTAAATGTGCCAACTCATCGGGTTCAAGTTCGCGGGTCTCACGACCATTCACTTGATAACTACCCGATGTAGGTCTGTCTAAACAGCCTAAAATATTCATGAGGGTCGATTTACCAGAACCAGATTGGCCAACAATCGCCACCAATTCACCCGCATAAATTTTTAGATCAATGCCTTTTAAAATCTGAATCGTAGACTCACCCGCAGGGAATTCACGAACCAGTTGACTGACCTCAAGTAGAGGTTGATTTTGCTGATTCATGCTTAAAGTCTCACTGAGCCACCGCGGCTACGTTTTGCTGCATCATTGGATGAGTCAGAACCATCCGCAATAATCACTTTTTGACCTTGTTTTAAACCACGTAATACTTGTGCATTGATCCGATTGTTTAGACCAACCAAAATTTGCACACGTTGAGCTGTGCCATCATCCTGTAAAACACGAACCATTGCGACAGATGCAAGACCTTGATCAACTAAGGCTTTTTCTGCAGCTGTCAGTTCGATGCGCACTGGACGATCTTGTGCATTTTCATTTTTATCGGAAGGTGCCGAGCCAGATGCTGCGCTTGGATTTGCTGCTTTATTTGGAGCAGCACCCGCGTTTCCACCGCGTTGTCCACGATTGGTTTTTTGAAGCGAGGCAGAAGGAACCATCAATACATTTTTGGCTTCGGCCAAAATAATATAGACTTGCGCTGTCATATTGATGCGTAATTTTCCATCTTCATTGGGCACATCAAATAAAGCATTGTAGTAAATCGCTGCATTTGACGAAGCGCTGGTTGAAGTGTTGCCAGTTTCTGTTTTAATCGATTCAGGGGCTGGTTCAACTTGACGTAAAGTCGCATAACGTTTCTTTTCACTATCCCCCAAAGTGGTGAAATAAACTTTTTGTCCTTCATGCACTTTCATCACATCGGCTTCAGAAATTTGTGCCTTAATGGTCATGGTGTCCAATTGTGCTAATTTCACAATGGTTGGTGCACTTTGATTGGCGTTCACGGTTTGACCTTCTTCAGTCACAATCGCAACCACGGTTCCATTCATCGGGGCCACGATACTGGTATAGCCTAAGTTCTCTTTGGTCGTTGCCATACTTAAATAAGATTGATCAATCAGCGCATTCATCGCAGCGATATCCGCTTCTGCTGTTTTAAAAGCAGCGAGTGCACTTTCATATTCAGCACGAGAGGTGGCATCTTGGGCAAACATATTTTTTTGACGATTATATTCAGCCGCAACTTTGGCTAAGTTGGCTTTTTTTACCATCAATTGTGCTTGTTGATTTTTAATATTGGCTTCGGCCTTTTTTAAATCATTTTGTTGTGGGATTGAATCAATTTGAGCAATTAACTGACCTTGTTTAACTTGCTCACCCAATTGGACATACATTTTTTTGACCTGCCCAGAGACCTGCGCACCAACACTAACAATTTTGGTGGCTTGTAAGCCACCGGTTGCAAGCACTGAGTTTTCAATATCACCTCGGGTTACTTCGGCCGTAATATATGCAGGCTGTTGGTCTGTAGGTTTGAATATTGCCCAAGCTACCGCAGCCACAATGACAATGCAGACCGTTATAATGGCGATTTTGATTGGTTTTATTTTTGGCATAGTGGGTATGATTGTTCATTCAAATTGAAAAATTGATCAAATTATAGAGTTGAATTAAGGATAAAGCGTGAATTTTTTAATATATAAACAAGGGCTTGATATCAAAGGCTCTAAAGGGTTTCAGTGATAAATAAGGGCTGCCCACACAGTGCGGCAATACATTGTTGTAAGAGGTGTTCTGGGTTTTCTTCACTCATGCCCTTAATCGCAGCATCAACCCGTAGTAATAGACTTGGCCAAGCCAAAAAACTCTGTGGGTTAAATCTTCTAAGTGCTTGTTGGTACTGTGAAATTTTGTTTTTCCATAGCCCAAGTTGCACAGCATTGTGTGGCTGTTCGTAGAGCTGCATTAAAATGCGCATATCTTTGCTAATGGTCCATAAAATTAAACTGGGTGCTTCACCAGATTCAATTAAGTACTGTAGGATTTTAATGGATTGGGCTAAATGACCAGCAATAAAAGCATCGCTTAAATCAAAACTGCTATAGCGAGATTGATCTTGTGAACACTGTAATAAATGCTCAATCGTAATTTTTTTTTCATCAGGGAAGGTGTCAGCAGCGCGCATTAAACTATTTTTAGCCGCCAATAAGTTGTGTTCATGATGCTGCTCAAGCCACAGCCATGCATCTTGATCAAGCTGAATATTCAGTTTTTCAGCTTCAATCCCCAGAATACGTTGACGGTCTTGCGGATAGTTGGCTGCTAGGGTAACAAGCATGCCATTGGCTTCAACCACTTGTATAAAGTTGGATTTGAGGCTGCTGGCATCTTGTTTCGGCATCACAATCAGCAGTAAGTTCTGCTCATCTTGTTGTAAAAAATGCTTGAGTTGCTTAATGCCATTGGCATCTGGCTTGATGTTGCCATGTACTTCAATTGCCAATTTTTCAGAAAATAAAGACAAGCTATTCAGTGCTGAAAAAACATTTTTCCAGTCACTGGCATTGTGTAAATCAAAGCGTTGTCGCTCGATATTCTGTTGTTGCCAGTATTCGCGAAACAGTTGGAGTAAATTTTGTTCAAGCAGCGGTTCTTGACCGTGTATGATCCAAGCACCATGCGCAGCTTCAACGCGTTTGAGTGCTTGTACATAATCAATTTTCATACAGATGCCCTTGAGACAAAACAGGTTTCACGACAACAGACGAGACTGACTGTTACTTACTGGCTAGCAGGTTGTTTAGTATTGCTGGTGCTGGCTTTTGGCAGGCGATTGGCAGAAATTTGTCGGGTGATTTGCTGGGCAATATCATCGACTAAAATCTGATTTAAATAACGATTTTCTTGATCATCGGTATTGACCGTTGCCACATCGTATTGGTAGCTACGTGATGCATTCAAAGTCCGTGGCTCAGTAATTGGATGACCTTCACGATCTTCAATTTGAAAGGTTACAGAGAGACGTAATAGTGTTTCAACCAATTTACCATTGAGCTCTATACGACGCGGGGTATAGTCCAATACGCGCAGTATATAAGCATCATTGGAATTGCTCATTTGTACCCCAGCAGCCGTTAAATACACGCTGAGTTTATTTTCGAGTGCTGTGGCGTTCGCGGGTAACACCAACTGCAATTTAGTGTAGACCAAAGGGGTGGCCGCTGGATTGGTTCCTTGTAAATGGAAGCCACAGCCGACCAAGCCTGCACTTAGTCCGAGCGTTAACACGATTGCCGCAATACGTTGAACCAAGTGCATACTATTTCCTCTTGAGTAAATTTAGCAAAAAAGTGATTTCGATGGCTTAAGCCAATCGATTAAACCACTAAATTAACTAATTTATTTGGGACTACAATTTCTTTTTTGCTCGGCCCAGTCAAAAATTGTTGAACTTCTGGCAAGGCTTTGGCCAAGGCCAGCAATTCATCTTTACTGATATCAACAGCCACTTCTAATTTACCGCGAAGTTTACCATTAACTTGCACCACGATGGTTTGCGTATTGCGGGTAAGCGCACGCTCATCTACCGTTGGGAACAGAACTTGGGTTAGGTCTTGGCCAAATTCTGCCAAGAGCACTTGTGCCATATGCGGCGCAAATGGGGCAAGCATTACCAGTAAACTTATGATTGATTCACGTGTAACAGCAAGATCTTGCTCAGTTTTTGCTTCAAATTTATTGATGCTGTTGAGCAATTCCATTTGTGCTGCGATCGCGGTATTAAACGCATAACGACGTTCAATATCATCACCCACTTTATGAATGGTTTCATGGGTTTTACGACGTAAATCTTGCGCATCTTTAGACAGGTTCGCAATGTCAATCACGGTCGCATCTGAGTTTTTCGCCAAGAAGCCTGTTACAAGACGCCAAACGCGTTTTAAGAAACGGTTTGAGCCTTCAACCCCAGCATCTGACCATTCTAAAGATTGATCCGGTGGTGCGGCAAACATCATAAAGACACGTGCGGTATCTGCACCGTATTGTTCAATAATGGATTGTGGATCAATGCCGTTATTTTTGGATTTCGACATTTTCTCTTGGCCACCAATTACCACTGGTTGACCATCTGGGATGTAACGTGCAGAAAGACTACGGCCTTTTTCATCGCGCTCAAGGTCGATATCTGCTGGGTTGAACCACGTCTTTTTACCTGACGCTTCTTCACGGTAGAAAGTATCTGCTAAAACCATGCCTTGGGTTAGCAGGTTGGTAAATGGTTCATTGCCTTGCACCACACCTTCGTCGCGCATCAGTTTATGGAAGAAGCGTGCATACAGTAAATGCAAGATAGCGTGTTCTACACCACCAATATATTGGTTGACTGGTAACCAGCTTTGTACTGCTTCTGGTTTAACCAAACCTCCTTGGAAGTCTGGAGATGCAAAGCGTGCATAGTACCAAGAGGATTCAACAAAGGTATCGAGTGTATCGGTTTCACGACGGGCATCGCCACCACAACTTGGGCACTGAGTTTCATAGAACTCAGGCATTTTGTTCAATGGATTGCCTGAACCATCTGGCACTACATCGGTCGGTAAAATTACTGGAAGTTGATCTTCTGGAACAGGCACTTGGCCACATTTTTCACAGTTGATCATTGGAATTGGACAGCCCCAATAGCGCTGACGTGAAACACCCCAGTCGCGTAGGCGGAATTGGACTTTGCTGTTGCCGACATTGTTGGCTTCAAGTTTGGCCAAGATCGCAGCATAAGCCGCTTCAAAATCGAGGCCGTCAAATTCAGCAGAGTTGACCAATTTACCTTGTTTTGAACCATACCATTCTTGCCAAGTGCTGCTGTCAAAGTCGCTGTCATCAGCACCTTTCGCATCAATCACTTGTTGGATGGTGAGGCCATATTTATTGGCAAACTCAAAATCACGTTCGTCATGTGCAGGTACTGCCATGACCGCACCAGAACCATAAGACATAAGAACGTAGTTGGCGATCCAAACCGGTAACTCAGCACCAGTGATTGGATGTTTCACAAACAGGCCAGTGGCCATGCCTTTTTTCTCAGTGGTGGCTAAATCAGCCTCAGCCACCGAGCCCATGCGGCACTCTTCGATAAAGGCTTTAAGTGTGCTATTGCTTTCGGCCGCTTTCATGGCCATTGGATGTTCCGCTGCAACCGCCACATAAGTTGCGCCCATAAGGGTATCGCCACGTGTGGTATAAACCGTTAAGTCATCTGCATAGCTTTCTGGTTGTGCCGAAGGGAAGCGAATATCCATCCCTTGAGAGCGACCAATCCAATTGCGTTGCATGGTCAGCACTTGTTGTGGCCAACCGTCTTTGAGTTGATCTAAGTCATCTAATAATTCTTGCGCATAATCGGTGATGCGGAAGTAATACATTGGAATATCACGTTTTTCAACCAATGCACCAGAACGCCAACCACGGCCATTTTCAACTTGTTCGTTGGCCAATACAGTTTGATCGACAGGGTCCCAATTGACCGTCGATAATTTACGGTAAATCAGACCTTTTTTATAAAGTTGTACAAATAACCATTGTTCCCAGTGGTAATACTCTGGGTTACAGGTCGCAAATTCACGATCCCAATCAACCGATAAACCTAAGCGTTTCAATTGATCACGCATATAGGCAATGTTTTCGAAGGTCCATTTGGCTGGTGCGACTTTATGTGCAATCGCAGCATTCTCTGCTGGTAAACCAAATGCATCCCAACCCATTGGTTGTAATACAGTTTCACCTTTTAGACGGTGAAAACGACTAATCACATCACCAATGGTGTAGTTGCGCACATGACCCATATGCAGTCGACCACTTGGGTACGGGAACATCGACAGGATATATCGATGTGGTCCAGTAACGGTGTCGGCAACTTTAAACACTTTGCGATCATCCCAGTCTTTTTGGACATTGGGCTCAATCGCACTTGCTTGATATTCTGGGTCAATGTGAGGTGTAGTCATATAAACGTCGTGTAAGAACAATAGTCAAAAGTTTGTCGCACAGCATAGCGCAAAATCGCCTGCAATGTGAATTATAGCAGCGTATTTATCTTAGAATTTTTATCACAATGCAGGACCTTGCTCTGCTGAATTGGGGTTTTCGGGTGCTAATCGCATTGGTTTGCTTGGTGGTGCAGGAGTCATTTTGGCTGGTTTGTTGGGCGTTGGTGTTTCTCTGGTTTTTTCTACGACACCGTCGGGGTGAGCGGACTGCGGTGCCATTGGCATGGTCTGGTTCAGAACCTCTGGCTCTACTGCAGTTGCAGACGGGGCAACAGGGGCGGTATTGATCCAACCTTGTGTGCGAACCAGTTTGATATTTTTGACTGATTTGGCCGGAGGGCGTTCACTATAATGGGTTGTGCCGCGGTCATCGACCCATTTGTAATAGGATTTGGCGTAGGCGTTGCTGAGAATATTGCTACTCAACAAGAGGGCCACAACCAAAATAATCGATGCTTTTAGCGGCTTCATTTGGATTCCTTTTGACCAATTGGTTGTTTAGTAACATTTATTGTGATTTAAAAATTATTTAAATCTTGGGAGCGTCTAAATCATCAAATCGAATCATCGCCGTAATTTTAAACCCCTATCGGATGCTTGAAAACCCTTTGCTGGTATGGCTTTGCCTTGATGTTGAGTAGGTGCTTGATTCGGAGAATTATTGTCTAAAAATAAATTGATTTGCGCAGCGTAAAAAAATCATGCTGTTAAAAACCTATAACTTGGCAATAAAGTCAAAAAAGCTGGCGAGAAAACTTGACTTTGATTGCTAAAACCACAAAAATGCAGCTTAAGTTTTAGATGTCGTTATTTGATCACCCTTCGAATAACGGTGTAGCTTGCAAACCATTTTTTCTAATCTGAGAAAATGAAAATCAGTTCAATATGTTTATCCCAACATATTTTTCGACGAAGTCACTGCTTAAACGGCAGCGGCCTTATAAAAATTTTATTTGCAGCAGAAACTTATTAAATATGTGTGCTATAACAGGTACGCAAACAAACGAATGAAATATGACTTATGTCTCCCATAAAGTCATGAAATAAAATTAGGGTGAATCACGTTGGAACTTCTATCTGGTGGTGAAATGCTTGTTCGTGCTTTAGCGGACGAGGGCGTTGAGCACGTTTTTGGGTACCCAGGCGGTGCTGTTTTACATATTTACGATGCTTTATTTCAACAAGACAAAATTAATCATTACCTCGTGCGTCATGAACAAGCTGCAGGGCACATGGCTGATGCTTATTCGCGTGTAACAGGTAAAACTGGCGTCGTACTGGTCACTTCTGGACCTGGCGCAACCAACACAGTTACGCCAATTGCAACTGCGTATATGGATTCGATTCCAATGGTCATTCTGTCAGGTCAGGTTGCATCGCACTTGATCGGCGAAGACGCATTCCAAGAAACAGATATGGTCGGAATTTCACGCCCAATCGTGAAGCATAGCTTTCAAGTTCGCCACGCGAGCGAGATTCCTGGCATTATCAAAAAAGCATTTTATATCGCCTCAAGTGGTCGTCCAGGCCCAGTTGTGATTGATATTCCAAAGGATGTAACCAATCCAACGGATAAATTTGCCTACGAATATCCAGAGAAAGTGAAGATGCGTTCGTATCAGCCACCTTCACGTGGTCATACGGGGCAAATTCGCAAAGCGGTTGAAGAGTTAATTAACGCCAAACGCCCAATTATCTATAGTGGCGGTGGTGTGGTTCAAGGCAATGCATCTGCATTATTAACTGAACTTGCACGGATTCTTGATTTCCCTGTAACCAATACCTTAATGGGACTTGGTGCTTTTCCTGGGGATGATCCGCAGTTTGTGGGTATGCTCGGCATGCATGGAACCTATGAAGCCAATATGACTATGCATAATGCAGACGTTATTTTAGCTGTAGGTGCGCGTTTTGATGACCGTGTAACCAACAATCCTGCTAAATTCTGTACCAATGCAAAAGTTATTCATATTGATGTAGACCCAGCAGCAATTTCTAAAACAATTATGGCGCATATCCCAATTGTGGGTGCGGTTGAACCTGTTTTACAAGAAATGTTGGTACAGCTTAAGCAGTTGGATGTCAGCAAGCCAAACCCTGAAGCGATTGCGGCATGGTGGGCACAAATTAATGAGTGGCGTAAGGTTCAAGGTCTACGTTACGACAAAAATGAAGATGGTTCGTTAAAGCCGCAACAAGTGGTTGAAGCGTTATATAAAGTCACCGATGGTGAAGCGATCATTACTTCGGATGTGGGTCAGCACCAGATGTTTGCTGCGATGTACTACAAGTACAAGCGTCCACGTCAATGGTTGAACTCTGGTGGTTTGGGTACTATGGGTGTCGGCTTACCCTATGCGATGGCAGCCAAATTGGCTTTCCCAAATGAGCAAGTGGTTTGTATCACTGGTGAAGCATCAATTCAGATGTGTATCCAAGAATTGTCGACCTGCAAGCAGTATGGCTTGAACGTTAAAATTCTCTGCTTGAATAACCGTTCATTGGGCATGGTGAAGCAATGGCAGGATATGAACTATGAAGGTCGTCATTCAAGTTCATATGTTGAATCATTACCTGATTTTGCCAAGTTGATGGAAGCATATGGTCATGTGGGTATCCAAATTGATCATGTAGATGAACTAGAATCTAAATTAGCAGAAGCGATGGCGATTAATGATAAATGTGTATTTATCAATGTAATCACTGATCGTAACGAACATGTTTATCCAATGTTGATTGCAGGCCAATCGATGTCAGATATGTGGTTAAGCAAAGGGGAGCGTACAACATGAGACATATCATCTCTGTACTGGTTGAAAACGAAGCTGGTGCGCTTTCTCGTTTAGTGGGATTGTTTTCACAACGTGGCTATAACATTGAAACCCTCAATGTGGCACCGACTGAAGATGCAACTTTGTCACGCTTGACGCTGACCACTTATGGTGATGACCATAAGATTGAGCAAATTACCAAGCAATTGAATAAATTGGTTGAAGTGGTTAAAGTCGTTGACTTATCTGAAGGACCGCATATTGAGCGTGAACTGATGCTGATTAAACTCAAAGCATTGGGCTCAGCGCGAGACGAAATTAAACGGACTGCGGATATTTTCCGTGGCTCTATCGTCGATGTAACACCAACAACCTATACGATTCAAATCGCAGGGACAACTGAAAAAGTAGATGCGTTTATTGATGCACTTGCAGAAAACACCATTCTCGAAGTCGTTCGTTCGGGTGTTTCTGGGATCGCCCGTGGCGAGAAAGTGTTAACCATCTAATTAATTTTTCAATGAAAAGCATTTAAACGCATTATAGTGGAGACAACAATGCAAATTTTTTATGATAAAGACTGTGATATTTCAATCATCCAAGGCAAAAAAGTAGCGATTATTGGCTATGGTTCACAAGGTCATGCACATGCGCTGAACCTAAAAGATTCGGGTGTTGATGTTACAGTTGGTCTACGCGCAGGTTCGGCTTCTTGGAAGAAAGCTGAAAATGCAGGTTTAAAAGTTTCAGAAGTGCCTGAAGCAGTTAAACAAGCTGACCTCATCATGATTTTGACGCCAGATGAATTCCAATCACAACTTTATAGCGAAGTGATTGAGCCGAACATCAAACAAGGCGCAACCTTAGCATTTGCACATGGTTTCTCTGTACTTTATAACCAAGTGGTTCCACGTAAAGATTTAGACGTGATCATGGTTGCGCCAAAAGCACCAGGCCATACAGTTCGTTCAGAATTCCAACGTGGTTCAGGTGTACCTGACTTAATCGCAATTCACCAAGATGCTTCTGGCAATGCACGTAATGTTGCAATGTCTTATGCTTCTGGCGTGGGCGGTGGTCGTACTGGTATTATCGAAACTTCATTCCGCGAAGAAACTGAAACTGATTTGTTCGGTGAACAAGCAGTGCTTTGTGGTGGTGCAGTTGAATTGGTTAAAATGGGTTACGAAACTTTAGTTGAAGCAGGTTATTCACCTGAAATGGCTTATTTCGAATGCCTACACGAATTGAAATTGATCGTTGACTTGATGTTCGAAGGCGGTATCGCGGACATGAACTATTCAGTATCAAACAATGCTGAATATGGCGAATACGTAACTGGTACTGAAGTTATTAACGAACAGTCTCGTGAAGCAATGCGTAATGCATTGAAACGTATCCAATCTGGCGAATACGCGAAAATGTTCATTCAAGAAGGAGCGTTAAACTATCCTTCAATGACTGCTCGTCGTCGTCAAAATGCTGAACACGGTATCGAAGTAACAGGTTCTAAACTTCGTGCAATGATGCCTTGGATCCAAGCAAACAAAATCGTAGACAAAGAAAAGAACTAATTTAGTTCTGATTATTTGTTTGAAAAACCCACGCAGTTGCGTGGGTTTTTTGTGCTAAATTAGCGACATAAAATATGAATGGTTTCTTTGGTGAAAAAAATCAATACTTCAAAATTTGCAGCTCATTTGGGGCTGGCTTTATGTTTATCTGTTTCAATATTACCGCATGCCCAAGCGGCTGAGCCAACGTCGCTTGCAGCACCACTGAAGGCAATTTCAGGTGTGCCAATAAAAGTACAACGTCTGTTGAAGTCGCAAGAAGGCCGTTATGTATTGGAATTGACAGCTGGTATTTGGAATCCTGAAGCACGACTCATTGATCTTCAGACTCAGCAAAGCTGGATATTACAAGGTTTGCAAAAGGGCAATACATTAACCTTAGATACGGTGATGATGTCTCAAGCACTTGACCAGAAAACCGCTGTATCAGATATGAAATTGATCAAACTGGAAGGTGTGTTAAATACAGACAATGGTACCTTGCAAGCAACGCTGTCCGATACTGCCAGTGGCCTACAAAGGCAAGTTGCGTTTGTACCTTTAGTGCAAGTTAAGAATAAGCCAACATTTATATTTAAGTTTTATGGTGCCGTGGATGCGATCAGTAACAGTAAGCGGATTGAAGCCATTGATGTGATTGATAAAAAAACGGGCAAGCGAATCGATCGTTTAACCGGTTTTACCGCACAAGGCGATTGGGTTGAGTATAAGGATCTCAATTATGATGGGCATTTTGATCTGGTTTTGCTCAATGCCGATCGAGCGGTTGATCCGCAGGAGCAGCAGTATATTTATTGGATGTACAATCCTAAAACCAATCAATATCAACGTTCTCCAAAATTAGAAAAAATTACAGGTTATCCAAAACTGATTGCCGATAAGCAGCAGCTTGAATTTGGCAATGGACAGCTTTATCAGATTGAAAATGGCATGTTAAAGCGTTTGTGAGTATCGGTTGATGCCCAATAAAAAGCCCAGTTCATTGTGACTGGGCTTTTGAGGCTGTAACTGACTTAGTCAACGATTAATAAGGTTGCACCATTTCGTGTAAAAGATTGATGTGGCTCCGAATTATCTCCAACTTGATAGCTCATGCCCGCAGTTAAACTAAATGTTCTGCCATCTTTTAATCGGCTTTCTAGTTCACCGCTTAAACAAAATAAGATATGACCTTTATCACACCAGTGATCTGCTAAATAATTGGCTGAGTATTCAACTTGGCGCACCCGAATTTTATTACCTTCTTCCCCAAAATATTGAGTTTTCCAATAGGCTATTCCGGTCTCACCCTGATGCTCGGTGACCGCTATTTGCTTCCAATCGGTAATTTGAAAAGGGAAAGGGAAGATATTCATAATGATCGTCAACAGGGTGGATTTTGTTGAAAGTATAGCGTTGTTTATGTTTCATAATATGGGTTATTGGGGATTTGAATAGATATAAATACAAACCCATTGATAACCCATTTTTCTGATCTGGTTTGGCTCAATGCCGATCGAGTGGTTGATCGGCAGGAGCAGCAGTATATTTATTGGATGTACAATCCTAAAACTAATCAATACCAACGCTCGCCGTAACTAGAAAAAATCACAGGTTATCCAAAACTCATTGCTGATAAACACTAGCTTGAGTCTGGTCATGGACAGCTTGATCAGATTGAAAATGGCATGTTAAAACGTTTGTGAGTATCGGTTGATTATTGACCAATCAAGTGCAACTGCGATATTTAAAATTTCTAGCAAAGACTAAGCATAAATTAATAGTGAAGCGAGTCTTTGCTTAGATCTTGGTGGTTAAAAAGATAGTTTGAGATTTAAGTAATAGTTACGGCCTAGTGTATTACTATATCGGCTAATATAGTTTCTACCTGACATATCTAAAGTATAAGTATCAAATAAATTATTAATGCCAAAACCGAGCTCTGCATTATTAAGTTTTTTGACGCCCGGTATTTTCAATTTAGCACGAGCAAAAATGTCATGAAATAATTCACTGTCAATTGTTAAGGTATCTGACGCTATTCCAGTTTGATTTAAAATAGCTGCTGCATTGGTAATATTATATGAGCTGTAATATTGTGCTCCCCAACCAAATGTCCAAGTATCATTGGGTTTTAGGGTAAATGTAGCATTGGCACGATGTCTGATCGGATCGCCACTTGCACTACCACCTAATTGACTTTCCCAGCCCCCCGTTAAGCTCGTTTTTTGAATATATTGATCAACATAGGTATAACCCAAATTAAATGTCGAAGCCCCCAATAGACTATCAAATGAATAGCTTAATGCAGTATCGATGCCACTAGTCTTTAAGCCTAAAGCATTAAAGGGTTGGGTGTTAATTGTAGTCACATTGCCATTCGCATCACGGATTATACGGCCCGGAAGATATTTTTCATTTTTTAGAACATACTCGGCAGTTGGTTCTGCGATGTTATTACTTTTTTCAATGTGAAAATAATCAATAGATAATCTTAGATCTGGAATTAAGTTTGGTGTTAATACAATACCCGCATTATAACTTTTGGAGGACTCGGGCGTAATATTAGGATTTCCATTTGCAATAGATGCGTAGTGCGTAATTATTTTTCCCGTTTGCGGATCGACTAATGTTGCATTAATTACTGGCGTATTGGTTGGCTCGGCAAGTTGAGAAACTGTTGGTGAAATAAAGCCTTCACTGTAAGAGGCGCGAAGCATTACCTGATCATTTGGTGCAAATCTAAAACCAAGTGTTGGTGTTATTGCATCAAATTTAGCTTTAGGTTGGGTGTGGTAACCAGTCAGTTGAGAATTATAACCTGTGGCAGAGTCAACTTTATATTGTGGTGTCCGTGAGTCAATATTAAACTCCTCATAACGTCCAGCGACTTGAATGTCTAATAATCTGGCCCAAGACCACTCCATATCCGGCGAAATCAAAGGAACACTAAACTCTAAATAAGCACTTTTAGCCTCCATATTGCGTTCCGCAGGTTTACGCCAAGGATTATCCACATGTTGGTGGTCTGCAAAGCCCTCAGTTTTTGTTTTACGATATTCCAAACCTGTTGCCATACTAATATCACCGGCATACCAAGAGTAAACAGCGCCAGCACCTCTTAGAGCGAAATCATTGAGCGTGGACTGAGTTTGAGTTTTTGGATAATTCCAATACTTAGTAATAACATCCGTGCCTTCAGTGGTTGTATCTTTAATTAAGTTAATTAACCCTGCATCAAGGTCCGCCATCCAGGATTTTGCTCCAGGGTTATTACGGCCACGACGAGGATAATTAACTAAAATATCGGCCTGACTCCATGCATAATCAGCAGAAATGGTAAAGTTAGGCATTAAATCATAAGTGAAGCCTGTCGCGACGCGTTGCGTTTTATTTTCAATATGTCGGTAAGCTTTTTCTCCCATATCTGACCAATTGACAGGAAAGTTTAGCTGGACATCTTTCGCAAATGGATTTGCTGGATTATTCGCTTTATAAGTGACCGTACCATAGCCATGTGGTGTTGTTAAATGGACGCCTTCTTCTTTATCGTAGGCACCTTCTAGGTAGACATTTAAACGATCTGTAAAATTACGATTAATAGATAATCCATATGCTTCAGTTTTACTTTCAGTAATAAGTGTTGTATTGCCTGACCAAGCACTCATTGAATCAGCTAAGCCGAGTGAATATCCTTTTCCAAGTGTATTAATATCTCCATTCCAAGCTTTGGGAATATGTGCAGCCGTATAAGTACCATCATCGTTTTTAATCCGGAGGTTGACCAAATCACCTGCTGGTGGGGTGGTCGCATTATGAATTGAATCAGGATTATTTTTTAACTGTGTGGCGCGGCCCATATTGCGCCATTTTTTTTCACCCTGTGTGAGTGCATCTTGATCCCGTTTCGATGCAGTAAATAATACCTGTGTACGACCATCCTCAAGTGCAAAGCCTGTGACTAAGCTCACGGTTTTTACGGGTTGATTATTCGCAAGGTTATCTTCGTAACGTACATTTATATCAGTACCGACATAATCACGTTTTAAAACAATATTAATAACTCCTCCAATTGCACCAGAGCCATAAATTGCCGATGCAGATGTTGGAAGTACTTCAATACGTTCAATGGCTTCTAGCGGGATATTATTTAAGTTCGGTTGGTCTGTGCTTTCGGCAGTACCACGATTTCCGATACCTGCTGTTCTACGACCGTTAATTAAAATTAATGTATGGTTTGCACCGAGACCACGTAAATTAATTTGACTTGTGGTTCCTGTAAATCCAGAACCAGCGTCATTAGGCACTGACGTTGCTTGAGGTAAAAGCTTGGTAATTAAGTCACTAACATCATTTGCCCCTGTGTTTTTAATTTTTTCAGCACTAATAATCGTATAGGGTTGGACATCATCTTCAGTGCGGGGAATATCCATATTTCCATCTTTTAACGCTTTTCGCTCTTGTTGCGCTTCGATTTCGATGGTGGGTAATACATGAGGAGTTGATTCTGTTGCTACTACGATTGGACTGATCCCAATCATAACGGAGGCATAAATCATTTTTTTTATCAAATATTGATGTGGGTTTTTCTTAAAAGTTGTTAATCGCAGAAATAAAGCTTGATATGAAGTGGGCATATTTGAACGTTCCTATTACATCAGAGTTACAAATTGCCACAAAGTATACATAATAAACCCACCAAGTAAATGATAATTATTTGCATTTGTGTTTTTCGATATAAAAGTAACCTGATATTTTTTAATTGTTTTTTGTTTTACTCTATCCTTAATTCCACAAGAATTATGAGGATTTAGTGATTGGGTAAGAAATGCTAAACACAGATTCATATAATCTCACGCTCTTGATTTTGGTTAAAATCATTAAATTCGTGAGATTAAGTTGCCTTAAAATGTGCTTGCAGGGGAAATAGAATTAGCTTAAAAACTGAGCTCGTACTTTATCTTTCTCATATCCGTCACCTATCGCCAAGAAAACATGTAAAACGGGCTTACTCATTTCTATTCTCTCATTCACATATTGTGGATACGAGGTTATTTGAGTGCAATTGGCTTATTCATTCTTGAGCGAGTAGGTTGAAAATAATAAGCCGATTTATTCCTGATGTTCTGCTAAATAATCTTCAGTACGTTGCATCGCTGCTTGGATATTGCTGATTGCAGCATCGACATCACTTAAGCTTTTGACATTACCACCGCTGAGTGACTGACGCCATTTGCGTGCACCGGGTAGATTTTGGAATAGCCCCAGAATATGACGGGTCAAGACTGAAACCGGTGCACCTTGCGCTACACGTTGTTCAAAATACGGCAACATCTGCTGCATAATTTCAAAACGATTCGGTGCTTCAAGCCCCCAAAGCTGGCCCAACTCAGCCAGTAAATAAGGATTGTGGTAGGCCTCACGACCAATCATCACCCCATCGACATGTTGTAAATGTTGCTGTGTTTCCGCAAGGGTTTTAATCCCGCCATTAATCTCAATGGTCAGATGTGGGCGTTCGATTTTAAGGCGATAGACATCTTCATAACGTAATGGTGGCACGTCGCGGTTTTCTTTGGGTGAAAGCCCTTTAAGGATCGCAATACGTGCATGTACCACAAAGTGAGTACAGCCAGTTTTGGCTACGGTATCGACAAAATGCAGCATCTCTTCATAGCTTTGCATGTCATCAATGCCGATACGATGTTTGATGGTGACAGGAATGCTCACTGCTTGCTGCATCGTTGCGATACATTCTGCAACGAGGTCGGGTTCCGCCATCAGGCATGCGCCAATCTTATTGTTTTGTACGCGGTCACTTGGGCAGCCGACATTTAAATTAACTTCGTCATAGCCCCAGTCTTGCGCCATCTTGCTACAGCTTGCCAAGTCTTTTGGGTTTGAGCCA
Source organism: Acinetobacter pullicarnis (assembly GCF_006352475.1). Taxonomy (NCBI): domain Bacteria; kingdom Pseudomonadati; phylum Pseudomonadota; class Gammaproteobacteria; order Moraxellales; family Moraxellaceae; genus Acinetobacter; species Acinetobacter pullicarnis. The sequence continues at coordinate 703,083 of NZ_VCMZ01000001.1, forward strand.
CCGAGCTGCAATGAGATCGGATGTTCTTGTTGGTTAAAGTCTAAATGGCGTGCGGCATCACCAAATAAAATCGCGCCTGTGGTCACCATCTCGGTATATAGCATCACATTGGGATTAAACAGACGCGCGAAAAATCGGTAGTCTCGGGTTGTCCAATCCATCATCGGGGCCACGCTGATGCGCGGTGCGTTCTTAACAGGTGTCAGTTCAGTGGGTGCTGCGGTGTTCATGGTTGATCTTACCTTTAAAAACAAACCCAGATGGATGTGCGTATTGATATATAGCGGGGAATTTGAGCGCGTGATTTTAGCATAGAAAAGTGGAACTATCGATTTGGAGTGATGGTGGAGTGATGTTTAAGGGGGGATGGGTTGGGGTAAAGATATGCTCTCATTTTATTAGACTACTTCTGCATCAAAAATAGGTTTTTAAAGTCTGATACTGATTGTTATCGTGAAATAGCACTATTTAGAATGAAGATGAATGGAGTCATTGTTTAAATCGTTAAACTTTTTGCTATTTTAGGCTGCAAAGGTGAGTTGAATGCCAAGAACATCCGCTCATCCTGAGTTCAGTTTTTCATTATGAATTTGAATTTATTCATCCTTTTTCGGATGGAAATGGCCGTATGGGGCGGTTATGGCAAACATTGATCCTCAGCCAATGGAATCCTATCTTTGCAAAGATCCCTGTTGAGAGCCTCATTTATCAAAATCAACAAGCGTATTATGATGCTTTACAAGCGAGTACTGAGCGTACTGACGCTGCGCCATTTATCGAGTTTATTTTGCAGATGATTTTTAACGCGATTTTAAGTTCGACCGAGACCGCTCAAGTAAGCGATCAAGATACCGCTCAAGTTAAAACTCTCATTTCACGTATGGATCAAGCTGAATAAACGCTTGCAAAATTGATGTCACTTTTAGATTTGTCGCATCAAGCAACATTTCAAAAGAATTATCTTAATCCTGCGCTAGAAGCTGGACGGGTTGAACGGACAATTCCAGAGAAACCGAAGAGCCCTAAGCAGAAATATAAATTAAAGGGTGTGTGAAATGGTCACACATTTTTTTTGGGTGGAGATTGGTTAATTTATTATGAGTACAGAATTACCCAAAAGCCAGACTAAGGAAATGAAAATAGTTTTATTTTTAAATGAAGAGTGCTTGAAAGTGAATACATGCATATAATTTTGGGTGTTCAGAATAATAATTATTGCTACATTTTTTATAACGCTATCACTTTCTAGAGAGTCAAAAATACTTTTAGCACTCTTCTGAAATAACTTTGAACTTATTTCAATCATCAATGCTCATTATTTAAAAAATGATTAAAATTTTCATAGAAATTAGGACTCGCAGCAACACCAATATTTAAACGTGTCCATTGATTATATTGCTGTCCTTGTAAACTGAAAATATAACCAGGTGCGAATATCAATTTATTTTCGATTGCTCTGTTCATCATTTCATGAGAAAAATCTAGGTGCTCAAATGAAGCCCAGCAATACAAAGAATCAGTAGATTCATAAAAGACTTGCCCACCTAATTTTTTTATATTATCGAGTGCAAGCTTGCTGCTTAATTTTAAATTCTCTTTGAAAAAAGTTAGGTGTTGTTCATAAAATTTACTTTGCAAAATTGTGCAAATAAATTGCTCGGCATACTCCGAACTATTGACATGTAAAATGGCTTTAAAATCTGAAAGCTTGTCAATTAAATGATGTTCACCGACAATAAAACCGACCCGAATCGATGGGCTAATGATTTTAGAAAAGCCCCCAATATATAAATGGTGTGAAAAATTACTGTGTGAACTGAGTCTATTTTTAATTTCTGTGTATTCAGAGAAAATATCATTTTCAATGATCAGGCAATTATTTTCTTTGCATAGGGTGTTAATGATATTTATTTTTTCTGCGCAAATATGGGTGCCGGTTGGATTGTGAGAAATACTTTGGGTGAAAAAGAGTTTTGGACTTTTATTTTTTAAATAATACTCAAGCACATCACAGTCTGGCCCATCTGCAAGTCTTGGAATCTCAAGGATTTTACAGTGGGTTAGCTGTAGTTTTTTCAATAAAGGATAATAAATAGGTGAGTCAACCAAGACCGTTGTATTTGATTCGACAAAGTAGCGAATGATTAAATCAATTGCATCATTTACTCCATTGGTGAGAAGGATATTGTCTGCGGCCGTTTTAATATTAAGTCGGCTTAAGCGTAAACAAAGTATTTCCCTTAAATTCTCATAGCCATATTTCGAGCCATAACGTAATAATTTGGTGCGGTTTTCTTGAATCGATTTTTGTAAAAGCTTATTTAATGGCAATAGCTCAAACCAAGCAGTGTCTGGGAAACCATCACCAACATTGATTACACCATTAAATGTTTCCAGTTGACGACGCATTAACCAAAGCTCATCGATATTCTGCATTTCAATATTGGCTTGTTTAAAACGAGGCGTTATTTTCTGTTCCATCACAAAAAAACCGGAGGCTGGTTTTGAATAGATAAGGCCTTCATCGATTAAGCGTTCTAATGCAGAAATAACCGTATTTTTAGAGATGTTATATTGATCGCATAATTTGCGTATAGAGGGGATCTTTTCATTTTCTTTATAAAGCTGTGATTTTATCTGATGCTTTAAGATTTGATAAATTTGATCGACAAGAAGTATTGCGTTGGAATCCATAATATCTGCTGAATTATCCTAAAAAATAACTGTCCTTAAAAACTGTACCTTGAGCAAAGTAATATAAGCACTTAAATTGCAGTTATGAACAGAACGAGCACAGGACAGCAAAAGTGAATTCTAAATTACCTAATTTTCGAAAGTTAACAGTATCAGAACGTCTCAAGGAAGTGGCAAAAATAGCAGGTTTTAGTGAACAACAACAGCAATTGTTAGAGAATGACGGTGCACTAAGTCCCGATTTAGCAAATGGTATGATTGAAAATGTGATTGGTAAATTTGAACTTCCATTTGGTGTTGCTGCAAATTTTCAAATTAATGGCAAAGATCATTTAATTCCAATGGTGGTTGAAGAACCTTCTGTTGTTGCTGCTGCCTCATATATGGCGAAAATAGTACGTGAAAATGGTGGCTTTAAAACTTCAAGTACTGAACCTTTAATGCGTGCACAAGTACAAATTTTAGGTCTTGATTCTGTTGAAATAGCCAAACAAATTCTATTGGAAAATAAAGAACAGATCATTCAGCTTGCGAATAGTAAGGATAAATTCCTGATTAGTTTGGGCGGTGGTTGTAAAGATATTGAGGTTCATTTATTTGAATCCACACAAGTTGGTCCGATGGCTGTTATGCATTTGATCGTCAATGTCTGTGATGCAATGGGCGCGAATACCGTCAATACCATGGCTGAAACAGTTACACCTTTGGTTGAAAAGCTTACCGGTGGCCAAGTCCGTTTACGAATTTTGTCAAATTTAGCGGATCTACGTTTGGTCAGCGCAGAATTGACGGTACGTCCAGATCAACTCAAGCAAGCCACCTTATCGGGTGAAGAAGTCATCGATCGTATGATTGAAGCCTATGAATTTGCTGCAATTGATCCCTATCGGGCTGCGACCCATAACAAAGGCATTATGAATGGGATTGATCCGGTCATTGTTGCAACGGGCAATGATTGGCGTGCAATTGAGGCGGGTGCGCATGTTTATGCAGTTAAAAACGGACATTACACTTCCTTGACCACCTGGAAAAAAGATGCTCAAGGAAACTTAGTAGGTTGTCTTGAATTGCCAATGGCTGTTGGACTGGTGGGGGGTGCAACAAAAACCCATCCTTTGGCACAGTTATCTATTCAGATGTTGAATATCAAGTCTGCGAATGAACTTGGAGAAGTCATTGCTGCAGTTGGTTTAGCACAAAATATGGCGGCAATGCGTGCATTGGCGACCGAAGGCATTCAGCGTGGTCATATGGCATTACATGCACGCAATATTGCAGTGGTGGCTGGGGCGAAGCCTGATGAAGTTGATCAGATTATTGCCCAAATGGTTGCTGAGCATGATGTTCGCAACGACAGAGCATTGGAATTACTCACCGAATTACGTGGTTGATTATTTAAGGCTTCTAGAACACTAGAAGCATTTGGAGTTGGTAGCAATGGATAATGCGATACAGCAAGATGAAAAAAAGGGAGCGCATCACAATGAAGAGCTCGTTGAAGTTTGGGGAGATACCGTTGGTTTCTCGTCGCTGGTTAAATCTATTTTAATTGGCGCAGTTTTAAGTGTGTCATTTTTTTATTCGTCTCAATGGCTATTAAATCAAATTGTAGAAAACCCAACGCTTGCTCATGCTTATAGCATGTTATGTGGATTAGTCGGCTGTATCCTTGCTGGCTTTATTTGTTCAATTCTCTACAAACCCAAACGAGAAATTTTAGAGTCTGAAGATCAATCAATGGAATGGTTCGAAAGCCTGATCGATGAATGGGAAAAAGAGGGCAAGTCCATTGGATCAGTTCATGGTTTACCTGAGAAAATAGTGGGTGAATTAAAGGAACTTAATTTGTATGACGCATTTGTTGCACATGCGCAAAAACGTCAACAAAAGGAAGATAAATAAAATGGAATTACTCTTTGATCAAGTGTTGATTGCGTTCGGATTTGGTTTGTTTGGGGCGGTTTTATTTGCTGCAATTGGCTTAATTTCAGGGACGGATGAAACTGCCACCATTGCGCCGCTGACGCTGCTGATTATTTTACTCGGTGCACCAGCTGTTGGAGTCTTTACTTTTTGGATGTCTGCCGTTGTTGCGAAACACATGACACATGCCATTCCAACTGCATTATTAGGCATTCCAGGGGATACTTTAGCGACACCGTTAATGGCTGAATGTGACGCCATGCGAAAACTCGGTGCGCCACATATTGCATTACGTAAGATGATTTCAGGGGCAATTGTTTCTGCATTTATTGCTGTGCCTTGTGCTGTGTTATTCGCATCTTTGTTGGCACCATTTGGTGATTCAATTAAAGCCTTTGCACCTTGGATTTTTGCATTTGCAGCCATCATTATTACTTATTTTTCTCCAGGTAAATTGGCTTCAACTTTATTGCTTATTCCATTTGTGGTGCTGATTATTGCGCTACAGAGCTTCACTGCAAAATTCGATACCAAACTTTCTGTGAGTTATTTTATTGGGATTGCAATCGGACCATTAATTGCTGATTTATTTTTAGTTAGCTCGCCAATGGGCCGTAAGAAAATGCGGCGTAACACGGTCAATCGACTTTCTATTGCACCTGAAGTAAAAAGCTGGTCGGGCTATTTCCCTAATCCATTTAAAGTTTTAGACAAAGAACAATTAAAATGGACAGCAGCAACCTCAGTGGTCTCTAGTGCGACTTTTGTGTTCAGTCCTGTTGCCATGACGGTTGCTTTGGGAGAGTTTGTTTCTTCACGCTTTAAGCAAGTTTATCAACGTTTAACCACCACCCTTGCTGCCAAAAATGGGGTGACAGAGTCGACCTATATTGCTGAAGCATTAATTCCATTGATTGCATTTGGTTTACCTTTAAGCCCCGTTGCGGCAGGTCCAGCAGCCCCCTTATTTAATGCACCACCAGTATTCACCGTTGGCGGAAATGGCACTGAAGGATACAACTTGCACCATTTACTCAGTCAATGGGAATTCTTAGGTTACGGTTTATTGGCTGTTGCAATTGCATCATTGGTGTCTTATCCATTTGCCATGAATTATGCCCGCCGTGCTGCATTATTTGTGACCAAGTATATTAGTCATGAAGCCATTATCGCCACATTTGTTGGTCTGATTTTAGTGATTAGTTTATGGGAAGGTGCACTGCTTGGTGTATTGGTGATTCTGACCATTGGTTTGGTTGGTGGATTACTCTCCAAACATTTTGGCTTTAATGCCGGCTGTCAATTCATGGGGTATTACATGGCAATTCTAAGCGTACCCGCTTTAATGAGTCTCGTGGGATAAGTCTGTCATGAATGATTTTGTGAAAATTGTAGAGGTGGGTGCACGTGATGGATTGCAGAATGAAAAATCGGTGATCCACTTTGAGCAACGCTTGGAATTGTTAAATAGACTGGTGCAGAGCGGCTTTAAATCGATTGAAGTGGGATCCTGTGTTTCACCACGTTGGGTTCCTCAAATGGATAAAAGCACAGATTTATATGCAGCCCTTGAAAAACCCGAACAGGTGAACTTTAGCTTACTTGTTCCGAATATTAAGGGGCTAGAAGCTGCGCTACAGGTTGGGTGTAAAGAGATTGCAGTTTTTACCGCGGCCTCAGAATCATTTGCTCATAAAAATATTAACTGTTCCATTGATGAAAGCTTTGCTCGTTTTGAGCCTATATTTGCACTGGCAAAACAGCACAATATCAAAGTACGAGGCTATGTATCTTGTGTTGTGGACTGTCCGTATGAGGGGGCGATTGATCCTCAAAAAGTCGCCATGACCGCTAAACGATTGTTTGATTTAGGCTGTTATGAAATTTCTTTGGGTGAAACCATAGGGACCGCTACGCCTATTCGAGTCCGTCAAATGCTACAAGCGTGTCTAGATGTGATTCCCGTTGAGTGTATCGCGGGCCATTTTCATGACACTTATGGGATGGCGATTGCCAATATTGCTGAATCTTTAAATCAAGGTATTCGAATTTTTGATTCATCTATTGCGGGGTTAGGTGGCTGTCCTTATGCCAAAGGCGCTACTGGCAATGTGGCAACCGAAGATGTGGTGTACTTATTGGAACAGTCTGGCTTTCAGACTGGCATTGATATTTCAGCACTGTTAAGTGCTGGTGATTTTATTACAGCGGTACTGCAACGAGAAAATCAATCGCATTTTGCCAAAGTATATCAAGCAAAATCATTGATTTAAAAATTGAAACTGAATCGACAGTGCTTTTTAACCTGAAGCACTGTCGTTAAGAATGAGTAAATGCAAGGGACTTGTAAGCGTGATCGGAAACATCATGTTCATTACGCAGCAGCATGTAATTCGGAGCAAACCATAGCAATTACTTCGCGCTTACAACTTTAAATCGTTAGGTCGTACAGAACGCTTATATCCAATATCTGGTTATGAGCCGGTTTTCTGCATGCCTAAAAACTAAAAGGATCAAGGAATGAAATTAATCACAAAGCAATTACTCGGTAGTGTAGGACTTGTTTTGACATTTGCACAGAGCCATGCAACGACTGCTTTTGACCCCAATGCTGCATATTTATTGGGGGACTGGAATGGTAAGCGCAATAGTCTCGCTGAACAAGGTATTAAGTTCGATGCCAATATAACCGTAGATACTGCCTACCTCGCGGATGGTGGATATAAAGATCAGCAAGATCCAACTTATACCAGCCAGTTGTGGTTAGGCAGTCATTGGGACTTGGAGAAACTCTTGGGTTGGGATGGCGTTTCGGTGCGTACCGTGGTGACAGCACGACAAGGTCAGAGTGTATCTGTTGATCAGATTTCAGATCCTTTAGCACCACAAATGGCGAATGTTCAGTCCAGTTATGGGCGTGGGAACAGTGGGAGTCGTTTGACTGAATTTTCCTTAGAAAAACAATTTAAAGCACAAGGAGTTAGTATTCGAGTCGGTCGATTTGGGATGGGGACTTATTTTAATGCGATGTCATGTGATTTCCAAAACACCTCTTTCTGTGCCGCACAGATGGGTAAATGGCAGGGTGGCACTTGGTACAACACACCAGTAAGTCAATGGGCTGGGATGGTGAAATATCAGATTAATCCTGAGTTATCTGCGCAAGTGGCGGTCTTTGAATTTAATCCGACCAATATTAAAGAAAAAGAGGGGTGGAATCTAAGCACCTCAAATGCAGACGGGGTAACCATACCGATAGAACTGGTATGGCAACCGAAGAGTGCGGTGAGTGGCTTGCCTGCTACATACCGTGCAGGCGTGATGTATAACACGGCAGATAAGATTGAAAATCAAAAAGATATTGTTACTGGGGAAGCGAAAGATCATAGCTATGGGACATGGTTTGTTGCAGAGCAGCAACTCACGCAAAAAGGATCTGGAAAGCAAGGTTTACATGGCTTTATGAATCTCAGTGTTCATGATAAAACGACCAATAAAATTGACAATATGCAGCAAGTGGGCTTGAAGTATATTGGTCTATTTGAAACCCGTGAAAATGATATTCTGGGTCTGGGTTTAAGTCGTATTCATGTTAGTGATCGCTATCGAGAATCGCGTAGCAGATTAGATAAACCAGCAGAATATAATCTTGAGTTGAATTATTCTTATTTTCCAACGAAATGGGCAATGCTTCGACCAAATATTCAATATGTGATCAATCCAGGTGCGACCAGCCATGTTGATAATGCTTTAGTTCTAGGCTTAACCAGTAAATTAACCTTCTAATCATGCTTAAGTAATTGATCGTTTTTTATTATCTATTTTTAATTTAAAACTCAAAACACTTCGCCCTCATTGTGATGCAATGGGGGCGAAGTGCTTATTCTAAAAAAGCCTTCAATCTAGTCGCTATAGATCTCCTATCTACGACCATCTTAGATTAGATATTAGGCAGCTGAGGCAGAATAAGTAAAACTAAAAAGTTATGCTTCAGCAGGCTGAGCCTGAAATTTTTTCTCTGCTTTGGCATTCATACGTGAAAGAGAGAAAATGCCTATCGCAGCAATAATAAAGATCACACTGAACAGTCCATACAGGCTTAAAGGTGCCATGCCTTGATCGAGAAAATAACCGGCAATAATCGGCGATGAAATTCCACCAAAACGCCCGATTCCTGTTGCAAAACCAACGCCCGTCGAACGCACGTCTGCTTCATAAATACCTGTCGATATCGAGTAAATTCCTGCCAAACAACCATTGATAAACAGTCCTAAAATAATGGCGGATAAGATCAGCAGATTGGGTGTGGCCGTTGAGTTTACGAACATGAATACAGAGAGGGCAGTGGCGCAGAGGAAAAATACTTGCACATGAAAAACACGAAATTTAGTGCTGAGTACACCTAATGCAAGGGCACCAATCATACCGCCAGCACTGATCATCATACCAATGGTAACCCCAGATTCATTGCCTAAGCCTGACGAGGCAATGATCTTCGGTGTCCAGCCCATAACAAAGTAAAAGCCAAATAAAATGAAGAACATGGAAAACCATAAGATGAGGGTTTGCATTAAATATTTTTCATTAAATATTTTTTTGATGGTGCTTTTGCCTGTAGGCTTGAGTGCTTGTGCGGGTAAGTTTTCCATGATTTGATGACCCATTTTTTTGGCAATCATATTGAGCTTTTCAAGGGCTTGCTTGGGTTGTTTATACAGTAAATAATCAATTGATTCGGGTAAGTAGCGTATTGATAAGAGCAAGCCGACAAACGTGGCGATGCCGCCAAAGAGAAACACATAACGCCAGCCAAAACTGCCAATCAGATAGACAGCAAGTAGGCCACCGAGTGTTGCACCAAGACCATAACCTGCTGAAAGCAGACCGACTGAAAAGCTTTTTAAACGTTTAGACGAGTATTCAGTGGCCAGCACCATACAACTGATTTGAATGCCGCCAATCCCAATGCCAGTAATAAAACGACAAATCCCCAATTCAAATGCAGAACGCACAAAGGTGGCTGCAACCATACTTGTCGCGCAAAGAATTAAACTAATAATGACGAGGTTTTTACGACCAATTCTGTCGGCCAGTGGTGCCACAAAAATAGACCCGACCGTCATGCCGACTAATCCCGCACTGATCAGTGCCCCAATATGTGTACTGGTCAGGCTTAACTCTGCGCCAATGGAGCTGGCAACATAGGCCATGACCATAAAATCAAATCCATCGATGATGTATAAGAACAAACAAATACCGACAATAAACCATTGATAACGGCTCATTGGCTGTTCATTCATCACCTCTTTAATCTGTAGTTCTGACATATCTCTCTCCATGTTTATTGCTTTTTTAAGTTTCTTCAATGAATAAAGTGCTTATGCCTGATGGTTTTAATTGTCCCTATAAAACCATAAATGCGGCACTGCTTTTGGCGATCAGTTTATTGTCCTGCCATGCTTCGCTTTCAAGATTGAGGATTTTTTGGCCTTCTTTGATGAAATAAGCGTGTGTCTCTACAACACCGACCTGACAGGGTCTAAAAAAATCTAGGCTTAAGTTGATAGTGGTTGCGGGACGCTCAGCTTGATTCAGTCCAGCAAGGATTCCCATAGCATCATCCAACATGGCGCAAAGCATGCCACCTTCTACCGTTCCACGTGGATTGGTGAAGCTTTCCAGCGCGGTATATTTGATTTTGAGGTGACGTAAATCTGCATCCCATTCCAGTTCATGTCCATTCAGGAGATGATGAATTGGGGGAAGGTGTTCCAACTTAAACATCGTCATCTGCCGATCTCCTTAGAAAAAACACAAGCCCAATTACTGTTGGGCTGAGTGTTGTGAATTACTTAAATTTCCATGTGTAATCGATATTGATGCGCGTCTCATTGCTGGGCTTAATATTGGCCGTAGACAGCATATTGTTGTCATACATGGCATAACGTGCGCGTAGCCCAAGGTCCTTGAAAAAACCAGTTTGAACGGTATAACCAATATCAAAATCGAGTTCATCTTCTTTGAGATCTGTGCCACCCAATTGTGGTGCGTAGATATTGTGGCCAGTGGTATAGCGCGTCATAAAACGTAGCCCAGGCAGATAGTTTTTAAAGTCATACTCATAGCGAAAGCTATAGACCTGTTCCTTGGGGTTTAAGAACTCAGCTGGCCAGGTATCAATAAGTAATCCAGTCTCACCGCCAGTTAAATAGGGAAAGGCGGTTGCACCTTGATGGTGAAAAGTACTGAAGATAAATTTGTGTAAATCATGCTTGAGTTCAAAATGACTGGCCAGAAGGTCATTGTCGACCAAGCCCGCTTTGGCTTGACCATCTTCACGGCTACGGTAATAACGAAGTTGAGTGGTCAGTTGAGTTTGCGCTGTGAAATTATATTTATAGGTTGCCCCAAACATGCCTTGGTTATATAGATCATCGACATCCATATAAAAAGAGGTAAATTTCAGCGCTGGAGAAACATCATAATGCCCGCCGACATAATAGAGCCCATCTGTTTCTGCGGCTTTAAAGCGGCCATTGACCCCAGAAATTTTAATTTTCTCAAAATTGGTTGAATCTCGATGATTGACTTTGTCGATATACGCAGCTTGTAAATCAAAGTTTTTCAGGTCTTTGGATTGGATTGATATCCCACGGTAAGTTTGTGGTAACAGCCGTGCTGGTGATGCGACCAAAACGGGAGTCATTGGCAATAATGTCCCGATGCGCATTTCTGTTTGGCTGATCTTGGCTTTGCCTGTGTAGCCGATTTGACCATAGCTATCCGCAGGTTCATTGGTCTTGGCATCGCGAGGTAAATTGCCTGTTCCTGCATCTTTGGCGTCGGCATAGAGTTTAAAGCCTGCGGTTGCTAAAATATCGACACCAAATCCAACAGTCCCTTCGGTATAACCTGAATTGGCTTTGAAAATAAAACCTTGACTCCAGTCTTTGGCGGCAGGATAGGCGGATACTTCGGTATAGTCCCGATCAAAATAAAAGTTTCGGGTGCTCAGTTCCACTTTGCTGTTGTCAATAAAGCTGTTGGCAAATACTTGCGTAGACAGCAACATGGTTGACGTGATCCAAATATTTCGCATAACATTTCTTCCTGAAATGACGTTGTTGTTTTAAAGGCAATACACCCCTGTATTCCCCAGTTTTGAACATGTTTAAGCCTGTTTTGTCGCGCTGGGGTTATTTTCCCAATAACTCGCGCGCCACAATCTCCTTCATAATTTCGTTGGTGCCACCGTAAATTCTTTGCACCCGTGCATCGACATAGAAACGTGAAATCGGGTATTCCTGCATATAGCCATAACCCCCAAACAGCTGGAGCAGTTGGTCGACGATTTCACATTGCACATCGGTGATAAAACATTTCAAGGCGGCAACCTCACTCACCGTGAGTGCAGCATGGCGATATCGTTCAGCACATTGATTGACAAAGGCTTCTGCTGCTTTGGCTTTGATCTGTGCTTGGGCAAGCACAAAGCGGGTGTTCTGAAATTGACTTAATGCTTGACCAAATGCTTGACGTTCAAGCACATAGTCTTTGGTGATTTGAATAGCACCGAGAATAGAACCTAGCGCCATCATTGAAATGCTGAGCCGTTCACGTGGCAGTTCTTGCATCAGGTAGGCAAAACCTTTGCCGGCTTCACCGAGCAGTTGATCGCAAGGGACTTTGACCTGATCGAAAAATAGTTCCACGGTGTCTTGCGCATGTAAGCCTATTTTTTTTAGGCCACGACCTTTTTTAACGCCCTCCAGCTGGGCATCGACCAGTAAAATCGAAATGCCTTTGGCACGTGCTTGAGGATCTGTTTTGGCAACCAAAACAATTAAGTCGGCATGTTGGCCATTGGAAATAAAGGTTTTAGCGCCATCTACAACATAATGATCATCCTGCAAAATCGCCTGAGTGCGAATCGCTTGGAGGTCAGAGCCTGCATTGGCTTCTGTCATGGCAATTGCCGTCACCACTTCGCCTGAGACCATTTTGGGTAGCCAATAACGCTTTTGTGATTCAGTGCCAATATTTTGAATATAGGGCGAGACCAACTCACTTTGACCACCGATGGCGACAGCCAGCGACGTAAATCCTGCCTGTGCAGTTTCCTGCACCAACATCAATGAGTAATGCACAGGTGCGCCATAGCCACCATAGGCTTCGGGCACATCAACGCAGAGAAAACCATTCTCACCAAGTTTGTGCCAGATCTCACGTGGAATCCGTGCTTGCTCTTCCCATTGGGTATAGAAGGGAGCAACATTTTCATTTAAAAAACGTTTGAAATTGTCACGAAAAAGTTCAAAGTCGCTGTCTATTGGCATGTTATTTCCTCGTACGACAGATGAAAACCCAAAAAATAAAGACAAAAGGGCTGAGCAACCCTGCACAACAGGGCTGTTTTTTTAATCATGGGGCTTTAGTCTCTAAGCGTTGGTATGCGTGTAATCAGTGGATTCACGGCATGCTTTTGATAAAGTTCTGCAATCAGGTCAGCGCGGCGCTTTAAAATACCGCCTTGGTTTAAATTGCCTTTATCTGTAATTTCGCCTGCATCTAACTGTGGTGGCTCGGTCATCAGATACAACATGGACAGGGTATTGGAACTGCCTGTTGCATCTCGATTTAATTCAATTAAGAACTGTTTAAACCAGTGTTGGATTTTAGCGTGTGACAGTATTTCATGGACGTTGGACTGTGTTAGATTTAAGCCAGCATGCTCGGCACAGGCGTCTAATTTAGGGAAAACAAGCAGGCCGATAGCATTTAAATTGGCACCTGTCACACAGACATCTTGAATCAATTGATTGCCCTGAATCAGGATTTTGTTTCTTAATGTGCCGACATTGACGAAGGTGCCAGTATTGAGTTTGAAGTCTTCTGCAATACGCCCATCATACATCAAGCCCTGATTGGGATCTTGCGGATCGACCAGTCTCACCGCATCGCCAGTCCGATAAAAACCTTCATCATCAAAGATATCGTGTTGTTGTACTTGGGGCATACGCCAATAATGCTTCATGACGTTTTTGCCACGCACACAAATCTCAAGCTTGTCGCCATAAGGCACTAACTTAATTTCACATCCCGGTGCAGGATAGCCAATAAAACCCGCCATCACTTTTGGGCCAGTGGTAAATACGCAAGAAGGTGCTGTTTCGGTCATGCCTAAACCACTCATGATGCGAATCCTTTCACCACAATGCGCTTGGGCAATCTGGTCTAATCGATTCCAACCCGCTTCGGACAGGGCCGCACCCGCAAAAAACAAGACTTTTACTTTGGCAAAAAACGTGTCACATAACACTGAGTCTTGTTCCAATGCCACGGTCAACTCTTCCCAACCTTTGGGTACATTCAAATAAACGGTCGGTGAAATTTCCTTGAGATTGCGAATGGTTTCATCAAACTTTCCAGCAACGGGTTTACCATCATCAATATAAATTGTGCCGCCGTTATAGAGCGCAATTCCGACATTATGGCTGCCACCAAAGGTATGGTGCCAAGACAGCCAATCGAGTAAAACCGGTGGAGTTTCTGCAAACTCAGGAAAGGTCTGTAACAGCATTTGTTGATTTACGCACAACATTAAATGTGTGGTCGGCACCGCCTTCGGCATTTTGGTGGAACCTGAGGTAAATAAAAACTTAGCCACTTGATGCTCATCGAGTGTGGCATAGTGTTGTTGGATATTGACTGGTTCGGTATCCAGTAAGCTTTGGAATGTACTGCAGTCGTTGTCACCGATTTTTCCACTGAGCGTGACCACTTCAACATCTGTGCCTGCACAGCTTTGAATCGCTTGAGCAAAAACTTGACCATCGCTCGCAAAGACCATGCCCGGTGTAAGTATTTCAAACACATGTTTGAGTTTGCCAAAGTCTTTTGAAATTAAGGAATAGGCTGGCGAAATTGCAGAAAAAGGCACCCCGGCAAGCATTGCTGCCATTGAAAGCGTGAGGTGTTCAAGGTCATTTCCAGACAAAATCAGCAAGGGATGTTCAGTCGAAAGCGCTGCTCGATTATGCAAGGCTTGTGCAATTCGCCAAGCACGATGCATGGTTTCGGCATAGCTGAGATGGATCCATTCACCTTGCAGATCTCGTTTTGCAGCAAAGCTCTGTTCCGGTTGGCTCGCTGCATATTGGATTAAGCGATCTGTTAATTTCTGGGGATAAGTCTGTAGTTGCTCTTTGGGCGAGATATAAAGTATTTCATTGTCATAATGGAAATGAATTTCATGCCCACCAAGTTTTACCAAACGTTCAGGATAGTGCTGTGAAGTAGCATTCATTTGCGTCATTCCTTTTACTCCATGTAAATCTTTTCTATCACGATTTTCACTGCAACGAGATAAGCGTCAGCATCATGCCAACGCCGTGATGTATTTTTTAGACGGGATAATGGCGAGGGCTGGTTTGAATGGTGATCCAGCGCAGTTCAGTAAACTCAGCCACCGAAACCTTACTGCCAAAACGACCATAGCCACTTTGTTTTACCCCACCAAAGGGCATTTGTGCTTCATCGTGCACCGTTGCTCCATTAATATGGCAAATCCCAGATTCAATGCGTTTGGCAATCGCCAAGGCTTGGGCCAAGTCTTGACTAAAGACCGCTGCAGAGAGTCCAAACTCACTGTCGTTGGCCAGTTGAACGGCTTCATCTTCGGTTTTAAAACGTTGAATGGTGCAAACAGGAGCAAATGACTCTTCACGGTAAATTCGCATCTCTGGGGTGACATCAATAATCACGGTTGGCTGCATACAGGTTGCTTGAATATTAATGCCCAACGGAATATTGGCACCGTGGCGCTGTGCATCTTCCAGTAATGCTTGGATACGCTGCGCAGCACGTGTACTTTCTAAGACGCCCAAAGGATATTGATTATCCAACGGATTACCGGCTTGAATCGTTTTGGCTTTGTTGACGAGTTTTTCAATGAACGCCTCTGCAATGCTTTCATCAACCAAGACTCGTTCTGTCGACATACAGATTTGTCCCTGATTAAAGAAAGCACCAAAGGCAATCGCATTGACGGCATCATCCAGATTGGCTTGATCAAGCACGACAACAGGTGCTTTACCTCCCAGTTCTAGCAACACTGGTTTCAGTGATTTGGCTGCAATTTCCGCAATGATTTTGCCAACATGGGTTGAACCAGTGAAATTAATTCGTTTGCTGAGTGGGTGTGAAATTAAACGCTCCACAATTTGTGGCGCATCTTCTGCCGCATGGGTAATCACATTGACCACGCCATCTCCTAAGCCCGCTTCGTGCAGGACTTCACCAATGAAACGATGGGTTGCAGGGCAACCTTCGGAGGCTTTAAGCACCACAGTATTGCCACAGGCCAGTGGCATGGCTAAGGCTCGAGTCGCCAAAATAATGGGTGCATTCCAAGGCGCCATACCGACAATGACACCACATGGACTACGAATACCCATCGCCAAGTTACCGGGGATATCTGAGGGAATAATACTGCCATCGATTTGTGTGGTCATTGCCGCAGCCTCCCGCAGCATATTGGCTGCGAGATGTACGTTAAAGCCATACCATGTTGCAGTTGAACCCGTTTCTTGCATCCCGATCTGAATAAATTGCGCCGTCTTTTGGTCCATTAAATCTGCGGCTTTGAGCAGTCGTAGACGACGTTCTGTTGGCGATAACGCAGACCAAACGGCAAAAGCTTGATGCGCAGATTCGATGGCGCGATCGACATCAGCGATGCTGGCCGCAGCAGCTGTTGAAGCGATTGAAGCATCAATGGGGTTAATGCGATCAAAGGTTTTTCCTGTGCTGGCGTTTAGGCTTTGACCGTGAATGAGTAACTGTACATTTTGCATGGCTTCGTTTCCTTACAAGTCCATTGGAATTAGATCAGTGTGAAATTAGCCGGCACGCGTGTATGACTGCAAACCTGGCTTAATGGATTTTTCATCGAGGAATTGTTTCAGGCCTTGTTCGCGGCCGCCTTCAGTATCACGATGATTACATTGATCAAGTTTGGCGTATAAGTAATCTTCGTTCTGATCCCAAGTCAATTCACGGCAACGTTTAAAACCATTTTTTGCTGTACGCAGCACCACAGGGTTTTTCTCAAGCAAAATATTTGCAAGTTCAGTCACTTCTGCCTTTAAATCTGCCAAAGGCACACTTTTATTGACCAAGCCCATTTCGGCTGCTTGCTGACCACCAAAGGTTTTTCCCGTCATGATGTAGTATAGCGAGGTACGGTGACCGACAGTATCTGCCATGGCTTTGCTGACTAAGTTACCTGGTGGAATACCCCAGTTTATTTCAGATAATCCAAAGGTTGCTTCATCTGCAGCAATCGCAAGATCACAGGCAACCAGTGGAGAAAAACCACCACCGAAACACCAGCCATTCACCATGGCAATGGTTGGTTTGGAATACATGCGCAGTAACTGCCATTGCCAACGACATGAGTCACGACGGATGCGTTCTTGGAAAATTTCTGGTTGGTTATCGACTTCGCGGAAGTACTCTTTTAAATCCATGCCCGCAGTCCATGAATCACCTGCGCCAGTGAAGACCAAAACGTGGGCTTCCTGATCGAGTTCTAGTGTTTCTAGCACATCAATCATTTCTTTATTGAGGGTCGGACTCATTGCATTCTTTTTTTCTGGGCGATTAAACATGACCCAAGCAATGCCAGCTTCAACGTTAACGTCCACTGTTTTCCAGCGATTTTGATAAGTCATATCGATACTCCATGATGACAGGTGTTGTGTTGGTTAAACCAACTTAATGTCAGTTAGACTTATATTCAAGTGTTTTTTGAGAAATTGTAAATTATTTTATCATCTATTTGATTTTTAATTAAATTTAATTTTATTGATTTTATTCAATAAAATAATATATTTATTTTTTATAAGTTAAGGTGATACTATGCATGCCAAGAGGGGAGCGCTGGCTTCGTCCAATGTTGGCTGCACTAAAGTTGTACTCAGTGCAGCCGAAGTCAATGCGGTTGTACTCAGTCATAGCGGGCAAAGAGATAAATATATGTAGGGTGAGAGGTCGTGGTTGGAAGGTTACTGCGAGTTTGAAAAGCAAGGACAGCGCCGAGATACGGCCTTGTTCAACCTTACATTTTAATTTTGAAATATGCTCTAATACGCATATACCTGATTAGGATTAAATCAAGAATTACTATGTTGGAAAAGCCACACAAACAAAATGAAAATCAGTCACCTAGGCTCAGTTATATGCTGGCTCGGGTTGACCGTATTATTAGTAAAATGCTTACAGAACAATTAAGGCAGCTTAATATCACCCTGCCGCAATATACGGCGCTGTCGGTGCTTGCGGCCAAAGATTGTCTTTCTAATGCAAAAATGGCAGAACGCTCTTTTATTAAGCCACAGTCAGCAAACAAAATTTTGCAGGATTTACTCTCCGAAAACTGGATCGAAAAAAATCCAGATCCAACACATGGGCGTCGGATTTTGGTGAAATTAACGGCATCTGGACATAAGAAATTGGCTGAATGTAATCAGGTCGTCGAAGCTGTCGAGCTTCAAATGCTGCAAGGCATTGATATGAATCTCGCTTTACTGATGCGAAATAATCTAGAGATCATGGTCAATAATTTAAAAACCAAAGCTGATTAAATTCTTATTTTGTAATGTATTTTTCAGTGAAAAAATCATTAATATCGGTAATTTCTGTATTTAATGCATTCATGATTCTGATCAGGTGTTCTTGATCTTCAACGGAGAGCACATTCAGAATTTCTTGTTCGCGCTCTAACGCCACAATATACATCTCATCATGCAGGCGGATTCCAGCTTCCGTTAATGCATTCTTTCGCGCACGGGTATCTTTTTTATCTACTTCTATTTCAATAAAGCCATCTCGATTTAATTTGCTCAGAGAACGGCTTACTGCACTTTTATCGAGGCCAATCACCTGACAGATCCGACTTGCAGGGATATTGGATTCAACTGCCAGCAAGGAAATAACTCGCCAATCGGTTGCACCCATATTAAAAAGATGGGCATAAAGCTGAGAGGAGGCATTAGACATTTTATTGGAAAAAAAATTAATTAATGCGGGCAGGTAACGATTAAGTTCCAATGTAGATTTTGGCTTCATAGCAAAGGCGATAAATTATTTTGAGCAATTTTAGCATAGTTACTTTTAAAATATTTAGTTGCATAATCAACCATATGGTTGAGATATCAATTATTGTATTTAAATTTAAGTATCTAGAAAAATTAGGTTTCTTAGGTATATTCTAATTTTAATCAGATTGAGTTTATTCGGTGTTTGTACGGTTGGTCAAAACGATGATACGTAAACACCAGAATTTAAGGATGAGTCCTCCCCGTAGAAACGCAAATTAAGATGCTTGGAAACTTGATTCAACACTGCCCATTCCTAAAAAATAAGTACAATGTCATCGCACTCACCAAAGCGCTTGGTCAGGACTTAATTGCGCGAAAAGCAACCGATATCTCAATGATTGTTTTTAGTAATCAACCCGACAAACCATGGCGATAGACCGTCAAGTTATGGTAAGTCTGCATAGCTATGCCAGACTTACCGGTGTGCGCAGCATTATTCAATCATTGATTTGAATTGAGCGATAAGACCTTAATCTATAAGGGCTTGTCGCTAAAATTTAGATTGACAAAGTTGTATATGACACACTTTATTTGAATTGCTTGGAATGGATGAAACCTGTAGCATTATGTCGGGTTTCATAAATAAAGTGTGCATAGGATGTCTTCTGGACAACAGGTGTTAATTAAACTTAGAAAAATGATTATTTCAGGTGAATTTGAAGGCGGTATGCGTATCGCAGAGATTCCGACCGCAGAATTATTGGGTGTGTCTCGTCAACCGATCCGGACGGCTTTTAGCTTGCTAGAGCAAGAAGGTTTATTAATAAAAAACCCGACACGAGGTTATACCGTTCGAAAAATTTCGGGCAAATTGGTGCATGATGCGCTGGAAGTTCGTGGGGTATTGGAAGGTTTAGCAGCCAAGAGTTTGGCTGAAAAAGGACTAAACGAAGAACAAAAAAAGACCTTGCTGAACTGTATTCAGGAAACTGAAAAGTTATTTCAAAGTGGTAGCTTTAATGAAGATGGCCTAGAGATTTATCATCACCACAATGTGATTTTTCATGACACGATTATTCAGGGCGCGGACAATGTTGCCTTGATGCAAGCGCTTGCCAAAAATAATCAATTGCCGATGGCTTCTGCCCAAGCGATTACCTACGACAACAACAATGATTTTAGTGAATACCGTCGTTTACACTGCGCACATCTACAACATTGCGCCATTTATGATGCCTTATTGCATGGTCGATCTGGCAGCGCGGAGAGCCTGATGCGTGAGCACAGTAATGTGGTTATTTTAGGTGAAAAAGTAAAAGCGATATTGGCAGAATAGAAACGCTTAGATCAAGTACTTTTCTCCTTTAAGGAGGGGTATCTATACGTCTTTTGATAGAAATTACTAGTCGACCCCCCCCTTGTGCGGCATACTGCTTAGCTTTTTTGAGACAATCCCTCCCAACCTCCCTTTTTCAAAGGGAGGAGCGTTGTATCGCATATACTAGGCTTTGAATTACCAAAAAAGTCCCCCTCTTTGGAAAAGATGGGTTAGGGGTAATGCTAGTCAGTTAAGACAAATACAACTGTTTTTGATTGATCAGTTGTATCTGAAAGCCCCTTCTCCCTTTGGGATGAGGAATATATTCCGCAAGTGGGAAGAGGGTGCTTTTAAACTACAAAATCCCTTAACTGACTGGCATTACTTATATGAAGTACTTTTCTCCTTTAAGGAGAGCTTGCTTTTCAATACAGGCCTTAGCACAGTGACGCAAAGATTACTTTCAAGAAAGTCACCAGCACGGCTGTGCATAACGAGCTGCTTTTGGAATCAAAAAACCTTATAAATCCAGCACCAAGACTTTTGTCTTCGAACGCGAACAGCATGGGGTGAATTGATTATTCATGGCTTGTTCTTCTTCGGTGAGGAACATATCACGATGCTCTGGTTCACCCTCAAGCACATTGGTTAAACAGGTCCCGCAAATGCCTTGTTCACATGACACTGGAATGCAAAAACCACTGTCTTCAAGGGCTTGCACCGCTGTTTGATCTGCTGCGACGGCAATACGTTGACCCGTCGATTTAATCTCAATGCTAAACTCACCATCATCGGTGGTGTCTTGTGCGACTGCAACAAAATGCTCTTTATGAATTTGCGCTGAGTACCAAGCATTTTTTTCTGCAGATTGAATAATAAAATCCATAAATCCATTCGGGCCACAGACATATAAATGATGTGACTCTGCCGGTTCAGCGAGAATTTGCTGCATATCTGCTTTAGATTCAGGCGCATCATCGACATGGAAAAATACTTGACCATCAAACTGTTGCTGTAACTGCTTTGCAAAAGCCAGTGCCGTGCTTGAGCGTGCAAAATAATGCAGTTCAAAAGGAATGTGCTTGGCTTTTAATTCATGGGCCATCGCATAAATGGGGGTGATTCCGATACCACCTGCAAAAAGTTTGGCTTTTTGAGTGGCAGCTTGAATCGGGAATAAATTGCGTGGTTCACTGATTTTGAGGGTATCACCAACTTTGAAGTTAGCATGGATAAAACTGGATCCCCCGCGTGAATGTTCATCTTGCAGTACCCCAATCAGGTAGCGATGCGTTTCACTGCTGCAATTGGCTAAGGAATATTGACGAATTAAGCCATTTTCTAAAAAGACATCGACATGCGAACCCGCAGTGAATGCTGGTAGGGCAGATCCATCTTTTTGAATCAGTTCAAAGCCAAGAATCTGCGGGGTCAGTGGCAGAATATTTTGAATAATCACATCCATGTTGCGATTCCTTATGCAAGGTTGATATTTTGAATTTTGCTGTCCGTATTTTCCAATGCTAACAAGCGTTCAATCACTTTACGGGACTGTACACCACCTGCATCAATATTCAGCATGAGTAATTTACGCTCAGGGTTGTTCAAGATATTTTGTTGTTGTTGTTCCAGCATATCGAGATCTTCACTGAAAATTTTACTTTGACCGGCACGAATTTCAGCGGTTAATGCTGCGTTGTCTGGTTGGAAGTTACGTGCCATTCCCCAGAAATACCAATGTGATGTTTCGGTTTCAGGGGTGATGAAATCGACCACAATAGCGGATACTTTTTTGTCATTCGCTGCGTGATAACCGCCATGACCGGCATGTGCAACACCCACTTCAATATGCACATTACTTGGGGCGTAATAGTGGCAGATCTGCCAGCGATCGACAGGTACTTCATCTGCGAGGTTATTGCCACGGAGTGCCATTTTCCAGAAGGGCGGGGCTTCTACATTTTCCATATGACGTTCGGTAATCACACGATCGCCCTGAACTTTGGTGGTTGGGAGTGCATCATCAATTTCTTTTTGACCAATGCTGCTGGCATGCACATAGGTTTCATGGGTCAGGTCCATCAGGTTATCAATCATCAACTTATAGTTGCAATTGATATGGAATAAGCCACCACCATAAGACCATTCATTGCTTTCAGCCCATTCAAGCACGGGCAAAGCTGCTTCGGTCGCTAGTGCTTGTTCACCTGGCCAAACCCAAATGAAACCGTATTTTTCTAAGATGGCATAACTTTTATTGCAGGGAAAACCACGAACACGTTGTGACGGCATAGAGACCACCTTTCCATCGTTACCCATCACTAAACCGTGATAACCACAAACCAGATTGCCATCTTCAATATAACCAAGTGACAGCGGTGCGCCACGATGTGGACAAAAATCCTCAACTGCTGCGGCTTTATTTTCTTTGCCGCGATAAAATACGATTTTTTCACCGCAAATGGTACGACCCAAAGGTTTTTCCTGAAGGTCTTCAGGGCGACAAGCGACATACCATGCATTTTTAATAAACATTTGGATCTCCATATCACGCTATTAATTGGATCCAATTTATTGCTTTATAAATCTGTAGTCAACTTAAATTATCGGTTTTAAGTGCAAATTGGATCCATATTGTATTTATTTAATTGAGCGTATAATCTCCACCAAACATATACAGTCCAGACGATTCCGCGGCACTTTGAAAGCGCTGATTGGGATTGGCCAGTCGGAGGTGCTCATAATTGCTTGAATCACGGTGATTGACCCGATCGACATAAATCGCATGTAGTTTTAAATCTTGGATTTCAGTGGATTGTAAATGTACACCGCGATAAGTCTGAGGGAATAAACGGCAGATGAGGACATGAACACGGGAAACTGCGGGCCGAGTGTACCGACGTGTAGCGTGTTATTGTTTATTTTAACTTTTCCCGTCACCCCGATTTCACCATAGCTATTGGCGCGTTCATGACTGGCTTTATCGACCGCTAATAAACTCGTACCGGCATCGTCTTTGTCACCCATTAACTTAAAACCAGCAAAGGCTTGCACATCCAATCCAATCCAATCCCAACCCAGCCTTCGGTATATCCAGATTCTGCTTGGAAAATAAAACTTTGTGCCCAATCCCTGCAATAGACATTACATATTTCATTATTTCTTCCTGAAATTTTTAAAAGTAGGCTGGCAGAACCAGCCTTGAAATCTGTTTAAACCGTAGAACTTGAACTTTTGAACGGATAGCTTTGCTTGTGCTTCGCATTGGATTTTGAAAGACTAAGTACCACCACAATCGCCAAAATAAAGGCAATGGCATAGTAGCTATACAGGGTTGTAGGAGAAATACCTGAGTCAAGGAAAACACCGGCAACCAATGGTGAAATAATGGCACCGACACGACCAAAGCCAATCGCATAGCCAACGCCTGTCGCACGGACATCTGCCCCATAAATGGATGGAGACATTGCATATAAACCCGCAACGCAACCGTTGACCATAATACCGAGCAATAATGCCAAGAATAAGGCGATATTGAGTGAAGTTGTGCTGCTTACAAAGGCCACAATTAACAATGCCGTAATGCCCATAAATGCTGCTTGCACGTAGAAAATACGAATTTTAGAACTGATTAAACCAATCAAGGCCGCACCGAAAATTCCACCCGCACTAATCAATACACCTGCGGTAACACCTTGTGTGGTGGTCATGCCAGTAGAGGTTAGGATTTTAGGGGTCCAGCTCATTACGAAGTAGAAGCCAAACATCACCAAGAAAAAACTGAGCCATAAGAAAATGGTTTGTAGTCCCATTGCAGGACTAAATAGCTTGGAGAAACTGCTCTTAGATTGCTGCTGATACACCATCACTTCTGGCATGCTTGAGATTGGATTTATGCCCAATCGGCTTGCGAGTGCATTGACTTTTTCTAAGGCATTTTTAGGTTGTCTCGCCAGCAAATAATCCAATGATTCAGGTAGTGCAAAGTAAGTTACCGCCACCATGACCAAGGTCGAAATACCGCCTGCAAGAAACACCGTGCGCCAACCAAATGTGCTGATGAGATAAATTGCAATCAGACCGCCAACCGTTGCACCAATGGCATAACCAGTTGATTGTAAGCTGACCGATAAACTGCGCCATTTGTCTGAGGCATATTCACTGGCAATGACGTTACTGCTGGCTAAAATGCCACCAATGCCAAGACCAGTAATAAAACGCATAAATCCGAGTTGGAAAGCGGATTGCACCATCGATGCTGCAATCATGCTAAAGCCAGAAATAAGTAAACAAATGAGGATCAGTGGGCGACGACCGATTTTGTCTGCCCATGGTGCGAGGAAGAGGGAGCCAAACGCCATCCCAAATAAGCCTGCACTGAGTAAAGCACCTAGTTGGGATCCAGTGAGTTCCCATTCAGCGGATACGGAGGATGCGGTGAATGCCATGACCATGACATCAAAACCATCAATAATATTGAGAAGAATACAGATCCCGATAATAAACCACTGAAATGAATTCATGGCTTTTTTATTCAGCTCTTCCCTTGGATTAAGCTCCATTTAAGACTCTCCTTATAACAAGCAGACAGGAAGGGCCTTTGGCTCATTGCTATTTAGACAATCCCTGTGTGTCTGTATATTCAATTACATTTGAATTTTTAAGCTTAGATTCAGACCATATCCCTGTCTGAGTGGTAATCTAAGTTGCTGGAAGTTAACATTGTTGGATCCAATAATGAATGTAAGCCTTTAGCGCTTTACTCGGTTTTCTATACAAAAGTGAAGAAAGGAACCGTGCTGATCTTCAGTTTTCTTGTTTTGAGTTGATGATTTTTTGTTCTGATTTTCGATATCATCATCAATGATGAAATCGCTTATTGGTCTTAAGTTGCTGCAAAATTTCCGTATTGGATCGCATGTGTTATTGCGTTTTTTTTATCCATTTTTAGCGAGCCTCATCATTATATTAAGTTGGCGTGATATTGGATAAAAACAATTAAAATTTTGTTCGATCATCAGATTTTTATTTTAAAGATCGAACAAAATCGCTTGATAAGCCTAGCTGTACAACTCAAAAGAATTAAGAATAAAGGGCAATTCCAATGGAAACACTTGGGATTGAGTCATTTAATTTTGATCTGATCTAAAAAATGTTTTGTGCAATTGTCTCCATCTTGTGGGGATGTATTTTTACCTTCTGAAAATGGTCTATTGGCCTTTGCGCTACCGCCTGCAAAAGATGCACAGGATCCAGAGTTGATTAATGCCGGTAAAGAATTTGTCACCATGCTAACAGGGGGTTGTTTTTTTTCATCATGGTGATTCATTTGCGATGATGTGTGGCGGGCACTTGGATCTTTGTGTGTTGGGTGCTTTTCAAATTGCTGAAAATGGTGATTTGGCCAATTGGCATACGGGTGCAGCTGATGCTATTCCTGCTGTTGAAAGAAAAGGCTATGGACTTGGCTTTGAATCATTGCAGGTGATGACGGATGCTAGATTGATTGATGCAACAACTCAGGTCGAGGATTAACTCCCTCTCCCCATCCCTCTCCCAAAAGGAGAGGGAGCTTTATAGCTGGACTGGGTGCGTGTTTCCCTCCTTTTAAAGGAGGGACGAAGGGAGGATGGTGTGGAAGCAATCACATCGGCATTAGCGTATGAGAGAAAGGAAGCAAAAATGAAGAATGCCTATATTGTAGATGCTGTTCGTACCGCATTTGACCGATATGTATTGTGTGCAATGGGTATTGGCGCAGGCTAAGGGATTGTACTGATGATTGAACGAGTAGAAGGATAACTGCGCATGAGCCATTTATATGCAAGTCTGTTCTATCAAGCGGATATCACAGCCATTTTCAGTGATCGTGCCTTGTTGAAATACATGCTTCAAGCTGAGGTGGCGCTTGCGCAGGCCCAAGCACAAGTTGGAGTGATTCCAACAGCCGCCGCAGAGCACATTACTTGGGTTGCGACGACAAAAGGCATTGAGGTCATTGATTTTGAGGACTTGGCTGTGGCTGCTGGGTTGGCGGGGAATATCGCGATTCCATTTGTTAAACAGTTTACCGCTGCGGTCAAAACCTACGATGAAGACGCATCTCGCTATGTGCACTGGGGCGCGACCAGTCAAGATATTCTCGATACTGCCTGTGTTTTACAAATGCGGGATGCACTCAATCTGATCGAGGTACAACTCCAACAGGCCTATGCTGCATCACTCGTACTCACAGAAAAATATCGTGATCAAGTGATGATGGGACGCACTTGGTTGCAACAAGCTTTGCCGATTACTTTCGGGCATAAGGCCGCACGCTGGGCCAGTAGTTTTAAACGTGATCTCGACCGTTTAACCGCAGTCAAACAACGTGCGCTCACTGCGCAACTCGGTGGTGCCGTGGGTTCATTGGCATCGTTGCTCGATGCGGGAACTGCCGTGGTAGATGCCTATGCCCAGCAACTCAATTTGCATACGCCAGTATGCACTTGGCATGCAGAACGCGATCGGATTGTTGAGGTGGCCAGCACATTGGCGATTGTGGTTGGCAATACTGGCAAGATGGCGCGCGACTGGTCATTGATGATGCAAACTGAAATTGCTGAAGTATTTGAACCTACTGCAAAAGGCCGTGGTGGTTCATCGACCATGCCGCATAAGCGTAATCCTGTTGCAGCGGCTTCGATATTGGCGGCTGCAAATCGTATGCCCGTATTGATGTCAAGTGTGTACCAAAGCATGGTGCAAGAACATGAACGTAGCTTGGGCGCTTGGCATGCTGAGTGGTTGGCGGTGCCTGAAATTTTTCAGTTATGTGGTGGTGCTTTAGAGCGTACGGTTGAGGTTTTGCAAGGCCTTGAAGTGAATACAGCGCAGATGCAACGCAATGTCGAATGCACCCAAGGTTTGATTATGGCAGAGGCGGTGATGATGGCGTTGGCTCCGAAAATGGGACGCTTAAATGCGCATGATTTGGTCGAAGCCGCTTGTCAGCAAGCCGTAGCAACTCAGCGTCATTTACAGGAAGTTGTTGCTGCGTTGCCACAAGTGCAACAGTATTTTGATGCCGCAGAACTTGCACAAATTTTTAGACCTGCCTCGTATCTAGGCAATATCCAAGCACAAATTGATGCCGTACTGGCGACCGCAAAAGGAGCAGATCAATGAGGCAAAGCATGACCAATCGACAAGGAGAAAGTCAGTCGATTCAAGTTGAAGGCCCACAAAATGCACCGGTGATTGTGTTCTCTACTGCAATTTATTAAGCAGGTGCAATCGCGCGAATAGCGATTTAGCCGAAACCGTAAAGTGGAGCACCTAACCTTGTCATCATTAAATGGACACAATTGAGCAGAAAAATTGAGTTGAATCGAGCTCGCTCATTAGAGATGGTGAAGTCGAAACAATGAACTAAAAAATTAAATGGATTTAGCCTTAAGGAGGCAAGCATGGCATCTCAGGATTGTTACCCTGTAAACAAAGGGATTGATGCCCAAGCATTAATTAATAATGCACCTTTTTCAATCTATCAATGGATGATTGCGATCGTTTGTTTTCTCATTGTATTTGTAGACGGTATTGATACCGCGGCAATGGGATACATTGCACCCGCATTGGCACAAGATTGGGGGATTGATCGTTCTCAGCTTGGACCTGTCATGAGTGCCGCATTGGGCGGGATGATTTTTGGTGCATTGATGTCGGGCCCTTTGGCTGATCGCTTTGGTCGCAAGATCGTTTTAATCATCGCGATGCTGATATTCGGGGGCTTTACCCTCGCTTGTGCGTATGCGACTGATTTGGATAGCTTGGTACTGTATCGCTTTGTCACGGGGATTGGCCTCGGTGCGGCCATGCCGAATGCCACGACTTTGTTTTCAGAATATTGCCCCGCACGTCAGCGTTCATTGCTGGTGACCTGCATGTTCTGTGGTTATAACCTTGGTATGGCTGTCGGTGGCTTCTTTAGTAGTTGGCTGATTCCAAACTATGGGTGGCATAGCTTGTTTTTAATTGGGGGCTGGGCACCACTGATTTTGATGCTGATAGTCATTTTCTGTTTGCCTGAGTCATATCGTTATTTGATTGTGAAGGGCAATAAGACCGCGCAAGTTAAAAAAATTCTCATGCATATTGCACCAAGCAAAGTCGCTCACGTCACTGAGTTCCATGTGCCAGAAGAAAAAACTGAGACTGGCCGTAAAAAATCAGTGTTGGCGATGTTGTTCTCAACATCCTATGCCAAAGGCACCGTTCTATTGTGGGTCACCTACTTTATGGGACTGATCATTATTTACTTGCTGACCAGTTGGTTGCCAACGCTAATGCGTGAAACTGGCGCAACCATGGAGCGAGCTGCATTTATTGGTGGTTTGTTCCAGTTCGGAGGGGTGGTCAGTGCTTTATTTATTGGTTGGGCCATGGATCGTTTTAACCCCAACCGTGTGATTGCAACCTGTTACTTATTGGCAGGGGTATTTGCTTTCATTGTTGGGCAAAGCTTGGGGAATCCCGTGCTACTTGCCATTTTTATTTTATGTGCAGGTATGGCGGCAAATGGCGCACAAACGGCCATGCCGGTATTGAGCGCACGTTTTTATCCCACCCAGTGCCGTGCAACAGGTGTGGCATGGATGTCAGGTATTGGTCGTTTTGGCGCGGTATTCGGTGCGTGGATTGGCGCTGTATTGCTTGGCAACGATTGGTCATTTAGTGCCATTTTGAGCTTATTACTTATTCCTGCAATTGCAGCCTCGATAGCCATTCTAATTAAATCATTTGTTGCACACACAGATGCAACTTAAGCGAGAAGACAGATGAACGATGAACAACGTTATGCACAAGGAATACAGGTTCGAACTGAAGTATTGGGTGAAGAGCATGTCGGTCGATCTTTAGAAAACTTAAATGATTTTAATGAAGACTTTCAAAACTTCATTAGTCGTTTTGCTTGGGGAGAAGTTTGGTCGCGTCCAGGCATGGCACGACATACCCGTAGTCTGGTGACCATTGCCATTTTACTGGCTTTGGGACGTAACGATGAGTTACGCATGCATATCCGCGCATGCTTTAACAATGGCGTGACCAAAGACGATTTAAAAGAATTATTTATTCATTCTTCGCTGTATGCCGGCCTACCTGCTGCCAATGCCGCGATGCATATGGCTGAAGCAGTTTTTGAAGAAATGGGAATTGCCCCAGAAAAGCGTACTAAGGACAAATAAACAATCAGAAGGAGAGGATTTATGTCTCAAATTATTTTGGGTGCTTACGCGCAACGTAACACCGAAGACCATCCGCCAGCCCAAACCTCAGGTTATAAAACCAGTGTGTTACGCTCGCCAAAAAACGCATTAATTTCAATTGCTGAAACCATTTCAGAAGTAACTTCACCCGAGTTTTCCGCAGCGCAATTTGGTAAGAAAGACAATGATCTGATTTTAAACTGTGCCAAAGACAGCTTACCGATAGGTGAGCGGATTATTGTGCATGGCTATGTGCGTGATCAGTTTGGTCGCCCTGTAAAAAATGCCTTGGTCGAAGTGTGGCAAGCCAATGCTTCAGGTCGCTATCGTCATCCGAATGACCAATATATTGGTTCTTTAGATCCTAACTTTGGGGGTTGTGGCCGCATGATGACCGATGAAAATGGCTTCTATATTTTCCGCACCATCAAACCAGGTCCATACCCTTGGCGTAACCGTATTAATGAATGGCGTCCTGCACATATTCATTTTTCATTGCTTGCCGATGGTTGGGCACAGCGCTTAATTTCACAGTTCTACTTTGAAGGGGATCCTTTAATTGATTCTTGCCCAATCATTAAAACCATCCCCTCTGAACCGCAACGTCGTGCATTAATTGCTTTGGAAGATAAGAGTAACTTTATTGAGGCTGATAGCCGTTGCTATCGTTTTGATATTACTTTACGTGGTCGTCGTGCGACTTACTTCGAAAACGAATTACATTAAGGGATGGAACCATCATGAACGGTTGGAAATTTGAAGATTTACATGAGACCCCATCACAAACCGGTGGTCCCTATGTGCATATTGGTTTATTACCCAATCAAGCGGGTATTGATGTTTTTGAACATAACTTTGATCATGATTTAGTCAAGCATCATCCACAAGGTCAGCGCATTCGCTTAGAAGGCCAAGTCTTTGATGGCATTGGTGTGCCATTACGGGATGTGTTGGTGGAAATTTGGCAGGCAGATGCCAATGGCGTTTATCCGAGTAAAGCCGATTTTCAAGGCAAAGATGCCGATCCAAACTTTCAGGGGTGGGGACGCGCAGGTGCAGATTTTCAAACTGGGATTTGGTCATTTAATACCATTAAACCTGGCAGGGTGCCTGGGCGCAAAGCAACCATGCAAGCCCCACATATTAATCTGATTATTTTTGCTCGTGGAATTAACTTGGGTTTGAACACACGGGTTTATTTCGAAGATGAAGCCGAAGCCAATGCCCAAGATCCAGTACTGAATAGTATTGAATGGGCACCACGTCGTCAGACCTTAATCGCAAAACGCGAAGCGCGTGATGGTGACATTGTTTATCGTTTTGATATTTATATTCAGGGCGAAAAAGAAACGGTTTTCTTGGATATTTAATCGCGGATTAAACCTCAATATCTCAAGCTTATCATCCATTTGTAATCACTTTTGTGATGAAGCGCTCCATGCCGACTGCATAAAGTCGGCATGGAGGAAGGAAGAAGTAGCCAATTTATAGCGGCATGTTTTCAAGTTAATAAATACGCAATACTGTTTTAAACAGTTTCTTTGCTGCAAATAACTGACATATGATCGGGCTGTATTGTTTCTGATCAAAAGCCAGAAGCCCAAAATCACCACCACAAAACTATAACAAGCATCTCAAGCCCAAAACTATAACAAGTGTCTCAAAACGAAAACGAGCATCTCAAATCGAAAACTAGAAGCACAATCCAAAACGAAAACGAGCATCTCAAAACGAAAACGAAAACCACAATCGAAAACTAAAACCACAAAACTATAACTAGAATCTCAAAATTCCAAACGAGAAACACCAGCCAAATCTGGAATCTCAAACGCTAAGAAGATCAATAACAAAGTCTGCATCTTTGGAAATACATTTGAAAAGAGCAAATAAACAAAAACGGATGATCAATCCCTCCGAATAATGAAAAGATGAGAAAAATGAAAAATGCATCTGAACCAACCAAAGCCAACAATAAATCGTCCAAGGTGAATGGAATCGTCAGTTATCTTATTTTATTGATCATTCTTTTACTCATCACTTGGGGGATTTTTCGCTATTTTAGCTATAAGTCCGCCGCCATTAACGTGCCAACAAATGCTGTCAATACCACGGCCGCCAATACAGCGCCTGTGGTGGTAGGGGTTGCCAATGTTTTACAACAAGATGTGAATGACACAGTACAAGCATTGGGTACCGTCACTTCCACCAATAGTGTGGTGTTGATGCCGTTGAGCAGCGGCATCTTAACCAAGATTTATTTTAAAGAAGGCAGTTTTGTACAGAAAGGTCAGTTGTTGGCTTTGATTGATGATCGAACCGCCAAGGCCGCATTACTACAAAGTGAAGGGCAGTTATTAAGAGATCAAGCACTATTGAGCAATGCAGAACTTGATTTACAACGCTATGCCACACTGTGGAAGCAAGATTCGATTGCAAAACAACAATACGATACACAAGCTTCATTGGTGCAACAGTATCAAGGGGTGGTGAAAACAGATCAAGCCGCAGTAGACAATGCCAAAGTACAACTCAGTTATACCCGTGTTGTTGCCCCTGTCGATGGGCGGATTGGTTT
Organism: Acinetobacter pullicarnis; assembly: GCF_006352475.1. Taxonomy (NCBI): domain Bacteria; kingdom Pseudomonadati; phylum Pseudomonadota; class Gammaproteobacteria; order Moraxellales; family Moraxellaceae; genus Acinetobacter; species Acinetobacter pullicarnis. Next base: position 734,940 of record NZ_VCMZ01000001.1, read on the forward strand.
AAGACTGGTCGATGTCGGCAATAGCGTTAGCAGTAGCACAGGCATTGCCAATATTACCCAATTAAAAAATATTTCAGTGGTGTTTGCGGTACCTGAACAATATTTGGCTCAGTTAATGCCTTTTATTGATCATCCCGAACATCGCGTCGTCATTGAAGCATGGGATCGACAAAACACCCAAAAACTCGCCGAAGGAAAGCTAGTGGCATTGGACAGTCAAGTCTCAACCGCCACAGGCAGTATTAATATCAAAGCAAGTTTTGATAATCATCGTCAGCATTTATTTCCGAACCAGTTTGTCAATATTCGGATGAATTTAGGCAGCATTAAAAATGCCATCATTGTACCAACAGTGGCGTTACAGCTCGGAAGCAAGGGCAGCTTTGTTTATAAGGTCAATGCAAATCAAACGGTTTCGGTGGTCTATGTGAAAACGGGTGTGGTGCAAGGGGATACCACTGTGGTGACCGAGGGAGCACTTCGCGAGAATGATCGTGTGGTCATCGATGGGGTAGACAAGCTCAAAGATGGCGCAAAAATTAAGTTAGGACAAAGTCATACAGCGCAGCAGAATCACTCCACCCAAGCGCTTGCCGCGCAGGGAACCTCTGGTCAGCCATCGCATTTAGCGACGCCGTGAGGTCACTATGAATCCTTCACGTTTATTTATCCTACGACCAGTCGCCACAACTTTGGTCATGTTGGCCATTTTCTTAAGCGGCATCATTGCTTGGAAAGTCTTGCCCGTTGCAGCGTTACCCAATGTTGATTATCCAACCATGCAAGTCACCACAATTTATCCGGGTGCCAGCCCAGAAGTGGTTGCAGCAACCATCACGGCACCTTTGGAACGCCAGTTTGGACAGATGCCCGGTTTAAGCCAAATGAGTTCAAGCAGTTCGAATGGGGCCTCGGTGATTCGCTTGCAGTTCAATTTGAATTTATCTTTAGATGTAGCAGAACAAGAAGTTCAGGCTGCGATTAATGCCGCCAATAATGTATTGCCCAGTGATTTGCTAACGCCACCCACCTATAACAAAGTCAATCCAGCTGATCAGCCGATAATGACCATTGCGATCAGCTCAAATGAATTGCCAATTACCCAACTCGAAGATTTAGTTGAAACACGCTTTGCTCAGCAATTATCTCAAGTTAATGGGGTTGGTTTAATCAGTTTGAGTGGTGCACAGCGCCCAGCCGTTCGAATACAAACCAATGCTGCTGCACTAGCCAGTATGGGACTAACCCTAGAAGATATACGTACAGCGATCAGCGCGGCTAATGTTAATCAAGCCAAGGGCAGTATCAATGGTGCGCTGCAATCTTCAAGCATTGATGGCAATGATCAGCTCCAAACCGCCGCTGATTTTAATAAGCTGATTATCGCCTACAAAAATGGTGCCGCAGTGCGAATATCCGATATCGCCACCACGCTCGATTCGGCAGAGAATATTCGGTTGGCAGCATGGATTGGGCAGAGCAGCCATGACAACCACAATGGCAATGATGCGGGCGATGGGGAGGTAAAGCCAAATCCAAACCTAAGTCGGCCGACTGGACAAACCCCAGCCATTATCTTGAATGTACAGCAGCAACCGAATGCCAATGTGATTGAGGTTGCAGATCAGATTAAGCAGCGTTTGCCGCAGCTGCAAAGTACTTTGCCACAATCGGCACAGGTACAAATTTTGAGTGACAATAGCATTGCCATCAAAGCCTCATTACATGATGTGGAATTCGAACTGGCTTTGGCAATGTTGTTGGTAATTTTGGTGGTCTTCCTCTTTCTTCGTAGCGGTCGTGCCACTTTTATTCCCGCAGTGGCGTTGCCTTTGTCTTTAATTGGCACCTTTGTACTGATGTATCTCTGTGGTTTCTCGGTCAATAACCTAACGTTAATGGCACTGACCATTGCCACAGGTTTTGTGATTGATGATGCGATTGTGATGGTGGAGAACATTTCACGCTATATCGAACAAGGCGAAACACCAATGCAGGCCGCACTTAAGGGGTCGGCACAAATTGGCTTTACCATTATTTCATTAACCATTTCCTTGGTGGCCGTGCTGATTCCATTGTTATTTATGGGTGATGTGGTGGGACGGTTATTTCGTGAGTTTGCCGTGACCTTGGCTGTGGCCGTTTTACTTTCGGCATTTATTTCTTTGACCCTGACCCCAATGTTGTCGGCACGCTTACTGAAGCAGACATCCAAAAATCAACAGGGTTGGTTTTATCTGAAAATGGGGCGTTTTTGGGATGGCTTAATCAGTTTATATGCCAAGGCCTTGCGGTGGGTATTGGGGCGGCAAGGGCTATTTTTATTGGTAACTGTGGCAACTTTTGCGCTGACCATAATGCTTTATGTGTTAATTCCCAAAGGTTTTTTCCCCATTCAAGACACCGGGCAAATTGTTGCGGTAACGGAAGCTGATCAAAGTATTTCTTTTCAGGCGATGCAAGTCAAACAGCAACAGACCGCACAATTGATTCTGCAAGATCCTGCGGTACAAAGTATTTCTTCGTTCATCGGTGTGGATGCTAACAATAGCAGCCTGAATATGGGGCGAATTTTGATTAATTTAAAAGACAAATCGGAACGCGAAAATATTGCCACGGTGATCGCGCAGCTGCAACACCGATTGACTCAAGCCCAAGGCATGACCGTCTATTTACAACCAGTGCAAGACCTGACCATTGATGCCACCAGCAGTCGTACCCAATATCAATTTACCTTACAAGCCACCAATAGCGATGACTTGGAAATTTGGTTGCCTAAGTTATTACAGGCCTTGCAGCAAAGACCAGAACTGACGGACTTGGCCAGTGATTGGCAAAATCGGGGCTTGCAAGTCTATGTCGATATCAACCGTGATGCTGCGGCACAATATGGCGTGAGCACAGCCGATATCGACAATGTGCTTTATGATGCATTTGGTCAGCGTTTAATTAGCACGATTTTCACCCAAAGCAATCAATATCATGTGGTTTTAGACCTCAACACACGCGATCCAAACACGCAAGCCCAAAGCGGCCTGCAAGCCTTACAAAATTTATATATCCCCTCAAGCCATGGTACACCAGTCCGTTTGGACGATATTGCCACGATTCAACAACGCAGCACCTTACTTGAAATTAATCGCTTGGCACAGTTTCCAACCGTGACCATTTCTTTTGATACGGCGGCTGGGGTGTCACTGGAGCAAGCGGTGAATGCTGTGCTCGAAACTGAACAACAACTCAAGCTCCCCAGTAGTTTAATGACTCAATTTCAAGGGGCTGCACTGGCATTCCAAGACTCATTAAGCAATACCTTGTGGTTAATTATTGCAGCGATTGTGGTGATCTATATTGTTTTAGGCGTGCTATATGAAAGCTATATTCATCCATTTACCATTTTATCGACCCTGCCATCTGCTGGCATCGGTGCATTATTCGCACTTAGCTTGAGCGGTAATGAACTGGATATTATTGCGATTATTGGGATTGTGCTGTTAATCGGGATTGTCAAAAAAAATGCGATTTTGTTGATTGACTTTGCCCTTGATGCAGAGCGCCAGCAAGGGTTGAGTGCTATTGAATCGATTTATCAAGCCTGTTTACTGCGTTTTAGACCAATTTTAATGACCACACTTGCAGCCATTTTAGCTGCCGTTCCTTTGGTGCTTGGCAATGGGATGGGCGCTGAGTTACGTCATCCTTTGGGCATTACTTTAATCGGTGGTTTGGTTCTTAGTCAGTTACTTACGCTATTTACCACGCCAGTGGTGTATCTGGCCTTTGATCATTTGTCGCACCGGATCAAAGGTGAGCGGCGCCCCGATCAGCCTGCCAGTGCGCTCCCCCCTTATGAACATTACATTCGATCTAAGGGGGATTTATGAGCATTTCTACGCCATTTATTCGCCGTCCAGTAGCGACGACCTTACTCAGTTTAGGGCTGTGCTTACTGGGGATTTTGGCCTTTCATGGGTTGCCCGTCGCTTCTTTGCCACAGGTTGATTTTCCGACCATTGCGGTATCGGCAAAGCAGCCAGGAGCCAGTCCAGAGGTGATGGCGGCAACGGTAGCAACACCTTTAGAGCGTACTTTGGGGATGTTGGCAGGGGTCAATCAAATTACTTCGAACAGCACCCAAGGCTCCACCCAAATTGTTTTACAGTTTGATTTAGATCGGGATATTCATGCGGCAGCAGGAGACGTGCAGGGCGCAATCAATGCCGCATTGACGATGCTACCAGCCGGCTTACAAAATAATCCAACCTATCGCATTGTTAATCCTGCTGATTCACCCGTACTGGTTTTGGCACTGACCTCGGAAACCTTACCACCTGGGCAAATTTATGATGCTGCAGATACGCTCTTGGGGCAAAAGTTATTACAGATTGAAGGGGTTGGCGATATTATTATTGGTGGGGCTGCACAGCCTGCCATTCGCGTTGAACTCAATCCGTTACAACTAGCGCATCATGGTATCGCATTGGATTCAGTCGCATCGGTGATCAGTGCAAATAATCTCAATCGGCCCAAAGGTTTTATTGAAAACCAAGCACAACTTTGGGAAGTGCAGGCCAACGATCAACTTAAACAAGCTGCCGACTATTTACCCTTGATTGTGAGTTACAAAAACAATTCAGCACTTCGAGTTTCAGATGTGGCACAGGTACATGAGTCGGTCTTAAACGTTGAAAATGCAGGGTATTATTCAGATCAAGCCTCGGTTTTGGTGTTGGTTTATAAACAGCCCGATGCCAATGTGATCGAAACGATTCAGCGCATTAAAAATATGCTGCCAACCTTAAAAGCAGCCTTACCGCCAACCATTGAAGTCCATGCTGCTGTTGATCGTAGTCAAACCATTCGCGCTTCCGTGGCAGAAATTGAACGCAGTATGGTGATCGCGGTGATCTTGGTCATTTTGGTGGTCTTTGTTTTTTTAAGAAATGGTCGGGCAACGCTCATTCCTGCGATTACGGTGCCAATTTCATTGGTCGGGACCTTCGCCCTCATGTACGTCTCTGGCTTTTCATTGAACAATATTAGTCTGATGGCGTTGACGGTGGCGACTGGCTTTGTGGTGGATGACACCATTGTGGTGCTAGAAACCATTTCACGGCATATCGAGCAAGGGCTTAGTCCGATACAGGCGGCCATTCGTGGTACGCAAGAAGTGAGTTTTACCGTCGTGGCAATGAGCCTGTCATTGATTGCAGTCTTTGTGCCGGTCTTGCTGATGGGGGGAATCGTGGGGCGCTTATTTCACGAATTTGCCATGACCTTGTCCTATGCTATTTTTATTTCAATGTTACTGTCATTAACCACCACACCAATGTTGTGCGCATGCTGGCTGAAAAAAAATAAGTATCCGCATGGCCATGGTCGCAATTCACAACATGCGTCTACTGAAACGCCAACGACAACAACAGTGGAATATCTCAGTTTAAGCCATGCAACGAGCGATGAATATTTAAAGAAACAAGCGCTATTTGGAAAAATCTCACTGTTCTATAAACGCAGTTTGGCCTTGGCTTTACGTTTTAAGGCCGTCACTTTACTGCTTTTTTTTCTCAGCATTGGTTTGAATGTCTATCTATTTGTTGTGGTGCCCAAAGGCTTTTTTCCACAGCAAGACACGGGCTTGATCATGGCGGCTTTGGTTGCCGATCAAAATATCTCCTTTGCTGCAATGGATCAAAAACTTAAACATTATATTGCGTTGAGTGAGCAAGATCCTGCAGTTGAGCGAGTGATGGGACTGACTGGTATTTCACAAATGAATCGTGCCAATCTATTTTTAGCACTGAAACCGTTGAGTGAACGCAGTGATACACCAGCAGAAATCATGGCACGTTTAAACGCTGTATTTGCCAAAGAAGCTGGTGCAAGACTGACCTTAAGCCCAATTCAAGACCTTCAAGTTGGGGCGCGTTCCAGTGATGCCAGTTATCAATACACCTTACAAAGTGGAGATTTAACAGCCTTACGCCGTTGGACCCCAAAAATTCAAGCGGCCTTAAGTCAATTGCCTGCCATCACCGATGTGTCGAGTGATCAAGATGTGAAAGCCTTAAAAACACAATTAGATTTTGATCACGACAAAATGGCACAGTTGGGAATTACTCAAGCACAAGCTGACAGTATTTTGAATAATGCTTTTGGACAGAAGCAAGTGTCTACTATTTATAACCCCATGAATCAATATCATGTGGTTGTCGGTGTGGCACCACAATATGCGCGCAGTGTTGAGGCATTAAGGTCGATTTATCTGCAAAGCAGCACAGGGCAAATGGTGCCCTTATCGGCCTTTAGCCAATGGAAAGCTGAAAATACGGCTTTGTCGGTCAATCATCAGGGATTATTTTCAGCCAGTACCATCACCTTTAATCTCAAATCTGGTTATTCACTTTCTGATGCAACCACGCAAATCAATGAGACCATAAATCGCTTACAGGTTCCCAATGCAATTCATGGCAGTTTCCAAGGCACTGCACAGGCTTTTCAAGACTCGTTGGGATCTGAGCCATTCTTAATTTTGGCTGCAATCGTGGTGATTTATATTGTGTTGGGCATTCTCTATGAAAGCTTCGCGCATCCTTTGACCATTCTTTCCACCTTGCCCTCCGCAGGTCTGGGTGCCTTGCTGGCTTTGTTGTTGTTTAAAATGGAATTTGATGTGATTGGGCTGATTGGTATTTTATTGTTGGTCGGTATTGTGAAAAAGAACGCCATTATGATGATTGATGTCGCACTCAACTTACAACGCCAAGAAAACCTTAGTCCAGAACAGGCGATTTTGACTGCGGCGGTACTCCGTTTTCGCCCGATTTTAATGACCACATTGGCTGCGTTATTTGGGGCATTGCCATTGGCTTTGGGAGGGGGTTATGGCTCGGAACTGCATGTACCACTTGGGGTGTCTATTGTCGGTGGATTATTTGTTAGCCAGCTTTTGACTTTATTTAGCACCCCAGTGATGTATGTTTATATTGATCATTTGGGGAAATGGTGCCGGATGCATATTAAAAACGCCAAGATATTAAAGCGCTCAGTCTAAAAATAATCAGGAGATTGCTCATGCAATATTTTATTCAAGCAACATTCTCTAAGGCCAGAGCGCTTGTAACGCGACGTTCAGTATTTGGCTTTGCTGTGTTGTTGGGGCTGAGTGGGTGTCAGATGATTAAACCAGCGCCGAAACCTCAAATCGCCATCGGTCAGCAGATTTCCAGTCCATCTCAATATGGCCTAGACATGAAGGATTGGGAAACGCAGGATTGGAAAATTGCTCAACCAAGCGCACATTTACCCAAAGGTGAATGGTGGCAGATTTTTCAGGATGCTCAGCTTAATCAATTGCTGACACAACTAAATCAGGGGAATGCCACGATTGCGCAATATGAGGCGCAATATCGGCAGGCTTTGTCGATGATTGATCAGGCAAAGGCCGCACGGTTACCAAGCGTGGCAGCAAATACCTCTATGACGCGTGGCAAAGCCCAACAAGCTGGCACGCTTTTGACCACAAACCAATATGATTTAAGTAGCATGGCCAGTTGGGAACCAGATCTTTGGGGGAAAATTCGACAAAATATTTTAGTCAATCAAAGCCAAGCCAAAGCCAGTGAAGCAGAACTGAATAATATGCGTTTGAGTATGCAGGCTCAATTGGTGAGTCGTTATTTACAGTGGGTCTTACAAAACTTTGAACTGCAATCAGAAAAAGAAAATATTGATAATTTAAAACGTGTTCTAAGCATGACCCAAAATCAATATCAGGCAGGCATTGTGGCCTCGACCACGGTCGATCAGGCGCAAAGCCAATATCACACGGCACTGGCCAGTTATTCAGATTTACAGCTTTCACAAATTCAACTGCAACATGCGATTGCGATGCTAATTGGACAACCACAAGATCAGTTTCAGCTCAAAGCGCTCACGCAATTGCCAACCTTACCGCAACTCCCAGCCAATATTCCGTCTCGTGTTTTACAGCAACGCCCTGATGTTGCAGCTGCAGCAGAAAATATGGCAGCAGCCAATGCGCAAGTTGGTGTTGCTCGGTTGGCATTTTTTCCTGATTTTAATCTTGTCGGTAGTATTGGTTATCAAAGTAGTCTTTGGCGTCAATTATTTAACGCACCAAATTTAATTTGGTCATTGGGGCCAAGTTTGGCAGCCACACTATTTGATGGTGGTCGGCGCCATGCACAAACTGAGCAAGCCAAAGCTGCATATGATGCCAGTGCCGCAGCCTATAAACAGACAGTATTAGCCGCCATTCAAAATGTCGAAGATAATATTGCAGCGCAATATCTGTTGTCGCGTGAAGCCAAGCAACAACAAGCTGCTTTGGATGCAGCGATACGGGCTGAAAAAACCACCATGAATCAATATAAAGCTGGCATCGTGGCCTATTTAAATGTGTTAACTGCGCAAAATACTCGGATTAGCGCGCAAAATGCGGTCTGGACGATACGTAATCGGCAGTACCAAACCACAGTGAGTTTGGTTACTGCGATGGGGGGAAAGTGGGATTGAGTTGATTGAAGTTTATCCAATACGATGCACTTATGTCATTCAGGATACAATTCTAGGTAGGGCAAGTTGATTGGAATGTATTTCTTGAAGCCTTTTGAGCACGGTTTCAGAGAATGGCTGCCAATAATTCCAAGACTTATATTTAGGGTTATATCTGCCACCTCCTTCATTACGCCACTGTCTTAACATTACAATAATTTTAGGGTTATAAGCAGCACAATTTACTGAAAGCATTCCGCTAGAAAATTTTCGGGCATGAACCCAAATGCCGTTGATTGTAAAACTATAGTTTTCCCATGATACCGGGGCTTTTGGATGAATAGAAATTTCACGGTTAGATACGGTTGATAGATATATTTCAGAGGTGATTGGACTGGTAATGACTGGTTTTATTATTTCAACAGGCAAAATCCATCGTTTATTACTCAAGTTTTCTAGAATAAAGCATTTGGCTTGATCACTGGGTAGTCTGATTTCAGTATTTAAAAAATCAGATAAATCTATTTCAAGTGTTTTTATATTTAAAGATTTGATTATTTTAAGCTTGTTTGCATCAATAAAGTGAGTCACAGCAATTTCAATAAAAATAGGTTCGTTATTGATATAGCCGATTAAGTCGGGGCGAATTTCACCTAAATTAAATTCAGGAATAATTTCATCAAATGCCCACCATTTTGATTCGATTTCTAGACTTGGTATTTGGGGTAGGCGCAAGCCCATTGACTCGATAATGACCTCCTTCGCATATTTATGTAAGACACTTTCAGGGTGAATTACACAACTTTCTTTATTATTTATATGTGCAAAATGATGCTCTTTAATCTCACCTTTGCGTGCTAAGACACTTTCACCACATTCAAAGCAAGTACAGTTACAAGCAAGACCACGAACTGTATTGTTAATATGGATTAGTTTTTTATTTTCATTTAAAGCAATGAGCATTGTCATTTTCTAATTCCTTTAGAAAGTTAATTTACGCACTGACTCTGCATGTGTTTTAATTTCCATAACACCGCATTTAGGGGTGGGATACGGGTATATGGAGTATCTAAATGATTGAAAATAAACTGCAAATTATTTTGAAATTAAAACAAGAATTAGCTGATTTCCCAAGGAATGGAAAAGCTTATGAATGCTTAAAAATCATGTGTGATGACTCAATCGACACATTGGAATCTAACAATGATGCAGAAGTTACTTTTACTCGATGGAAACTTAAAGCGAAATATTGCGGAATAAAAGTTGCGAACGAGACTGATCCTAAAGAACTGCAGAAGTGGATTGATGATAAAAAAATGAATATTCTACTCCGCCGGATCATCGAAGCCGAGCATCAACCTTTTCATGCATTGGGTTATATTCCGATTATTAAGACCAATGAAACCAAAGGCGGAAAAGGCAATGAAAAGTTGTATTGGCTTGATATTAAAGAACAGGAAATTGAACATTTCGATGAGACAGCCATATCTGAATATGATAAATCAGATGCGCTGATTAAAAAGCAGTTTGTGACTTATCATCGTAGTGCGCCATCAATGATTAAAATTTCTTGGCTTTATCAAATTTTTTTTAAAAAAGGGGAAATGAGAAATAGAAGCCTAAGTGGAATCTTTCTGATATTTGTAATTTTCTTATCATTAGTTTTTTGGTTACTGTATATGATAGTTATTGCTTTGATATTAGATCCACTGGGGAAAAACTTTACTTCATTCAATCTTATTATTTTACTACTTGTTATCTTTTCTACTTGGTTGTTGTGGAAATATCGCTTTATTCCTATTATGAATTTGCCTGAGCATCGAGTCATTAAAGCACCCTCAAACTTTTTGGCTTTTAGCGAATTAGATGCTGAGATTGAAATGTTTCGTGATAATGAAAAAAATCAAATCACAAGATTTACACGATTTACAGCAACATGCCCAATCTGCACGGCAGGTATTGTGTTAAGGGATGGAAAGCCAGATCAAAATGCACCACTTGTTGGCCGTTGTGTTGAAAGCCCTTTTTCACATGTTTATAGTTTTGATCGTATTACGATGAAAGGAAAGTATCTCGGAGCTTGAAATATATAGAGTTTTAGCAATTATACAAAATATAACGCAGACTCGACCTTGTTTAAAATGAACACTAAAGATGCATGAATGATCTCATTTTTATCTGCATACATCAGCTCTCCATTTTATTTGATTCATCCAACACTCCCTACATCAAGGGAGTGTTTTGATAAGCTCAATCACGCTTCAAACAGCGCACCATAAAAAATAGAATGGTGACACTAAAGACGAGGAAACCCAAGCTCTCTGCCATTAATCCCCATCGAGGTAGATCTAGCGCAAGCGGTGCATCTGAGCCCCCCATACTCAGTGAAATTACAATAATAATCGCTAGAATAACGCCCATTAAACTTTCACCCACAATCAGGCCAGCTGCGAATAAGGTGCTGCGTTGCTCCACCTTTTTAAGTCGCTGTTCAACATTGGGGGCTTTAGATTTTTTGACCTGAGACTGAATAAACCAAAATAAGCCAGCACCAATAACCAGTGGAATGTTGACTGTCGGGGGCAGATAAACTCCCATCCCAACCGCTAAAATAGGGAAGCTAAATTTGTCATGCGAAAAATACTTGAGTAAGCGGTCTAAAACAATTAAAGCAGCACCAATCGAGACCCCAAGCAGAATATATCCCCATTCTAAAGCATGAGAAAAAATCCCTTGGGATAGGGTGGTCATTAACAAGGCTTGTGGTGCTGCGAGTGCCAGTTGTGGATTCATATCGGGACGGGGCATTGCACCACTAAAGCCATAAGCGTGATAGAGCAAGTCAAGTATGGGCGCGATGACCAATGCACCCACGACGCAACCAATGATTAAGGCAATTTGTTGTCGGGCTGGCGTAGCATGAATGAGATACCCGGTTTTTAAATCTTGTAAATTGTCATTCGATATTGTGGCAATTGCCAATACGGCTGTGGTTCCAAATAAGGTCAGTGCCGTTAAGAAATGTCGGCCATCTTCCGTGGTGGTGAGACCTTGACTGTTTCCAATCAACAGAAAAATGATCGCGAAGAGCAATACCGCTAAAATACCAATCCCCGAAATTGGACTAGATGAAGAGCCAACCAATCCGGCCATATAGCCGCAAGCAGCAGCAACCAAAAAGCCAATCACTAAGGTCAGTATGGTGACAACCAGAACCAGCCCCCAAGCCAGTGCAGCATTGAGGTTGCTTGCTGCAATAAAGCTATAGAATGTTGCAACTAAAATCAGGGCCATTGCGATGCTAATCCATAACATCAGACGAGGACTGAGGTCTCGTTGTGCTCTGTTTTGCGGTTGTTGACTGTTTTTATTGGAGTAGGCTGCAATTGAAAGGCGAACACCTTCAAACATCGGTTTAACCAAGCTCAGTAAAGTCCAAATCGCAGCAATCCCAATGACACCAACTCCCATCATGCGGACTTTCTGCGTCCAAATTTGCTGGGCAAAAGTAATCATATCTAAATTGTCGGGTTGTGGAGAAAGACTTGAAAAGATAGGGACGGCGATCCCCCAAGCGAGAATGACCCCCGATAGAATAGCCACCCCTGCGGCAATGCCAATCAGAGAACCCGCACCCAGTAACGCCAAGGAAAAACCAAGTGGAATTTGAAAAATACCAGACCCCATTTTGAACCAAAAACTACTGCTGTCTGCAATCACGCGAAGACCACCGCTGAGAAAGCTGACAAAAGCAGCCAGCACGCCCGCATAGACAATGTCATTGGCTTGGCTTTTGTCTTGATTGTCATCTTCATTTTGGATGACTTCACCCTGTTGATTGGCAACAATACCTATAGCACCAGTTTTTAAAATTTCGGCAGCAGCAATACCTTCAGGATAGGGAAGCGTACTATTTACGACCATCACCTGTCGGAGTGGGATGGTAAAAATAACCCCTAAAATACCACCACTCATACAGATCAGTGTGGTTTGCCAAAATGGAAATGACTGCCAATAACCAAGCATGAGTAAACCAGGAATAATAAAAACCACCGAAGACAAGGTACCTGCGGCTGAAGCTTGGGTCTGCACCATATTGTTTTCTAAGATATTAGAATCTTTAAAAAACTTTAAAACGGCCATGGCCAATACAGCCGCGGGAATTGAAGACGCAAAAGTCAGACCGACTTTTAATCCCAAATAGACATTAGATGCGGTAAATAAAATCGTAATAATGATGCCAAGTAAAATGCCACGTAGTGTTAATTCTTTATAGGCATGATAAGGGTCAATATAATGTGCTGCATCCCTCATTAAAGTATCCTTTAATCAGATTCCTCTCAGATAGATCGTGTTGGTCATCATGAGAGTGAATTATTTATTATGTAATGTTGAATATGTTTGTTTCTAAAACCCAAAACGAAAACTTTAAATGAGGCAAGATACCGATTTTTAGAATAAAAGTATTCAATTAAAATAATGTGCTTTGGCTGTATTTATACGTCAGGCCAAGCCAAGCAATGGTTAATTTTTTGTTAATTCAAGCAGCAGATTTCAGCTGAAATCGCATGCTGTGTAAATAAGATGTAAAAGTTCAATTTCAGCTTGGTTTTTAGGAGGATGCACGCATTTTTCTAAATACTGATTTACCAATACAGTGATAAAACCAGCGCGCTACAAAATCTAAAGCACTTTGAAAAACCATTTCAAATAGCAGCCTCTATTGCGGCATTAAACCAGAATGACTTTCTGTAATTGCTTGCGATAATTGTCGATATCGACGCGAGCTTGGGCAGCTTGGTCGGTGATGAGGATCGAGATCTCTTGTTTTTTGGCATAACGTACACGACTGACCACATCTAATTTACTGTGATCGGCCATCAAAATCAGTTGCTGGCTATGTTTCATCATGGCAGCAGCAATACAAGCCTCTTCACTGTAAAAACTACTGGCACCTTGTTCGGCAGAAACACCAACAGCAGAAAGTAGTGCAACATCCGCTTGATAACGCTCAATTTCAGCAATAACTAAATCGCCTTGGGTTTGTGGACGGTGCTGAATACGACCACCCAATAAAATAATCTCGTGCTGCAAGGGATCCGATTCATTGGCCATGCTGAGGTTGAGTACCACTTGTAAGCTATTGGTGATAATGGTTAAACCCGATAGGGTGCGCAGTTCTTCAGCCAAAATGGAAGTGGTGCTACCCGCATCAATAAATACCGTTTGTCCTGTTTTTAAGTGCTGTAGGGCTGCACGGGCAATTGCTCTTTTCTCTTTGGTTTGCTGAGCATAACGAACATTAAGCGGTGCTTCTGTTGCCACATCCTCAATGCTTACAATCCCGCCGTGTACGCGTCTTGCCAGTCCCATCGCATCCAATTCGATGATGTCACGACGCGCAGTTTCACGTGAAGTATTGAGTTCATTCATAATCCTTTCAGTGGTTAAGCGTTGCACACGACTCAACAATGCTTGGATACGGTGCAAACGTTCTTGCTGCAACATGCGGATCATTCCTGAACAAAATCAATAGCGCGATACTAGCGCTAATGACAAGGAAAGTGAACATAAATGTGTATAAAAAAGTATTTGTGTATTTTGTTGCATTTAAAAAAAGAGCAGATTATGATTATTGGACAAGGAACTCACATCATTCAAGGTAGATGAAATCTGAGGAGTCAAACATGGTCACACGTTCCACCATCATGGATACCAATAGCTTCCGTGAAGAACATGCAGCAGCATTAGACACAGAAACACGCAAGCTCACGGACAAACGGAGCAAGGTTTTAGGGGAATCTTATCGTTTGTTTTATCGCAATCCGATCCACTTAGTGAAAGGTGAAGGGCAATACCTGTGGGATGCTGCAGGCAATCAATATTTAGATGTGTATAACAACGTGGCGAGTATTGGGCATTGTCATCCTGCTGTGGTTGATGCTGTGAATGCACAGATGAAAATGCTGAACACCCACACCCGTTATTTACATGAAGGTATTTTAGATTATAGCGAACAACTTTTAGCCACCGCACCAGATGAAATTGACCGTGCGATGTTCATGTGCACAGGCTCAGAAGCCAATGACCTTGCGATTCGAATTGCACGCAGTTATAGCGGTGGAACGGGCATTATTGTGTCGCAGGAAGCCTATCATGGCACCAGCGATTTAACCTCAGGATGTTCACCCGCACTGGGTTCAGGGCAACCACTGCCTGCAACCACACGTTTGGTACCTGCACCCGATGCCTATCGTATTGAAACCGATGACTTAGGTGATTGGTTTGCCAATCAAATTCAACAGCAAATTGATGATATGAATGCCAATGGGATTAAATTCGCAGGCTTTTTGGCAGATTCGATTTTCTCCTCAGATGGGGTAATGCCAAATCCAGTCGGCTTTTTGAAAAAAGCGGTTGATGTGGTGCATGCCAATGGCGGGATTTTTATTGCCGATGAAGTACAGCCTGGTTTTGCCCGAACGGGTGATTCATTTTGGGGCTTTGGTCGTCATGGCGTGATTCCAGATGTGATTACCACAGGTAAGCCGATGGGCAATGGAATTCCAGTCTCTGGACTCTTGGCGAAAAGTGATGTGCTCGCCAGCTTTAGTGATCACATTCCTTACTTTAATACCTTTGGTGGCAACCCCGTGGCGATGGCCGCTGCACAAGCGGTGCTCAATGTCATTAAAGAAGAAGAGTTACAAGCACATAGCCAGAAAGTCGGTGCACAGTTACAAGCTGAACTTCGCAAGTTAATGGAGAAACATGACTGTATTGGTGATGTGCGCGGTGCAGGTTTATTCATTGGCTTTGAGCTGGTAACTGATCGGCATAGCAAACAACCCAATAAAGCTTTGGCGCTCAATTTAATTGAAGAATTACGTAATACGCATCGGGTCCTCACTTCTGTGGCTGGGCCTTATGGCAATGTCTTAAAACTACGTCCACCGTTGGCTTTTCAAGAAAAAGATATTGATTGGCTGGTCGGTGCTTTGGACCAGTCGTTAACTGCATTGAAGGCATAACGCTTAACCTTTAATCCATAAAGTTTAACTTTTGCTCTTTGGCTCACGATGCCACATCGTGGGCTTTTTTTCGTTTTCGACTCCCTCTCCCTTTGGGATGAGGGCAGGGGAGAGGGGGACATGCTCGTGTGATGGAGGGGCTCAGGAGAGGGAGCTTTAAATTAATTGTAGGATCCTAAGATTTTGATATATGGATATAAAATCTAAAGATTTTTCAAATAAATAAACTTGCTATACGTTGTAAATCAAATCATTTTCAAGAGTATCTCAAGTGAAATCTCTTATTGCACTACGGTTATTCATTGTGTTTGGATTGAGTCTGGCACTTTTTGCTTGTGCCAAGACACCCAATCCAGAACCGCAAAAACAGCTGGAAGCACCACTTGCAAGCTTATCAATTGGCTATCAAAAAGCGGCACTTAAGCTGATTGTTGCCAAGAAGAACCATTTTTTTGAACAGGAATTTGCCAATGCCAAAGTGGCGTGGAAAGAATTTCCAGCAGGGCCACAGACGCTAGAAGCCTTGTCCGTTGGCGCCATTGATTTTGGTTATACCGGTGACGCACCGATTATTTTTGCACTGGCTGCAGGAAAAGGTTTGCAATATTTAGCTTCCGAGTCTTCATCCAAACAGGCACATGCACTGTTGGTTCCACCAGAGAGCACGATTAAAAATATTGCCGCATTAAAAGGCAAACGTATTGCAGTTACCAAAGGTTCAAGTGCCCATAATTTTTTGGCAGAAACATTGAAAAAGGCCAACTTAACTTGGGATGATATTCAACCGATTTGGCTCAGCCCAGCGGATGCACGTGCTGCACTCGATAAAAAAGCGGTGGATGCTTGGGCAATTTGGGAACCCTACATCAGTGCAACTGAACTGAATGGCAGTGCCAATAACATCTTTGATTCGACTGAATTATCGGATACCTATGCATTCTATTCAGCGCAGCCGAAATTTATACAGCAACATCCGGAAAGTGCAGCAAAAGTGATTCAGGTGCTGAATAAAACAGATCAGTGGATTGATGCACACCCCCAAGAAACGGCACAGATTTTAGCGGAGAGTACCGGTATCGATTTGGCGGTCGCGGAAAAGGTGATAAGCAAAAAACCGAAGCCGAGTACGGTTCAAATTTTAACGCCTGAGGTGTTGACCTCACAGCAGCATATTGCCGACTTGTTTTATCAATTAAAACTGATTCCGACCCAAGTGACGGTGAATACTGCGGCGTGGGATGGAAAAAACTAAACTTGATTGGTAAAAATGACTCTCTCTGGGATGAAATAAGTAAAAAAACTGAATATCATCTTTGGGATGAGATAAGAAAAAACTCTCTCCCTTTGACATAGGTATCTACACAAATATTTAAGAAATGTATTTAGTCGAAAGACGTAATTTATTTGAGCTTAATACAAGGTATTTAAGTCCTGTTTAGATTCGGAATTTAGGGCTGAGTGTAAATTTCATTGAATTTTAGAAATCCCCAATCTCCCCTAACCCCTCTTTTCCAAAGAGGGGAACTTCCATTAAATATCATACTGAGTTTGATACACAACGCTCCTTCCTTAGAAAAATGGATGAGCAGCGCTGCTGCGCAAGGGATGGATTACTTTGGATTGTAAACAGCATATCAAAAGATGTGTAGATACCTATGCCCTTTGGGATGAGGGCTGGGGAGAGGGTTGCGATTGTACTCTAATGCCTAAACTGTCGTGGATTGACCCCGAACCAGCGTTTAAATGCTCGAGAAAATGCACTGACTTCTGAGTAGCCCAACAGAAAGGCCATTTCAGAAATGGGAATATTTTTTTGTTTAATATAATAGTCTGCCAGTTCACAACGTACCGCTTCGACCAAGGCGCTGTAATTTAAACCTTCGGCTTTAAGTCTACGGGTGAGAACGCAACTGGTAAAACCTAAATCACTGGCGATTTTTTCTAAATGAGGTTCGCCATCCGCCAGCTCAATTTGAATATGGGAACGGACTTGATCGCTTAAGCTTTGCAGCGGAGTAGCGACATTGAGCAAATGTAAAGTATCGAGCATGACCTTGAACAGCATTGAATCGTGCATAGGCATGCTGCATTGCAAATCTTTTTTAAGTAAGACGATTGAATTATAAGGTTGTTCAAAAAATACTGGTGCATTAAATAATTTACTGTGTTCTTGCCAAAACTCAGGCCGAGTATGTTCAAAGTGAATTTCACGTGGGGAATAATGCTGGCCTAACATTTCACGAATAACATTCATGAATATTCCGATGGTGAATTCTGCATCTTGGCGACGGGTTAAGATGGCGCCATGTTGAATTTGATAGTCAATGCGCCAACATTCACCAAGATCGAGCATGCGGGTCATGGTATCTTTTTGATGTAAATGAAAGTAGTTGGCCATATTTTTGAGGGCGCTTTCTAAATCGGGGGAGCAAAGTGCAATATAGCCAATCAGTCCCAATGACTTAGGTTGAAACTGTTGACCATAGTAGAGCCCAAAGTTGTCACAGCCAGATTGTTCCGCTGCGTATTCAAGGACTTTACAGTAGTTAGGTAAATGCAAACTCAGCGTAGGGCTAAGTAAGCGTTCGGGATTGATGCCGCTACTGCCAAAAACACGGTCAACATCGGCACCTTGTTGAATAATAAAATCACTCAAACCCGATGCAGCTGCGGACAATACCCCTTGGTTACTCATATTGGTTACTTCACCAATCAATTGAGTTGAATGGATATGGATCATGAGAAATCCCTTTGTTGTTATAATTTAATATTTAGAGCAAAATGCATACCAGCTTTTTAATTAATTCCTTTAAAAGCACGTCCTTGTGCATCTACTCCATGAATATAAATTAAATTTTATGAAGCCTGAAATCGGCTTGACCATCCAATGTTATACACCAACTGGCATTTGGTTCGCCAAGTATTTTTTACATAAGCGTACCGTTTCATTTGACCATTGATCACCTAAACTCAGTGCCATTTCGGTGCTGGCATGTGATCCATTCCATGCCATGATTTGAATCCGACGTTGCATAATAAAGGTGGGAATAAGTGCATATTCGGCATCACTAATATGGCCGATGCGCTCATAGCCTTTGAGCCAATGCTCAACCCATTCTGGTGCAGCCGCATGATGTTCATTAAAGCTAATCGCAGCGGCCAAATCATGCATAAACCAGCTCATGCCGCAGTCATCAAAATCAATCACACCAATGCGTTCATTATTGAGCAGTAAATTGGTTAAACGCAGGTCTGCGTGGATTAAACCATAGCGATCTGCGCCTTGACCAAAATCATCGAGCTTGGCTTTGATAATGCCCAGTGTCTCATCAATAATGCGGTGATCTTGGGGATTTAAATGTGGTGCATGCTGCCAGTTGCCCCAGTGTCCGTCAGACCCAACCATGGTCTGGTGATTCCACACGATGCGTTTAAAATGTGCAGGTGGTTGCCATTGCTTACTATGTTGATGTAATCGCCCCGTAATTTGTCCCAATTGCTGAAATGCCGCTGGACTCACATCGACGGTGGGCATTTCACCATCCACCCAATTAAACAGCACCGCATAGCGCTGGGTGTTTTCATCTAAATTTAAGCAGAGTACGCGTTGTCCCTGTTGTGCAGGAATGGCTTGGGGGACTGCAATACCATTGCTATTGAGTGCATCGAGCCATGCTAATTCACTTTCAATGTCTTGCTTGGAGTGGTAATGCGGACGATGAATCCGCAGTGCATAACGCGCTTGCGGGGTACGAATAATAAAGGTCGCATTTTCAGACTGGCACAATAAACGAATATCGCCTTGATAGGCATTTGAATAGAAGGTCATCGCCTGGCTAGCCAGTTGTAAGAGCTGGTTATGGCTTAAATATTCATTTTGTTCAACTGACATAAAATTCTCCTTCCTTAGATTTTTGTCTGGCATGTGGATTGCCCTGACTCGATCTTATAAAAGAAAAAATCATGGAACTTGACTTCAAATGATCTGGAAGCATTTTAAGGTCAAGTCTTCCGCTTTATTTTTACGCAAGATGGAATTCATAAATAAGCAGACAGGGTGGTTGCGATAAAATGAAACAATCTGAATTGAATGTGGAACATTCTGTAAGTGAAGAAGAATATTTTGCTAAACGCACGTTAAAAAAAGGCGCGGTAGGCTGGCTACTCTTGGTTGGGCTTGGCATTTCATATGTGATCTCGGGTGATTTTGCGGGCTGGAACTTTGGACTGGCTCAAGGCGGTTGGGGCGGTATGTTTATCGCGACGGTGATCGTGGCGTTCATGTATTTGTGTATGAGTTTGGCGATGTCAGAAATGTCGACCATGTTGCCCACGGCTGGCGGTGGTTATAGCTTTGCGCGGGTTGCATTTGGGCCTTTTGGGGGGTATCTGACGGGGACTGCAATCCTGATTGAATATGCGATTGCACCTGCTGCCATCGCTGTTTTTATTGGTGCTTATTGCGAATCTTTATTTGGCGTGGGTGGTTGGCTAATCTATTTAATTTGTTATTTGGTGTTTATGGGACTGCATTTAAAAGGCGCAGGCGAAGCATTAAAGATCATGTTTGTAATTACCTCGGTGGCCTGTATCGCATTACTGGTTTTTATTATTGCGATGATTCCGCATTTTAATAGCCAAAATCTATTTAATATTGCTGCGGGAAATAATGTCGGTGCCAGTGCCTTTTTGCCTTTTGGTTATATTGGTATTTGGGCAGCAGTGCCTTATGCGATTTGGTTTTTCTTGGCGGTTGAAGGGGTTCCTTTGGCAGCCGAAGAAGTTAAAGATCCGGTGCGTGCCTTACCACGAGGCTTGATTGGTGCCATGCTTATTTTAGCGGCTTTTGCCTTATTGATTTTATTTTTAAGTGCGGGCGCTGCAGGTGCGGACTTACTCAAAAACTCAGGAGCACCATTGGTTGATGCCTTAAAAGCAGTGTATGGACAAAATACTTGGCTGGCTAGTTTTGTGAATTTCGTTGGTTTAGCTGGTTTGATTGCCAGTTTCTTTTCGATTATTTATGCTTATTCGCGACAAATTTTTGCCTTATCTCGTGCTGGTTATTTACCGAAAAGTTTATCGCTGACCAATGCCAATAAAGCACCAGCATTGGCGATTATTGTCCCGGGCATTGTTGGGTTTTTATTGTCACTCAGTGGTGAGGGAGATTTACTGATTTTGATGGCGGTCTTTGGTGCGACGATTTCTTATGTGTTGATGATGCTGTCGCATATCAAACTGCGCTTATCTCGTCCTGATTTAGCCCGTCCGTATAAAACACCGGGTGGGATTGTGACTTCAATTATTGCCTTGATTTTAGCTGCGATTGCTGTGGTGGCCGGTTTGATGGTAAATCCTAAAATATGGTTAATTGCCGCAATAATTTATATCGTGTTTATCTTATATTTTATTTTTTATAGTCGGCATCATTTGGTGAAGGGCACACCTGAACAAGAGTTTGCTCGTATTGATGATGAATAATGTCAGTCATACTGCATGAAAGTGCAGTGTTATGTGTCGCTGGCGATGAATACGATTCCATCATCGCCAGCGACGCGCCCAATAAGCAATAACGTCAATTAGTCTGCTGAGCTTTTGGGTACTTCACGTCGAATATAAGAAGCCAGTCTTAAATAGTTAATGCCTTGGAAGAGAATATCCATTGCCAAGAATAAGCCCAATACCCAAAATGGTGCATCTGGCGTTTGCATAATAATAATACCAGTGACGAAGGTTAATATGCCGGAGAATAATGACCAACCCCAACCTTCAATACGGTATAACAGCGCACCCAGTGTACGCAAAATACCAGAGATAATCAGAAAAATTGCCAAGATTGCGGTGAGGACAATGGCCGCTTGTACTGGGGTCGCCCAAACATAATAACCCGCGATAATATATAAGATGCTAGACAGTGCCCAGAGCCAACGATAGCCCCCTTCAAAAAATTTAAATGCGGCGATAAAGGTAAAAACACCACCAAACATCATTAGTCCACCGAGGATTAATACGGCGGTTAAGGTTGCAAAAGGCAAAGAGATGAACATGACAAGACCAAATAAGGTCAGCAAAGTTCCTAAGGCTAAATACCATTTCCGATTTTCATGCAGTTGATGGCGAACTAAATCATTTCCTACTGTTTTCATAATTTTTCTCAAGTCTTACTTTGGAATCATGTGGTTATATCATGAACATAGGCATAACTTGGTTATATCGTTGATTGATGTTGTTATCATTTCTTTGTCGGAGATGTTATTTACTTGATATTTTCTTAATTTAATGCCAAGTAAATAAAGAGTAATATTGGATGTGTGTATTCTTTATCTTTGAATGAGCATATTCATTTATCTTGCGTTTGGGCTGAAGGATATTGAGTGCGATGTTGTAGGTCGGCTAGTATCGTGCTTCATTTTCAATATTATATTTTTACCTATAGGTCGATTATTTTTTTTAAATTATTTTTAGTAATTTAAGTAAAGTTGACTTATAGGTGAATTTGCGTATGTACTCGAAGTTCTGTTCGAATATCTGTTGTGATTTCTAAAATAAAGTTTCTTAGCCATTGGATACGTGAATCTTGCTTATTCTCAACATTCCAAATCATCTGAACGGTAAAAGAGGGTGCCAAGTGCAAGGGCACAGGATTGACGCGAATTTTACTGTTATTTTCAGCAAAAAGTTCGGCGCCATAAGTCGGCATGGTCACGATTAAATCCGTACCAATAATGGAATTGATTGCGGTCGAAAAATTAAAAAAAGTAGCTTTAACTTTACGTTTATAACCTTCTGCTTCAAAGAATTCATCTAAGAATCCGACACGACCACCGTCAAAAATCACCCGTGCATGTGGCGCATAAACATAGCCTTCAAAGTGCATTGCTTGCTTAAGTTGATAGACATCATTGTCATAAACACATGAATATGAAGATGAAAATAAATCTGCTGCCTGATACTGCGAACTCATACTTTTGGGATTTGAGCAGATCACCAGATCTGCATCATCTTCGGTAAAGCGCTTTAACCAAAAATGGCTATTGGTCTGTAAAAAAACAAAGTTAACCGCCAAGGAGCGTTTTTGCGCTTCACTTATGATTTTTTGGGCTAAAAGGCATTCAACATCATCGGTTAAGCCAATTCGAAAGGTCTCTTTTGTGCTTTCAGGTGAGAAGTCATTTTCTTGGGTTACCCGAATAATCAGGTCTGAAATACTCTTCAGCGCTTCATTGATAATGGGGGATATTTCAACTGCTTTATCCGTAGGATTCATGCCATGTGATGTGCGGATAAAAAGCTCGTCTTGGAAGATGACGCGTAGCTTGCGCAGTGAAGCGCTGACCGCACTTTGAGTGAGGAACAGTGACTTTGCTGCACGGGTGACACTGCGCTCAATCATCAAGGCTTGAAAGGCAACCAATAGGTTCAGGTCGATGCGGCTGATATTACTGAGATTACTATAAGTCATTTTTATATTTCATTTGCCTATTAAATTCAAATATCTACACTCAATTTGAGCACTAAACAAGCATGCTCATATCCTAGATATTGATATCAATCATAACAGGGGAACTTTGTGTATGGATGCACAAGATACACCATCTTTCAGGGATGCAGCGGGAAAACCTTCCCAATCAAAGAGAAAATTAACCACGAAACAAGCGGTTGCCGTTGGTATTGGCAACTTCATGGAATGGTTCGATTTTGCAATTTATGGCTATTTTGCCGCAGTCATCGGAATGGTTTTTTTCCCATCGGATGAGCCCGGCATATCATTGCTGTCTTCATTGGCTGTGTTTGCAGTCGGCTTTATTGCACGACCATTCGGTGCCTTGGTTTTAGGGCCTTTAGGCGATAAGTTTGGTCGAAAATTTGTATTAATGGTCACTGTTTTTGGCATGGGGGTTTTTACCACCCTCATCGGGCTATTACCTGGCTATGCCGTACTTGGAATTATGGCACCGATCATTCTAATTATTTTGCGTTTTTTACAAGGCATGATGGTTGGTGGAGAGTGGTCGAGTGCGGGTATTTTTCTGTTGGAAAGTGCCGATGATGACCGACGTGCCCGAGCGGCCAGTTTAATTACCTGTACCGCAGGGATTGCCTTTTTAATGGGTACGGCAACGGCAGCAGTGTTGAACTCGGTACTGACTGACGAACAAGTGATGAATTGGGGCTGGCGGATTCCATTTGTGCTTTCAATCGGGATGACTTTTTTAGCAATTTTTATTCGCCGTCGTTTAGAAGACACCCCAATCTACATGGAGTTGCAGCAGCGTAAGGCAGAAAACAACATTCCTGTTATTCCGTTTCAGAGCAAAATGCGCTCTTTTATTATTGCATTTTCATTCTCTGCTTTATTTGGTGTTTCACTTTATTACTTCATCACCTATGCGACGAATCACCTTGTGAACGTGGTGCATTTACCGAAGATCACGGCACTTTGGATCTGTAGTTTGGCATTGTTGATCTATTGTTTTATGCATCCTTTTGTTGGACGTATGGTCGATAAAGTCGGGCGTCGTAAACCATTGTTATGGACAGCAGCAGGTTTAACGCTGTCTGCATATCCTATTTTTCTGATGTGGAACACTGGCAATAGCTTTCTTATTTTAGTCTCGTTGCTGCTGCTTGGTTTCTTCGTCTGTAATGCCGCTGTGCTAAATGTAGTTCTTTTGGTTGAAGTTTTCCCAGCTTCAATTCGCTCAACTGGTGCGGCATTGGGCCATAACATTGCTTCTGCGGTGCTTGCCGGCCCCGGTCCTTTCATTGCGGTGGCACTGATTCAATGGACTGGAAATCCCAATATCCCTTCAGCTTATTTGGCCGGTGTTTCGATCTGCTGTTTTCTCATTTTATTTTTTATGTTGCCTGAAACCAAAGGCAAAGATTTGTTGAGCGATGAATAATCAAGGAGTATCACCATGACAAAAGTTGTTGTAATTCAAGCTGCATCCTTTCCTTTTGAAGCAATGAAAAGTATTGATAAAGCATGTGAAATTCTAAAAAAAGTAGCCAGTAATGGTGCCAAGATTGCTGTTTTTCCCGAAGCCTTTATTGGGGGTTATCCAAAGGGCAGTCATTTTGGCAGCGTGGTTGGAAATCGTTCCATGGATGGACGCAAACTGTATCAAAAATATGTGGAAGGTGCGGTGAGTCTAGATGGCCCAGAAATGGCAAGACTGGCCAAAGCCGTTACTGAAACGGGGGTGCATACGGTCATTGGCATCATCGAAAAATATGGTCGTACTTTGTACTGTACTTGTGTGACTTTGGCACCAGAAACCGGTGTTGCAGGTATCCATCGTAAACTGATGCCAACAGGACAAGAACGTTTGATTTGGGGTTTTGGCGATGGTTCAACCATTGAAACTGTCGATAGCCCTTATGGTCGAATTGGCAGTGTGATCTGTTGGGAAAATTATATGCCGGCATTAAGACAAGCGATGTATGCACAAGGAACTGAGATTTACTGTGCACCGACTGCAGATGACCGTAAAACTTGGGCCAGTTCAATGATTCATATTGCAGTTGAAGGTCGGGTGTTTGTGCTGTCATCGTGTCAGGTGACCAAACTTTCTGATTATCCTGATTATTTTCAAGAACAATTTATTATGAAAGATCATCAGGAGGATGACTACCTGATGCATGGCGGCAGCATGATCGTAAATCCATATGGGGAAGTGCTGGCAGGGCCTGTTTATGATGAAGAAGTTGAACTTTATGCGGATATAGATTTAAGCATGATTCAACAAACCAATCTTGATTATGATGTCTGTGGGCATTATTCACGTCCCGATGTTTTTAACCTACAGGTGGATACAGCCCCGAAAAGCGCAGTCGAGTTTTTAAACGCGACGAATTAAGCTAAAACGAAAGTTTGTATCGCAATAAAAAATGCTGAGCAGCACATGCTCAGCATTTTTGTTTTAGTATTTTTAGCTTCGGATTTTTGTTTTCATAACGGTGTTGCCAATGACTTAACCTTCAGCCTTGGCAGTTAAAAATTTACTTTGATAATGATGGTCAAGCAAAGTAAACAATGCAGCACCGCCCACGAGTGCCAGTCCAACACTACAGGTCATGATCCAACCACCATGATGCCATGCATAGACCCCAAGCGCTGAACCACAGGCGCCACCAGCAAAGTAAAAGGTCATATAAATGGAGTTAATCCGTGACTTTGCACTGGGATGTAAGCGAAAAATAATATTTTGATTACTGGTATGCACCAACACCAAAGCCAAGCTGATCAGGCCATAACCCAAGATATAGCTAATTAGGGATTGGCCACCGAAATATAGAAAAACCCAACTGATTACAAAGGTCAGGATACCGAGCCAAGTCAGGATTTGAGTATGCCCACGGTCGGCAAGTTTACCGATTTTCGTGGTGGCTAAAGCGCCAAAGACCCCAATCAGCGTCACTACCCCAATAAATACATCGGAGAGATTAAAGGGCGATGAAGTCAGCAGCACCGCGATGGTTGAGAACAGAATACTCATGGCAGCAAAGCAGAAGGCGCCAATCAGGGCGCGATAAACTAAGCGTCGCTCACTCAGCATCAGACGTGCCATGGATTGAAATATTTCCAGATAATTCATTTGGGACGTGGCAACTTGAGGAAGTTTGGCGCTTAACAGATAGGCCAAGATCAGCATCAAGACCGCACTCACCATATAAATCACTTTCCAGTTAAAGAGGTTCGACAATAATCCCGATAAACTGGTGGACAGCAATAAGCCAACCAACAAACCACTCATCAGAAAGCCAACCACTTCACCGGTTTTTTCTGGTCGGGTAGCAATAGCCGCCAATGGAATCAATACTTGAGCTGCAACTGAAAACAATCCAACGATAATGGTGCCCACCCAAAGCATGGGTAAATTGACTGCAAAAGTGCAGATCAATAAACCGACCGCGGCAAAGAACATCAAGATCGGAATAAATTTGGTTTTATTGACGATATCGCCAACAGGCACAATAAACAGGAGGCCGAGTGCATAGGATACTTGCGCAAAAGTGACGGTCAATGCGGCTTGAGATTCGGATACTGCAAAGTACTGTTGAATAGAGTGGATTAGTGGTTGGCAATAATAGTTCGCGCCAGCGCAGAGCCCACAGGCAATCGCCATTAACCAAAGCAATGATTTATTGTGCGTAATATCGTATACAGGGGACATCGAACTTCCAGATTAAACGCCTTATAAGCAATAGGCGGTTGCTTCAATTGCAATCAGCATGTCGGGTAAAGCTAAGCAGGGAACGGGAATCAGGCTACAGCTTGGAAAAGGCTGGTTTTCCCATAGCTGCTGCATAACCTGTGTTACAGCTTGATATTTATTGGCATCATATTCAACCACATAAATGCGTAACACTGCGAGGTCGAGAATTGTAGCATCGACCTCTTTTAAAACGAATAGTATATTTTCAAAAGCATATTGCACTTGTTCTTGAAAATCGGGGGGAATTTCACCTTGACGGTTTTTTCGACCTTGTTCAGATAGATGCACCACCCGCAGAAAATGGCGTACTTCTACGGCATGACCATGTGCTAAGGGCGAAGCCGCTGCCGATGTATGGGGCGTGGGGTTAATAAAGGCAAAGGACGGGATGTGCTGATGCTGCGAGACAAAATTCATTGTGTGACGCTTGAGGAAATGAGGTTGTGTTAGTATCAAAGCTCAAGTTAGGTTGAGGTCAAGCGGTTTATGTCAGAAAAAGATGCGCATCAGTGGATCAGTATTGGAGAGCTGTCACAACGAAGTGGGGTCAGTGTTTCTGCAATTCGGTTCTATGAAGAAAAGCAGATGATTTCAAGTACCCGCACCCAAGGCAATCAACGACGTTATCAACGGGGGATGTTGCGCCGAATTGCGATTATTAAAGTCGCGCAACAGGTGGGGATTAGCTTACAGCATATTAAAGATGCCTTGGCCGTACTGCCCAGTAATCGTATGGCCAGCAGTAGTGATTGGAAAAAAATGTCAGAAAAATGGCAAGCCGATCTGGATCAGCAAATCATTGGCTTGCTCAGATTGCGTCAGCAGTTAGATAAATGTATAGGCTGTGGTTGCCTGTCTTTAAAACAATGTCCGCTGCGCAATCCGAATGACAAGTTTGCCGAAGAATCCAATGGCACCCATTTTCAGGACTTGCTCACCCAAATCATCGATCAAAAGCTTGTTGGCCTATTCGATGAAGAGCTGTAATTGCTCAATACGCCCCATTTTCCCAATCCAAAAAGGTCGGTTATGTGCACCATGACCGAAGCTTTGAGATTGATACAGTGGAATCTGTAATGGATCGAGATGTTCGGCAAAAATCTGTGGCAAATCATGGGGAACATTTTTTTGTGGGCATTGGTAGAAATCACCCATGACTACGGCATTGATTTGGTTAACATCAATACTTTGTAAAAGCTGATTGAGGCTGCGTTCAAGGCGATAAAACGGTTCACCGACATCCTCAAGCAGTAACAGGCTTGGTTCCGTGAGTTTTAACGCATTTGCTGTACCTTGTAGGGTACATAATACGGTTAAGTTGCCCCCTAACACTTTGCCGCTTAAGCCCTTGTCGTGTAAGGCGTATGCCTGTTGCGCAATCGAATTCACTGGTTGTAGATCATAAGCATGGCGTTGTGCGGTATTTGCGTTTTGGGCAGTGTTTGCATCTAGCAGGCGAATGACCTCAAGTGCATCTGCGGAAATAGGATTGTGCGCTAAATTTTTGCAGGCGATTTCTTGAAAGACCGGTGCATGCAGAGCTTGACCACCGTGCATGGCCACATAGTTGAGTAAAACGGTACTGTCCGAATAACCAATAATCGGTTTGTTGAGCATCCAGTCGCCCAAATACGGCAGCAGTTGTGATGCACCTGTGCCCCCACGCGCACACCAAATCGCATCAATGTCGGGGTCAAGACAGGCTTGCTTTAAATCGGCAATGCGTTGCTCGACAGAACCGGCCAAATAACGATATTGTGCCATCACATGTTCAGCCAAAGTGACTTGATGAGCTAAGCCTTGTAAATGTGTTTGCGCCAGCAGAATTTGTTCTGGCTCAACGCAGCTGCTTGGAGAAACAATTTGAAAGTGCATATAAAGTCCATTGATGATGAAGACGATCTATTAATCGACGAAATAAGTTGCATTGGTTATGCATAAATAATCAATAAATTCTAATGTTTAAGTTTGTTTTTTGACAGGCTAATCATCAATATTCCAACAATATTCAGCAGACAGCCGAGCCATTGTATGGCATTTAATTGCTCACCTAAAAAAGCCACCGCCAATAAAATGGTGAGAATAGGACCAACCGAGGCAATCATTGCCGATTGTGATGCACCGATGCGTTGAATCCCTTGCATCAGTAAAATTGTCGGCAGCACTGTGACCAAGACCCCAAGTCCCACCCCATAGCCAATCACGGACATGGGCAATTGCATGATCAGTGCGATCGGTTGTGGAGTCGCCAGCAGATAATGTACTAAGGTTCCGACACAGGCAACACTTAAGGCGAGTCCAGTAAAATTCCACGAGCCAAATTTATGAATCAGCCGTGGAGTGAGCAATAAATAACTGGCAAAGGCAACAGCACTGGCAAAGACCAAACTGGCACCTAACCAAAAGTGACTTTGTTGTGGTGCGCTGTTTTGTTCTTGCAGCATCACCAAGACCGTACCGCCATAGCTCAATACAATGGCAAAGAGGGTTTTAGTGGTCAGTTTCTGTTTATAAATAACACTTGATGCCAAAACCGTTAACGTCGGATAAAGAAATAAGATAATCCGTTCTAATGATGCACTGATATACATCAAACCAATAAAGTCGAGCCAGCTGGCAAAGTAGTAGCCAATGAGTCCAGCAAGAATTAAGAGTGCCCAGTCGCGTTTTGCAATGCCTTGATTATTGCGTCTAAACAGCCAGCAGATCAGCAAAAAGAACGGCAAAGCACTGGCCATGCGGAGTGCCATCAGTAATGTTGCATCGACAGTACTTGAGATCGCATAGGCTTGTTTAATGAAAATCGCTTTACTGCTAAATAGAAATGCGGCACCAATGGCACATAACGATCCCAGTTGCTGTTGCGTTAAGCTCGGTTTCATGGCTGGATTTCTTGGCGTCTGGGGATGACAACGGGCCTTAGTATAAAAGTCATCTGTCTAAAAGTGAAAGCACAGTTTGACTTTCTGATTAGATCGGTCGATGAGGAATCTATTGTTGCATGTGAACGCTTCAAAATAGTGCGTTTTTTGATTGAAACGGCATAATTTGTATCTACTATCACGGGCTAAAATGACAAAGCATATTTTTTATAAATATTTTACTGAATCATTTGGGCAGATTGGCTGATTTTATGGCGATGCTATTGCACATCAATTTGAGACGAGATAGGCCATGCGATTTGCAATGAAATAAAGGCATCGATATTGCTTCTTGAGTCGCTGCGGGTTTGTGTTTTTTCTGTTCAGGGGCAGTGAGCAAACTCGAAATTTCAGTTTATCCGATCTCTTCGATTTCCGGTGTAGCAATCTTAAACGGGTATAGAATCTAATCTGTGCTGTTTTGAAGGTGCAGTGGAGCGGCAAGGTGCACTGCTCAGTCGCTTGGTTTGATCGTTATAAAGTAGTCTGAGATTTGAGCGCTGATGCGACGAACGAGATGCAGCACTGGACGATGATGAAACATCGAACAAAGTGTGTGCAAATTCAAGTTTTAGCCAAGCAAAACCGGTGAATATTAGCTGAAGTCGATAAATTAATGAATCATCAGTTCAAAATGTGCCCATTTATTAAATAAATAGTGGGTAGTAATTTCAAATGGTTCAATTAAAATCCAAAAATTCAGAACAACGCATCCTGGGGGAACATTGCATTTTGCAATGTTGACTTGAAGAAACAATAGCTTGAGGAATGCTCATGCAGATCGGAATTCCAACCGAAACCATTATCGGTGAAAATCGTGTCGCTGCTACACCAGAGACCGTAAAGAAATTGATCAGCGCTGGTCATGATGTCGTCATTCAACGTGGAGCTGGTGTTAAAGCCGCGTATATTGACAGTGCATATGAACAGGTCGGCGCAAAAATTACGGAAGATGCTTATTGCGGTAGCCAAATTATTTTGAAGGTTCGTGCGCCTAAAGGTGACGAGATTCAAAAGCTTGCCTCAGGCACAACCGTTGTTGCCATGTTTGATCCTTATCGTAATACAGAACTTGAGCAATTTGCTGCGCAACAAGTGTCTGCATTTGCTTTGGAGCTGCTGCCACGGACCTTATCTCGTGCACAGAACATGGATGTCTTATCTTCACAAGCCAACCTCGCTGGTTATAAGTCGGTCTTGCTTGCTGCCGGTGCTTATCAGCGCATGTTCCCGATGTTAATGACTGCTGCAGGTACGGTAAAACCGGCACGTGTGGTGATTATGGGGGTAGGTGTTGCAGGCTTACAGGCAATTGCAACGGCTAAACGTCTCGGTGCTGTGGTTGAAGCCACGGACTTGCGTCCAACTGCACGCGATCAAGTTGAATCTCTGGGTGGTAAATGGTTAGACGTTCCGATGTCTGATGAAGAAAAACAAAAAGCAGCCGATGCCGCCAAAAATGGCTATGGCTGGATGCCAGGTGAACAATACATTCAAGATCAGGCTGTTATCGTCGATAAAGCGGTATCGAATGCCGATATTGTGATTACCACAGCGTTGTTGCCAGGCCGTGATGCACCCCGTTTAATCAAAGCAGAAACCGTGGCCAAAATGAAACCCGGTTCAATCATCCTCGATATGGCGGTTGAAAGTGGCGGTAATGTGGAAGGTTCACAGTGCGGTGAAAATGTGGTGACAGCAAATGGCGTGACCATTTTAGGCATACCGAATATTCCATCGACGTTGTCGACAGAAGCTTCAGCATTGTATGCACGTAACGTTTTTAATTTCGTTGAGACTTTATTTGATGAGAGCAAAACATTTGCTATCAATCAAAGTGATGAAATTCAAAAAGCCCTATTGGTTACGCATGCCGGCGAAGTGCTGTTGAAGCGTGGTTAAGGAGAGAGCTCATGGTTGAAACTATTACAATTTTCGTCTTATCCATTTTTGTGGGTTATTACGTGGTTTGGGGTGTAACGCCAGCCTTGCATACGCCTTTAATGGCAGTGACCAATGCCTTGTCCTCAATTATTGTGGTCGGTGCGATGTTGCAAACAGTCGGTATGCCGGTATTGGGTTTAGAAGGTCATGTGGCCTTTCAAAGCATTAATGTAATCAGTGTGCTTGGCGCGGTTGCGGTGTTCTTGGCAAGTATTAATATTTTTGGTGGTTTCGCAGTGACAGCACGTATGCTGGAAATGTTTAAGCCTAAGCAAAAGAAATAAGAGGGCATTGCCATGGAATTTATTCAAGAAAATGCAAATTGGTTGTACCTGGTTGGGGCCATCCTCTTTATCCTTACGTTACGTGGCTTATCTGGGCCAAAGACAGCGATTCAAGGCAATCGTTACGGCATGATTGCAATGGCAATCGCGGTTGTCACCACTTTTTTTGTCGCGAATAATCCAGTCATTTGGATGATTGGTGGCGCAATGGTACTGGGTGCAGTGGTCGGTATTGCACGTGCACGCACTGTTCCAATGACACAAATGCCTGAAACTGTGGCGCTGATGCATTCATTGGTCGGCTTGGCTGCGGTATTAATTGCGATTGCTGCAATTTTGCATAACAACCAATTGACAGCATTGTTTGCACAAGATGGTATTGCGCTTGCCGCAGCTGGAATTGAGCCAACACACATGAGCAAAATTCATTTATTTGAATTGTTTGTCGGGTGTTTTGTTGGGGCAATTACCTTTACTGCATCGGTATTTGCTTATGGCAAGCTGGCTGCAAAAAAATGGGCCAAAACTATTTCTGGTGCATGGGTTAAACCAGTTCAAGCGCTTATCTTTGCTGCAATGTTGGTCTGTGGAATCTTGTTCTTCACCACCAGCAACATGCAAGCATTTTGGGCAATGACAGTACTTGCACTGATCTTGGGTTGGGTTTGGATTGCACCCGTCGGTGGCGGTGATATGCCCGTGGTGGTGTCGCTGTTGAACTCATTCTCAGGTTGGGCCGCAGCAGGTATTGGTTTCACGCTTGAAAACAATATGTTGATTGTGGCAGGTTCGTTGGTCGGTTCTTCTGGTGCGATTCTGTCTTACATTATGTGTAAAGCGATGAACCGTTCGATCCTCAATGTCTTGTTTGGTGGTGCCATGGGCGGTAATGCCGTTGCTGCAACGGCAAATACTGGCGATCAGGTACAACGTAACTATCGCTCAGGTTCTGCCGATGACGCGGGCTTCCTAATGTCAAATGCCGACAGCGTGGTGATTGTGCCGGGTTATGGGATGGCACAAGGTCGTGCACAGAATGCGGTGAAAGAACTTGCCAATCTATTGAAAGAGCAAGGGGTGACTGTACGTTTTGCCATTCACCCAGTGGCAGGTCGTATGCCTGGGCACATGAACGTACTTTTGGCTGAAGCAGATGTCCCTTATGATGATATTTTGGAAATGGATGAGATTAACTCAGACTTTCCAGCGACAGATGTGGTGCTGGTGATTGGTGCCAATGATGTGGTTAACCCATCCGCCAAAGATGATCCTAGCTCACCGATTTATGGTATGCCGATCCTTGAAGCGCATAAGGCACGAACCATTATGGTGATCAAACGTTCGATGGCAACCGGTTATGCTGGTCTAGATAATGATTTGTTCTATAACGATAAAACCATGATGATCTTTGGTGATGCCAAAAAAGTGGTTGAAGATATGACCAAAGCGATTAATGGCTCAGGTCACTAATTAAGCGACATTGATTGAAGACCACCCTCGGGTGGTCTTTTTAGTTAAACTACATAAAATAAAAATAAAAGCACAGAATGTATATAAGTTTGTTGATTTTCTCTAAATGAATGGTTTAGTCTGCACTCCTAGAGGCTGCTGAGTTTTTGAGTGAAATTTAATTTTTGGTCAATTTTGTCTAAAAAATAAGCTTGAATACTAAAAACTTTTTAGAATGCCTATCCCTTTTTGTTGCTATTTTCGTCGGCTTAAGTTGTGCTAATATCCATCATTATTAAGTCATTTTTATATTAAGAGTAATCCTTGGTCCTTAGAAAAATATCGAATGGTGTTGATTGAACTATTTCATAAATTGGAAGGATGGCTTGCGCATGGGCCTGTTTAAATATTTATTCATTGTTTTAATGGTTATGCTGCCATGTTTGTCCTTCGCCAGCAATTGGGCTGTAGAGGATATTCCCAAAATTCATATTTCACCCGATTACACGTTGCTGTTCTTGGGCGGCCTATTTGTGATGTTGATGCAAATGGGATTTGCGATGGTCGAAGGTGGTTACGATCCTGATTCCAAACGATTGCGTATTTTTGCAATCAACTATATGGCCGCATTGATTGGTAACTTATCTTATATTGCAGCGATGTATTATTATGAGCTGTGGTTTAGGGGAGAGTTGATTTTCTTTAGAGCGCCTCTGCAAACTTGGCACCTCAATTTATTGGTTTTCTACGTGTTAATGAGCACCACAGTCACGATGGTGGTCAGTCGGATTATTCCAAGAAAGATCTCCTTGCTGCAATATTGGTGGATCTCACTCTTTATTTCATTTGCAATTTTTGCTATCACCAGTCGCTCTGCTTGGGGTGGTGTGATGAATTATGGTGGTTTTTTAAAGAGCCTCGGTTTTATCGATTTTGCTGGCTCGACTGTAGTGCATTCGACCGCTGCTTGGATTGTATTGGCGGGTTATGTGGTCTTTGGCCGAGAACAACAAGAATCCTTACGCCGTAAAGATATTATTTTCGATGACTATAAAACACTTGCAATGGGCTTGGCTGGCTTTGTCTTGTGGTTGGCATGGTCAAGTCTAAATGTTGGCTACATTACTGCGATAAAAGTCGATATCGAAGATGTGGTGTTAAATACCGTTTCAACTTTGATTGCCGCAATTGTTGCGATGATTATCTTTGGGAAATGCTATAAACAGAGCATTACACTCGAATCGCTGATTAAAGCGGGCTTGGGTGGCTTGGTTGCGATTACAGCCAGCTGTGCCTTGGTTTCCATCACTGCTGCCATTTTTATTGGCTTTGTGGCTGGGGTTTTGGTCTTTGTTCTTCCAAATCTGCTTAAGCGTTGGATTGGCGTCAAGAATATTATTGATGTCACGGTGATTCACGGTATTTGTGGTATTTGGGGAACCTTAATATTGGCATTTGTTGATCACTCCAAACTGTTAAGCGGCCGCGAGGCGACCATATTCGCACAATTCTCAGGCGTAATTGTGATTTTCCTCTGGAGTTTTGGTCTTGCTTTTCTGATGTTTAAAGTGGTGCATTGGTGGAATGCAAAGCGCAAAATACAGCTTAAACAGAACGACTCAGTTTGAGCATAACCACTGTAAATTGATTTGAGTATGCGCTGCGCTAAAGAAAGCTAGGTGTTAAAGCGAATGATTTAACTAAATGATCAGACAATAAAAAAGCGACTTCTTTGGTCGCTTTTCTTGTATTCGATATTAGACTTGTGCGGCAGATTCAGGATTACCACGCCATAAACTTTCAAGATCATAAAATTTACGGGCAGTTGGCAGCATGACGTGTACAACCACAATGCCTAAATCGATGAGGATCCATTCTGCATCACGTTCACCTTCAACACCAATCGGGCGGAAGCCAGCTTTACGTGCTTCATCAGCAACGTTGTCGGCAAGTGCTTTGACATGACGTGTTGATGTTCCGCTCGCAATCACGATTGCATCTGAAACATTACTGATGCGGCTGACATCAATTTCAACAATTTCTTTGGCTTTTACATCAAGAAGTGCTTCATGAACAACTTTCAAACAAGCGTTGATATCTTGCTGTTGGGTAGATATGGAGATTTCGTGAGAATTAGAAGCGCGTTGTGATGGTTCTAAATTCATATGAAGAATATTTTCCTGAAAAATGATTCACTGGTTAATATAACGTCTTTGGCTGCAAAATTCAAATTTTGCGGTTGGATAGACCACTATTTTGCAGTGCTATCGATCTAAAACAATGCGATTCGATTTTATTACATGGTTTCGCTTGGAAAGTAACGCTGTTTCCATTGCAAGCTCTGTAGCGAAATTTGGCTGGGGACATATTCTGCTGCGACAAAGCCAGTATAACCACTTTGTGCAATGGCTTGGAAAAATCCGGTGAAATTGAGTTCTGCGGTGTCTGGTTCATGGCGACCGGGACAATCTGCAAATTGGATATGTGCAATGTGCTGGCGATTATTTTGAAAACATTGAATGACATCTTCACCCATCATCGCCATATGGTAACAGTCATATTGCAGTTTTAAATTTGGACGCTGAACCCGTGTCAGCAAGTCTTGTGCTTGAGCCATGCGCTGAATTAAAAAACCAGGCATATTGATGCCATTGATCATTTCAATCACGGGTTGAATATTATGTGCTGCTAAACGATCACAGGCCAAGCGTAAATTTTGTGTCAGGGTATCTAAACAGTCTGCATATGCAATGCCTTCGGGTTGTTTACCGACGAGAATATTTACAGTCGGCACCTGTAATTGGCTGGCATAGGCAATCGCTTGCTCGATGGCTGCGGCAAATTCAGCTTCACAGCCAGGCACACCAGCAAGACCACAACCACCTTGCATCAGGTCGCCTGCGGGGACGTTAATTAAGCAAAGTTGTAATTGATGTTGTGACAGTGCTGTGGCAATTTCGTCAATACTGTGCACATAAGGAAATTGAATTTCAACCGTATTGAAGCCCTGTGCTTTGGCCAATGCAAAACGTTGTAATAGCGGAACTTCTGTAAAAATCATCGAAAGATTAACGGCAAGTTTTAGCATGGAACCATTCCCTTGGTGCGGTCGAATAATAATTAGATTCGCGTTGCAGCGTGTTGTTCAGCCAATTTTGTTGGGCTATTTCGAAAGTTCAACCTGCTGAATCACTGTGGATAAATCTGCTTCTGCAAAACCTTGAGTTTGATGTTGATGCAGTTGCTGTAACGCTTGAGTGGCGACGGGAATATCCAATTTAAATGTAGCAGCCAGTGCAACTGCATTGTTTAAATCTTTAGATAAAGTCTTCACTTTCCATTGCACTGGTTCAAACTGATGTGTGGCCATCCGTGGCGCTAAAATTTGAAAGGGTTTAGAGTCGGCAAAACCGCCTGCAAGTGCTGGAGCTAAAAGCGTGGTATCCACACCAGCTAGATCTGCCAAGGCGACGGCTTCTGCGATGAGGCTGCTATTGGCTGCCACAATTAATTGGTTGCAGATTTTGGTGGCTTGCCCCGTACCGACTTCGCCCATACGGGTCACGCGCTGTGTAAGAACTTGATAGATTGGATTTAGTGCCTCGATCACCTGAGAATCACCGCCTGCAAAGACCACAAGGCTCCCTTGTTCCGCACCGACGACACCACCAGATACAGGAGAGTCGATCCAAGTAACCTGTAACTGTGCTGCTTGGTGAGCCAGTTGATGGGTGCAAGCGACTGAAAGACTAGAAAAATCAACAATGATTTGTCCAGCAGTTAAATAGGGAGAAAGTTGTTCAAATACCGATTGCACGGCATGGTCATCTGCAAGACACAGCAAGACCGTCGGGTAGTCCCCAATATCTGCAAGTTGCAATGCAGTTGCGCCAATTTCAAGCAGTGGCTCACAGGCAGAAGCGCTGCGGTTCCAGACTGCAACATCTAAACCCGCATGTAATAAGCGAGTCGCCATACGTGTTCCCATTAGCCCCATACCAATAAAGGCAATTTTCGGTTGCTGCAAATCCATTTGTTACTTCTCCTTGGTCTGATTGGGTTAAGCGAGGAATGAGGGTTTTAGGCGACTACACCGTGTGCTTTATACGCTGTTACTTGTATTGACGCGGTTGAAATTGAACTTCAGGGTTCTTGTCTTTTTTGCGTGCCAAAATACTATTTTTACCCAATAACAATTTGAGTTGCCAAATTTTTTCCAAACGTAAGGCTTTGTTTGGCGTATTTTGCATGGCATCCAAAACACGCTTTACTGCAACCAAGGCATCTGGTGAGCGTTGTTGCATTTCTTGTGCAATGCTCAGTGCTTTGTTGAGTGGCTGTTCATCGAGGTGTGTGACCAGACCAATTTGTTGTGCATAGTGACCATCAAAGATTCGAGCGGTGAGACTCAGTTCTTTGGCCAGATCGATTCCAACGAGGCCTTTGATTGAACGTGTCAATCCCATATCGGGTACCAATCCCCAGCGACTTTCCATAATTGACATTTGCGTATTTGGATGCGCAATACGGATATCCGCTGCCAATGCCAATTGCATTCCTGCACCAAAGCAAAAGCCTTCAACTGCCGCAATGACAGGAACAGGCAATTCTTGCCAAATTAAAAAAGCTTTTTGAAACAGGCTCTGTCCTGGTTTGATCAGTTCCCACGCTGCATAGAGTTTATTTTTCGGATCATTTAAGTCGCTTAAGTCAATTCCTGCACTAAATACCTGTGCTTCACCCGTGAGTACCACGCAGCGGATATTTCGATCTTTTTTAATTTTTTCAGCAACGTTGACCAACTCACGCAATAGATCAAAGCTCATTGCATTACGTTTTTCTGGACGGTTTAGGCTGACGGTTGCAATGCCATCATTGATTTCAATACTAACTAGTGCCATGAATTTTCACTCTTATTTATTTTCAGCCGCAGCATAGCATGCGTTCAGCGGCGAGAGATGACAGTGCAGTCACGGAAAAAGGCTTGTACTTGGAGCGGAAGTCATCCCACCGAAGTCCGATGGGATGAACTTAGTGATGTAAGACTTTCTCTGCAGCAGCAACCACATCATCCATAACATGTTTTAGTTCCTCTAGGCGCTGCGTGACCTCATCGATAAATGCTGGGTCGGCTTTACGTCGTTCTTTACGTAAGGTCGATACAAACTGTTCAAATTCAGCCGTCACATGCTGCAACTTTGGCGTACCGACATAGCGTGTTGCACCAGAAAGACGATGAATCACATGCTCAAGTTGCGGGAAGTCTTCGAGTTCAATTAACTGCTGAATTTCCGTAATTTCTGTCGGGAAACTGTCAACCAACATCTTCAGGAGGTCTTGTGCCAAATCTTCTTTGTTGGCAGCCAGCTGTAAGCTTTGCTTCCAGTCTAAAATTTGTGGGTCAACCCGTTCAATATAAACCGTTTTTTCAGTTTGTTGCAGTGGTTTAATAAACTTGTCGCTGGTCCAATGCGTCAGAATTTGAATGATTTGCTCAATTTGAATCGGTTTGGTGACATAGTCATCCATGCCGACTTTGAGCAGTTTTTGTTTTTCATCTGCAAGGGCATGTGCCGTCAATGCGATGATAGGCATACGCATACCATCTAAAGTGGATTCAAGCGAACGAATGGCACGTGTGGTATCAATTCCCGACATGACTGGCATTTGAATATCCATGAACACCAGATCAAAGGGTTTTAAACCTTGTTCAACCCGTTGTTGGATAATCTGTAGTCCTGCTTGACCGCTTGATGCCTTGGTGGTTTCAACATTGAGTTCACCCAATAATGCTTCAAGGACGATTAGATTTGGCATGTGATCATCAATCGCCAAAATATGTAAATCTCGATCCTTAAAGTCATCGTTAAGTTCGGGTGCAAGCAGCGGCTTGTTTTCTAGCAATTGAATCAAGGCTGTACGACTTAATGGCTGATACAGCGCACGTGCTTTAAACTGATGCAGCATATTGGGGTCTAAGGTCATTTGATAACCATAAACAGCAAGATTGCCTTGATAGCGATTGCGAATTTCTTTGAGTAATGCTTCGGTATCACCACTGTGGTCAACAATGAGCCAAGTATCATCACTGGCATTTGCCAATGAGTTCAAGCGGCTAAACAAATCGAGAATCGATTGGGTTTCCGTATGTTGAACTTGATAATTTTCCAAATAATGACGTAATACATGTGCTGTTGCAGGGTGGGCAACAAATGAAACCACATGCATATCTGAGAAGTTCTGATGTTCAACAAATGCATTCTGGGTTAGATCAAACATGGCTGTAAACCAGAAGGTTGAGCCTTTTTCGGTGGGTGCTCGTTCTTGGTTGTCTTCAAAGCCAATTTGCCCATGCATCAAGTTGACCAATTGTTTAGAAATTGCCAAGCCGAGTCCAGTTCCACCAAATTGGCGGGTTACCGATGCATCACCTTGAGAGAACGATTCAAATAAACGTTTACGATCTGTACCACTTAAGCCAATGCCGCTGTCCTGCACACTGAAATGCAGCAGCCATTGATTGCTGCTGTGTTGTTCTGTACGTGCACGAACAATAATTTCACCATCTGGAGTGAATTTAATCGCATTTGAAATCAGATTGGTCAAGATTTGTTTGACGCGCAATGCGTCACCAATCACATAACGTGGGACATTGTCGGCATAGTAAAAGGCCATATCAATTTGCTTTTGTGCAGCCAGTGGCGACAACATATCCATCACATCAAAAATGGCTTCTTCTAAGTCAAAGGGTGCTGTTTCGAGTTCCAGTTTACCTGCATCAATTTTAGAAAAATCAAGTACATCATTAATGAGTGCCAACAAATGTGCCGATGATTTACGAATGGTTTGTAAATATAGGGTTTGCTCGTGGTTGAGGTTTTCTTGACGCAGCATCAAGTGAATAAAACCATCAATACTATTTAAGGGGGTGCGTAATTCATGGCTGATATTGGCCAAGAATACCGATTTGGCTTGATTGGATGAAATCGCTTGGTCACGTGCTTGTTTATACGTAATGTTTTGCACTTCAAGGGTGTCGAGCGTACGGCGTAAATCGTCTTCTGTTTGTTCGGTGTGTTCTTTTAATTCGAGAAAACTAAAATGTAGTCGTTTTACCACACTGGCAATGTCACGTTGTAAAAGTCGTAATTCTCCAGTGCTATTAATCACCATATGCTGATCTAAGGTATCTGCACTTAAGCGTTGTAACTGCATCCGTATTTCATACATCGGTGCAATCCAGCGTCTAGAGTAAAAATTCAGACACAGTAAAAGCAACAAGAGTGTTAATAAACCGGTTGCAATCAGGACGATGAGAACGCGATACCGCGTAATAGCAAGCGGTTGATTGTCGAGTTCAATCACCAACCATTCACTTTTTTGTGGCGCTGCTGTATTTAAACGCATTCCATATAAGTAGTTGCCATTATTGGCAATCGGGCCAAAAAAAGTTGCATTTTGGGGAATCTTGGGCCAATCACGTTTATTGCGATAACCGACACTTAATACGTTTTGCTGTTGGCTGTTTAAAACCACGGCGCTGATTACATGTTTTTCATTTAGAATGCTTTGAAGAATAGTTTCAGCTTGTTGTTTTTTTTGAGGATTCAGTTGTTGTAATCGAACCAGTTGCTCAGCGGTATATTGATGCCGAGCTAAGATCTCAATCGCTTTAAAGCGTTGTTTTGCGGTAGATGAATTCGCTGTTTCATGCATCACCAGAAGAGCACCAACAAAGGCGAGTACCATGATTGGGACGAAAATTAAAGCAATCAACTGCCCATAGGCATGGTTGAGTTTTAAACGTTTGTAGAGCTTTCTGTTGAAATTAGACATGACTCGAGCCACTTTTTCCCCATGCCGCGCATATTAACATGCTTTAGAAAAAATGATGGTGCTTTAAACGGTCAGATTAAAAAGCGATGAAATGGGTGCAGCTTGGGTTATTTTTTCATACAATAGCGGCACCTCGTTCAAGGTTGATACCATGCGCCATATTTCACCAGATTTTTCAACTGACCAATTTAAACTTGATGATTATGTTGGAAAAACCCCTTTAGTTCGTTTGCAGCGCTTGGCCAGCCATACTCAAGCAACCGTATTGGCGAAGCTAGAAGGAAATAATCCAGCTGGTTCTGTGAAAGATCGTCCAGCATATAACATGATTATGCAAGCGGAAAAGCGCGGTGAAATAAAGCCTGGGGATACCTTGATTGAAGCCACTAGTGGCAATACCGGTATTGCATTGGCGATGGTTGCAGCCATGCGTGGCTATAAAATGAAATTGATCATGCCAGACAACATGAGCCAAGAACGCAAAGATGCGATGCGTGCTTATGGGGCTGAATTGATTGAAGTGACCAAACAACAAGGCATGGAAGGTGCGCGCGACCTTGCACTTGAGATGCAACAAAATGGACAAGGCTTTGTGCTGAATCAGTTTGGCAATCCAGACAATGTTGAAGCGCATTATCTCACTACGGGTCCTGAAATTTGGGCGGAAACGGGCGGTAAAATCACCCATTTTGTCAGTTCAATGGGAACCACAGGCACCATCATGGGGGTGTCTAAATATTTAAAAGAACAAAACCCAGATATTCAAGTGATTGGCCTACAGCCTGAAGATGGCGCCAGCATTGCGGGGATTCGTCGTTGGCCAGAAGCCTATTTGCCATCTATTTTTGAGCGTAGCCGTGTGGATCAAACTTTAGATATTCCGCAAATTGAAGCTGAAAAAACCATGCGTCAATTGGCACGCCAAGAAGGCATTAGTGCTGGAACATCATCGGGTGGTGCGGTTTGGGCCTCGTTACGTATTGCTGAACAAAATCCAAATGCTGTCATTGTGTGCATTGTATGTGATCGCGGCGATCGTTATTTATCAACAGGTCTGTTTTCGGTTGAAGACTAAGTTGACGCTTTGGTTTAGTATTGAATTGAAGATTGTATTGGCGTCTTGAACGTTCAATAGAACCAACAGAATTGAAGTCAGGTAACTTGGGAGTACGTCTGCGCTATGCGCCTGCCAGTTTTAGTGTTTGATATTGAGACGCTGACCGATTTGAAATCGGGCGCGCATTTATATGGGCTAGATCTAGAACAAGCCGATTTAGAACAGGCTTTGACCAAGTTGCGTCGCCAAGAGTCAGGTATGGATTTTCAGCGCTTGCCGCTGCACGAAATTGTCTGTATCTCAGGCTTATGGATCGATGAAAATGGTGGTATGCGCCTGTTTTCATTCAGCCAAGCGCAATGGAGCGAAGCAGAAATTCTAAGCAAGTTTTTATCTATTTTTGATAAACGTCATCCGACTTTAGTCAGTTGGAATGGTTCGCAGTTTGATTTACCTGTAATCTTATTCCGTGCGATGTATCATGGCTTGTCAGCGCCAAGTTTGTTTGATCAAGGTGAAATTGATCAGCAGAAACGCTATAATAACTACCAAAATCGCTACCACCATCGTCATGTTGATTTAATGGATGTGATGGCCATGTTTAATGGTCGCCATTTTCAAAAGCTTGATGATGTTGCGCACTTACTTGGCTATCCGGGTAAGCGTGGGGTTTCTGGTTACTTTATTCCTGACTATGTGAAAC
The DNA here is from genome assembly GCF_006352475.1 of Acinetobacter pullicarnis. NCBI lineage: Bacteria > Pseudomonadati > Pseudomonadota > Gammaproteobacteria > Moraxellales > Moraxellaceae > Acinetobacter > Acinetobacter pullicarnis. The sequence goes on from NZ_VCMZ01000001.1 coordinate 777,907, forward strand.
ATCAGCAATGGCTCGAACTGAGTAGTTACTGTGAAGGTGATGTCTTAAATACATGGTTGATCTATTTGCGTTGGAGCTTGTTAAAAGGCCAAATGCTGAGTGAAGACCATCGCTTATGGATTGAAGCCACGATTACTTACTTACAAACACAACCTCAGCAACAAGATTTTTTACAGTCTTGGCGCGAGACGTCGCAGCACACTGCGTTTACAGCGTCAGATTTTTCTGGCCCTCTCTGATTAGGTCGAATTTTGAAACGTCGCTTCAAAGCTCCAACATCTGCATTACCCCATTATGTTTTTCAAGTTGAACGTCTTTCCCACGAAGGTCGCGGTATCGCACACTATGGGACAGACCCGTCACACCCCACTGAAAAGCATGGGAAAAAAGTTTTCATTAGCAATGCCTTACCTGGTGAGATTGTGCGTGCTCAGCTAACCCATCAAAGTGCTAAGTTTGAACAAGCACAACAAATTGAATTGATGAGTGCACCAAGTCCACAGCGTACAGAACCGATGTGTCCGCATTTCGCTGAATGTGGTGGCTGTAGTCTGCAACATATTCATCCAGATCAGCAAATTCAGCTTAAGCAAGAAATGCTGCAATCTCATTTACAACATTTTGCTGGCATTATGCCAACAAGCTGGCTGCCAGCTTTGCGTACTACACGTTCTGATTACCGGCATAAGGCGCGTATTGGTGTGCGCTATTTACCGAAGAAACAGAAACTTGTTATGGGTTTTCGAGAAGCACAAAGCAATCAATTGATAGCGATTCAAACTTGTAAAGTGTTGGATATTGCACTGGATCAGCATTTGCCAGCTTTACATGCATTGTTGCAGGGTTTAGATGGAAGGGCAGATATTGGTCATATTGAGCTGGTGAAAGGCCACTCAGAGATTGCATTATTGGTACGCCATACCGCAGCGCTTTCTCAATCAGATCTTTTAAAGTTGCGTGAGTTTGCGCTTGAACGGCAATGGCAGCTGTATTTGCAACCAGCCGCAAGTGATTCAGTGCATCGCGTTGATCAGCCTGAAGCGGCCAGTCGTTTGCATTATCGTTTTGACAGTGAAGATTTAGTATTTGGTTTTCACCCAACTGACTTTATTCAAGTAAACGCAGAGATAAATGTCAAAATGGTCAATCTGGCATGTGAGTTGCTTGCGCTAGAACAAGGTCAATCCGTTTTAGACTTATTTTGTGGTTTGGGTAACTTTTCACTGGCTTTAGCACGACGGGTTGGGCCACAGGGCCGAGTGGTGGCGGTTGAAGGAAGTGATGCGATGGTGCAGCGAGGTACAGAAAATGCACAGAAAAATAATATCACTAATGTTACATTTCACGCACAAGATTTAACAAAAGATTTTTCACAGAAACCTTGGGCAAATCAAGGGTTTGATGCATTATTAATAGATCCGCCTCGCGCGGGTGCAGAACAGGTCATGCAGTATCTACCTCGTTTTGGTGCACGGAAAATAGTTTACGTTTCATGTAATCCTGCAACCTTGGCGCGTGATGCTGGTATTTTAGCCAAGTATGGGTATGTGTTAAAACAGGCAGGCGTAATGGATATGTTTACACATACTGAACATGTCGAATCCATTGCTTTATTTGAAAAAAATTAGCGCTCATCGATTAAAATGGAGAGCGGAATGAATATTTGCTTGAGAGGAGAAGGGTATGGTTACAGTACGTGAGCTGTTACCTGCACGACTCAGTGAGTTGGCAGATGAAACGACTGTAGAACATGCCGATGAAGCGCAACAAGGTTTGGTTTCTTGGTTGGATCGGGTTAGTGTCATTTTAGACGGTGCAAAGTTAGAGCAGTTGGCCGAAGTTGCGCAATTGGTGTTGCAAAAAGAGCTTAGTTTCTCTGGACGCTATCGTAACAATACCTTTGCAACAGGTCTTGGGATGGCGGACATATTGGCCCATCTCCATGTTGACGAAGATACTTTGTCTGCTGCATTGTTGTATCGTAGTGTGCGTGAGGAACTGACCAGCTTAGATGAGATCAAACTGAAGTTTGGCGATCAGGTTTACAATTTGGTCAAGGGCACCTTGGCCATGGGGAAGCTTTCTGAACTTATTGAAAAAAACAAACGCTTAGAAGATCACTTTAATAATAATCAGCGCGAACATTTATCCGGCATTTATAAAATGCTGATTTCAGTGACGGAAGATGTACGTGTTGTACTGATCAAACTCGCGGAACGAACATTTGCTTTGCGTGAGCTTGCACATTCACCAAAGGAGCGACAAGAACGCGTTGCCCGAGAGATTTTAACGATTTATTCACCTTTGGCGCATCGTCTGGGTATTGCACAGCTGAAATGGGAACTCGAAGATTTAGCCTTTCGTTTTCTGGCACCAGAACGTTATAAAGAAATCGCCACCCTGCTCAATGAAAAACGCTTAGAGCGTGAACAGTACATTCAGTTTGTGGTGGAGAAACTCAGAGTTGAATTGTCTTCATTGGGAATCGAAGCCGATATCACGGGTCGGGTAAAGCATATTTATTCGATCTATCGAAAAATGAAGAGTAAAAATCTAAGTTTCGATCAGCTTTATGATATTCGTGCGGTTCGAGTTTTGGTGAAATGTGTTCCTGAGTGTTATCACGCTTTGGGCATCGCACATCAGATTTGGCGACATATTCCCAACCAATTCGATGATTATATTACCAATCCCAAGCCGAATGGTTATCGCTCGTTGCATACCGCAGTAATTGCTGAGAGTAAATCACTCGAAATTCAAATTCGTACCTATGAAATGCACGAAGAGGCTGAACTCGGTGTCTGTTCGCATTTCAATTACAAAGAAGGTGCGAAGAACACCGATTATTCCTTTAATCATCGTTTGCACTCGCTGCGTTCTGTGTTGGAAAACTATCAAGAACGTAATGAAAGCAGTGCGCATAAAGAAGATGAAAGTGAAGATTTTGAGCGTATCCAAGACTTTGCAGGATTTGAAAAGATCTATGTGTTTAGTCGTGATGGCGACATTAAAGAGCTTCCACTCGGATCAACTGTTTTAGACTTTGCTTATCATGTGCATACCGAAGTTGGGAACAAGTGCTATGCCGCGCGCGTCAATCAGCGCTATGTACCACTGACCTATACCTTAAAAACCGGTGAGCAGGTTGAGATTTTAACCAAAAAAGATCGCGCACCAAATCGTGATTGGTTGGTCAATTCACTGGGTTATATTAAAACAGCACGTGCGCGTGACAAACTGAGACATTGGTTTAGACAACAAGATCGCAGTCAAAATTTAGAAGTTGGACGCGAACTCCTCAGTAAAGAGCTTTCGCGTTTGGCGATTCACCCGAAAAGTATCGATTTAAGCGATTACTGTGCTCACTTTAATGTGAAAAATGGTGAAGATATTTTGGTGGCGTTGGTCAGTGGTGACATTAGTCTGCATGCCTTGATGAATCAAGTAAACAGACACATGCATCTCGATCAAGATGAGCCTGAGTTAGTCCTTAAGCCGACGTTAAATCCACGTGCCAGTCATACCTTGTCAGCACATGGGATTTTGATTGATGGTCTTGATAATGTGGAGCTCAATGTGGCGCAATGTTGTCAACCAGTACATGGGGAATCGATTGCGGGCTATATCACCTTAAATCGTGGCGTAAGCATCCATAAAGTGATCTGTCCTGATTATATTCGTATGATTAATCAGGAACCTGAGCGGGCAGTTGAAGCCGATTGGGAAATGCAGCCAACCCGTGGTCAAAGCGTACAGATTGTGGTGGAAGCCTATGACCGTCGTGGCTTACTCAAAGACCTTACCCAAGTGATTTTTTCCGATCAAATCAATATTCGACAGGTCAATACCATCTCAGAAGCAGATGGAATTGCCAATATGAAGTTGTTGATTGAGGTCAAAGGTTTGGCGCAGTTATCCCGTTTGTTGGCACGTTTAGAGCAACAACCAGGTATTATTAGTGCACGTCGACTGGTTCAGGGGAACTAAGCGATACCGATGAGCAAGATGTGGTTGCTCGGTGGTTGCAAAAAGGCTGTCTATTGAAGACAGCCTTTTTTATGCTTACTCAGCCGATTGATTGTCTTGTCTGCTTCACTCAGTGAAACTGATATGTTGCAGCGTGAATTAGAGTGGGTTATCGCGCTGGCAACTTACTTTTGCTGAGCTGTAGATTGGCCCAGCGGTTGAGAAATTGTGGGCTATGTGCAGACAGATGGTAAAGCAAATGGGTTTTTAGCCCAATCGGATGATGGGTTGCAGCGAGGCGATGGTCTTTGCTTAAAGCAACTTTGAGAATGTGTTGTGCAACATCTTCAGCCGTGAGGTTGATACCGATATTGTCGATACTGGCGGCTTGCATGTCTTGTACCATCGCTGTTTGTACGAAGAGCGGCATAACATCAAGCACTCGAATACCGTACTTTTTCCACTCGATGTTCAGTGCTTCAGTTAATCCGCGCACAGCAAACTTACTGGCTGAATAAGAGGCGAGATCGGCTTGCCCATAAATCGCAGATGCGGATGAAAGGTTAATGATTTGTGCATGTGACGCTTTTTTGAGCCAAGGCAGTGCAGCATGGCAGCCGTTGATCACGCCTGTGACATTAATTTGTAGCGTGCGTTGATGGGCTGTGATTTCAGTTTGCTCAAACGGTCCAGAATATAAGACCCCAGCATTGTTAACTAAAATATTGAGTTCACCCGCCCAAATTGCAAATTCTGCTAAAGTGCTTTGCCACTGCGCATAGTCGCAGACATCAAGTAAGCCTGCACGTGCACGTGGCCCAAGATGTTTGGCTAGGTTGGCTGCTAATGTTTGGTTAATGTCATAAATACCAACACGATAGCCACGTTGATAAAATAGTTTTGCAATGGCGGCACCAATGCCTTGTGCTGCGCCACTAATGAAGATGCTGTTGGTCATTATTTTTCTCAGTTTTCTTAATTATTTTAGTAATAAAACATATTTACAATATAGCTGACAAGCCGATTTTTCAGTTTCTATGCCCTATACTGCTGCCAGTGCTATCACGACTGATTCACTGTGATCGACACAATTTAATTGGCCAGAAATAGGGAATAGAGGATTGAAATAATGGGTATTGAGAAGCTCCTTGATGTCATGCAGCAATTACGTGAAAAGTGCCCGTGGGATCAAGCGCAGACACCGCAATCACTAACCCCATACGCCATTGAAGAAGCGTATGAAGTTGCGGAAGCCGTACATGCAGGAGAGGTGCAGCATGTACGTGAAGAGCTGGGCGATCTGTTATTGCAAGTGGTGTTTCAGGCCGAGATGTATCGAGAACAAGGTGCTTTTGATTTTAATGATGTGGTGCAAACCCTAACCGATAAATTGATTCGTCGGCATCCTCATGTTTTTCAGGCAGAAGAATTCGAAACACTCACCACTGAACAAGTATCTGCACTGTGGCAGCAGATTAAGCAACAAGAGCGAGCGGATCAACGCGCACAGCAACCGCAGCTTCAATCACGCTTGGCGGTGGTTAAGCCTGGGCCTGCAATTGTCCAAGCGCAGGCCATTCAAGAAAGTGTGGTGAAAGTCGGTTTTGATTTTGCCAATGTTGCGGATGCCTACAGCAAATTAGAGGAAGAGCTGGAAGAATTTAAGCAAGCCTGTCAGTCGCAACAAACAGATGAAATGCAAGATGAACTGGGCGATTGCCTATTTTCATTGATTAATGTCGGTCGTAAACTCAACCTTTGTAGTGAAACGGCTTTGCAAGGCACCATCCATAAGTTTAAGCAACGTTTTGCATATATTGAAGATCAAGCGTTACAGCAAAATAAGCAAATTGAAGACATGAGCTTGGCGGAAATGGATGCACTGTGGGATCAGGCTAAGCTATTTCTAAAACAATCGACATTGTCGTGATTCAAGTATGAGGTTGGGAGGTATGCATGCTCAGTTTGAAATGGGTTTCAATCGTGGGCAGGCTGCTGTACTGCTGTTTGGGTCTCAGTCAAATGGTTGTGGCACAAACTTTTGATCAGGACTATGCCGACTGGAAAGCTGCACAAGTGGCGCAAGATCAACGTTTACAAAATCTCTCCACGAAGCAGCCTCCCTCAACAGCAGATTCAGCACAACCGCCAACTGCACCAGCAGTAACACCGGCAAGTCGTACTCTTCCCTCGTCAACAACAATGGAGCGAGAGCCAGCTGTGACCGCAATGCTGCAGGTGCATCTCAACACCGATTCAGTTGAGCAGTTACAACAATTGAAAGGCATCGGGGCGAAAAAAGCCCAAGCAATTATTGATTACCGCCAGCAGCATGGACCTTTTCAAAAGATTGAAGAGCTTAAAAATGTAAAAGGCATTGGTGAGCAAACGTTTGAAAAAAACCGAACACAATTAGCTTTGTAATCCAAAAAGTCAGTCAGATACCTTCTTGTAATCTTCACATGAATCATTAACAACTAAAATTTAAAACTGAGATTTATAGAATCAAATTGCCCTTTGATTGCGTTAGATATATGATGAACGCAATTATTTTTTTACGTTATGACGTAGGAGACAGCGTCTTTTGCAAACTTTGCACGCGTCTAAGTGTGGTTTATCCACCGCTCAATTACCTTCTTACATTTTAGATGTTATTGACAGTTTAACCCGAGCAGGCTACGAGGCATATATTGTCGGTGGTGGTGTGCGTGATCTTATGTTGGGATTGAATCCAAAGGATTTTGATGCTGTTACCAACGCGACGCCTTCACAAGTCAAAGAAGTCTTTGGGCGACGTTGTCGCATCATTGGTCGTCGATTCGAATTGGCTCATGTCTATTCAGGCCGTGAATTGGTTGAGGTGGCGACTTTTCGAGCGCCACCTAAAAAAGCGGTCACTTCTGCTTCGGGTATGATTTTACGAGACAATAACTGGGGAACCATTGAACAAGATTTCTCTCGACGAGATTTCTCCATTAATGCCATGTATTATCAGCCGCATAAAGCCGTAGTATTGGATTTTTGTGATGCCATAAGTGATATTAAAAAGAAAACTTTACGCTTACTCGGTGAACCGTTACTACGTTTTGAAGAAGATCCTGTCCGTATGCTGCGTACTTTACGTTTTGCAGCAAAACTAAATTTTAATATTGATCCAAGCATTTTGGATATCTTTACCGAAGAAATGACCCAGCTGCTGCGTGATGTGTCACCACATCGCCTTTATGATGAGTCACAAAAACTCTTTACCATGGGGCATTTGTATCGCGTATTGCCGATGCTCATCGAGTTCGGTATTTGGAAACAATTGTTTGCAGACATTCCACCGCAACTTTCTGCGTTTATTGACCGTGCTGCACAAAATACCGATCAGCGTATCCAAGTTGGGAAAACCATCAATCCGGCGTTCTTTTATGCCGTCTTGCTATGGGAACCATTCTTACAGCGTGTTGAGTTCTATCAAAATAAAGGTGTTGTACCTGCTGAAGCACGTGCTCAAGCGGGTTTGGACGTGCTTAAGCGCCAAGCAACACGGACTATTATTCCACGCTTTGCTGAAACCTTTATTCGTGAAGTTTGGGAAATGCAAAGTCGTTTGCTCAATCCAAAACCACAGCAAATCGAGGCGTTATCTGGCCATGCGCGTTTTAGAGCGGGCTTTGACTTTTTACTGTTACGTGAAAAGTCAGGTGATAACACCACACAAGGTATGGGCAGTTGGTGGGATGCTTACCAAAATATGGGTTATGACGAAAAAGAGAAGGCCATTAGTGCCTACAATCGTCAGCGCGCGAAAACCCGTCGCAAAGCAGCAGATACGGACAACGCTAAAAATAATGTGAATGCGCCTGTACATGCTGAAGTTGCCCAGATCGAACCGTTGGTGAAAGAAACGCCCGTTCGCAATCGCCGTTCGCGTAAACCGCGAACCAATAACGATCCAGCCAGTTTGGCAGATAACTTCCGTAGTCGTGATAATTCACGGGCTGATACGCCAAAAGCTGCGGCTGGTATTGATCATGATCACCCCATTCTAAAAAGAAAACGGGTACAACGTGACTTAACACAAGTGGTTTTTGGACCAACACAATGACCGTGTTAAGTTATATTGGGCTGGGAAGTAACTTAGGTGATTCTCAGCAAATACTGGTCGAGGCTGTACAAAAGTTGGCAGCACTCGGACCCGTTAAAGTTTCCAAGCTTTATCAAAGCCCGCCCATGGGACCTCAAGATCAGCCACATTATGTGAATGCTGTGGCTCAACTGGAAACAGCGCTCGCACCATTAGAATTACTTGATATTTTGCAAGGTTTTGAGCAAGAAGCGGGCCGAGTACGCTTGCGCCATTGGGGTGAGCGGACTTTGGATCTTGATCTTTTACTGTATGGTGAAAAAAATATTCAAAATGAGCGACTGACTGTACCGCATGTTGGTATTATGGAGCGCGATTTTGTAGTGGTTCCGCTTTTAGATTTGGACGCTACACTTCAAATTCAGGGTCAATGTTTGCAAGCACTTGCATTGGTGCAGCAATCAACCTTAACTGTGCTTGCAGATTCATCTTGGGTAAATTTTGATCTGTAATGTGTCAAGGAACTCGCGGAAATAGAGGAATATCATCATGATTAGTCTCAGTGATTTAAGACAATTCAAACAGCAGGGGCGTAAGATTTCATGTTTAACCTGCTATGACGCCAGCATGGCGAAAGCAATGGAACTTGCTGAAATTGATTCTATTTTAGTGGGCGACTCTTTGGGTATGGTGATCCAGGGGCATGACTCTACCTTGCCCGTAACTGTGGCAGATATGGCTTATCATACCGCTGCGGTACGTCGTGGCAATCAGCATGCATTCGTTATGACTGATTTACCATTTCTGGCTTATGCAACCCTTGAGCAGACGATTGAAAATGCGCGAACGGTGATGCAAGCCGGTGCGCAGATGATCAAAATTGAAGGTGGTGCGTGGTTGGCCGATGTCATTCAAGTATTGACTCGCAATGGTGTGCCTGTCTGTGTTCACCTAGGGCTTACACCGCAATCGGTACATGTCTTTGGTGGCTATAAAGTCCAAGGTAAAACCCGTGAAGCGGCGGATCAACTGATTGCCGATTGTCAGGCCGTGGTTGATGCCGGTGCTGCAATGTTATTACTTGAGTGTGTTCCAGCGCAGTTGGGCAAAGAAGTCGCTGCATTGTTCCCACAAATTCCAGTCATTGGGATTGGTGCGGGTGTCGATACTGATGGCCAAGTTTTGGTGGTTCAAGATATGCTTGGGCTAAATGCAGGTCATGTGGCAAAATTCGTACGTAATTTTATGCAAGATCAATCTGGAGCGACGGCAATTCAAGATGCATTCAAGGCTTTTCATAGCGAAGTCTTGGCACAGAATTTCCCAACTCAACAACATAGTTTTCAAGGCGACTTGTAATCATGAAAATGGAAACCAGCATCCAGGGTTTGTCTGCTTCGCTGCAAACTGCGCGTTCAGCACGTAAAATCATTGGTTTTGTGCCGACCATGGGGAATCTGCATCAAGGACATTTAAATTTAGTCCGTGAAGCACGAAACTTATGTGATGTGGTCGTGGTGAGTATTTTCGTTAATCCAATTCAGTTTGGGCCAAATGAAGATTTTGAAAGTTATCCACGGACCTTAGAGCAAGATAGTCATTTGCTTGCAGAAGCGGGCTGTGACGTATTGTTCGCACCTTCTGTTGAACAAATGTATGGTCAGCATCAACGCTTGACCAATATTAGTGTTGCTCAAATCACCAATGATCTGTGTGGTTTACAACGTCCAGGCCATTTTGATGGTGTGGCGGTGGTGGTGACTAAATTGTTTAATATGGTTCAGCCCAATTATGCTTTTTTTGGCCAGAAAGATTTTCAGCAGTTGGCCGTTATTACACAAATGGTGCGTGATTTAAACATGCCTGTTGAAGTGATTGGTGTGGAGATCACTCGGGCTGAAGACGGTTTGGCGTTGAGTTCACGCAATGCTTATTTGAGTGAGGAGCAACGTAAAGTTGCCCCAAACATTTATCAAAATTTAAAATTGGCTGAGCAGCATTTGCATCAAGGCGAAGCTTTGGTTAAGGTGTTGGCAGATTTACGCAATGCGCTGAGCGAAGTCGGCTTTGAAGTTGACTATGTAGAAGCAAGAACACCGATGCTAGAAAATGTTGAACAGTTCGATAAAGATATTGTATTGTTTGTCGCAGCGAAGCTCGGTAACACGCGTTTGATTGATAATCTACAGCTTAAGTACATTCAACCATAAATTGTTTTAAGGAATGCCATGCCATGAAACGTATACTTATCGTGACAGGACAATCTGGTTCAGGCAAGTCCTCTGCTTTGCAGGTGCTTGAGGACTTGGGTTATTACTGTATCGATAATTTACCTTTGGTATTGCTTCCTGAAATCGTTGAAAAACTAGACAAAGAAAACAATCTTGAACAATTGGCTTTGGGTGTTGATGTGAGGAGCACCCAAGAGGATTTACAAGGCTTTGATCGGGTGTTCGAGCAGCTCCAGAAACATGGATCTGTGGATGTCATTTATTTGACCACCAATGATCAAGAATTGTTTTCGCGTTTTAGTGCATCGCGTCGCCCATATCCATTGGCGATCCGTTGCCAGAGTTTAAATGAGTGCATTCAGGAAGAAAAAACCTTATTGCTCCCGATCAAACTCAAAGCAACGGTGCAAATTGATACCACCGATAAAAGTGTGCATGACTTAAAAGATATCTTATTGTCTAAGTTGGGGCAGTCGGATAACTTAATTCTGATTTTACAGTCATTTGGTTATAAATATGGTGTTCCATTGGATGCCGATTTTATTTTTGATGTGCGACATTTGCCCAATCCACATTGGGATTTAGCATTGCGCAAATATTCAGGTTTGGACGCGCCCGTGCGTGAGTTCTTGTCTGAAAATGTGCTTGCTAACGATATGTTTGAAGATATTTATCAGTTGTTATTAAAATGGTTGCCTACTTTTTCAGAAGGTCATCGTCATTATGTGACGGTGTCAATTGGATGTACAGGTGGTCAACATCGTTCTGTTTATATGGTGGATCGGTTAACAAAAGCGCTTATGGCGGACTGGCCGGTTCAAGTTTTACATAGAGAAATGAAGCACTGGCATGATTGACACCACTATAGATGTAATCAACAAATTGGGATTGCATGCGCGCGCATCGGGTAAACTAATTGAAGTAACGACCAAGTTCCGTGCTTCAATTCAAATAGGGAAAGGGGATAAGTTGGTGGATGCCAAAAATATTCTTTCTTTATTGATGTTAGGTGCAGGCAAAGGTACGACATTAAGATTGGTGATTGACGGGGTAGACGAAGATCAAGCTTTGTCCGAAGTTCAAGCACTGTTCGCAGCAAAATTTTATGAGGCAGAATAATCGTGGCACGACGAACGCAACGTTTCACTGAAGATGACTTTGATTCTTTAGAAGGGCGTGCAAGTAAAACGGAACAAAAGAAAGCAGTGCAGCGTATGGCCGCATTGGGTGAGCAATTGGCTGACCTTCCTAAAAAACAAATCCAGAATCTTCCAGTGGAAGAGCGTTTAATTGATGCATTGTTAGAAGTGCAGCAGATTAGTTCGTTTGAAGCGCGCCGCCGTCAGTTCCTCCGAATTGGTAAACTCCTGCGTAATGAAGATGAAACAGTCATTTTATCTTATTTAACCCCGCAACAAGGTGCGAAAAAAACCGCACAATTACAGCGTTGGGTGGATCGTATGATTGCTCAGGGCGATCCTGCGATTAATGAATTCACCAAAATGCACAAGGCTTCAGAAAGACATCCACTGCGTCAGCATTTGTTGCGCATTGAGCGTGATGTGAAGCAGCAAGTTTCTGCTGAAGAGCTTGAAGCATCAAAATTAAAGCTATTTAACTATGTACAACAAGTGGCTTTGATTTCTGAAAACACCAAGTAAATGAATAGATTAAGCTGTTGATAATGAATCGGTAAAGTGATCGATTTTACCGACTCATTGTATGATAAAAAGCCGCTGTCTTTGATACCAAGACAGCGGCTTTTATTTGACAGGTTGATGGGTTGAGAAGAACTTGGCCAAAATTAGCTTTCTGCTTCAGCGTGTTGTTTTGCCCATTCTCGCAAGATAAATTTCTGTAATTTTCCAGTCGATGTTTTGGGGATTTCCATGAGAATCACATCTTTGGGTACTTTATAGCGTGCCAAATGTATTTTACAGAATTCAATGATTTCCTCGGGGGTCACATTACTTTCTGGTTTGAGTTCAATAAAGGCACAAGGAACTTCCTGCCAACGCATATCAGGTTTTGCCACCACAGCTGCAGTCATGATCGCGGGATGGGTGTAGAGCACCTCTTCAATTTCTAAAGATGAAATGTTTTCGCCCCCAGAAATAATAATATCTTTGGAACGGTCCATAATTTTGGCATAGCCATCGGGTTGGCACACAGCCAAGTCTCCACTGTGGAACCATCCGCCCTTAAAAGCTTCTGCGGTTGCTTCGGGGTTCTTTAAATACCCCTTCATGACGATATTACCTCTAAACATGATTTCACCCATGGTGACACCATCATTTGGAACTGGTTGCATGGTATCAGGATCAAGCACACGCATGGCATCTTGCAGAGGATACGGCACGCCTTGACGTGAGTGCAGTTGGGCTTGTTCTTGAATTGACAATTCGCTCCAACCCGCTTGAGTTGCACATAGCCCAGATGGGCCATAGGTTTCAGTCAGACCATAGACATGATTCACATGAATACCAATATGATGCATGCCTTCAATAATTGCAGCAGGTGGTGCTGCACCGGCCACCATGACTTCGACACGATGTTTAAATTGAATCTGTTGAGCTTTCGGGGTGTTAATTAACATTGACAAAACAATCGGTGCACCACAGAAATAATCAACGTTATATTGGTCAATCAGTTGATAGACCAAGCCTGGATCGACTTTTCTTAAGCAAATGTTGGTACCGCCATTGGCTGCAATACTCCAAGCAAAACACCAACCATTACAATGAAATAAAGGCAAAGTCCAGAGATATGTCGCGCGTGGTTTCATACCGCAAGCCAAAATATTACTGGCAGCATTGAGGTAGGCACCACGATGATGATAGACCACACCTTTTGGATTGCCAGTGGTGCCAGAAGTGTAATTTAAACTAATCGCATCCCATTCATCTTGCGGGAGATGCCAGTCAAAATCAGGGTCTCCAGCAGCCAACCAATCTTCATATTCGATCTGGCCAATGCGTGGGCTCGTATCATTGTGTTCATACTCAACATCTGCGACATCAATGACAATAATCTGTTGAGGTGCTAGACGAATCGCCTCCTGTGCGACAGCTGCAAATTCAGGATCGACCAAAAGTACTTTGGTTTCAGCATGTTCAAGCATAAATCCTAGCGTTTTAGCATCTAGCCGAGTATTAAGTGTGTTGAGTACGGCACCAGCCATCGGGACAGCGAAATGGGCTTCGATCATCGCCGGAATATTCGGTAATAAGACCGAAACCGTATCATTTTTTTGAATACCAAGCTGTTGAAGCTGATGGGCAAACTGGCGACAGCGACGATAGCTGTGTTGCCAACTGATATGGCGCTGGCCATGCACAATCGCATCTTGGTGTGGGTAAATATAGGCTGCACGTTCTAAGTAACGCAGCGGTGTTAAGGCCACAAAGTTGGCAGGGGTGCGGATAAGCTCATCATAAGCGCTCATTTTATTAACTCCATTTAATTTTTTTAAGCACACTGTTTTAGAAGATATAAATTATCACAACAGATTGCATTTATGCTTTAGTCGCGCTTTATTTTGGAAAATAGTTGGATAGACCACGGTATTACTGGATCGGGACTGCTGCTAGGAGGTGCTTTGCTGCTTTATAGCGACAGTCAAAGTAAAAACAATCATCTTTTATGTAATGTATATATCGTATTAAAACAAAGCGATTAGGCTGATACAGTTGAATTGGTTTTATATATTTTTTATATATTTATTAAGTGATTAACCTAGGCCTAGTGGCGTAATTTTACAGCATCATGAATAGCTTGCAGATACAGATGTAGATAAAGGTCTATTGAGACTGGGGTTGGTCTGACTGTAATTTATCTTATGAGGATTGTTTGGTTTTTATTGCATATATGCCAATTTAAGCGCGGTTTATTCAAGCTTAGGTGAGCAGTACTTTGATAAAATTTTATTCAATTTCTTTACTTAAATGACTGTTATTGTTTTTAATTTGATATTCTTTATAACCTAATTAACGCTTTATGCGTGATCCTAATTTTTAAAACTGAGACAAAGGTTTATTAATCTTCTTTTAAGGTGTAAAATTTTACACCTAATTTATTTATTTCCCACCGATTTTATCTTGAGGTAGATCCTCGATCATAATCTCGCGGTGATATGCTCTTCAGTATGGGGCATCACTCCTTAAGGATTTTTTATGCCGATTATTACATTGCCAAATGGCGACCAAAAAAGTTTCGACCAAGCAGTTTCCGTTTTAGAAGTGGCTCAAAGTATAGGGCCAGGCCTTGCAAAGAATACGGTTGCAGGACGCGTGAATGGTCAATTAGTCGATGCCAGCGACATGATCACTGAAGATGCGAGCCTACAAATTATTACACCAAAAGATCAAGACGGGGTGGAAATTATCCGTCACTCTTGCGCGCATTTGGTCGGACATGCGGTAAAACAGTTGTTCCCAGAAGCGAAAATGGTAATTGGACCAGTCATTGAAGATGGTTTCTATTACGATATCTGGACACCTGAGCCATTCACTTTGGATGATATGGCTGCAATTGAAGCACGTATGAAAAAATTGATTGACCAAGATTATGAGGTCATCAAAAAAATGACACCGCGTGAATTGGTGATTGAAGAATTTACCGCACGTGGCGAAGAATATAAGTTACGCTTGATTGCTGACATGCCAGAAGAAACAGAATTGGGCTTGTACTACCATCAAGATTATTTGGATATGTGCCGTGGTCCGCACGTACCGAATACTAAGTTTTTAAAATCATTTAAGTTGACTAAAATTTCAGGCGCATACTGGCGCGGTGATGCGAAAAACGAACAGTTACAACGTATTTATGGTACAGCATGGGCAGACAAAAAAGAGCTGACGGCATATATCAAACGTATTGAAGAAGCTGAAAAGCGCGATCACCGTAAGATTGGTAAAGCCTTAGATCTCTTCCATATGCAAGAAGAAGCACCAGGTATGGTGTTCTGGCATCCGAATGGTTGGACTATTTATCAGGTACTTGAGCAATATATGCGTCAAGTGCAAAATGAGAATGGTTACCAAGAAATTCGTACTCCGCAAGTCGTTGATATCAGCTTGTGGAAAAAATCGGGACATGCGGCAAACTATGCTGAAAACATGTTTACGACCCACTCAGAAAGTCGTGAATATGCCGTCAAACCAATGAACTGCCCGTGTCATGTACAGGTATTTAACCAAGGCTTAAAATCTTACCGTGAACTCCCAATTCGCTTAGCTGAATTTGGTTCTTGTCATCGTAATGAGCCATCTGGTTCTTTACACGGTATTATGCGTGTACGTGGTTTTACCCAAGATGATGCACATATTTTTTGTACCACAGCGCAAATTGCTGAAGAAGTTTCTAAATTTATCCAACTGACTTTAGATGTGTATAAAGACTTCGGCTTTGAAGAAGTGCAAATGAAATTGTCTACACGTCCTGAAAAACGTGTAGGTAGCGAAGAAATGTGGGATACCGCAGAAAAAGCTTTAGCTGATGCATTGGATGCAGCGGGCTTACCTTGGGAATTACAACCAGGTGAGGGTGCATTCTATGGTCCGAAAATTGAATTCTCTTTAAAAGACTGTCTCGGTCGGGTTTGGCAATGTGGTACGATCCAATGTGATCCGAATATGCCAGAACGTTTAGACGCGAGTTATGTCACTGAAGACAATGATCGTGATTATCCAATCATGTTACATCGCGCAATTCTTGGTAGTTTTGAACGATTTATTGGTATACTTATTGAACATTACGCAGGATTTATGCCACCATGGTTGGCACCAATCCAAGCATGTGTCATGAATATTACCGATTCTCAGGCAGTTGCTTGCGAGCAAGTGGTTGCAAAACTCAAAGAAAGTGGAATTCGTGCCATTTCAGACTTGAGAAATGAGAAAATCGGCTTTAAGATTCGTGAGCGTACTTTAGAGCGTGTTCCTTACTTATTGGTCCTTGGTGATCGAGAAGTTGAGGATGGTACCGTGAATGTGCGTACCCGCTCAGGAACAAATTTAGGGACTATGTCAATTGATGCCTTTATTGACTTAGTGAAAGCAGCCGTAGCCGAACGTGGCCGGTATATTGTGGAGTAAGAAAGATTAAACAGCCTGATCGTAACCAACAACAAGGTGCTAAAAGCAATCGTCCTGCACTAAATGACGAGATTCGTGCGAAAGAAGTACGTCTCGTTGGTGCAGATGGAGAACAGAAAGGAATCGTTTTATTAAGCGAAGCCTTGCGTGCTGCAGAAGAAGTTGAGCTTGATCTTGTTGAGATTGTTGCTAATGCAGAACCACCTGTTTGTAAAATTATGGACTTCAATAAACATCTATTTGATCTGAAACAAAAGCAAAAAGATGCAAAAAAGAAGCAGCATCAAGTACAAGTCAAAGAGATTAAGTTGCGTCCCGGTACAGATATCGGTGATTACAATGTGAAGCTGCGTGCTATTCAGCGTTTCTTGGAAGAGGGTAATAAAGTAAAAATTACTTTACGCTTCCGTGGTCGTGAGATGGCACATCAACAGTTGGGTCTGGCACAATTACAGAAAATTGAAGCAGATGTTGCTGAATTTGGTGTAGTTGAACAAGCACCGAAAATGGAAGGTCGTCAAATGGGTATGTTACTTGGACCTAAAAAGAAAAAGTAATCCCATTCCGCAAAAAAGCACTGCTCCATGCAGTGCTTTTTTTTATGGCTGCATTCTTATAAAAGTTTTTAGTTTTAATGCTGTTTTGAGATTGATAACATATAGATGCTGAAAAAGTGCATACTTCAGAGCAGCTTTATCTTTTAAATTTCTCTAAAATAAAGTTGAATATTGCAAATAATTCCAAGTGACGAAGGATCTAAAATGATTGATTTATATTATTGGGGTACACCCAATGGGCAGAAAATTACGATTGCTTTAGAAGAAATGGAATTGGAATATCAAATTTTCCCGATCAATATTCTTGAAAATGACCAGTTTCAACCTGACTTTCTAAAAATATCCCCAAATAATAAAATTCCAGCCATTGTTGATCAAGATGGACCGAATGGTGAGGCCATTTCAGTTTTTGAATCAGGTGCAATCTTACAATATCTTGGTCGCAAAACAGCTTTGTTTTATCCGACAGATGAGCAAGACCGCGTTGAGGTTGAGCAGTGGTTAATGTGGCAAATGGGTGGTTTTGGTCCAATGTTAGGGCAAAATCATCATTTTAGTAAGTTTGCACCTGAACGCATTGCCTATGCGACTGAACGCTATGTGAATGAAACCAAGCGCCTGTATAAGGTACTGAATCAACAATTGATTGGGCAGAAGTATGTCGCAGGAAGTTACTCGATTGCTGATATGGCAATATTACCTTGGGTGTTAAGACATGAGTGGCAACAAATTCAGTTAGAAGACTATCCTTATATTAAAGAATACGTTGAGAGGTTGACTGCGCGACCAGCAGTGCAAAAAGCATTATCGATTCAGCTTTGATTGACTTAAGTTATTGTTTTTTATTTGAGTTGCTCTCAGAAAAGCGTACTTTTCCGACGAATCCAATGTGCATTTTGACGTGGGCGAATCCCCAGTGTTATGAAGAAAATATTTTTTAGACATTGGATAATTGCATTGAGTCTACTCACTGCTTCAGCCATATTGTGTAGCCTAATGCAGGATGCCTATGCAGTTGACCAAGTTGGTTTACTTGTATTGTTATTTATGTCGCTTAGTAATTTAATTTTTTCATTACTCTTTGCAGGGCTTCAAAGAAAATTGCAAAACTCACTCAAATTGACAATAGTATTGGTTAGCCTGATTGCGTTCATACAGGTGCTTTTAAACTACAGCTATCATCATTTGTATATTGATTGGGCTGCAGTTGCAGAGGGGCGTGATCAACTCACAGGCTTGCAAAGGTTTGTTCGTAGTCAACTGACCTACTGGGGCATTTATTTGTTGCCATTTATATTTTCAATGGCTATCTATCTGTCTAGGCAGATTAAACGTAATTCTCTCTGATATGGCTTATCTACTGCTTTTTATCTCAGCCTTTGGCGCTGCAACCTTACTGCCATTACAATCAGAAGCGGTATTGGTTGGTTTATTGCTACAAAATAAATACTCGATATTTGGGTTGATTGCTTTTGCGAGTGTAGGGAATATTTTAGGTTCCTGCGTAAATTGGTACTTTGGTATTAAAATAGAACAATTCAAAGATCGTAAATGGTTTCCAATCTCTGCGGTCAAAATGGCCAAAGCAGAGGTGATCTATCAAAAATATGGTTATTGGTCCTTGCTGCTCAGTTGGGTGCCGATTATTGGTGATCCAATCACGTTGGTTGCAGGCCTGCTGAAAGAAAACTTTTATCGTTTTTTATTGATGGTAAGCATCGCTAAAACAGGCCGTTATATTTTTATTTACTTTGCTGTTCTAGGCTTTGTTTGAGCAGGTTGAGTGTCGAGCAATACTATATGTTGATTTCGTCATCTATTATTCGGAGCAAAGCTGAAGGAAAATCCACGTTAATGCTTTCGTTTTGTACTGGAATGATTTAGAATGCTGCCTTCCTTACCTGCAGGTCGTTGTTGCAATGGTGCACACGTGCCGAACAGGTGATTAAAGAGGTTGTTATGGCTAAGTTAAAAACTCGCCGTGGTGCAGCTAAACGTTTCAAAGCGACTGCAAACGGTTTCAAGCGTAAACAAGCATTTAAACGCCACATTTTGACCAAAAAATCTGCTAAACGTATTCGTCAATTGCGCGGCTGTGTAATGGTTCACGTCAGTGACGTGGCTTCAGTTCGTCGTATGTGCCCATACATCTAAGGAGATTATAAATGGCTCGTGTAAAACGTGGTGTACAGGCTCATCGCCGTCATAAAAAAATTCTTGCTCGCGCTAAAGGTTACTACGGTGCACGTTCGCGCGTTTATCGCGTAGCGTTCCAAGCGGTAATCAAAGCGGGTCAATACGCTTACCGTGACCGTCGTCAAAAGAAACGTCAATTCCGTGCTCTATGGATTGCTCGTATCAACGCTGGTGCGCGTTTAAACGGTTTATCATACAGCCGTATGATTTCTGGTTTGAAAAAAGCACAAATCATCATCGATCGTCGCGTTCTTGCTGACATCGCTATGCATGATGCAGTTGCATTTGCTGCTATCGCTGAAAAAGCGAAAAGCGCATTAGCTGCATAAGCTAAGTTGATTTAAAGAAGACCGCATTTGCGGTCTTTTTTGTTTTTTATGGTTTTGTTTCGAATAGATTGCAGGTTGATTGCTTAAAATACATCAGAAAAATCGTAAAAATATCTGAGCATAATGCGGGCTCCTGAATTGCAACACATTAAATTTATTCAAATGAAGTCTCGACAGCAGATTCAAGATTACCTACAACAATTTGATTAAGTCTAAGGACTTAAGCTTAAGATAGAGTTTTAAAAATATGAACGATATAAATTATTTAACCGATTTACAAAACCAAGTGCAGCAGGGGAAATCGTTTAACTATTTGTGCTTTTGGGGACACACCCCAAAGAACAAAATGGCTGTCGATCAGAGCTGCCTGAGTCAATGGTTTCCATCGATATTCGAAGTGGACGGTATTCAATACCAGTCAGCTGAACAGTTTATGATGGCTAAAAAAGCAGAATTATTTAAAGATACTGAAATTTTTCAACAGATTATTGCTTCTGCTGATCCTAAGCAGATGAAGGCTTTGGGGCGTTTAGTGAAGGGCTATGATGATGTCATTTGGCAGCAGCAGCGCTTTGACATTGTTGTACAAGGTAATTGTGCAAAGTTCTCTCAGAATTCCTTGCTTAAGCAGTTTTTAATCGGGACGGAGACTCAAGTTTTAGTTGAGGCATCACCCGTTGATAAAATTTGGGGGATAGGCCTTGCTGCAGATCATGCAGATGCAAAGCAGCCCTTGCACTGGAAGGGTTTGAATTTGCTTGGCTTTGCTTTAATGCAGGCACGAGTGAAGTTGCTCTGATTTGATGAAACTGCTTGTTAAGAAGGCCGCTGTTGCGGTCTTTTTTATGCCTAAACAATGTTGGGTGAAATAAGAAAATTTTGCCCGAATTGATTTAATTCATTTAAATTTCCAAGCTTAATAAGCATTTGATTATTTATGAAGTATCACCTCTTGAAGCGCTATATCGGCTTAGATATGATCGATTTGTAATATTCAAGCATCTTTCTATTAAGACTCGTTTTATCAATATCATATCAAGAATAAAAAGAGGATTTTGATGATTAGAATTGCAAATCATGCCGATATTGATGCGATTGCACAGGTGCATGTGAAAAGTTGGATGGAAAGCTATCAGGGGATCATTCGTCCTGCGATTTTGGATGCGCATGATTTTGCCAAGTGTCAGCAAATTTGGCAGTACGTTATGAAAGATGGTCATCATCAAGTTTGGGTGTGTGAAGAAGAGGAGCAGATTCAAGGCTTTATGGATGTTTATCTGATTCCTAATCAAAATGTTGCAGAGATCAAAGCACTCTATTTGTTGAAGAAAAGCCAAGGTCAAGGCATTGGCACAGCAATGCTGCAACTGGCTTTTACACTCTGTAAAGCATTTGATTATCATCAAGTTCAGCTTGAGGTGTTTGATCGAAATCCAAGTTGCTTGTTCTATGAAAAATTAGGCGCGAAAAAAACCGATCAAAGCGATGCTTCTGATTATGCTGATGGTCTAAATATTATTTGTTATCAATGGCTCATCTAGATTTTACAGTATTAGAAATCACTTAAACTCGCATTGGGGTAATAAACTGCAACTAAAGAGCGCAGCTTATTACCGAATATTTTGCGTCATGAGAATCTCAAACTGATCTCTGCGATGTTATAGCCCCCAATAATAGGCAGCTAAGCAAATGGCCAAGGTGATGATGATTAAAGTCAGTACATTAAATTTACTTACTTTATTTGTATTTGGTGATTGTTGTGCATACGGCATTTCAGTCCGAGGATTGATTGCGACTTGTGCTTGTGGCTCAGGATCAAAAGGCGATGGCTTAGATTTAACACTCAGTTGCGCAGTGGTATAGTGATTGGCAACTTTTACAATGAATTTTGCGGTAATTTCATCAACTTTTTGTGAGAAATGGCGTAAGTTCATTTGTATTTCGGGGCTTAGGATTTCACCTTGCTCATCGTATGGATGGTTGATTTTAGTTTGTATATATTCTGAGAGTGCTTCGAGTCGATACAGGGTCTGATGGGCATATGTTGCAGGCAAGTGATTCGGGAGTAAGGGTAAGTACTGTTCATATTCTAAGGATTGCATGGCATGATCGGTAATGCCAAAGTAAGGCATTTCTGTCTGTTCTGGTGCGCTAAAACCTTGTGCGCATTTGTTTTCGAATAGCTCAAACTCGGTATAGGCTTCAATATCATCCCAGTTTGGAGTGTTTAGATCTTGATCGACTAGTTTGGATAATTTGGGGTTGAGCTCAAATCGCCAATAGGTTTCGTGACGTAATTGCGATTGTTGTAAGGGTGGGAATGTATAATTTTCTTCGGCAAGATACCATTCTGCAAGTTCTTGACCAAAGATCCAGGCTATTTTTTTCTGGCCATGATGGCTAACAATAAAATGTGAAATAGGTAGTAATTCTACATTACTATTTGGATTTTGCTCTTTTTCTAACAGACTCGCATGATGCAAGCTAATTCGGCTCACACCTTGTTGTTTCAATGCTTCTAGCCAAATTTGAAAGTGTTGAGCAAGCAAATGTTGATTGTGCAAGTCACGAAATGCAAGTTGATGTTGATTAAAAACTTGATGTTGCACCCATTGTTTAATGTCTAAACGTTGTGCAAAGAACTCATTTCCGTAGCTCACCAGGGTGAGTTGTTGTTTCCAAATTTGATCGAGGGCCATAGGATAATCTCTGTAACAATGCACATATTTTATACTTTTATTTAACAAGAATACTAATCTGATTTTCCTGTAGAGGAAGCTTCTTCAATGTACCTAAAAACTGTTAGAATAGGCGGTTAAATTATTATTTTTTTATATTGTTTCTTTGAGAGTTAATATGTCACTGGAAGCCCTGACCACCGAAGCGCTTGCTGCAATTGCAGCAGCTCAAGACCTTGCTGCACTGGAACATGTACGGGTGCAATTTACAGGGAAAAAAAGCCAGCTCGCAGAACAATCAAAAGCGCTGGGTAAAATGGAACCTGAACAGCGTAAAGTTCAAGGCGCTGCCTTACATACGGTAAGGGAAGCGATTAATTCAGCATTGACAGCGCGTCAAGCTGAATTACATCAAGCCGCTTTAGCTCAAAAGCTCGCAACAGAAACCATTGATATTGGCTTGCCTGGGCGTGGTCAAAGCTTAGGAAGTATTCACCCCGTTGTGCAAGTTCAAGAGCGTATCTGCCAATTCTTTACAAAATCAGGTTTTGTGATTGCGACAGGCCCAGAAGTTGAAGATGACTATCATAACTTTGAAGCATTGAATATTCCTGGACATCACCCTGCACGTGCGATGCATGACACATTTTACTTTGATGTGAATCACTTGCTGCGTACACATACCTCAGGTGTGCAAGTACGTACTATGGAAAATCAGCAACCACCAATTCAGATTGTTTGCCCTGGACGTGTGTATCGTTGTGATTCGGATCAAACCCACTCACCGATGTTCCATCAAATTGAAGGTTTGTATGTTGCTGAAAATACGAGCTTTGCAGAGCTAAAAGGCTTACTGATCAATTTACTGAATGAATTTTTTGAAAAAGACCTACAGGTTCGCTTCCGTCCATCATACTTCCCATTTACAGAGCCAAGTGCTGAAGTTGACATTATGGATGAACGTGGCCGTTGGTTAGAGGTTTTGGGTTGCGGTATGGTGCATCCCAATGTACTGCGTGCTGCAGGCATAGATCCTGAAAAATATAAAGGTTTTGCTTTTGGTTTAGGTGTTGAGCGTTTTGCAATGTTGCGTTATGGCATTAACGACTTGCGCATGTTCTACCAAAATGATGTGCGTTTCTTACGTCAATTTGCTTAAAACAAAATTTGAATTTTAGGATTTTAAAGATATGAAAATTAGCGAAAATTGGTTGCGTACGTGGGTTAACCCAGCCATTGATAGTGAAACGTTGTCTAATCAGTTGACGATGTTGGGTCTTGAGGTTGATGAAATCTCACCAGCAGCAAAACCATTTACGGGGGTGGTTGTCGGTGAAGTGCTCACTGTGGAGCAACACCCTGATGCAGATCGCTTACGTGTGACAACTGTAAATATTGGTACAGATGAAATTTTACAGATTGTCTGTGGCGCACCGAATGTACGTGTCGGCATGAAAGCGCCAGTTGCAACGATTGGTGCTGTACTTCCGGGTGATTTCAAAATCAAAAAAGGCAAATTGCGCGGCATGGAATCTCAAGGGATGCTATGTGGTGCTTCTGAAATTGATCTTGAAGATAAAATTGATGGTCTTTTAGAATTACCTGATGATGCTCCTGTCGGCGTAGATATTCGTGAATACTTGCAGCTTGATGATCATGTGATTGATATTAGTATTACGCCAAATCGCGGTGACTGCTTCAGTATTCGTGGGATTGCGCGTGAAGTTGCAGTCATTAATGAAATCACGATGAATGAACCAGCATTGAAAACAGTTGCTGCAACATTGAGTGATGAAAAGAGTTTAGAAGTAACGACGGCAGGTTGTCCACGCTATTTGGGTCGTCTGATTAAAAATGTAAATACCAAAGCAGCAACGCCAGACTGGATGAGCCAAGCACTCGCACGTTCTGGTGTTCGCCAGCATAGTATTTTGGTTGATATCACCAACTATGTTTTGATGGAACTCGGTCAACCTTTGCATGCATTTGATGCCGCAAAAATTGAGGGCACGATCCACATTCGTCAAGCAGTCGCAAACGAAAGTTTAATTTTGTTGAATGATCAAGAAGTTAAATTAGCTGATGACGTTATGGTGATTGCCGATGATGCTCAGGTATTGGCGATGGCTGGGATCATGGGTGGCGCCTCTTCAGCTGTAAGTGATACGACGCATGATATTTTTCTTGAATCTGCATTCTTCGCACCATTGGCGATTGCAGGTCGTGCGAGACGTTATGGCCTACATACAGATGCTTCGCAGCGCTATGAGCGCGGTGTGGACTTTGAGCTGCCTTTACAAGCTATACATAGAGCCTCGCAATTGATTCAGGAATTGGCGGGTGGTGAATTTGGTCCGATTACTACGGCTGAAAACCTTGAACAATTGCCTAAGCGTGAATTAATTGGTTTAAATCAGACACAAGTTGATGCTTTATTGGGCTATCACATTGATGAAGAGTTCATTGACGCGGCATTGGTGCGCTTAGGTTGTCAGGTTGAGCGACTTGCTGCAGGTATTTGGTCTGTATTGCCACCATCACATCGTTATGACTTGGTAATTTACCAAGATTTGATTGAAGAGATTGCACGCATACACGGCTATGACAATATTCAAATTAGTTTGCCTGTGCTCGATGTGAAGTTTGCAGCACATGCGGATCAGTTTGAGTTGCCACAACTCCGTCAGACTTTGGTTGATTTGGGCTATCAAGAAGCAATCAGCTTTAGTTTCGCTGATGAGAAGTTAGAAAAACAACTGAATCCTGAGGTGAAGCCATTAAGGTTGGCTAATCCAATTTCAAGTGATTTGGCCGTGATGCGTTCAAGCTTACTTTCAAGTTTGATCCCATGTGTGCAATATAACTTGAATCGTCAGCAAAGCCGGGTCCGTTTGTTTGAAGTCGGATTGCGTTTTGACTACCAAAATGCAGCGAGTATTAATGATCTCAAACAAATTCCAACTTTGGCATTTATTGCAGTAGGTTCGAAACATGCTGAATCTTGGCATGCTAAAGCGCAAGCAATCGATTTCTTTGACCTGAAAGGTGAGGTGGAAACAATTCTTGCTGCAGGTCGTGTTGAAGCTACCTATGTACGTTCAACGCGTGCATGGCTACATCCTGGTCAATCTGCTGAGATTATGGTTGATGGGAAGTCGATTGGGTATTTAGGTCGTTTACATCCAAATTTAGAAGATGCACTAGATTTGAGCGCTACTTGGGTTGCTGAATTAGATCAGAGTGCTGTTTTGCAAACTTATGTATCTAGTTTTACAGAATTATCACGTTTTCCAACAGTTAGACGTGATATTGCGCTTTTAATTAGTGATAAGATTAATGTTAGCGAAATTCAGCAACTTATCGGAAAAACGGGTGGTGAGTTCTTAGGCTCTACTTGGTTGTTCGATGTTTACAAGGGGCAAGGCGTTGAACAGGGCAAACGTTCTCTAGCTTTTGCATTGTTGTGGCAACACCCTACGCGCACACTTGAAGATGCTGAAATTAAAACTGGTATGGATCATATTATTCAAGTGTTGGAAGACACTTATCAAGCGACATTGAGGGCCTCATGACAGCATTAACAAAAGCAGAAATGGCTGATCATTTAAGTGAGCTTACGAGTTTAAACCGTCGTGAAGCAAAGCAAATGGTTGAGCTATTTTTTGATGAAATTAGCCAAGCATTAATAGCGGGCGAACAGGTAAAACTTTCGGGTTTTGGAAATTTTGAATTGCGTGATAAACGTCAACGTCCAGGGCGTAATCCTAAAACGGGTGAGGAGATTCCGATCTCTGCACGACGTGTAGTGACTTTCCGTGCAGGGCAGAAGTTTAGACAGCGTGTGGGTACAGAACTGATTGATGATTGAGTTTCAGTCATCTAGTGAAAAGATCCCAGGTCGTTAAGACTTGGGTTTTTTTTATCTTTTATTTTGCTGAGTGGATAGCGATTCTTATTCTTAGCTTGTTCTGCAGTGGCGGGTGGATGTCTTATCTAATGCACTTATGAGCGATGCTGCTTGTGCTGTGTTCGGTCAGGGTATTCTTATCAAATAATGGGCATAAAAAAAGAGAACTGAAAAGTTCTCTTTTTTAGCTAATAATCAATAAAGATTATTTTGCAGCTTCAGAAGCTGGTGCTTCAGGAGCGTTGTCAACTGGAGCAGAAGCTTCAGTAGGAGCAGCAACAGAAGCAACTTCAGCTTCAGCAGCAGAAGCAGCAACTTCAGCTTCAGAAACAGCAGCTTGAGAAGCAGCAGCAGTATCTACAGCTTTGTCATCTTTCTTAGTACAACCAACGAAAGCTAAAGTAGTGGCAACAGCAGCAGCAATAGCAATTTTCTTGAATAACATGGCATCACTCTCATTAAAATATTTGAGATAAAAAAAAACCTTAGTTAGCCTGTTGTGTGCTTTTATTCTTCCTAACGTTAGATAGGTTAACAACGCATGGAGCAGCCTAACTGGTCTGTGAACATGCTATCACTGCGCACGAAGAATTTCTACTAAGAATTTGAAAAAACTTTTTATTATTAACAGTTATTAACAATCAAAAAGCGAATATTAATAGGGATGATCCAATTAAATCATTAAAAATTAATGATTTTTGTCATTTGATGTGGGGTGGTAAAAATGGGTATATTAAAAATTACATTTTTAAAATCTAATTGTAATTGTATGTAAAAAAAGTCAACCAAAAATAAAGCCCTCTAAAAAGAGGGCTTTATCGTAAAACTCAATTAATTTGCCGCTTTACGTTTCATTTGGTCAAAAAAGTCATCATTGGTTTTGGTTTCTTTCATGCGATCGAGTAAAAACTCCATTGCAGCAAGCTCATCCATTGGGTGGAGGAGTTTACGTAAGATCCAAACTTTACGTAGTTTATCTTCGTCCATGAGACGCTCTTCACGACGTGTACCTGACTTCTTGATATTCATTGCTGGGAATACACGTTTTTCGGCAATACGGCGATCAAGTGTAATTTCTTGGTTACCTGTACCTTTAAATTCTTCGTAGATCACATCATCCATCTTGCTGCCAGTTTCAATCAGCGCAGTAGAAATGATAGTGAGTGAACCACCTTCTTCAATATTACGTGCAGCACCAAAGAAGCGTTTTGGACGTTCTAAAGCATGTGCATCTAGACCACCAGTGAGAACCTTACCAGATGATGGAATCACGGTGTTATAAGCACGAGCGAGACGAGTAATTGAGTCAAGTAAGATAACCACATCTTTTTTGTGTTCAACTAAGCGTTTTGCTTTTTCAATAACCATATCTGCAACTTGAACATGGCGCGCAGGTGCTTCATCAAAAGTTGAGGCAATGACTTCACCACGAACAGTACGTTCCATTTCAGTTACTTCTTCTGGGCGCTCATCAATCAGAAGAACAATCAGAAAAACTTCAGGATTATTACGGACAATCGATTGAGCAATGTTCTGTAATAACATTGTCTTACCAGCTTTAGGTGGAGCAACAATGATTGAACGTTGGCCTTTACCGATTGGCGCGATTAAGTCGACAACACGTGAAGTAAGGTCTTCAGATGTGCCATTCCCTAACTCCATGACCATTTGTTCAGTCGGGAATAATGGAGTGAGGTTTTCAAATAAAATTTTATTACGAGAATTTTCAGGCGTGTCGTAGTTAATTTGGTTAACTTTTAGTAATGCAAAGTAGCGCTCGCCTTCTTTCGGTGGACGAATCGTGCCGGTAATTGTGTCACCTGTGCGTAAGTTAAAACGACGAATTTGTGATGGACTCACATAGATGTCGTCTGGGCCTGCAAGGTAAGAGCCCGCTGCCGAACGTAAAAAGCCAAAACCATCAGAGAGAATTTCTAGTACACCATCTCCGAAAATTTCTTCACCATTCATGGCGTGGCGCTTTAAAATGGCGAAGATAATGTCTTGCTTACGATTACGCGCCATTCCTTCAAGGCCCATAAACTCTGCAATTTTAATGAGTTCGCCAATAGGTTTTTTCTTGAGTTCAGTTAAGTTCATAAATGATCAGATAGATATAAGGATATGTGTAGTACACGGATATAGAGAAAGAAGTAAAAATCGTCACATTGCAAGAGGTTAGCCGTGATTATTGTTTAAAATAATCAATGCTTAAAATCTAATAAGTACTTTCGAGGAGAAAATGTATGAAACAAATCCTATTGCCGAGTGGCGATTTTATGTTTTGTGTCCTAATAAGAAACGATGAATAATAAATCTTCATGCTTCTTGTGCAAGCAATATAAGTGAGATATAGCGCTTTGTCAATTTTCGAATGAAAAAAATGCGCTATAAATATAACGCATTCGGTATTTTACGATTAAAGGAGACTTAAATGTTGTCTTCGATAAACGCGGTCAATTTTGATTTAGGTGCAGCACCGACTTGTTGAGCCACAACTTCACCATTTTTAAACAATAATAGTGCTGGAATATTACGAATGTTGTAATTTACTGCTGTGGCTTCACATGTCGTGACATCAACTTTTACAATTTTGATTTTACCTTGATATTCAGTTGATAGTACTTCAAGTACAGGTGCGATTGCTTTACAAGGTGCACACCAACCTGCCCAAAAGTCAACCAATACAGGGGTGTCTGAGTTTAGAACATCAGCTTCAAAGTTCTCATCGGTCGTATTTACAATATTGCCAGACATGGGTTTTCTCCAAAATAGTGATAAAGATGATGCAATCAATGTATTCTATATTACTTCATTACAGCATCATTTTTAACAATGTCGATTAATAAGTAAATTTTCAATCTTAATTGTTAAATTGTCCAATTGGAGCTCACGATATCGACGATCGGTGTAACACAATTGTCATATATAAAGAAAATATAGGGCTCATTCATTGTACTTGTATAAATGGCTTTTAAATTGCTTGTAGGTGAATTAATCTAAGCGCAGTTTTCGTAGAGCTTGTATAAATAATGTCTGATTTTTTAATTGATGAAGAATTGTTAGCCGCAATTGATATGGGCTCAAACAGCTTTCATTTAGCGATAGCCCGTGTTGATCACGGTGAAGTTAAAAAAGTTGCCTCTATGTCAGAAAAAGTACAATTGGCTGCTGGTTTAGATGAAAATAAAAATTTGACTGAGGCTGCGCAACAACGCGGTCTTGCTTGTTTAGCCCGTTTTGTTGGGCGTTTGAGTTCTGTACAGACGAATCGTTTGCGGATTGTCGCGACCAATGCCTTACGTCAGGCTAAAAATGGTCAAGAGTTTATTCAAAAAGCGGCTGAAATTTTACCTAAGCCGATTGAAATTATTGCAGGACGAGAAGAAGCCCGTCTGATTTATTTGGGGGTATCACACACTTTGGCCAATAGTGGTCGGCGTTTGGTGATTGATATTGGTGGTGGATCGACTGAATTGATTATTGGTGAAGCATTTGATCCAATTCATACCGAATCTTTACAAATGGGATGTGTTGCTTACACCAAAACCTTTTTTCCAAATGGTGATATCAGTGTGAAGGCCTTTGAACAGGCTGTGGTTGCTGCGCGCAAAGCTTTGTCAGGTATTGCCAATACTTATAAGTCAGAGGGTTGGGATACAGTTGTCGGTTCAAGTGGAACCATAAAAGCCTGCCGTTTGATCACGATTAATATGGGGTGGAGTGATGAACAAGAAAATCTCACCCGTGAAGGCCTCGAGAAACTTAAAGATAAGCTTTTAAAATTTAAGCATGTTTCTGATATGAGTTTTGACGGACTCAAAGAAGATCGACGTACTGTTTTACCCGCAGGTCTGGCCATTCTCTATGCGGTGTTTGATGTACTTGCAATCGATAAGCTGAGTTATTCGGATGGTGCACTGAGAGAAGGGGTGATGTATGACCTCTTGGGGCGTTTTCAACATGAAGATGTCCGAGATCGCAGTGTGCAAGCCTTGATGGGACGTTATGGAGCGGATTTAAAACAAGCATGTCGTGTGGTTGATACTGCTCAGCAACTTTTTGATCATGTTGTCGATAAATTAGACTTAAATAATGATGATCGTGATTTGTTGCGTCGTGCGGGGTATTTGCATGAAGTCGGGTTGGCGATCAGTCATGGTGGTTATCATCGTCATGGTGCTTATTTATTACAGCATTCCGATATTCCTGGTTTTTCGCAGATTGATCAGAATCATTTGTCACATTTGGTCGGTCATCATCGTCGTAAATTACGTGGAGATGACAAGTTAGAGGTGCAGAAATTCGGTGGACAAAAGCTGCTGAGTTTATGTTTGCTGTTACGCCTTGCTGTTTTATTGAATCATAGTCGCAGTGATGAGATGCTTCCTGCCATTGAATTAAAGGTCTTAGATGCGCAACAATGGCAACTGAACGTTTCTGGCGATGCCAAACAATGGCCATTGCTTGTGGCTGATTTGCTCGATGAGCAGATGCAGTTTAAGCATTGGGATATTGACTTGAATATTCAGTCGGAACAATTTATCAGTTAACTGTCGTAAGCGTTAATCTAGGGATAATGATCGACCTATGAAAAATAAAGCAGCTCAGTCTAAAGCATGGAAAACGGTTCAAATTGCACGCCATCCAGAACGTCCGCAATTTTTGGATTATGTAAGTGAAATTTTCACTGAATTTGATGCTTTACATGGCGACCGCCTCTTTGGGGATGATGGCGCAATGATTGGTGGTTTAGCCCGTTTTGAGGGACAAGCCGTTATGGTGATTGGTCAACATCGTGGTCGCAGTACGCGTGAAAAATTACAGCACAATTTCGGGATGTGTAATCCTGAAGGCTATCGTAAATCACAACGATTATTCGATATGGCTGAACGTTTTAATCTACCCGTTTTTACATTTATCGACACGATGGGCGCATATCCTGGTGTGGGTGCAGAAGAACGTGGCCAAGCAGAAGCCATTGCGACCAATTTGGCAAAACTATCTAGCCTGAAAGTACCTGTGGTTGCGACTATTTTAGGTGAAGGTGGTTCTGGTGGTGCGATTGGTCTTGGTGTGGCTGACCGTGTGGTGATGTTGTCACATAGTATTTATTCTGTGATTTCACCAGAAGGCTGTGCATCAATCTTGTGGAAAACTTCAGAAAAAGCGGAGCAGGCGAGTGAAGCGCTTGCCCTAACTGCTGATAAGTTAAAAGAATTGGGTATTGTTGAATATGTCGTTGATGAAGGTGAAGGTGCACATTTAAACCAAGCCAAAGTCATGGATGAGTTGAAAGCAATTCTAAAAGAAGCCTTGCAACAACTTGAGCCAATGGATGCAAATGAACGATGCGAAGCACGTTATCAACGTTTAATGAAGTTTGGCAGCAACAATTTAGGACTCGTGTCTTAAATCAATTTGTTCAATTTCCAGAAACGACTCAGTTTCTAGTTGGATGTAGCGGCGGCATGGATTCCATGCTGTTGTTGTTTCTAATGTCTGAAATTTGCCCGAAAAATCTTCGAGTTATTTATGTTGACCATCAATTGCAAGCTGCGAGTGGCGCTTGGGGGAAGTTGGTGCAGCAGCAGTGTGAGCAGTTGAATATTCCCTGTGTTATTGCAGCAGTACAAGTATCTGAAGGCAATTTAGAGAATCAAGCACGGGAAGCACGTTATCTAGCTTATGCCGAATATTTGCAAGCGGATGATGTATTGGTCTTAGCACATCATCAGCAAGATCAAGCGGAAACAGTGTTGTTGCGTTTGTTCTCTGGGGCGGGTGTAACTGGCTTATCGGCAATGAAGTCTATTGATACACGTCAGCATTACCAGATTTGGCGGCCTTTATTGGATCTTTCTCGTGAGCAGATTGGCCAATGGTCTACACAGTTAAACATTGCTTATATTAATGATCCGAGCAATATAGACACGCATTATGATCGTGCTTGGTGTCGCCTCCAACTTTGGCCAGTTATTCAGCAACGCTTTGCCAAAATGCAACAAGCGATTTCACGTAGCAGTGAATTAATGCAAGATGCCGATCAAATTTTGCAAGAAGTATTACAGCAAGATTGGCAGGCTTGTGGCACGGCAACACAATTAAATTTGATTGATCTACAGTGTTTATCTGCAGCGCGACAACGCCAGCTTTTATCTTTTTGGATGAAAGGTGATGGGCAATATCGGCCTGCTTTACATATGGTGAATCGCTTGCAAGATGAAGTCATTGCAGCAAAATCTGATGCGCAAGCGGCATTGCATTGCGATGGTTATTACTATGTTCGTTACCAACAGCGCCTATATCGTCTAGAGAAAGCATTGTATCTTGCGCATCAGCAAGATGTACTCGTACCGTGTTGTACCGTTAACTTTGTGCCAGATCAACAGTTTATGTTGGCATCGGGACTATTTCAAATCTCTACGGGTGCGATGGGTTTAGCGATCGAATTACTCGAACAGAATTTAGATTTACAGCATCGGGTGGGTGGTGAAAAAATCCATCTTTATGGCAGAGTTGGAAGTTGGCCGTTGAAAAAAGCCATTCAACAGGCACATATTTTTCCTTGGCTGCGTCATACAATTCAAATATTAAGTATAGATAATGTTATGCTTGGTGTTTTTACCCCAGAAGGATTTTGGTTAGCGCAATCGGAATATTGTGTGGTTGATGGTTGGTTGCCAAAAATAATTTCTCAGTGATAAAAAAGTTAATGTTGAGTGTGATGTATGAGTGCGGTTCTAAATTGTAATATCAGTTTTATTGGTGGTGGCAACATGGCGCAGGCCTTGATTGGTGGCCTAATTAGTCGTGGACAACCAGTCACACGTATTACGGTGTCTGATCCGATTGAGCAAATCCGTGAATTATTATTAGAAAAAGAACTGAATGTCACTGATGATAATGCTGTCGCAATTCAGCATGCTGATGTTGTGATTTTGGCAGTTAAGCCACAGGCACTGTCGAATGTATTGAAACCCTTACATGGTCGCTTTGAAAACAAACTGATTATTTCTATTGTGGCTGGTGCTGAAGTTGAAAGCATTCGCCATTTAACTGGTGCTGAACGTGTGGTTCGTGTTATGCCGAATACCCCAGCATTGGTACAGACTGGAGCGCATGGTCTATATGCACCAGCGGAAGTGAGTCAGGCCGATCGTGATTTGGCCAGTCAAATCTTGGCTGCAACAGGATTAACGATTTGGGTGAATAGTGAAGCACAAATTGATGCTGTCACTGCTGTTTCAGGCTCTGGGCCTGCATACTTCTTTTATATGATGGAAAGTATGATTCGTGCTGGTAAAAACATGGGCTTAGATGAAAAAGTAGCGACAGCATTAACCTTGCAAACGGCATTGGGTGCAGCGCAAATGGCGATTACCAGTTCAAACTCGCCAGCAGAATTACGTAAAAATGTGACATCGCCAAATGGCACAACACAAGCAGCTTTAGAAGTTTTTGATCGTGCTCAAATTTCACAAAATATTCAAACTGCTTTGGCTGCTGCGCAAAAACGTAGCCAAGAATTGGCACAAGAATTGAGTGAAAGTGTTAAATAATTGATTTGATTTAGGGACGTTAAGTATGGGTGCGAATTCTTCGCTAATTTTCGGCATCATCATGAACGTGGCAATTTTGCTGGTCTTCTTCCGCTTTTTAATGCAATTGGCTGAGGTTGGTGCATATAACCCAGTGGTGATGGCAACAGTAAAAGCAACACGCATCGTAGATGTATTTAGCCGAATTTTACCAACTTTAGCCAAAGGACGCGTGAATTTAGCGGCTTTGACCTTAGTGGTTGTTTTGTATTTGATGAAAATTTTTGGCGTGATGTATCTCTCTCACATGATGCCAAATAGTGCCGTACATTTACTTATTTTGACTTTTGTCACGATGATTCAGGATTTAATCACATTTTGTCGTTATTTAATTTTCGCGACGATTATTTTGAGTTGGGTGGTGATGTTTACTCAGTCACGTTCGCCTTATATTGAAGTGATTCAAGAATTAGCTGAGCCGTTATTGGCACCATTTCGCCGCTTACTTCCGAATATGGGCATGATTGATCTTTCTCCAATCTTGGCAATTTTGACCTTATTTGTGATTCAAAGAATTATGGATGCTGTTGCGATTACCCTATTAACCGGTCTATAAGCTTAAATGCTGTAATCGGTTAAATCGCAGGTGCATCAAAAAAGCCTTTCAGTTTTAAACTGAAAGGCTTTTTTGATTTTGCATGAGAGCAGATCAGATCGGATTAGTGAGCTTCATCCCAGTTATGGCCTTTGCCCACTTCAACCAACAGTGGGACGGAAATTTTCACCACATCTTGCATGACCTGTTGAATTTGTATAGCAAGCTGATCGGCAATCGCAGCATCGACTTCAAACACCAATTCATCATGTACTTGTAATAACAATTTGGCTTGGTCTTGCGGCAGGATTTTATTCACCTCGATCATCGCTAATTTGATAATCTCAGCCGCACTACCTTGCAGCGGTGCATTAATCGCAGCACGTTCAGCACCTTTACGCACCATCATATTTCGTGCATCAATATCTGGCGTATATAGGCGACGACCTAAAATGGTCTGAACAAAACTTTGTTCTAACGCAACTTGACGTGTGCGCTGCATATATTCATAGATGCCCGGATAACGATGAAAATATTGCTTAATATAATTTTGTGATTCTGCACGGCTAAAGCCGAGCTGGCGGGTTAAACCAAATTCAGACATACCATAGAGCAGGCCGAAGTTAACCGCTTTGGCTTGACGGCGCTGATCTTGAGTGACGTCTTCGAGTGGAATACTCAAGACTTCTGCTGCAGTGCGGCGATGCACATCTTGGCCATTTTGAAAGGCGTGGACGAGGGCTTCATCTTGAGAGAAATGCGCCATCAAACGCAATTCAATTTGCGAGTAATCCGCTGCAAGCAAGAGGCGACCGGCTGGTGCGACAAAGGCTTTACGAATTTGTCTGCCAATTTCTTCACGCACAGGAATATTCTGCAGGTTTGGATCGGTGGAGGATAAACGACCCGTTGCTGTCAACGCTTGGTGGTAACTGGTATGCACGCGATGTGTTTCTGGATTGGCTTGTTTTTGCAGGCCATCGGTATAGGTGCTTTTGAGTTTAGATAATCCGCGATATTCCAAGATTGAAAACACAATTGGATGATCAATTTTTTCTAAAACACTTTCACTGGTGCTGTATTGTCCAGTTGCCGTTTTTTTGCCACCTTTGAGTCCAAGACGTTCAAAAAGAACTTCTCCAACTTGTTTAGGGGAACTAACATTAAAACGTTCACCGGCCAAAACTTCGATTTGATCTTCTAAACCTGAAATCGTTTTAGAGAAATCGAGGCCCAGTTGATCTAAGAAGCTAAGATCAAGTTGAATCCCATTTTCTTCCATTTGTGTGAGTACATTGGCAACTGGCATTTCGATGTTGTGCAAAATGTGTTTAAGCTCTGGAATCGTTGCTAGTTTTGCATCAAGGACTTGATAAAGACGATAGGTCACATGTGCATCTTCTGCTGCATAATGTGCGGCCACCTCAAGCTCAATTTGATTAAAGCTTTTCTGCTTGACGCCTTTACCTGCAATTTGTTCGAAAGACGTGGTCAGATGGCTGAGATAAACCCGAGCCACATCATCCATGCCATGACGTGTTGCTGCCGCATTGAATACATAAGAGGCGAGCATGGTATCGAAATACCAGCCTTGTAACTGGATGCCATGGTTGTGCAAGATATGCGCATCATATTTGAGATGATGTCCAATTTTTTCAACTGCCGGATTTTCTAGAATGGGTTTGATCTGCGCCAGCACTGTATCGCGATCAAGTTGCTGTGGTGCACCTTCGTAGTCGTGTGCCAATGGCACGTAATAGGCATCGGCTGCATCAAAAGCCACCGAGAATCCGACCATTTCCGCGACACGATAATCAAGATTGGTGGTTTCAGTGTCAATTGCAAAACGTGTAGCACTATTTAAGCGTGCAAATAAGTTGTCCCAATCTGCTTGGCTAAGTACCGTGTGGTAGGTGGCTTGTCCCAATTGATCATCGACACTGCTTTGTGTTGCTTGTTCTGTGCTATCTGCTGTTGCTGCCGCTTGTGCGACTGCTGCAGTTTTTGGCGCACTTGGTGTTTGTTTATAACTGGCATTATTGGGATTGTTTGGATGATCTAAGGATTGCAGTTGGTTACGGAACTCGAGTTCGGTATAGAGACTGCGCAGCTGTTCAACATTTGGATTGTCAATTTTAAGATCATCGTAGCCAAAAGTTAAATCGAGATCACATACAATACTGGCCAATTGATGATCCAGTTTTATATTTTCTTGATTATCTTTTAAGCTTTGACCGACTTTACCTTTGATGCTGTCGACATTGGCCAAGATCCCTTGCAAGGAATCATATTCATTTAAGAGTTTTGCGGCTGTTTTAGCACCAACCCCTGGCACGCCTTTGATGCCATCGGATGCATCGCCCATCAGGGTTAAATAATCAATAATTTGATGTGGCCAGACCCCGAACTTTTCAAAGACGCCATCGATATTCATTGGGCGATCTTTGAAGCTGTCCTCTAAGGTGACTTTGTCGGTGACCAGCTGCGCCATGTCTTTGTCGCCAGTCGAAATCAGGACTTGATAACCCGCTTTTTCAGCACGTTTCGCCAATGTACCAATCACATCATCGGCTTCCGCACCTGGCAAGGTATGTAATGGAATACCAAGTGCACGAATCAGTTGATGCAAATAGGGAATTTGTTCTGCCAAGTCTTCAGGCATGCTTGGGCGGTCACCTTTATAGATCGGTGAAAGCTTATGGCGAAAGGTGGGTTCTGGCGTGTCAAAAATCACAGCCATATGCGTTGGTTGAATCCGACGCATGAGTTTTTGGATTGCAGCAATGGCACCACGAATGGCATTGGTGTGTAAGCCAGTTGAAGTGGTTAAAGGGGGGAGTGCATGATAAGCACGAAATAAAAAATATGACCCATCGACCAAAACAAAGGGTGGCATCGAAACATTCCTAATCCAGTTGACTGGCATATTGTACGTGATTTTTAAGCTGTGCGCAGAATCATGATCAATTGCCTATTACATATCTGAAGAATAATGATGCAAATGATTTATCTCAGTTAATATATGCTTTGTTGATGACAAGCAGAGCATAAAGACAAGATGGCCAAAGCACAAAATGAGATTCGAATCATTTGGTTGATGTTACTCACCATCGTCACAATTGCTGCGTGGTTTTTGAATGTACATCTCATCAGCTATGTATGTGTTTTGGCCTTGGTGATCAGTGTGATGCAATATGTTGATTTAATTCAAAAGCCCACACAAGACATTGCTGTTCAGTTGCAACAACCCGTCCAAGCCAACTCTAAGGTCCCACTCTATCTAGCGTCATTGCTGGCTATAGTCGGTGGGATCATGAGTTGGCATTGGTTAACTGCATTTGGAATGAGTGTTTGGATTTTCTTTTTCCTGCGTTGGCTGCGACGTTTAGAACAACAGTTGAATAATCTAAATCGAAGTCTCAGCCATTTTGAACAATCGATTCAAATACCGAAAGCAGAGATTAAACCAAGTATTGCTTCTACCATTCATACTGCTGATGCCATTGATTCAAATCTATTACCGAATCAAACAAACAATCATCAACAGGCCGTACACCCTCACGCGGGGTTACAGGGTGTTGCGCCAAACACGCAGTTCGAAGCGCCTACAGCATCGCTAGATCTTGCGCAACAATTACGGCAATGGATCTTTCACGGAAACCCAGTACTCAAGGCCGCGATCAGTATTTTATTGATCGGGATTATTTTATTGCTGCGTTTTGCCACAGAGCATTGGCAGTTGGAACTGGCTTTACAGCTGAGCATTATCGCAGGCATCAGCCTAGCAGTTTATGGATTGGGTTATCGGCTATTACCTGGCAATCGTGGCTTTGGATTGGGACTTGAGGGACTGGGGCAAGCTGGATTGTTTTTAACGCTATTTTTTGCCTATTACAATCAAGTCATTGCCTCATTTACTTTGGCAGCAGTGTTATTTAGCGGCATTATGCTGCTGTCGATATGGCTGAGTTTAAAGCAGAATGCAATCGAGCTGGCTTTGATGACCATGTTGATGGCTTATATTGCGCCATTTACGTTGCCTGTGCGTGAGCTTAGTAGTCTCGAGTTAATCAGCTACTACTGGTGTATTAATCTGGCAATCGCC
This sequence comes from Acinetobacter pullicarnis, assembly GCF_006352475.1. Taxonomy (NCBI): domain Bacteria; kingdom Pseudomonadati; phylum Pseudomonadota; class Gammaproteobacteria; order Moraxellales; family Moraxellaceae; genus Acinetobacter; species Acinetobacter pullicarnis. The sequence goes on from NZ_VCMZ01000001.1 coordinate 816,179, forward strand.
GTGATTAGTAGTTTACGTCCGTGGAAAATATTGCATCATCTGGCCTTTATCTGCACGTTATTGATTGCCACAAGTTATGCATTGTATCGGGCAGATTTTGAAAAATTGCCCATGCTGATATTGATTTTAGCGCATAGTCTGATCTTTATTTGGCAAGGCTTTCGCTATAGTCAACTGTTGGCCAAACAAGACTTAGCGCAATTTAAGCTCAAGCCCGTTCTCGATGTTGCCATGATTTTTGGTGCACCATTGCTGGCTTATATTCTGATTTATCTGTTGTATTTTCAGCAAGCTATTTGGCAAGCCACATTGAGTTTGGGCTTTGCTGGATTGTTCGCCATACTTTATCAATGGGCAAAACGTTTGCAGTCGATAGCGATCATTGCCAATAGTTATCTGAGTTTAACCTTAATTTTCTTGAGCTTGATTCCACCGATTTTATTGCCAGAGCAATGGAGTGTGATGGGCTGGGCGATGGAAGCGGTATTGGTCTTTATCTATGCTTTATCAAGACGTTCTGTGGTTAGCCATGCTTTGGCTATGGCATTACTGAGCGTTGCAGGGCTGTCCAGTGTTTATTATGTGCTGCAACTCGATAGTTTGCCGCAGTTAATTTTATGGAGCCTTAGTTTTTGTTTTGCTGCTGTGGTGGTTTTGGGCAATAGCCGTGCCGTATTCAGGGAACAATACAGCACGGGCATATTGATCTTTCAATCGGTGCTGATGTTTTTCTCAAGCATGCTGTTTTTAGTGTTATTGACCGATCAATTCCCAGATGCACAGGCTCGCGTACCGATCTTATTGGCAGCACTGCTGGTCTTGGCATTTTTAAATGAAGTGCTAAGCAAGTGCGGTGCGACATGGACTTGGTTTATGCCGAAATACTTGGCACTGACCCCGATTAACATTTTCGCGATTGCAATTATCGGTCATCAGTATGTGGATGGGGCTGTGCAGTGGTCATCAAATCTCGATCACTGGGGATTTAGTATTGCAGCTTTATTGTCATTTTTGATGTTTATTCGGCCGAGGTTGGACTTTCAGACAGTGCGAGAGCCCTTAAGTTTTGGGGCGTTGATTAGTTTAAGTTTAGCCAGTATTGGTTTGTGGCCAGCAATGCCAGAAGTCAGTGGTATTTTACTGCCACTCCTTTATTGTGCATGGTGTTTTAAGCATCGTCAGCGCGAAGGTGTCTTGTTGATTTGGATGTCCAAAAGCAGCTTATTGTTAATGATGGCATGGATGATTGCCTCACAGTTATTTGCCAAAAATATTTTTCAAGGCTACTGGTTACCGCTGCTCAATCCTGTCGATATTGTTTCGTTATTGGGCTTGGCTGCATTTTTGTGGATGCTGTCTTTACAGCTCAAGACTCAGATTGATCGTGGGATTCTGGCAATTTTAGCGGTGCTAAGTGTGTTGTGGCTAAGCAGTTATATTTTATTGCGTGGCTTACATTTTTATCTTGATACGCCATATAACCAATTGGCGCTTTGGCAAGATGCTGGGGTGCAGTTGAGTTTGACTTTACTTTGGGTGAGTTTGGCCTTTGTCAGTATGACCCTTGCCACCAAGAAGAAAATACGTGCCCTATGGGTTTTAGGTGCAAGCTTGTTGGTGATTGTAACTTTAAAATTGGTTTTACTCGATTTATCGCATATAGGAACCTTGCTGAGGGTGTGCTCTTTCTTGGGCGCAGGACTAATAATGTTATTAATCGCTTATATTGCACCGATGCCAGAAGCAGCGTCGAATGCCCATAATAATCAGCAATAACGGGATATTTAAACCCTAGATCATATTGCATAAAAAATCCCATAGCTCAGTCTAGCGTATGGGATTTAGTTTAAGCGTTTGTTCGTTTTACGGTTTATGGAGTTGTGGATTACCGTCATTCTTTTAAATTGCGGCTTAGGTTTTAAAGCAGATCAACTCTTTATAGCTTGGGCTCGCGCTTGATGGCTTGCTGATTGGCATAGCGGTCTAACTCATCCTCAGCCAGTGCACTGTTTGGGGTGAGTGGGCGATCTACAAAACCAATTTTAGGTACTGGGATCTCAATTTGATTTTTAACAAAACCATTGCGAATCAATTCATGCATTTCATCTTTTGCTTGAATGAAGTTTTCTTGACGACACCAGAGTGCAAACAGTAATTCAATGGAAGATTCACCAAAGGCGGTAACGCTGACCAATGGCTTAGGGTCTGCCAAAACTAAAGGGTAGTGATCAGCAACTTCGAGTAAGACTTCGCGTACTTTGATAATGTCTTCGTGAAAATTAATTGCAATAGTGATCGGAATACGTCGGATTGGGAATTTCGATAAGTTATGAACGGGGGCGCGAATCAGTTGTTCATTGGGTAAACGCACATAGACATTGTCCCAAGTCAGCAGTTTCACGGACAGTAAGTCAATCGAGATTACTTCACCTTCAATGGTGTGGCCACGGATCAGGGTAATTTGAATGGTATCTCCAATTTCAAAAGAGCCCTCACCGATTAAAAACAGACCACTAATTAAGTTGGTGGCAGAAGTTTGCGAGGCAAAACCTAAGGCAACAGTCAAAATACCTGCTGCACCAAGGAACACACTCAGCTTAAAGCCTGCTTCTTTTAAACCCGCCACGACAAACAGCATGAAGATAAAATAGAAAATCCCGCGTCTCCAGACCAATTGTTGATGCGCATTGAAGCGCACACCAATGGTATGGATAAATGTATTTGAAATTAAACGCGCGAGGATAAAGCCAAAAAAGCATAAGGCCAATGCCAGTGCCAGCTCACTTAAACGACTGGTGTTAACACTGCTGAAAATTCTTCCAAGACCATTCAGGACATCCTGGGTTAGATCGGTTTGTGCCATAGCCTTTTCCTAGAAGAATGAATCAAACATATTGAACAATGCACCACCTGGCGAACGTGCAGGATGAACATAAATCACTTCGCCAGCCATTGGTGGGGTGCGATTTTCAATTCGAACACGCGGTGGTTTATCAGAAGCCTCATGAATGACTTTGATTTGTGAGGTCCAAAGTCGGCCAGTACTTTCACTATAAAAGAGCGGCAGTGCCGTGACTGGAACATTCATTCGATCGAAACGAAGCTGTTGATTACTAATGTTGTGAAACTCAATTGGTGTGACAGCACGAAAGGCCCGGGGTGTTAGTTGCTGTAAGTCGGTGCGGCCATCCACCGCAGTTGCATAGCACATTTCACCATTTTGTTTATTGGGACCAAACCAGGTGTCTTTCGGTAAAATAACCGGTAAATCGAAAAGCGGATCTTTTTGTCCCTGTACAAAGCCAGCAATCCATAATGGGGTACTGATATACAAAGTGCCGCGTTGTCCCGCAGGAATATAAATTGGGTTGGTTGGTTTAATGACCACAGAGCGGTCAGCAAGTCGTGGCATGATACGGAAGTCGCGATGAGTCTCTTTGAACATATAGCGTTCTACATGAATCGGTTGTGGAAATGCCATTCCGATATCATGAATACGATGCCATTGTTGTTGATAGTCAAACTGAGTCTGTGGCCGATAGTAATCCAAACGCCATTCTTGCATTCCGCGCGTTAAACGAAATAATAACGAGCCAAACTGCCACGTTTTCGCTTGATTAATTTCAAAACTTTCCTCACCCCACCATTTTAGGTTCGGTAGATCATGTTCTAGGTATTCTGGTTTGTTTGACAAGAGTAGCTTTTCCTCTGCTCGTATTCTTTTTCAAAACTGACTTCACGCTGTCATTTGCTTCGCGTACACTCAAGAGACTTTTAATCGCTATTCACAGTTATAATGCAAACGCTCAAACAATTACAAATCCCTTATAGTTTTGCAAAAAAACATGGCATTTTACTGCGCTATGACAGTGATCAAGTATATATTGTTCGCCGTGAAGATACTGCACAAATCGCCTTGCAAGAAGCACGACGTTATGTTGGTAGACCAGTCCAGTATCAGTTAAGTAGTGAATCTGATTTTGATCAACTACTGAGTTCAAGTTATGCTGGTGAAACTGGGGAATCCCAACAAGTCGCTGCAGGCCTTGAAGATCACCCCGATTTATTGAGCTTGGCAGACCAAGTACCTGAAACTGAAGATCTAATGGATCAGGAAGATGATGCGCCAATTGTGCGATTAATCAATGCTTTGCTTTCAGAAGCTATTCGTGTCAATGCCTCCGATATTCATATTGAATCCTTTGAAAAAAAACTGTCTGTGCGTTTGCGTGTTGATGGTCAGTTGCGTGAAATCGTACAGCCGCGTCGTGAATTGGCACCATTGCTGGTATCGCGTATTAAAGTCATGGCAAAACTGGATATTGCTGAAAAACGCGTACCACAAGATGGTCGTATTTCACTGCGTTTAGCCGGACGTGAAGTGGATGTCCGTGTTTCGACTTTGCCATCCTCACACGGTGAGCGCGTGGTGATGCGTTTGCTAGACAAGCAAGCTGGCCGTTTGAACATGACCCATTTGGGCTTGATGGCCGAAGACTATGAGCGCATGAACCAACTGGTACATCGACCGCACGGAATTATTTTGGTTACAGGGCCAACAGGTTCGGGTAAAACCACCACGCTTTATGCGGCTTTGTCTGATTTAAATGATGGCTCTAAAAATATTCTGACCGCAGAAGATCCGATTGAGTATCAACTTGAGGGGATTGGGCAAACGCAGGTCAATACCAAAGTGGATATGACTTTTGCGCGCGCCTTAAAAGCCATGTTGCGCCAAGATCCTGATGTGGTGATGGTCGGGGAGATCCGTGATCTTGAAACTGCAGAAATTGCCGTTCAAGCATCATTAACAGGTCACTTGGTTTTATCGACGCTGCATACCAATACTGCGATTGGTGCAGTGACTCGTCTGCAAGATATGGGCATTGAACCATTTTTACTTTCAAGTTCGTTAATTGGTGTGGTCGCACAACGTTTGGTGCGTACCCTTTGTGTACATTGTCATACTTGGCACGAAGCGGACCCTTTTCAAGCCGAACTGTTTAAACAGCTCAGTGCTGAACCAGTATTGAAATTGCCACAGCCACAAGGCTGTGAGCAGTGTTCACATACGGGTTTTAGTGGCCGTACCGCGATTTATGAAATTGTACCCATTGATGATCAAATGCGTCGATTCATTCATGGCAACACTGCTGAATATGAGCTTGAACGTTATGCACGTAAACAATCCAGTTCGATTCGTGATGATGGTCTGCGTAAAGTGCTGAAAGGGAAGACCACGGTGGAAGAAGTGCTTAGGGTGACCAATGCGATTGAAGAGTAAACAAGGCCACTGAAAAACAGAAATGCCCCAATTGAATTGGGGCATTTCTTTATATGATGAGATTGGTTTTAATCAATTTTTAGTGACTAAACGAAAGTAGTTTTCGGTGCTCAAGTAAAGGCATTGCTAGACGAGTGGCTTGTTGCTGTGCAAGGTCAAACGGAACGGTAATCAGTTGTGTACCTTCAGTCGAGACGATATCAAGGAGTTTACCGCGACTATCTGCTGCTGCAGCATGTCCCCAAGTCTGACGCTTTTCGCCGTGCCACCCTTGTTGTGCTGCCCCCAATACCTGACATTGGCTATCCATTGCTCTGGCTTGAATCAATAACTGCCAATGCATTTGCCCAGTTGTATAGGTAAATGCGGCAGGTGCGGTGAGGATGTTGGCACCTAAATGTCTGAGACGTAATGCCATTTCAGGAAAGCGTAAATCGTAGCAAACCATCATGCCGATGTTGCCAAACGGAGTTGCAGCAACAACCAGTTCAGAGCCAGGTTCAAAAAACTTAGATTCTTGATAGCCACCGACACCATCACCGACCTGTACGTCGAATAGATGGATTTTGTCATAACGTGCCTCAGTACCTTCTGGACTAATGCAAAGGCTTACGGTGCGAACACGTCCATCGCTGACAATGCGACCATCTGGACGAAAAGGACACGGTAAGGTACCTGCAATTATCCAAATTTGGTATTGATGTGCTAAAGCTTCTAGGCGTTGTTGAATCTCTTCAAATCGTTCCGCTGTTTCGCGCTGCTTACCTGCAGCAAAACAGACGAAATTTTCAGGAAAAACCACTAAAGATGAACCTTGTGACTGGCTTTGTTGGAGTAAAGACTCAATGATATTGAAATTGGCTTCAATATCATTTTGAGAATTCATTTGTGCGACAGAAAGCAAGGTCATGATCAATTCCTTTTGATTTAAGCGTTTTGCTGATCAGATACAGATTCCATTGTATCTTTATGTTTTTCGAGTTTTTTCACCAATGGCTCAAACATATTCTGATTATTTTGATTGAGTTTCATCAAGGTTTTATGCGCATCTAAAACCGTAGACAACATGGCATTATGGCTAACATTGTCATCGATTAATGCACGCGTGCAGACCGTTGGATCCCCACAATAGTTAAGGATCACAAAAACCTGCCCTAAGCCCATACTATTGGCTAAGGTTGTGATATCTGGATTTGTAGATAACATGACGGCTTGGATGTGGTGGATTTGCTTAAGCTTAAGACCTAATTTTGCTAAAACACCTAATACCGTGCTATCGATAAATGTGGTTTGGGTTAAATCAACAATTGCGCCAATGACGTTTTTTTGTTGTTCAATCCTTTCCAAAAGTTTGTCTAGACTAATACAAGACTGAGCGCGCACTTCACCAATAAGTTTAAAGATGTGGGTGCCATCCAAGCTTGCATATTCAACATGACCTGTTGACATATAAATGCCATTTGCAGAGAAGGGTGGGAAAATTATCACATAGCGCAAGTCGATACTCAAGTAGGAACGTAACTTAGAGTGCTATATTTTTTTGTATTCTATTGATTATAAAGCTAATTCATTCTTCTAAGGCTGAGTATCGCGATGTCATCAGCAACATGACTCGGTGCTTGAAATGATTGATTTTGCAAATGATGGACCAATTGGGCGAATTGCTCACTCAGACCACCATCAAATGGTTCGAGTGCACCATCTGAACAAATAATAAACCGAGCATGACGTGTTAGAAAGCATTCGAACTCTTCAACTTCTAAGTCTTCGGTAAGACCAAGTGGAAAACTGCTGGTGTTTAATATTTTAGGTGCTTGATTTGGTTCAAATATAATAGCAGGAGGATAATGCCCTGCACTTGACCACTTCAATGCATGTGTTTCTAGATTTAAGGTTCCTGCAATCATGGTGATATGTTTTTCTATGTTTTCTTGAACGAGCATACCATTAAGTTTTTTAATCAATTCGCGTGGAGTTTTTGAGCGACCATGGAAGGCTGCCATCCATGAGGTAAGTAATGAGCTGGTTACGCCATGGCCAGAAACATCAGCGAGGTAAAACATAATCTCTTTATCGCTAATTTTCCAATAATCATACCAATCACCAGACAAATAAGCCGAAGGTTGAAAGAGGGTTTCAACTTTGTAATTTTGCAGATCGATTGGATTGGGAAGAAGTTTTTTTTGTAGATCTGCGGCTGAGGGCAAGTCACGACTGTCTTGATTGCGTTTATATTGGGCATCAATTTTCAGTAATGAGTGTTCAAGATCACTGGGTAAACTGCTCCAAATCCAGCCAGCTAATGCGCCAAGCTCCCAAGCTTGTGACAATGCACTCCCTTCATCTTCTTGTGCCATCACCACAGTGGGTAGGCACCACTGATATTCTAGATAGTCCTGAACATCAGCGATGGCAATGATCGTGGGATCATATAGATGAATATCGTCTATGCGAATCATGTGTAAATTTGGAAGTGCATCAATAATTTGATCCAAATTTGCAATGCTTCGTGTGGGCTGAATGAAATACATAGAAAAGATAGTGCATCCTGTTCGGGCGGAAAAGTTGTCTTGATTCATGTATTAAGTAAAATAGCCATAAAACATGAATTTTGACGAATTAAGCATGATAAAACTTATATCATGCTTTTAACAATAGATTGAAAAGATGAGCAATACGTTAATTTATTTGATCTTCATCAATGTCATCACCTAGATCATCATCGATGAAGCCAATTGCTTCAGCATTATTACCTTTCTTTTCTGCAATTTCAAAGTTCTTGCGTTGTAGGTATATATCACGTAATGCTGCATAGCGGTCACCTCGGAGTGAACCATCTATGTCTAAGAATTGTGAGCGTGAATCAATACCACCTAAGGCAGCATTGGACCATTCTATGCCATATTGATCATTATTTGAGAGAATATGATTGGTTGGAGTTGCATAGGCATTTGTAACGTAGTCAAGTGAGTTTCTTAGTGTACTTGGTCCGAGTATAGGTAACATTAGATAAGGTCCACTTGGAACACCGTAATATCCTAAAGTATTACCCATGGTTTCTTCTTCGGTATTCAATCCCAGTCTACGTGCAGGATCGGCTAAGCCTAAAGAGGTTAATGTATTGATGGTGAAGCGGCCAAGAGATTTGGCTGCACGAATGGGTCTACCTTGCACCAATTGGTTGACTGCATTCCATGGCTCAAGCATGTTTTTTCGAAAGAGGCGATAAGAGGTTCGTGTTTCTACTGGAACCTTGGCATTGTATTGAACGGCTAAAGGTCGGGCAATATTCCGGTCTAAGCTGTCGTTGAATTTATAGATTTCACGATTGAGTCCTTGCAATGGATCTTTAACCTCATCTGCTTGGGCTGCATTCGCATTTACTTTTAAATCACTAAGATGAATGTTTTTGAGCTCTTTTAACGCTTGAAAGCGAGAGCTTTTAATATTTTCTTCTTCAGACGTACTGTTGCTATTTTCTTTTTCAAGAGCGTTGGTGTCTTGATTTTCAACGTTATTCAGAATAGAGGTTGCATCTTGAGCAAATACTGAAGATGTAAAAGCTAAACTAAGCATGGTTGCCCACAAGTAATTGAATTGATGCATGTGAATCTCTAGATCTAGTTGATTTAAAAGTGTTTTTTGCATTATAGGTGAGATAATACCTGCTTATTCTAGCAGCATTTAACAATGATGTATCAAATCTAATAAGGTCAATGTTTTTAAATGTTAATACTTTTTGGTTAAAAAAGAGACGCTTGATTTTAAAAGTTGAATTTAGGGGTTGCGCACGATTTTTTTTCGCCTATAATGCACATCCATCGGCGGTGATGTTAATAAGAACTTGTTGAATAACAAGCACTTAGCTTTAAGTTAAGGTGTTTGGATTGCAGATAGGGGCTTTAAATTAAATAACATTACTTGTTGACTTTCTAAATAAAGAGAGTAACATAGCCGACCTAGCTTGCTGCTGACGAAGCAGTAAGTAAATCATTAAGAGATTATGAAGAACAACTTGTGTGGATTTTTACTGGTTGATTGATCAAATATTATCATTGATTGATTGGTAGAAATTACTCGAAGTTTATTTGAGAAATATTTGTCAGTTATTTGATGAGCCAAGATTTGTAGCCATAAGCTACTAATGATTTTTAACTGAAGAGTTTGATCATGGCTCAGATTGAACGCTGGCGGCAGGCTTAACACATGCAAGTCGAGCGGGGAAAGGTAGCTTGCTACCTGACCTAGCGGCGGACGGGTGAGTAATACTTAGGAATCTGCCTATTAGTGGGGGACAACGTTTCGAAAGGGACGCTAATACCGCATACGCCCTACGGGGGAAAGCAGGGGATCACTTGTGACCTTGCGCTAATAGATGAGCCTAAGTCGGATTAGCTAGTTGGTGGGGTAAAGGCCTACCAAGGCGACGATCTGTAGCGGGTCTGAGAGGATGATCCGCCACACTGGGACTGAGACACGGCCCAGACTCCTACGGGAGGCAGCAGTGGGGAATATTGGACAATGGGGGGAACCCTGATCCAGCCATGCCGCGTGTGTGAAGAAGGCCTTATGGTTGTAAAGCACTTTAAGCGAGGAGGAGGCTCCTATAGATAATACCTATAGTGAGTGGACGTTACTCGCAGAATAAGCACCGGCTAACTCTGTGCCAGCAGCCGCGGTAATACAGAGGGTGCAAGCGTTAATCGGATTTACTGGGCGTAAAGCGTACGTAGGCGGCTAATTAAGTCGGATGTGAAATCCCCGAGCTCAACTTGGGAATTGCATTCGATACTGGTTAGCTAGAGTATGGGAGAGGATGGTAGAATTCCAGGTGTAGCGGTGAAATGCGTAGAGATCTGGAGGAATACCGATGGCGAAGGCAGCCATCTGGCCTAATACTGACGCTGAGGTACGAAAGCATGGGGAGCAAACAGGATTAGATACCCTGGTAGTCCATGCCGTAAACGATGTCTACTAGCCGTTGGGGCCTTTGAGGCTTTAGTGGCGCAGCTAACGCGATAAGTAGACCGCCTGGGGAGTACGGTCGCAAGACTAAAACTCAAATGAATTGACGGGGGCCCGCACAAGCGGTGGAGCATGTGGTTTAATTCGATGCAACGCGAAGAACCTTACCTGGTCTTGACATAGTAAGAACTTTCCAGAGATGGATTGGTGCCTTCGGGAACTTACATACAGGTGCTGCATGGCTGTCGTCAGCTCGTGTCGTGAGATGTTGGGTTAAGTCCCGCAACGAGCGCAACCCTTTTCCTTATTTGCCAGCGGGTTAAGCCGGGAACTTTAAGGATACTGCCAGTGACAAACTGGAGGAAGGCGGGGACGACGTCAAGTCATCATGGCCCTTACGACCAGGGCTACACACGTGCTACAATGGTCGGTACAAAGGGTTGCTACCTAGCGATAGGATGCTAATCTCAAAAAGCCGATCGTAGTCCGGATTGGAGTCTGCAACTCGACTCCATGAAGTCGGAATCGCTAGTAATCGCGGATCAGAATGCCGCGGTGAATACGTTCCCGGGCCTTGTACACACCGCCCGTCACACCATGGGAGTTTGTTGCACCAGAAGTAGGTAGGGTAACCGTAAGGAGCCCGCTTACCACGGTGTGGCCAACGACTGGGGTGAAGTCGTAACAAGGTAGCCGTAGGGGAACCTGCGGCTGGATCACCTCCTTAACGAAAGATTGACGATCGGTAAGAATCCACAACAAGTTGTTCTTCAACTGTGTCTTGCAAAAGATTTAAAGCGATTCGTTGCTTTAGGTTTTCTCAGGGTCTGTAGCTCAGTTGGTTAGAGCACACGCTTGATAAGCGTGGGGTCACAAGTTCAAGTCTCGTCAGACCCACCATTCACTTTTTAAGTGTGGTGATAAAACGATGTTTTAGAACTTATGAGAAGCAAAGATAGAGTATCTCGAATAGATTATCTGGGGACTTAGCTTAGTTGGTAGAGCGCTTGCCTTGCACGCAGGAGGTCAACGGTTCGACTCCGTTAGTCTCCACCATATAAAGTTAGGTTTCTGGAATCAGAAACAAAGAATTTAACTGCAAAGTTAGATTATAGAATTTAGTAAAAGTTGTTCTTCATATCTTGGTGATCAATTTTATTAAGTTCTGTGATTTATCACAGTTTGCTACGACCTGACGAAGGCGTAGTTAATCATTAACAGATTGGCAAATTTGAGTTGAAATTAATTGTTTTAGCTCATTGTTTCGAAAGGAACGATGAGTACTAGCGAAGAAATTAACTGAATCAAGCGTTTTGGAAAACGAAAATAGATTGAAGCTGTACAGTGTTTAAATACACAGTACTTCAAACTGTAATGTTGCTAACCCTCCTTGTAGGGGTTACGACTGTTTGGGGTTGTATAGTCAAGTAATTAAGTGCATGTGGTGGATGCCTTGGCAGTCAGAGGCGATGAAAGACGTAATAGCCTGCGATAAGCTCCGGGGAGGCGGCAAATATCCTTTGATCCGGAGATTTCTGAATGGGGAAACCCACCTACTATAAGGTAGGTATCGTATGATGAATACATAGTCATACGAGGCGAACGAGGGGAAGTGAAACATCTCAGTACCCTTAGGAAAAGAAATCAATTGAGATTCCGTCAGTAGCGGCGAGCGAACGCGGATCAGCCCATTAAGTTATGTGTGTTTTAGTGGAATGCTCTGGGAAGTGCAACCATAGTGGGTGATAGTCCTGTACACGAAAGGGCACACATAATGATGACGAGTAGGGCGAGGCACGTGAAACCTTGTCTGAATATGGGGGGACCATCCTCCAAGGCTAAATACTCCTGACTGACCGATAGTGAACCAGTACCGTGAGGGAAAGGCGAAAAGAACCCCTGTGAGGGGAGTGAAATAGATCCTGAAACCGCATGCATACAAGCAGTGGGAGCCGACTTGTTCGGTGACTGCGTACCTTTTGTATAATGGGTCAGCGACTTATATTCAGTAGCAAGGTTAACCGTATAGGGGAGCCGTAGAGAAATCGAGTCTTAATAGGGCGTTTAGTTGCTGGGTATAGACCCGAAACCAGGTGATCTATCCATGAGCAGGTTGAAGGTTGGGTAACACTAACTGGAGGACCGAACCCACCGTCGTTGAAAAGCCGGGGGATGACTTGTGGATAGGGGTGAAAGGCTAATCAAACTTGGTGATAGCTGGTTCTCCCCGAAAGCTATTTAGGTAGCGCCTCGGACGAATACCATTGGGGGTAGAGCACTGTTTCGGCTAGGGGGTCATCCCGACTTACCAAACCGATGCAAACTCCGAATACCAATGAGTACTATCCGGGAGACAGACTGCGGGTGCTAACGTCCGTAGTCAAGAGGAAAACAATCCAGACCGCCAGCTAAGGCCCCAAAATTATAGTTAAGTGGGAAACGATGTGGGAAGGCATAGACAGCTAGGAGGTTGGCTTAGAAGCAGCCACCCTTTAAAGAAAGCGTAATAGCTCACTAGTCGAGTCGGCCTGCGCGGAAGATGTAACGGGGCTAAAACTATATGCCGAAGCTGCGGATGCATAATTTATTATGCGTGGTAGGGGAGCGTTCTGTAAGCCGATGAAGGTGTATTGAGAAGTATGCTGGAGGTATCAGAAGTGCGAATGCTGACGTGAGTAACGACAATGCGAGTGAAAAACTCGCACGCTGAAAGACCAAGGGTTCCAGTCCAACGTTAATCGGGGCTGGGTGAGTCGACCCCTAAGGCGAGGCCGAGAGGCGTAGTCGATGGGAAATTGGTTAATATTCCAATACTTCTGTGTAATGCGATGAGAGGACGGAGAAGGTTAAGTCAGCCTGGCGTTGGTTGTCCAGGTGAAAGGTTGTAGGCATGTATCTTAGGCAAATCCGGGGTACTCTATGCTGAGAACTGATACCAAGCTAGTTTACTAGCGAAGTGGCTGATACCCTGCTTCCAGGAAAAGTCTCTAAGCTTCAGTTACACAGGAATCGTACCCGAAACCGACACAGGTGGTCAGGTCGAGTAGACCAAAGCGCTTGAGAGAACTCTGCTGAAGGAACTAGGCAAAATGGTACCGTAACTTCGGGAGAAGGTACGCTGTTGACGGTGATAGGATTTACTCCTTGAGCGGTTGACAGCCTCAGAAACCAGGCCCCTGCAACTGTTTATTAAAAACATAGCACTCTGCAAACACGAAAGTGGACGTATAGGGTGTGATGCCTGCCCGGTGCTGGAAGGTTAATTGATGGGGTTAGCGTAAGCGAAGCTCTTGATCGAAGCCCCAGTAAACGGCGGCCGTAACTATAACGGTCCTAAGGTAGCGAAATTCCTTGTCGGGTAAGTTCCGACCTGCACGAATGGCATAATGATGGGGGCGCTGTCTCCAGCAGAGACTCAGTGAAATCGAAATCGCCGTGAAGATGCGGTGTACCCGCGGCTAGACGGAAAGACCCCGTGAACCTTTACTGCAGCTTGACATTGAACTTTGATCTTACTTGTGTAGGATAGGTGGGAGGCTTTGAAGTAGCGACGCTAGTTGCTATGGAGCCATCCTTGAAATACCACCCTGGTAATATTGAGGTTCTAACTCTGTCCCGTTATCCGGGACGAGGACCATGTCTGGTGGGTAGTTTGACTGGGGCGGTCTCCTCCTAAAGAGTAACGGAGGAGTACGAAGGTGCGCTCAGCGTGGTCGGAAATCACGCGTAGAGTATAAAGGCAAAAGCGCGCTTAACTGCGAGACCAACAAGTCGAGCAGGTACGAAAGTAGGTCTTAGTGATCCGGTGGTTCTGTATGGAAGGGCCATCGCTCAACGGATAAAAGGTACTCTGGGGATAACAGGCTGATACCGCCCAAGAGTTCATATCGACGGCGGTGTTTGGCACCTCGATGTCGGCTCATCTCATCCTGGGGCTGAAGCAGGTCCCAAGGGTATGGCTGTTCGCCATTTAAAGAGGTACGCGAGCTGGGTTTAGAACGTCGTGAGACAGTTCGGTCCCTATCTACCGTGGGCGCTGGAAATTTGAGAGGATCTGCTCCTAGTACGAGAGGACCAGAGTGGACGAACCTCTGGTGTACCGGTTGTGACGCCAGTCGCATCGCCGGGTAGCTATGTTCGGAAGGGATAACCGCTGAAAGCATCTAAGCGGGAAGCCTACCTCAAGATAAGATTTCCCAAGGACTTTATGTCCTCTAAAGAGCCGTTGAAGACTACGACGTTGATAGGTTGGATGTGGAAGCATAGCGATATGTGAAGCTGACCAATACTAATTGCTCGTGAGGCTTGACTATACAACACCCAAGCAGTTGTATGCGCAATCTATTCTTTGACAAATCGCTTGATTTAGTTAATCAAACCGCTAAAATAAACAAAAAATTTCAACTCAATCAGCCCTTCTGTTAATAACTCTTTTGGTTAAGATAGTACGGATGTCGAATACGACGTAAAACCCGAAATCACCATAAACAGTTGTGCTGGCGACAATAGCAAGAGTGAACCACCTGATCCCTTCCCGAACTCAGAAGTGAAACCTCTTTGCGCTGATGGTAGTGTGGGGTTACCCATGTGAGAGTAAGTCATCGCCAGCTCATTAATTCCTAAAAACACCCCAGTCAGCGACTGGGGTGTTTTTTTATGCACGGAAAATGAAATGGAAAAAAACGTGGAAGTGCCAAAGTGAAGCGAATGAATGACGGGGTTATTGAGCAATTGGCTTATTATAAAAATAAATTTGAGGGTTCTGTATTTCATTTACCACTGCAGGTTTTGCGTTTAAGGCATTAATTAAATTTTTATGATGTTGTTCAACAGATTTTGCATATTTAAGTCCTTGTTGACGCATTCTACTATTCGACTGATAACCATAAGGGCCAACATTATAATAGGCTAAGGCTTTTGACCAGTTTCCTGCTTGCTCATTGTATTTAGATAAAATAAAACTACCACATTGGATATTGATGTGCTCATTATAAAGATCACCATTACATTTATTTTGCCAATATTGAGGCATAACTTGAGTTAAACCTACTGCACCTGCTGAAGAAACAACACTACTTCGGTAACTTGATTCTTGTTGTATCATTGCTGCAATTAAAAAAGGTGAAATACCGTGACGGTCGGCACTTTGGATAATGATTGGAGACAATCGATTTGCTGTATGCATTGGAACGGAAAAGGCTTTTTGTAAACCTGCAGATAAATGCTTTATACGTGTGAATTGAGTTGTTGTTACTGAGGGAGGGGAGGAGTTGGTATGAATCAGTGGCGGACGAGATGTTGATGTCGTAGTACAAGCATTTAGCAAATAACTACTCAAAACAATTGTACTTATATTAATCAAGAAAAAAGGTTTATAAAAATGACAATGGTGCTTTAAAGAAGTGAACTTCGAAATTGACAAAATAATATACCAATGCTAAATCTTGAGAGATTTATATTAGATAGTGATATATGCATGGTCAAAGGCAGAAGGCTGATAACCTTTCCATAAATTAATATATTTAAATACAGCTCAATTAAACATGAAGTAAATCAATTCTTAATGGCATTTAATTTTGACCATTTATCTGAAAAATTAAAGACAATAGCTAAGTTTTCAGATGAGTGAACCGCAATAAGAGAAAACTTACTGCGGTTGTTTTACATGATTCAGTCGTGAATTTAAGTCTCAGCTATTCATAAAACAAGAGCCCTGAGTTGGTAGAGCCTTAATGAACCATTGAAATTTTATCTAAGAAGTGCTGTGTACGTTCATGGCGCTGTTCAGGATGTTCAAAAAAAGCTTTGGTTGAACAGTCTTCCAAAATTTTTCCTTGATCCATGAAAATAACGCGATTAGATACTTTACGAGCAAAGCCCATTTCGTGAGTGACGCACATCATTGTCATTCCTTCTTGAGCCAATTGAGTCATGACTTCTAGAACTTCACCGACCATTTCAGGATCAAGTGCAGAGGTTGGTTCATCAAATAACATGCAAACAGGGTCCATACATAGACCGCGCGCGATTGCGACACGTTGCTGTTGGCCACCAGACAATTGGCCTGGGAATTTATCTTTATGCGAAGCGAGTCCAACACGCTCTAAATATTGGAGTGCTTTCTGCTTGGCCTCACTGTTCGAGCGCTGAAGAACTTTAACTTGGCCAATCATTAAGTTGTCGAGCACGGTCATGTGTGGAAACAACTCAAAATGTTGAAAGACCATACCGACATGTGAGCGGAATTGCGCTAAATTCGTTTTAGGATCTTTAAGCACAGTCCCATTAACAACAATATTGCCTTCTTGAAAAGGTTCGAGCGCATTAACTGTTTTAATCAGTGTGGATTTTCCAGAACCCGAAGGTCCGCAAACGACAACAACCTCACCTTTTTCAATGCTGGTGGTACAGTCGTTTAATACTTGAAAATCTCCGTACCATTTTGAGATATGTTGTATTTCTATCATTGGCATATTGATTCTCCAGTTAACGAATAATGGCGATTTTTTGATTTAATTGCTTCACTAAGCGTGAGAGCGCAAAGGAAATACAGAAATAAACAATGGCAACAACTAAATAGAAGGTTGCTTTGGTTTCTGAACCATATGTATTGGCCAATGTGTTGGCATTGCCAAGGAAGTCTGGTGCACTAATCACATAAACCAAAGAGACATCTTGGAATAGCACAATGGATTGGGTAAGCAAGATCGGCAACATGTTACGAAATGCTTGAGGCAAGATGACGCTACGCATGGTCTGTGCATAGGTAAATCCAAGTGCATAGCCTGCATTGGCTTGACCTTTTGAGACAGATTGAATCCCAGAGCGAACAATTTCAGAGAAAAAAGCAGCTTCAAAAATTGCAAATGTAACGACACTCGAGAAGAGTGGGCCATAATAGGTATCTGATTGAAAATCAAAGAACTTTGGCAGTAAAAAGTAGAAGATAAAAATGACTTGAATCAGTGGTACACCACGGAAGAAATCGACATAGAGCTTTGCGAAGTTGCTTGCAGTTTTACTGTTGGAAAGTCGCATCATCGCCAATGGTGTACCAATCAAGATGCCACCAATTACAGATAAAATGGTAACTGTCGCAGTAAATTTAAAACCGCTGATGAGGGTGCTTATTACATCGGGGTTTTGTAAGACGCTAAAATCCATAATTATTCCCTCCCTGAGCCAAGTCCAGGGACAGACATTCGTCTTTCTATCCAAGCCATAAGGAATTTAATGCAATAGGTAATAATTAAATAAACTGGAGTAGATAGAATTAAGATCACAATGTCCTGAGAGGTTTCTTCTCGCATGGTTTTGGTGTAGGCGAAGAAATTAAGGACACTAAGAGCGTAAAGAACGGCCGAGTTTTTAAATACATTCATTGCTTCGGAGGTTAGGGTTGGCCATACAATCCGATAAGCAACAGGAAGAATGACATAGCGATAACTCTGGCTTTGGGTTAAACCAATTGCAAAAGCTGCATTTTTTTGACCACGCGAAATAGTTTCGATTCCAGCACGGACTTGTTCTGCAATACGTGCAGCGGTATAGAGTCCAAGGGCAAACACCCCAATTACTGCTGGATTGTCATTTAAAATGTTTTGCCACCAGCCACCGTTAACAATTTCACCACTTCCCGTACTTAAGCTCAGCGGGAGGAGTTCTGGGAAAACAAAAGCCCAGAAAAAAAGCTGTACAATTAAAGGAATATTTCGAAATAATTCGACATAACAGGTCCCAATGAATGCAATATATTTATTGGGTACTGTTCGGATAATACCAATTAATGAGCCTAGAACTAGCGCAACAAAAAAAGCAGCGATAGATGTCCAGAGCATGGTCCATACACCGGTGCCTAACATTTGTAGCCACGTTGGGGCATCGGCAACAGGTGAATAACTTGCACCGCCAATCGTTTGGCAAATGGATTCGGCCCAAGCTGCTT
Source organism: Acinetobacter pullicarnis (assembly GCF_006352475.1). Taxonomy (NCBI): domain Bacteria; kingdom Pseudomonadati; phylum Pseudomonadota; class Gammaproteobacteria; order Moraxellales; family Moraxellaceae; genus Acinetobacter; species Acinetobacter pullicarnis. Next base: position 834,373 of record NZ_VCMZ01000001.1, read on the forward strand.
TGTCTAAATTATATTCATTGGAGGGCAAACAATATGCAGTCCAGTTCAATGAGCCAACAGACATGTGTGCTCCTTATTATTTTTTGATCAGTGTGCAGAATCTAAGCCATTGACTTATTTTCAATAGCTTAGATCAATGTGTTAGGTGTTGAGCGGCTTTTACTTTAGGCCAATGTCATTCGGGCTGGCTTTCAATTTTAAATAAGATGAACTCATTGGCATGTTCATATTGATATTCTTCGGTGCGATTGGTGATTGGAACCATTTTTTGTAGAGTGTTGCCATTTGTCCACTTTTCCACATGTTGGTAACAACTCGGTCAGCAATGGCTTTAAAGGCAGGATCATCTTTTGGCAACATAATGCCGTAGGGTTCTGAAGAAAGAACAGGGCCTACGATTTTAAAATCCTTTGGATTTGAAGACTTCGCAATTAAGCCTGCTAAAATATTGTCATCCATCACAAATGCAGCTGCGCGACCGGATGCCATCATTGCAAATGAGTCTGAGTGGTCTTTTCCGTAGACATTATTGACTGTAATGTTTTGCCCTTTTTCATTCATTTTGATGTATTTGTCTGAAGTCGTCCCTTGTGTCGTGACCACGGCTTTACCATTTAGATTGGCAATGCTGGTGATTGGGGCATTGGCTTTGACGGCCATACGGACTTCGGTTGTATAGTAGCTCGTTGAAAAGCTTACTTGTTGTTGGCGTTGAATCGAGTTGGTGGTCGTACCACATTCCATATCAATATTTCCAGCAAGCATTTCTGGAATACGTGTAGAAGAGGTAACGGCTTTATATTCAACCTTCAAATTTGGCATTTTCAGGTCTTTTTTCAATTGATTGGCAAAGTTATTACAGATATCAACTGCATAACCCATTGGTTTTCCAGCTACAACATAGGAAATGGGGTCCGAAGATTCACGGTAACCAATAATGACTTTTCCAGATTTTTTGATCTTAGCTAGGGTATCTGCTGCATGAACCTCAGATAAAGTTCCGCCAGCAATGAGTAGACCAAGGGCGATACTAAATACTTTTTTACTGTTGTTTTTCATTTGTAGATTCCGTTTTTTAAGATGACAAGCAGATGCTTGAATCAGGTTGCTTCCATTATTCAGGGGAGATCCCTTGGTCATCACGCTTGATCCTTCAAACATGATGCATTTTTATATTGTTCAATTTGACTAGGATTAAAAAAGCTTTAATCAAAATCACAATGCTTCATATCACGGTTGTGACAGCTGTATTCTATTTTAAAAAAACAAATAAAATAGTCTCAGAGCTATTTATTTCAGCTTATAAACCTTAACCATATATTTAGATACTTGATGTTGGTATGCCATCAGAGAAGTAAACTCGGATGACCAATAGAACATTGCAGGTATTATTTAATAAATGAGCTCATCGCATAAAAAATATACCATGTTAATATTTTTTATGCATTTTTTAATAAAATAATATAAACATGGTATATCGAGGCTAATTTTCCTGTGTTATAAACAAAGACTAGGCATATTTCTTGCTTAGGGTGGTGCGACTGGAAAAGGGATGTGGCTATGAAGTTATCAGTAGGATTAAAAGTTGCAAATTCATTATCGCTTACTCCGCAATTGCAACAAGCAATTCGCCTACTTCAACTTTCTAGCCTAGAGCTTGAGCAAGAAGTACAATTACAACTTGAAACTAATCCACTGCTTGAAAAAATAGAAGAAGAGCATGGACAAGAACAACCAGAACAAGTCCAACAAGAGGTCTCGGAACGAGAGCTTTCTGATGCATTAAATGCAGATCATTTACCCACAGAACTTCCTGTTGATGTTGAGTGGGATGATATTTATAGCTATCAACCGACAAGTGCGGAACGCCCTGAATATGAAGAGCGCGAAGATAATCGGCAAGCGCAAGGGACCTTAAAAGAGCATATGCTCAGCCAAGTGAATCTATTGCATTTTTCTTCGATTGATAAGTTGATTGCTTACTGCATTGTAGATGCTTTAGATGACAAAGGTTTTCTGGCTGTTGAGGTCACCGAAATCTTAGAGTCCGTGCAGCATTTATTAAGGCAAATGGACTATGTCGATGAAGTGGAAGAAGATGAGGTTTTGGTTGTATTAAAGTACATTCAACGACTTGATCCTGTTGGCGTCGGTGCAAGAAGTCTGGTGGAATGTTTGACATTACAACTTGAGATACTACCGACTGAAACAGCCTTTCGAGCAGATGCTTTGGCTTTGCTGAAGTATTATGAACTTTTTATTGCGAATGATTTAAATCGGCTATTAAAACAGAGCGGCTTAAACACAACGCAGCTTAAATCTGCTGTTGAGTTATTGAAAGGTTTGACGCCTTATCCAGGAATTCCTTTTGAATCAAAGGAGATGGATTATCAAATTCCAGATGTCGTGGTCTCTAAAAAAGAAGAGGCTTGGCATGTGCAATTGAATCCAGATGTGATTCCCAAACTCAAAGTTAATCCATTTTATGCAGGAATGATTCGTAGAGCAGATCAGAGTGAAGACAATCAATATTTGCGTAATCAAATGCTTGATGCAAAAAACTTTATTAAAAGTATAGATGAACGGCATAAAACCTTGTTAAAGGTTGCCAGTTGTATTGTGCAACATCAACGGAAATTTTTAGATATTGGTGCTGAAGGAATGGTTCCACTGGTACTTCGCGATATTGCCGATGAAGTTGAGTTACATGAGTCAACGGTTTCACGTGTCACCACCAATAAATATTTGCTGACACCGCGTGGTTTATTTGAATTGAAATACTTCTTTTCGAGCCATGTGGGAACCACGTCAGGGGGGGAGGTTTCATCGACTGCGATTCGAGCCAAAATCAAAAAGATTGTTGCTGAGGAAAATCCATGCAAACCCTTGTCAGATAACAGTATTGCAAACCTGCTGAAACAAGATGGGATTGAGGTGGCGCGCAGAACTGTAGCGAAATATCGTGAATCATTACATATTCCATCATCCTCTGATAGAAAAGTCTTGATCTAACTTTCAAAGTATGGCTATTCTAGCTGTTCATTATGACGAAATAATGAATTCTTTTAATTTGGAGTAGCTGAAATGATCACATGAAAAGTTTACAGAATTTATCCATCATCAATTCTGTCATGCAATCGTTTTAGCTATGACTGGTCATACCTCAAAGGAGAGGGATAAATTATGCAAATTACTATCCGTGGGCATCATTTAACAATTACTCCAGCCATTGAAGAAAATATTCGAATTAAACTTGCACAAATGACGATGCATATCGATCAAGTCAATAGTATGCAAGTGAAGTTAAGCAAGGATCATCAGGTCGACAAGCGTTCAAAAAAAGGCAGTGAGAATCATATCGCAGAGGCAATTATACGGTTGCCTGGCATTGAACTTTTCGCCCAAGCCTCGGCTGATGACATGTATACTTCAATTAAGAGAATGATTGAGAAAATTAAAAGACAGCTTCATCGTCATCGTGAAATGCAGCTGAATGCTGTTTTGATTCAACCTTAATTTATATCTGGTTTTTAGCAGAAAAAGAGGTTTTAAAAACCTCTTTTTTATTATCAATAAATTTGTACTAAGTAATGTATTGTTGCGGTGAGTTGAGTAAAATAGACAGTTTTACATCGTCGCTTCGATGAGAGGTCTTTGCAATGAATAGTGAACAACTCACTGAAATTTTAAAAACAGCTTTCCCAGAAGCTGAAGTGACTGTGAGTGGGCAAGCAGGAAAATTTGAACTCCGTATTATCGACGATCAATTCGAAGAAAAAAGAACGGTCGCTCGTCAACAAGCAGTATATGCACCACTCAATTCTTATATTGCAAGTGGGGAAGTTCATGCAGTGACTATTCGTGCAATGACAAAAGAAGAATGGCGTAAAGCTAGTCTATTTGGAGCTTAGGCGTACATGGATAAATTTTTAATTACAGGTGGAGCCGTGCTTCAGGGTGAAGTGCGAATTTCTGGGGCAAAAAATGCAGCTTTACCGTTGCTTGCAGCCATGATCTTAGCAGACTCACCAATTACCTTACGCAATGTTCCTAAACTTAAAGATGTGAATACATTGGTAAAACTCATCGCAGGCTTAGGGGTGAGTATGCAGTATGAGGGTGATACCGTTATTGCAGATACATCCACTTTGGATAATCAGTTCGCACCTTATGAATTGGTCAGAACCATGCGTGCGTCTATCTTAGTGCTTGGGCCATTATTGGCACGTTATGGAAGTGCACAAGTGTCTTTGCCAGGCGGTTGTGCAATTGGCTCGCGTCCAGTGGATCAACATTTAAAAGCGCTTGAAGCTTTAGGTGCACAAATTGAAGTGGAAGCCGGCTATGTACATGCCAAAGTCGATGGTCGCTTAAAAGGTGGCGAAGTCGTTTTTGATATGGTGACAGTGGGCGGTACAGAAAATATTCTGATGGCTGCGGTACTTGCAGAGGGTGTAACCACCATTCGCAATGCTGCACGCGAACCTGAAATTACCGATCTTGCACTCATGTTGATTAAAATGGGCGCAAAAATTGAAGGCCTAGATACCGATACATTGGTGGTCACTGGGGTGGAAAGTTTGCATGGCTGTGAATATGCTGTCGTTGCAGATCGTATCGAAACAGGTTCTTACTTGGCTGCTGCTGCGATTACTGGTGGTCGAATTAAAACCACGCATACTGATCCAAACTTGCTTGAAGCTGTACTCGATAAATTCGAGGAAATGGGCGCGGAAGTGACCCGTGGTGATGATTGGATTGAACTGGATATGACAGGTAAACGCCCGAAAGCTGTGAGTTTTCAGACCCTGCCACATCCTGAGTTTCCAACTGATATGCAAGCACAATTGATGGCAGTCAATGTGATTGGTCGTGGTTTTGCAACGATTTCAGAAACGATTTTTGAAAATCGTTTTATGCATGTTCCTGAATTGTCACGTATGGGGGCAAATATTCAGGTTGAAGGCAATGATGCTGTGGTCACTGGTGTTGAGAAGCTATCTGCCGCACCCGTGATGGCAACAGATTTACGTGCTTCATTTTCTTTGGTTTTAGCCGCATTGGCAGCTGAGGGCGAAACATTGATTGACCGGATTTATCATATTGATCGCGGTTATGAAAATATTGAAGCAAAATTACAAAGTTTAGGGGCGCAAATTAAGCGAGTAAGTTCATGAGTGACATTAGAAACGATGATCCAAATTTCGATGTAATGGGAAATTTTGATCATGGTTTAACTTTGGCATTGAGTAAGGGGCGTATTTTAAAAGAGACCTTACCTTTGCTTGAAACGGCAGGCATTAATTTACTGGAAGATCCAGATAAATCACGCAAATTGATTTTCCCAACGACGCATAAACAAGTTCGCATTTTAATTTTGCGTGCTTCAGACGTGCCAACGTATGTGGAAAATGGTGCTGCAGATTTAGGTGTGGCAGGTAAAGATGTATTAATGGAACATGGCGCTCAAAATGTCTATGAACCTTTAGATCTTAAAATCGCCAACTGTAAATTAATGACAGCAGGTAAGGTTGGCATGCAGCGCCCTAAAGGTCGTTTAAAAATTGCTACCAAGTATGTCAATCTGACGCGTCAATATTATGCCAGCCTCGGTGAACAAGTTGATGTGATTAAACTCTATGGTTCTATGGAGTTGGCCCCATTGGTGGGTCTTGGTGATTATATTGTTGACGTTGTAGATACTGGGAATACATTACGTGCCAATGGTTTAGAGCCATTGGAAGAAATTTGTACCGTATCTTCACGCTTAATTGTGAATAAAGCCAGTTTTAAACGTAAACAAGCATTGCTCAATCCAATTTTGGCACAGCTTGAAACCGCAGTAGAACAACGTCAACAAGGCTAATATCTTTTTTGATAGTGGTACTTGTATTGCGCTTGGCTGATGCCGTTTAGTTTAATCTAAACCGGCATCGGCTGAGTGGCATTACCACCATTGAGCATTCAGTAAACTTCGACTTCTTTTCTTAAAATAAACAGTTAGACCTCTAACACTCTATTGAACTGCGATTAAAGCTGTTGCTTAAAAAATAATAAAGATTGCGAGAACTCTCATCTTTTAAGTTCATCAAATAATTTTCAAAGCTTTTGAATCTGTTTAAGATTACAGCAAAATTATGCGCGTAATCTTGCTTCAATCATGCCCACTTTGGCCAAGAAACAAGGTAAACTAAGCCTTTCCTTTCTATCTAGTGGGTAAATTGATGCGACGTTTATCGACTCAAGATCAAAACTTTAAACAAGTCTTTGCCGATTTGTTGGCTTTTGAAACCGTGAGTGATCCTGAACTTATAAAAACCGTTGACCAAATCATTGCTGATGTTCGTCAGCATGGTGATGCTCATGTGCTTAAACTCACACAACAGTTCGATCGACATCCCGCGCATCATTTCTCAGACTTAGAGTTGTCACAAGCACAATTAAAAGCTGCCTTTGATGGCCTAAATACGGAAGTACGCGCAGCACTCGAACTCGCTGCAACTCGTATTCGTGAGTTTCATCAAAGACAAAAACAAGATGGCTGGACTTATGTCGATGCGCTCGGCAATACCTTGGGTCAGAAAGTAACCCCACTAGACCGCGTAGGAATCTATGTGCCAGGCGGTTTAGCATCATACCCATCTTCGGTGTTAATGAATGCAATTCCTGCGCATGTGGCGGGTGTGACTGAAATTATTATGGTGGTACCTGCACCGAATGGTGAGTTAAATCCGTTGGTGCTTGCAGCCGCACATTTGGCTGGTGTACATCGTGTCTTTACCATTGGTGGTGCACAAGCCGTTGCTGCATTGGCTTATGGAACCGCAACCATTCCAGCCGTTGATAAAATTACAGGGCCGGGCAACCGTTTTGTGGCTGCGGCTAAACGCGCAGTCTTTGGACAAGTCGGCATTGATATGATTGCTGGGCCATCAGAAATTTTGGTTTACGCTGAAGGGGAGAATAACCCTGAATGGTTGGCGATGGATGTATTGTCACAAGCAGAACACGATACTGTGGCACAGGCAATTTTTATTAGCCCAGATGAGCAATTGCTCAATGCTGTTGCTGCAGCAATTGAAGCACATTTGCAAGCCTTACCGAAAGCGGAAATTGCGAGAACCTCAATAGCCAATCGTGGTGCTTTGGTTTTAGTGAAAGATCGTCAGGAAGCAATTGATTTAATTAATCAAGTTGCACCAGAACATCTGGAACTTTGCCTCGATGATGCTGCCGAGATGTCAGCAGATATCCGTCATGCTGGTGCGATTTTCATGGGGCGTTATACCCCTGAAGCGATTGGTGATTATTGTGCAGGACCAAATCACGTCTTGCCGACCTCGGGTACTGCGCGTTTTTCTTCACCCTTGGGTGTCTATGATTTTCAGAAGCGTTCGAGTTTGATTATGTGTTCTGAGCAAGGCGTCAAAACATTGGCAAAAACAGCTGATATTTTAGCGCAACAAGAAGACTTAGATGCACATGCAAGATCAGCACGTTATCGTTATCAGTAATTTAACCACAGGTTTATCAGCGCTGCCTCTCCTAAAAGAAGTGATTTAATACCTCTCCCAACCCTCTCCTAAAAGGAGAGGGCTAAAAGCGGCACAAGCTGCTTAAAAGGAGAGGGCTAAGCATACAAGCTGCTTAAATTGAGAGGGCTAGGCACATAAATGAATAATTTCTCATCAGCTACTCCTGATTAGGAGCGGGCTTAGGGAATGAGCATAAAGAGTAAAAGTTATGTCTACAGTCAGTACTGAACAAATGCGTTTTTGGAGTCCTTCGGTACGTGCCTTAGAGCCGTATGTGCCGGGTGAACAACCGAAAATTCAAAATCTTTTAAAACTCAATACCAATGAAAATCCGTATCCACCTTCTGAAAAAGTGGTGCAGGCGGTACAGTCAGTCCTTGCGAATGCTGCGGATGTATTGCGTTTATACCCAGATCCGGATGCCAGTGAATTAAAGCAAGCTATTGCCAATCAACTGCATGTGGATACCCAACAAGTATTTGTGGGCAATGGCTCGGATGAAGTTCTGGCGCATATTTTTAAAGCATTTTTTGTGCAAGATTTGCCTGTGTTGCATCCAGATATTAGTTATAGTTTTTATCCGGTATACAGCCAGTTCTTTGAAATTGAAACGCGCAAAATTCCGCTCAATGCACAGTTTGAAATTGATGTTGCAGACTATCAACAGCCGAATGGTGGGATTATCATTGCCAATCCGAATGCGCCAACCAGTATTGCGTTGGGCTTAAGTGCAATAGAGAAAATGCTTCAAGCCAATCCAAATCGTGTTGTGGTGATTGATGAGGCCTATGTCGATTTTGGCGCTGAATCAGCAGTCAGCTTGGTTGCGCGTTATGACAATCTGGTGGTGTGTCAAACCACATCGAAGTCACGTTCGTTGGCTGGGTTGCGCGTTGGTTTTGCAATTGCACAACCACATTTGATTGCGGCACTTGAAGCCGTCAAAAATAGCTTTAACTCTTACCCAATTGATCGTTTCGCGATTGCTGCTGCTGTTGCATCATTTGAAGATCAGGCTTATTTTGAAGCGCAATGCCAAAAAGTGATTGCCTGTCGTGAGCAACTTGCAACAGGACTTGAAGCGTTAGGCTTTCGAGTTTTACCGTCAAAAGCCAATTTCTTATTTGCCAGCTTAGCAAGTCATGATGCTGGTGAGCTGGCACAGGCCTTGCGTGGCCATGGGATTTTGGTGCGCTATTTTAATATGCCACGCATCAATCAATTCTTAAGAATTACTGTCGGTACCGAAGCGCAAAATCAGCGCCTCTTGGACACCTTGAAAGCGCTTTTAGCTTAGTTTTAATAGGTTACTGCCTTTAAGGTTTAGGGTTCTGCCATGTATTGAGCAAATTCAACATGGCAGAGACTTTATCAAAACATTCCTGATATTCCGCATCACAATCCGAAGCAATGGTAATTCCACCACCAGCCCAGAGGCTGACTTGATCTTGGTATTTTTGAATACTACGAATCAGGATATTCCAGCTGCCAGTACCATCAAAATTAAAATAGCCGACTGTGCCACAATAGGCACCACGCGGGGCAACTTCAAGTTCTTCAATAATTTGCATGGCACGGATTTTGGGCGCACCGGTAATTGAGCCACCAGGTAATGCTGACATGAGCAAATCAAAGGGGTTCACATTCGCTTTAAGCGTGGCACGAACCTCACTCACCATATGATGAACTTGGTTAAAGGACTCAATTTGAAATAGTTTAGGGGTTTTGACTGAACCGACTTCGGCATAAACACTGAGGTCATTACGCAGTAAATCGACAATCATGACATTTTCGGCTTGGTCTTTTTTTGAGTCGATCAATTGCTGTTTAGATTGTGCATCTAAAATAGGGTCGGCATACCGTGGCATCGTACCTTTAATTGGTTTGGTGATCAGTGTGCGATTTGGACCAAATTCAATGAACAATTCTGGTGAACAGCTCAGTAGCTCAAATTGTTCAATATTTAAGTAGGCCGCATAGGGTGCATCGGTCAGTTGCCACAGTTGCTCTGCGGTTTCAAGTAAATCCCCCACTGCAGTTGCTGCAAACTTTTGCGTGAGATTAATCTGATAACAGTCACCCGCGCGAATATAGGCGTGTACGCGTTGAAAAGCAGATTGATATTGAGACTTTGACCAAAGTGCTTGGCAAGGCGTGGTTAAGCGGAAACTTGGTTGGTGTGGCTCTGCGGTTAAACGAGATTGGATCAAATCATAAATCTGTTCTGCATCGGCTTCATCACTATAAAAAACCCATTGCTGCTGTTCACGTTTGATATAGCTACGATAACAACCGATATAAAACTGCGGTTGAGCTAAGTTTTTAACGTGAATATTTTGATTTGCCGCATAATTGTAGTCAATAAAACCGATATAACCGCCGTGAAAGCCTGCTACATCACGTTGTGTAGCGGCATGACTGAACTGAAAGTTCTGGCTTAAATCTGTCGTCGTATTGGTATGTTGCTCGTACTGTAAGTCGGTTCGGATATAGGTTTTTATTGTTTGTTCATCCGATTGCCAATACTGGGTGGGCAGGCAAGCAATGACTGGGGAATGGTGATTTTCTAAGTAAACACATCCGAAAAATGACTTTAACGTTTTGAGCAACTCGGCAACATGATCAGTTGAAGTCGTGAATACTTTTTTGAAAATTAAAGGATTTAACATTACAGCGAACAAATAGGGATTTTGTTGATTTTACTATAGATTGCCATTGGGCTACAGGCTAAATCGGCTTTGTCGCTTAAGCTGATCTTTTGCTAGGCAATCGATCAGCTTGAATGGATTTTTTGCTTGATATTTAGCCTGTGTGGTCGAGTCGCGAACCTAAGGTTTCTAAATGCAGTGGATAGTCTTGCTGTTTTTTATCTGCAAAATAATGTCTGAGTGTGCGCTCGACGCTTGGAAAGGCCAGTTGCTCCCACGGAATTTCATGTTCTGCAAATAATTTTGATTCAATGGTTTCCTCACCAGCTCCAAATTTCCCATCAATGAGCTGTGCCTTAAAGAGCACATAAATTTGGCCAATGCGTGGAATATTGTACATGCAGTACAGATGTTCGATATCAACTTCTGCTTCTGCTTCTTCACGTGTTTCACGTGCAGAACCTTGCTCCATGGTTTCAAATAATTCCATGTAGCCCGCGGGCAGGGTCCATAGACCGTAACGTGGTTCAATTGCGCGACGACACAATAAAACTTTGTCTTGCCAAATCGCCAACGCACCACAGATGACTTTGGGATTGACGTAATGAATTGTGTCGCAGTTGACACAGACTTGACGAATTTGGTGGTCACCCAATGGAACTTTATCTTGTGTTAAATGCCCACATGCAGTACAGAAACTCATAAGCTTCAAGGAAAATTAGCGATGACTCAGCATAACTGAATTTTTTAAGTTAAGCATCATTTCTAGCTTTATCTGTGACATTTACGATATGATGAAATCAACAACAATTAGAGAACGAACTGAAATAATATGCCGGATCAAATGCTAACGCAGTTACTCGAGCAACGCTTACGTTTTGCCAAACGTACTCAGCCTGCTCATGCTGCAGTATTAATCGCGATTACCGAGGAAGATGATCCTAAGGTGTTGTTAACGCGTCGATCTTTATATTTAAACAGTCATGCAGGTGAGGTCTCATTTCCAGGCGGAAAACGAGATCCAAGCGATCTAAGCAATATTGGTGTCGCATTACGTGAAGCTTGGGAAGAAACTGCATTAAGCCCTTTTGACGTTAAGTTACTGGGTGACTTGCCGATGCAAAAGGCCAAAAATGGTATTACGGTTAAACCGGTGGTTGGGTTGATTCCTCCTCAGGTTGAATTGTTGGCACAACCCAGTGAAATTGATCGAATATTTTTTGCTTCATTAAGAGATTTAATCTCCACACAACCCACACCACATGAAGTCCGCTTGGCCAGACAATCGGTTTACTTTCCTAGTTTGCATATTGATAACGAAGTGATTTGGGGCTTAACCGCCCGTATTTTAATTTCACTGTTTCAATATGGGTTAAATGTCGATAAACATTGGCCATTTTTGCTTAACTCTCCAGCCTTTAAAGCACAATATTTAGATCGCTTTCGGCAGAAATAAAGCGCAACTTCTATTCTGCCAAATGCCATCAAGCTATTTTAGAAAAGATAATTAGGACGTTATTTTATGATGTACAAATTTAAGGGTCATGCACCAACAGTACGTACCCAGCCTTGGGATGGTTGGATTGCCGATAATGCGACTGTGATTGGTCAAGTTGAATTGGGACAAAAAGTTAGTATTTGGTTTGGTGCAGTGGTTCGTGCGGATAATAGTCCGATTCGCATTGGAAACTTTAGTAATGTGCAAGAAAATGCTGTTTTGCATACCGATGCAGGGATTGATTTAAATATCGGTGACTATGTCACGATTGGTCATCAAGCCACCTTACATGGTTGCAGTATTGGCGATAATAGTTTGATCGGGATTAACGCAGTTATCTTAAACAATGCAGTAATTGGTAAGAACTGTATTATTGGTGCCAATGCTTTGGTTCCTGAAGGAAAAGTTATTCCAGACAACGCCTTAGTCGTTGGCTCACCCGCCAAAGTGATCCGTCTGCTAGATGCAGATGCCGAATTAAAGCTTAAAATGAGTGCCTTGCATTATGCTGAGCATTTTCAAAATTTTACCGATTTAGAAGTGCATCAGTTTTAGGCATAGGCCGAAAAAATCACATACTTTTAAAATGTAAAATTCAGTGGATGGGCGGGTTCCAGACATTGATTTGAGCACGGCATTCAATTGAAAAAATAACGATAAATTGTAGATAAGCGCTGAGGACAGAAAAGGTCTCAGCATCTTTGTATGCTGACTGATATTTTCATCGCGATATCGAGATGAGTGGAGTAGAATGAAGCCATTTTTAGCTACGATGAGTTGTGCATGAAATTGCTGGCATTGGAAACTGCCAATGAGCAGTGCTCGGTTTCAATTGTTGATCCAACAACGACACTATTTTTTCAACAAGATGATCGTGCAAAAGCACAAACGCAGACGATTTTACCCATGATTGAACAAGGGCTTGCGCAGACAAAATTAGAATTGTCTGGGCTTACGGCAATCGCCTTTAGTTGTGGGCCTGGTTCATTTAGTGGGGTACGGATCAATGCAGCTGTAACACAGGCATTGGCTTGGGCCAATGATCTTCCGGTGATTCCTGTTTCGACCTTACAAGCATTGGCACAAGCGGCATTTAGAGAATTGCAGTTGACCGAAGTCACAGCGGTACTCGATGCGCGCATGAAAGAAGTGTATATGGCGAGCTACCAATTGGATGCACAGCAAATTATGCAACCGGTTGATCAAGAAAAAATGCTCAATTATCAAGATGCTGCTGAATATCTAAAATATAGTTTGGTTGGTTCTGGGGCTGCGCTGATTCAGCCAGAGCTCGAACAGTCAAAAAAAATCAATGCCAATGCGCTCGACATTGCAAAGATTGCAGGATTCCTTGCGCAGCAGAAACAGTGGGTTGATGCCGAACATGCATTACCGGTGTATTTACGCGATAACGCTTGGAAAAAACTTTCAGAACAAGGTAAAGCTGCAAATTAGGAAGACACATGGATCTTATACTGTTTCTTAAAGCCGCAATCATGGGGATTGTCGAAGGCGTTACAGAATTTTTACCTATTTCAAGTACTGGTCATTTAATTCTAGCTTCAGAACTCATGAACTTCTGGACCAAAGAAAAAAGTGATGTATTTGTCATCGCGATTCAAGTTGGTGCGATTGCCGCAGTGATATATGAGTATTGGGGCAAGCTCTGGGGAGCTGCAACTGGACTTGTAACCGGTGAGAAAAAAGGCCGTCACTTGGGGATCAGTTTGATCTTGGCATCGATCCCAATCATGATTGTGGGACTGACCTATGGGCAAAAAGTCAAAGAACTATTGTTCAATGATATCTCGGTCGCATTAGGTTTGATTGTTGGTGGACTAATTATTTGGTGGGTTGAAAAGCATCCGCCTAAGATTAATGCGGTTGAAGTCGAGCAGATTTCGATAAAAGAAGCGTTCTATATTGGCTTGATTCAAGTGCTTGCACTGATTCCGGGCATGTCTCGTTCAGGTGCAACCATTATTGGTGCAATGACTTTGGGTGTATCGCGTAAAGCAGCAACGGAGTTTTCCTTCTTTCTTGGGATTCCAGTTATTGTTGGCGCAGGCGTACTCGACCTCTATCAAAGCTATCATGTTTTTGATACGCGATTGGATTGGTGGGTACTCGGCTTTGGTACGTTGGTTTCTTTTATTTCGGCTTTAATTCTGATTCGTGTATTGGTCGCTTATGTTGCGAAACGTGACTTCATGATCTTTGCGTGGTATCGCATTGCTTCAGGTCTGATTATTCTCTTATTTGTGCTGACAGGTTGGAAATTATGGTAAGCGAAATTCGCTTATTTACTGGAGCAGCTGATCACGATAAAGCACTGTCTTATCAGGCGGTGCTTGGTCAACGCGGTGTTGATGTTACGCTGGTCGAAATTGAACAGTTAAATGCTCGTTTTTTACGCTTAAACCCAGAACTGGCTTTATGTGTGGATGAGCAGGGGCTTTGGTTATCTGCGGATGGCATGAAGATGCGTCCTGATTGGCAAGCTGAAATCCCACGGTTAAAACGGGCTAGTCTTAAGTCAGAGATGTTAGCACGTGCTTGTCATTTAACAGAAAAACCAAGCTTAATTGATGCAACGGCTGGCTTGGGGCATGATGGCCTACTCATGGCACATCTCGGTGCTCATGTCACGCTAGTTGAACGTCATCCTATTTTGTTTAGTTTGCTAGAAGACGCGAAAGCACAGGTCCAGAGTGATCTGAATTTGGCTGAAACGGTTGCACGAATTGAATTGGTCTATGCTGATGCAGCAGATTATCTAAAGCAACGGCATGAAGCGCAAGCATGGACAGATGTGGTCTATTTGGATCCAATGTTTCCACAACGAGATCAACACAGTGCTAAAAAACAAGCGCAAGTTAAAAAGCAAATGCAGTTATTACATCGCTTGCTGCCAGAACATGGCGAAATGGATTTAGGTGATGGTTTACTGCCACTTGCACGAAATATTGCAAAGCGTGTGGTGGTAAAACGCCCACGGTTGGCGGTATTTTTAGCGGAACAACAACCAGATCATCAATGGTCTGGCGATGCTTGTCGCTTTGATGCTTATTTTAAAGTGCTGGAATGATTCAAATTGTTAAATGAACCATGCTTTAATAGAAAAGTGATATATAGTGAAAAAGGTATCGTTAAATTTTATTATTAGACGCTAACGATGTTGATTTAAGCCACGAGCCTTAACTGAAATTTTATGATAGACCTTAAACCCTCAATTAATTTTTGGCATGATTTAAAAAGTAACCTCCGTGCAGCATTGTGGTTATTTTTGGGGTCTCGAAAATCATTACAAATCGTTCGACCTTCAATTACCCAACTTATTTTTTGGGGGATATTAGGTGGTGGTGCGAATACCTTATTTAGTTGGTTATCAACAGGGACCAATGGAATATTTAATCAGCAAGGCTTGGTGAGTTATGCACTTTGGCCATTTCTTGCGTTGATTGTTGGGATTTTCCTTTCACAGCGAACCGAAAATGCGCGGATTATGTTGGTCCCAGCATTATTATGGTTGGTCTTAGATACCAATATCGCAATTTTACAGTCGATTATCCAATATCTATTGATGTTGGATTGGCTGCCTTTTTTTGTATATGACTATTTGCCCATTATTTTTATGGTGCTTTTTGTTTGGCAAAGTCTCGCAGTGGTGGTGGTTTTTGCACGTGAATTAAAATGGCCGTGGTGGGAAAGAGCGCTTATTATACTCGCGACTTTATTTACTTTAGTGGTTTGGCAAACCAGTGCGCGTGATCAACCGATTTGGAAAATGATTGAAACAGAGCCGAGTTTATCTGAACAAGCCTTTTATGCACAAAGCCAACTGCTGACAAAAGCCTTAGAACAAATTCAGTTTGGTGAGCTTGCACAGACCCAATGGTATTTTGTCGGTTTAGCCGGTGCGGGTTATCAAGATGTATTTAAACTCGAAATTGAACGGATTAAAGAACAGTTCGACACGCGTTTTGCCACATTCGGACATTCTATTGGACTGATTAATAATCCTGAGACCTTAACCACGGTCCCCATTGCCTCTAAAACCAGTTTGCAAATGGCATTGTCACGTGTTGGGCAGCAGATGAATCGTGAAAGTGATGTACTGTTTCTCTATATGACCTCACATGGTTTGGCCAATGAATTTGAACTCAGCAATGATCCGATTGACCTCGATAATATTGATCCGAAATGGTTGCGTGAAGCCTTGGATAAATCGGGTGCACGTTGGAAAGTCATTGTAATTTCAGCTTGTTACTCAGGTAGTTTTGTCCCCGCTTTACAATCACCGGATACTTTGATTATTACTGCATCTTCTGCAGACCGTGCATCCTTTGGTTGTTCGAGTGAAGCTGATTACACTTATTTTGGGCGTGCTTTTTTTGATCAGGCAATGCGTGAGCAAAGCACTTTAAAAGCGTCGTTTCAACAAGCGGCCAGCACCGTAGCACAATGGGAAAGTGCACAAGGTTTTGAGCCATCAGAACCACAGTGGGTGATTGGTAAAAATATGGAGTTAATGTTGCCACAACTTGAACAACATTTATTTCCAAAGAACCAACCCGTGCAGGAAACAATGAATAAAACCCTTTAATCATGATGTTATTGTATAAGAAATCATGGGGTGGCTGAAAAGCTTGCTGCTTTATACTGGCGCACTGATTTAACGTATAATGTGCAAAGCTTTATTGCCAAATAAGGCGAAATATAGCTTGATTAAGCCTCATTTTAAAATATCGATCTGCAGGTGCATTATCGTATTAAGCATCGGTACTTTATTTTAATGCCGATGTTGTAACATCATTTTAGAAATAAAAATAATAGCCACTGGGTGAAGTGCGTTATCATGGCACTTTGATCGAGTTTTGGTTTCGATCAATTTTTTCATATCGTTAGCTTTAGTGCGCTAAAACTTTTTTAGTGCCAAATAGATAATAAGAGTTAATAATGCAAGAACATGATGCAATGCCTAATCTTCCTAATGATTTAACCCAGCCACCCGCATTACCACCACAAGCTCAGCCGAATGCTGATCAGCCTGCATATTTTGGGGAAGTCTATCGCTTTCAATTTCATGGCAAAGCGGCAGAATATTTTGGCATATGGTTTGTTAATATTTTATTAACCATTGTGACTTTAAGCTTTTATTCGCCGTGGGCTAAAGTGAGGCGCTTGCGTTACTTTTATCAGCACAGTGAATTTTTTCAGCGTAGTTTTGATTTTACTGGACTCCCCAGCAAGATTTTAATTGGTCGGTTGATTGCGATAGGGATTTGGGTTGCTTTTGCGATTGCTGCACAATTAGAAATGCGTGTTGCAGCATTTGGGACGTTGGCTATTTATTTGGCTCTGCCATGGTTATTACGTGCCACAATTCGCTTTACCGCACGTAACAGTAAATATAGCAACAGTCGCTTTTATTTTGAAGGCAGTACCAAGCAGGCGTATCTCCAATTTCTACTCGGATTATTAATCACCGTCGCCACGCTGGGTTTATTTGCACCGGTCATGATTTGGCTATATAAACGTTATATTTTTGATCACCTCTATATTGGGCAGATTCGCTTTAAACTCAAAAGCGACTGGTCGGATTATATGGCGGCAGTTTATCTACCCATTGTTATTTTCATTGGCGTCGTTGTGGTTGTGACAATCATAACCTACGCTTTCTTTCTCTCCAGTACTGAATTTTTGCCGAGTACGATTATGAGTATCGTCGTTGGGCTATATATTTTGGTGATCTTTTTTATTGCACCATTGATTCAAGCACGTATTTTTATTACGACGTGGAACAATATGCAACTGGGCAATAGCCAATTTAAAACGGATTGTAATCAATGGCGTTTTGCTTGGATTGTGGTATCAAATTGGCTGGTTAAAATTATTAGTCTAGGTTTGATGAGCCCGTGGGCTGCGATTCGGATTTATAAATATCAGGTTGAATCTTTGTCGTTACTGCTGAATGATGATCTTGATCAAATGATGAATCAGCTGCAATCTGATCCAAGTGCGATTGGTGAGGAAATCAGTGATATCTTTGATTTGGATATTTCACTTTAATTGTGTGAGCAGATCGGCCCAATTTCGTCGTGGCATTCAATTTCAATTGCTTGGTTAAGGCAGGATAAAACTCAAGATGCAATCGATCACCGTGACCTTTTATGATGGTGTGGTTTCCAAGCCACACCAAGCCCGACTGATGGCGGTCGATTCATCGCATATTATGCTGCAATATCAAGATGCTGGGCAGAAAAAAAGCCAACGCTTTGCTCATGATCAGATGACATTTATTGGCGCTTTAGGTGGGAAGTTTCCCGTTATAGAGCTGAAAAATGATGCACGTATAGAACTGTTGCAACATGACATTCCAGATTGGTTGCAGTTAAAGCATCAGAAGTTTCAACAAAAAATATGGCAATTGGAACGCACACCACTGTTGATTTTGTTTAGTGTTATTGTGGTTATGGCTGTGGCAGCTTCCGTGCTGAAGTGGGGTATTCCGCTTGCATCCAATGTAATCGCCTATCAACTTCCTGAAAACAGCTTAAATCAATTGGGTGATCAAGCTGAAAGCTATGTGCTGAAATTGACTAAGCCCTCAGAACTTCCTGAAAATCAGCAACAACAGATTCGTCGTCAATATATTCAGCAGATTGCGCAAGGGCAACCCGCTAAATTGGTATTTCGTGAAGGGGGGGAGTTAGGGGCAAATGCTTTGGCACTACCGAATCACACGATTATTGTGACGGATGAATTGGTTGAACTTGCACATAGTGATCAAGAGATTCTAGGGGTGTTGGCGCATGAACAAGGCCATTTAATCAAACGGCATAGCTTGCAACAAGCCATTTCGAGCTTAGGATTTAGCGTGCTATATATTGCGATTACTGGTGACAGTTCGGATTTATTTACCACGTTGCCAGTGGCTTTGGCAGGTGCTAGCTATTCACGTCAGTTTGAAAAAGAAGCAGATCACTATGCACTTGAATTGATGCAACGTCAAAAGATTGAAGTCACGCATTTTGCTAATTTTCTTGAACGTTTAAGTGAGGAAACCCAGGAAGAGGCACCGAGCAAGTTCGAATTGCTACGCGCCTTATCGAGTCACCCTGCGACTGCAGAGCGAATTCAAATGGTTCATGATTTCGAAGCAGCTCAGCAGTCCAAGGATCATGTGAAAAAGCAACCATAAACGAAGCTTATGATTCAACTGAGGGCTGATTAAGGCTGATGTTGCCATTCAACTTCAAATTGCTGCTGTGCCATACGATCCAAATGGTCAATGATGACTTTTTCTAAAACAGCATAATCTTCACGTTGTGTTTCAAGTTTTACATCAAGCTGTTCGGCCTGTGGAATCAGTGCCAAAGCTGCATCTGGCATGATGATGTGTAAGCTATCGGCTTGTTCTTGGACTTCAAATTTATGTTTCCAATGATTAAACAGTCGTTTCGCAATGCGTTGTGCTTCGAGTGTTGGAATTTGTGTGGTACAGATCATATAAACTTCTCTGAAATTTAGAATTTCTTTAATATAACAAAGCTTTAGTTAAATGGTGTCATTGAAGTGCAACACTGTATTTCTGTTTTCTTCTCTTTGGGCAGTGGTTTTGGCAAGAAATCAACCTTGCGGCAATAACGCTATTGTTTTGATCTTTAAAATCACGCGGTTAAAGCATAGGGTTTATGCGCCATTTGCGCAGTAATTTGTTATAATCTAGCCCTCCGTAAATCAGCCGCTAGGTCGCTTATGTCATCGCCATTTCTTATTGCACCCTCTATTTTATCTGCAGATTTTGCCCGTCTAGGTGAAGATGTCGATAACGTACTTGCAGCAGGCGCAGATGTTGTCCATTTTGATGTGATGGATAATCACTATGTACCTAACTTAACCTTTGGCGCTGGTATTTGTACGGCACTCAAAAAATATGGCATTCAAGCACCGATTGATGTGCATTTAATGGTGACACCAGTTGATCGCTTGATTGGTGATTTCCTTGATGCAGGCGCAGATATTATTACCTTTCATCCTGAAGCGAGCCACCATATTGATCGCTCTTTGCAATTGATCAAAGCGGGCGGTGCTAAAGCAGGTTTGGTTTTTAATCCAGCAACATCTTTGCATCATCTTGAATATGTGCTTGATAAAGTTGATCAAATTTTGATTATGAGTGTCAACCCTGGTTTTGGCGGTCAGAAATTTATTCCTGGTACTTTAGATAAATTACGCCAAGCTCGAAAAATGATTGAGGCATCAGGTCGGGATATTCGCTTGGAAGTTGATGGTGGTGTTGGCCCTGCAAATATTCGTGAAATTGCTGAAGCAGGTGCGGATATGTTTGTTGCAGGTTCGGCTATTTTTAGCCAACCAGATTATAAAGCTGTGATCGATCAAATGCGTGCAGAGCTTGCGAAGGTTGGCACTGCTGCAGTTTGAGATTGTGATGAAGTGCGATCAAGCGAGACTTTATTGCACAAGGGTTGTGGATAACTTTGCAGATAACTGTGTGGGTAACTGTGTTTATAACCATATGGATAAGCTGGGTATAGATAAATCGGATGATTAACAGGCATTTATAATCAGCATAGTGACTTATTAAAAGTGACGCCAATGGTGCCTACAAGCATCGTTGGAAATATAAGCACCTGCCAGATTTTAGCACCCACTTAATCAGTCACAGCAGTCATGCGATCCGCTACAAATGTAATGAATTGGCAGAGCATGGTTGTTAATTCCTCAAAACTTAACTATCATCGTAGAATAGTTTATTCATCAAACATTATTTGGTAGATGGTTTTGGTCACTCAATTTCTTAAGCAGACATGGTTTATCTGTCTAATGACTTTTGTCATTGGATGGAGCGGCATGTCTAATGCTTTGAGTTCGACCTCCCATATCGCCTCAGTCAGTACGGCTGCACAAGTACATGATCATCAGGCGGTTGCGAAAATGTCTGATCCGCATTGTGCGGAAATGGCACAGCTTGATGCCGTACAGGACTCGCTTGATCGTCAGGCGTCGAGTTGCCATTTGGTCGATGCCGCACCGGCGACCATGCAGCATTGTCCAGACTGTAGCATTTCTTTTTGCCAATCATTGTTTGTATGGCTCAGCCCTGAGTTAATCCCTCTGTCTTTGCTGCGTTCCGTTGAAACTTCGAATAATCAGCTGATTGCTTATCAAGCACAACATTTGGCTGGTTTTTGGCAAGAAATCTTACGTCCTCCTAGAGCTTAATCTTTATTTAAAAACATTTTATTTTTTAAATTCAAAGGTTAAGTTATGTCTACATTTTATAAAAAATCAATTAAACACGCCCTATTGTTGGGAATATGCGTCTTCACATCATCATGGGGCTATGCCGCTGTACGTGAGTATCATCTGACAATTGATGAAAATACCGTCAATGTTACCGGTAAGCCCTTAAAACGCATCACCGTAAACGGTCAGTTTCCTGCACCATTGCTTGAGTTTGAAGAAGGCGATGATGCTGTTATTTATGTGAAAAATAAATTAAAAAACCAAGATTCGTCTATTCATTGGCATGGACTATTGTTGCCTGGGCTAATGGATGGTGTGCCAGGTTTTAATCAGTTTTATGGAATTAAGCCACAAACCGAATTTGTTTATCGCTTTAAAGTACGTCAAAACGGCACTTATTGGTATCACGCACATTCTAAAGGGCAAGAACAAGATGGCCTCTATGGTTCCTTGGTGATTTATCCCAAAGGGAAAAAACCGTTGGTGGAGCATGAGCAAGCACAACAAGATTATGTGGTGATGCTGTCTGATTTTCATGAGTCGACCAGTGATCAGATCATGAAAAATTTGAAAAAATCTGCTGAATATTATCAGATTCAACGTGAAACGATTTCTGATGTATTCAAGCAAGCGCAGCGTGATGGTGTGAAAGCAACTTGGCAAGATCGAAAGATGTGGAATGTCATGCGCATGGCCAGAACCGATATGTCGGATGTAACGGGTTATACTTTTCTCGTGAATGGTAAAACGCCACAGCAAAATTGGACGGGCATGTTTAAACCCAATGAGAAAGTACGTTTGCGCTTTATTAATGCCTCAGCCATGTCTTTTTATGATGTCACTATCCCAAATTTAAAAATGACCGTGATTGCAGCTGATGGTCAACCTGTACAACCTGTGACAGTTGATGAGTTTCGGATTGGAACTGCCGAAACTTATGATGTGATCGTAGAGCCAAAACTTGACCATTATCAGATCGAAGCTGAATCGATTGATCGGACAGGCTTTGCTATTGCAACCTTGCATAATCAACAAGTTGCACAAGATACTGCGATTAAAATGCCGACTGCACGACCTCGCGCAGTTTTGACCATGGAAGATATGGGGCATGGTGGGGGAGATCATGCTGGAATGGACCATGCTAAGATGGATCCGAAAATGATGGATCACTCGCAAATGGACCACAGTCAGATGAGTGGTGCGATGATGAACCATGCTGGAATGCAGCAGAAGAGCATGGACCATTCTAAGATGGATCCGAAAATGATGGATCATTCAAAAATGGACCACTCGCAAATGGACCACAGTCAGATGAGTGGTGCGATGATGAACCATGCTGGAATGCAGCAGAAGGGCATGGATCATTCTAAGATGGATCCGAAAATGATGGATCATTCACAAATGGATCACTCGCAAATGGACCACAGTCAGATGAGTGGTGCAACGATGAACCATACTGGAATGCAGCAGAAGGGCATGGACCATTCTAAGATGGATCCGAAAATGATGGATCATTCACAAATGAACCAAAGCCAGATGCAGTCAGCACCGCAGGCAAAAACAACGGCAGCAACAGCGCACGAACATCAACCTGCGACTCAGCTAACATCAACCTCAGATGCACCTGTCTATGGTTGGGCCAATGCGTCTACTCCTATTGGTCATAAAGCGCTGCAATACAGTGATTTAAAGTCGTTAACTCCACAAAAAGATACCCGCCCAGCAGAACGTGAACTTGAGGTTCGTTTAGGTGGCAGCATGGAGCGCTATATTTGGACGATTAATGGAAAGAAATTTACCGAAGTTGAACCGCTACAAGTTAAATATGGCGAGCGAATTCGTGTGAAGTTCATTAATGACAGCATGATGGCGCATCCAATGCATTTGCATGGCATGTTTATGCAATTAGAAAATGGGCAAAGTATTGCTGATCAACCCAATAAACATACGCTTATTGTGCCACCTGGGAAAACGGTAACGGCCTTGCTGACCGCAGATGAGATTGGTGAATGGGCGATTCATTGCCATTTGCTCTATCACATGAGCGCAGGAATGATGAGTAAACTGATTGTTGCTCAAGTAGATGAAACGTTAAGCAAACCTGCAGCGGCAACGCTTCCGACAACGTCACAAGGAGCAGCTCATGCACATCATTAATCGTTGGGTTTTATCTGGTTTGAGCGTTGCTTTACTGTTGATTTCTCAGCAAAGTCTCGCTGAGGAAAATGGTTTTGATCATGCAGAACATGCAAAAGATCATGGTGGGCAGATTTACCAAGCGACCAAACTTGAGTCGAAATGGGTGCGCAATGAAGAGGGTGATGGCGCACTACAGTCGAAATGGGAAACGTGGATTGGCACCGATGAAAATAAATTATTTTTGACCGGTCATGCTGAAAAAGCCGAATCGCATGATGCAAACTATAATGTTTCAGCTTTATATAGCCGTAATATTTCAGATTTCTGGGATGTACAAGCTGGTGTGCGCTATCGTTATGACAAAAGCCAAACTGCAGACAAACAGCAATATGATGCGGTACTTGGCCTCTATGGATTGGTGCCTTATTATTTTGAAACAGAAGCCTATGTTTATGCAGGGGCAGATGAACAGCTTTCTTTAAGTGTCGAAACAGAGCGTGATTTTTTAGTGACGCAAAAACTGATTGTGCAACCTTATCTGGCCTTAGATGTTGTGTTGAGTGACGAATCTAAATATGCCAAAGAGACGGGTATTAGTCATGTTGCAGCTGGCATCGAAACACGCTATGAGATCACGCGGAAATTTATGCCATTTATCGATGTATCTTATCAATATGATCGCGGTAACGCTGAAACGGCATGGCAAACAGCTTCATCGAGCGAGAAGTCTTGGCTATATGGGGCAGGATTACGCTTAAAGTTCTAAACGGTTAAGGGGATGCAAATGTGAGATTGCATGCCTGAAAAACTGAGCCGAATATTGTCTACTCGATGATATTCGGCTTTTTCATTGTACAATAGGCGCTAATGACTCGTACCTTTATAGAAGGTGTGGGGCATTTACGATATTTTATCGAGATGATGCGGAGGACGGCCTCCCCCAAACTTGGAAATTTTGTCAGGACGACCTGACACTCACAATGGAGTGCAGGTCGAATGGCTTGGATTTATCTTATATTGGCTGGCCTTTTTGAAATTGTATGGGCCTATTCCATGAAAGTTTCAGAAGGTTTTACTCGTATTACACCGAGTATTGTGACTTTGGTGTTTATGATTTTAAGTTTTGCATTGTTGGCCTATGCAATGAAAACCTTACCTTTGGGGACGGCATATACCATTTGGACGGGGATTGGCGCAGTCGGTTCTTTTCTAGTCGGTATTTTTATTTTGGGTGAGCCTGCTTCTGCGATGCGTATGTTGGCGGCAGTATTGATTATTTCTGGTTTGGTGCTGATGAAAGTTTCTTCATCTTAATTTGGGCTGACCTAAGGTCAATGCTCAATTGATCTTAGGTTGAAGTATAAAAAATATATATTTACATCTTTAATAAACTAACAATAATAAATAAAACTATTAACTTAGATTACAAAAAAGTACAGAGTGGTTATGTTCCCACGCCACAACCTCAACCAATATAAAAATAAGCTGTTATTCCGCTTATAGATTTTATCAGCACGATGAAATTGATCGACGGTATAGCAATCAAACGTGTGAAATAAAGAACAGGATAATAAAATGAAGACCAATAAAGTATCCGACATTATGGTGGATGTATTAGAACAAGCGGGTGTCAAACATTGTTATGGTGTAGTTGGTGATACCCTCAATCATTTTACAGATTCAATTTCAAAAAGTTCAATTGCTTGGGTACATGTTCGACATGAAGAGGTCGGTGCTTTCGCTGCCGGTGCAGATGCCATGATGAGTGGTCAATTGACTGCCTGTGCAGGCTCTTGTGGTCCAGGAAGTTTGCATTTTATTAATGGCTTATATGAGTCACATCGTAATCGTTCTCCTGTGGTTCTCATTGCAAGTCAGTTAGCCACGGATCAAACGGGATTTTTTGACTTTCCGCAATATGTGGATTTTAAAAGTATTTATAAGAATTGCTCCGTCTTTTGTGAAGAAATACTCGATGCCAGTCAGGCACGTCATGTGATGGTTTCAGCTTGCCAAGCTGCAATCAGTAAACGTGGTGTTGCAGTGGTGATTATGCCAAGCAATATCAGTCAACAATTAACCCCAGATGGCTATAATTTTCAGGTACATCGGGCCAAACCACAGACCATTCCTGCAATTGAAGAATTACATCAAATTAAATCGCTATTGAACGATGCTGAAAATATCACGATTTATGCTGGGGTGGGCTGTGAACATGCACACGATCAAGTGGTTCATTTGGCTGAAAAACTCAAAGCACCAGTGGTTTATACCTCTAGAGCCAAAGACTTTATTGAATATAACAATCCCAACGTGATGGGCATGAATGGGATGTTTGGCAATAAAGCAGGCTTACATGCGATTCAAAACTGTGAGGTGTTATTGTTACTCGGCACTCACTTTGCTTGGGCACAGTATTATCCGAAGCATGCCAAAATTATTCAGATCGATATTGATGCGACCCATCTCGGTCGTCGTCATCCGATTGAGTTCGGAGCCGTGGGGGATATTGCACCAACGATTGAAGCCTTAATGCCATTGTTAGAGAACAAAACTGAAGCTGATTATTTAGATGAATGTTTAAGTTTAAAACAAGTCAGTGATGCTGAGCGTCTTAAAGAAGAACGTGTTGGTAAGGAGGGACTGATTCATCCCCAGTATTTGGTCTCGCTACTGAGTCAATATGCGGATAATGATGCTTTCTTTACGGGAGATGCTGGCTCAGCAATGGTGTGGATTTTACGCCATATTCAAGTGAATGGACATCGTCGAACCTTGACCAGCCTCGTTCATGGCACTATGGCCAACGCGATGCCGCAAGCTTTAGGAATTCAAAAAGCTTTTCCTAATCGACAGGTGATTGCGATTTGTGGCGATGGTGGCTTGGCAATGCTGATGGGAGATCTACTAACCATCA
Source organism: Acinetobacter pullicarnis (assembly GCF_006352475.1). Taxonomy (NCBI): domain Bacteria; kingdom Pseudomonadati; phylum Pseudomonadota; class Gammaproteobacteria; order Moraxellales; family Moraxellaceae; genus Acinetobacter; species Acinetobacter pullicarnis. Next base: position 860,383 of record NZ_VCMZ01000001.1, read on the forward strand.
TTCAAGAAAAGCTCCCAATCAAAATAGTGGTGTTGAATAACAGCTCGCTAAATTTTGTTGAGTTAGAACAAAAAGTTGAAGGCTTATTGGATAACTATACCGATTTAGTTAACCCTGATTTTGGTCTTATTGCTCAGGTTATTGGCTTAAAAGGGAAAACCCTAACGCGAGGTGAAGGTCTGGAAGAAGCCGTACAAGCCTTTCTAAAACATGAGGGTCCTGCCTTATTGAATGTCCATACCAACCCGATGGAATTGGTTTTTCCACCAGATCCAAATCTAAGTCAAGTCGCTTCAACCTCACTTTATGCAGCCAAAGCAGTGTTTGCTGGACGTATCGATGAAGTAAAAGATCTTTTTGTGAATAACTTCATGAAATAGTCTACAGATTAAACTAAATAAGGTGATGCGATACCGCTTAAGGTGTCGCATTTTTTTGTAAAACAAGGTGTTCTATCTCACATTAATTCTTATCATTGTGACTTGTCTTGCATAACAACCCTGATTTATATATTTAAAAAATTATATTTATATATATGATAATAAAAGTGAATTAATTTGTTTGTGTGATATTGGTTGGTGTTGGAAGTTTAAAATAAGAATTTTATGAAGAGGGAGTGATATGTATCTTGCACAGAGTTTTGCAATTGAAATGGAGCAGTTTAAAAATCAAATGCTCAAAGCATATGAATCTAAACTTACATTACATCCTGATTTACCACCGTTGAATATTTTCGTTGCACAGATGAATACCCAGCAAAGAAATTCATTTTATTATTGGTTAGCACGTGCAAAGAATGAGTTTATTTATATTCAGCTCACCAATCGGCAAGGTCAAACTTATCATACGCGTTATTTACAGGGAAATGAGCAACTCGATGATTTTTATATTAGTAAAATAGAATCGAGCTCTCGTCAATTAAAAATATCGGAACGTTTAGAAATTCAAGCATGGATTATGGAACGTCAACAGTTTACTGGTGTGATGCCGAAAAACCTTGAGCACGCCATACATGTGGAAACGCAGCAGATTAAACTCCTGCGAGTTTGGGGGAAATGGATATTGCTCTGGGGGATCGCTTCAGTTCTGGCCGGATTAATTTTATGGAGGCTTGGATTGGGTGTTTTTACCGCGGGTCTGCTTCTTTCAATGATAAAATATCAACATTTACAGAAGTTTAAAAAAGAAGTAAAAAAAGAGGATTGGTCAAAAAGTATTTTATCTCAATTATCAGTACATATTCAAAACAGCAAACAACAACAATTTAAAGAATATTATCAATTGGCTGATGCCACCGTATCACAATATGACGATCATAATCTGATACAGCATGCAGCACAGCACAATTTTACCGAACTCGTTGCTCGGATTGAGTCAGTTTCTTCACAACATCGATCTCAACCATTACCATTAAAACAACAAGTGGATAACGTGACTCAATTTCACTCATAACGGGAGAGAAGGCCGCGATTTTAAAAGCGTTTTGGTATTTTTTGGCCATTTTCTATTGGTGTTTCAGCATGTTGCAATACACCAAATAACCAAGTTTCGGCATGTTGCACGGCATGTTTGAGTTCATCACCTTGGGCTAACCGACCTGCAATAAAACTTGCAAGGGAGCAACCTGAACCATGGTATTCACCCTCTAGGCGAGGACAACGTGATTCGGCCACTAATTCACCATTAATGTAGAGTGCATTACGAATGTGATCTGGGGTATCTTCATGACCACCTTTAACCAAAATTGCCTTTGCACCCAGTTTGAATAACTTTTGGGTCGCCAATTCCAAATCATCTTCTGCAGCTAATGCACGCAATTCAACGGTATTTGGAGTAATCAGCGTTGCCAATGGAAGCAGAGCTTGAAAGGCCTGAACTAATGTTTCTAAGTTACCCAATGAGCCACCGCTATTGGCGACCAAAACTGGATCTAAAACATATTGATAATCTGGATGTTCTTGTAAAAACTCAACCAAAGCTGCGATATTGTCTGTAGTGCCGAGCATGCCCGATTTAATACAGCGAATCGGGAGATCATTGACCACGGCATTGGCTTGTGCGAGCAATAACTCTCTTGAAGTTGCTTCAAAACCAAAGACTTGCTGTGAGTTTTGAATGGTGAGAGCCGTACAGGCAATGGCTGCATGTGCACCACTGCAACCGATCGATTCGATATCGGCTTGAATACCTGCACCACCAGAAGGATCTAGACCAGAAAAGCAAAGTACAGTTGGGCGCACCGTGATATCCTTAATTCATTGAATAACCTTAGTATAGGCAAATTTTTCTCAATACTCGAGTGTCTTGGCCTATGTGGAACTGCTTGTGATTAAAAATCTTCTGATCGACCTTGATGGCACTTTAACTGATCCTAAAGTTGGGATTACCACTTGCGCACGTTATGGCCTCAATAAAGTTGGGCATCCGATTGATGAAACTGAAAATATTGACTGGATTATTGGTCCACCTTTAAAAGCATCATTGGCTAAATTGTTAAATGTAGCCGCCGATGATGATCTTGCGGAGCAAGCCTTATTGGGCTATCGCGAACGTTTTGCGAGTATTGGACTGTATGAAAATGAAGTATTTGATGATGTCGCTGAAACTTTAGCAGCGCTACAGCAACAAGGCTATCGTTTGTATTTGGCCACCGCCAAACCGATTATTTATGCAGAAAAAATCTTAATTCACTTCGATTTAGTACAATACTTTAATCAAGCTTATGGCAGTGAGTTGTCTGGAGTACGCACCAATAAAGGTGAATTAATCCGTTATATTTTGGAACAAGAGCAACTCGATCCAGCTGAGTGCTTGATGGTGGGCGATCGCGAACATGATATTTTGGGTGCACGTTGCAATCAGATTGAAACTGTTGCGGTTGAATATGGGTATGGTCGTGCAGCGGAGTTAGATCATGCACAACCGAAATATCGTATTGGGACATTTTCAGCATTACTGCAACTTTTGCAGCAGACTTAACTTTTAACCGTTAGATAGTCTTAAAAGAACAATTGGAGAGGGGGATTTCCAATTGTTTTTTTTTGCTTAAAAAATTAGTTATTTTTTGTAATATTTATTAAGTGTTTTATTTGATAATAGCGGCATAGCCAATTGAAAAATATAGAAAAATATTTAAGTATCATTTTTCGTTAATTTATTGATGTATTGCACAATTTAGTGGCAAATATATTATTCGAAATTAGGACTGTAATTCTTCATTTTTAATAATGGACTTAGCGCATTTTCTCATTAATAAATAAGCGCATATTCAAAAGAGTAATGTATGTTAACACTGATTGGGATTTTAATTATTGTCACGATTGTGACTTTACTCATGACTGGTAAAACTAGTCCAATTGTTTCGATGTCGATTATCCCATTGATTGGGGCATTGATTGCTGGATTTTCAATAAGTGAAATTTCAACATTCTTCGAAGCAGGTTTGATGAAAGTGAGTAAAGTTGCAACGATGTTCTTATTTGCAATTTTATTTTTTAGTATTTTAAAAGAATTACGCGTTTTTGATCCGATGATCAAAACCATGGTACGTATGACCCGAGGAAATGTCATTGTTGTTGCGGTCATGACCACATTGATTGCTGCAGTTGTACATTTAGATGGCTCTGGTGCGGCAACGTTCCTGATTATTATTCCAGCGTTACTGCCGCTCTATCGTAAATTGGGGATGAGCCCTTATCTCATGCTGCTGTTAATGGCAGGAAGTATGGGCGTTATGAATATGGTGCCATGGGGTGGGCCACTTGGACGTTCAGCAGCGGTCACGGGTATCGATGCTTCGGTTTTATGGCAGAGCCTTATTCCTGTACAAATCTTTGGGGTGATGATTATGGCGGGTTTTGCCGTCATATTTGGTATGCGTGAGCAAAGACGCATTGCAGTTGCACGGTTAAATGGCACCACACCATTTGAATTGGATTGTATGGCCACAGATTTAGCGGATGATTGTTTTGATGATGATTCGGAAGAGATTAAACCAAAGTATCTTTGGGTTAATCTTGGCTTAGTGGTCATTGCTGTTATTGCCTTGGCCTTTGGATTATTTTCTGCGCCGTATGTCTTTATGATTGCACTATCGTTGGTTTTGGTGATTAATTTTCCTAAACCGAAGCAGCAAATGGAGGTGATTAGTCGCCATGCACCACAAGCTTTAAGTATGGTGGCGATTATTTTTGCGGCAGGAGCATTTCTCGGTATTTTGTCAGAATCGGGAATGTTGAAATCGATTGCTATCGATTTAATTCGTATTTTACCAAGTGGTTGGGTTGGAAGCTTACATATTATGGTCGGTATGCTTGGCGTTCCTTTAGATTTATTTACCAGCACCGATGCATATTATTTTGCACTACTGCCTATTATTCATGAAGTGACTGCTACCGCAGGCGTACCAGTCGAGTCCGTAGTTTACGCAATGGCGATTGGGAATAACGCGGGTACTTTTGTGAGTCCTTTTTCACCAGCAACATGGCTCGCAATGGGCTTGGCTGGAACGGATATGGGGCGCCACTTACGTTATTCTTTTGGTTGGATCTGGTTATTTAGTTTTTCACTTTTAGCGGTTGGCTTTTTGCTGAAGCTTTATTAATCTAAGGACAGATTAAAGTCTCTCGGCTATAACGTTATTCGATCTTGTGTAAATACAAAAGTGCCTCCCTTCGTGGAGGCCTTTTTTTTAGATTTGAACGTGCCAGTCACTTCTTAGATTGGGTATGGCTTTTTGCAGTGTATTGGGCTTCTGCTTAGCCTAGCAAGGCATTGAGGATTAAATGCTTTGAATAATCAACATAGTTTAAGTGAATAAGAATATATAGCGTTTTATTTTAATCTATGTTTATATTTGATTTCGGATGAGATTTACTAAAGTCAAAGGGATGAAAATGACAATATTCGCTAAAAAAAGCATGTTTAAAAAAAGTATGCTGGTTGCATTGATGGGGACTTCGTTATTACTTGCTGCATGTAATGATGACAAGGATGACAATAGCCAGCCAGAGCCATCCAAGCCTGTCGATTATTCAAAGAACTATATTAATGAGTCTTTTTATCAAAAAGATGATGGTAGCGCACTGGATAGCTTAGATAGTGCTGCATCTATCAAAGTGATGCATTATTACATGCCAAATGTGTTGGATAAAAAAGCAGAAGCAACAGCCTTGATCATGATTCCTAAAACCCCAATGCCAAAAGATGGTTGGCGTGTGGTGGTGTGGGAGCATGGCACGCTAGGCAATGGTGATCAGTGTGCGCAAAGCCGAACAGCATTGGGAGCTAACTCTAAAGGTTTATTTGATGAGCTATTAAAAGAAGGTTATGTGGTTGTGGCACCTGACTATGAAGGTTCCGGTAGCAAGGGCATTCACCCATATTTGAACCTGAAGAGCGAAGCACTTTCTGCAATTCATGCAGTGAATGCATTTAAAGATGGTTATGGTGCCAAAGTTCAGGGTGCATGGATGTCGGTTGGCCAGTCGCAAGGTGGGCAGGCTTCGCTAGGAACAGCTGAATATGCCAATAAGGATCCGAACTTTAAAGGCGCGGTTGCCGGTGCACCAGCATCAAGCTTAGGTACGATTATTCTTGAGGTTGCACCAGGCGCGTTGGGCGATATTGATGCAAAAGAAGCAGCGGCAGGTGTTCCTTTCGATAAAAGGGTTTCTGTCGATACTTATGCAACTTTACTCAGCTATGCAGCTATGGCGGGTACTGGGATTACCGCTTATAACCCAAATTTTGACTACAAAAAAATGTTTAACGTAGAGTCACAGGCTTCTGCTGCCAAATCGGCGGGTGAAGATGGTTTATGTTTAGGCCCATTGCAGCAGTCGTTTAAGCAAGATATTTTGACTTATCTTGGTAATAATTCTGGGAAAAAAGTGATGGAATTTCCTGGTGTAAATGATGTCGCCATGAAAACTGATCCAGTCGTCACGGATTTCTTGAAAAATCACAGCCAACCTGGCACCAAGAAAATTGATAAACCAATTTTAGTAATTCAGGGTGTAGCAGATACCAATGTCCCTTATCCTGTGACGGCAGCGATGATTGATAGATTGAAAAAACTGAGTCCAGAGAATAAAGACATTACCTTATTGCCTGTACCAGATGCAGGGCATACTCAAGCAATTGTTTGGAAGCGTGCAGAACTCGTGGCATTTATTAAAAAGCATATGCCAAACCCCGCTTCATAAACGGATCGGTTGCTGATAAAAAAATCCCGCTATGTAAAGCGGGATTTTTTATGGCTGATTTAAATCTAACTCATCAGCACGGGCTATTTACAACAAGGATGCTTAGAATTGCGGTTTAACCACAACCAAAATAATGACGGCCACCAAAATCAACGTTGGCATTTCATTAAAGTAGCGCCAAAACTTATGTGATTTATAATGCGCATTTCCAATCAGTTTTTTGCGGTAATAACCACAAACAAAATGATAAATCACCAAGAGACCAACCAAAGCCAGTTTGAGGTAAAACCACAAAGCGTCATGGTAATGTTGCGTGGCATCACCCCAATCGACCAAGTAGTGCGCGGTGATCAGGGTTGCAATCATCGCAGGCCACATAATGCCGCGGTAGAGCTTACGCTCCATAACTTCAAAACGTTGGTGGCTGACGGTATCGTCACTCATCGCGTGATAAACAAATAAACGCGGTAAGTAAAATAACGCAGCGAACCAACAAACCACAGCAATGATATGTAATGCTTTTACCCACAAAAAAGCATCAGAAGGTGCATCCATGAATGATCCTATTTAGGCATCAGCCCATTTCTTGAAAATTAGGCAGGCGTTTACACCGCCAAAACCGAAACTGTTACTCATCACAGTATTCAGTTTTGTATCACGTTTTTCAAGTACGATATCAAATCCTTTGGCACCTTCGTCTAATTCTGTGACATTAATATTGGGTGCAATAAAGTCATTTTGCATCATGAGCACAGAATAAATCGCTTCTTGTACGCCTGCCGCACCCAAGCTATGACCCGTCATTGACTTGGTTGAACTGACGGGCGGAACATTGCCTTCACCAAATGCACGTTCCATGGCTTTAAGTTCAGTCACGTCACCAGCTGGGGTTGAAGTACCATGCGTATTGACATAATCAATCGTATCCACACCATGTTGTTTGGCTTCTTCTAAAGCCATCAGCACACAACGTGTTGCGCCTTCACCGCTTGGTGCAACCATGTCTGCACCATCACTATTTGCTGCATAAGCAACGACTTCAGCCAAAATGTTGGCGCCACGTGCTTGGGCATGTTCAAGTGATTCGAGTACGACGAAGCCACCACCACCCGCAATGACAAAGCCGTCACGGTCAACAGAGTACGGACGTGATGCAGTGGTAGGAGTGTCGTTATATTTGCTCGACATTGCACCCATGGCATCAAACAATAAGCTTTGCGACCAGTGATCTTCTTCACCACCACCAGCAAGCATCAGGTCTTGTTTACCCAATTGAATCAGGTTATACGCATAGCCAATCGCATCGGCAGAGGTTGCACAAGCACTGGTAATCGAGTGAGCAACACCTTGCAATTTAAATGCAACGCCAAGGTTGGCAGTAATGGTATTTGACATATTACGTGGCACAAAGAATGGACCAATTTTACGTGCACCTTTTTCTTCGAGGAGCTTAATCATTTCGGCCACAGACGCAGTTGAGTTACCACCCGAACCACCTGCAATACCATAACGCGGATTACCCGCAAGTTGTTCTGTTGTTAAGCCTGCTTGTTCAACAGCGGCCAATGCTGAGTTATAGGCATACATTGCACAAACGCCCATAAAACGTTTTACTTTACGGTCAATATGATCGAAATCTTGTTCTGCGGCTGCGCTGACATGGCTTTTAAAATTGAGCTCAGCATAGACTGGGTTGTGGTTTGTGCCAGAAATCCCGTTTTGCAAAGCGTGGGTCACATCTTCGAGTGAATTTCCTATACACGAGTTAATACCCATACCTGTAATAACAACACGACGAGTCATGCAAAGTCCTTTAAATCGAATAGAAGAGAATGGAGTTGATTTAACCGTGTTTCGGTTATTGCTGCAATGGCGAAAAATATAGAAAGATTGTAATTGTACAGCGAAATTGGCGATGCATCACATCTATAAAGTAACTTAAAACACTGTTGATTCATACAGATTGATCGTTCATCTCTCGATGATTTGATTCCAAAGTTTAGGTTTGGAACATGATTTTAAGACTCAGACAATACGCTTGTATTGGCTCTCCTTGAAAGGCATAGGTATCTACCGTATTGGTCTTAACGGACTGGTTTTATGCCCTCTCTTTTCAAGGAGAGGGTAAGGGAGAGGTGCGCTGACCCCCATCACCAAGGGGTCTTTTTCTCCCACTCAGGATCAAAGCCTGAGCAAGCATCGGCAATGGTCAAATAGTCGGCATAGCTTTCTGCCAGTAAAATTGGAGGTACCGTATTGATTGCAATGGCGGTGTTATTCCAAGCGCGTTTGCCCGGACGTTCAAAGACCAATTCATACAGTACCGCTGGAATATTTTCCTCTGGCACATAGCTGCCACTAAAACTGATATGTACCTCTAGCCCAAGCTGCGCATAGGATTTGGTATAACGATCAAAAGAACCACCATCTTCAATGGTCGCACGCTTATAGCCAAGTTTATTTGCCACACCACGCAGGGTGAAGGTATCGGTTAACCAACCTTTACGATCATCAATCAGTTCTGCTTTGGTATCTGCAAGGCTTGGTAACTGATGGGTCATTTGCTCAAATAAGCATTTGACTTTGTAATCTTTAAAGTGAGCAAGCCATGCTGCCGCTTGTGCTGCGGTGACAAAAACTGCATGTGAAATTTGAATCTTGCTGTTCGGTTGCAACTCAATTTCATCATCGTCTAAATTGAGCAGGCTGCCATCATCACTAGGGCGGAAATAGTGCAGTTCACCATTTTCCAAAACCTCTTGCCAAACCAAACGTTGAATCAAACGACGCATAATTGGATGTGCTGCGATATATTCTTGCCATTCAGCAACCGGCCATTGGCGTTGACTACACATTGCTTCATAAAGACGTAAGATTTGCAGGTCGATGACTTGCTTGAGTTCTTTTTTACTGTTGCTGAATGCAGCTTTAGCTTCTTTGACCAAGGCTTCATCATCGTTTTGACGGGCAGCACGCAAGGCTTTGATGACTTTGCCGTCTTCATTTTTCAGCACAAAGCTATCTTTGTCATCGACATAAGCCGTGAGTACCCGAGCACCAAAGTCTAAGTTTAAAATGCCATGTTCATCTAAACCTGCCGTTGGAATGGTGCGATCTGCCAGTTCATCACTGCTCCAATGATTACGCTCAGCAATTTCAGCAACCAAGTTCTGCGCCAAACGTTGTACTGATGCGGTGCGATAACGCCGTGATAGGCCTAATAGTAGTTGAATCACCAACGGATCATTACTGGAGGATAGGGCAGAAATCATCGCTTCAATTTGGGCACGGCGCTGATAATGCTGTTTCATATAGTCTTGCAGTTGTTTAACTGCGTAACTTCCTTGGGCGGCACAGATAAATGCCAAGATCCCTTTACTTTTAATCGCGGAACCTAAGTAGGTGAGTAAATGGGCACGTTTGATTTCTTCATGGGCTTGTTCAAGGGTAAAATTGGCATATTCAGCATAGATACTTGGGTAGCGTTGGAACCATTGTTGATAGGACTTGAGCCGTGCTGGTGCCTCTTTAATTGCAAGGTCTGTGGCCTGTGCTAAGCTCGGGCTCAGCGTATCGTGCTGAATAAAGCTTTGTAAGATGTGATGAGCCAACTGTTGCTGACTTTTCTCACTGAGTAGCCCGATATAACGCAGCAGCAGTTGATTGGCTTTCGGCTCTTTGAGTTTCTCAGCGAGCACGACCCACCATTGAATAATTTGTGGATTGACCGCTTTACCATTTTGCCAAGTTGCTGCTGGTAAAAGATTGAGATCAAACCATGCGAGACTGGTGGATGGTTTGGCTTTGAGGCCTTGCTCAGCTTCTTTGAGTAGACGTGGGGCAGACAAGTAGGCATCAATATTTTGTCCCAATTGTTCCAATGCCGTCAGTAAGGCCGCACGTACCACTTCTTTTTTCTCTTTGGCCAAGACCTTGTTGAGCGCTGCGACCGCGTCTGGATGTTGTAAACGAGCCAGCCATTCAATCGCAGTCACCCGAATTTCTTGTTTACCCGAATTGAGTGCTTCAATGGTACGCAGATGAATATCTGGCAGATGATGCAGTGTTTCCTGTGCAGAGAGACGCAATCGTTTATTTTCACCCAGTGCAAATTCCAATAAACGTGGAATAAATTGTGGTGGCAAGCTTGGGAATTGCTGAAGAATCTCAATGGCTTTATCGTCTTTAAAATAGCGATACTTATTGGATTCTAAAGAGGGGCTTAAGCCCAAAGCTTCCGTGAGTAGTACGGTGTTTTCAGCAAAGAAGGGCCAGATTTTTTCCGCACCTTCAATATAGTCATTCAGGTCGTTCCATTGATTAAACAGTAAGCCATAGGCAACCAGACGTTCAGGATCAGTGTAGTTACAACGTTTGAGCGCTTCGGATAAATGGCGCAGTTCGAGATCGGCATAGTGTTCTGGCTTGAGTTTGCTCATGAGCAATGGCCAATGCAGGTGATTTTTCCCACTCAGCGCTTGTAAGCGTAAGGCGTGAAGTAGCCCGAACTCAGGTAGATTTTTCAGCAGACCTTGATGACTGATGATTTGATCATGATTGGGAAATATTTTTAACTCTGCTTCACCATTTAAATAGGGCACGACGCTGTTTAAAATTGCTGGGGTTATTTTTTTTAGTTTTTTCAGATTGCTATTGGCCCAATCGTGTTTGTAGTCTCGGTGCTTATTTTCTTCAATTTCATTTGCCGCAGCGAGTTTGGCTTTGTCCAAGATCTGTTGGAAATTGTCCAAGATCACCGCTGTAAAGCTGCTCGGGAGTTTAGTTTCGAGCAATGGGGGAAGTACAGGAATGTCGAGTTGAGCGTGCTGTTCTGTTGGGGCAACGGACTGTAAACGTTGCATGGCCGTGAGAATGGTCTGTTGCACTGATTTTTGTTTTTCTACAGCATATGCCTGTTCTAAGTATTCGAGGCTGTTGGGGAAAAATAGTGCCAATAGTTCAGCGGCAGAACCGCGTTCCTTGCTCGCACCCTGTTGTAACAACAGCGTTAAATGTTGTAGGGCATCTGGTTCTGGTAGCTTACTCAAGAAACTGATGGCAGCTTCACGCACTTTTTTTGACTTGCTCACCGTGAGTTGCACAATTAATTGGGAAAGTTGCAGTAGCAGTGCAGGCTGTTTCGTTAAAAAATCAAGGAACTTGATTTGTGCATCAATGCTTAAGTGAGGAATAAGCTGTTCTAGCTGCGGCAGATGTTCTGTAAGATAGCTTGTCGTATCTGATAGGCTATAAATCAGGTCGAGTTCGTCGGAGTAATAACTGGGAACAGATTGGCGTTCAAACAGAAAAGCAATTAAATGCGCCCCTTGACCAGCCTCATCTGCCTCTAACAAGGCTTCAAGTTTGGCCAGACTCCAATGTTCAACCACCGCTTGACGATGTTGTTGTTCACATAAGCCAAGATTAGTAAAGGTCGTCACCAAGCCATCAAGTACCACATAGTGAAACCAATGCGGTAACACTGGATATAAATGTGCGAGATTTTGCTGTTTGGTCACAGCAGCGAAAAACTGCCCCAAACGAATAATTTGTTCCGCAGTCAGTAACTCAAACAGCTTTTCATACAGATCTTTTCGTGCAGTTTTTGCATCTTTGGCCAAGCTTTCTTGGGCTGGGCTAATTTTTGCTTGTCCCCAAAAATTAACATAGGTTCCTGGTTTATTGAGCAACACCAAGGCTTTGTCATCGGTACGCTGATTGAGTGTTAACAAAATTTCAGTATGGTCACCGACTAAGACAAAGGCCATACTTTCGACAGCCAGCTGCGGATCAATTTCTGCCAATGGCAGGATGATGGTTTCAAGTAATGCGGTCAGTTGGTTTGGGTATGGCGACATTAGGGCTTGAATCGGTGCAAAAACTGCTTTTGACATGGACTTTCCTTGGCTGATGACAGCATCAGGTGCAATGCGATCGATTTCGGCATGGTCACAGATGAGCGTATATTAAATAATACGCATTTTTTAAAAAACCACCAGATATACAATTGCTTAGTACGACAGTATTTGTCTCTTGATTACATATTTGGGCTTAGGGTGAGGGCATCCGCTTTTATCCTTCATCTTTCGAGGAGCGGGCTAGGGAGGGGGGCGCTTTTCTGGTTCTACTATGGACAGTGGAACGAGGAAGATTTCAGCAACACCAAATCTCCCCTAGCCCCTCTTTTCCAAAGAGGGGAACTTCCATTAAATATCATATTGAGTTTGATACACAACGCTCCTTCCTTAGAAAAATGGATGAGCAGCGTTGCTGCGCAAGGATGGATTGCTTTGAATCGTAATCCATATATCAAAAGATGTGTAGATACCTATGCCTTTCAAGGAGCGGGCAAGGGAGAGGTGCGCTAAGCCCCCCATCACCAAGGCGTCTTTTTCTCCCATTCTGGATCAAAGCCTGAGCAAGCATCGGCAATAGCTAAATAGTCCGCATAGCTTTCTGCCAGTAAAATTGGTGGTACTTCACTGATCTCGATGGCACTGTTTTCCCAATAACGACGACCCGGACGTTCAAAGATCAATTCATAGAGTACCGCAGGTAGATTTTCTTCTGGAACATAGCTGCCACTAAAGCTGATATGCACATCTAGGCCAAGCTGTGGATAGGATTTGGTGTAGCGGTCAAAGGAACCGGCATCTTCAATCGCTGCACGTTTATAACCGAGTTTAGTTACCACACCACGCAGGGTGAAGGTGTCGGTTAACCAACCTTTACGATCATCAATCAGTTCTGCTTTGGCATCTGCAACGCTTGGCAAGCCATGAGTCATTTGCTCAAATAAGAATTTGACTTTGTAATCTTTAAAGTGGACGAGCCATGCTGCCGCTTGTTCTGCGGTGACAAAGACGCGATGTGAGACTTGAATTTTACTGTTCGGCTGCAGTTCAATTTCATCATCTTCTAAATTGAGCAGGCTGCCGTCATCGCTTGGACGGAAATGTTGCAGTTCACCATTTTCAAGCACTTCTTGCCAAACCAAACGCTGAATTAGACGACGCATGATCGGATGTGCCGCAATATATTCTTGCCATTCGGCAACGGGCCATTGACGTTGACTACACATCGCTTCATAGAGACGTAAGATTTGCAGGTCGATAACTTGTTTAAGCTCTTTTTTACTGTTGCTGAACGCAGCTTTGGCTTCTTTGACCAAAGCTTCATCATCACTTTGACGCGCAGCAGGCAAGGCTTTAATCACTTTGCCATCTTCATTTTTCAGTACAAATTTATCTTTGTCATCAACATAAGCCGTCAGTACCCGAGCACCAAAGTCTAAGCTTAAAATGCCATGTTCATCTAAGCCCGCAGTTGGAATGGTCCGATCCGCCAGTTCATCGCTGCTCCATTGATTACGTTCTGCAATTTCAGCAACCAAACTATGCGCCAAGCTTTGTACTGATGCGGTGCGATAACGTCGTGATAGGCCTAAAAGGAGTTGAATCACCAATGGATCATTACTTAAGGACAATGCCGAAATCATGGCTTCGATTTGGGCACGGCGCTGATAATGCTTTTTCATGTAGTCTTGCAATTGCTTCACCGCTTGACTGCCTTGCACACTGCTAATGAGCGCCAACATGCCTTTGCTTTTAATTGCAGAGCCTAAGTAGGTGGCCAGATGTTCGCGTTTGATCTCTTCAATAATTTGCTCAAGCGTGGCATTGGCATATTCACCATAATATTCAGGATTACGTTTGTACCAATTTTGGTAGTTCTGCAATCGTGAGGGTGCGCCTTGGACGGCAAGTGCGGTGGCTTCTTCTAAGGTTGGGCCACGACTATCCTGGTGAATAAAGCTTTGTAAAATATGATTGGCCAACTGTTGCTGACTTTTTTCACTGAGTAAGCCCATATAACGCAGCAGTAATTGATTGGCTTTCGGGTCTTTGAGTTTCTCCGCCAAAATCACCCACCACTGGATAATCTGTGGATTGACGGCTTTGCCATTTTGCCAAGTCACTGCCGGTAAGCTGCTCAGATCAAACCAAGTGAAGCTGGTAGAGCGTTTGGCTTTTAGGCCTTGTTCGGCTTCTTTGAGCAACACTGTGGCAGACAAATAGGCGCTAATGTCTTGCCCCAATTGTTCCAATGCCGTGAGGATCGCAGCACGGACAATTTCTTTTTTCTCTTTGGCCAACAAACTATTTAGGGCAGGCACTGCATCTGAATGTTGTAAACGTGCCAACCATTCAATTGCAGTAATTCGAATTTCTTGTTTGCCCGAAGCCAAGGCTTCGATCGCACGCAATTGAATATCAGGCAGATGATGTAGCGTTTCCTGTGCAGAAAGACGTAGACGTTTATTTTCGCCTAATGCAAATTCGAGTAAACGTGGAATGAACTGCTGCGGTAGGCTTGGGAATTTGTTGATGATGCTAATTGCTTTATCATCATGGAAATTACGATAACTATTGACCGCCAAAGATGGGCTCAGACCAAATGCTTCGGTTAAAAATGCCATGTTTTCTGCAAAAAATGGCCAAATTTTTTCATCATCTTGAATATAGTCGCCAAGATCGGTCCAATTGTCTTGCAGTAAACCTTCAGCAACAATACGTTCAGGGTCTTTATAATCACAAAGCTTCAAGGCTTCAACCAAGTGACGCAGCTCTAAATTGACATATTGCTCAGGTTTGAGACGATCAAACAGCGACGGCCAATGCATATAGTGACGCGCACCAAGACGCTGTAAACGCAAGGCGTGTAGCAGACCAAACTCAGGTAAATTCTTTAAGCTGTTCTTATGGCTAATGATTTGATCATCATATTCAAAATGTTTTAAGTCCTTGGTCCCATTTAAATAAGCCACCACAGCTTTTAATGATTCAGGCTTGATTTTTTGCAGTTTTTTTAGGTTTTGATTGGCCCAGTGATATTTATAATCTCGGGTTTTATTTTCTTCGGTCTCATCTGCTGCAGCTTGTGTGGCCTTGGCCAAGACTTGTTGATAGTTATCTAAAATCACTGCAGTAAAACTTTCTGGAATCGTGGTTTCAAGCAGTGGACTGAAAGGCGGAATATCAAGTTGAACCTGCTGTTGTGCGGGATCAATCGATTGTAAACGTTGGATAGCAGTCAAAATAATCTGTTGTACCGACTTTTGTTTTTCTGCTGCATAGGCCTGTTCTAAACATTCGATACTGCTTGGGAAGAGACGTGCCAACAGTTCCGCAGCAAAACCACGTTCTTTGCTGAGGCCATTTTGCAAGCATGCGGTTAAATGCTGTAGTGCATCTGATTCAGGCAGACTGCCTAAAAAGCTGGTGGCCGCTTCACGAATGGTTTTGGATTTACTGACTGAAAGTGCGACCACCAGTTGTGCTAAAGCGGGCAGGAGCGCTTCTTTGCCTTTGAGATAGTCTAGGAATTTATCTTGTGCATCAATGCTTAAGCTTTGGATGACCTGTGGGCGCTGAACCAAATGTTCAGCAATATAGCTGGCACTGTCTGGTAATTTAAAGATCAAATCCAGTTCATCCGAGCAATAACTCGGTACCGATTGACGCTCAAACAGAAAGCCAAGTAAATGGGCCGATTGACCAACTTCGTCTGCTTCTAGCAATGCTGCAAGTTTGGCGAGGCTCCAATGTTGACGCATGGCTTTTTGATGGTCTTTTTCACTAAAACCGAGATTTTTAAAACTGGTGATCAAGCCATCAATCACCACATAGTGGAACCATTGTGGCAGCACGGGATATAAATAGTCGAGATTACGCTGTTTGGTCGCGGCTGCTAAGAACTGACCGAAACGAATAATCTGTTCAGGCTCAAGCAGTTCAAACAATTGTTCATAGAGTTCTTTACGCGCTTTTTGCGATTGATTGGCCAGTTTTTCTTGGGCTTTGCTAATATCAGCCTGAGCCCAATAGTAGCGATAAGTACCCGGTTTGGCTAAAAGTGCCAAGGCTTTGTCATCGGCTTGCTGATCGAGGGTAAATAAGATCTCGGCATGACTGCCATCGAGAATAAAGGCCATGCTTTGCACCGCCAATTGCGGATCAATTTCTGCCAACGGCACAATAATGGTTTCGAGTAATGCCGTCACGCGTGTCGGAGAGCGGGAGATTAAGGCTTGAATCGGTGCAAAAACGGGTTTAGACATGGACATTCCTTGACTGATGACATAATCACGCACACTGCGAGAGATCATGGCGCAATGAGAGATAAGCTGGTTTAAAATAATACGCATTTTTTTATAAAACACTAGATTTCCAACGCTTTAGTGCGACATGACTTGTCCTTCTAGCACAATCTTGTATTGCAGACGTTGTAACTGCAGCAGCAGCTGACGCCATTGTAAGAGGGCATGTGCGAGATGAGACGCTTGTCGATTGTGTTTAAAGTTCTGTGCAATAAGGTCTAGCCCCAAGTTTTCAAATTGCTGGGTCAGTTGTGCAAATTTGTGTTGATCTTGCGGGTCAAATTGCGCCCGACCGATGTTGGCATAAAACTCAAATAAGCTTTGGCTTTGCTCTATCAGCAGTTCCAGTGGCGTGCGGTGTACTGCGGTTTGCCACTGTTTTTTCTGCGCCAGCATTTTTTCAATCCGCCCAGCAATCAGTTCAAATACATTCTGCTTGGGCGCTCTGGCTGGATAATGATGGTCTAAGCTAAAAATACTGAGCTGTTTATTTTTATACAACAGCAGACTACAGGGGATCAGTTGTACCTGTTGCGCGGAAAAGTCTAGTCGAACCAAAGTAGCTACGGGCTGATGATTTAAAATTAAATCATTGAGATACTTAATCCGTCTACGATATTCGGGTGCAACGGGGAGGCTCAGTTTCAGGCCAAGGCCGTGTTGATCGACCACGCGACATTCAAAACATTGATCCAGTTCATTCAGCTCTGCTTTGTCAATTTCGCGATGCCGCAGGAGCACATAGCGTTGTGTATTGGCTTGAATACTGGACTGCGGATGAATCAGTTGATCGAGTTGTTGCCAGTCATCAATGGCCATGTGGTATTGATCGAAGTCTTCAAGGCTAAGCGCCTTGATCGCACCTTTCTGAATGAAACGGGTCTCTTGACTGGCACTAAGTCGGTGTTCGCCACTAGTTTTGGCTTGGGTCAGTTGCAGTTGGTGTTGCAGTAAATAATCCAGACTGCTGCCCCAAATCCCTGATTGTGCAGCACTGTCTTTATTAAAGGTGCTGTCTAAATGATTGGCACGTGCTTGAGTGACTTCCAGCATACGTTGTTGCTGCACATCCCATAGACATAAACTCAATCCATGTGCGCCGCTATCGTATTGCCACCATTCGCAGCCAAGCGGAATCAGATGTTCAAATTGTTGCTGCTGATAATCTTGTTGAATGCTGCCACGCAAGGTCTGCAAGGCTTCGGGCTGATCACGTACCGCAAGTAATGCAGCCAAATAGCTATAGAGTAAAGCCAAACCATCAAATAACTGTTGCTCGGTGACTTGAACATCTTCGGCTAAGAATTGCCGCATTAGACCGTGTAACTGTCTCAGTTCACTGCCCAAACGTGGCAAATTCTGTGCGCGTGCCTGCATATTTAAAATATGTAGTGATAGCACCGATTCTTTGGCCAGATGCGATAAGCCATGTTGAATAAAATGGCGACACATCTGCTGTAGCTCAGCAATAAATGCCAGATCATCTGCGCTGAGGGCAGTCCCCGAAGCCGTTGCTGCGGTGCTGACCAGATCCTCAGGCCATTGCCAGCGTTCAGCTGCGTGGGTCTGAAACAGTTGCGCGAGACAGGCCAAATGGGCTGCGGCTTGTTGCTTGGCATCAATGTCGGACAGCATGCCAGCAAAGCCCAACTGCGGGAATAGTTGCACTTTATTGGAGCTGAGGTCAGTTTGAAAGCTGATCTTATCGGCCTGAATCTCGATTTGACAATGTTCGGGCTGTTGTTGCCAATTAAGAAAAATCTGATAGGCCAAGCGCCGTGCGGCTTTATTGACTTGCTTTAAGGTTTTCGGCACAGCCAGCGCCAACACCTGCGCCAATGTTGCCGCAGCTTGTTCACCTGATGGGGCTATCGCATGACTGCTATTGGATTGGGACTGTACTGTTGCTTGAGTCTCAGCGACATCAACAGGATTGGGAGCGGTCGCATGGGTGGTTGCCGCTTGATCTTGCGATTGCGTAGTCGCATCGACATGATTTGAATCAGTTGTTGCAGCAGGCGTTTGGTTTGTTGTGGGAGTCGCTGCGGTTGCTGTCGTTGCCGTAAATTGTTCAGGGTGCTGCTGCATCCATAAAATGCTGCTTAAAATATGCTTGCAGCAACTGGTTGCAGGGCAGTCGCACTGGGCTTGGGCAATGCCTTGTGGACTGAGTTTGACCGCGCAATCTTCAACCTTAAAATCCAGTTGTACATCATCAAGCTGCTCTAAACTGACTTCATCGATGGCCTTTTTAGCACGGCGTAATAGTCCCGCATTGCTGTGTAAGCTGAGGCTGTCATCGTCATATTGTAAATAAATCAACCAACTCATTGCATCACCTCGGCAAACCAAGACGCCAAATGTTCAGGCGTCATTGCGGCGACTTGCATCCCACGTTGTTGCAGCTGTTGTGCCATATTACTGTCATAGACGGGATTGGCTTGTTGATCGAGGGCAGCCAGACCGAGCAGGGTACAGCCTTGTTGTTTTAGTGCCGCAGTGGTATTGAGCATGGTTTGTACTGAGCCGCCTTCTTCAAAGTCACTGATTAAAATTAAAATACTGCGTTGTGGTTGTTTGATTTTTTTGGCACAAAATTGCAGTGCTTGGCCAATATTGGTACCACCACCAAGTTGAATGGTCAGTAGCACTTCCACTGGATCATGTGCCATATGCGATAGATCAACCACTTGGGTGTCGAATAGCACCAAACTAACACTGACCGCAGGCAATGCCGCCAAAATACTGGCACAGATTGCGGCATACATGATCGAATCCATCATCGAGCCACTTTGGTCCACACACAGCACAATTTCCCAAGGCAAATGCTTTTGCACCCGCGCATTAAAATAGGGATTTTGAATAATCAGTTGTTGGCGGTCGGGTTGATAATGCTTCAAATTTTCTCGAATGGTGCGGCGCCAATCAAAGTTTTGTGCCTGTTTTAAATGCGAACGGCGAAAACGATGGCGACGCCCTTGCAGTGACTGCATAAACTGTGGACGAATCTTTTGCAGCATGTCTTCAACCACTTTGGCAATCAGACTGCGAATCGCATCTTTCATCTCAGCACTCAAGCGCCCACGCAAACTCAGTAAGGCTTTGGCAACCGCTGGATTGGGCTCAAGTTGTTCGATATGCGCTGGGCTTTTGAGTAACTCGGTCATTTGATAGCGTTCGATCGCATGTTTTTGCATGCGTTCAAAAGTCGACTTTGGAAACAGTTTACGACTTTGATCAAGCCAGTTAATCGCAGTGAGTTGCGAGGCATCGAGGCTGCCATGTCGGCTTTTGCCTTGTTCAATACCTCGGCGCTTGTATTCATTTTGATATAAATAATCGAGTTGTCGTTCCATCTGCAATTGCTTGGCATTCAGCGGTGCTTCAGACAGATTTTGATCCGAATAACGTCCTAGCATTAAGCGCCAACGCCGTGCCTGATCAAGTTGATCGATGGCTGCCGCTTCAAGCTCTGCCTGCTGTTCAGCAGTATTATCAGCAGTGCTAACCGAGTGTGGTTCATTTGACATGCGGTGGCTCCTGCGCTGAAACAGTGGATTGGACTATGCTTTGATTTAAATGTGTTGCAGTGGGTTGCAGGCGTGGTTGAGGATGTTTAAACCACGGCAGCAAATGATCATGCGCTAGCAGTTGTTGGAGTTGTTGATTGAGCTGCACGCCTTGCAGTACTTCGGCTTCACTGAGTTGACCAAAGACCTGATCGAGTACCAGGTCTTGGCTTAAGCCAGTCAACTTGGCAATCCGTTTCGCCACCACGCTGGTTTGTTTGGGATTGAGCTGACTAAAGGCATAACGGAGGTCGGGTAAAATTTGAATAAAGAAGACTTCGGACCACTGACCAATTAACAGATGTAGTGCTTCAATCGCCACTTCAGACTGCACAAAAATCTCAGGTGCAATATAGAACATGCCCTGTAAATATTGCACCGCTTCTTCGGCTTCACTTCCTGTAGCAAAACTGAGTTGTAATTCCTGACTAAGTTGTTGCTGGGTCATGCGTTGATCGAGAAAGCGCAGTACATCAACCGCACCTTTGAGCTTGCTTAAATGAAACTCACGTAGTTGTTGCAGATCAATCTGTTGATACATCAAATCTAACAACGGTGTAGGGGTGAGCGTCGTCGGTGCGGTGGGCGAGTCTGCTGTTTGCACAGGATTTTCAGCAAATGCGAGATGGATCAGGTCTGAGAATTGCAGTTGTACATTTAAAATTAACTCATGCAGCTGCTTTAAATGTTTGAGGTTTTCCTCAATTTTATCTTCATGGGTGTCATACAGTTGATCAAGCAAAAAACAGGCTTGACGCAATGCTAATATCAGACTGTGTTGTAACCGTGATGCTGGCAGTTGCAGTAAGTTACGGCCATGCCATAAATAGTAGAGCTGCTGCGCTGCTGCAATCACTGAACCAAGATTTTGATCTGTTTCTAAAAATTGATTGAGTTGCTGATTAAAGCCATCAAGTTGTTTTTTTAGTCCAAGTCGACAGGCCAAAGCCAACAGCTTTGCAGTTTCAGCCGCAGATTGGCCTAGACCTTGTTGTTGATTGTCCTGTTGTTTGGCCATCAGTTTAGTTAAGGCCAGCAGCTGTAATTGATCGCCTTGTTCAGACAGCTCAATCAGTCGGGCTTCAACACTTGGTGTCCATGCATAGCGCCATTCTTCAAACAGTAAATCGAGACTGACCCCAAGCACATAATCTGGCCCAGACAGGCGTTGTGCAAAACCGCAGTCAACAAATTCGAGCAGATGTAGAAATTGACTGATTTCTTGATGTAAATCTTTGCGGTAGACATCAAGTTTACGTTGCCGCTGTAAGGTATCACTTAAGTTGAATCTAAATTTTTCAATTTGGGTATACACGTTGGCAACCAGTGCCGGGCTGCTTTGATCCGCTGGAATTCTTCCCAGTTGTTGCCCACTTAAAAATTGATAAATATGTTGAAACAGTTGCTGTTGACCATCTTCAAGCTCTCCTTTGACCAACGCAGTTTGCAGTGCATCGAGTAGGTCATAACGGCTCGGACGATAATGCCCACGTAAATCAGCCAATTGCCATGCCAGCTCGGTGGTGTTTTTTATCGCAATAAAGCTATTCACTTCTAAACTGGATTGCGCATCCAGATAATGACATAGCTCACTAATATAGTTCAGTAATTGCTGTTGCCACACGGCTTGTTGCGTTTCAACATAAGTGGCATTTTGCGGCTGATTGGTACTGGCGTTTGAGATCTGCTGGCTGGTACTTGATCTTGAATCAATATTTAAGTCTTGCCAAAACTGTTGATAATAGGCCGGTGAGGGCATGCCAGAGGCATAGCCATTTAAGGCATCGAGCCGGTCAAAGCTATAACGAATCAGCCAAGCCTGTTCTTGCCACTGGGCCGCTGCACCTGTGACCGCATAGCGCTGGGCTTGTTGGGGATGTGCCAATTGTTCTATTAATGCCAGCGTATGAAAACCACCCGTCACCACCAAAACTTTATGCGCAGGTGCGAGACTGGCTTGAATCTGTTGCCACATCACATCTTCACGATGCAAAGAAGCTTCTTGTAATAACACATCTTGTTCATAATCAAGCCGTGCCAGCGCACACCAACTAAATACATCATTAAAAAAAATATCGGGCTGCTGCAATTGTTCAACGGTTTGTAGCTCGAACAGATGATCCCAAAGTTCATCGTGATTACGACAATGCAGCTGCTGCGCCAATTGTTGAATAAATTGGCTATGCGCCAAATAGCGCTCCGACATCAGACTACGTTGCTGGGTATCGAGCTGTTGCTGTTGATTGAGGCCACTTTGTTTGGCCCAAGATAAATCAATAAACTCAATTTTGGCTTGCAGTTCACGCCCCGCTTGTAGGGCAACCCATTCAGGTGAATATTCACAAAATGGAAAATAAGCAGAAGCCAATGCAGGCTGAGCATCTTCGCTGTCGGTTGCCGCTTTGGGTGCGGTGGCTTGTGCAAAAATTGCAATCGGGGGCTGGGTCGCTTCATTAAGTAAGCTGGGCAACAAGGCCTGAAAAGATTGTGGTGCTTCAATCAGGATATGCGTGGGTTGAATCTGCTGAATATAGCGTTGCAAGGCATAAGCACAGGCCGGACTATGATGTCGAATCGGTGCAAAATACAGGTTTTGCGTCATCGCCAACTGTTGTTTGTCTTGCATGGCTTGTGATAAACGCGCAGGCCATGCATTTTGAGTAGAATCTGACATGCTTAGAACTCACGGCTGGCCGCATAGAATGCTTTCCAATCGGCATCTTTACGCGCGCGCTCTTTGACCACGGTATCGATATAATAATGCAGACGTTTGGCATCTTCAGGATTGTCCTTAAACACCACCCCAATCAGCTGTTGTGCAATATGTTCCGCCCGCAATATCCCATCACCCAAATAGATGGCTTGTAGGCCTGCCGCATGGGCAATATTGACCGCTTCTGCCGTGGACATCACCGCATCTGGGGTTTTGAGGTTGGCGCCTTGTAGGCTTTGACCGGTGCGTAGTTCATTGAAAATGGTAACCAGCAGTTCGATTACGGGCGCTTGAATTTGTATTTCGCTATACAACTCACCCAGTTGTTGTTTGAGCTGCAAGTTCACCAATTCAATTTCAAACTGACGGTCACGAATTGGTTTCACTGTTTCAAAGTTAAAGCGACGTTTCAGTGCGGCAGACATTTCATGCACACCACGATCACGTAAGTTGGCGGTGGCAATAATATTAAAGCCATGTTTGGCATATAGGCTCTGGTCTTGGCCCATTTCTGGAATCATCATTTGTTTTTCAGACAGCAACGAGACCAACACGTCTTGGATTTCAGGTGGGCAACGGGTGATTTCCTCAAAGCGAGCAATCTGCCCATGGCGCATGGCATGGAAGAGTGGTGAGGCTATCATTGATTTTTCAGAAGGGCCTTCTGCCAACAGCAAGGCGTAGTTCCATGAATATTTAATATGATCTTCTGTAGTGCCCGCTGTGCCTTGAATGGTGTATTGCGAACTACCACTAATTGCGGTGCTGAACAGTTCGGACAGCATTGATTTTGCTGTACCAGGTTCACCCACCAACATCAGACCTTGATTGCCCATGAGGGTCACTAAGGCGCGATCAACCAGCGCATCATCACCATAAAATTTCTTTTGAATATCAAGTGCACTATCCCCCAAAATAAACTTGCGCACGGCATGTGCAGACAATTGCCAGCCTTGCGGTTTGCGTTGTTGATCTTGGGCTTTTAGACGACTGAGTTGCTCAGCATATTTTTGTTCAGCACTGAGTTTTAATTGTCCTTGGTTGAGCGTGTTGATATCCATCGAATAACTACATATAAAACATTAAATTAAAAACATCATAACCATCAATCATGGCGATGACTAGCGTATAAAAATATGCTGCGACAAATTAAGACCGAGGGGTAAAGGGGGCTAAAATAACCTGAATTTAAGCTGTATTTTGAATTTTTATTGGGTTAGGTGATTGAAAATTAAATGATTTAGAACTACTTAAAAAAATATCGCATTAACGGCCGTAACCATTAATACGATATCGACCAAGTTGGTCAAATTTAACTTAAAATTAATAATTTTTAGTTTGTGGCAGCTTGCTCAGTCTTAGAAACCAAACGCAACACCTGTACCAATGGTCACATCACTGCTTTCAAAACCAACAGAGAACTTGGTTGAGACATTTTCATTGACGTTCCAGTTTGCACCAGCCGCAAATGCAGTTTTGTTTTTAAAGTTACCAACGCCCATACCAGCAGAGAACGTTTTACCCGGTACCGTTGGGATATTGGTCATTGCCGCAAGGCTTGCAATACCAGCACGGTATTCATCTTTTTGGTTACGTAAGTCATGACGAATATCTGCAACATCAGATTTTAAACCAATGATGTCAGTTTCATTTTGGCTGATACGACCTGCGTGTAGACCGAGCGTGGTGTCAGTTTGAGTTTTATAATCATTAAGATCATTTTGAGCAGTTACGGCTTTGTCATCTGCAACTTTCGCATTAATGATTGCTTGGTCTGCAGTGCCTTGAGCAGCTACGGCTTTATCATCCGCAGCTTTAGCATTATTTAAAGCTGTATTTGCAGTACCTTGAGCAGCTACGGCTTTATCATCCGCAGTTTTAGCATTATTTAAAGCTGTATTTGCAGTACCTTGAGCAGCAACGGCTTTGTCATCCGCAGCTTTCGCATTAATGATTGCTTGGTCTGCAGTACCTTGAGCAGCAACAGCTTTGTCATCCGCAGCTTTCGCATTATTTAAAGCTGTATTTGCAGTACCTTGAGCAGCTACGGCTTTGTCATCCGCAGCTTTCGCATTAATGATTGCTTGGTCTGCAGTATCTTGAGCAGCGTCCGCTTTAATATCTACCTTATTTAGCTGTTTACCATTGACTGCCTCAGTTGATATTGCTGATATTTCTCCGTCTTTTACACCGCTAAGCGTTAAACCTTCTTCAGTTGCGGCACCATTCTCATCGTACTTAACTAAGGTCACATTATTTGCACCAACGGTTAAAGAACTTGTTTTCTTGGTGCTGGTTCCATCGAGAGTAGTAATTGTGGTTTCTGTTCTACCTGAATTAAATGTTTCTGCAGCATTATTAATACCATTATTGATATTAGGGTGAGAGCCCCCATTTTTAATTATAAATTCTCCTTCTACACCACCATCATTATTAGGGTTGAAGGTGATACTTCCAAAATCATCACCAAGAACAACATCAGCAAAAGCAACCGGCATTGCAAAACCAACAACGATCATGCTAGCAACAATTTTATTTACGTTAAAAAGTTTCATTTTTTATTCCTAAGTATCACAAAATCTGAAAATTACGGTTTCATCTTTTGTTAAGTCTGATTTAAAAGAGAATCGACTAAAAATCACATAATTTACTTAAAGGGTGATTTAGTTTGCATTAGTGTTCTTTATGGACGCACTATAGGTTCTATTTTGTAATGATGCAATAGTATTTTTTATGATTGT
This sequence comes from Acinetobacter pullicarnis, assembly GCF_006352475.1. NCBI lineage: Bacteria > Pseudomonadati > Pseudomonadota > Gammaproteobacteria > Moraxellales > Moraxellaceae > Acinetobacter > Acinetobacter pullicarnis. The sequence continues at coordinate 885,771 of NZ_VCMZ01000001.1, forward strand.
TAAGATTTAGTTAATAGTTTTTGGTGCTTTATTATGCTAATCCAATGATATATTTTGATTATTTAATTATATTTTTATCATGAAAAATATTGTAATTGTTTTTTATAGGGGAGCTAAATCGAGCAGAAAGAGTGCTTATTGAAGACCTCAATAATTGCAAGATCCAATAAAGACAAGTGGCTTAAATTGCATGAATCATCTGATTTTCATTTGGATTATTTAAGGACGATTGCAGCCTTTGATGCGGACAGCATAAACACCATGAATATTTTTCCGATTCACTTGAAGTGTCATCAAAATCTGTTAGCGTAGTAGGCAGTTAATCAGTCAACTTTTAAGGACCTTCCTATGACTCGTGACTATGAACAATTTCCAGACGATGACAATGGCAACGTACTTTGGCAAATGTATGAAGATGGCGATGACTTGGGTGAACCACATCAAGTCGAATTTGCTATTGTTTTCAAAGACCAAGAAAAACTTGAACAGGCTGCATTACATCTTTTACGTCAAGAACAACAAGTGTCTTTCTTTAATGATGAAGACACGGCAGATGAAGAGTGGGTATTAACTGTTCATGTTGAGATGATTCCGGAATACGCGGATATCGTTGATTTAGAAGAATGGTTTAACGGGATTGCTGAACAATTTGACGGTGAATATGATGGCTGGGGCTGCATGGCCTATGTTTATGATGAAGACTTCGACGAAGATGATCTCGATGACGAACTTCCAGAAAGTGCTGAACGTACTGATTAATTAATTGTTTTTTAATTAAAGCCTTAATTAAGGCTTTTTTTTAACTGTATTTTTGGTGAAATGGCATATGCTTGATTGCAAGTAAAAGGGTTTATGTCTATTTTTTAGTCGGATTTTGAGCAATAGCTATGAATTTAAAATGTACCTGATTGAACATATTGAACAAGCCTTAGAACAACAAGAGCAATTGAAAGCACTTCTGCTCGCTGCCGATCCAGACTGGCAGCTTGTAAAAAAATATTTAGCGATCTCGCAGGTCTATGCCATAAAAAATAAAGGGCAGTGGATTGCAGAGATCTGTGTTGCGACTGTCACGGATCGGGCCGATGAAGCAGAGATTAAAAACTTAAGTGTTGATGTTGCTTATCAAGGCCAAGGTTTAGCGAAGATATTAATTCGACATGTGATTAAAGCTGCAGCAGCGCAAAATATCGTACGTTTATGGGTGAAAACAGGGAATTCAAGTCTGGATCAATTGGCGCTTTATCAAAAAATGGGCTTTCGTTTGAGTCACATCGAAAAAGATATTTTTCTTGATTATCCTGAAGCCATTTATGAAAATGGCATTCGCTGTCTTGATCAAGTGGTCTTGGTAAGGTCACTAATATCGGAAAATGTATAAGCAAAATACTGCGCTATATTGCTGTAATATATTGAAAAAAATATAAAAATTTGAAAATTTTTTTAATCTCGTCATAATGGAGCTTTTTAGGAAGACCGAAATGTCATTACCTAACTGCCCTAAATGCCAATCAGAATATACTTATGCCGATGCAGACTTATTGATTTGCCCAGAATGTGCGCATGAGTGGAAAGATGGCGACGAAGTTGAAGAAGTTGCTGCAATTCAAGATGCTTTTGGCACCTTGCTCGTTGATGGTGATGTGGTTACTGTGATTAAAGATCTTAAGATTAAAGGTTCTTCATCAGTGGTCAAAGTCGGCACCAAAGTTAAAAATATTCGTTTGCTACCCGATGCCAGTGATGGTCATAACATCGATTGTAAGATCGATGGAATTGGAGCAATGAAGCTAAAATCTGAGTTTGTAAAGAAAGCGTAATTGATTAATCAGCCTAAACAAGCGTTTAGGCTGAACTTTATTGATTAAATAAAATACAGTGCCTTAGCCTAAATATCTGACTTGGTTTGCAATGTACTGTTTAGTAAAATTAACTTAAATACCCTTTTTTAGCTATTTTATGATGTGTTTATCATCGGTTTTGAACTTTATTTAAGCTGAAGTATACAAACAATATAAATAAAAACAAAGAACTAATACTTGGGTTGGTGTTAAATTAATCACGTGAAACATGAGAGGATTAATAACATGCCAATCTGTGTTGAGGGTGATCATGTCCGTGCACAAGAAGTTATTCAGCAAGTTAAACTTTGGGATCAAGCCATTATTGAGAATTCAATTGATGATGTCATCCATAAATGTGCTGATCGAATCAGCTTATTTGATGTCAGTTCTCAACTTACGGGCATTGGGGTTTATCGCAAGGAGTGGGAAAAGTTTAGCCCTTATTTCCACGAAAATATGCAAATTACCCGTCGAGATATGACCGTCTATATTTCAGAAGATTTAGCCGTTTTACATTGCTATTCGAAAGTAGATCATGCTGAAACAACGACGAACCAGATGCCTTGGTGCCGAACCACGATGTGTCTGCAAAAACAAGCGGGTGATTGGTTGTTGGTTCATCAACATATTTCAATGCCTGTGAACGTGAACAGCGGTCAGGCAATTTTGATTAAAGATGTGCCTAAATTAAAGCTGGTGGTTTAAGCCGCTCGCATAAAACGAGTGTGCTTAGCCTTCCTCAGGCGTATGGCTAAGCAATTTTTCAATGATTGCATCAAGCTGCTTCAGTCTTTTGACTTCATTCCAAAGTAGATGAGCTTCGGGATAATGCTTTGACATCATACCAAGCCATTGTTTATAACGACCAAGCATACAAATATCGGTTTTACGCGGGCCATTAATAAAGCGAATTTGGAGCGCCAATAATGCATCCCAAGTCATTAATGGTAGGTCGTTATTTTTTCGGATACATAAACTTAAATCAGGTGTGGTGACTGCACCACGGCCCAGCATTAGATCTTCACAGCCTGATTCCAGTCGGCATTGTTTGGCATCGGCATTGTTCCAAATTTCGCCATTGGCAATCACATTGATTTTCAAGGCTTCGCGTATAGGACGCAACTGATCCCAAAAAGCAGGTGGCGTATAACCCTCTGCCTTGGTACGCGCATGCACAGTAAGCCAGTTCGCCCCCGCATCTTGAATGGCATGGGCATTTTCTAAGGTGAAATTGCGATCCATATAACCTAAGCGCATTTTGGCGGATACTGGAATATGCGCTGGTACTGCATCTCGAACTGCTTTGACCAACAGATGGACTACATCAGGTTCATCTAACAGTACTGAACCACCACGATGACGATTCACCGTTTTTGCAGGGCAGCCAAAATTTAAGTCGATGGCAGGTGCACCGAGTGCAACGGCTTTGACCGCATTGGCAGCCAACATCTCTGGATTATTTCCTAGAAATTGCACGTGTACAGGCGTACCTGCAGCAGTCTTGCCTTGGTTTTTAAGTTCTGGGCAGTAAGTGTGATAGATGTGATCGGGTAGCAGTGAATCGGTAACTCGAATGAACTCGGTGACGCACCAATCAAAATCGCCAACATGGGTGAGTACATCACGCATCACGGGGTCGGTCAAGCCTTCCATCGGGGCAAGGATCAGTTTCAAAATTACATCACCTGAGTAAACAAAAATAGCGTTATACGCACTTTAGTCAGCATTGTCTAGTTGCTGAGCCAGAAGAAACTTGCGTCAAGTCTTGACTAAACCAGTCATATAAAACGGAAGTGCTTAACGGCGTATGATCATCTCTAAAATGAATTTACTGCCAATAAAGCCCACCGCCAATAAGAAAAAGCCAATGATAGTAAAACGAATGGCTTTTTGCCCACGCCAACCAAACTTATAGCGACCAATCAGTAGTGCACCATAAATAAACCAAGACACAATACTAAAGGCGGTTTTATGCGCCAAATGCTGTGCAAAGAAGTTATCAATAGTGAGGAAACCAAAGCCCAGTGCAATGGTCAATAAGGTGAAGCCAGTAATCAGCATATCAAATAGCAGTGTTTCCATGGCTTGGAAAGACGGCAGTAGATTGACCCAAAAGCGGCGTTTCTGTTTGTTCTTGAGCTCTCGATCTTGAATCCAGAGAATCAGCGCTTGAATTGTCGCCATCAATAACACGGCATAGGCCGAGAGAGACAAGATAATATGAATGTCTAAGCTGGTTGAATGCAGTTCGCGCAGCTGACTGGATTGGCTAAAGGCAAAACCTAAAATTAGTCCCAATGCTGCAACAGGGATACCAATCAGATTTAAAGCCAATACAGGGCGATAACTACTAAACAATAAACTGAGCAATAACATTAACCCAGAAGTAAATGAAATCAAATTGAAGACATCAAAGTTGGCACCCATCGGGGTCAGCATATCGTTGCTTAACACGGCTGCGTGTAGAGCCAAACCTAAACCTGCGACAATCCCAATAAACCATTGGTTGACTAAACGTTTTGAGATTAAGTGCATAAACAGATACCAAAATACGGTGGTATATGAAATTAATGCTAAAATCGTGTAGGCCAAGGGGAGACTAATCATGTCAAACCTTTTTCTGGGTGTTTAAAATTCATGTGATGAGATATAAATTCCATGTGAACTAAAGTATCCTATAGCATCTTATGCAGAAATTTTCTATTTTAACTAAGAATATTTTGCAACTAGCCATTTTAAGCGGATTTTGTAATGTTTGATACCTTAACAGAACGCCTCACGCAGAGTTTAAGAAATGTTACTGGCTCAGGGCAACTCACCGAAGACAATATTAAAGATACGTTACGTGAAGTACGTATGGCTTTGCTTGAGGCCGATGTCGCCTTACCTGTAACTCGTGAGTTCATCGCGAAAGTTAAGGAAGAAGCATTAGGTCAAGAAGTGATGACCCAGCTTTCTCCTGGACAAGCTTTCGTCAAAATCGTCTATGACGAACTGACCAAGATGATGGGCGCTGCCAACGAAAGTCTCGACTTGGCTGCAAAACCTCCTGTCGTTGTATTGTTGGCTGGTCTGCAAGGCGCAGGTAAAACCACCACTGCAGCAAAACTTGCGCGTTATTTAAAAGAGCGTCAAAAGAAAAAAGTCATGACGGTTTCTGCGGACGTTTATCGCCCAGCAGCAATCAAACAGTTGGAAACAGTTTCTTTAGAAGTTGGCGCTGAGTTTGTTGCGTCGGATGCCTCTGAAAAGCCAATCGATATTGTTAATCGTGCGATTGAACAAGCCAAGATTAAATTTGCTGATGTCCTCATCATCGATACTGCAGGTCGTCTGCATATCGATGGCGATATGATGGATGAAATCAAAGAATTACATGCGGCAGTAAAACCAACCGAAACCTTGTTCGTGGTCGATGCCATGACGGGGCAAGATGCGGCAAATACAGCCAAAGCCTTTAATGATGCATTGCCTTTAACCGGTGTGATTCTGACCAAGACGGATGGTGATGCACGCGGTGGTGCGGCCTTATCAGTCCGTGCAATTACCGGCAAGCCCATTAAGTTCTTGGGGATGGGTGAAAAACTCGATGCGCTTGAACCATTCCATCCAGAGCGTGTGGCACAGCGTATTCTCGGAATGGGTGACGTCCTTTCTTTGGTCGAAGAAGTTGAACGTAAAATCGACAAAGAAAAAGCCGAAAAAATGGCGAAAAAACTGCAAAAAGGCGGCAGCTTCAATTTTGAAGATATGCTAATGCAGTTTGAGCAAATGAATAAGATGGGCGGCATGATGGGGTTCTTGGACAAATTACCTGGCATGAGCAATGCCGGTATTCAACAAGCACTTGAGCAAGCCAATCCAGAGAAACAAGTGAAAAAAATGGAATCGATTATTCAGTCGATGACCATTAAAGAACGCCGTAATCCAGACCTGATGAATCCAAGTCGTAAAAAACGGATTGCAGCGGGTTGTGGTATGGATGTGGTTGAAGTCAATAAGTTGATCAAACAACATGCGCAAATGGCAAAAATGATGAAGAAATTTGCTAATCCATCGGGTATGGCAAAAATGATGCGTTCATTTGGCGGTCTGCAAAAACAGTTGGGCGGTGGCGGTGGTGGCGGTATGGGACCGTTATTTGGCGGCAACGACAAAAAATAAGTCTATTCCAGTTCGCTGCAATTGGCAGGTACTGAAACACAAAAAAGATGCGTTAATCGCATCTTTTTTGTATTTAAAATAATTGCTTAAGTTTGCTCATGTTTTCGCTTTACTTTTGGGGATTGACTTGCTTTTCAAGGCCATACAAGGTCTGTATGCGTTGAGTCTGATCCGTAATCGCTTGACCTTGTTGATCCCAAATTTGACCCTTGGGATTAAATTCTTCATCGTCTACGCCGAAATGAATCTCTGCTAAGCCTGCATCTTCGGAGAAATAAGCAATAATCGGCTCTTGAATAATCCCAGCATGGAGTAATGCCAGTCAGTTAAGGTCTTTTGTGATTTAAAAGCACCCTCATCCCACTTGCGGAATATATTCCTCATCTCAACGGGCATAGGTATCTACACAAATATTTAAGAAATGTATTTAGTCGAAATATGTAATCTATTTGAGCTTAATACAAGGTATTTAAGTCCTGTTTAGATTTAGAATTTAGAGCTGAGTGCAAATTTCATTGAATTTCAGAAATCCCCAATCTCCCCTCTTACGCCATATATGGCTTATCTTTTCCAAAAAGGGGGACTTTTTGGGAATTCAAAGCCTAGTATATGCTACACAACGCTCCTTCCTTAGAAAAAGGAAGGTTGGGATGGATTACTTTGGATCGTAAACAGCATATCAAAAGATGTGTAGATAGCTTTGAGAAGGGGCTTTCAGATATAATTTCTCAATCAAAAATGGCAGTATTTGTCTTAATTGACTGGCATTTGACTGCAGCCAACCAAAGCCAGAGCAACTAAACCACTGCATAGTATTGAAATATTATTTTTGATCATCGGTTTATCTTCCATGTGCTGTGTTTATTCTGTAATAACATCCATTTAATTAAATACTGACACGGCAGTTTCGATCGCTGTGCAGGTCGTGTCAGATGATTGGATCAACTAGAGAGCGTGTTCTTGCAGCGACGTCCTACTTGATATTGTCAATATAGGTTTTTAGTCCCTTGAGCAATAAATCTTGTTCAATAATCGGTTGGTAGTTGACTAAGTGATTGGCAAATAATAGGGCATCGCCGCCTGTAAGAATGAGCTGACATGGATGTAATTGTAGGACTTTTTCAATGGTGCTGAGCAGACCTAAGAAAATACCATGATGGACGGCATCAATGGTATTGCGACCTGGACTCAGTTCATCAAAAGCCACATCAGGAATTTTAATGCCCTTGGTATTTTGAATCAGGGAGTCTCGCTGTAGATACAAATTTGGTAGAATATAGCCCCCCAAATGTTGTAAACCTTCCGTTAAATCAATGGTGAGTGCTGTTCCACAACTAACAATACAAAAGCTTTCAGTGGCATTGGCCATTGCCAGGACTTGTAACCAGCGATCAATTCCCAACAGCTCTGTTCGATCATAACCACACTGTAGACCTGCATATTCAGCATGTACTTTTGCAACATAAACGGGAATGCTGAGCAGTTCTAAAATTTGCTGAATACGTGCATTATTTTTGGGATCTTGCACCGAGGAGATACCGACATTGTCTAGATTTAAGCTTTTAAAATGTTGAATCAAGCCTAAAAGGAGATCAGCAGGGGATTGCAAGTGTAACTCTGCGGCATGTTCGATCACTTGTTCGTTGTCGGTAATCCAATATTTGAGTCGGGTGTTGCCAATATCGAGCCAAAGTTTTCTCATGAAGCATCCTTGCTTTGCGTTACGACTAAACGAAGCCTGCCTTGATAATACGGTGCAACGCCATCTTCAGTTTCAATATTGACTGCGCCATCATCTGCAATGCCTCTAAAAATCCCTTGAAGCGTTTGATGAATTTGTTCAAATTCAATATTTTGGTCAAGGAACGCCGCATGATGATTAAAGCGTGCTGCCAAATTGTAGCTGCCATGATCAAACCAGCGTCCTGCCTGTTGAATCGCCAAATACAATTGGCTGATCAATTCAATGCGGGAGGGTTCAACCAAGCCCAATTCAACCAAGGAGGTCGCTGGCTGGTCAATGATTTGCTGGGCATCCGCAGATGCGGGCATCAGATTAATACCGACTCCAATAATGGCGCGGTGCAAATCTAAAGGCTCAACCAAAATCCCGCCCCATTTACCTTGGAGACTATAGAGGTCATTCGGCCATTTGATCTGTAGCTTTGTGAGCCCCTTGAGTGCAGGCATTTGCAAGATATTTAAGGCAATTTCTAAAGCTAAACGGCCATCTAGGGCTATTCGTGTTTCCAGCATTGTGCTTAAATAAATGTTACCAACAGGTGAAACCCATTGCCTTTGGCGCTGACCTCGTCCCTGCGTCTGCATTTCACTGCATACTAGAATACCTTTCATACCCTTTTGTGCAATTTCTCGCACATCATCATTGGTTGAAGTCGTTGTTTGTTTAAGCAACAGCACTTCAGGAAGTTGCTGTGCATTTGTGAGGAGTTGTCGTAAAAGACGAGTCTCTAAATCCATGTTGAATCTGAGAAGAGTGGAAGAACATTTATGGAGTTAATCATATATCTGGCTATCGGTGCAATCGCTGGTTTTGCTGCGGGGCTGTTTGGCGTCGGTGGTGGGTTAATTATTATCCCCATTTTATATGTGGTGTTTAGTTCGATGCAGTATGATCCGTCCGTGATTATGCATTTGGCTTTGGGAACCTCATTGGCGACCATTATTGTGACTTCGATCAGTTCTGTTTCAGCGCATAACAAAAAAGGTGCTGTGCTTTGGCCTGTGGTTCGAAACTTAGCACCGGGCCTGATTCTTGGCGCTTTTGCAGGTGCATGGGTTGCAGGTTTACTCTCTGGTGCAAACTTGCAATTGGTGATTGGTGCTTTTGCTCTTTGGGTGGCCTATACCATGTTTAAAGGTGCCAAAGTACAGGTTGATGAAACCAAGCGGCTGCCTTCTACCGGTACTCAAGTACTGGCAGGTACAGGTATTGGGGTTGCCTCAGCGATTTTTGGAATTGGCGGTGGCAGTTTAACGGTGCCTTTTTTAAACAAATGCGGTGTGGTCATGCAAAAAGCAGTGGGAACCTCTGCTGCCTGTGGCTTTCCAATTGCAGTGGCGGGTGCCATTGGTTTCATGGTATTTGGTGCAAAAGCGGCAGTTGAAATTCCCAATGCGATTGGTTATATCCATATTTATGCTTTTCTGGGGATTAGCTTAATGAGCTTTTTTAGTGCCAAAGTCGGTGCCAAAGTTGCGCATGCTTTATCGCCCGCCATGTTAAAAAAATGCTTTTCTGGATTGTTGTGCGCTATTGGGTTGTATTTTGTGTATCAAGGGGTTTTGGCTTAGTTTCATATAGGGTGGTTCACTGAATCAGTCGGATTGACTAAGCTAAACGATCTAAACCGTCGCTATTGCCAGCATAGTCAATTTGATTGGTTCTACATCCACACAGTTTTGCTATACCCACGATTTCATTTAAAAAAATATTGAATTTTAAGCATATTGGCTTATGATCATTTAGATATTGTTAGACAATGATAATCACAACAATCATTTAAAAATTCATGGTTTAGAAAAGTAGCAAAAAGTTTTTTAAAAAATGTAAATAAACAAAGTAATACGGCTGCCATTACTGTTATGAAGTCGATATTTTAAAATGAATAATAAATTTAGGATACTTATGCAGCAGGAAGCGCTCGAAAGTTTATCTGAACAAATTGCTCAGCATATCTGTGAACAGATTATTCGCGGTGATTTGGTCGAAGGTGAACGCATACAAGAATTACGCCTTGCCAAAGCGCTATCGGTTAGCCGAGGTTCGGTACGTGAAGCATTGTTATTGTTAGAGCGAACGCATTTGATTCATATTTATCCACGTCGCGGTGCAATTGTGGCAGAAATGTCGGCACAACAAGTCCGGGCTTTATTTGAGGTGGGCAGTTTACTGCTTGGCTCTATGGTGCAACGAATAAGCGAGAGCTGGCGCAGTCATGAAGCAGAGGCATTGAGGCAGTTGCTCAGTCATTTAATTGAAGAAGTTAAACAAGGTCACACCGAAAAATTTTATGATGCAATCTTTCAATATTTGGCTTTACAGCATGATATGGTGGCCAATTTATATATGATGAAATTTTATAAAGAATTATTACCTTCCATTCGACGTAGCTACTTTTTAACCTTAAACACCTCGAAAATAGAGCTTCAAGAGTCACTTGCGCTATTTAAGTTGGTGATTGATGCTATTTTGAACCGAAAGTCGCAACAAGCTACTTTATTTATGGAAGATTTTTGTCGACACTTACGTAACCTCGTGTTGGAGTCTCTAACACGGATGAAACAAATCGAACTTGCTTGGGCGCGTAGATCGCGTCGGTAATTGGGACTTTATGCGTTTAAGCAGCTTAAAACTTTCAGGCTTTAAATCTTTTGCCGATAGCACCACCTTATCTTTTCGCTCCAATCGAAGCGCAGTGGTTGGGCCAAATGGTTGCGGAAAATCAAATGTCATTGACGCAATTCGCTGGGTCATGGGGGAATCCAGTGCGCGGCAATTGCGTGGTGGCAATATGCAGGATGTCATTTTTACGGGCACCAGCAAACGTAAACCGGTGGGCATGGCCAGCGTTGAACTGCGTTTTGAAAATACCTATGGCAAATTGGGCGGTGCCTACAATGCGTATAGCGAATTGGCGGTACGTCGCCAAGTCACGCGTGAGGGCAAGTCAGAATATTTTCTCAATGGCACTAAATGTCGTCGCCGTGATATTACCGATATTTTTCTGGGGACCGGTTTAGGCCCGCGCTCTTATGCGATTATTGAACAGGGTATGATCAACCGTTTGGTTGATGCCAAGCCTGAAGAAATGCGGGTGTTTATTGAAGAGGCTGCGGGCGTGTCACGTTATCAGGCTCGTCGCCGTGAAACCCTACAGCACTTAGACCATACTACGCAAAACTTAGAGCGCTTAGAAGACATTGCCTCAGAGTTAAAGTCGCAGCTTAAAACCTTAAAGCGCCAGTCTGAAAGTGCGGTTCAATACAAGACCTTAGAAACAGAAATTCGCAGTTTAAAAATAGAAATACTTTCTTTTCAATGCAATCAAAGCAGCAGTTTACAACAGCAATATAATGTTGAGATGAACAGTTTAGGTGAACAATTTAAATTGGTTCGTTCCGAAATGACCACGCTGGAGCATGACTTAGGCAGCACCAATGAACTGTTCCAACGTTTGATTCAACAATCGACACCATTACAACAGGAATGGCAGCAGGCAGAAAAAAAGCTGGCAGAACTTAAAATTAACGTCGAGCAAAAGCAACAGCTGGCGCAGCAAAATAGCAGCAGTCTGGTACAGCTCGAACAGCACAAAATAGCAAGTAAAGAACGTTTGCAAATTATTGAGCTACAACTAGAAAACCACTATAACGCGCAAGAGCAGCAGTCTGGGCAGTTGCAGCAATATGAAGCCACGACGCAGCAACAGCAGCAGCAATTGATTGATTTGCATGCCAAGCAACAACAGATGCAGCAACAGTTTGAGCAGAGCAAAGCCCTCCTGGAAAAGCAGCAGCAATCCCAGCTACAGATGCAAACTCAGTCGGATCAATTGGCTAAAAATATTGAGCGAATTGAACAGCAAAAACAAACTTTATATGCGCAGCTCAGTCAAATTGAGCAGCAGTCACAACACGGGGATATTGCCGATTTAGAGCAAGAAAAACAACAAGCACTGCAACAGATTCAACAGCTTGAACAGCAAATTCAACAGACTCAGCATACATTGGAACAGTCCCAGCAGCAGATCGCAGTGCATCGGACCCAAATCAGCCAGCTACAGTCAACGCAACAGTTACTGCTGTCTGAGCAAAACACCATTCAACAACTGTGCAGCAAAGACAGTCTAAGCCGTGGCGACCAGCCATTACTTGATCAGCTGACACTAAACACTCAAGGTAAAGCTCAAGCGACCCTGATTGAGAAGTTTCTTGCTAAATGGTTGACGGCCGAATGTATCGCAGCAACTGGCAGTTATCAGCAGGAAATTGCACGACAACTGAAAGCCCATGATCAGGCTGAAAAAATTCAACTTGAATCCTTTGCTTGTCTTGGTGATTGGATCACAGCGCCAAAGCATTCGCTTTGGAACCATGTGGCCGTTGCTGAAACGATGGCGCAGGCTTTGGTGGCACAGCATAAGCTGAAACAAGGTGAGTCGATTCTGAGCTTAGACGGCTACCATGTTGGGCCAGACTGGGTGATTGCTCTGTTTTATGATGAGTCCAGTCAAGCCGCGCAAGGGGCGCTCAGTCATCGGGTGCGTCTTGAGGAAATCAGCTTACAACTAGAACAGTTACAGCCACAATGTCATGAGGCAGAACAGAGACTGCCAACACTAGAGCAAGCGCATAATGCTTTACAGATGCAGCTACAACATGATCAGCAATTGCTAAAAACACAGCAGCAACAGTTGCAGCAATTGGATGTTGAAATCGTCAAACGACAAAGTTCAGTACATGCTTTTCAGGTACAGCAACAGCAACTTAAAGATCAATTGCAACAGCTCGATTTACAGTTCGAAGAAGATGCTATGCAAAAAGATGATCTTGAAATCGATTTGCATGCACTGTTACTCAAACTTGAACAATCACGCCCGCAGTATCAGCAGCATCAATTGCAACTCGATACCCTCAATGATCAAGCACAGCAGCAACAACAACAGTTCACGCAGCAACAGCAAACGCTAGAAAGTACACGGCGTGAAAGCGTGCAAAATCAGCAGCAAGTCGAGTTGCTGGAAAAAGATTTATCGTTTTTAAAACAACAGTATCAACAGACTTTGGCGCAGATTGAACAAGCCAAAAAATCGCTTGATCCAATCCAATTGGAATTGCCAAGTTTAGAGTCACAGTTTAAACAACAGGCAGAGCAGACTGAAAAGTTGCAAAACACTTGGACGACTTGGCAAGTCGAACTCAATCAAGTACAAGAGAAGCAACAGTCTTTGACTGGGCAACGGCATGAAAAGCAACAGCAAGATGAAACGTTGCGTACCGCTTTAGAGCAACAGCGTTTGGCTTGGCAAGCCGCTAAATCTGATTTACAGCATTTTAGCGATCAACTCAAAGCCTTAGACAGTGAAATTTTGCAAAATGTGGTGTTGACCGATTTGGCACAGCATCAGCAAAAACTAGAAAAGACACAACATCAATTTAGCAAATTGGGCGCGGTTAATTTGGCTGCTTCTGAAGAATATATTGAGATTTCACAGCGTTTTGATGAACTCAGCCATCAAATTGAAGATTTAGAAAAAACGGTTGATCAGCTGAAAAATGCCATGAAAAGCATTGATCAAGAAACCAAAAAGTTATTCATGACCACGTTCGATCAGGTCAATGCCGAATTACAAGTTTTGTTTCCCAAAGTATTTGAAGGTGGGGAAGCCAGCTTAAGTCTTGAAGATGATTGGCAATCTGGAATTAAACTGATGGCGCGACCACCCGGTAAACGTAATAGTTCTTTGGCATTACTGTCGGGTGGCGAAAAAGCATTGACGGCCTTGGCCTTGGTGTTTGCGATTTTCCGTCTAAATCCTGCGCCATTCTGTGTTTTGGATGAAGTTGACGCCCCATTGGACGACAGTAATGTGGGGAGATTTTGTAATTTGGTAAAAGAACTATCTGAACAGGTACAATTCATTTACATTACACATAATAAAGTTGCAATGACGATGGCAACTGACTTGTTAGGGGTAACCATGCCAGAGCCTGGTACATCGAAACTGGTCAGTGTGAATTTGGAAGAAGCAAAAGAATATGGGTTAGTTGGGGAGTCATAATATGCAAATCACTACAGTGGTTGGAATTGTCGTTGCGGTCATCATTATTTTAATGGGCCTTAGAATTTTTTTTCGGAAGTCGAATGATGCCGCACCCTCACTCGATTCAGCATTACATATCAATGCGGATAGCCAATTACCTATTATTCCACGTCATGTGCGTGATCAATTGCAGCAACAAAGCCCAAGTGTTGACGCTGAACGGATTGAACCACAACTGAACCAGCACGATGAAGCGGTTGCATTGGAAAAAGATTTGGCCGCTGTTGCAGCTGAAGATTTAACAGCACAGGTACAGAACAGCGCTGAAAGTACAGCAACCGCAGCAACGGAGACGGTTGTTGTCACTGAAACAGTTGAGGTCATTGCCGCAGCCGTGCCTCCTGCTGAGCACAGCACGGTACAAGCGACTTCTGATGTAATAGCAACCGAACAACCGCATACTTCAGTCACAGCACAGCCCGAATTTAGCTTAAACCCCAACATCGAAGCTGCTGAAATCAAAGACTTTGACGAAGAAAGTTGTATTTTAGATAAACATTTGCATGAACAGCAGCGTTGTGATGATGAAAGCTCATTGAGTACCGCAGAAACCATTATTTCACTGACCGTTTATCCAAATCCGCGTAAGGCATTGTCAGGTGATAAAACGCTGAAAACGCTTTTAAAATATGGTCTACGTTTTGGCGAGTTGTCATGTTTCCATCGTTATGAGGATTGTGATGAAATCAGCCCATTGATGTTTTCGGTATTGCGTATTACCGATGAAGGCCCAAATGGCTTTGATTTAGAAACACTTTCAGGTGAGCAAGTCCAAGGTCTAGCTTTCTTTTTGGCATTGCCACACAGCAATGTGCAAAAAGGCTTTGATACGATGGTCAGCATTGCTGGACTGATTGCCCGTGAAATTGATGGCACCATCTTTGATGAAAATAATCTCGAATTTACGCCGCAATTGAAAGAGCAGTGGCGTCATAAGGCCATTGATTTTCGTGCAGGCCAAGAAGTTTAAAAGTTATTGATCAAATTGATTTATAATCGACGCAAAGCGATTCAGGGCGGTTTTTACCGCCCTTTTATATGGTGAAAAAATATGGATAACACTGCTGTTTTGACGCAAATGCGTCAACTCATTCAACTCATTGCACAGCATAATCATGCCTATTATGTGATGGACCAACCCCAGATTGAAGACAGTGAATATGATCAATTATTTCATCAACTCAAAGCTTTAGAACAACAATATCCGACGCTGGTCCAATCAGATACACCGACGCTTAAAGTCGGTGGGAAAGCCCTTGCCAAATTTGAAAATATTACCCATACCGTACCCATGTTGTCTTTGGGGAATGTCTTCAATCAAGAAGATTTATATACCTTTGCACGTCGTATCGAAGAGCGTTTGCCACAGCAAAAAGTGCAATATGATGTTGAATTGAAATTTGATGGTTTGGCGATTTCACTATGGTATGAAAACGGTGAATTGGTACGCGCAGTAACGCGTGGTGATGGTGAAACCGGTGAAGTGATTACTCAAAATGTAAAGACCATTCGCAACTTACCAAAAGTGTTAAGTGCTCAGGCGACTGCTGTACCAACTTTGCTCGAAGTTCGTGGTGAAGTGTTAATGCCCAAAGCTGGTTTTGAAAAACTCAATGCGGCACAGGTGGAAAAAGGGGAGAAAACCTTTGCCAATCCACGCAATGCCGCTGCCGGTAGCTTGCGTCAACTGGATCCTGCGATTGCTGCATCACGTCCCTTGGCTTTTTATGCCTATGGCATTGCACAGTGTGAACCTGCACATGGCCTGAATTCAATGTCAGCCAGTTTGCAGTGGCTAACTCAGTTCGGCTTTGCGATTGGAGAGCAGCATTATCTCTGTGACAGCATCGAAGAGGTGCAACAGCGTTATGATGAAATCCAAGTACAACGTCCCGATTTGAGTGTTGAAATTGATGGGATGGTGATCAAAGTTGATGATTTGAAACAACAGCAGCAGCTTGGTTTTCTCAGTCGTGAACCGCGTTGGGCCACGGCCTATAAATTTCCTGCTGTGGCGGCTTTAACCAAAGTTGAGCAAATTGATTGGCAAGTGGGGCGTACAGGAACATTGACCCCTGTGGCACGTTTGGCTCCTGTGGCTGTTGGTGGTGTAACCGTTTCTAATGTGACTTTACACAATATTGGCGAGATTCATCGTTTAGATGTGCGTGTTGGCGATACAGTCAGTGTTTACCGCAGTGGTGATGTCATTCCGAAGGTTGAAAAAGTTTGGGGGGCTTTACGCCAAGCCGATCAGCAGTATGAGTTGGTGATGTTACCGACCGAATGTCCAGTCTGTGCCTCGCCTGTGGTGATGCCTGAAGGTGAGGCCTTGGCACGTTGTTCGGGTGGCCTGTATTGTGCTGCACAGCGTATTGAAGCGATTCGACATTTTGTATCACGCAAGGCACTTGATATTGAAGGCTTAGGGGATCGTTGGGCCGAGTCTTTACTCAATTTAGCGTTGCTAGACAATGTCTCTGATATTTATCATTTGCATGAGCATCGTGAAAAACTATTGGGCATTGAGAAAATGGGGGAGAAGTCCGTTCAAAACCTGCTTGATGCCATTGAAAACAGTAAAAAAACCACTTTGGCGGCTTTTATTTATGCACTCGGCATTCGTGGTGTGGGCGAAACCACTGCGCGGATGTTGGCCAACACCTTCCAAAACCTAGAAGCACTCAAAGCTGCCGATATTGAAAGTTTGAAAAAAACCCCAGATGTGGGTGATATCACCGCAGAATGGATCTTTGATTTCTTTAAGGCCGAGCATAACCTTGAAGTATTGGATCGTCTGGTGGCAGCAGGGGTACATTGGGATGCACCGATTGCGCCAACACGGCAACCATTAAATGGTGAAAGTTGGGTGATTACAGGAACCTTGAGCCAATTAAGTCGGGATGAAGCAACCCAGTATTTACAAGCTTTGGGTGCACGCGTTAGCGGCAGTGTTTCAAGTAAAACCAAATGCGTAGTTGCGGGCGAAAAAGCAGGGTCTAAGTTAGAAAAAGCCGAGAAACTAGGCATTCGTGTCATGGATGAAGCCGCGTTTTTAGTGCTCATGGCTGAATATGGTCAAGGCATTTAAGTCACCGCTTTAAATGCGGGCGGTTTAATGGTTTATTGCTTAAAAAACCACGATTAAAATATATTGAAGGATGCAAGTTAAATTTATTTTGGCTTGCATTTTTTATTGCTCAATTTTAACAACAGCAGTTGGACTTAATTTTTTCTTATATTTTATTTATTTACATTTGTTTGCGCAGAGTGACTACAGGTTTGAACAACGGCTAATCAAGGTAATGTTCAGATTAAATCAAACTTGTACTGCATAAAGTTTAAACAGAAGAACCCTTAAAGCCAGATGAATAAGAAGCATTTTTGATGGTTACAAAATTTAATACAGCAGTTTTGAGTGAATAATGCGGGACTGAACGATTTTGTAATTACTGCAAGCACTTATTTTATATATTGAAATTAGAATAAAGCAGGGTGTAAATGCGTATGTTTATCATTTTAATTTTATAAAAATCATTAACTTACAAAAATCAAGCTTTTGCAAAAATCATCAAACATCTTCATAATGGCCGCAATTAATATGGAGTTTGAGCAATGCGTGGTAATCCAGAAGTCGTAGCCTATTTAAACATGTTGATCGGTGGAGAGCTGGCAGCCCGTGATCAATACTTAATTCACTCACGTATGTACGAAGATTGGGGCTTAAGTAAAATTTATGAACGCCTTGATCACGAAATGCAAGAAGAAGCACAACATGCCGATGCGCTGATTCGCCGTGTTTTGTTTTTAGAAGGCACGCCAAATATGCAGCGTGAAGATGTTGATGTTGGAACAGATGTTGTTTCTTGCTTAAAAGCGGATTTGAAACTTGAATATCATGTGCGTGAAAAATTAGCACAAGGTGTGAAGTTATGCGAAGACAAAGGTGACTATGTGACGCGTGATATGTTGCGTCAACAAATGTCAGACACCGAAGAAGACCATACTTATTGGTTAGAAAAACAAATTGGTTTGATCGAATTAATGGGTCTCCAAAACTATATTCAAGCGCAAATGTAAGCCTGCATCACTGTATTTCACAGCCAAAATTAAGCAGCACAAAAAAACGGTCTTCCTATAAGACCGTTTTTTTGTGTTTGTATCGCTTAAACGCTGATCATTTTATCCTCGAAGTTATTGAAAACCAAAGTTATTTGATGCCCAAAGCATCACGCATAATAAAGAATAAATCAGTTTGGTCGAGTAGACCTGAAATATTCGCGGCACGTGGGCCATAGGCTGCAATACGGACTTGGGCTCCGGTATGTTCTTGG
This sequence comes from Acinetobacter pullicarnis, assembly GCF_006352475.1. Classification (NCBI taxonomy): domain Bacteria; kingdom Pseudomonadati; phylum Pseudomonadota; class Gammaproteobacteria; order Moraxellales; family Moraxellaceae; genus Acinetobacter; species Acinetobacter pullicarnis. Next base: position 903,960 of record NZ_VCMZ01000001.1, read on the forward strand.
GTCGACAATGGATGTGCCGTAGCGTAATTGAGGGTCATCACGGCATTGTCTTTGGTGATTAAAGACAGGGTTTGGCCCGGACTACTGGCATTGTTGGGGATAATTTGACTGGTATGGGCATGATCACCAGTCACAATAATCAGCGTATCTGGATTGTGTTTGGCAAATTCAAGTGCCACTTGCATGGCTTGATCAAGCGCGACCGTTTCACCAATCTGACCACAAGGAATGGCGAGATGATTTTGTCGATCAATCGAGCCACTTTCTACTTGAAGAAAAAAGCCTTGCTTGTTGGCTTTTAGCAAGTCGATGGCCTTACTGGTCATCTGCTTAAGGGTTGGAATGGAGGTTGGGCGGTGTGGGTTACTGGTATTACATTTTTGTGCAGGTTGTTTATTGCCATTGATGGAGGCCATTGGGCCTGCCCAACTTACGGGAAGGTGATGGTTTGCAAATAAGCCGAGCAGCGGTTTTTCTTGATTTGCCTCGGTTATTGCCTGCATTTGGTTTAGATCACTCACAATTTGATATTTTTGTTCTTTTGCTTGGTCTAATAGGGTTTTTCCTTGATATTTACCACCCAGTACACGCTCACTGAAGATTTGAGCCCCGCCACCAAAGGTGACATCGGCACGGGTATTGAGTAATTGTTCGGTAATCGAACCTAAGCCATTGCCATTTGGGTTGTCTAATGAATTTTTCGGGCATTTACGTTGGGTATCGACAGGACCATAGCAACTACGATGGCTAATATGCGAGATCATCGCGGCAGGTGTAGCATCATAGACTGTTGTGGTGGTGACGTTACCCGTTGCAAAACCAGCAGTTTTCGCCAACATCAGCAGCGATTTCTGTACGTTGCCATTTAGATCAATACCCAGTGCGTTGTTATAGGTTTTCACCCCAGATGCCCACGCCGTGGCAGATGCAGCAGAATCAGTGACATAATTAATGGCTTTGGTCTTTTCATCTACGGAATAGGTGGTATAAGCGCCAGTAAATGGCAATACATCTAAGCCTTTGAAGTAGCCACTGGCACCTTCGGCATAGTTACGGGCCGCGGTGATTTCAGAATCACTGGTACCATCTCCAATAAATAAGATCACATTCTTTACTTTTCGATTACTAAGCGAGGCGCGGAGTGCTTCAGTGCGTTCTGCTTTTAAACGGGTTGCACCTTGAAAGGCTGTTACATTGCCTGTTGCATCTGGTTGTAGTAAATCACCATTGCTGATTTGAGCATTTGGCGGTGTTGAAGATTTTAATTTAGGTGCTGTTTGCTTCTTGTCATCATCACCGCAAGCGCTGATGAAACCAATGATTAAGGGTAATATAAGTAATTTAAATTTCATCTCTAAGCTCTACTTGTTATTGGTTTTTTATTGATGTAGGGCGTAAGCTATAATTTAATTGTGACCGTAATATTACAGAAAAATAGCGATGCTACAATTTCAGTCGGGTAAAATTTAATCTATAAAAAATGCCTCAGAAGAGGCATTTAAAAGTTAAAAACAAAACAGTAATTTAATTCAACCAAGCAATCATCCCACTGTTTTGTTTGTTTATTGTACCGTTGTTCCGAAGTTCAACTATTTAATGCCCATGGCATTTTTCATGATAAAGAACAAATCGGTTTGATCGAGTAGACCAGAGATATTGCCTGCATGTGGGCCATAGGCTGCGGTACGGACTTGAGCCCCTGTGTGTTGTTGGCTACCGCCGGTTGAAGTGCCATAGTTAATGCTCATTGCAGCATTGTCTTTGGTTAAGAGAGAAACGGTTTTACCTGGACTTTTTGCATAGTTTGGAATGATTTGGCTGGTATGCGCATGGTCACCTGTCACAATAATGAGAGTATCTGGATTTTTCTTGGCAAATTCAAGCGCAACTTGAATTGCATTATCCAGTGCAACGGTTTCACCGATTTGGCCACAAGCATCTGCAGCATGATTCTGTTTATCAATCGAACCACTTTCAACTTGTAAGAAGAAGCCTTGTTTATTGACTTTTAATAGCTCAATTGCCTTGGCCGTCATGGCTTCTAGGGTTGGGATTGAAGCAGGGCGGTTAGGGTTGTTGGTGTTACATTGCTGTGCCGGCTTGGTATTGCCATTTAATTCTGAAGCAGGCCCTGTCCAACTCACCGGTAAGTTACCTGATGCGAATAAACCGAGAACGGGTTTATTTTGATTGGCTTCTGTCACGGCTTGCATTTGAGTAAGATCATTAACGATTTGGTAGTCTCGTTGTTTGGCTTGTTCTAATAGGGTTTTACCTTGGTATTTTCCACCAATTGCAACTTCATTAAAGGTTTTTGCACCACCACCAAAAGTGACATCTGCACGGTTGTTGATCAATTGTTCTGTGATTGAACCTAGGCCATTGCCTGTTGGGTTATCTAATGAGTTTTTAGGACATTTCGCTTTGGTGGCAATAGGACCATAGCAGCTACGGTAGGCAATACTTGAAATCATGGCTGCAGGAGTCGCGTCTTGTAGTTCAGTGGTGGTGACATTACCTGTTGCAAAACCAGCTTTTTTTGCCAACATCAGAATCGATTCATGTACATTGCCATTTACATCAATACCGAGTGCATTGTTATAGGTTTTCACCCCAGATGCCCATGCCGTTGCAGAAGCAGCCGAATCGGTTACATAGTCAATGGCTTTGGTTTTTTCATCTAAGGCGTAGGTGGTATAGGCACCGGTAAATGGAAGTACATCTAAGCCTTTGAAGTAACCCGCAGCACCTTCAGCATAGTTACGTGCAGCGGTGATTTCTGACTCACTGGTACCATCACCAATAAATAAAATCACATTTTTTACTTTTCGATTGCTGAGTGAGGCTTTCAGTGCTTCAGTGCGTTCAGCTTTTAAACGGGTTGCACCCCCCAATGTAGTGACATCACCTTTTGCGCCAGGTTGAAGTAAATCGCCATTGTCTGTTGGTTTGGTCGGCGGTGTTGGTGTTGTTTCTTGTGATTTATCATCATTGCCACATGCAGCAAGTAAACCAATAAGTGCTGGTAATAAGAGTAATTTAAATTTCACGTTTATGCCCTTGTTTGTTATTGGTCGAGTTTGGATAAGGCATAAACTATGATTTTATTATGACAATAAGGTTGCTGAAAAATGACAGTAATTTGACGAAGGGCAAATCAAAATAAAACCTTTTTAAAGACCTGAGAAGCGATGTTTAAAAAGGTTTTAAAAATAATTGATTAGCTGTTATTTTAGATTAAGTAATAGATTGTTATTGAATTGTTAGAGTAGGTAAATATTGCAATGTGCTGCTGTAATCATTGGGCTTTCAACTTTCCAATATCACTTAAAACTTCTGCGGCATGCGACTGAGTGTTGACGCTAGCATAGTGATAAACAATGGTGCCAGCAGGATCAATTAAGAAGCTTTCACGCTTGGCGATTTTGGTAAAGCCTAAGTTGCGAACCACGCCCATTTGATTGGCCAGTGTATGTTGCTGATCGGCCAGAATTGGAAAGGGAAGTCCCAATTTATCTGAAAACTTTTGATGAGATTGCACGTCATCTAAACTGACGCCAAGCACAACGGCATTGCTGCGTTTAAACGCTGGATAAAGTGCTTTAAATTGATTGGCTTCTTGCGTACAGCCCGGTGAGTCATCCTTAGGATAAAAGTACAATACCACCCATTGACCTTTATATTGGCTCAAGTCGTGCCAATTTTGTTTTTGATCTTGCAGCTTAAACTGTGGCGCAGGTCGACCAACCCACTGCTTTTGTTTTTCTTCAAATTGAGTCAATTGTTTATTTTGTGCTTGTACTGGTGTCGTGAAAGCGAACAACATGCTACAACACAGCACGCCAGCAGAGAGTTTGATTTTTTTCATAAGGTTGCTGCAATAAACAAGATGATCTGCATTCTAACAAAAAGCTTTCTTGAGCAGGTGACTGAGTTGAACATGAATGAGCAATTTTGTTGGATGTGCTAGATGTGCTGGTTGGATCGGATTCGAATTGACAGAGAGGATTGCTATAAACATGCAAAGCGTTTTATTGATTACAGGGTGGGGTGTTGGGATTGAACCCTTGCAACACTTACAACAACAGTTAAGGGGCGCAGGCTGCGTGGCGGAGGTGATCAATATCTTTGATGCCGCAGATCCAATTGCGTTTCAAGCGACTCTTGTGAAAGTTCAACATTATGACGTTTTGGTTGGCTGGTCTTTGGGGGGGCAATTGGCCACGCTATTGGCACAGCAGTTTTGGGAACAGACGGGTATTGCCAAAACCTTAATCACTTTGGCCAGTAATCCATGTTTTGTACAGCGTGAAGCTTGGCCTTGTGCAATGCCAGATGTTGATTTTCAAGCGTTTAAGCAGTCTTTTTACGCACAACCACAAAGTTGTATCAAACGCTTTTGTTATTTACTGACGCAAGGTGACGTTCAGGCCAAGAACAATTGGCTATCCTTGCAGAGTTTAATTGTGCCGCAAGATGATCGCTTGATGAAAAAAGGTTTGGAACTTTTAGAAACTTTAAACTTGGTAAGTATGTTGAAGCAGTATCAGGGAAAGCAGCTTCACTTGTTTGCAAACCAAGATACTTTGGTTGATCACAGAATTGCTCAATATTGCCAACAATTAACTGCAAAGTTTTTAAGTGTAGATTTTGTTGAAGGTAGTCATAGCTTTCCATTTTTTCAAGATGCTGAAACAAGTGACAAAATTTTGAAATTCATCAGTGAAAATGATTAAATGATTGCAACTTGACTGATCTCGCAATTTATTTTTAAGGATGAGCCGAGTAAGATGCTGAGTCATTGCAATTATTTGAAATAACCGAGGTAAGGATGACCGATACATTTGATCTTAAACATATTTGGCATCCCTATACTTCCATGACTGAACCTTTGGCTTGTTTTAAGGTTAAAAAGGCCTATGGCGTGACCATTGAATTGGATAATGGGCGTCAATTGATTGATGGCATGTCCTCATGGTGGTGTGCGATTCATGGTTATCAGCATGCCGATTTAGACCAAGCGGTGATTGATCAATTACAGTCAATGTCACACATTATGTTTGGTGGCTTGACCCATGAACCTGCCATTGAACTGGGCAAGTTACTGCTGCAAATTTTACCGCCAAGCCTCGATAAAATTTTCTATGCTGACTCTGGTTCAGTGGCGGTTGAAGTGGCTTTAAAAATGGCAGTGCAATATTGGACTGCACAAGGTCAAAATCAAAAAACCAACTTTGTGAGTCCACGTTCTGGCTATCACGGTGATACATGGAATGCCATGTCGGTCTGTGATCCTGTGACGGGGATGCATCAAGTCTTTGGTTCAAGTTTGCCGAATCGTTTATTTGTACCTGCACCACAAAGTTTATTTGGTGGGGCTTGGGATGCAAGGGATATCGTCGAGCTTGAGCAAACTTTAGCGCAGCATCATCACAGCATTGCAGGTTTTATTTTAGAACCGATTGTGCAGGGTGCTGGTGGGATGCGTTTTTATCATCCTGAATATTTACGTCAAGCCAAATTGCTCTGTGAAAAATATCAAGTGCTGCTCATTTTTGATGAAATTGCCACGGGCTTTGGTCGCACAGGTAAGTTGTTCGCATGGGAACATGCTCAAGTTGAGCCCGACATTATGTGTATTGGCAAGGCATTGACGGGAGGCTATATGACGCTTTCTGCAACTTTGACCACAGCGCATGTTGCTGAAACCATTAGTCGCGGTGAGGCGGGCGTATTCATGCATGGCCCCACCTTTATGGCAAACCCTTTGGCTTGTGCGGTTGCATTGAAAAGTACGCAACTGCTGTTATCACAGGACTGGCAAGCCAATATTCAACGTATTGAACAGCAGCTCAAGCAGCAGTTAATGGCTTTAGCCGATTTAGACCACGTCCAAGATGTTCGCGTTTTGGGTGCGATTGGTGTGGTAGAACTCAAGCATCCTGTGAATATGCAAAGCTTGCAGCAGCAGTTTGTCGAGCGTGGTATTTGGGTACGACCATTTGGTAAATTGGTCTACGTGATGCCGCCGTATATTATTCGTCGCGATGAATTAGATTATTTACTTACGCAGTTGGTTGAGGTGGTTGAGCAGCTGCAAGAGGCATTGGCATGAGTTTATTGGATCATTACGCAGATCAACTGGATCAGCTTAAACAACAAGGCAATTTGCGACAATTCACGCGTTATGTACAAGATCAGCACTATATCGAGCTGAATCAGCATCGTATGCTCAATTTGGCCTCCAATGATTATTTGGGCTTGGCATCTAATCTGGTTTTGCGGGAACAGTTCTTTGATGAAACACCACTGGCAGCCAGGCTGATGAGCAGTTCTTCTTCACGCTTGCTTACGGGGAATTTCCCCGAATATGAAGCGCTTGAAGATGCGATGAGCCAGGCTTTTCATGGTCGTGCTGCGTTGTTGTTTAACAGTGGCTACCATATGAATATCGGCATTTTGCCTGCCTTAAGTGACAGCCGAACTTTGATTTTGGCGGATAAGTTGGTACATGCCAGCATGATTGATGGCATCCGCTTGTCTACCGCCAAGTATATCCGCTACAAACACAATGATTTAGAACACTTAGCCCAGTTGTTGCAACGCTATCATGATGATTCTGCCTATGATCGAATTATCGTGGTCACCGAATCTATTTTTAGTATGGATGGTGATGAGACTGATTTGGCCCAATTGGTCGCAGTAAAAAATCAATTTAGCAAAGTCATGCTTTATGTCGATGAGGCGCATGCGATTGGTGTGCGTGGCGAATTGGGTTTGGGCTGTGCTGAACAATATGGTGTGATTGATGCGATTGACTTTTTAGTCGGGACTTTTGGTAAGGCGATGGCTTCGGTGGGCGGCTATCTGATTTGTGAGCCGATTATTCGAGAGTATCTGATTAATTGCATGCGTCCACTGATTTTCAGTACCGCACAACCCCCAATTTGCATGGCATGGACACAGTTTATGTTGCAGCAGGTTATGCGCTTAAATACAGCGCGTCAGCATTTGAGCGAGCTGAGTGTAATACTGCAACAGGGGATTCAAGCCAAAGGTTATGCATGTCCGTCAAGCAGTCATATTGTGCCGATTGTGGTGGGTGAATCGCAGCCAAGTATTGTGCTAGCAACGCAGCTGCAACAGGCAGGGTTTTATGTCATGCCTGTGCGACCGCCAACCGTGCCACAGCATAGTTCACGGGTACGTATTTCATTAAATGCCAACCTTGAGCAGGCGGATATCCATGCCTTGCTTCAGCAGTTGTAGGCAGCAGAGCAATGATTGATGCTTCATTGGTCGCACAACGTTTTGCCCAAGCCGGTCAGAGTTATAGTGCACAAGCCGTTATTCAAAAAAAGATTAGTCAACAACTGATCGCATATATGCAGCAGTATTTACCGAGCAAAACCTGGACGCGAAATCTAGAAGTGGGTTGCGGTTCTGGTAATTTAAGCCATCAGTTTATGCAGCATTTTCAGTATGAGCGCTTATACCTCAATGATCTTTATGCTGATGTGCAGCAACATTTTACGAACGCTTCAAAACTTGAATGGTTGATTGGCGATATTCAACAACTGGATTTCCCATCACAACTTGATTTGGTGATGTCGAGTTCAGCCTTGCAGTGGATGACTGATTTAGATCAGGTATTTACGCAGGTTTATCGGGCATTGCAGCCACAGGGATACTTTTGCTTTTCTAGTTTTGGTATCAATAACTTAAAAGAAATCAAACAACTGACAGGGCGTGGCTTAAGCTATCTTAGTGTTGATGTATTGCATAAAAAGCTAGAAGCTGCGGGCTTTGAACTGCTGTTGCTGCAAGATCAAATCGAACCCTTGTACTTCGATCATCCCAAGCAGGTTTTACAACATCTTAAGGCGACAGGGGTGACTGCAACTGCGCAGCAATATCGCTGGAGCAAGCAATCGCTATTCGATTTTTATCAGCAATATACGCAGTTTAGTCGTTTGAATGCACAGGCACAGCCGCAGTATCCACTCAGCTATCACCCTATTTATTGTATTGCGCGGAGAACATCATGAGTGCGCCTGTTTATTTTATAAGTGGCATTGATACGGATATTGGTAAAACCTATGCCACAGGTTATCTCGCACGTGTGTGGAGCGAACAGGGGCAAAGCGTTATTACCCAAAAGCTGGTACAAACTGGCAATGTGGGTTACTCCGAAGACATCGATCAGCATCGTGCATTGATGGGAGTGACATATTTCGAAGAAGATCATCGTCAACTGACCATGCCAGAAATTTTTAGCTATCCAGCATCACCACATTTGGCCAGTCAAATGGATGGACGAGCGATCGATTTTGCCAAGATTGGTGCTGCAACTGCGCAGTTGGCTGAACGTTATGATGTGGTTTTGTTAGAGGGGGCGGGAGGGCTGATGGTGCCCTTAACCACTGAAATGCTGAGTATTGATTATATTCAGCAACAACAATATCCGGTCATTTTAGTGAGTTCGGGCAGGCTGGGCAGCATTAATCATACTTTGCTGAGTTTAGAAGCGTTAAAGTCACGTGGCTTGGTATTGTATGCCTTGGCCTATAACCTTAATGATGAGTCTCAAGATCCGATTATCTCCAAAGATACAGCAGCTTATCTAAAAAATTATTTGGTAATGCATTTTCCAGAAGCCTTGTGGATAGATATTCCAGTGATCTAGCGTAGTGTGCTTATGTCGCGGACTTGAATGCTCGATGGCATAAAAAAACAGCCTTGATTGACGTCAAGGCTGTTTTTTATTTGGCTTAAAACGTTTTAATTAAAACTTTTTAAACCCTTTGTTGAATCCAGAAGGCTTACGCTGTGCATAACTGCCTTCTTTTTTGTTGCCGTTATTCTGGTCGTGGTTACGATCATTGTTGTAGCTTGAACGCTGTTGCTCGTTCGCATTACGCGGGTTTTCATTGCGGGTGTGATTGGTATTATTCGGGCGTTGGTTGTTGCCCGGACGTGCTTGATTGGTGTTACTTGGGCGTTGGTTATTGCCTTCAGTATTCGTACCCAGCTCATCTGTATCACGACGTTGTTGACGCAAATATCCGCCACGACGTGCAGCAAGTGGTTTGTCTTGCATACGCTCGGTACGACGTTTCGCCATGCCGTAAAGACCCGTTCCTTGACGTGGTTTTAAGTCTACCATTTTGGTTAAGCCATCAATTTCTGCACGATCAAGTTCAATCCAACGACCAGTACGTAATTCACGTGGCAAGATCACGCTGCCATAACGAGTACGTAATAGGCGACTTACTTTTAAACCTTGCGATTCAAAAATACGACGAACTTCGCGGTTACGGCCTTCTTTAACGACGACTTGGAACCAACGGTTAATCCCTTCACCACCAATGTCAGTGAATGATTCAAACTTTGCAGGGCCATCATCTAGGACCACGCCACGCAGCATGTTCTGACGAATTTGTGGGGTGACTTCACCCATCACACGCACCGCATATTCACGTTCGATTTCATTTGATGGATGCATTAAGCGGTTGGCAAGTTCACCATCATTGGTAAACAAGAGTAAACCGGTACTGTTAATATCTAGACGACCAACCATCACCCAGCGATCATTATCAATGTTCGGTAGATTTTCGAATACCGTTGTTCTTTGTTCAGGGTCATTGCGTGAGCAAATTTCACCTTCTGGTTTGTAGTAAATCAAGACACGACGACGTATTTCATCTTCAATTTGAAATTGAACTTTACGGCCATCAATGCGAAGCTCATCATTTGGCTCGATGCGTTCACCTACTTGAGCAATTTGACCGTTGACACTTATACGACCAGCCGCGATGACCTCTTCCATATAACGACGAGAACCTAGACCAATTCGCGCGAGTACCTTTTGCAATTTTTCACTCATGACAGCATAACCTTAGAAATAATTATCAACAGTTCACCTATTTAAGATCTGGGTGCATGTGCATCCAATGCCTTAAAAGCTTCCTTGGCATCCTGTAAGGGGGGCAATTGCTCTAGCGAGGCTAAACCAAAAGCATTCAGAAATTGTAGCGTTGTCACTAACAACGCAGGTCGCCCAGGGAGTTCACGGAATCCAGACTCTTTAATCCAGTTCCATTCAAATAAAGTCTTGAGTAGCTGACTATTATTTGAAACACCACGAATTTGTTCAATATCAGCACGGGTAACCGGTTGATAGTAAGCAACCACTGCTAAAGTTTCTAACAGTGAGGGCGAGAGTTTGGTCGGCCGTTCTGGCCATGTTTGGGTAATAATTGGGCGATATTTGGCACGGACTTGAAAGCGAAAACCTTGTGCAGTTTCAATCAGTTCTACAGCTCGATTATGCTGTAAAACCGCCAATTGTTGTAAATATTGTTGCAGTTGTGACTTACTATATTGATGCTGGAATGCTTCTCTTAGTCGTGCAATAGATACGGGTGCATCGCTCGCAAAAATAATTGCTTCTAACTGCATCAGAACATCATGATGCAATTCATCTGCGTGAAATACATTATTTTGTCCAATCGTCATTCGAATTTCCCTTGAATCGTTAAAGGTGCTTCGATTCCAGTCGCAATAATATTGAGTTTTTGTTGGCGCGAAAGCTCTAAAATAGCCATAAATGTGACGACCAAACCGAGTCGACCTTGACTGGGTTTAAGCAACGCATCAAAGCTTAGAATAACACCTTTGCTCAACATTTGTTCAATGTGTGCAATGCGTTCTTCTAAAAGCACAGGCTCTTGTTCAATGGTATGTTGAATGGGTTCAGGGCGATTAAAAATACACAGCATGGCATGTTGTAACTGTTCTGCTGCATAGCCTTCAATCACAGGCTCAACCAGACCAATTGAAATGTGAGTATTAAAGGTGTCACGGTTGAGGATTGGCATTTTGCCCAAATGTTCAGCCGCATTTTTAATTTTAAGATAGGTTTCTAAACGATCAATCAGTTGTTGTTTCGGATCTTTTTCAAGATCAATATTCTTTGGCTTGGGTAAGAGCAGTCTAGATTTTAAATCGGCCAATAATGCAGCCATCACCATATAGTCTGCGGTTAGCTCAATATTGAGTGACTTCATGTTGTCCATATAGGCGAGGTATTGTGCAGCAATGGGCGCAATATCAAGACGGACTAAGTCAAAACCATTTTTTTGAATTAAATAAATCAAGAAGTCGAGGGGCCCTTCGAAATGTTCAAGCAAAATTTCGAATGCAGCAGGAGGAATATATAAATCCTCAGGGACAGTTTCTTGCCATTCATCTAAAACGCGGATGTACGGCATTTTGTCCATTGTATTATGGAGTGCTTGTGTCATTACAGTTAGTGAGCCACTCGAGTTTTTAAAAAGCATGCAAATGCCAGTTCGAGCTATTATTCATTGATTAAAAAAGTACCCGCAAATTAAATGCGGAGAAGGGAGCATCGAAAAGCATAGAAATTCTCACCATTCTAATGTAAAAAAACGTATGAAGAAATTGCTAAAACTACAAAAATACAAAAAAAGCTGTAAATAAATGGTAGATATACCTTTTTAAGCCGAAGATCATGTGATTTTTTTGTGATATTTTAATTTGATTGACAACCAGTGCAGCGTAGAAACTAGCGATTTGCTTAGGATCCCAATGCGCTTGGAACAGGGAAATGTACCATTATGCAAAGCTTTCAACAAACACAGCAGAATGAATTTGATCAACTTGTAGGCGTTTCAATTGAAGCAGTGCAATTTAGCGAATCTCCCGCAACGACACTAATCGGTCAACAGGTCAGTCTAGATTTAATCGTGCCGTCCAATATCGCTAAAGTTGAGGTGGAGCAGTTGTGGGATTGTATCAACACTGAGCCAGATCTGCGTTGTTGGACATATTTGCCTTATGCGGGTTTTGATGGTCAAGCACAACTTGAAGCGATGTTGAGTTGTAATTTTAGTTTTGTTGGTTCAGTACATTATTTGATTAAATTGGATCAACAGGCCGTTGGTTGGGTGGCTTTGCTTAATCCGCGACCAACACATCGCGTAATTGAAATTGGGAATGTCTATTTTTCAGCAGCAATGAAGCAATCTATTGCTTCAACTGAAACGATTTTCTTGTTATTAGCGCAATGCTTTGAGCAAGGTTATCGCCGTGTAGAGTGGAAGTGTGATGAATTGAATCAACCCTCTTATCGCGCTGCATTACGCTACGGTTTTCAATATGAAGGAACATTCCGCCAAGATCGTATTGCCAAAGGACATAACCGTAATACGGCATGGTTTTCAATTTTGGATGAAGAGTGGCCACAATTGCAGCAAGCCTATCGAGCTTGGTTAAAAGCCGATAATTTTGATGCACAGGGGCAACAAAAGCAGCGTCTAGCAGATTTTATTAAAGGCGATCAAAGATAAATTAGGTTATATTGTTAGATCATTGATTTAATTTGATTTTTAGTGTGTTGTGGATTGAGTTGGATTCCTTATTTGAAACACTGCTGTTCTAAGCTCTTCTCCGTTTATATATTTAAAATGAGCGTGGAAGTGTTTGTAGAATTTTAATTAACGAAACAATAAATGACTGTGCATATTGAAAATATAGCGTGCTGACTAGAAAGTAAACTTTAAGTAATTGTGGATATGGGGTGTTAAATGAGCGTAACGTGGACGAATGGATATCAAACTGATGTTAATTATACCTATGGTTATTATAAGGATTTGAGTCCAAGTTATCAGCGGTTTTGTTTGCTGCTCAATGGAGTAGATAGCTCATTTTCGAGTGAGCAGCATACGCATTGTGAGCTAGGCTTTGGTCAAGGGGTGAGTATAAACGTTCATGCCGCAGCCTCTGACAGTATTTACTGGGGAACTGATTTTAATCCTACTCACGCTGCACACGCCAATCAGTTGGCTGCACAGAGTAAAGTTCAACATCACTTTTTTGATGATAGCTTTGAAGAGTTGCTTAATCGCACAGATCTCCCACAGTTTGACTCTATCGGTTTGCATGGTATTTGGAGCTGGATTAGTTATGAAAATCAACTCATTATTCTCAAGTTTATACGTCATCATTTAAAACCTAATGGTATTGTCTATCTGAGTTATAACTGTATGACCGGTTGGGCATCGAATGTTCCGGTTCGCGAATTACTCTATAGCCACTTTAAATTTAATAGCAAAAGCCATGATCCGACTCAAAAAGTAAAAGATGCTTTGCAGTTTAGTGAGGCGCTGATCGAGCAAGATCCAATCTATGCACAACGAAATCCGCAAGCCAAGCGGAAATTAAATGATTTAAAAAAACAAAATCCAAACTATTTGATTCATGAGTACTTGAATCAGGATTGGCAGTGCTTTTCATTTCAACAAGTGGTTCGGTTATTTGAAGAAACCAAATTGAGTTTTGCTGGATCGACAGATTTAAATAAACATATTTCTAATATTAATTTAACGGAAGAGCAGCAAGTATTCTTAAATAAAATTGAGCATCCGATCTTTAAAGAACAATGCTTGGATTATTTCATGGCAACGCAATTTCGACGCGATTTATTTGTTCGTGGTGGACAAAGCTTAACCGCGCTGCAAGTGAAAGAAAGGCTTAGAGATACTTATTTTGTAATACTGAATAAAACTGAAGATCTTCCAAAAACCATTACAGGCTATTTGGGTGAATTCAATCTGATTGAAGAAATTTACCAAAAAATTGGTGAGAAATTTACGACGGAAAAATATCGCCCTCTAACCTTGAGAACATTGGAAGAGAGTTTACCGAGCTTAAATTATGAGAAAATCTTAAATGCATTGATTGTATTGTGTCATTTAGGTTATGCGCAACCTTGTCAAAACCATGCACCAAGCGATCAAGTTCTTGAACAATGTCATAACTTAAATAAACAGCTATTGAATGCATCGAAATTCCATGCGAACTATCAAGTGTTAATCAGCCCATTAACGGGAATAGGTGTGCCTGTAAACCACTTAAATCAGTTGTTTTATGCAGCTTATTATTTAGATGGATTGAAAACAGAACAATTACTGGCAGAATATGTTCAAAAGGTTTTTGATAATTTAGGTTGGTCATTACTGTCAGAGCAACAGGAAACCGTTACTGATCCGAAAGAAAGCATCAAGATTTTGAAGAAAAATGCACGAGTATTTCTAGATGGTGCTGTAATTGCAATCGCTGATCAGCTCCGTTTTTTTGCTTAAGTGCTTAGTGAATTAATTGCGATCGGTCAATGAGCAAAGGCCTTCAATATATTGAAGGCCTTTGCTGTTTAGCATACTCATTTTAAGGGAGTGTCGGAGCGATATTTTTATTCAAATGCACTCACATCCCCGACACCACGACGGATAACCTCTGGGTTTGGAGTTGAAAGGTCAACAATACTGGTGCTGGTTAAAGTTCCAAAGCCACTGTCAATAAACACATCAATACGCTTTTCTAATTGTTGCTCAATTTCATAAGGATCATCGAGTGGCAAGTCTTGATTGGGCAAAATAAGCGTGCTGGTTAATAACGGTTCACCCAGTTCTTTTAATAACAATTGGCAAATTAAATTGTTAGGAACGCGTAGACCAATGGTTTTCTTTTTGGCATGCATTAACCGTTTAGGCACTTCACTTGTCGCAGGCAAGATAAAGGTCGTCACTGCCGGAGTGTTGGCTTTCAATAGACGATACATGGCATTATCGACCCGCGCATAGGTGGCAATATCGGATAAATCTGCACAGAGAATTGCATATTGGTGTTTCGGGCCTAGACCACGGATTTGCGCAATTCGCTCCATGGCACTTTTATTTCCTATTTGGCAGCCAATGGCATAAGCCGCATCGGTCGGGTAGACCACGACATCACCAGCACGAATACGTTCGACTGCTTGAGTAATCAGGCGAGGTTGTGGGTTATCAGGATGTATTCTTAAATGGAGCATCTTATTTTCTCCTGGACTTATATCTTGAAGACAAAGTTTTGAAAACAATATTTGGAATTAAAGTTCTAGTTTAATGTGATCTATTTGAATTTACATAAAAAGTATGAACAGTATGTCGTGTAAACCGCATTTAGTCTAACATTTCACGTTGGAATTCATCTTGGTAGAGTGGCTGACCAGCACGGGTACAAGCACAAATCTGTTTGATGAAGTGTAATGCATCGCGTGGTAGTTTGGCTTCTGCGTTGAAATAACGTTGTACTTGTGCATACACATTATCTTTGAACTGGCTGCCATCACCACCATCACCCGTTAAATTATCTAGCGAGACTCGGAACTTTCGCTTAAAGGCTTGTGAAAATAACCACTCAATCGCTTGGGGTTTGATTTCAACTTGCTCAAATATCGCTTGTTGTTCTTGGCTTCGACCGTCGGGTGCATACCAGTAGCCAAGATCGGGGAGTGTACGACGTTCTGGGCCTGCAATACACCAATGACTGATTTCATGTAAGGCACTATTAAAGAAACCATGTGCAAATTGAATGCTTGCAGGTGATTGATTTTGTGCAGGAAAATACTCTGGCTCGGCATCACTACGAAGCAATTGAACATTTGAGTATGAAAACCACCGATTAAAGTGTAAAATAAGCCAGTCAACTTGTTGGGCTTCTGTATGTTGGGCTGACCACAATGAATCAAATATTCGATTCGGGCTTGGGGTCAAATCTTCAATGAATAGAGGAGTGCGAACAGTTGATGTTGTGGATTTTGGTTGCTTTTGCAACTGATGCATAACTTGATTTACCGAATTGAGCTGTCTAAGTAAGTACAAAATTGTATCTTAATCTTTGACATAATAGCCATGAATTTGTAGAATTGCCGCCTTAATTATGTCAGCAAATACCTTTCCGGCACAGATAGAGCCGTTTAAATGGGCTGAACAAGGTTATTCATGGTCAGGTTCCCTGCCCTTGTCTAGCTTTGCTCGTATTGCCCGTGAAGCTGTTGGACCAATTGATCATCATTTGGTTCAGATAGACTGTAAGCTATCATTGGATCCGTATCATCGTATCGTATGGTTAGATGGTAATGTTGAAATGAAAGTACCAATGGAGTGCCAGCGTTGCTTGGAACCCGTTGAGTGTGCTTTTGTTTCTAATTTTCATTTAGCGCTAGTGGATGATGAATCACTGGTAGAGCGCTTGGATGAGGATGCTGATTTCATCGTTTTAGGTGAAAGTGAAGCGACAACCAAAGGTGATTATTCTGCACCTGCGACTGTTAATTTACTCGCACTCATAGAAGATGAATTGTTATTGTTGATGCCTTTGTCACCTAAGCACGATACTTGTGAACATAAGCATCAACCTGCCGATGAAGATCTTGTCGAAGAAGAGCGGGATAACCCGTTCGATGTTTTGGCAAGTTTGAAAGGCAAACTTAACTGACACATGTTATAGTGTTAGGTTAAGACAACTAAATTTGTTCTGATCCATTTTTTCGATCTTTGTAAGGAGCCATCATGGCCGTTCAGCAAAACCGTAAAAGTCGCTCTCGCCGTGACATGCGCCGTTCACATGACGCTTTAACCGAGAATGCATTAACTGTAGACCAAACTACTGGTGAAACGCATCGTCGTCACCATGTAACTAAAGACGGTTTCTACCGTGGTCGTCAATTATTCGCTCAAGCAGCTGATGCTGAATAATTGTTGATGCATTAAGCGTTGAGCTTAGTGAAAAAAAATGGGAGCGTAAGCTCCCTTTTTTTGTTGTATTTAGCAATTAAAATCATTTGAATTCCATGTTAAATTTCCGCATCGGAAACGATATTAGAAAAACTGAAGGGACTTTATATGTCTGCTAATAGACTCGATCAAATTGCTCAAGCCACTCAAACAGCATTTCTGTTTCCTGGTCAAGGGTCACAAAAAGTTGGAATGCTCGCTGAACTGGCAGAACAGTTTAGTGGCATACAAGCAACGTTCACTGAAGCATCTGATGCCGTGGGGTTAGACTTATGGAAGATTGCGCAAAGTGGTGAAGGTTTAGATCAAACTGAAAATACCCAACCCGTATTACTCACGACAAGCATTGCCTTGTGGCGTTTATGGTTAGATTTGGGTGGTCTTGCACCTAAATACCTTGCTGGGCACTCTTTAGGAGAGTACAGCGCATTGGTTGCAGGTAATGCTTTAAGCTTAGCTGATGCAGTCAAATTGGTACGTTTGCGTGGGCAATTGATGCAAACTGCTGTCCCGCAAGGTGAAGGCGCAATGGCTGCAATCTTAGGGTTAGATGATGCCAAAGTGGTTGAGCTTTGTCGTTTAGCTTCACAGGCTGGAAATGGTTCTGTGGATGCGGCAAATTATAATGCGAAAGGTCAAGTGGTGATTGCGGGTACAGCTGCTTTGGTTCAAGCTGTCATGCTTCAAGCCAAAGAACAGTCAGGTAAAGCGATTGCATTACCGGTTTCTGTACCGTCACATTGTGCCCTCATGAAGCCTGCTGCAGAAAAGTTTGCAGAAGCTTTGGAACAAACTGCCATTGAGCTACCTTGTATTCCTGTAATACAAAATGTAAATGCAGCTGCTGCGACAGATGTGATGCAATTGCGCAGTGCTTTAACTGCTCAGCTCTATCAATCTGTACAGTGGACAAAAACCATGCAATATCTGCAGGATCAAGGTATTCAATATGTGGTGGAATGTGGTCCAGGGAATGTGCTAGCAAATCTTGCCAAGCGTTTACCGAACATAGAAAAAGCTTTTCCAATTGATACACAAAGTCGAATCGAAGATGCATTGAATGCCATCTTGGTAGCAGAAGGGAAGATTGCATGAGTCAAGAACAGAAAGTTGCTTTAGTCACCGGTGCCAGCAGAGGAATTGGTGCGGCGATTGCACAGCAACTTATTTTAGACGGTTTTTTTGTTGTCGGTACTGCGACCTCAGAAAGTGGTGCAGATAAACTGAAAGCGCAGTTTGCAGATCAAGGTACTGGCGCAGTACTTGATGTTCGCGATGCGACTGCAATAGATGCTTTGGTGACGCATATTGAAGCTGAATATGGTCCAGTGATGGTGTTGGTCAACAATGCCGGCATTACCAAAGATAATCTATTACTGCGTATGTCAGAAGAAGATTGGGATGATATTTTAAATATTCATTTAAAAGCGGTTTTCCGTCTTTCTAAAAGTGTTTTAAAAGGGATGACCAGAGCCCGTTTTGGTCGCATCATCAATATTAGTTCAGTGGTTGCTCACTTTGCTAATCCGGGGCAGGCCAATTACTCTGCTGCTAAAGCTGGAATTGAAGCATTTAGCCGTAGTTTGGCCAAAGAAATGGGTAGTCGTCAGATTACCGTAAATTGCATTGCACCTGGTTTCATTGCAACTGAAATGACTGAACAGTTGAACGAAGATATTCGTAAAAAAATGAATGATCAAGTCGCTTTAAACCGTTTTGGTGAGCCCCAAGATATTGCCAATGCGGTTAGTTTTTTAGCATCTGACAAAGCCAGTTACATAACCGGCAACGTTTTACACGTGAATGGCGGTTTATTCATGGCTTAATGCGATGGATAAACTATGAAATAAATCAATATTCAATTAAACTATCGGCAATTAAAAACGCCGCCACAAGCATGAGGAGAATTTCCTGTGAGCGATATCGAACTACGTATCAAACAAGCAGTCGCAGAACAACTTGGTATGAAAGCTGAAGAAATCAAAAACGAAGCATCTTTTATGGATGACTTAGGTGCTGACTCTTTAGATCTAGTAGAACTTGTTATGTCTTTCGAAAACGATTTTGACATCACAATTCCAGATGAAGATTCTAACGAAATCACAACTGTTCAATCTGCAATTGACTATGTTTCTAAAAAGTTAGGTTAATCACTCACTTTTTAATAGACATAAAATTAAGCCACCATTGCGGTGGCTTTTTTTATGGGAAAATTTTTAGTCCAAGTATTTGGATGATTATGGTTTATTTTTTCGATACAGCAGAAAAGTTTCGCTGCCAATTATTCTTTAACTGCTCAGTTATTGTATGATATGAGCAAATTTCGACTGATCAGTGTGATTGATCAGTATCACGTCGCTAAAGTGAATTGTAGTATTCATTTCGAGCAAAACATTGTGGAAAAATAACATGCCTGACTATCGTTCAAAAACATCGACACATGGAAGAAATATGGCTGGCGCACGCGGATTGTGGCGTGCAACAGGAATGAAAGATGAAGATTTTGGGAAACCGATTATTGCGGTAGTCAACTCGTTTACCCAATTCGTTCCGGGCCATGTGCATTTAAAAGACCTCGGTCAATTGGTTGCTGCAGAGATTCATGCTGCCGGTGGTGTTGCCAAAGAGTTCAATACTATTGCAGTCGATGACGGCATTGCGATGGGGCATGATGGCATGCTGTACTCGCTACCTTCACGTGATCTCATTGCGGACTCTGTTGAATACATGGTGAATGCGCATTGTGCTGATGCCATGGTATGTATTTCGAACTGTGACAAAATTACCCCAGGAATGTTGATGGCGGCAATGCGTCTTAATATTCCAGTGGTCTTTGTTTCTGGCGGTCCGATGGAAGCAGGTAAAGTCAAAATTCGTGGCAGTGAAAAAGCCATTGATTTGGTGGATGCGATGGTCGTGGCTGCAGATGACAACTACACTGATGAAGAAGTTGCAGCGATTGAGCGTTCTGCTTGCCCAACTTGTGGTTCATGTTCAGGCATGTTCACGGCAAACTCGATGAACTGTTTAACCGAAGCTTTGGGTTTATCGTTGCCGGGGAATGGTTCAACCCTAGCCACGCATGCCAAACGTAAAGAGTTGTTCTTAAAGGCAGGTCAGCTGATTGTTGAACTTGCAAAACGTTATTACGAACAAGATGACAGCAGTATTTTACCGCGCTCGATTGCGACTAAAGCGGCCTTTGAAAATGCAATGACTTTAGATATTGCGATGGGTGGTTCAACCAATACCGTATTGCACTTGTTGGCTGCTGCACATGAAGCCGAAGTTGACTTCACTATGGCAGACATTGATAAACTGTCACGTCATGTGCCAGTACTCTGCAAAGTTGCACCCGCGAAACAAGATGTGCACATGGAAGATATCCATCGTGCCGGTGGGATTATGGCAATTTTAGGTGAATTAAGCCGTGCCAATTTGCTCGATACTTCTGTGCCAACGGTACATGAAAAAACCTTGCAAGATGCGATCAACAAATGGGACATCATCCTGACTGAAGCGCCAGATGTGTATGAGTTTTATCGTGCAGCACCGGGCGGTGTACCTACGCAAGTGGCTTTCTCACAAAATCGTTATTATTCAAAACTTGACGGCGACCGTGAAAATGGCGTGATTCGTCAAGCTGCACATGCCTTCTCGCAAGACGGTGGTTTGGCTGTATTGTCAGGCAATATCGCACTTGAAGGCTGTATTGTGAAAACAGCAGGTGTGGATGAGTCGATTCTTAAATTCACCGGTCAAGCCCGAGTATTTGAAAGCCAAGATGCTGCGGTTGAAGCAATTTTAGGCAATCAAATTGTCGCAGGCGATGTGGTGGTGATTCGCTATGAAGGCCCACGTGGTGGTCCGGGTATGCAAGAAATGTTATATCCAACCAGCTACTTAAAGTCGAAAGGTTTGGGTAAAGACTGTGCCTTAATTACCGATGGTCGTTTCTCTGGTGGATCGTCAGGTTTATCGATTGGGCATATCTCACCTGAAGCAGCTGAGGGCGGTGCCATTGGTTTGGTGGAAGATGGCGATATCATTGAAATCGACATTCCAAATCGCTCGATTCATTTGAAAATAGATGAGCAAACCATGCAAGCACGCCGTGAAGCGCAAGAGCAGCACGGCTGGCAGCCAAAAGAACAACGTCAGCGTTATGTGTCTAAAGCACTTAAAATCTACGCACAACATACCACCAGTGCGGCCAAAGGTGCTGTTCGTATCGTTTAAAAGGATTTATATCCTTTAGCTCAAAAAAGGCTTAAGCAATGTGCTTAAGCCTTTTTTATTTATAAGTTGCATTTTATAAAACGGATATTTGAGAACGTTGCTACTGATTTTTTTCACAGTCTAGAATAATAGACTGATACAGCTAAAACGATATAAAAATAAGTTGAAATTCAACGATGAAATAGCGATTAAGTTGCGGATGAAAACACGATATTTATACTTGGTGACTGGGTTGGTTTAAAATGATTAAAATGATATAAGTTACTTATTTTTATATAAAAATAATTTTAATATTCATGGTAGTAGCTCTAATTTTTGCGGTGTTTGAGTGCTAGAATGGCGCGCAAAGTTTGACGGGGTTTAACCACGCGTGAGAGTCGGTTTGCGTGTTGCATTGATCGCAATGCTGCTACAAATCGCTGTATTTTTACAGCCACTATTACCAGAGCAAATGCGAATTTCTGTGGTCTGTGTGACGATTGCCGAAATTGCGCTAAACCATCTTGGTCCAACGCAACAATCTACCGATTTAACTCGAAGCTCGCAGAATACTGCACAACAACAGCATGATGTATCAAGAGCTTCTACAACACATCAGCACCATCCACAAAAGTCCACGGATCATCAACATCGCTCGGCTGGGCATGACTGTCCTTACTGTACGGTTTATAGCAACTTAATCAGCGGACTCGATTTAAGTGCGAAAGCCAGTGTGGTGCGCATCTATATACGGCTACTAAATTTTAAAAAACAGTTTGTAGCCGTGTACTTTGCTTTACAACGGCTTTATTTACACCCACAAGGCCGTGCACCGCCATTTCCAGTTCTTGTTCTGTATTGAAATCTTAAGCTTGGGCAGTGCCCAACGATTTTTATTGGCTCGAATTTGGAAAGTCAGATGTCTGTTATATTTAAAAAAACGATTTTAACGCAATCAATTACACTCATTTCAATGCTGGCAACAGCACAAAGTTATGCGGCTCAGCCCACTTCAGTTGTTGAGCTGCCGATTATTACGGTACAAGCAACGCGCGATGTTGAAAATCTCCCCACGATTTTAAGTTCTAAAGCTGCGACCAAATTAGATCTCACGCTTAAACAAACCCCGCAAGCGGTGAGTGTGATCACCGCAAAGCAAATCCAAAATCAGCAAATCTCAACCATGGCGGATGCACTTGAGCAAGTACCGGGTGTCTATCAACGTCGTTATGGGGCCGTTGGTGCAATGGGCGTGCGTGGTGAGTCCAGCATGTTTTATGCGCGTGGCACCCCAATTACCAATATCTCGATTGATGGAATTGCCAGTTCGGCGGCAGTCGATAATCAAATGGGCTTAAGTGTTGCTAAATTAAATCCCGCCATTTATGAGAAAATCACCGTGGTGAAAGGGGTAAATGTACTGAGCACTGGGGCAGGTAATCCAAGTGCCAGTATTGATCTCAGTCGAAAACTGGCAACGGCAATGCAGCCCACTGGTCAGTTAAATCTGAGTGCGAACAGTTTTGATCATGCTTGGGGCGGTTTTCGAGAAACACTCGATCTGCAGTCCCCGTTAAATGCAGATAAAACCATTCGTGGGCGTAGTGTGATTGCCTATAATCAACAAAACTCATTTATGCATTGGGGGGAGAGCCAAACTGGATTATTTTATGGCACCTTGGCGATTGATCCCACGCCAGAGACTCAAATTAATCTGGGCGCAATGTATCAAAAAGGCGATCAGGATGGTTTAAGCGTTTATGGTCAAACCCTATTTGCCAATGGTTTAAAATCGACAACATCGCCACGAGATAATGCGGCACCACGTTGGACCTATAATCATACTGAAACCAGTAATGCCTTTGTCGATATTAAGCATCATTTTGAAAATGGTTGGCATCTCAATTTTAATTATAATTATTTAAAGCAAAATACGGATGCTGTTTGGGGGGGAATTGCTTATTCAGCACAAACCGCAAATTATGCCCAACATCGCGGTGCTGTTTATGCAGGGATGAAACAGCTTAGTGCGGTGTCGCATGGGGTTGATCTATCTGCGAATAGAAATTACGGCCTTTGGGGGCGGCAGCATGATTTTGTTGTGGGAGCGAGCTATCAAAGTTTTAACTCAAATGATGTATATAGCTATACCGTTGGAAAAGACTGGGTCGATTTAAACACATGGAATGGTCATGTGGTTGTTCCGAGTGACCTAAAAACCGGTCATCGCGCAATTACCCTCACCAATACCAGTCAACATGGTGTCTTTGCAGCCACCCGCCTCAACCTATTAGACACGGTGCATGCCATTTTAGGGCTGCGTCTATCGAGCTATGATATTTTGTCGCTGGAAAATGGCGAAGTAGGCCATGATTTCTCAGGGCACAATGTGGTGACCCCTTATGCTGGGCTAATCGTTGATCTCAATCAAAATATTTCTGCCTACGCCAGTTATAGCAATATTTTTAGACCACAAACGGCACAGAAGTTGGATAAGTCACCGATTGGGCCACTAGAAGGCAATAGCTATGAAGTTGGAGTAAAAACCAGTCTCAATGAAGATCGCTTAAATTTGAGTGCGGCCTATTTTGAATCCCATTTAGAAAATAGTCTCGAATTTCAAGGGCGAAGACCGAATGGTTATGCCTATTATCGTGCGGTAAAAGGGGCGATCACTTCTGGGTTTGAACTTGAAGCGCTGGGGCAATTAACACCGGCATTGAGTTTACAGGCAGCCTATACGCAGGCCACAACGCTGGATAAAGGCAAACGAATTAATTTAGAAATTCCAAAGCAAATGTTTAAATTACATACGCTTTATCAATTGCCTGCGAGTTTAAGTCAATGGCGTATTGGCGGTGGACTCCGCTGGCAAAGTGATATTTTTGATGCCACAAAAACCGGAGCTGCCTATGTCGCACATCAGCAAAAAGCCTTTGCTGTGGCTGATCTGTTAGTAAAATATCAAATGAATGCCGATACAAGTTTGGGCTTAAATATAAATAATATTGGCAATTGTCATTACCGAACCAATGTTTTGCAATCGACCTATGCCGATCCGCGTAGTTATATTCTGTCCTTGAACTATCGGTTTTAAGCGATAAGACAGCAGTCTCGTATTTTGCAGAGGGAGCCATAGGCGTATGGCTCCCTCTATCATTTATATGTTTAGCTTTTTATTATAAATATTGCCAGATCGGTTGATTGTGCAAATGGCTCCCTCATAAAATTTAAAAGTGGCACTCGTTTAGCGTATTTAAAAGGGCAATATTGAGGGTATGCAGTTTGTTTTGCGCAATCAAATGTCGCGCTAAAAGAACCAGACTGTATGCACAAGGGTTGAGGAATAACCCGATGACATAATATTAAATAATAGATTTTAATCTGTTTTAAAAGACAAGCAGGGAGATTTGCAATGACTGATCAGAGATGCGCTCAAGGATTAATTTATACCTCTGTACACGACAAATTTCACAGAACCCTTATCCTATCAGGGTTCTGCCTTCTTAAAATTGCCAAAATTTCCTTAAACTCTTCTTTTTTCCCAAAACCAATTAAACGCTGAATCGCCATTTGAACATAGTCTAAACCATAGCGAAATAAACTCATTGAGAGTCGTCCATGCTTCTTTATTTTTATCACTTTTTTTTGATCATGTTGCCATTCACCCGTTAAGTAACACCAACAGAAGCTTATAGCTAACACCGCAATCAATTTTTTCACTCGTCTAGGGTCTGTCAAGCGCGTATTTTCAAGATTAAACCCGCGTCCTTTGAGACAACTGAATAAGGTTTCAATTTCCCAGCGTAATGCATAATCCTGAATAGCATTGGCATTAAACTGAGGAGAAACGACGAGTAAAAGCTCTCCATTTTCTAACTGTAGTGCACTTATATATAGTTTCACCCGACCAACCAAAATCCGTCGTTTACGACATTCAATTTGACCAACTTTAAGATGGCGAAATAAATCACTAATTTTATGATTCTTTCCTAAATGATTGGTGACAATGAAGTTTTTTTAACACGAATGCAGAAGTTGATGTCTTGTTCAATTAACCATGTAAACCACTGCTCACCGATAAACTCTCTGTCTGCGAACACATTCACAATACGGTCTTTACCAAAAATGGCTATAAAGCGTTGAATCAAAGCAATACGCTCTTTCGTATCTGAATTTCCACGTTTATTAAGCAATGTCCAAAGGATAGGTATCGCTATTCCACGATAAACGATTGCGAGCATCAGGATATTAATATTTCGTTTTCCCCATTTCCAATTGGTTCTATCTAAAGTCAGTTGCACTTGGTCGAATGAAAACATATTGAAAATCAACTGAGAAATTTGACGATAATCAAAATACTGACCTGCAAAGAAGCGCTGCATACGTCGATAAAATGATTGTGGTAAGCACTTGATGGGCAAGGCTTTAGATGCAGAAGAAAGATTACATGTTTGCTTTAAAATAATCACAAGCATGATGAGCGCAAAGCACTTTAAATGTGACTTGTTCCATTTTAGATATTTGTTTAAGATAAGATATAACTCATTGAGATGTGTCATAGTATTCGTCGTTAGAAAACAATTATTATGACATTATTTCAATGAGTTATCTATTTTTGTCGTGTACAGAGAATTTATACATTTACTGTGGATCCATAATCCCATTCAGTTCATTTTCGGCTGAGTGTTGATGTTCTATGCTCAACTGAAATTAAACCGCTAAATCTAACGTCAAATAAATGATGCAGCCCTGTTTATTGTTCGATAAGCAGCGTCAGTATTCGGCCATCATTTTGATCATGCAACGTCGCTCTAGTTTTTGAGTCATTTTAAATCAATTTAAAATGACTTTAAAAATGTTATCTCGCATGTTGCTTTTGATCTTCGCGAAATAATGACAAGTTATTCATGGAATGAATCACATATGCAGAAAAATACAGAACAATCTTCTAATCAATTGAGTGCCTCATTGCAAACCCGGCATTTAACCATGATGTCAATTGCGGGTGTGATTGGTGCAGCATTATTTGTCGGGTCTGGCAGTATTATTGCAGAAGCAGGACCCGCTGCCATTTTGGCTTATTTTGCGGGTGGTGCATTGGTGGTTTTTATTATGAGAATGCTCGGTGAAATGGCCGCAACTTCTCCTGATACAGGCTCTTTTTCAACCTATGCTGATCGTGCGATTGGCCGCTGGGCAGGATTTACCATTGGTTGGTTATATTGGTGGTTTTGGGTTTTACTCATGGCATGGGAAGCCTATATTGCGGGCTTAATTTTGCATGAATGGTTTCCATTGATCAGTGTCAATGTCTTTACCATGCTCATGACCATCGGTTTAATCTGCATTAACTTTATGCAGGTGAGTAAATACGGTGAAGTCGAGTTTTGGTTTGCGCTGATTAAAGTGGTTGCGATTGTTATTTTTATCATCATTGGTATTTTAGCAATTACCAAACTATGGCCTTTGGCGCAGGTCAATGGCTTTAGTCAACTTACAGCACATGGTGGTTTTATGCCGAATGGCATTGGACCGGTGATTATTGCTTTATTGGGGGTCATGTTCTCCTTTCTTGGTGCAGAGATTGTCACCATTGCAGCGTCTGAATCTAAAAATCCTGTTGAACAAACCCGCCGTGCAATTAAATCTGTGGTCTGGCGAATCTGTCTTTTTTATATTGGTTCGATTTTCTTGATCGTGTGTATTGTGCCTTGGAATGATCCTTTATTGGCGCAAACTGGATATGGTGCATATCGACGGACTTTTGAAATTCTTGGTATTCCAGGGGCGCAATGGTTTATGAACTTTGTGGTACTTACTTCAGTAAGTAGCTGTTTTGTATCGGGTCACTATACTGCATCGCGGATGTTATATTCACTGTCAAAGCGCGGTGATGCCCCAGCACTGTTCCAAAAAACCCGCGCCAATGGCACCCCTGTATTTTCAGTGTTGGCCTCTTGTTTTATTGCCTTCGCGATTGCCTGCATGAATTTCTTCGATGCAATTCAACCGAGGGAGATTTTAGATCTGCTAATGAATACCACGGGCATGATTGCGATGTTGGTTTATTTGGTGATTGCGATTTCACAAGTCAGACTCCGCCGTAAAATGGAGCGTGAGGGACAAGAGATTAAACTTAGAATGTGGTTATTCCCTTGGCTGAGTTATGTGGTGATTGCTTTTATTTCCATTTCACTGATCGCGATGGCTTTTTTAGATCAATATCGGGTATTGGTATTATCGACAGGCATTGCGGCATTTATGGTGATGCTGATCGGGATTCTGGTACAGAGCAAAGCCAAGAAGAAACTGTTACAACCGCAAAAACTTGAACGCAGTTATTTTTAGCAGTAATTCCGTGGCGTGGTGAAACGAGAAAATTTCCCCTAGCCCGAATGCTCGTCAGTTAAGATTTCTTCATGATTCAAATGCCCCTCATCCCAGCCTTCTCCCCCAACGGGCATAGGTATCTACACATCTTTTGATATATGGATTACGATTCAAAGCAATCCATCCTTGCGCAGCAACGCTGCTCATCCATTTTTCTAAGGAAGGAGCGTTGTGTAGCATAAACTAGGCTTTGAATTCCCAAAAAAGTCCCCCTCTTTGGAAAAGAGGGGTTAGGGGAGATTGGGGATTTCTGAAATTCAATGAAATTTGCATTCAGCCCTAAATTCCAAATCTAAACAGGACCTAAATACCTTGTATTAAGCTCAAATAGATTACATATTTCGACTACATATATTTCTTAAATATTTGTGTAGATACCTATGCCCAACGGGAGAAGGGGCTTTCAAACATAGTTTCATCAATCAAAAACGGCAGTATTTATCTTAGATGTGGAATATATTGCACAACTGGGAAGCAGGTTATTTTATTTTTGAGGGAAGATATCGTGTTCTTTGAGGCACTGTCTTAAGACACTAAAGGCCATCAGCATTTCTTTTTCAGCAACACAAGCAAAACCCAGTAATAAGCCACGGGTACTTTGCTGCGATGGTTGATCAAAATACTGCGACAGTGGGCGAACTTTAACCCCACGCACCAAGGCCAATTGGGTAATCGAAACATCATCGGCATAATCGGGGAGTTTTAACACCAAGTGTAAACCTGCTTCATGGCTATATTCATGCACAAAGTCAGGCCCTAAATAACGCTCAATCAGTTCAATTAAAAATGCACGACGTTTGGCATATAACAAACGCATGCGTCGAATATGCGCGGCATAATGACCTTCCTGAATAAACTCAGCCAAGGTGCGTTGGGTGAGCATATTCCCACCGCGATATAACTCGGCAGAGATCACTCTTAATGCTGCAACCAGATTTTTCGGCACCACCATATAACCAATACGCAGTGATGGATAAATGGTTTTACTAAAGGTTCCCATATAAATTACTGGGGTATTTTCTTCGAGTCCCTGTAATGATGGGAAAGGCTGACCAGAAAAGCGAAACTCACTGTCATAGTCATCTTCAATGATCCAACTTTTATGAATCCGCGCTAATTCTAAGATTTGTCGACGACGTGCCAAACTTAAATGTGAACCCAATGGATATTGATGTGAGGGGGTCAGGGAAATTAACTTGGGAATAGGGGCATCTGGATCTGGAATCATTCCCTCATGATCGACCGCCATTGGATGGATGGTGAGGCCATTCATACGCAAAATATTACGTGCGCCCCAATAGCCCGGATCTTCGATCCAAACATGGTCATTTAAATCACACAAGGCACGTGAAATAAAATCGACGGCTTGATGAATGCCTTCGGTAATTAAGATCTGATCCGCATCGCAACGGACTGAACGCGCTACACGCAGGTATTCGGCCAGTGCTTGTTTAAGCTCAAGGCAGCCGCCATCACTGGTGTAGATCAGTCCTGAAACATCCGCCTGACGACTTAAACGCATTTGAATTTTGCTAAATTCGGCATGCGGAAATTCGGTAACATCGGGAATACCTGGTACAAAAGCTCCCCATTGATAGGGTGAAGACGCAGCATGTTGTAAAAATGCTGTGCCACGCTGCGATAGATGTTTTAAATCAAAACTACTTTTGTTTTTGGGGGCAGCTTCGTTTCGAGGAACATTCAAATAATTTTCTGGCAAGGTTTCTGCAACCCAAGTGCCACTGCCTGTCATGGCCTGCACATAGCCTTGGGCTCCCAATTGCTCATAGGCATTGAGAATGGTATTGCGGGAAACTTGTAGCTCTTTGGCCAAGTCACGCGATGCAGGCAAGCGGGTCTTGGGTGCCAAAACGCCATCAGTGATGGTGTCTCTGAGGCATCTGAATACCCGATGATAGAGCGCACCTTCGGTTTGTTGTTGTAGGCGTTGTAATAGATGATCACCCAATAAGCTGCGCAAAAAACACTCTCCTGATATTTGAAAAATCCATTTTAATTGCGTGGTTTACCATACACGAATTCGCAGAATGGCGCTTTGAGATTTTATATTGAATTACTAAGTTTATGATTGCATGGTTTATTTTGAAATTAAGCGGGTAAAAAGTAGCACGTATAAGCTGCACTCTATCCTGCGCCAACAAAATGATTTAACAATGAAATTGGCTCCTAATCAAGTATAAGAAGTGGCACTGGTCACTCCCTGATAAACGCGCGACATTAGAGCTATCAAATTGAGCAACATTGAGTCGAACAACATCGAAGTGAATCGCGATGTTAAGCAAAGTCAGACTTTGCCGTTGAACGATTCAGGCGCTCCCAAATGCATGGTTAAAATAATCAGAGGTATGAAAATGGATAATCAATACTTAGCACTGAATGCACGTAAACAACAAACCACGCCACGCGGTGTTGGCGTGATGTGCGACTGGTATGTAGAGCGTGCCGAGAACGCAACATTATGGGATCAGCAGGGTCGTGAATTTATCGATTTCGCTGGTGGAATTGCAGTATTAAATACTGGACATCGCCATCCAAAAATTATGGCAGCAGTGACTGAACAACTTGGAAAGTTCACTCATACTGCTTATCAAGTGGCACCGTATGAAAGTTATATCAGCTTAGTTGAAAAAATTATTGCACGTGCACCAATTAAAGGCCCGGCCAAAGCAGCATTGTTTACCACTGGTGCAGAAGCAGTTGAGAATGCAATCAAAATTGCACGTGCTGCCACCAAACGTCATGGCGTAATTACTTTTGGTGGCGCTTTTCATGGTCGTAGCTTTATGACCATGGCGATGACTGGTAAAACCGCACCGTATAAGCGTGATTTTGGCGTGATGCCATCTGGGGTATTTCATGCGCGCTATCCAGTCGCGATTAATGGTATTTCAGTTGATGATGCGATTGAAAGCGTAGAAGAAATTTTCAGTGCCGATATTGCGGCACATGATGTTGCTGCGATTGTGCTTGAGCCTGTACAAGGTGAGGGTGGTTTCAATGTTGCACCACAAGAATTGATGATTCGCTTACGTCAGATTTGTGATCAACACGGTATTTTATTGATTGCCGATGAAGTCCAAACTGGTTTTGCGCGTACAGGCAAATTATTTGCGATGGATCATCATCCTGAAATGAAAGTCGATATGATGACCATGGCAAAAAGTCTCGGTGGTGGTTTCCCAATTTCAGCGGTGGTGGGGCGTGCAGATGTCATGGATGCACCGAATCCAGGTGGCTTAGGCGGAACTTATGCCGGGAATCCATTGGCTGTGGCGGCAGCACATGCAGTCATTGAGGTGATTGAAGAAGAAAAGCTCTGTGATCGTGCCAATAAACTTGGAGCACAATTGATTGATGTGCTTGAAGATTTAAAAGACACGCATAGCTTTGTACGTGATATTCGTGGCTTGGGTTCGATGATTGCGGTTGAATTAGCAACAGCAGAACAAACCAAGGCGATTCAAGATTTTGCGATGAGTAAAAACTTGATATTGTTGAGCTGTGGAAAAAAAGCCAATGTGATTCGTTTCCTCTATCCATTGACTATTCCAGATGCGCAATTCCAAGCGGCCTTAAGTATTTTAAAACAAGGCTTTGCAGCAATATCCTCAAATAAAGTGAATGAAACTGCATGATCAATCAAAAATATCACGCCTTATTAAACCATGCGGATATCACATTTGAAGCGCCTGCTTCAAATGCTGCGATCCAAGTGAATGATGCAGCAACAGGTGATGCGCTTGCATGGGTTAAAACTCATACGCAAGCCGCTGTTGAAGCAGCGATTTTGCGTTCACAACAAGCGCAAGCCGCATTTAAAAAACTAACCACCTTGCAACGTGCCGATTTACTAATGAATTGGTATCAATTGATCCTCAAAAACCAAGAGGATTTAGCACAGATTCTAACCGCTGAACAAGGTAAGCCACTGGCTGAGGCGCGTGGTGAAATTGGCTCTGCAGCATCCTTTATCCGTTGGTTTGCAGAACAAGCCCGTCGTGTCGAAGGCGATATTCTGCCATCGGCGCAAGCACAGCAACGCTTATTGGTACTGAAACAACCCATTGGGGTGACCGCCGCGATTACGCCGTGGAATTTCCCCGCTGCGATGATTGCCCGTAAAATTGCACCGGCATTGGCTGCAGGTTGTTCAATGCTGATCAAACCTGCAGAGCAGACCCCTTTAAGTGCTTATGCTTTAGAGGTTTTGGCAACACAAGCGGGCTTACCCGCAGATGTGATGATCACCCTCAGTGGGGATGCCGTAGCAGTGGGTAAAACCCTATGTGAAAGTGATGTGGTACGTAAACTGAGTTTTACTGGGTCCACCGAAGTGGGTCGCATCTTAATGCAACAATGTGCGCCAACCATTAAGAAGCTTTCGCTTGAACTGGGTGGCAATGCACCTGTGATCGTGTTTGATGATGCCAATATCGAACAAGCGGTCAAAGGCATCATGGCGAGTAAATTCCGTAACAGTGGCCAAACCTGTGTTTGTGCCAATCGTGTTTATATTCAAGCCGGTGTATATGCTGCGGTCAGTCAGCGCGTGATCGAAGAAGTGAACAAGCTAAAAACCGGGGATGGTCGGGTAGATGGGGTGACTCAAGGCCCATTGATTGATGAAGAAGCGATTGCCAAAGTGCAAGCGCATATTCAAGATGCGGTCAGCCAAGGTGCCAAAGTTCAAGCTGGTGGCCAGCGTGTTGCCGCAGACAACACTTTCTTTGAGCCAACAGTATTGACCGATGTGACTCAAGCGATGCGCGTGGCACGTGAAGAAACCTTTGGGCCATTGGCACCACTGTTTCGTTTTGAGACTGAAGATGAAGCGGTCTTTATGGCCAATGATACCGAGTTTGGTTTAGCGGCTTATATCTTCACGCAAAGTTCAGCGCGTCAATGGCGTGTTGGTGAGGCGCTTGAATATGGCATGGTGGGCATCAATACCGGACTGATTTCCAATGAAGTTTCTCCTTTTGGGGGCATCAAACAATCGGGTCTAGGTCGTGAAGGTTCGCAATATGGCATTGAAGATTATCTTGAAATTAAATATATGTGCCTTGATTTATCTGAATAATCCAAAGCTATCGCCTTGATTGATCTCAGCCAGTCCGTGTCATGCGGGCTGGCTTTTTATTGAGCCTAAAGGGGCTATCGCTTGGACGCAATCCAACTCAATAAATGAAAAACTAGACCGATGAGTTCTGCTTTAAAGCATAAGGTGATTGAATCTTCTATTGTGTTGTCTTCATAATGAACCTCAGATTTAGCATTATTTAGTATGAAGAAAAGGGAGTTTCAACAGATCATGACTGCGTATTATCAACAATTAAGTCGAAGCACAGATGCCAGTGGCACGGTCACCGCACAGTATTGTTCAAACATTCATGCCCAAGGTGCATGGAATCCACATGAGCAGCATATGGCACCAGCCAGTGGGCTCCTTGCTGCCGAACTTGAACAGTTTTCACCACGTGATGACATGCGGATTGGACGAATTAGTTATGATATTTTTGGTCTGATTAGTTTTGGTGAGTTCTCGATTGAAACATCGGTGATTCGTGCAGGTCGAACCATTGAATTGTTAGAGTCGAAAATGCTCGCCAATGGCAAAACTTGTGTGGTGGCACGTGCTTGGCGGATGTGTATTCAAGACAGCAGCAGTGTGGCTGGTCTTGAAGATCAAGCGATACATCATCCAGATCAATATACGCTTTGGTCGGGTTTAGAAAAATGGCCAGGTGGTTTTATTCAATCACTTGAAGCGCGCTCAAATGAACAACATCGTGCTGGTAAAGGCGTGGTGTGGTTAAACAATGAAAAACAAATGGTTGAAGGACATGCCGCCAGTGACTTTGTACATTTGATGGGCATGTTGGATACCGCCAATGGGATTGTGCCTCGTCAAGAAGGCCAGTTTGAATGGGCATTCCCAAATCTTGACTTACAAGTACATATGTATCGTGCGCCACAAGGCAGATGGCTTGGCTTAGAAACGGTGCAACAATATGGCACCGATGGGATTGGTCTCACCAGTTCGGTTTTACATGATGTTTATGGGCCATTTGGGCGCAGTGAGCAGATTTTAACTTTAAGGAAACTGGGGTAAAAAGTCCGCTTCCTCAATAGGTTAATACAGCCCTCTTTTGAGGGCTTTGTTATTTTAAGTTGCTTACTTCGTAAGCCAATTGTTTATACTGCTGAGTGGGTTAAATAAATTCAGCGAGAGTAGAAAACATCATGTATTTACATCAAAAAATAAAATTAGGCCTATTTTTACTCGGTAGTCTGTTGCTTACAGCTTGCGTCAGCAGTAATAGCGTGATGTTTGGTAGCACGCCTTTAAAACTTGATTATTCTGAGCTACAAGCAAAAACCGCCAACTTGTTTTATACCAATTTAAATCAGGGCATTGGGATTGGGGTGATACGAGATGTGATGCCAAATGCCAACAGCCATTTAACCGCGTGGACGCAAGCCATGATTGCTGAGCAAGAAGGTCAACGGGGCAGTGCCTTAATTAAAAAACAACTGGATCAGATCACTTATTATGAGGTCATTGATCAAAGAGCACAGGTGAAAATTATCTATGTATTTGGTGCCAATGAAAAAAATACCGCACTGCTAATCAAATTCTCGAAATTCCCGGTTGATGCCGTGATTCCCGATACATTTATCCAGAATCTCTATAATTTTAAAGCGTTCTAATCGGAATGGAGTGCGATTTTTTCTTGCAGCGCGAGTGTTTGTGGATGCTTGATCATCAAATAAAGGAAGATCGCAGCGTTTTAATTAACAACTCATATAAGTGATCAATGGCTTTTTCCCCACGCGATGCGGTACTTCGATAGACTGAAACTTGCATCGGCTCCAAGGGGCCAAATCCATGTTCTGCACCCAAAATTTTTAAATGAGGCGGAGCACTACATTGGGTCACGATTGCAATGGCCAAACCACTTTCTACGGCTGCAATTTGACCAACCAAACTCGAACTATGATAGACCACCCGATAACGACGCCCTTGCAAAGCCAATGAATGTATTGCGCTACGTTTCGCTAAACTACTGCTTTCATAGACAGCGATGGGAAGAGGATCTTGGCGCCAGATTTCAAAGTGGGGCGAGCCAACCCAAACCATTGGTTCGTGAAACAATAACGTGCCTTGACGTGCATGGTCTCTTGAAATCAGGGCTAAATCTAAATCGCCATTTTCAATACGTGGAATTAAAGCGGTGGATTGTTCACAGTACAATTCAATTTCAACTGCACTATAGAGTGGTGCAAAGCGTTTTAGCACGGGCGTTAAGTATTTTCCTGCATAATCATCAGGCACGCCCAAGCGAATTCGCCCGCTCAGCGCTTCACCATTGAAGGCGATCTGCGTCTCATGATGCAAATCTAAAATGCGCCGTGCATAGCCTAAAAGGAGTTGACCCTCTGGCGTGAGTTGAATCTGCCGATGGCTTCGAATTAAAAGTTGACAATGTAAGGTTGCTTCAAGTTTTTTGAGTTGCATGCTGACTGCAGATTGAGAGCGGTAGAGCACCGGTGCTGCACTTGACAGTGAACCCGTATCAACCACGGCAACAAAACACTTTAACCAATCGATTTGTAGATTTTGTAAATTCATAAGATTTTAGTTATTCGATTTTCGAATAGTATATTCGAGGATTATGCGCTTTTCATTCTTTATTTATCCACTCATAATTTAACAAGAAATAAAGGGGGAAATTTCCCTAATCTTCATCAGGTTATACTTACTTATATAAATTACATAGGTGTTTAAGAACTGTTAAGGAAAACGACTTTGTCTAATACAGATCAAGCAATTTATAGCTTAAACCGATCTGAAGTTTGGTCTGGTTTTAAGCGACTCCTGCCAATTTCATGTTTTGTTGCTGTCTTTGGGGTTGCCTTTGGATTGGCTGCAACACAAGTTGGTTTGAATAATAGTGCCATCATGTTGATGAGTGCCTCTGTTTTTGCGGGAGCATCTCAATTTGCCACTTTAGAATTATGGGGGCAAACGGTTTCTCTGATCCCACTGATTGTCGCCGTATTCTTTATTAATGCTCGACATTTGTTGATGGGTGCATCGCTTTATCCTTGGTTACGCCATCTTCCACCCTTTAAACGCTATGGCATATTGCTGGTCATCTCTGACGCAAATTGGGCGTTCTCGCTTCAGGCATTTAATCGTGGTGAGTCTGGCATGGGACTGTTGTTTGGTGGAGGGCTTGCGCTGTGGTTATTCTGGCTGTTGGGAACATGGCTGGGACTGGCTTTTGGCAATCTGATCCACAATCCGAGCATGTTCGGACTGGATATGGTGATGGCGTGTTTTCTGTTGGCGATGGTGGTGGGTGGACAAAAAGATTTTCGAATCTTTGTCATCTGGAGCATTGCCGCAGTAAGTTCATTATTGGCTTATCGCTATCTCCCTGAAAATAGCCATGTTGTGGTTGGTGCCTTAATTGGTGGCATCGTTGGCGTATTCTGGCAGGAGAAGCGCACATGAATCTAGAAATTAGTACCAGTTATCCATTTGTTATTATTTTGATTATGGCAATTGTGACTTTGGCGACACGTTGGGGTGGGGTGTTGATAATGTCCTATATCCCAATTGGCGACCGAGTGCAGCGTTTTATTAATGCGATGTCGGGTTCAGTTTTGGTTGCCTTGTTAGCCCCGATTGCACTGGAAGGAGATAATGGTGCACGGCTTGCTTTACTCACCACTGCAGTTTTAATGCTCGTGGTCAAAAAACCGATGGTATCGATTAGTGCTGGTATTTTGGCGGCTGCTTTATTTAGACAAAGTTTTATCTAATGGATTGCAAGGCAATGCAGCAAGAAAAAGTTTCAGTGGTGTTGATTCCCGGTTTTATGTTAGATGGAAGCTTGTGGGATGATGTCGTTGCAGCCTTGCCAAGCACATGGCATATCGTTCGCGCCAGTTTAACGCAAGGGAACAATATCGCTGAGATTGCTCAATATATTGCACAACAGGTGCCAGAGAGTTTTATATTGATTGGCTTTTCATTGGGGGGGTATATTGCACGTTCCATTGCCGAACAGTTTCCTGAACGTGTGACGGGCCTAGTTTTAATTGCATCTTCATTACGCTCAGATACTGCACAGCAAAGAGAACATAAACTGACTGCGATTCGACTCAATACGAAAGAAAGCTTTCGCGGTTTAAGCTCCATCTCGATTATTAAAACGCTCCATCCACGTCATGCCAATAACATCACCCTGATAAAAACAATCCAAGCGATGGGTAAAAACTTGGGGTATGCAAATTTTGTGAAACAGTCGCTGCTTGATCGCAGTCATTATGATATGCACAAAATTAACTGCCCGACGCTGATTATTGCCGGTGCGGAAGATCAGCTACGATCCGCAGAAGAAGCCAATGAACTTTATCAACAGTGCAAACATGCGCGTTTAGTCAGCATTAAAAATACAGGTCATATGATTCCATTAGAACAACCTCAAGTATTGGCTGGGATTATTCTACGGTGGGTTGGGACGTGGGTTTTTTAGTCATAATCATGGCTCAGCGTACTACTTACTCTCCCAATCTGCCCTTGAAGAAGACTCCAGAAAACTCATATTTCTAGACTGGTTAAAAAGTGAAATGATGTTGACTGAGCAAAAAATTAAGAGATGAAAACTATTTGAAATTTCTGTATATATGGAATTGCATATATATGAAAACTCATATATAAAGGTCTAATAAAATATCAATTGAGTTTAATTCGATGATAACGTCATCAAAAATTAAGATTTATCACAATCCCGCTTGTGGAACCTCTAGAAATACGTTGGCTTTGATTCGTAATACAGGCATTGAACCCACGATTATTGAATATCTCATTACACCACCTGGTTATGAAGAATTAGTGAAATTGATTCAGGATGCCAAATTAACGGTAAGAGAAGCCATTCGCCAGAATGTAGATCCTTATCGAGATTTAGCGCTTGATCGTCATGATTTGAGCGATGAACAGCTGCTTGGTTTTATGCTTGAATATCCAATTTTAATTAATCGTCCATTTGTTGTTACTGAATTGGGAACTCGTTTAAGCCGCCCATCGGAACGCGTATTGGAGATTCTATCTTTACCGCAAAAGACGACATTTACCAAAGAAGACGGTGAAAAAGTGATTGATGAAAATGGGCAACCTGTGAATTAAGTTTTTACTTTTTTATAGAATTATCCGCATATCCAAATAAGCGAATGAGAGATGAGAATGGACCAAGTTATTTTTTTTAAATGCTTAGCAGATGAAACTCGACTCAATATCGTGACTTTAGTCGCTGAGCATAAAGAGTTATGTGTTTGTGATTTGACTGAAAAGTTACAACTGAGTCAGCCAAAGATTTCTCGGCATTTAGCGTTATTGCGTTCTTCTGGCCTCTTACAAGACAGAAGACAAGGCCAATGGGTGTATTACAGCATTAACCCACAACTCCCAACGTGGTGTCATGAGGTTCTGAATCTCTTGGTTTGTAGTCAAACTTTAACAAGTAAAGATTCCCAAACGATTCAAATCAATAGTTATTGTGAGTAAAAAATCATGAAATTTCTTTTTTTATGTACTGGAAATAGTTGCCGTAGCATTCTGTCAGAAGTGCTTTTTAACAGTCGTGCACTTGAGGGGTGGAAAGCATACAGTGCTGGTAGTAAGCCATCAGGACAGGTACATCCATTGACCATTGAAACGCTGGAAAACCTTGGGCTTTCAACAGCGGGTTTGTGGAGCAAAAGTATTGATGACTGTGAGCAATATCAACCTGATGTCGTGATTACAGTTTGCGATTCAGCGGCTCAGGAAGCTTGCCCACTTTATTTAGGGGGTGCAATTAAAGCACATTGGGGATTGGCTGATCCTTCACATTTAGATCGACCTAAAGATGAAAAGTTAGCGGCATTTAAAGTCACAGTGGAGCAGATCAATCGTCGTTTAGATGCTTTATTTGCATTAGATACAGCAAATATGTCTCGTTCTGAATTGATTGCAGCAATCAATCAGATCTCAAGTATTGAATGAGAACATCATGACTCAGCAAAGATTGTCATTTCTAGACCGTAACCTAACGCTATGGATTTTTATTGCGATGGCCTTGGGGATTGCAATAGGTGTTTTTTTGCCTCAAGCATCTATTGCATTGGATAAAATGAGTGTTGATTCGGTCAATATTCCAATTGCGCTTGGCTTGATCTTGATGATGTATCCGCCTTTGGCAAAAGTAGACTATGCAGCGCTCCCCAAGGTCTTTAAAGACAAAAAAACCTTAACTTTATCCTTGGTTCAGAACTGGATTATCGCACCTGTTTTGATGTTTGTGCTCGCGATAGTATTTTTGCATAACGATCCAGAATATATGACGGGTGTAATCCTAATTGGTTTGGCACGCTGTATTGCAATGGTCTTGGTTTGGAATGGTTTAGCTTGTGGCGATAACCAATATGTTGCGGCCTTGGTTGCATTTAATAGTATTTTCCAGATTTTATTCTTCAGTACTTATGCTTGGTTATTCCTAACCTTCTTGCCACCCTATTTCGGTATTGCAGGGCAAGTGATCAATGTAGATTTCTGGACCATTACTCATGCGGTATTGGTTTATTTAGGAATTCCATTTTTTCTTGGGTTTTTGACTCGTTTGATTTTGGTGAAAGCCAAAGGCTTAGACTGGTATCAACATGTTTTTTTACCAAAAATCAGTCCATTAAGTTTGTTGGCCTTACTTTTTACCATCGTCGCAATGTTTAGTCTCAAGGGTGGCGATGTGGTAAGTCTACCTTTAGATGTGATTCGTATTGCCATTCCATTAACAATCTACTTTATTGTGATGTTCTTCATCAGCTTCTTTATGAGCAAGTGGATGGGGAATGACTATCCAAAAACGGCAGCAATTTCTTTCACTGCTGCTGGAAATAACTTCGAGTTAGCATTGGCAGTCGCGATTGCAACTTTTGGTCTAGCATCACCTGTCGCATTTACAACCATTATTGGGCCATTGGTTGAGGTACCAATCTTGATTGCTTTGGTCAGTGTGTCCCTATGGCTCAGAAAAAAGTATTTTAAAACGGTGTAAATGTCATGAATCTTCCAAATATTGATATCAAACTTCTTGAGCCGTCTACCTTAGAAAAAGTTCAAGCAAAAGCGCTAGATCATGCCCCACGCATCTTATTGTTATATGGTTCGAATCGTGAGCGTTCATACAGTCGTTTGGCGGTAATGGAGGCGGGACGAATTCTTGAGTATTTGGGTGCTGAGGTTAAAATTTTTCATCCTAAAGGTTTGCCATTACCCGACGATGCGGATATGGAACATCCAAAAGTCAAAGAATTACAGGGCTTGTTGAGCTGGTCAGAGGGTATGGTGTGGTGTTCACCTGAACGTCATGGGTCGATGAGTTCTATTTTTAAATCTCAAATTGATTGGATTCCTTTGGCGGGGGGTGCAATACGTGCAACCCAAGGGAAAACATTGGCACTCATGCAGGTCAATGGTGGCTCGCAGTCTTTCAATAGTGTAAATCAGATGCGTATTTTAGGGCGTTGGATGCGGATGATCACAATCCCGAATCAATCTTCAATTCCGAAAGCATTTTTAGAATTTGAAGAAGATGGACGAATGAAAGCATCGCCATATTACGATCGAATTGTGGATGTGATGGAAGAACTCTATAAATTTACTTTGCTGACGCGTGGTCAAAGTTTGTATTTAACAGATCGATATTCTGAGCGTAAAGAATCTGCTGAAGAATTATCAAAACGGGTGAATCAGCGTAGTTTATAGGGGAATGCTTCCTGCAAATAATTGAGATAAAAACGCTATTTCGATTAAAGAAACAACCGCCATTAATGAACTGAACCCCATAAGTTGGACACAACTTACGGGGTTTTTTATGAAATATGATCTAGCGTTTAAAGACAGATAGTGTGAGATTGAATATTTTAATTAAATCAAAGCCATTTAAGTTTTTATGGGAGTCAATCTCAACGTGTTTTTGCCACATAATTTAAGGTTATTCGATTTTCTACTTTCAAGCTCGATTGTTTAAGGGAGCATTACTGGTGCGGAAGATCAGCTACGATCCGCAGAAGAAGCCAACGAACTTTATCAGCAGTGCAAGCATGCGCGTTCAGTCAGCATTAAAAATACAGACCATATGATTCCATTAGAATAATCTCAAATATTGGCTGGGACTATTTTACGGTGGATTGGAGGATGGGTTCTTTAGTGATAATAATGGCTCAGCGTATTATTTACTCTTCCAATCTATCCTTGAAGAAGACTCCAGAAAACTCATATTTCTAGACTGGTTAAAAAGTGAAATGATGTTGAGGGAGTAAAAAAATCGGGGGGATGATAAAGTGATCTAGGAAAATATGATCGCGTTATGATTTCAGTCAGCATCAATACACAAATTATTTAGTCACCAAACTTAAATTATAAAAAATAATCTAAATGATATTTTTTGCACTTAAATTATTGGATATAAAAAATGAATAAAGTGTATGTCTAAGATATAAAGTTATACCTATCAAGTTCTCGTAAAACCAAGCTAAAAGTTGCATATTACACTTTTCTAAGTCAAACGGAATATGGCAAGGGATATGCAAAAAAACCCGATACACATGGTAGTTAATCAAGGTTTATCAAACTTTCAGTGGCGTGTCATTACTCTTTGTTTTTTAATCGCACTATGTGATGGATTTGATACTCAAGCGGTCGCCTTTACGGGTCCTGCGATGATTGAAGCATTTCAACTTAAAGCTGGTGCTTTGGCTCCAGTCCTTACTGCTGGCATCATTGGGATGACCGTTGGCGCAATGATGCTTGGCATCCTTGCAGATAAAATTGGTCGCCGTAATACCTTGATGGCATGTATTGCAATTTTCGCAGGATCAACCTTACTCACTGGATTTGCACAAAATCTAGATCAAATTTTTATCTTGAGATTACTTGCTGGTATTGGGATGGGTGGGGCTACACCAGTCTTATTAGCACTCGCAGCAGAATATGCTCCTCAACGTGTTAAAGGTGTCGTTACCACAATTGTATTATTGGCTTTGCCTGCTGGTGCAATGTTGGGTGGATTATTAGCTGCGAAAATAATGCCAATTTGGGGTTGGGAAAGTATTTATTTTATTGGTGGTCTTATTCCACTTATATTATTAATATTAGTAAGTTGTTTTTTACCTGAATCATTAGATTTCTTAAGCCAGAAAGCAGATACTAAGAATTTAAGTGAAATTCAACGTATCTTAAAAAAGATCACTGGACAAGATATTCAAATCAACAGTGATGACATTAAAGTTAATACGGATACGCAGGCCAATAAGTCAGTAACACTTGGGGTGTTATTCCAAAAGAATTTGTTTAAAACTACCGTTGGTGTATGGGGGACTTATTTCTTTAACTGGATCGCGTGGTTTATGTTGTTGTCATGGTTACCAACAATTTTAAAACAAGCAGGTTTAAATCCACTTGAAGCGCCTTATGCATCTGTAACCGTAAATGCAGCATTTATTTTATTTGCAATACCATTGGCTTATTATCTTCCGAAAATTAATACCGTGAAGATTCTATACTTTATGTTTGCTTGCGGAATCGCTGTAGCCGTTGCACTCGGTTTAGTAATTGTTAGCCAACAATGGGCGATTGTCTTTGCTTTGATTGCACTTGCCGGTTTTGGTATTGGCGGTCAACAATTAGCATTAAACTATTTGGTTATTGCTTCATATCCTGCCGAAGTTCGTGCAACTGCAACTGGTTGGGCAATTGGTATGGGACGTATGGGGGCAATTTTAGGATCTGCACTCGGTGGTTCAGTCTTATTATCTTTTGGTTTAAGCGGTTATTTCTTTGCTTTGGCTATTCCTTTAGCGATTGCTTGGTTATGTGTAGTGATAATTCCTAAAGGAAATACATCAGCA
Source organism: Acinetobacter pullicarnis (assembly GCF_006352475.1). Lineage (NCBI taxonomy): Bacteria > Pseudomonadati > Pseudomonadota > Gammaproteobacteria > Moraxellales > Moraxellaceae > Acinetobacter > Acinetobacter pullicarnis. Next base: position 946,193 of record NZ_VCMZ01000001.1, read on the forward strand.
GTTTAATCAAAGATCTTGTTTAGCTGTTGTTTGTTATACAAAAAATCCTAACGCACTAAAGGAAAAACTAATTGAGAAAGAATGGTTTGAACAAAAAGAAATTATTTTGATTTAAATATTAAAAAATCCGACACTAAGTCGGATTTTTTATCAACTCCGTCACACGACACATAAGTTGACATTGGTGCCTTTTATAAAACAAAGATTTAGGCAGCTAAGTGCCAATCAGTTTCATGAAAATACGACAGATAAGCTGACATTTTTTAGGAAAACGACACATAAGATGACATTTTGTTGAGCGACATATTTTGACGTACCTGTTCGGTAAGAGTATTGATCTTTTAGGTGAAATTTCGTACTAATATTTGTGGTCAATGTATAAGTGAGAAATTATATGAATGTTGATAATTCAGAGCTGAAAAGTGAATTCTTAAAATTATTGTTAAATTTAATGATTTCAATATTTGCAGCCATCATCGTCATTATATTAGGAAGTAAAAAATTAATTACTTCATTAACTAAGTTGCCAGACTCTTTTTCATTAATTGTTAGTTATAGCGCTACCTTTATATTTTCAATGTTCGGTTTAGTTCTGTTTGTCTATTTATTAAATGAGCTTTTCTTAAAAAGGATGCTTGAAATTCTAGATGTTGGCAAGTTTTCAACTAGATTTTATATTCTGACTTCTTTAGGTCCTGTTGGTTTAATTTCTTTGTCTGTTCTTTCTGTGATAGAAACTCTTTAATTTTAAAAGGTTAAAAATGCAAAGCTATAATGAAAATATAATCTATTTTATTAATAATTTGAAGTCTAATGAGAGAATGGGTGTAATCCACTTTTATGCTTCTTCATCTTTTGAAAGTAATGATTACTATGATGAGGCAAAGTTAGAGATTGAAGTACAATACACATCTCTGTCTGAGCATGAACAATATAAAATTAATTTATTTAGTTCAAGTTATCGTTTAGACAAAAAAATAAATAGTGAATTAGGAGGGAGAGCAAGTATCTCTAGTAGTAGCCCAGACAGTCTTGGCGCTATTTTCGTAGATCCTACGTCACTTCGTGGAAACAGGGTCGGTAGTCTAGTCATGAGCTATATAGTAAGATGGCTCAAGCAGTTTCCTGAAGAAACAGTAGTAAATAAAATAGATTTTCGACCTGAAAAGGAAGAGATGGCTAAAAGATTTTATGCTAAATTTTGTATACCCCTAAATGGCTATACAAAAATTGGCTTATTAATTGATAATGATAACTGGGCCGAAAATATAAAAGAAGCCTCATTAGAAGACTTTGTTTATGACATTTGGTCTAAGCAAGAAGAAATTAAATTCTTAGAGCTAAAAAATGAAGAGGGACATTCTAAACTTAGTAAGAGTAATAGTGAAATCTATACTTGGAAAAGTATATTTCTTGGGTTAGATGAAATTGAATTTAATCAAGATGTTTTTATTCCTAATGGGTTTGATATTTATTTTAATGAATTTAATAATAATTTTAAAAAAGATAGAGACGTTTTGAGGAGATTGATTAACGACTATGGTAGTTTGGAATATAAATTGGAAAGAGAAACCTTGATTTATAACAATATTAAAAAAGCGATAGCAAGGGAGAGCGTTGAAAGAGCAAGAGTTGTTAAAATTAATTATATTTTTAGAATAATAAAATGGAGATTAATTAATTACTCTCCAATTCTTATTATATTGTTTGCTGGTTATTTTCTGTATAAAAATTCGTTTTGATTATTTTTGATTTTAAAATATCCTTTATTTTTCAATTTATTAACGTTTTATCTTGCATGGTAATAATTTGGATTTTTGGGCTATCTAAGACTTCTAATATTTTACTTTGTCTAGATTCAGAAAATGTATTAACCCCCAATTAAAACGGACACTCAAAATTAAGATCTAGGCATAGAACTAGAGTTAAGGAGTGTCTTATGGAACGTATTGAAGTTATTACATCAGTTCAACGTCGTAGACGTTATACAGGTCAACAGAAAGCACAGTTTGTTGCCCTGACCATGCAGCCCGGATCATCCGTTTCTTCTGTTGCCAGGCAGTATGGCATTACCCCAAGTTTACTGTTTAAATGGAAAAAACTTATGCAAGATGGTGGGGTAACTGCTGTGGAAGCCAATGATCAAGTCGCCAGTGTTTCAGACTACAACGCACTACTAAAAAAAGTAAAACAGCTTGAACAAATGTTAGGTCGAAAGACTGTCGAAGCAGAAATTCTCAAAGATGCCTTAGAGCTTGCACAGACAAAAAAGTACATATCGCACATGCCCTTATTGCCGCCAGACGATACCCAATACAGCAAATAGCCGTAACCGTAATACTCGGTGTTTCGAGATCGAACCTTTATCGACGATTAAAGCAGCCAAACATGATCTCTCGTTCGAGGTATAACAAAGTAGAGGATCACATTTTACTGCCTATGATTCGGGACATCTGTGACCAACGACCGAGCAATGGCTATCGGCGTGTTACTGCTCACCTCAATCGTCACTTAAAGGCAAATACGATATCATTGAAACAAGTGAATCATAAGCGTATTTACCGCATCATGAAGCAGAGCGATTTACTTTTAACTCGATCTGAGCCACTTCAGAATGATCGTACACATGAAGGCAAAGTCATTGTGTCTGCGTCGGATAAGAGATGGTGTTCAGATGGCTTCGAGATTAAATGTTGGAATGGTGAAAAAGTACGGGTGATCTTTAGCTTAGACTGCTGTGATCGAGAGATCATGAGCTATGCTGCAACGACTGAAGGAATCAGCAGTGAAATGGTCTGTGACGTGCTTGTGCAGAGTATGGAGCGACGTTTCGGTGCAGTCTCTCATCTACCACAAAGGGTTGAATGGCTGACAGATAATGGCAGTTGTTACATCGCTCGATCAACACGCACATTCGCTCAATCATTAGGTTTTCTTGTTTGTACAACGCCAATTCGTAGCCCACAAAGCAATGGCATGGCTGAAGCGTTTGTTAAAACCTTAAAGCGGGATTATGTCTATTTGAGTGATGTACCAGATGCAGAAACAGTCATGAGCTATTTACCCATCTGGATTGAAGACTATAATTGCAATCATCCGCATAGTGGGCTAAAAATGAAATCCCCTCGGGAGTTTCGCTCGATAAAATTAGCAAGTTAACTGTCCGTTTTTACGGGGGCTAACACACATTAATGTAACAATCTCGAAATATGTATCAAAAATCTTGCATTATCTGTCATTCAGCGACCATTACCTGAAGGCTTTAAGATATCGAAATTCCGAAAGTTATCGCCTCCAATCAAGTAATAAAAAATAGAGCCATTAGGCTCTATTTTTTATTTCAAGGAAATTTCATTTGTCGCTAAGGAAAACTTATATGTCGCCTACGCAACTCAAAACCTTACCAGCTTAACGCACCGCCAGTTTGATAATCAGTCACACGCGTTTCAAAGAAGTTCTTCTCTTTACGCAAGTCCATCATCTCAGACATCCATTGGAATGGATTGGTCACACCCGCAAATTGCTCTGGTAAGCCAAGTTGTGCAAGACGGCGGTTACAGATGAATTTTAAGTATTCTTCCATCATGCTGGCATTCATACCAAGTACACCGCGTGGCATAGTGTCACGTGCGTATTCGATTTCAAGAATAGTACCTTCCAAAATCATTTGAATGACTTCTTCTTGGAATTCAGCAGTCCACAAATGCGGGTTCTCAATCTTGATTTGGTTAATCATATCGATACCAAAGTTCAAGTGCATTGATTCGTCACGTAAGATGTATTGGAATTGCTCAGCAACACCATTCATTTTATTACGACGACCCATACTCAAGATTTGACTGAAACCACAATAGAAGAAGATACCTTCAAGGACGCAATAGAATGCGATCAAGTTGCGAAGCAAGATTTGATCTGTTTCAGGAGTACCCGTTTTAAAGGTTGGATCACTGAGCGATTGTGTATATTTCAGACCCCAAGCGGCTTTACGTGCAACTGATGGGACTTCGCGATACATGTTGAAGACTTCGCCTTCGTCCATGCCCAAAGACTCGATACAGTATTGGTAAGCATGGGTGTGAATCGCTTCTTCAAATGCTTGACGCAAAATATACTGACGGCATTCTGGGTTGGTAATATGACGGTAAATTGCCAAAATTAGATTGTTGGCAACCAGTGAGTCAGCAGTGGAGAAGAAGCCCAAAGAACGCATCACGATGGTACGTTCATCGTCGGTTAAACCGCCTTCAGATTTCCAAAGTGCGATGTCTTGGGTCATGTTAACTTCTTGTGGCATCCAATGGTTTGCACATCCATCCAGATACTTCTGCCAAGCCCACTCGTATTTAAACGGAACCAATTGGTTTAAGTCAGCGCGGCAGTTGATCATTGCTTTATCATCAACTTCCACACGACCAGCACCCATTTCGAGTTCTTCTAGACCAGGCGCAACATCAAGATGCTCTAGGGATGCAGATGCTCTTGCCAACGGATCGGCTGGATCTGTTGCTCGATTTGTACGGGCTCCAGCGGATTGTACAGCAGCCACATGCGGCGATGATGACTGTGCATCAGATACCACTTGTGTAGCAGGCGTTTCCTGCGTGCTGACGGTTTTAGGCTGGTGTTCAGGTGTAGCCGGTTTCTGCGAATCATCTTCAAAATCGTCCCAATTTAGGATAGACATATCAAATACTCTCTTCGTTACTTATATCTTTTATCTGACATCTGCTTCAAGGAGATGTCATGAATATACGGGTGCCATGTGTAAGTAAAATTAATTTTTACGCCTCATAGCTTGATTTAAACAACAATGCAAAGCCTTTTATTTATCTTGCTGACGCTGTTTACGAAATTTTAGAAATGCATAAACGATTGGCGTGTAGAAGAAAATAAAGGCGGCTACCAGCACACTTAGTCCAAGCATATAGTTATGGGTCATGTGTGGCACGGTATTACCTCAAGCATTGATTCAATTCCCTCATCTCGTACAAACCCTGTGATTATCACTTTATTGGGCTGCCCCTTTTTTAACGAGATTAAGTCGGGGGTTAAGGGCATGAAAAAAATTAATCGATGACGAAAAATTTATAGATGTTTAAACCGTATCGATAACTTCAAAACCTGTCATTTTGATCTAAATAAAAACCAAAAACGTCGCTTGAAAAAATGATACAGAATTGGTTTTCCATCATGGGTTATGCATGAATGGATAATGTCGGCCATTATATAGGACTACATAATGTTGTGTATAGTAGAAAAAAAAATACTATATATTGTGTTTTTTGTGATCAGACCTCTATTTTGCTGTCGCTAAAATCAGCAAAAGCTAGCCTAGGTTGAGCTTCAGCTTTTACGTGTGACAATATTTAATCACTCGCACTGTCTTTTCACTTTTCGATGATTTGAAAAATTAATAAAACTAAAAAAAATCAAAGTTTTTTCAATTGAAAAGTAATCTTGTCTAGCACCAAAATATGATTTGCTCAACTCAGAGCGTGCCCGATGAAGTTGTCATTTAGCGCGACGACATTAAGACCAAATCCGTGATAAAAAAGCCCTCTTGCATCGTGCAAGAGGGCTTTGTTTTGCTATCTACTTTGACCTAGATAGCCGAAAAGTCTTATTGGCAAGCTTCACAATCTGGATTATCAATCGAGCAGGCCAATGGTACTGGCGCAGCTTGAGCGAAATCATCATCAATTGCAGCAGCTTCAACCGCTTTCACTGGGGCAACGGCAGCCGCGACTACAGGTGCAGCAGTGGCTTTAACCGCGTTCAACGCGCCGGTATTAATCGTTGATTTCTCAGCAGAAGTTGCACCTAAAGCACGGAGGTAATAGGTGGTTTTGAGGCCACGTAACCATGCCATTTTATAGGTCAAGTCCAGTTTCTTACCATTTGCGCCTGAAATATACAGGTTCAACGATTGGGCTTGATCGATCCATTTTTGGCGACGTGATGCAGCATCAACAATCCAACGTGGCTCAACTTCGAACGCTGTTGCAAAGATAGCTTTTAACTCTTCTGGGATACGCGCAATTTTTTGCACAGAACCTTCGTAGTGTTTTAGGTCGTTAACCATCACCACATCCCATAGACCACGTTCTTTTAACGCACGAACGAGGTAAGGGTTGATTACGGTGAATTCACCAGATAAGTTTGACTTCACATATAAGTTTTGGAAAGTCGGCTCAATTGATTGTGACACACCACAAATATTTGAAATGGTTGCAGTCGGTGCAATCGCCATCACGTTCGAGTTACGCATACCGTCTTTCTGTACTTTGGCACGTAAGCTGTCCCAATCCAGACGTTGAGTACGGTCAACTTCGAACATACGTTCTGGACGAGTTTTTGCAACAAGATCCAAAGAGTCGATTGGCAGAATACCTTGATCCCACAATGAACCTTTGAATGTTTCGTAGCTACCGCGTTCAACAGCAAGATCACTCGAGGTACGGATCGCATAGTAGCTGATCACTTCCATCGATTCATCTGCAAATTCAACTGCTTCATCAGAACCATAAGCCATGCCCATTTCATATAAAGCATCTTGGAAGCCCATGATGCCCATACCGACTGGACGATGTTTCATGTTTGAAGTTTTGGCTTGTGGCACTGCGTAGTAGTTGATATCGATAACGTTATCAAGCATACGTACAGCTGTTTTTACCGTTGCAGCCAATTTCTCACGGTTTAATACACCACCAAGTACGTGTTGTACCAAGTTGATCGAACCTAAGTTACACACCGCGATTTCATCTTGGCTTGTATTTAAGGTGATTTCAGTACACAGGTTGGATGAATGTACTACGCCAACATGTTGTTGTGGTGAACGTAAGTTACATACGTCTTTGAAGGTAATCCAAGGATGACCTGTTTCAAACAACATTGACAGCATTTTACGCCACAAGTCTTTCGCACGAAGTTTCTTGTGTAGCATGTTGGTTTCTTTGGCAATGCCTTCATAGTATGCATAGCGTTCAGCAAATTCAGCACCAGTTAAATCATGCAAGTCTGGGGTTTCTGAAGGGGTGAACAAGGTCCACTCAGCATCTTCAAATACACGTTGCATAAATAAATCTGGAACCCAGTTTGCTGTATTCATGTCATGGGTACGACGACGGTCATCACCGGTATTTTTACGTAGCTCTAGGAATTCTTCGATGTCTAAGTGCCAAGTTTCTAAATACGCACAAACTGCACCTTTACGTTTACCACCTTGGTTGACTGCAACGGCAGTATCGTTGGCAACTTTAAGGAACGGTACAACACCTTGAGACTTACCATTGGTGCCTTTGATGTATGAGTTCAATGCACGAACCGGAGTCCAGTCATTGCCCAAACCGCCAGCCCATTTAGACAACATCGCATTGTCACGCATTGCGCCATAGATGTTATAGAGGTCATCTGCAATGGTAGTGAGGTAGCAACTTGAAAGTTGTGGACGTAGCGTACCTGCGTTGAACAAGGTTGGCGTAGAAGCCATATAGTCAAAGCTAGACAATAAGTTATAGAACTCAATTGCCGATTCTTCACGTTTGGCTTCGTTTAATGAAAGCCCCATTGAAACACGCATAAAGAACAATTGTGGCAGTTCGAAGCGTACGCCATTGGAATGGATGAAGTAACGGTCAAATAGGGTTTGTAAGCCAAGATAAGTAAATTGGTTTGAACGCTCTGGTTTAATCGCAGCCGCCAATTTCTTCAGGTCAAAGTTGAGTAATTCTGGAGAAACCAGTTCTAACTCAATACCTTTTTTCAGGAAAGTTTCTAAAGCTTCACCTTCAGGCGTATCTTGTGGCAAACCTAAGAATGCTAAACCCGTTGCAACCAATTCATGACTGAGTAAACGTGCAGTCACATACGTATAGTTCGGCTCATGTTCGATACGAGTACGGGTTGCCATCATCATGGTGGTGGCAATATCCGATGCTTTTACACCGTTGTAAAGGTTTTTGATGGTCTCATCAATAATCGCTTGTACATCGATTCCATCTAAACCAGCAGCGGCTAATTTGATGCTTTTTTCGAGTGCACCTAAATCAAGCGGCTGTAATTGCCCATTGGCATCGGTAATTTGTAGCGTTGGATGGTGATTCGCGCCAGTTTGTTTACGTGCGTTGGCACGTTGTTCGCGATAGATCACATAAGCACGTGCGACTTTTTGTTCGCCTGTACGCATCAAAGCCAATTCGACTTGATCTTGAATTTCTTCAATATGAATCGTGCCACCCGAAGGTAAACGACGACTAAAGGTATTGAGGACCATTTCGGTCATTTGTGAGATACGGTCATGAATTCGGCTGGAATCAGCGCTATTTTGACCTTCTACTGCGAGAAAGGCTTTGCCTATTGCTACAGAAATTTTATCTGCATCAAAAATGGCAACATCACCAGTGCGTTTTATCACTTGCAGTTGACCAGGTGTATTGATTGCGCTCATTGTCAGCTTCGCTCCATTGGCATCATTTTTTATGTTAATTGCCCATATAAATCGGATGTTTTGTCACCACGACATTTTAGGACAAAACACAAGACTTAGTGGTTTAGTTCGATTTTGAACACAAGATACGGTAAATTTTCGCTTAGATCAATATTGACATTTTTATAAAAATTTTTCTAAAAAATTTAACGGGATTTTAACAAATAGTTAGCATGGAATGCGTATCTTGAGTGAGGTCATATACAGCAAGGCGTAGTGTATCAAAGTCTGCTTTTAACCCGTATAGATAACTATGTGGATAAGTGAAAAAAAGTGAAATCAATCACTCACAATCTATACAATCCATGTGCAAGGGGTCAAAAAAAACACGTGTCGTCATTTTTTGATCGGGCAGTGCATTTTATTTGGAAAAAAGCAAACAATTCAATGCTTAAAAAAAATATAACAAAACGATACGCTCCTGTATCAGTTTGGTGAATGAGGTCTTGTTTACAATGTAAACGTGTGTATATTGCAAATTATAAATGTCTTATATCTGACGGATTTATAGACAATCAAAAATTTAGAGAAGGGGCATATAGATGAGTAAAGAAGAAAAGTTACCAAAAATTCTAATTGTAGAAGATGATGAGCGTCTTGCTCGTCTAACCCAAGAGTATTTGATTCGTAACGGATTAGAAGTCGGTGTTGAACCGGACGGTAACCGTGCAATCCGACGTATTATTAGTGAGCAACCAGACTTAGTTGTCCTTGATGTAATGTTGCCAGGCGCTGATGGTTTGACCGTTTGTCGTGAGGTTCGTCCACATTATCATCAACCAATTCTGATGTTAACTGCACGTACAGAAGATATGGATCAAGTTCTTGGCCTAGAGATGGGTGCAGATGACTATGTTGCTAAGCCAGTACAGCCACGCGTGTTGTTGGCTCGAATTCGTGCATTATTACGACGAACTGACAAAACTCCTGAAGATGAAGTTGCTCAGCGCATTGAATTTGATGATCTCGTCATTGATAATGGTGGCCGTTCAGTCACCTTAAATGGCGAGTTGGTTGATTTTACCAGCGCTGAATATGACTTATTGTGGTTGTTGGCATCCAATGCAGGTCGAATCTTATCGCGTGAAGATATTTTCGAGCGTTTACGCGGCATTGAATATGATGGTCAAGACCGCTCGATTGATGTTCGTATTTCCAGAATTCGTCCAAAAATTGGTGATGATCCAGAGAATCCTAAGCGTATCAAAACCGTACGTAGTAAAGGATATCTCTTTGTCAAAGAAACCAATGGGATGTAATCAAAAAATAGGACGATAAGCTTTTCCTCAAAGGATAGATGACTTGTTAAAACACAGTATATTTTTGCGCATCTATGCTGGACTGGTCATCTTGGTCGTCCTGGTTGCGATATTTGGTTATTTGCTGGTGCAGATTATCAATTATCAGCGCGCACAGGAATATCGCGAATCCTTGACTGATGGCATTTCATTTGTCATCAGTGAAGGGGTTGCTCGGCAGCCAACGCACCAACAAAAAATTGATTGGATTTCAGATGCTTCTGACCTGTTAGAGCTGCCAATCTATTATTTAGAATCAAAGAAAATCGACTTATCTCGAGCCGAAGAAAAACGCATTGAAAATAAAAAAGCAGTGGTGCGTTATGATGCTAAAAAAAGTGTTGCCTATTTAATTATCGGTATTCGAAACGATCCCACACATTTTATTTATATCAAAGTAGACACCATTGGTGAGCGCCAAATGAAGGTTCTACCGATCTTTATTTGGGATTACTTGGTTTACTATCCGGGTGAAGAACAAGAATATCTGAAAAAGATCCAAGAGCATTTCTATTATCACATCGGTATTCAACAGGTTGCTGACTTAGGACTCGATTCTGAGCAGGTTGGACGCTTGCGTTCAGATCAAAGTGTGATTCTCTATCGAGATAGCGCTTCTGTTCGAGGGACTACGATTTCTATCGTTTCTCCTATGCCGAATGTGCCGGGGAGTGTCTTGGTCATGGGACCAATTCCAATGTTTAATTGGATGCCGTTCAAGCTGGCTGCAGGCATTACCTTACTCAGTATGTTCTTACTGTGCCTTGGGGTTTACGGCCTAATTGTGCCAATGCAACGTAAAATCCGACAGGTGAATGATGCCTTAAATATCATGAAAACAGGTGATATGTCTGTCCGTGTTCCTGCAGAAGGGCATGATGAAATGGCAAGCTTAGCCTCAAGTTACAATAGCATGTCAGATCATATTCATCGTTTGATTGAAGCACAGCGTGAATTAATGCGTGCAGTATCACATGAGTTGCGTACACCGGTTGCCCGTATCCGTTTTGCGATGGAAATGTTGGCTGATGAAGATGATTATAGTCATCGCCTGCAACAAACGGAGATGATTGATAAAGATATTGAGGCACTCAATACACTTATTGACGAAATCATGACTTATGCAAAATTAGAACAAGGGACACCTTCACTTGATTTTGAAAAAATTATTTTGGTTGATGTACTAGAGCAAGTGGTGATAGAGACTGAAGCTTTAAAAACCAAAATGAATATTCAATTGGCGGCTTTGTCGAGTGATGTCATTGTCGAAGCCGAACGACGTTATTTACATCGTGTGATTCAAAATTTAGTGGGTAATGCAATTCGCTATGGTGATAGTCGCATTTTACTCAGTGGCGGTATCGATCCTAATTCACGCATGGCCTATGTTTGTGTAGAAGATGATGGACCCGGTATTCCTGAAGAAGATCGTGCACGTGTTTTTGAAGCCTTTGCGCGTCTAGATGACAGCCGTACCCGTGCTTCTGGCGGTTATGGTTTGGGTTTATCGATTGTGAGTCGTATTGCATTCTGGTTTGGTGGCAGTATTGAGGTCGATCAAAGCCCTGAGCTGGGTGGCGCACGTTTTATCATGTCATGGCCAGTACAGCGTTTTAAAAAGAAGAAAAATAGTTCATAACGCAAAGCCTAAGGATGAAACAACAGCAAAGCATGATCAGGTAGAATGCTTATTGATAAAAAAACCAGTGGCAAATGCACACTGGTTTTTTACTTGTATTGCCTGAAGTTGCCCTTCAGATCAATCGATCGGCTTAGTGCTGACCCGTATGACCAAAGCCACCAGCACCACGTGCTGATGCAGTAAAATCTTCAACCAATTCAAACTCAGCTTGGAGTACAGGCACCAACACATATTGGGCTAGACGCTCACCTGGCTCTAATGTGAAGGTGGTTTGACCGCGGTTCCATACCGATACCATCAGTTCACCTTGGTAGTCAGAGTCAATCAGACCAACCAGATTACCCAAGACGATGCCGTGTTTATGACCTAGGCCTGAACGTGGCAGTACCAAACCCGCATAGTTTGGATCTTCGATATAAATCGCCATACCCGTTTTAACCAAAACGGTTTGACCAGGTTCAACCGTGATTGCTTCAGGCAAACACGCACGTAAATCTAAACCCGCAGAACCGGTAGTTGCATAGCTTGGCATTGGCCATTCTTGGCCGAGACGTGTATCTAATATTTTAACTTGCACTTTCATGTAGAGAACCTATTTCCAAACTAAAACTAAAACTAAAACTTTTGCCTTTTAAACGCTTAGCGCTTTAATAAGGCTTTCAAATTTTGTAAATACTGCTGTGCTTGTAACTTTGGATCGATATTTTCAGCCAGTTTCTTTTTGCGACCGAGCCAATCCAAGTCATCTTGTGGTAATTCATCGAGAAAACGACTGGCGGTCATTTGCTTCATTTGGCCGCCATTTTTACGCTGCTCTGCAAGGGTGAGTGTTAGACCCTGCTTGGCACGGGTAATCCCCACGTACATTAAGCGACGTTCTTCCTCAATGGTTTCTGCTGCAATTGAGTTCTTGTGCGGCAATAACTCTTCTTCCAAGCCCATAATATAAACATATGGAAACTCAAGACCTTTCGAGGCATGTAACGTGAGCAAATTGACTTTATCGATGTCATCGTCTTCTTGCTGCTGTTCGAGCAAATCGAGCAGCACCATTTTACGAATCACACTTTCAATATTACGTTCATCGACATCTTCAGCGCGGTTAATCAAGCTTTGAATACTGCTATACAGCACTTCAACGTTGTCGAGTTTGGTTTTTTCCTGCGCAGGAGTAGCCGCACTTTCACGTAAATAGTCGATATAGCCAGCTTCATTGATCATTTGGCGGACTTTCGGTACAGGGTCATCATCATCTAATAATTCACGGGTGAATGTATTGATAAAGTCTGCAAATTCAGCCAATTGTGTCGTCGCTTTTTGTGGTAAAACCATACGCAAACGTTGATCAGATGCCGCCAGTAACAGTGATAGATGATTTTCTTGTGCGAACAAACCGAGTTTTTCTAAGGTAACCGGACCGATTGCACGTTTAGGCGTATTGATAATCCGTAAGAAAGCACTGTCATCTTCAGGATTAATAATCATCCTTAAATAACTCATGATGTCTTTAATTTCAGCGCGGGCAAAGAACGACTGACCACCTGATAACTTATAGGGGATTTGCATTTGGCGTAGATGGGTTTCAAGTACCCGTGCTTGGAAGTTTCCGCGATACAGTACCGCATAATCTTTCCAGTTCTTACCATTCATCAGTTTATGCGTGATTAAATCTTTCACCACCCGTTCGGCTTCATCATCATCATTACGGCAGGTAATGACACGAATCACGTCACCGTTGCCTTTGTCACTCCACAATTTTTTGTCAAAAATATGTGGGTTGTTTTCAATGACATGGTTGGCTGCTTTTAAAATACGACTGGTTGAACGATAGTTCTGTTCCAGTTTAATCACTTTTAAATTGGGGAAATCTTCTTTCAGCAAGGCCATGTTCTCAGGCTTTGCACCACGCCAAGCATAAATTGACTGGTCATCATCACCTACCGCAGTAAACTGACCCATCACCCCAACCAAAAGCTTGACCAAAATATACTGCGCGGTGTTGGTATCTTGATATTCATCGACCAAAAGATAGCGGGTGCGGTTTTGCCATTTATCACGCACTTCAGCATTTTCTTGTAATAGACGCGTCGGCATCACGATGAGATCATCAAAATCAACCGCATTATAAGCGCGTAAATTGCGTTCATAGAGCTGATACAAATGAGCAAACTGCACATCTTCTTCGGTTTCGCAGGTGGTGTGTGCTTGCTCTGGAATGATCAGATCATTTTTCCAATCGGAAATCTTTTTCATTGCCTTGGCGATCAGGTCTTTGCTTTCAGCACCGGATAAATTATCACGATGCATGAGATCCATCAGAATGCGTTTGCAATCATCGGCATCTAAAATCGAAAAATTATTTTTAAGTGGCGTATGTTTCAGCTCAAGACGAAGTAGATTTAATCCAAACGTATGAAAGGTCGAAACAGATAAGCCTTTGGCTTGTTCTTTTGACATCAACTTCGAAACACGCTCTTTCATTTCACGTGCAGCTTTATTGGTAAACGTCATCGCCGTAATACGATATGCTGGTATGCCAATTTCCTGAACCAGATAGGCGATTTTTTTGGTAATAACTGAGGTTTTACCTGAACCTGCTCCGGCAAGGACTAACAAGGGACTTTGAGTATATTTCATAGCTTCAAGTTGCTTGTCATTGAGTTGACTTGCTGATGACATGGTATTTCCCCCGGTGTTTTTCGAGCTAGATTATAGTCATCTGTGTATGACTTGCCTAACCTTTCCTTAGATATTTGCCAGATCACATTTAAAATGCTGCTTTTAAACGCAATTTAGCTGTGCTGTGTGGATGCTCTTGTTTTTTAAAATATATTTGATTGGTTTTTGTAATCAAACATGACTGAAATTATCGATCTAATGGTGCAGAGGTTGGGGTGTAAAGACCAGAAAAGGGGCGATGATGCGTATATCGTTGATAAAAATCAACGCAAATTAATCAAAAGGTCCCACTTGTGTGAGACCCATGACTGATCATTTAAAGCTATAAAATAAAATGCAAAATCATATTATTTATACGCCATTGCCTAAACGGTTATGCGCCTTTAGCCAAGCTATCTAAATAACGATCCGCATCTAAGGCCGCCATACAGCCAGAACCCGCAGAAGTAATGGCTTGACGGTAAACATCATCAGCAACGTCACCTGCGGCAAACACGCCGGCAATCGACGTTGCAGTCGCATTACCGCGTACACCACTGACTTCTATATAGCCATCACGCAATTCAAGTTGGCCTTCAAACATTGCGGTATTGGGTTTGTGTCCAATCGCAACAAATAAACCTTGTACATCAATGGTCTGGGTTGAAGCATCTTGGGTTGATTTGAGTTGAACCGCAGTCACACCCGCTTTGGCTTCACCGAGCACTTCAGTGACTTCGTGATTCCAAATAATGCTGATTTTTCCTTCTTTCTCTTTTGCAAACAAATGATCCTGAAGAATTTTTTCTGAACGCAAACTGTCACGACGATGCACCAAAGTCACATGTGAGGCAATATTAGACAAATAGAGTGCTTCTTCAACGGCGGTATTGCCGCCACCAACCACCATCACTTTCTGGTTCTTATAGAAGAAGCCATCGCAGGTCGCACAGGCACTAACGCCTTGACCCATATAGGCTTGTTCTGATTCTAGGCCTAGATATTGTGCGGTTGCACCTGTTGCAATAATCAGGGCATCACAGCTGTAATCTTCCATATCGCCTTTAAGTACAAAAGGACGAACATTTAAATCAACTTCATTGATATGGTCATAAATCATCTCGGTGCCAAAGCGTTCCGCATGTGCTTGCATACGCTCCATAAGCGCTGGACCAGTTAATCCTTCAGCATCACCAGGCCAGTTTTCAACATCTGTTGTTGTGGTCAGCTGACCACCGAGTTGCATACCTGCAATTAAGGTTGGCGCTAAATTTGCGCGTGCAGCATAGACCGCAGCACTATAACCGGCAGGGCCTGACCCTAAAATAACCAAGCGTGAATGACGAAGACCCATATTAACCATCCTTTTTTCAATTTAGCTTCTAGAATTTGCTAAAATTATACGTGAAACTTAATCTGAGTTGTGATGCATCAATGTTGATATTATTGATCATCTAAATCGAATTGCACTATCGTACTGTGTGCTGGAGAATTAACAACACAGTTAAATAATCGTGCACCTTTTTTTATTGAACAGGTGCATAATATAAAGATTTCTACATTGAAGAAAGCAATTCGCTTCAACAAAACAACATTTATGAATTATTGCTTACAGGACAGTATATGACTGCGGTGTCAAGTGTTTATGCACAGCGCTTCTTAATCACAATCTTTTTGATTTCACTCGGAATATACCTGTTTTTAGCAACAGTGACTTATACGCCCTTTGATCCCGGTTGGATGCATATTTCCAGTGATACTCAACAAGTCTCCAATGCCAGTGGCGTTGCAGGTGCTTGGATTGCGGATTTACTGTTTGGTTTCCTCGGATGGGGGAGTTTATTGATTCCAGTATTTTTATTTATGGAAGCAATACAGATCTGGTGGCCTCGAAGTTTTTTAAGCGATCCATTTCGTTATGCAGCTCAATTTTTTATTATATTGACCTGTTCTAGCTTGTTGTATTTGTTGTGGAATGTTCCGACTGATACATTAGATAATGCCTCTGGTGGCATTATTGGTTATGAGCTTGGACAAAGTTTATCGCAATTACTGACAATTTATGGCGCAGTTATTTTTCTCGTTGCCTTGGGTGGGGTGTTGTTCACCTTAGCCTTCGGAATTCAATGGAATAAAACGTGGGCGATGCTTAAAGCCATGCCAGCGTACTTACAAGAACTCTTTTATAAAAATGTGCCCGAAAGTGAATCGGCATACGATTTAACCGAAACCACGTCCAAGCCAACTAAAGCGACAAATAGTCCAGTTGATCAGCGTCATCACAATACTGCTCAGCAGAACTCAAATGCAGCGACGAAGACTGCTACGCTAGCTTCGACTGCGGTTATCGCTGAGCAAGGCCAGATTAATGATCCTGCTGCGGAGCGCTTATTTGATGATATCTTGGTTTCAAGTCAGTCACCTACAAGTCAGTCACCTAGTAGCTTCAAAGCGCCAATAGATGATGCCGAATTTGAAAAAACCATTGAAAAAGCACATCAACTAGAAAGAGAAACTCAGCGTATTGTCCCGACTGGTGAAGTTTGGAAAGCCTTGCAACATGGCAATGATCACAACTCGGAAATTGATGCACTCTTAAAATCTGCGCAAGATGATGAGCAGAGAATGGCACAGCGCCAGGTCAATGAAAATATCGTTCATGCTGAACAAATCCCTCAGCAAGATCGAACTGCACTGGATTGGGACAATGATCTAGTCTTTGATGAATTGCTTGAAGTGGTTCCAAATGGACAAACAGCCTCGGATCATCATCGCCCATTTAATGATGACCCCTTTGATATACAACAAGATGATCAGCACCCATTTGATGTTGAAATAGCAGCAAAACCAGAAAGTGATCGCTTAGCAACAGAGTTGGATGCGCTTGCGACTTTGGCGACGCAACCAACACAGCCAGAACAACCCGTGGAATATCAGACTGTTGATGAGCATAGCCCTGACCTTGCTCCAGCAAGTAGCGCTTATGCACAATCGACTGCTTTTGTTACTGCGCCAATCACCACGACCTTACCGCAAACGATTATTTCAGATGAAGAAAAACAGCGAGTGTCGACAGACAAAGGTGCTTTCAGAGATGCATGGTTAGAAACCGCAGGACAGCCAGCTGAAGACCCTGAAAATCTTGCTGAAGACGAATTTGATTTGGATGCACCGCTAACCGATCGCTTTGGTCGTCCGATGTCTCGTGCGATGCAAGTGGCTGAAAAGCGTCGTGATTTACCAACTTTACCGGGTTTAGATTTACTGGATAAAGTCGATGTAAATAAAAAAGTAAACTTTACAGCAGAGCAATTAACTCGACTGTCTGAATTGCTTGAAATTAAATTACAAGAATTTAATGTCAAAGCCAAAGTGATCGAAGCCCAACCAGGTCCTGTGGTAACACGTTTTGAGCTTGATTTAGCCCCAGGGGTAAAGGCCTCAAAAGTAACCAATATATCACGTGACTTAGCACGTTCGATGTCAATGGCTTCCGTGCGTGTGGTCGAAGTTATTCCCGGTAAACCGTATATTGGGGTTGAGGTACCGAACAGTGCGCGTGAAATGGTTCGCTTGATTGAACTGCTTGAAACACCTGCTTATCGTGACCCTGATGCGTTGATTTCAATGGCAATGGGGAAAGATATTTCAGGTAATCCTGTGCTGGCGGATTTGGCTAAATCACCACATATGTTGGTGGCGGGTACTACGGGGTCTGGTAAATCCGTTGCGGTAAATGCCATGATTTTATCGATGTTATTAAAATATACGCCAGATCAATTGCGTTTTATTTTGATTGACCCGAAACAGCTTGAGCTTGCCAACTATAACGATATTCCGCATTTGCTGACCCCTGTGGTCACTGACATGAAAGATGCGGTGAGTGCGCTGAATTGGTGTGTGAATGAAATGGAACGTCGTTATAAACTGATGTCTTTCCTCAAAATTCGTAAAATCAGTGACTATAATCGTAAAGTTGAAGAAGCCATCGCCAATGGTGAGGATTTGATTGATCCAACTTGGAAACCAAGTGATTCTGCGACCCAACAACGTGCGCCACGTTTAACCACGTTACCAATGATTGTGATTGTGGCGGATGAGTTCGCCGATATGATTATGCAAGTGGGTAAAAAGGCTGAAGAAATGATTACGCGTTTGGCACAAAAATCTCGTGCTGCCGGTATTCATCTTTTGCTGGCGACTCAGCGACCATCAGTGGATGTCATCACTGGTTTGATTAAAGCCAATATTCCGACACGTGCCGCATTGCGTGTGAACAGTAAAATTGACTCTAGAACCATTTTGGATGCGGGTGGTGCGGAAGATCTACTTGGCCATGGTGATATGTTATTTCTTGGCCCTGGTAAGATTGAACCTGAGCGTGTGCATGGTGCCTTTATTTCAGATGATGAAGTTAACCGTATTTGTGATGCATGGCGTGAACGTGGCGACCCTGATTATATTGATGAAATCTTGACGCCCTTTGATGAAGAATCATCTTCCCGCGGTTTTGAAGATGGTGATGGTAATCCAGACCGTGACGCACTTTATGATCAATGTGTCTCTTTCGTTTTGGAAACGCGTAAAGCATCTACCTCATCGCTACAGCGCAAGTTTAGTCTGGGTTATAACCGTGCTGCGCGGATCATTGATCAGATGGAAGAAAATGGCATCGTCAGTGGGATGGGGCCAAATGGTAAGCGTGATATTTTGGTCTAAGCTTATCGATGAAATTGTTTCGCTTAAAAAGCCACTAAGATGACATATCGAGGTGGCTTTTTTATATCTAACAGTTTGGTTTCACACATGTCCATTGAGAAGATATTTAAATATTCAATGCAAAGTAGAGAAATGACCTAGGATTATAAACAGAATTTATTTTCAGTAGTTTAATTACTAAGTGAAGTACTAAAAAGCAATATTTATATAGCAGTTTATAATATCTGTGGCTTGCTGTATTTAATTTTAGGTGGTCGCGATAATTAAATTTAAATCGATGCTTAGGCTTGCCTATTGCAGGGTTGATGGCATGTTCTCAGCAACATCGTATGTGTTGAGATGCGAATCAATATAGGTTTAATTTTACTCACCTTAATATTTGTAATTTTTTTAATAAAAGATAAAGAAAAGGAAAATATTTTTAATTGAGTTTTCAGACTATTTACGACAGTATGAGCTTGGGTTTGCGCTAACCTGAGTTTAATAAAAAGTACGTGATCACTAAGTTTTTGCGTTATGCCAGTGAAATTTAAACGACAATGAAACGATGTGATAAAAAGACTAAAATTTTAGTATCTAAGTTTATATAAGTTCTCAATTTTAATATAAAGACACTTTGATCAATGCTGCTTTGGTTTATCCAGAATTGATTGATTATATTGCGATTAAAATATTTTATTTTAAATATAAGTTTGTGGAGATCAATAATAATGAGGTTTGCATATACGATTTTATATGTTGAAGATGTTAAGAAAACGGTGCAGTTTTATAAAAATGCATTCGGTTTTGAATTAAAGTTTCAACACGAGCAAGGCGACTATGCTGAATTAGAGAGTGGGCAAACGACCATTGCATTGAGTTCATTTGAATTAATTCGTTCTTTAGGGAAAAAACCACAACGAGCAGAGATTCATTCTCCAAACTTTGAATTGGCTTTTGTAACGGATCAATTAGAGCAAGATTTACGGCAGGCCAAACAAGCAGGTGCGAAAGAAATCCAAGCGATTGAACGAATGCCTTGGGGACAGTCGATTGCATATGTTGAAGATATTAATGGCTTTTTAATAGAACTCTGTACACCTATGATGATTTAACTAAAAAGGTGTGAAGCATTCAACCAGCCCCAGTAATAGAGGTTACAGGGGCTTTTTTATTGACTAGGAAAATTGAGCCAATACTTTTAGGAAGTCATCACATTGCCGTGGAAATGTCGCAATCACATCATGAATACGTTGTCCTTGGTTATTGGTCGCATTAAGGTCGCGGCCATCTGCCAGAAAACGGGTGATTAGACGTTGATAATCGGTAGGTCTCATATGTTTAAATGCATGATAAAGCACATGGAAGTCTGCATTCTCGCCATCAGGAGGAAGTTGGCTTAAGTAAGCAAAAACACGATCATCTGACCATTCTTCATTAAATGTTGCTGGCTGTGAAAGTGCCATAACAGCATCTCCTCAATTTTAAAATCGGTAGGGGCTGATGATCTAAATTGAATATCAGCATAATGTATGCAAAAAGGCAAAATAACTCGCGCTATTTTGCCTTGAATCCATACACTTGACTAATCAGTTATGGCATTAACGTTCTTCAGGTAAATTGATATTCATCTCAAGCATTTCGATATTTGCTTCCGAACGCACTTGCATTTGAATATGCTCTTCATCTACACCACGAACATAACGATTGACCACTTGCATGATTTCTTTTTTCATTTGGTCGATTTTATCTTGGCTCAGGCGTTTGCCCAAACCTTGCTCAGAGGCCACAATAACTTTTAAACGATCTTTAGCAGTTTGGGCACTTGAGGGTTTATCGTCGCTACTAAAAAGTTTACTCCAAAAACCTGCCATGTTTACGCTCCAAATAATCTTGCTAACCAACCTTTTGGTTTTACTGTAATGTGTCGATAAGGGCGTTCTTCACCTAGAAAACGAGCAACCAAATCATCATAAGCCTGACCTGCGTTTGCATCTGCATAAAGAATTACCGGTTTACCTTCATTTGAGCCTTGAAGGACACTCGGACATTCAGGAATTACGCCTAAAGTTGGTACGCGTAGAATATCTTTAGAAATATCATCAATTGTTAACATTTCTTGCTTGTCAGCGCGTTCAGGATTAAAACGTGTAATACATAAATGTTTACGAATACGCCCTTCATTTTGCTCAACTTTTTTTGTTTTACTGTCGAGCATACCGATAATACGATCCGAGTCACGTACTGAAGAAATTTCAGGATTAGTAACAATAATCGCTTCATCTGCATGGTACATGGCCAATACTGCACCACGTTCGATCCCAGCTGGAGAATCACAAATAATATAGTCAAACTCTTGTGATAGTTCATCCATTACACGTGCGACGCCTTCGTCAGTTAGCGCATCTTTATCACGGGTTTGCGAAGCAGGTAAGATATATAAGTTTTCAATATCTTTATCACGAATGAGGGCTTGCTGTAATCGAGCCTCATTATTTAGCACGTTAACAAAGTCATAAACAACGCGGCGTTCACAGCCCATGATTAAATCTAAATTACGTAAACCAACGTCAAAGTCAATCACAACAGTTTTATGTCCACGTAGGGCTAAACCTGTTGCAAAAGATGCACTAGTCGTAGTTTTACCTACGCCACCTTTGCCTGATGTAACGACAACAATTTTGGCCACCGAATCCACTCCTGTTATGGTCATTTCCCGCTGAACGGGTTCTTGTGGTGTTTGCTTTATACTTTAAAATTCAAGAGGCTCGAATTCAAGCTCTTGCTGATCATTTAAATAAATGTGTACTGATTTTTTGATCAAATGTTCAGGGATATCATCTGCGACACAATATGTACCTGCAATCGAAACCAATTCGGCTGCTAATGAGTGACAAAAAATTCTAGCACTGATGTTGCCGCCTGCGCCAGCAATAACTCTACCACGAACAGTACCATATACATGTATATTTCCGGAAGCGATCACTTCCGAACCACTGTTTATGCCTGCGTTGATAATAATATCACCATGATCTTGAACCAGACATTGTCCCGTTCTTAAGATTTCATTGTGATAAGACGTGATATGCGTTGTGGACTGAGATGAAAGTGGCGTGGTTAATGCTGTCGCAGCTTGAGCGCTTTGATTCGCAGCCGGACCTGCTGTTTCAACGACTTGTTCTTTGGTTGCCTTAATTCGTTGTAATGGACGATCGGTTGCAATCACAGGGAACTGAATTGCGCGGGCTTGATCGCCTAAAAGGCCATCGATTACAGCCATCGGCTGTAGATCTAAACCGACCAGTAATTGAATTAACGCAATCAACTCTTGTTCAACAGTTGAATCAATAATAATCAGCGCACCTTGATATGCTGTTTCTTTGAGCATTTGGGTGAGCTGTTGACGGATGACATCATGATCATTTGTATCGAAGGTTAATCGCGTAAAATTAACCATTCTACCCGTGATCCGTATATCAGCCATAGTTATTCCTTAAAGAGATCTCGATATCTGATCATATCGGGTTAAAAGATGAAATAGCGCAAATCCTAGAACAAAATGAGTGAATTCACTAGCAAAGATACAAATATTTTCAATGATTTGATCATTCTTTGGCTTGCGATGCTTTTTCCAGTTCAAGTTGCCATTTTTTGATTTTAACCTGTTTCCGCAGCGATGCTAAGCTTTCATAAACTGCAGACTCAACTAATTGTTCAAGTGATTGGTTTTCGATGTTAATTTGGCTTATTTTTTGACTAATTAGAGTGTAGGTTGGGTTCGGTTGACTCGGATTGCCTTCAGTCAGTGGTTGGATCAGTCCAAGGCTGATATTTTCACCGAGTCGCTGTCCAATGCTTTGCAGTTGATTTTCAAGGATTGAACCGACAATGGGGAGGCGTCTTAAAATTTGGGTCAACTCAGGCGTGTCCTCAATGGCTTGATTAACCACTTGACCGACGTTAATCGCAATGGTTTGTTGTTGTACTCGAAGTTCATTGGCAAGTGTTTCTTGTAAAATTTCTGACAAGGCTTGAGCAAACAGTTGGCGATGGTGATCGACTAAATTGTGGATAATCTTTCTGTGGGTGGTGCTATGGTCCAGTTCATCTTTGATGTTATCCAGCACAGTAATAACCACGCGATCAGAAAGCTCTTCCATGATGACGCCATAATAAAACATCAGCTTTTTACGCATATTTTCAGGAATGACGCTATAACCTAGCTCATTTAAACGATACGCGATCACGCCTGCACGTAAGAGTCGCAAAAAGCGTAATTGTGGCGCAATTGCCAAGACTTCATACCAATGAATAAACGGGAAAAAGAACCAACGTTGATGGTGTTTTTGCACAATCGCAATCAACCAACGTACGCTGAGCTCAATAATCAGAAAAGTAATAAACCAACTTTCAGTAATACCCACCCAAGGGCGTAGTTCTGTCTTATAGAATGTCAAATAATGGGTCAGCTGAGTCTGGTCAAAAAGCCAGTCAGCAAAGTTACTCATTAAAAAGGCATTCCCAGCTAGACACAGTAGATTTATGACAATAATGACCATCATAAAAATGTCGTAAATCAGAAATAACTTCCATGCAGCAGTATTGTACTGAGGTGCAGGTGTCGCTTGATTAACCTGTGGTGTCTGTTGTGACATAGCCATCCCTAAGGTGAATAATATAAGTCTATTGCTGTGTTTATGCGGCTAGTTTTGATACTGCGCTTTCATCTGACTGATGAGTTGATCTTTTTCTTGCCAAAGTTGATCAATCCAAGATTGGAACTTGTCACGATATTCAGGGTCATTTTCATAACTGCCTTGTTTGACCCAAATTGGAATTTCAATTTTACGCAAATTGATCGCAATACGATTGACCTCACCTAACCAAAAATCACCATAACCTGGCGCACCGTCAGGATAGACAATGGTCATATCCACAAAGGCATCGATATTGTCTCCAAGTATATTGAGGGCCAAAGCCAAACCACCGGCTTTAGGCTTGAGTAGGTTTTGGAAAGGGGATTGCTGTGCGGCATGTTTTTCAGCTGTAAAGCGTGTGCCTTCCAAATAATTTAATAAGGTAAATGGTTGACTGAGGAGTTGTTGGCAGGCGCGGCGAGCTTCTTCTAAGTCTCTATTTTTGAGTTCAGGATTTTTGGCGATACGAGCCTTACTGTGCCTTTTCATCATTGGAAAGCCTAAAATTTTAAAGGCTTGACCAACAAATGGAATGAACATCAATTCCCATTTTGTAAAAAAACGAGTCAAGGGCATGCGGGTTAAACCGAAATACTGATTTACCGTGGTATCTACCCAGCTTTGGTGGTTGCAGGTCATTAAGTAACGACCTTGCATACTCAGCTCAAGATCGGGATCAATTGAAATATCCCACTGTAATTCGGGCAAGACGTGGTCGATTAACCAATTGTTGACTGAGAGCCAACTGTTGGTAATATTGATGTTGGTTTCGTCAACTTTTGCAGAAGCTTTAAATAGTTTGGTAAAACCGAGCGCTAAAACCGGTGGTCCATGTAAGAATGTGCTGCCAGTAATAATTGAACTTACAGTCAAACCTTTGGAAATTTTTTTGAGTAGAGGTTGTTTCTGCTTTTGTGATGACATAGAACAGTCCCTAATATCAATGTATTAACTTAATCATGAATGCTGTAATCTTAATCGGTGTTGCAGCAATAAGAAATGTTTAATCAACAACTGTGAATGAAATGTGACGCTACAATCTACAATTAGCTGAATTACTTATTACAAATTGTAACTGAAACGAGTATCCTTAACAAAAAGTCAATAGTGGTTGTTTGATTTATTTACCATTATTGCAACACATAACCAACACAACACTATATTTATGGAGGCATGTCATGCGTGCACTAGTTATATCTACTATGATGATCGGGGCGGTCGCACTATCTGGATGTCAATCTACTGGTACAGGCGGTGGTTTAAGCGATTATGATAAAACTGCAATCGGTGCTGGCTTAGGTGCTTTGGCGGGTTATGGTCTATCACGTTCAAATGCAAACTCTTCAGCTCAAAATAACCGTGCCGCTGCAATTGGTGCAGTTCTTGGTGGTGGTGCAGGTTTATATCTTGATAATAAAGAGAAAAAATTACGTCAACAAATGGAAGGCAGTGGTGTAGAAGTTAACCGTAATCCAGATGGTTCGGTTGGTTTGATCATGCCAGGCAGCATCACTTTTGATACCAATAAGTCAAACATCAAATCTAATTTTTACGGAACTTTAAATAAAGTTTCTAAAACATTGGCTGAAGATAACAAAAGCGTAATCTTAGTAACTGGTTATACCGATAACACGGGTAATGATTCAATCAACATCCCATTGTCTCAAGCACGTGCTCAATCTGTTGCGAATTATTTAGCTGGCCAAGGCATTCCATCAAATCGTATTAACGCTCAGGGCTATGGCGCAGAAAATCCAATTGCAAGTAATGCAACTGCTGCAGGTCGTGAACAAAATCGCCGTGTAGAA
This sequence comes from Acinetobacter pullicarnis, assembly GCF_006352475.1. NCBI lineage: Bacteria > Pseudomonadati > Pseudomonadota > Gammaproteobacteria > Moraxellales > Moraxellaceae > Acinetobacter > Acinetobacter pullicarnis. The sequence continues at coordinate 971,479 of NZ_VCMZ01000001.1, forward strand.
ATCAGCATTTACGAAAAAAAGTAAGCTAATCTCCATATCGCTGTTTAAAAAAAAATCTCACTTTCGGGTGAGATTTTTTTTGCCTAAAAAGGTCTGAGTATTCTGGCTGCAAAGAAATCAGATGAGTAGAAACGTTTTGAATAAACAATTTTTGGGTATATTGCATGGCTTGGGCTAAGATATCTTCAATTTAATTTAATAATTTATATTATGACGATGTTAGGCCCATCAGAATTTATATTTCCAGATCCAGTGATTGCAGACCCTGATCAACAGGGACTGATTTGCATCGGTGCTGATCTACGTCCAGAAACATTGCTAGAAGCATACTGCCACGGTTTATTTCCTTGGTTTTCTGAAGGTGAGCCCATTTGTTGGTGGAGCCCAGAGCCACGCTGCATTATCCGGCCACAAGATTATCATCCCAGCAAATCATTACTGCGAACGATGAAGAAAAAGTCATATCGGATTACGATTAACCATGCCTTTGAACAGGTGATTCAACGTTGTGCCTTGCCTCGCAGTTATGCCGATGAAACTTGGATTTCAGAAGAGATTATTCAAGGTTATACCGCATTATTTAGAGCAGGTTATGCCTATAGTATTGAGGTGTGGAATCAGGATGAGCAATTGGTCGGTGGCTTATATGGGGTAACCATCGGGCGGGGCTGTTTTGGGGAATCGATGTTTAGTACCGAAACGGATGTATCAAAAATGGCTTTTTATACATTAATGTTGATTGGACAAGCATGTGAATTGGAATGGATTGATTGCCAATTGGTGAATGATCATCTGTTAAGCCTTGGTGCTTGTACAGTTTCTAGGCAAGACTATCTTAAATCGTTACAAGATGTTGTAAATCAGCCTGCAGTCGATTGGAAAAGCTATCAAGAAGGTGTATTTTCGAGTGAACGCATTGCAATGCATGCCAAATTAACCGAATGATAATCGGAGGCGAATAATTATGAACTCATACGAACCGAAGTCCCGATTAGATGATTTGCAGTATTATATTACGCCACCACATGATTGTAGTTATTTAAATAATAAATCAGCACGCATGGTGTTTTTAGATCCTGTACATCGTATTGATGTAGTGACACTTTCCGCGTTATCCCGTTTGGGTTTTCGACGCAGTGGCGATTTTGTTTATCGCCCAGAATGCCATTTATGCCGACAATGCCTGTCTTGTCGTGTCCCAGTGCTTGATTTTAAAATGAACAGCAGCCAAAAAAAGGCATGGAAGCGCAATCAAGATCTAAGCATGCGTGTCATCCCAACCATCAAAGCAACCCAAGTGCATTATGACTTGTATGAACGCTATATTAATGAGCGGCATGCCAATGGTGATATGTTTCCACCGAGTCAGGATCAATTTGAAAAATTTTTAATTCATAGTTGTAGTGAAAGTTTTTTCCTAGAGCTATGGAAAGATGATCAACTACTTTGTGTCTCTACATGTGATCAATTAGATGACGGTCTGTCTGCGGTATATACCTTCTTTGATCCGGATCAAAATCATCGTTCATTGGGGGTGTTTGCCATTTTAAAGCAGATTGAACTGGCTAAGGAACGTGAACAAGACTTTGTGTATTTGGGATATTGGGTGCCACATTCCAATAAAATGAATTATAAAACCCAATACAGTCCAATTGAACTTTTACTTGATGGGCAGTGGCGCCGTTTAAATCGCGTGCTGAGTCCAGCGGAAATTCAACAGTTAGGCGGTATGTTAATGACCACTTTACCTGCTGAATGGAATGACATTATTGTTAAAAAGCCTTGATCTGAGAAAAATATTTGTCAGTTTGTCTGTTGCTTGCAATTAAGGTTTTTGGGGGATTAAGACTTAAATAATGCAGCGAAATCATCGTGGCAAGTTTTGACCATAATCACTGCATGTTCTCGACCACCATCTTCGCAGGGATAGTAATTCTTTCTCAAATCAATTTGATGGAAACCAGATTTTTCGTATAGGGCAATCGCAGGGTGGTTGCTTTCACGGACTTCGAGGAAGATTTGTACAGGCTCATTTTTTAATTGTTGGATCGCATGCGCTAAAAGTTTGAAGCCTAAGCCTTGTCCTTGATATTGCGGATCAATGGCCATCAGCAACAAGTTCGCTTCGTCGACTACAGGCTGTAAAATACAAAAACCGACCACTTTCTGTTCGTGTTCAATCACGCTACATTGATAGCTCGCCAAAGATTCAGCAAATTGTTGTCGCTTCCAAGGATGGGTTTGAACTTGATTTTCAATCGCATGCACTTGGTTTAAATCCGCTTTTTGCATCAAACGAATCATGATGGCCTATTCATCTTAAAAAACTGTGATTGCCATTATAGGAACTTTGCCGCAAAACACGAAGGAAAAAAGGCGTGAACAGCAACTTTCTATTCAGTCATTCGATTCAGATAAATCCCTTCAATGGTATCGACTAAGGTACGCGTAGTCTGATCGATTTCAAAGTTCACAAAATCGCCCAGCTGCAGCGATTTTAAATTGGTGAGTCTCAGGGTTTCTGGAATGAGGTCAATTGCGACCAGATGTTGTTGTTTATCCACATGATTAACAGTCAAGCTACAGCCATGTACACCGATAAAGCCTTTATGGAAAAAGTACTTAATTTTTTCAGCGGGTATTTTAAGGTCTAAATGCAGGGTTTCACCACGTTGGATATGTCCCACAATTTCAGCGACACCTTCAATATGTCCATAAAGACTATGTCCACCATTTTCCATACCCATTTTAAAAGAGCGCTCGATATTCACAGCTGTGCCAGCTTGTAGCTTATCTAAGGTGGTTAGGCTGAGAGTTTGGTCCGCAATATCAAAACCAATTAGCTTTTTATCATGCACAATTTGACTGACGGTGAGGCAAGTACCATCAATGGCAACACTTGCACCGAGGAATACATCATTAAAAAAGTTTTGCGTATCGTGAATCAGAATAGAGATGTAGCCCTGATGTTGTGTGCGACTGGCGACTTTTTCAGTGCCTAAAACTATTCCTGTATACATATCTATTCTTCATTTGATCAGCTCGACAAAAGTATAGCTGAAATCCTCATCGGATCAACTTGATCAAATTTGTGAAGCAACAGCCGTGTGATCCTGTCGGTTTAACGTTTTTGAATTTTAATGTTAAGCGCTTAAATAATGGAATCAACGAAATCGCATTTTTGTCCAGTTGTAACAAATTAAATCGCAATAAATGTTTAAAAGTTATATAGTTTAGAACGTATTGACGAATCAATTACGTCCTTATTAAATTTAAAACGCAACTTGACGGTTGCGCCTAATCTGTCCCCTCAAGGACGGCCTACCTTGAGGAGAAACATAAATTGCTGATGAACCAACCTTCTAATCATTTCCCACTCAATGTCTTTAGAGCCTATGATATTCGTGGAAAAGTCACACTGTTGACCGCTCAAGTTATTGCCGCGATTGCACATGCCTTCACAAAGTTATTTAAAGAAAAAGGGCAAACTCAGATTGTACTTGGCTACGATGCACGTTTAACTAGTCCTGCATATAGCCAAATTTTACGTACGGTACTCCAACGGAATTTTGAAGTGATTGAAATTGGCTGCTGTTCTACACCGCAAATGTATTATGCAGCGCGGCAATATCAGAATAATGGCATTATGGTGACGGCCAGCCATAATCCTAAAACAGACAATGGGATTAAGTGGGTGATCAAGGGCGAACCGCCGACGCCTGCATCCATTCAACAGCTTGGGTTAATGGCGAAAACATTATATGACCAAGACTATTTGTTACCGCAAGTCGAAGAAGCGCAAGTGCAATTTAATGCAAAGGGATCAGCAGCTTATATTACAACGCTATTAGAGGATATTCAGCTGAAAAGACCATTTAAAGTGGTGCTGGATGGTTTAAATGGTTCTGCTGGGCAAAGTGCTGAAATTTTATTAAAAAAAATGCAATGTGAGGTGATTGCCTTACGTTGTCAGCCCAATGGTCATTTCCCCGATCATGCTCCAGATCCTACCCAAGCTGCACATTTAGATCAATTAAGACAAGCGATTGTTAGCAATTCGGCTGATTTGGGCATTGCTCTAGATGGTGATGGTGATCGTGTGGTGTTGGTTGATGAAAATACGAACATTATTTCTGCAGATCGATTGTTGGCCTTGATGGCACAAATCTGTTTGCAACGCTTGCCTGGACGTGAAATTGTCTTTGATGTGAAGTGTTCAACCATGGTTCGTCGTAGTATTGAACAACTCGGTGGTCATGCCAAAATGATCCGTACGGGAAGCAGTTTTTTACGCCAATACATTGCACAGTCTAAAGGACAGGCGATTTTTGGTGGCGAGTATGCTGGGCACTATGTATTTAATGATGGTCGTGGACTCGGTTATGATGATGGCTTATATGCTGCATTGCGGGTGATGGAATATTTAAGTGAATATCCAAATAAAACATTGTCTGAGCTATTGGCGGCTTATCCAGAACGTTACTATACTGAAGATACCTACATCAGCACGTATAACAATGACCCTAACGTTGTTCTCAATGAGATTGCACGCTTAAGTCTGCAATATCATGCAGAATTAAGTGAAATTGATGGGGTAAGGCTTGATTTTGACCATGGTTTTGGCATTATTCGAGCTTCGAATACGGGCGAATTTTTTACAGTTCGTTTTGATGCGGACAGCGCAGGCAATTTAGATAAAATTCGCCATACTTTTGTTTCCATGTTAAATGATCATTATCCTAAGATCGCACAAGACATTTTAAATGCATATTGAGGAGAGGCGAATGCCACATCAGCATACCGGCACGGACAAAGCACAAATTTTGACTGAAGCATTGCCTTATATTCAGCGCTTTGCGGGTAAAACGTTGGTGGTTAAGTACGGTGGCAATGCCATGACCGATCCTATTTTAGAAAGTTCATTCGCACGCGATATCGTCTTGCTTAAAACGGTGGGGCTCAATCCGATCGTGGTACATGGTGGCGGGCCGCAAGTCGACTCATTTCTGAAGCAATTGGGCCGTGAAAGTGATCGAATTGATGGTATGCGTGTGACCGATGCACAGACCATGGAAGTGGTGGAAATGGTGCTGGGCGGTAGCGTGAATAAATCGATTGTGAACTTGATTAACCAACATGGTGGTCGCGCAATTGGTTTAACGGGTAAAGATGGTCATTTGCTTCGTGCGCGTAAGCTATTTATGCAAAAAACCCTCGAAGATGGCACTGTAAAACAGATCGATCTGGGCCAAGTCGGTGAAGTGGTTGGGGTGAAAACAGATGTGCTGGAAATGTTTAGTGCCAGTGATTTCATTCCTGTTATTGCACCATTAGGTGTTGATGAGCAAGGTAATACCTATAACATCAATGCCGATTTGGTGGCAGGTAAAGTTGCAGAAGCACTCGGTGCTGAAAAACTTATTTTACTGACCAATATTGCAGGGGTCTTGGATGAGAACAAAAATCTACTGACAGGACTCAGCACTCAAGAAGTTGATCGCTTAATTGAAACCGGTGTGATCTATGGCGGAATGATTCCCAAAGTGAGTTGTGCACTAGATGCAGTCAAAGGTGGCGTTGTGAGTGCACATATCGTTGATGGTCGTGTTCCTCATGCAACTTTATTGGAAATTTTTACCGATCATGGTGTCGGCACATTGATTAGTAATCGTACGAGGACAGCCAAATAATCAATAGCTAAATAAAAAAATTAAACAGAAAAATGAGTCACTACGGTGGCTTATTTTAATCTTTATCTTTTAGTCATGATCTTGTCATGAGGATTGCATAGCTTTATTAAAAGTAAATGGAGTCCTCGCTATGTTTGCAAAACTAAATCAATACCGACAAAACTTAAGCTTTCCTTTAGTCCGCCCTAAAAAAAACCAATCTCAATATCGATTTGAATGGGTTGAAGATCTAAAACAATTAAAACAAGTTCAACAATTTCGCGCAGAACAATTTTCTAAGCAGTTTGGCATTCAATTTGAAAATGGCTTAGATCAAGACTTATATGATTTAGATTGTGAACATGCGGTATTACGCGATAAATGGAGCAATGAAATTGTTGCTTATACCCGACTCAGACTGTTTCAGGGCCATCAGCTCAACCAGAGCTATAGTGCGCAAGAATTTGATTTATCCGCATTTTCGCAGTTGTCGAATATTGTTGAAATCGGCCGAACTTGTGTGCATCCACGTTATCGTAATGGACGGGCACTGTCGATTTTATGGTTGAATTTACTGCCTACGGTTTTATGGAAAATGAAAGCCAAGCATTTGATTGGTTGTGTGAGTATTCATTTAAAAGATAATCTTGCACGTGTATATCATACTCATCAACAGATTCAGCAATTACCTGAAAACAGGCAAGTTCAGGTAGTGGCACATGAGGTCTATGAGCCCAAGCCACCAGCTTGTAGTTTTCCGCAAGATGAACGAATTCCCAAATTGTTTCAGGTTTATTTAGAGATGCAGGCAAAACTTTCGACTCAGGCATTTCATGACAAACATTTTAATTGCTTGGATTATTTGGTTGTTATGCAAGTCTCGGATGTAATGAAAAAAATTGTGCTGAAAAAAATGATGTAGTGTGGCCTAGGGTTTTTTAAAAAAGTTTGCAAATAAAGAGATTTGCAAGCGCTCGGGGACTGATGCACAATACCAAAAGCTGTTTTTTATATGAATTATTATGTGCCAACTATTAGGAATGAATTGTGCTACGCCAACGGATATTACCTTTTCGTTCCGTGGCTTTTCTCAACGCGCAGGAATTACATCTGATCATTCTGATGGTTTCGGTATCGCTTTTTTTGAAGACAAAGCATGTCGTTTATTTGTGGATAATCAATCCGCTGTAGAGTCTCCGATTGCAGAGTTTGTACGTAATTATCCGATCAAATCACGCAATGTGATTGCACATATCCGTAAAGCGACCCAAGGCAAGATCACGCTGGAAAACTCGCATCCTTTTAGCCGTGAGCTGTGGGGAAGACAATGGATTTTTGCGCATAACGGTGATTTACATCAATTTCATCCAAGTCTGTCTGCACGATTTACCCCAGTTGGAAATACCGACAGTGAGTGGGCTTTTTGCTATTTACTCGATCAGCTGGTTGAGCGCTTTGGCTATATTGAACCTGATTTAGAACAAATTTTTAATACACTTGCTGAAATTTCCCCGCAAATTGCTGAATATGGAACATTGAATTTTTGCCTGTCGAATGGACAAGCTCTATTTAGTTTTAATACGACAAAACTACATTGGTTGGTACGTGAATATCCTTTTCAGCCTGCACAGTTGATTGATATCGATGTAGAAGTCGATTTTAGTGAAGTTACTACGCCAGAAGACCGTGTTGCGGTGATTACCACCGAACCGTTGACGCACAATGAACATTGGCATTCCTTTTTGCCCGGTGAGCTGATCTTATTTAAAGATGGCAAGCCGGTGCAAAGAACCGTGACCAAGATTGAACGCTTGCTGCGAGAACAACAAGATCCAAGTTTAAAACGCATTACTAAAGCCGATCACTAAAGCAACTCGATCTCGTCAAAGACAAAATTTTGCTTCAGGTCAGCTTGAATTACGCGCTTTTAGCCGCATCTTTGGCTTTTGCAATGGTTTTTTAGCGCTAAGCTTTGATTTTCCCCTATGACAAAGGCAAAATAGCGCTAGATTTTAACTGGGTACACGTCATGCAGGACAATACGATGTCTCGATGGTTATCGCCGCTCATGGCATTTTGTTTATCTTTTATCATTATTGCTGGGCTTGCACCGAGTCTAGGTTTACAAATCGATCGTCAGATTGATTTTTGGATATTGTGGTTGGTCAGCATGTTATTGCTGTCATTGCCAATTGCATATCTAGAAATTGCTTTGGCGAAGCGTTCTAAGACCACAGCACTCAATGCACTTTCAAGCCTCACCCGTGATGCCGATGTATCACCGAGATGGCGTGGTATTGCTTGGTTGGCGATTATTTTCATTCCATTTCTAGCCGGTGGAATTTTATCGAATATCACTAAGTTAAGTGTACCGTTTACAGCGCTAGCGCTTGATAGCACGATCGTGCTTGCAATCGCAATGTTGCTTGCCTTGGCACTGTCTTTTATTGCGCGACCAATTTTGATTCTATTGGCAGGTCTAGGGGTGATTGCCTCTTTGGTCGTGGCTAATGTTTTTGGTACAGATTTACAGCCTTGGCATCTGACTGCGGTAGAGTTTAGTGAGTGGGGCAGTGCCACGATTCTTGCCTTAGTCGCTTCCGGTCTAGGCTTAGGTTTATATTGGCAAAATAGTTTGTTGAATGTACAGCAACAACAGGCGGCCAGTCATACCGCGCTTCCAATTTGGATTGCGCAATTACTCGCAGTGATTGCATTTGGTTATTTCGGTGTTGCCGCTCAAATTCCAGCAGTTAGCTTGTTATTGACTGCAATATTTGCCGTGGCGTTGTTGATTCAAATGGCCAGAGAGCAATTCCAACATCGTCAAGTCAATGTGCTGATTCAGTATGCGATTTTGGTACTAGGTTTGCTGGTATGGCTGCTTCCAGCGATTCACGGTATTTTGAACTCAGTACTTATGTTGCTGGGCTTAGTGATTTGCTTGGGCTATTCAATTTTCGTGGGTTGGATGATGAAAATTAGCCATCTACGTAAGGCCATGAACTTTAATAATGAGTTGCTATATAACGTATGGCGTATTGCTGTGCGGGTGATCTTACCCTTGGCGATTATCGTGGCAATAATTGCGTATATCGGGCAACTGCTGTAATGCCGAAGCCTTTAAAAGTTTGGGTGGCTTATGTCACGCCTGAGCAGCAGTTTTATATTGAAGTGCCGTTTCAGGAACACATGACCCTAAGCGATGCGATTGAGCAAAGCGGTATTGTCACGCAAGTAAATTTGCCAGAAGATTATCGTTTTGGGATTTTTGGGGTGAAATTGAATGACCCGATGCATTTGCTCAAAGCTGGAGATCGTATTGAGATTTATAGACCACTTGGTATAAATCCAAAAGAAATACGTCGTCAGCGAGCAGCGGCTAACCCGGTTGGGCGCTATTGTCGCGGAAATCGCTTTAAACAACTGAAAAAATAAAAAATACCCCTCTGGTGAGGGGTGGTTTTTTTAATTAAATTGGCTATAGTGGAGGAGCATTTAAAATCGCTTCTTTAGACGATGGTAAGCCTGGTTGAGTTTCTGGAATAGTTTCAATTCCTTCGATTTTGTTCACAATCCCTGACTCATTAAAATACACTTTTAAGTGTTGGCCATGTGCTGCTGGAATCTTGGCTTTTTTAGCGTAAGTGCCAGGGATGTAGTTATACATGTAGTCCCAACGAAGCTGGTTCATTGGATCAGTGATGGTCGGACTACCCAACAAAAAGCGGACTTGTTGATAAGTCATACCGACTTGAATTTTTGAAGCTTGCGCTTTGGTTAATGGTGTTCCCTGAGGAATATCAACCTTATATACGCCAAATATTGAGCAGCCACCAAGCAGCGAAGCGAGGAATACGGTCAGTATGATTTTTTGCATTTTGCTACACTATCCCAAATTAATTTTGATGCATTTGATCCAACCATAGATCATACTGCATCTAAACTCTGTTGCATATTCCAACTTAAAATTTGTTAAGAGACCTTTGTATATGGCTATTTCAAATCAAGATTTACGCAAAGCTGGACTGAAAGTTACCCTACCACGAATCAAGATTTTGGAATTATTAGAAAATTCAAGACAACATCACTTGAGCGCGGAAGATATTTATAAAACTTTACTTGAACAAGGTGAAGATGTTGGACTAGCAACGGTTTACCGTGTGTTAACACAGTTTGAAGCTGCTGGTATTATCCAACGTCATCACTTTGAGAATAATCACTCAGTTTTTGAAATTATGCAAGAAGATCATCATGATCATCTCGTATGCCAAGGCTGTAATAAAGTCCTTGAGTTTACCAATGATGTGATTGAGCATGAACAACATGAAGTCGCCAAGAAGTTTGGCTTTACGTTGACGGGTCACTCTTTAAACCTCTACGGTTATTGCAGTGATGCAGAATGCCAAGAGATTTCAAAAAAGAAGTAAGGCTTTATCTTTGCAAGAAAAAAAGAAAAGGAGGATCAAATTGATACCTCCTTTTCTTTTGCCTGTCCCGTCCTAGAATCGCTTTAGGCACAATGCGATCTTGCAAGTTATGCGGCTGAACCCTGAATGCCCCAAGACGGTTCTAACCCGAGAGTTTAATTTGTAAACGTAGATCATTGGGGGTGTCGGCATGCAAGAGCGCTTGCTGATAACTGATCTGCCCGGACTGATATAAATCAAATAAAGCTTGGTCAAAGGTCTGCATCCCATTTTCGCGAGAGCGTTTCATTAAGTCTTTAATTTCGCTTATTTTACCTTTACGAATCAACTCCATGGTTAGGGGGCTATTGATCATGATTTCAATCGCAGCACAGCGATGACTTTCATCGATACTTGGAATTAGTTGTTGTGCAATCACTGCTTTTAGGTTTAAAGACAACGCCATATAGGTTAGTTGATGTCGATCACTGTCAAAAAAATGGACGATGCGTTCCAGTGCTTGATTGGCATTGTTGGCATGCAGGGTGGCAAAGACCAGATGTCCTGTCTCGGCAAAACTGAGTGCATAATCCATGGTTTCTCGACTGCGAATTTCACCGATTAAAATGACGTCGGGCGCCTGACGTAAGGTGTTTTTTAGTGCAACCTCAAAAGAATCGGTATCAATACCGACTTCGCGTTGGGTAATAATGCAACCCGCATGTTCATGAATAAACTCAATGGGGTCCTCAATGGTAATTATGTGTCCCTGCGCATTGTGATTACGATAACCAATCATTGCGGCCAAAGAGGTTGATTTACCTGAACCTGTTGCACCGACTAAAATGATAATACCGCGCTTGGTCATGCTGAGTTCTTTCAGAATAGGCGGTAAGTTCAAGGTTTCAATGTCCGGAATTTTATTTTCAATACGGCGCAATACCATGCCTGGCGCATCACGTTGTTGAAAGGCACTGACCCGAAAACGTGCTGTTCGATCTTGATTGTTGATCGCAAAGTTGGCTTCACGTGTTGTTGCAAACTCGAGTCGCTGCTTTTCATTCATAATGCTTTGCAGCAGTTGTGCAATCATCGTGGCCGTGAGCTTGGTTTTGCCAATCGGTCGAATTTGACCATTAATCTTTAAGGAGGGTTGCACATCTGCTGTGATAAATAGATCAGACGCACGTTGCTCAAGCATTAAGTTGAGTAGGCCATTAAAATCCATTTTTTATCCTATTGTATGGTACTTAAAATGAGTCGGGTTGTTTTGCCACGGTGCGTGCGATGTCCGCATTTATCAGGTTGTCATTAATGAGGTTTTTTAAACTCTGGTCTAAGGTAATCATGCCGTGTTGAGCGCCTGTCTGGATGGCAGAGTACATTTGCGCGATTTTATTCTCACGGATTAAATTGCGTATTGCGGGAATGCCGAGCATGATTTCATGTACAGCAACACGACCACCACCATTTTTCTTTAAAAGCACTTGTGCAATCACCGCTTGTAATGATTCAGATAACATTGCACGGATCATGCCTTTTTCCTCAGATGGGAATACATCAATAATACGATCTATGGTTTTTGCCGCGGAGGTGGTGTGTAAGGTTGCAAAGACCAAATGACCAGTTTCTGCTGCGGTCAGCGCCAAACGAATGGTTTCTAGATCACGTAATTCACCAACCAAAATAATATCGGGGTCCTCACGTAAGGCAGAGCGTAATGCCGCGCTAAAACTATGGGTATTGCGGTGTAATTCACGTTGGTTAATCAGACATTTTTTGGATGGATGCACAAATTCAATTGGATCTTCGATTGTTAATATGTGCTCATAGCGAGTGCCATTGATATAATCGAGCATGGCTGACAAGGTGGTTGATTTACCAGAGCCTGTTGGTCCAGTGACCAAGACGATCCCACGAGGATAATTACAGATATCCTTAAAGATTTGACCCAGCCCCAAGTCTTCTAAAGTGAGAATTTTGGAGGGAATGGTCCGAAATACGGCAGCAATCCCTCTATTTTGATTGAAGACATTGACGCGAAAACGTGAAATATCGGGGATTTCAAAAGAAAAATCAGTTTCTAACTGTTCTTCGAAGTCACGCCGTTGTTTATCATTCATAATGTCGTAAATGAGTTGATGCACATCTTTCTGTTCAAAAGCGGGTAAGTTGATGCGACGTACATCACCATCTACGCGAATCATGGGGGGTAAACCTGCTGAAAGATGTAAATCAGAAGCGCCATTGTTAACCGAAAATGCGAGTAATTCTGTAATATCCATTTGGTTTCGGGATGGTCCTTTTTTATTGAAAAATTTAGAAAAATGATACGGTTTCCACCTCACTTAACCAATCATTGAATTGATTGAAATACGTGTATTTTTGAAAAGAGAAAAGCCTGAATGAATGATTTAGTTGTGGCCCGTGGTGAAGTATTAGCGCAAATCGAACAAGCTTGTGCGAAAGTAGGCAGAGCTGAAAATACAGTACAACTTTTAGCTGTTTCTAAAATGCAGCCAAGTGACTGCTTAACGGCGATGTATCATGCTGGGCAACGTGCTTTTGGCGAGAATTATTTGCAAGAGGCATTGGAGAAAATTGAAGCCCTACAAGACTTGGATATCGAATGGCATTTTATTGGGCATGTCCAACGTAATAAAACCAAACATTTGGCCGAGAAATTTGCTTGGGTGCATGGGGTTGATCGATTGCTGATTGCGCAACGGTTATCGCAGCAACGTCAACCGACCCAAGCGGCTTTGAATATTTGTATTCAAGTCAATATTGATGATCAAGCCAGTAAAGATGGTTGCCAACCAGCCGAAGTTGCCGATTTAGTGCAACAGATCAGTGTATTGCCGCATTTGAAATTACGTGGGTTGATGGTGATTCCTGCGCCAGATAACACCACAGCCTTTGCACAAGCAACACAACTCTTTGAACAGGTTAAAAGTTTACATGCACAGCCTGCTGACTGGGATACGCTGAGTATGGGCATGTCAGCTGACTTAGCTGAAGCAATTGCGGCAGGATCGACGATGGTTCGGGTCGGAACCGCTTTATTTGGTCAACGCAACTACGCGACTGTTTAAAATTAACATGATGAAATATGAGAATTTAAAACTTATACCATGTATGTTGTAAGGTAAAGTGGCTGAGAGCAGTAATGTGACTCAGCCCAATCTTGCTGAACCGAATCTAAATGTACGAAAGAAATAGCCAATAAACAGAATGTAGAGTACAGCGATGTTAAAACGAAATATTTTATTTGGAATACTCGGGGCTTGGTTTTTGACAGGCTGTAGTCAGCCCTATATAGCAACACAAGTAGAGCAGTCTTCGAAACCAGCGTCAGCGCTCAATGCAGCGAATCAAGATGTAAAACAAGCTGAACGTTTGGGGACAAAATGGGGGGATGATATTAGTTCACAAATACGGGAGGTCTACATTTCACGTGTATCGAATCAACCGATTGCTGAAGCATCTGTGCGTTATGCCAATAAAGATTATAACGGTCGTGCTGTGAATAGTATTTCGATGGCTGCAGGTAAAGTCAGTTTTGCATTGGTCGACGACCAAAGCAATCCACTGCCGATTTATCGTGTGGGGCAAGAATATTATTTGGCAGGAAAGCCGGGCCAAAGTTATCAACTGCAATATGAAAATAATACGGGCAAGACCTTTGAAGTGGTGGCCAGTGTTGATGGTTTAGATGTATTGGATGGCACTCAAGCTTCTCGTCGTAATAGTGGTTATGTTTTAAAACCGTATTCAAGCTTAAATATTGCAGGTTTTAGAAAGAGTGAAGCTGCCGTGGCTTCATTTACCTTTAGCCAACCAAGTGATGCTTATGCTGCAAACACCACCAGTGGCTCGATTAAAAACACAGGGATTATTGGTACTGTGATTTATGAACTGAAAGCACCCGTGCAGTCAGATAAACCGAAAACCAAATATGCACCGGCACCCAATGCCTTTCCTGCAGATTAATACAGATGACCAGAAAGGACTTTTATTAAAGGGCTTTCTGGTTAAGTAGAGATTTTCCAGTTCAGAAAATACCGCAGAGACGACAACTGCCACTACAGCAGAGCGCGTTGAGGCAGCAGACCATGCCAATGCGACTGAAACTAAAGGTGAGCATTTAGGCACCGTGATTTATGAACTACAAACAGAAGAACAAGTCGAACAACCGAAAACCAAATATGCACCAGGCCCAAATGCCTTTCCTGCAGATAAAAAATAATGGTATTGAAGTGCCTAAAAATAAAGCCAGTCCAGTTTAAATTGACTGGCTTTATTTTGGCCACAGCTTCGACCTCTACCAATGGATTCGGATCAAGTAACTGATTTAACCCACCACCTCAATCGAACTGGCACCCGCACCGCGTGGATTCACCTGAATTTGTACAGGAATACGTTCATGCATATCGGAGATGTGTGAGATCAGCACAACTTTACGGCCTTGGCCTTGTAATTGATCCAACGCATTCATCACCAGATGCAACGAGCCAGCATCGAGCGTACCGAAGCCTTCATCGATAAATAACGATTCAATTTTCATTGAACCCGACGCCATGTTGGCAATTGCCAAAGACAGCGCCAATGCGGTTAGGAAGGACTCACCACCTGAAAGTGAAGCCACTGAGCGAGTTTCGCCATCCATATCATGGTCAATAATCGCGAGGCTCAAGGAATTGTCTAAACGCTGTAGGGTATAGCGCTGTGAGAGCAGTGCCAATTGTTGGTTGGCGTATTCAATTAAGATATCAAGATGATATTGCTGTGCACTGTCTCGAAATCGTTTCCCATTGGCATCGCCCATCAAGCCTGAAATTTTGCTCCAACGATGTTCTTGTTGCTGTACAGCTTGAATCTGCTCAGCAAACTCGTATTGTTTCTGTAGATTGAGCTGATGTAGTTCGAGTTTCAACTTCACTTGATCACGTTGCTCAAGTTGTTGATTGAGCTGACTGAGGTTCAGGGCGATCTGTTCCAGCAGTTCTGCTAAAGCAAGTTCAGGCTGTTGCAGCAGATGTTCGGTCAATTGCGCTTGCATGGTGTTTAAGACCGCAGCAGATTCATTCAGCAAACGTTCAGCCTGTTGCAGTTTAAGTCGGATTTGCTGTTCTTGAGCTGGACTAACCTTGATTAACTCGGTCAGCAGCGTTAGGTCAAAGTTCGGCTGCTGCTTGAGCCATGCACGAATGTCTGTGGTGTATTGTGCAAGATTTTTCTCATGCTGCTGCCATTGGGTATTGAGCTGATCAACTTCACTTTTTTGTTGCTCAAATTGCTGGCGTATTTTTTCAAAAGCTTGTCTTGCCATACGATCAGCTGTTTGGGCTTGTTGCAATTGCAGGTCTTGTTGAGTCAGCCAATCCGTAAATTTAACTTCAGTTTCCCCAGTCATCTCCAAGATCAATTGCGTGGCGATATTCTGATTTTGTTTGCCTTGTAATTCCATGTCATCCAAGCGTTGCTGGGTACTGGCATGTTGTGCCGCTAGATTTTTTTGATCGGCAATAACTAAGTCCAATTGTTGTTGCTGTTGCTCAATTTGTTTTTGTAGACTGTGTTGCTGTTCCAATTGCTGCATGCGTTGGCTCAGACTTTGCAGTATCTGCTGTGCCAACGTGGTCATTGCTTGATTTGGCTTGGCCTGTTGCTCGGGGCTTACACAGGCAAAGATATGCGCAACTTGACTGAGCAATTGCGTGGCATTGGCAATCGAGTGCTGTAACTGTTGCAGTTGCTGGCTGTCTTGCTGTTGTTGTTTCATGACAGGGTGTAGTTGCTGTATTGCGTGTTCTAATTGTACGACCTGCTGTTGGCAAGCAACTTTTTCTTGCTGAATGCTGGCAAATAGCGCTTCAGCGGTCTGCTGTAAATCAAGCTGTAATTTGTCGGCTTCAAGTTGTTGCTTTAACTTGAGTTTAAGCTGTTGTTGCTGGTTGTTCGCCATTTGTTGTTGCTGACTCAGTTGTTCCAGTTTACTTTGGCACTGACTCAGTTGTTGTTGCTGCTGTTGCCAATTGAGTAGTGCTGTTTGTTCATGAGTTTCAGCCAGTTGTTGTTGCTGTTGTTGTAATACAAACAATGTATGAGAAAGCTCAGAATCTGCTTGGCGATAAGGATGTTCGCTACTGCCGCAGACAATACAAGCCTGACCTGGCACCAACTCGGCACGTAGTTGTTCAATGTTTTCACTATGCAGTAAGCGCTGCTGCTGTAAAAATTGTTGCAGTTGGCTGCGTTTGGTTTTAGCGGTTAGATATTGTTGTTCGGCCTGTTGGGTATCCAGTTGAAGCTGCTTGACTTGTTGTTGCAAGGGAACGACTTGGCTGGTGAGTTGCATCAGTTGCTGTTGTTGTTCGATATCGCGTTCTACGATTTGTTCAAGCCGTTCAAATTGACTGCATTGTGCAAGCTTTTGCTCAAGCTGCGTGCGATGCGCTACCAGCTTGGTTTCGATCTGCTCAAGATTACCGTATTGCTGTTGTGACTGGGTCAATTCAGCTTGTTTTTGCGTGAGTTGTTGTTTGGCAGCATCGAGATGGCCAAATTGTTGCTCAATTGGCTGATACTGATGAATAAACTGTTTTAACTGTTGCAGATGTGCTGCAAGCCCCTGATCTAAACTGGAAAATCCAGCACTCTGCTGCAAGTGTTGCTGCAGCTCAATTTGCTGGAGTTGTTGCTGTTGCAATTGCGTGTTGAGTGCTTGCTGTTGTTGCTCAAGCGGTTGTTGCTGTTGCTCAAGTTGGCTGAGCAGCATCTTGGTTTTGGTATAGGGTTCTTTAATAAAATCACGTTTTTCAACACATTGTCGAACTTGTTTGATAGCAAGTGCATGTTGTTGTTGAAAGGCTTGTATCTGGGTGAGTGCCTGTTCAGCTTGTTGATAATGTTGTTTTTTCAGCTCAAATTGTTGTGCCAATTGATCAAAGCTGTGCTGTGCCTGTTGGCGTTGTGGGGCCAATAGTTGTTGTGCCGCTTGCTGTTGCTGCTGTTGAAACACCACTGAGCGTATTGATGCAAATTGCTCTAATTGCTCTAAGCGTACTTTTTCAGGGACTAAGCGCTGCTGCTGTTGCAGCTGAGCATCATGCTGTAGCTGCTTTTCTGCAATTGCAGCATCTAATTTCTGTTGTTGTTGATACCATTGCTGTTGTTGCGCTAGCTGTTGCTTTTGCGCCTCAAGCTGTTGCAGGGCTTGATTCGATGATGTTAATTCACTATTGAGTAAGGCGAGATCTTCCTCGGATAATACTTCAATATGTCCGATCAGTTCCTCAAGTTGCTTGCGTTGTTTGGCAATATTAGCGGTCTTTCTAAAGGCCAACTCACCAATTTTCCCAAAAATACTGGAATTGGTCAGATATTCCAGTAGTTCACCACGTTCACTGTCTCTGGCTTTTAAAAATGCAGTGACTTCGGATTGTGCGAGCAATACCGCACGGGTAAATTGCTCAAAACTCAGTTGGGTAATCCGCTTAATCTGTTCATCGACTGCCTTGATTTTATCTGCAACCACAATACCATCGCTTAAGCAGGTCAATGATCGTTGTATTGCTTGTAGTTTTCCCGTTGGATTTTCCCGTGCACGTTTAATTTCCCAACGGGCCAAATAACGTTTCTGATCTTGCGCGACAAAGCACAATTCAGCATAACCATGTGCAGTGCCACGGCGTAACACGGTTTGTGGCGCGTTGGCGAGTAATTCAGAGCCATCGACATCTTTCAGTTTGCCATCACTGTCTTTTAAACGTGGCATTTTATTGAACAATGCCAAACACATGGCATCTAAAATGGTGGATTTACCCGCACCAGTTTTTCCCACAATCGCGATTAAACCTGCGCTGGCCAAGGGATCACTTTCAAAATCAATAAAATGTTCACCGGCAAGTGAGGCTAAATTTTTAATACGAATTGATAAAATTTTCATAGCAGAACCCTAAGCGCCGTGTTGTTCTTCAAGTGATTTTTCAGCTTCATCGACCAGAGAAATAAAGTCTTTTAAAACGTCGTCGTCGGGGCTGTAGCCTTGTTTATCCCACAGTTGTTGAAACAGTTTGGCTGGCGTTGGTGGTTCTAAACTGATGCTGTCACTGCTGCTTAGTGTATTTTCATTGGCTAAATATTTACGCGCAATACGCACCAAACGATAGCGATTAGGGGGGAGAGCATCTTCAAATTGTTGGCGTAAATTAGGTGGTGGCGGAGTCGAACTGTGATATTCAATATCCAGATAAGGACGTTGATCAATCTGTTCAATTTCACCACTTGGTAAGGCTTTGAGTGCATTAAAAACGTCTGTTAATTCATCCGCAATTTTATGCAATTGTATGCTGCGTGGAATCGGCAATACCTCAAACTGCACCCGTGATTCATCGGGTTTGCTCGGATCAATTGTGACTTCAACCACCTGATGCTTATAGTTAATCTCACTAAAGGAAAGTGGGATTGGTGAACCGCTATAGCGAATATGTGGATGCTGTACTTTTTGCGGTTTGTGCAAATGGCCGAGTGCGACATAGTCAATCACATCATCAAATAGGGCGGTAGACAGCGCTTCTTCGTTCCCCACAATAATCGGACGTTCGGAATCTGAGGTTTCGCCACCTTGCATGTGCGCGTGCGACATTAAAATCAAGGCTTGATCATCGGTTTTAGTCTGCTTCGCCAGTGCAATCAGTTGTTGATGAATATGTGCAATTGCGGCTTGGCTGTTTTGACTCTGTTCATTCAGTCCCGTGATTTCAGCAGGGCGTAGAAACGGCAATGCCAGACACCATGCCACCACCTGTTGGCTTTCATTATAAATGGGGATTAGGAGCCGATTGAGATCAAGTTGATTTTCGGCATTGCGTCGAATCACCCCAACGGCTTTGGCCTGATATTTTTCCAGTAAAGGTTCAACTTGTTCAATGCGATAGCCTGAATCATGATTGCCCGCAATCATCAAGGTTTGCATATGTGGCGCACGTTGATGGGCATCGGCTAAAAACTGATAGAGTTGTTTTTGTGCATGTGAGGCAGGGTTAATGACATCGAATACATCGCCTGCAATTAACAGCGCATGGGGCTGACGTGCTTCAATTTGCTGCAATAACCAAGCAAGAAATTGTTCATGTTCATATTGGCGTGAATGGTGATAAAAGTACTGTCCCAAGTGCCAGTCTGAAGTATGAAAAAAGCGTACAGTCATTGATTTACCACAAGCTTAAAAAGCGGAAAAGGATAAGGTAGCATAAATTGCGCTATGCAGTTACGCAGCGGATGGCTTTAAATCCATCCAAGTGATTAAGCTTGAGCTGATGCGGTGAGATCAAAGGCTTTGCGCATCGTTGTTGCTTCTTGGGTATTCTAATATGCGTGGGAACTGAAAAGCGTAGTCCGCTAAAGCATAACGATATAACTGGGCTGGACGCTTGCCAGCAATTTTACTTTGATCGGTCTCGTCAACCACACCTGCATCTAGCATTCGCCGTCTAAATGATTTTTTTTCTAAGCTTTGCCCCAAAATGATTTCATAAATTTGCTGTAACTCGGTCAGGGTAAACAGCGGGGGCATTAAGCTGATTGGCAGCGCCGTATAGCGGGTGCGACTACGGAGACGTTCGCTGGCCAGTGTCAATAAATGACGATGGTCAAAGGCCAACTCATGTTGTAGTGCCTCATGTACAGGGACCCATTGGCTTTGTTCTGTCGCGCTCAATTGCGAGGCGATTGCATTGAAATCGATCAAGGCAAAATAAACGACGGTGACCGACCAGTCCCGCGGATCACGCTTGGCATTGCCGACACTCGCCACTTGTTCTAAATAGGGGGTTTTAATTCCTGTTTTTTCAATCAATTTACGTTTTGCCGAGGCCAGCAGGTCGGCATCTTGGGTCAAATCGACAAAGCCACCTGGTAGCGCCCATTGCCCTTTGGCAGGAAAATTGGAACGTTGAATGAGCAAGACCTGCAATTGGCTTTCTTTGATCGAGAAAATCGCCATATCTACCGTGAGCAGCGGTGTTGGATAGCGATTGGCTTGATAGTTGGCTAGGTATTCTTGTTCACTGCAAGCGCTCATGGCAAAGACTCAGTATAAATAAGTAAAGAGGGTCGGTATGGGCATTGTACCGACCTCAAGGCATGATGGGCAATTGGTAAACAGTCTAAGTCGTTACAGTCGCTGCTGCTAAAGCCAGTTCTAATCTATTGCGAATCTGCGCTAAATTACATTGCTGCAGGAACTGACCATTTTCAAATACTGTTTTTAGCTCCCCTTGTTGCTCTTGTACTGCCGTTTGCTGATCAAACAGTTCAAATCCAGCGACGGACTGCTCAACACGCAATAAACCTTTGGCTGATTTTTTAATGCCACTGTCGGTGATTGGGTCTTTAAACAGCTCACGGGCACTGCCATTGACTTGGCCCCAAGTGGCTTTGACTGCAAAACCAAAAGTGTCACGAGTCAAATAGTTATAGGTATAACTGCCAATCCCAAAGACCAGGTTGCTTGAGGCAAAGCCTTTGGCTTCAAGTCCGATCAAAATCGCTTGGGCACGTTGTAAGGTAATCGAATCACCATAAATTAAGCCCACTCGTTCATTGAGTACTTTATAGCCTAGGGTTGTCGTTGTTCCGCCAAAAATCTCCCATAAACATTCGACAGCACCTTTATATGCCGGACTAGCAACAGCCGCTTCAGGATCACCACAAATAATCTTAACTGGATCGCCAGAATCTGGACGAAAAACCAATTTGGCAAGCCCCATCGCATTGGGGGTACGTGCGAGGATTTCCGCTTTTAACGCAACGCTAAACTCGGTGATCACGCGCCAGAAATCCCAAGTATCGGAAACGATGCTGACGATGCCACTTGGATACAAGTCACAAATTAAACGTCTAAAAGTCGTTAGTTCATCGTCTTCAGTTCCCATACACATCACGCTGTGTTCAGTGGCAGGTACAGACACCCCAACCACATCCGCTGCTTGATAGTATTCTTCCATATAATCAATGGCTAAGATCGCATCAGTGCCAATAAAACTGGTGAGGTGACCAGCACTGGCTTGGGCTGCATCATAAATACCACTCATGCCACGACTACTAAAATCATGTGCTTGTACGGGGACAAAAGCCAAATCTGCACCCGTTTTAAGCGCATATTGTGTGAGTAAACGTTTGTATTCATAGGCAATGGTTGCTGTGGTACAAGGCTTCCAAAGTTCAGCACTGAGCACCGTTTCAATATAATTGGTCAACCAAAAAAACTCAGGCAAGGTATTGACCACGGTTAACAAGGGTACCCGCATATTGACTCGACTGCCTTCTGGCAAGGCTTTAATTTTTAATGGTAAATAGCCTAAGTCATGCAATGCTTCAATGTGATCAACAGGAATAGCATCAATTCCTAATGCATTGTCCATACGACGTTTATAGGCCGCGACGACTTTATGTTTATCTTGCTGAAAAAATCCTTCATTCCAGGTTTCAATCAAAAAATGTTGGATAAAGCCTTGTAGGCCAAAAAAGACCAGTTTGTCGTCAAAGTCAGGCAGCATTTTTGCCAAACGTGAAGAACGTGGGGTGAAATTGGCATATACATATTCGGTGCCGACCGGATATTGACGTCTGTGGTCTGCTTTATAGAAGTCGATCGCATGTAAGGGATTGATTTTAAGGCTCATGCGGATACTCCTGCATTTGAATGAACTGGAATAATATTCAGGCTAGTCGTCAGGGGCGATGTCGCTGTTTTCGCAATGCTATCGCTACAGAAAATTTGATCGATTAAGCCATCAAAAACCGATAGGCCACGGCTAAAAATACCGTGAGTGACATACAAAATGATCTGTTTGCAATTTAAGTTGCGTAACTGCTGTGCAATGGCAATGAAGGTTGCACCACCATCACAAATATCATCACTGATGATGGCGGTTAAGCCGGTCATATCGGTGGTATTGACGTGGGTTCGTACAATCTTTCCAGTGAGTGGATCACGCTGTTTCTCACAATAAACGATCTCTAGAGGATTGAAGCGTTGTGCATTCATGGCCTGTGCAATCGCTTGGGTGCGGGTTACTGCACCGGCATCTGGGCAAATTAGTACGCTATTTTCAGCGCATAAGATTTGGCTTAATGCCTGACTTTGTTGCATTATTTCTGCAGCACTGAGGTTGATGACTGCACTAAACTGGGTGTTCTGTTTGAGTAAGTTACAGGTGACTGCACTGTGCGCATCCCACACCATTATTGTTTTGCGTTGTTGCGCAGATGGTGCGGTGTTGAGGTTAAGTAATTTGGTGATCATTTCCAATGAAAAGGCCTGTCCGAGTGCACAATGACGATCTTGGCGTGCATAAGGGAAATATGGAATTTCAAGCTCAATGTTGAGGCCTTGTGCGAGCAGGACATTTTCTAATAATAAATAATCAAACCAGTCTGAACTTTGCTGGAGGTTCGCACGTATTTTTACTGTGCCAGTTAAGCCTTGTAGGGTCGATGCAGCAACTTGCACATGTCGCTCTCCGCCAGAAAATTGAGAGAACTTTACCGCGATGGTCTGTGCATACTGATCTTGTATTTGAATGGGCATGATTGTGCTCTCTTATAGTGGCTTATTGCCAATAAACATATAGTGTCATAATGACACTATATTGAGCAAGTTTTATTTATAAAAATAATCTTAGATATTTTTTTAGAAAAAAGTGAATAGAAGACTATGGATGTACACAGGGGGGGCGAAATGTAGTAACCAAGCATTGGGCTTTTGAGAGCTGAATATGGGGTGATGTACTTCGTGGCTTGAGCTGTCGCTGTTGTAAGATGAGCAGCCCTAAAGTATTTTTAATGTTTAAACGTGAAGCGTAGAGATCATGGCTTTACGATTGAGCGATAGAAACTGCAGACAAATAAAAGCCGACGATTCGAGTGATGAGAAAATCGCCGGCCAAAGTGCTTCGTGAAATTAGCCTAGCTTGTTTAGCCAATCTAGACGCGAAGCATGCATTATTTTTCTAATTCGAAAAAAGAAGGTCACCGATATTATTTGCGGATGCCGATGCAAATAAACACGGTTGCTGCTGACCTTATACATCTATAACGACGTCTATTTAAGATTGGTTGACAATAATTTTTAAAAAGTTCAATTTTTTTCTATAATAGTGAAACTTTAACCATAGGTAGCAGCTATGCTTGCGCTAAGTAAATATTATCTCTACTTTTTTCTGTGTTGTTTAATTTTCACCATCGTGAGTGGAATGATTGCTCCGATGATTCCGAATGCGATTGCACAAGGGTTTATTGCCGTACCTTATATAATTGCGATGATCACAGTACTTTACATTTTTTTAAAGCAACAAGGCCGTGCACCGACGCAGCCTGAAAGATTACGCTTAGCTTTCGGATATACCTTTGTTTTAGCTTTATTTAATATAATTGGCGTGGTGCTTGGCCTTTATGTTTTTGCTCAGCAAGATCCACAAATTTGGCAAGACTTTCTTATATATATTCAAAACCAACAATTTTTAATGATTATTTTGGCGATGGCACTGGTTTATGCCGTGACATTCTTTCTGATCACCTATTGGTTCCATGGTAAACAAGCGCAACGTATGGCCAATAAAATGTTTGGTTAAATTCTAGAAATAACAGCTTACGTTTTTATTCTTTTGATGGCTTGATGCCTTAGCATGTATTTGTTCTGGTACGGTTTATAAAGAAAGAGGAAGCGTTTGCTGTGTAAAAATATAAATATAGCATTGCACTGAACTGTACACAGGTAGGGGGGAATGCTATAAATTAATGTGTAAATTTAAGTGGTTTCTACTACAAAGCACCTACGATAAAAAGCTATAGAAAACGATAACAGCTGCAATAAAATTAAAAAAATCTAAATTAAAAACAAGTTTGGCGATTGCCAGTTCAACAATTAAATACAATAAATTGGTTATTATAAAAATGCTAAATACAATTTCGAGTGTACTCGCGCAACTCGGTTTAACGACTGAAAATCGTGCCATCCATATCCAGTTTTCCAATTCAAGCCTGAATCAGCAAGTCTATTTGCAGCGCATTGATGGGCAACATGGCTTAAATCAAGGTTTTAAAGCACAACTGATTTGTCTCGCAAACAATGCGCATATTCAATTAAAACAATTTATTGGCTGCCAAGTTGCAGTTGATATCATTTCCGATCTAGGGCAGTTATTGCGAAGTACGGGCATCATCACCGAAGCGGCAGCGGGTGCTTCAGATGGCGCGCTCACTATTTATAAACTCAGTGTGGAAGATGCGACTTCCCTTTGGCAGAAACGTCGTAATAGCCGAGTATTTATGAATAAGTCAGTGGTCGAGGTGATTGAAACCTTGTTTAAAGAGTGGCAGCAAAATAACAGCTTATTTGCAGCCAGTTTAAGCCTTGATCTTAGTGGGGTGACGCAAGATTATGATGTGCGTCCATTTATTATGCAGAACCTCGAATCTGATTATGACTTTTTAACCCGTTTAATGCGCCAAGAAGGGATCAGTTGGTTAATTGATGAAGCACAACTGATGGTGGATCGTCTGACTGACCCAATTCAGCCACAGAAGTTACGCTTGATCGATGACAATAGCCAATACCAAGCCTTAGCACGTCGAAGTATTCGCTTTCATCGGAGTAGTGCAACTGAACGGCAAGACAGTATGCGCAGTTTAATTGCGCAACGATCATTGCAACCGACAGCCGTGCATGTACAGCGTTGGCAGGCCGATGTGCTCGATTATGATGTTGGCGCAGGTCAGGTGCAGAGCACACAAAAGCACAGTGAAAATATTGATAATGATGGTCTTTTTCTAGAGCAAGCATGGCATTTTAGTCCGGCATGGATGCAAGATTTAAACGGTGCCGATCAGGCAACAGCATCGGGGAATCGTCAGGTTGAACGTATCAATCAAAATTTATCCAATTATTATAATGCGCAGTCGAAACAGTTTATTGCACAAACCACGGTGCGGGATGCGCAAGTCGGTTATTGGTTTGAGTTGAATGAACATCCAGAAATAGATTCACATGAAGGTGCCGATAAAGAATTTCTGATCGTCTCTAAAACATTTTATAACCAAAACAACCTCCCCAAAGATTTAGATCTGCTGTTTAAACAACTGCTTAATCAGAGTTTACTTAAGGTTGAGCAAGATAAAATTTTAAACAATGATGCAGAACGTCAAGGCAATACTTTGGTTTTACAGCGCCGTAATATTGCCATGCCGCCCGAATATAACCCTTTGCAACATCGACCCGCAGCCCATCCACAACGTGCTCGCGTGGTCGGTCCAACTGGTGAAACCATCCATGTTGATGAATGGGGGCGGATTAAAGTTCGGTTTCTCTTTGCCCGTGCTGAAAATCATAGCCACGATGGTGGTGCAGGCACAAATGACAACGATACCGACTCGGCTTGGGTCGATGTATTAACGCCATGGGCAGGTGAGGGCTATGGCGCACGCTTCTTACCGCGTGTAGGCGAGATCGTGGTGATTGATTTCTTTGACGGCAATATTGACCGACCGTTTGTGCTTGGACGAATTCATGAAGCACAGCGCTCACCGACGCAATTTGATGTCAAAGGTCAATTACCTGCAACGCATAAACTCAGCGGTATCCGTTCGCAAGAAATCGGTGGTGGCGGTTTTGGCCAACTACGTTTTGACGATACCACGGGACAAATCAGCAGCCAATTGCAAAGCAGTCATGGTGCAACCCAGCTTAATCTAGGTAACTTAAGCCATCCCAAAGACCAAGCTGAAAGTGATGGTCGTGGTGATGGTTTTGAACTCAGAACCGACCAATGGGGGGCATTACGTGCGGGGCGTGGGCTACTCATCTCGACCCATGCACAAGATCAAGCGGGCGGGGTACATCTAGAGGCCAGTACCGCAAAGCAACAGCTTGAAAGTAATCTCAATAGCGCAAAAGCACTCAGCGAAGTAGCAAAGCATCAACAAACGGATCCCCTCGAAACCCTAGACCAACTCAAAGGGTTTATTGATCATCTTTCCCAACAAGATCCTAAAAAAGCAGCAGAATTTAAATCAGCAGTGATGATTTTGGCTTCAGCCGATAGCATGACCTTGAGTGCGCAAGCCGATCTACATCTATCTTCCGCTGGGCAAATTAGTCACAGTGCTGGAGAAAGTATTAATTTAAGTACGCAAAAATCATTGCTCGCACATGCCAGTTCTAAAATTAGTTTATTCGCTGCACAACAAGGCGCGCGATTGATGGCAGCCAAAGGCAAAGTCGAAATTCAAGCCCAAGGTGATGGCATGGATCTGATCGCCCGCCAAGGCATAAAAATCACCTCAACAGAAGATCGAATCGAGATTAGCAGCCCCAAAGAAATTCAGCTGACGGCAGGTGGTTCACAACTCAGCCTAAATGATGCTGGCGTTTTTTTTACCACCAATATGACCTTTTTGTGTAAGGCGGGGCAGCATGTTTTTACGTCCGCTGCTGCTGTAAACCCACCAGCTATAGATTTGCCAGATTGTTCTGCTAAACAAACCCAAGCGGCACAGAATGGCTCAGCAAAAGTGGAGTTATAAAAATGCTCATTAAAAAAATAATGAATAGGCCACTGGACGAGAAAGAAATTTGGGAAGATATGCTTGGGGTTTATAAAAAATTCCAACATATTATTATATTGATAGACAGCACGTTAGATGAAAGTTTTTTAGCCGACTTTATCCAAGCTTTGAATCAGGATGAGGCATATCATTTATCAGTTGCTAAACACAGTAAAAAGAGTTTCATTTATATTTTAAGATTGGAGAAACTTAATCAATTAGAAGAAATCAAAAGTGATCTTATTTTTTGTATTCAACAAAATTTTAATACACATAATGATCGATATCTTGTTTGTGGTTATGGTGCATCCCAATATTCGCTTGATGTACTTGGCTATAAAGTTACTAAATCCATCGCCCTCAATGATCTGGGGCAACCGGTTTTTTTTAGATGGTTTGATCCAAGAGTACTTATTTACTTAAATCATATTTTAGATGATGCACGGTTGTTGTCGGTATTGAATATCTTTGAGCATTGGGCATTTTATCATGTGAGTGGTCAATACCAAGTAGATCAAGCGAATAAACCGCATATTAAAGCTCAAAGCATACTGATTAATCAAAGTGAATCTATTGATTTAGATTTAATTGAAATAAGTAATTTAGCCTATCAACAAAGCTTTCATTTAGAAGGTTTAAGGCAAGAGGCAATAGAACCAACCCATATTTTTAAAGCGATTCAAACGGCCTATCAAAAATATCAAATCAAAAATAATATCGATCTCATTGCCTATGCGTTGTATAGCATTGCGATACATCCACAGTTTATGCAGCACCCAACTATCATTGATGTTTTAGCGCAAAACTGGATTGAACGTGATGCCGCAGAAGCTTTTACTGCTGCCATGAATGGTGTATCGGAAGATTGGTGGGGCACGATTAGAAATGAACTTCTGAGTGAAGAAGGGTGTTTAAATGAATGATAAAAATAAATTAAATAAAAAATATTATGACCCCGAAAATACTGGTGGTCTCACCAAAAGACTAGAAAAGGAACAAAAACTAAAAGAGATTTCCTCACCTGACAATACCATTTCAGATTTATCGAAAAAGATATTAGCGACCAACTTAAACAATAATACAAAGCAAAAAAAATGCTCAACATTTTGCCGAAGTGAAGGTTTTCATATTTTGCCCTTAAGATATGCGATTACCCAGAAAAATGCTTCGAGCATGCCTGCAAATCTAGGTGATAAAGTTAAAAATATTAGCCTGACACATTCTAAATATGTCGTTGAAATGTTGGATTCTGGCTATGTTTACCAGTTAATCCTGCGAAGTTCTGGGAAAAAAGAATGGTGGGCTTATAAAGTGACACCGCTTGGTTATTTATCTCTGTTTCCCATTGGCAAAGAAGTGCCAGTGACTGTGCCAGAATTTGCATGTCAGTCTGCCAATCATAAATTCAATGGCTCAGTTATTACGGTTCCAAACAATCCTAATGATTTAGAAAAAACTACTTATATTCTCTATTCGCATGTTGAGCTGACCCAAAATAAAATTAAAGAGTTAGAAAATAATCCAAATGGATTTGCCAGTAAGGGAATATGGCAAAAAATTGATATTGCTGCATGGAAAGGGGGAACTCATAGTCAACCGCATTGTTTAAATAATACAAACTTGAAGTCTTCGATTTTTAATATTAATCGCTTTGGTGATCGAATAAGTCAAGCACTGAAACAGTTTGATGCTTTACCCAATGAATATGCAGGGATTGCCTTATTTGACCCAATTGGAATTAGCGTTAATTTAAATGATTATCGCAACGAAGCTTATATTTCGGTCGATGAGTTCTTGGCATTAAAAGATCGAAGTGGCCTGAGTAATCAACGAAAATTAGATGCAGTACAGCGGATAGATACATTAAAAGGCTCACTGAATCAAAAATTAGAAAATCGATTAAAAGATAACGCAAAGCTTGATGCAGATACACGACCTTATCTAGACAGCCGGGATCAACGAAAAATAGATATTATGGATAAGCAAATTCAAGCTGCACAAAAACGTGGAGATGCAGATGAAGTAAAGGAATTACAGCGTAGTAGACAAGTTGCCATAGAAGATCATGCGCGATTAATGAAAAAAAGAACTGAGCAAGTTACGGTAATGAATAAGCACTCAGAGAATGGCATAAAAGCAGACTTTCAAACTGTTGAAGATAATGTTGATCTTAAAGCGGTAGCAGATTTCAAAAAGGAAGTAGCGGTCAAGTTAGATAATGCAATGGAGGTTGCAAATCAACGTGCTCAAGATCATTTAAACTGGATTAATTCAGATAGTCTACTGAGTGCTTTAGATATTTATGACACGAAAGATTTAAAAAATGGTTGTGCTTTTAAAGCGCATATTGCCTCTTTGCTGTCTGGGATGGAGGGGGCAACAGCCTCTGAAAATAAATTAGATAGTTGGATAAAAAAACCTAGCTTTGAAAGGAAAAATTTATTTATTCGTGGTTTATACAGTAATCAAGATGCAGCCAAAGCACTGCATGAGCAAGTTGTTAGTCAAGCTACGGATACGACTGCTGTCGGAATTAAGACGTTAAAAGGTGTAGTCGACTTTTTAAAGAAAACCGATTCTGCATGGGATGAATGGGCACGGGTACATACTGTCGTTGATAAAAATGGTAATCCCACCAAACTGAAAGGCAATATTCTTTTTACGGGTGTAGAAAAAAGAGTGATGTTATTTACCTCTAATTTTGCGCGTGCTGTATTTAGAGCAGGTATGGGGACACAGGCAGAACGTGTGTTTGTCAAAGCAATTTCACAGAAGTTACTTTTTGTACAAATGGGAGATTTGGCTGAGAAGCTAAGGTTTGACGAGTTGGTACATCGTCTTGATCCTGAAAAACAGGGTCCCAGTTCAATTAAATTGAGTCCTGAATTTGGGCAACGTGTAGGGCCTCAGGTTGCAGCCAATGCCAAAGCAGCAACGTTGAATTCCTTAGATGTATTAATTGATGATGCCATAGTGAAAAAAGGGGAGCTTCCTAAAAAAATAGAGGCTGTGATTGGTAAGGATATGAAAGATGCCACCAATAACTATCATCAGGTTCGAGCATCGGGCATCTTAGTCTTATTGGAAGTGATTAACCTCACTACTGCACTTGAATCAGGGAAATATAAAAGTATAGAGCAAGTTGCAGCATTGGTTGCCTCTGTTTCTGGCCTATTTGCATTTGGTCTCGATATTTTCTATGGACTTGCAAAAGGCGTAAGAGAAGTTGCAGCACAAAGTAGTTATACCGCAGCTGGTGCTGCTTCAACCCGTGGTGCAGCAAATATTCAACGTGGTGCAATAAAGTTCGCAGCCGTAGGTTTTAGTACCATCGCAGGAAGTATTACTGCATGGCTGGATTATTCCAAAAAACAAGAACAAGAAAATAAAGTAGGAGAATCAAATAAAAAATTGGAACAGATTTATTTAGTGAGAAGTATTAGTGGAGGCTTTACTGCCTTTTTGGGAGTTCTTTCAACACTGACGTATATCGGTCCAGTTGTAAACTATGTTAGCCGTATCGGCACAAGCCCCATAATTGCACGTTTAGGAGCTACTCAGTTAGTAACAATATTAACTAAAGATGCAATTAGAATGGGGGTGCTAAGAGGAATTGCTTGGTTAAGTGGGGTTGGTTTAATTCTCACTATTACCGAAATCGGCGTTCTAATCTATATGAATTTGACTCAATTAAGCCGTTGGTGTGAATACTGCACTTTTAGAAAAGTTGCAAGTAACCAAATTATGTCTGAAAAACAAGAAATAGAAGATTTTCAAAAATTATTAGCTTAAGAGGTAAGAAAAATGGTTTTTAATAAAATAAATAAATTATTAGAAGAGTTTATCGCAGAGCTATTTATTGTTGAAGGTGAGATTACTGACTTAATCACCCGTCAAACCTTAGAGAATTTGAATGCAAAAGGACAATCGCATGCCAGTGCAATCGCGGTAGGTTCTACACTGTTAGGTCAACTTGGCAGCGCTGCCTTAGTTGGTATTGCTGCCAGTGATGATGGGGTCAACGTTAGTGAGTTTGCGATAGAACTGACAGATACGAATGGAGTTAAACATTTTTTTAAAGGTTGCTTTCCTGAGGTGGTGTTTAAAAAAGGTGATCAGGTCAAAGTCATTGCACACCCCTTTAAAACAGATTATGGCTATGTCTCTGCGATTATTGATATTAAAAATAACTATATGTGGACCAGTCAACAAGTAGAAAGAGGTCGTTATAGATATCGAATATTTGGTATGAAATTAATGGGGGGGGGAGGGGTATTTGTTTTATTTGTTTTTTTAGTGATGGATTATTTTAATAGAGAATATTTTACTCAAATGTTTATTTTTGATATTGAAATGCTAATACCAATATTGTTTTTAAATATAATATTTTTATTCATTGGCTGGCGAGTGGGAGCAAGTTTTGATGAGCAAAGTGTTGAATTAGAAGGAATACTAAAAAAGCTCGGGTTTTATAAACCAACAGTTATAAGCCTAAATGATTACACGATATTTAGTGTGAAAAAAAGAAATAAAGAAAAGGATATTAAATATCCAGATCGATGGGAGCAATATACCTACCGTATCGATCTTGCTCAAAAAGATGATGCTGAAAAATATGGTAAGAAATAAAAAATTAACACGGATTAGTTTTTAAAGAATTTAAAATAATAACTGAAAAGTGAATAAAATGATTTTCAATAATGCCAATCAAATATTAGAAGAATTTATAGCAGAGCTATTTATTGTGGAGGGGGAAATTACCGACTTAATCACCCGTCAAACCTTAGAGAATTTGAATGCAAAAGGACAATCGCATGCCAGTGCAATTGCAGCAGGTTCCGCATTGCTAGGTCAACTCGGCAGCGCTGCTTTAGCTGGTATTGCTGCCAGTGATTATGGGGTCGACGTTAGTGAGTTTGCGATAGAACTGACAGATCATGCTGGGGTGAAGCATCTTTTTAAAGGTTGCTTTCCTGAAGTCGTATTTAAAAAAGGTGATCAGGTTAAAGTCATTGCACACCCTTTTAAAACTGATTATAGCTATGTTTTAGCAATTATAGATATTAAACATAATTATATGTGGACCAGTCAACAAGTAGAAAGAGGTCGTTATAGATATCGAATATTTGGTATGAAATTAATTGTTTGGTCCAGTTTTTTTATATTGTTTGTCGTATTTGTTGTTGATTTCCTTAATGCTAATTCTATTGATGAAATGTTATTTAGCGAAATGCATATACAAATAACGAGTTTAGTTTGGATCTTAATCTCCTTATTTATAGGTTGGCGGGTAGGTGCAAGTTTTGATGAGCAAAGTATCGAATTGGAAGCTATTCTTAAAAAGCTCGGGTTTTATAAACCAACCATGATGAGTTTAAATAAATATTCTATTTTTTCGACTGAGCCAGCTAATAATCAACTTAATGAGCGTTGGAAAGACTATACCTACCGCATCGATCTTGCTCAAAAGGATGATGCTGAAAAATATGGGAAGAAATAAAAATAATGAATAATTTTGAAATAAGACCACAAGAAATATATTTATTAGAACGCTACAGTTCTGCTGAATATTTTAAGCAATTGGTTGGTGCATTTAAAAATATGTTAGATGCCGCAGAACGTGCGCTTGATGTGTTTATATTGGATTTGCCCGATAATTATCGAGATCGACATATATCTGAACAATCTGATGTGGTTTGGGGGGAAATGGTTTTACCAAATTTCAGATCTACAATGGATTCATTGAATTATGGTTATCAGCGGCTGTTAGAGGGAGATCTTTCTGCTTTACAGTATGCAGGCAATGTTCTAACAGATTTCAGGGCTCAAAGGATTGATTTCTGGCCTGACTGGATGGATGAGGATAATTTGGCTTTATTTGATAAATGGCAAGCTAAAGCAAGTAAATTAGCCACAAATATAAAGGCCACTATTTTTGGAAGTTGGCCTATTACTTTTTTAACTGAAAAATATAATTCTGATTATTTAGGTGAATTAAATCTTCCTGAATCTCTACCGATTTATCGTCAACATCCTACTATTTCTATAAAAACAGACGAAACGGTGCCACAAGATGGTTTCTATATCCCCATCATCGCTGATGCATGTGCTCAGTTTATGCTGAAAGGGCATGATGCATCAGAAGCATTGGTTGGGCTAGATGCAGAATATGGTGGAATACAGTATGACCATAAAGAGCCGACTAAATGGATATTAGTTGAACGTATTGCCGATGAAGGAGGAAGCTTGGCAACAATGAACGTAAGCGCATTGAAAGGCTTTGTAGGTCAGAAATGCACTCAATCTGGCAATTGGTGGAGTCTAGCAAATGAATCGCAATCTCGTTATTTTAAACAAGGCGACATTTTTCCTGAAATTAAGAACAATACATGGGGAGAAACGATTTGGTATTTAGAAGTGACAAATAAGGAATAATGTAGATTGATTAACCGTATAGATAAAAATATAGACCGCAAGTTTTATTAAAAGATGATGCTGAAAAATATGGGAAGAAATAAAAAATTAACACGGATTAGTTTTTAAAGTATTTAAAATAATAACTGAAAAGTGAATAAAATGATTTTCAATAATGCCAATCAAATACTAGAAGAGTTTACCGCAGAGCTATTTATTGTTGAAGGTGAGATTACAGACTTAATCACCCGTCAAATCTTAGAGAATTTGAATGCACAAGGACAATCGCATGCCAGTGCAATTGCAGCAGGTTCTACACTATTAGGTCAACTCGGCAGCGCTGCTTTAGCTGGTATTGCTGCCAGTGATGATGGGGTCGACGTCAGTGAGTTTGCGATAGAACTGACTGATCATGCTGGGATGACGCATCTTTTTAAAGGTTGTTTTCCTGAGGTGGTGTTTAAAAAAGGTGATCAGGTCAAAGTCATTGCACACCCCTTTAAAACAGATTATGGCTATGTCTCTGCAATTATTGATATTAAAAATAATTATATATGGACCAGTCAACAAGTAGAAAGAGGTCGTTATAGATATCGAGTTTTTTGTATTAAATCATTTGGACTAATCTGCTTAGTTGGATTGGTATTTATATTTCTATTATTTGGGGTTATTGGTGGTTTTGAATCTCTAAGACATATAGTCACAGTATATTTCTGTGTATTCACTCTATCTCTATCTTTACTTATAGGATGGAGAGTTGGAGCAAGTTTTGATGAGCAAAGCATCGAATTGGAAGCTATTCTTAAAAAGCTAGGATTTTATAAACCAACCATGATGAGTTTAAATAAATATTCTATTTTTTCGACTGAGCCAGCTAATAATCAACTTAATGAGCGTTGGAAAGACTATACCTACCGAATCGATCTTGCTCAAAAAGATGATGCTGAAAAATATGGTAAGAAATAAAAATAATATAAAGGTTTTTACCTTTGCCAGATGCTAGTCAAATAATTAGAAAAAGGACTTAACGCAAAATCAAAAAAATACTTATTTACGTATGCCTATCAATTTTATTGGCCTTGCAGGGGTACTTTGGGATATGGACAGATGAAAATACAAGTTTTGCAGAAAATATGGTTGATCTACAAGGTGGAGATTTAAGGCTTTATCAATCTAAAGGTTTGATGTTTCTATCTTATAGTGAACCTTTAAGAATGGCAGATCAATATAATACTCAAGGTGAAGTAATTGGACGAGGTTTTGCAGAAGAATGGATGAAGGATACTGCTGAATGGTTAAATCGAGATCAAATAAGACTGATTAAAGGCAACTTAAATCAAAAAGCTGAAATTATATTTAGTATCTTTGCACAGAAAGGTAGCTGGTGGACTAATCAGGATTTATCTAAAATTTATATCAGTGTGATTTTTAATGATTATCACAAGCAGGGTGTGATTCCGGTGGATAAAATTTTAGGCAATGCTCGTATCTATAAAATGTTTAAATCAGTTGATAGTGGCTTAAATTTTAAACCAATCCACTGGCCCAAAGCTAGACCTATTATACAGGTTCTATTTGATCAAACGGGGCAATATGGTTATGTAATTGGAGGGAATAGAGAACTCTGGCGTAGCAGTGATGCTGGGGAAACATGGAAGAAAATAGTAATCCCTCAGCAGTGGATACTTAAAGCAGAAACGGATGATGATATATCAAATAATATCGTAAAGACTTTTGATGCCTATTATCTAGATGAAAAAACCAAAATGCTTTATCTATCTTGTTTTAAATACGATCCGAAGCAAAGTAGGAATGAAGTTTATGCTTTGCCTTGGAATGAAGCATTAACGGACATGAATCAGTTAAAACCAATTGTTGTCATTGCTGATGTATATATTACTGCGATCCAATCTGCGCCTGAGCAAGGTCTTTATTTATTAACAGAGAAATTCGATTTTTCTGATTTTAATTTACAGTCGAATAAAAAGTCTGCTCAATTCATTTATCTATCTAAAGATAAAAAGCAGCATTTGGTGGAGCTTGGTGATCGCTTAATGTTGGGGCATTTATACCAAGGGAAAGATGGTGTGCTGGTTATTGTCGGTTCGAAAGTATCTGAAAGTTATTTACGTTTTGAGGATATGTATTTGATCAGTACGGATCAAGGTCAAAGCTGGTCATTTCATAACAATGAGTCCAGTGCTACTGGGCAAACGTTTGATACACAGACCAACCGATTATGGAAACTCGAAAACGCTAAGTTATATTCCAAGCAATTGGATTAATTCATCTTATTCTACGCAAGTACACGACAGATGTGATTAGACCCAACATTCTATTGTCTATTTTTAGTTACTACCCAAAAGTTAAGCCATTATTGCGCCATTGAGCTTATCAGCATCAAGTGAGTTTGCAAATAATGTCGAATACGATGCGCCATGCATCACCAAATCAAATCAATATCCCGACCCAGTGTAAAGTAAGTTAATTTATATTGATGAGCGTATTTTATATTTCTTTTCGAGTTTATGCGTTTGATTTTTAATTTTAGTATCTGACCATCCCTCCCAGACTGTAAAGTATTAAAGTGAATATCATAAACATCATTCCTAAGGTGATAACAATTTCAATAATTCGCATGATTTTCTCTTATTTTATTATGTTTCTAATATTAAACAAACAGTACAAGCCATTTCAGTCTAGCAGGTTTTTTTTAGACCTCAAGGTGCTATAAAATATAATGTTTTTAAATGTTTCCTAAATACTTGTATGTATTTGTTTTTATATGTATTTACTTGTTACAAAAATATATTCTGATGAGGTTCTCTCAGAAATAGGCGAGTAGATTGAGCTTGAAGTGAATTCAAGCGCATGATTCAGTTGGTTAAAATCGAATGGTTCGTGTGTTTAAAGCGGAGTCATTGCGAATGCATTGGATTGCAACCGAGATGTTGAATAGGCGGTAGGGTCGACCACAGTCTTTTGCGCTAACATCAACTGTCTGAGTAATTGTGCTGATGCAGGCCCCATACATAATCCATTGCGATAATGGCCAAAATTGGCCCACAGATTATCAAGTTCTGGCATTTTCCCGATGTACGGAATGCCATCTGGAGAACCCGGCCTTAAACCAGCCCATTGTTGCACAATCGGAAATTGAGCGAGTTCTGGAACCATTTCAATACTGGCTTTTAAAATACTGGCACGGACTTCGACTTGGGGCGTCGTATCAAAACCACGATGTTGAACGCTAGAACCACAAACCACATGACCATCTTGGCGTGGGATCAAGTACATCACCCGGTGCATACACATGGTAGGAAGCCAGTTTTTTGGGGTTTTAAACAACAACATTTGTCCTTGCACAGGTGTCACAGGGATTTCCAATTGCAGCTGTTCTGACCAATGCCCTGACCAAGCCCCCGTTGTGATTACAAACTGATCTGCCTGAAAAGTCTGTCCTGTGGTGCTGCGAATAGCATGGACGCGGTCGGCTTTGATTACAAAATCGTGAATGGATTGCTGATGATGAAATTGCACGCGAGGGTGTTGTGCTAAATAGCAAAATAATGATTTGAGTAAGCGTGGATTGCGGATATTAGACAGTTCAGGGAAATAGATGGCTTGTTTAAATTGACTTGAGACACGTGGATTGAGTTGCTGTAAACGAGTATTGGCCACAGAGTGACATTGTTGCATGGGTTCTTGATAACGGTCTTTATAGGCAAGACCTTGCTTAAAATCATCCTCATCAAAAATTAGCATGCCAGTATGGTGTATTTGGAAGTCAATGCCTGTCGTTTCAACCAGTTGCTGATTCCACGCTTGGTAAGCTTCTTTACCAAACTGTGCCAGTTGATTCACAGCAGTCGGGTAGCGCCACGGGTACATTGGCGAAAGAATACCACCACCTGCCCATGAGGCTGATTGATTTGCGTGTTGTTGATCAAAAATACTGACGGAACAGCCCTGTTCTACAAGTTCTAAAGCAGATAACAGACCACTAACGCCTGCTCCAATTATGGCGATATGCATCATGCACTCAATTTAAAGATGGATGAGAATAAATCAGATCGTGATGAACCCTAGGATTCATCACCTGAAGTGTATTACATCGAAGGTAGGTGTTTAGCGTGCAGCATTGATCATGCGTGCAGCATCTTCCGCAAAGTAAGTCCAGATCCCATCAGCGCCAGCACGACGGAAGCAAAGTAGAGACTCTAAAATCACTTGTTCAGACAACCAACCATTTTGAATGGCGCCTGCCAACATGGCGTATTCACCACTGACTTGGTAGACAAAGGTTGGAATACCAAAGGTGTCTTTGACTTCACGAACGATGTCTAAATAAGGCATGCCTGGTTTGACAATCACCATGTCCGCGCCTTCTTGAATATCGAGTGCGATTTCATGTAAGGCTTCGGCACGGTTGCCGACATCCATTTGGTAGGTGTTTTTATTGGCACCTTTTAAGTTGCTGGCTGAACCAACCGCATCACGGAATGGACCATAAAAATTAGATGCATATTTAGCAGAATAAGCCATGATACTGGTATCAATAAAGCCATTGGCTTCTAGGGCTTGACGTACAGCACCGACCCGACCATCCATCATATCACTCGGTGCGAATACATCTGCACCCGCTTCAGCATGACTTAAGGCTTGTTGAATTAAGCAGTCAACGGTTTCATCGTTGAGGACATAACCGCTTTCATCGAGGATGCCATCTTGACCATGTGTGGTATAGGGATCAAGTGCACCATCTGTAATCAATACCATCTCAGGTAATTCTTTTTTAAGCAGTCGTAGTGTATTTTGTACGAGGCCATCTGCACGCCAAGCGGCTTCAGCTGTTAAACTCTTGTCCGCTTGAGGGGTAACGGGGAATAATGCCAACTTAGATACACCAAGTTCCATCAGCGTTTCAGCTTTTTTCAAAAGTAAATCTGCTGATAAACGCTGGACATTCGGCATACTTGGAATATCTTGGCATTGATTTTGCCCCGGTAAAACGAAGACCGGATAAATAAGATGATCTGTTGTGAGGTGAGTTTCTCTCACCATTGCTCTGAGTTGGTCATTCTTACGAATACGACGCATACGAGTGGCAGGAAAAGCGGGACGATTAAACGCATAAGTCATAACAATCTCGATGTTCGGTATTTAAACTTGCCCGTATTGTAGCCCCCTAAATCAGTTTTTTGTGAGAAAGCCGGGTGTTTTTTCACACTTTAGAGAGTTTGAGTGTTTTATGAGTGAATCGCAAAAGAAATGGACTGGCAATCTTCATCTCGGTACAAAAGCTGATCTGGATGTCGTCCTCAATCAATTAACCCTCGCCTTTAATACGTCGCCTTATTTCTCCCATAATGCGATGCAGATGCGTGTTGTTGAGGGGCAGATCGAAGGTTATATCGAGATGCAACCCTTTTTGATTGGTAATATCGCCTTTCAAATTTTGCATGGTGGTGTTGCTGCAACATTGCTAGATAGTATTGGCGGCATTGTCGCAATGGCCGAGTTATATCAAAAGGCTGCGCCAGAGGAGTTGCCAGATACTTTGAAAAAAGTTTCTCGATTGGCGACAGTTGATATGCGTGTCGATTATTTGGCGCCTGGTCGTGGTCAGTATTTTGTGGCTAAAGCTGAGACTTTACGTATGGGGCGTAAAGGCTGCACCATGCGTATGACCATGTTTAATGACGAAGGCAAAGCGATTGCAACCGCGATTGCATCCTACGCCTATTAACTATGTCTATTAATCATGTCTATTAGTTTAGATTTTTCAAAGCAGTGTTTAAAAAATCCATAATATTCATTTTTATGGATTTTTTTTTGACTTGGTTTTAATGGTCTGATTATTCAAAATAAACCAGTGCGTCATGATTTTATTCTCATATAATGATTTTTGGTTGTAAACTTAAGCGACATTCTTTTTAGAATAAAGCACTACTCATTTCAATACGTTAAAGCAAATACTGCCGATTTCACTCTTTTATAATGGTCATTTTATCGTGTGACTTTAGGGTGAAGTGATGGATATGAGCAGTCTAAAGTAGGAATAGGCGATGACAGGTACTCAACACGTGAATGATGATCAAAATCAAGTAGAAACACTCAATAATAATTCAAATATGAAAACCAAGCGCAAAAAACTTCTCACTATCGTTGCTGTAATTATCATTGTGATGGCGATCATTTACGCAATTTATAGCTTCATTTTTGCTGGCAGTGTCAACACAGACAATGCCTATGTTGGTGCTGAAACTGCAGAAATCACTTCGATGGTCACAGGGCAAGTGGCTGAGGTTAGAGTCCGTGATACCCAAATAGTGAAAAAGGGTGACCTGTTAGCATTGATTGATCCACGTGATGCACAAATTGGTTTGGCGCAAGCCGAAGCAGAGCTGGCCAAAGCCAAACGTCAATACACTCAAAGCTTTGCCAATAGTAGCTCACTAACTTCTCAAGTTCTGGTGAGTAGTGATGACATTAATAGTGCCAAAGCGCAAGTGGCGCAGGCACAGGTTAAAGTTGATCAGGTCCAAGACGAGTTAAGTCGTCGGGTGAAACTGGATGCATCGGGTGCGATTTCAAAAGAAGAACTGGCCACAGCCAAGAGTGCATTGAACACAGCCAAGGCCAATCTTGATGTCTCTAAAGCTGTTTTGGCACAAGCAGAATCTAAACGTCATGCTGCGCAAAGTAATTTAGCAGCCAATGAAGCCTTGATTAAAGGTGCAGATCAATCAACAGCGCCCGATGTATTGGTGGCACAAACCCGAGTTGATCAGGCCAAACTTGATTTGCAACGTACTGAAATTAAAGCGCCGTTGGATGGCGTAATTGCCAGACGTAATATTCAAGTGGGGCAGCGCATTGCTCCAGGTACGGCTTTGATGTTAATCGTACCAATCTCACAATTGTATGTCGATGCCAACTTTAAAGAGAGCCAGTTGGAACAAGTGCGCGTTGGGCAGAAAGTCACGCTTACCTCTGATTTATATGGCAAAGATGTTGAATATCATGGCACCGTTGTCGGCTTTTCGGGCGGGACAGGATCAGCCTTTGCTTTGATTCCCGCACAGAATGCCACAGGAAACTGGATTAAAGTGGTGCAACGCTTACCCGTACGAATTCAACTGGATGCCAAAGAATTAGCCCAACACCCACTACGTGTGGGATTGTCGATGGATGCGACGATCGATACACGTTCGAAGTAAACGCTGATGAATAATACAGCGATTTATGGCGACCTAAAAGGCGGGAAACTACTGCTTGCGGCCTTTGTTTTGGCCTTGGCAAATTTCATGGT
Source organism: Acinetobacter pullicarnis (assembly GCF_006352475.1). Lineage (NCBI taxonomy): Bacteria > Pseudomonadati > Pseudomonadota > Gammaproteobacteria > Moraxellales > Moraxellaceae > Acinetobacter > Acinetobacter pullicarnis. The sequence goes on from NZ_VCMZ01000001.1 coordinate 1,011,897, forward strand.
GGTGCTCGACATGACCATCGCCAATGTTTCTGTGCCGCATATTACTGGAAGTTTAGCAGTCTCAAGTTCTCAAGGAACTTGGGTGATCACCTCTTATGCAGTCGCCGAGGCGATTTGTGTGCCTTTAACTGGATGGCTCACTGCACGCTTTGGCGCAGTTCGAGTTTTTAGTACCTGTTTACTTGGCTTTACGATTTTCTCGATATTGTGTGGGCTCTCTACGGGTTTAGCTATGTTGGTGATCTGCCGTATTGGTCAAGGCATATTCGGTGGGCCAATCATGCCACTCAGCCAAATGTTGTTGATGCGCATTTTCCCACCGGAAAAGCATGGGCAGGCGATGGGGCTTTGGGCAATGACCACGGTGGTTGGTCCAATTTTAGGACCAATTTTGGGCGGTACCATCAGTGATAATCTCTCTTGGCACTGGATTTTCTTTATCAATATTCCTGTCGGTATCTTCTGTGCCGTGGCTGCAATGCGTCTGCTTAAACCAGCTGAAACTGCAATTGAAAAACTCAAAATAGACAGTATTGGGTTGGCTTTACTGATTATCTGGATTGGTTCGCTGCAATTAATCCTAGATTTGGGACATGATCATGATTGGTTTAACAGCGGTCTAATTGTCAGTTTGGCGATTATTGCATTGATCGGGTTTGTGGTGTTTATCATTTGGGAGATGACCGAAGAACATCCCGTGGTAAATATTAAAATCTTTAAATACCGAGGTTTTACCGTAGCAACCATTGCCTTGGCATTTGGTTTCGGTGCCTTCTTTGGCAGTATTGTACTGATTCCACAATGGCTGCAAATCAATTTAGGTTATACCGCAACTTGGGCCGGTTATCTCACTGCGACGATGGGCATCGGTAGCCTGACCATGTCACCCATCGTTGCGAAACTTTCGGGCAAATATGATCAGCGTGCCTTGGCTTGTTTCGGATTAATTCTATTGTCAGGGGTCACCTTAATGCGGGCCTTCTGGACCAGCAATGCTGACTTTATGGCCTTGGCTTGGCCACAGATTATTCAGGGTTTTGCTGTTCCATTTTTCTTTATCCCATTGACCAATATGGCATTGGCCTCAGTACGACCAGAGGAGATTGCCTCGGCAGCGGGATTGATGAATTTCTTGCGAACCATGGCAGGGGCAATCGGTGCTTCAATTGCAGTCACTTTTTGGGATGATCATGCCAAAGTCGCACGTAGTGAAATGGTGTCGAGTATGCATATTCAGGACAGTCAACAAGCGCTTGTTGGCAGTGGTATGAGTCCTGAAATGGCATTGGGAGCGATATCTGGAATGGTCGATAGAGAAGCCTTAACGTTATCAGTGAATCATGTGTTTTTAATCTTTGCATTGATCTTCTTATTTGCAAGCCTGTTGATTTGGCTCTGCCCTAGACCGAAACGAACGGTTGGCTTGGATCAGATGCATTGATCTTCAGCATCTTTCTTGCAGTTGGGTTAAACGACTAAACTGTAAGAAAGATGCTGTTACGGTGTGCGTTTGGTGGGATGGCGGGAGTTGAACCCGCGTCCACCAAAGAAATATGTTTTTGCGTTTTAATTAAGCATCCGACTTGGCGCGTTTAAGTGCCGATGACCATTCTGCCAATCGGACTTGGCGTTGATCCTCATTCATTTGTGGTTCAAAGGCACGGTCAAGCTGCCAAGACTGACGTATCTCATCTAAATTTGAAAAGACGCCAATACGTAGACCTGCCATGGCTGCTGCGCCCCATGCGGTTGATTCCAAAAGTTTAGGACGTAGTACCGGAACATTGAGTAAGTCGGCTTGAAACTGCATCAACATATCATTGCCACTGGCACCACCATCCACTCTTAACTCTTTTAAGGGTTTGGCAATATCGGATTGCATCGCGGTTAAAACATCAGATACTTGAAAAGCAATTGATTCCAAGGCTGCCCGTGCAATATGCGCTTTATGGGTTCCGCGTGACATGCCGCATAACAGGGCACGTGCTTCGCTGTCCCAATGTGGCGCTCCCAATCCTGTAAAGGCGGGCACCAAAACCACGCCCTCTGTACTTTTGACCTGATTGGCTAAAGCTTCAACTTCATTGCTATGTTTAATAATGCCTAGACCATCACGTAGCCATTGTACAATGGCACCCGCCATAAACACGCTGCCTTCAAGCGCATAGCGTTGCTGCTGTTGGCATTGCCAAGCCAGTGTGCTGAGCAATTGATTGTGACTGTATTTGATTTCAGCACCAGTATTTAACAGCATAAAACAGCCTGTGCCATAGGTGTTTTTGGCCGTACCTTCATCGAAGCAAGATTGCCCAAATAGCGCCGCTTGCTGATCGCCTAAAATACCGGTGATGGGAATGGTTGCACCCAACAAGCCGGGTGCTGTATCACTGATATAGCAGTCTGAACTGATAATTTTGGGTAAAACTGACGTTGGAATATTAAAAAGTTGCAGTAGTTCTTCATCCCAAGTCTGCGTTTTTAAATTCATCAACATGGTGCGTGAGGCATTGCTCATTTCAATTACATGCTCGGCACCTTGCGTCAGATTCCAGATCAACCAACTATCGATGGTGCCAAAAGCCACACGACCTTGTTCGGCTAGCGCACGTAGCCCTTCAATGTTATCGAGTAACCAGACTAATTTTCCAGCACTAAAATAGGGGTCAACTTTAAGCCCTGTTTTTTGATGAATTTTATCGTGATGATTTTGCTCGATCAGCTGGTTGCACCACGTGGCGGCACGACGATCTTGCCAAACAATGGCAGGGGCGAGTGGGCGTCCTGTTTGTCTATCCCAAATCACCGTGGTTTCACGTTGATTGGTTAGGCCCATTGCTTTGATATCTTTGGCTAATATACGTGCAGAAGCCATTGCCTGCTGAACCACTGAAATTTGCGTGGTCCAAATTTCCTGTGCATCTTGTTCCACCCAACCGGAATGTGGTGTTTTTATTTGAATCTCTCTTTGCGCCGTGGCATGGACTTTGCCATGCTCATCAAAAATAATTGCTCGGCTAGAGGTGGTGCCTTGGTCGAGTGCAAGTAGATAGCTCATATGTTGTTATTCTTGCAGTGATAAACGACTGATTTTAGCGTATTTGGCAGGCAAGTCGAATCGATTTTCTATGCGGCAGCGAATAATTGTGCGATTGGCGAGGAAAAGTGTCGTATTTTTCAATAAATCTGTTATGATGCACGGGTACTATATGGGGATGTTTTTGGCTTCGACGCTGATGATGAAGCTTATAGATGCATGCCGAGAGCGCATTTCCTCTCGTAAATCAAATTTGCATTTTTTTAGTCGCAAACGACGAATCTTACGCTCTAGCTGCCTAAGGGCAGCTTGTCCGACTCACTGAATACTTGTGGTTAGTGAATCCGACTGAAGCGCACGCACACAAGTCCGTATAAAGTCAAGCCTTGGGGCTTTATACCAAACTAAGAGGATCGCGCTTTGTACCCTGTTCGTCGGGTCACAAAGGGTTAAAATAATTGACGATATCTAAGCATGTAGTATTCTCGAGTGTAGTGTTGGCGGACGCGGGTTCAACTCCCGCCATCTCCACCAAATTCCTAATCCAGTGCAGTCTGACTGGATGTAAAAAAGCCTTAAATCTTAATGATTTAGGGCTTTTTTATTGGCTAAAAATAAACGAATATAATTGGCTATACGGGAGACATGCTGTATATAAGACCATCCATGAGCATCATCCTAGATCCGGTGAATGCCAACAAAGTCGGCATGAATTTTAGCAGCACGTTCAATCGGATGCAGTTGATTGGCTTCATGTGTATACCAATCGATAAACTGCGCCATTTTGTCATTTAATAAGGTGTGGTCAGGTGGCGTTATAGAAGCACCAGGGATCAATGCATTTTGTTGTCTATAACGTCCCGCATTTTCATCATCGATATTTATAAAATCAGTTGATGGATATTCCGAATTTACCATTCAGAGAACGGCACTTATTTGCGAATAATATCGTCTACGTAATAAATCACATCATGGTGGTTAATCGCTTCAAAATGTTCACGTCATGCTTTACCACCAACGGTAATGCCTTCAAGCACCACCTTGGTTTCGAGTAAGGTGAGGGTATTACCTTCAATCGCATTGGAATGATAGGTCCAACGTAAGATCAGATCTTCTTGTAGATTTTTAACGATTGCAGGAGGAAGCGGATGCTGCTGATCTAATTTTTGTTTTAATACATCAATGGCATCAAACATTTATCTGTCTCTACAATCCATAATTCAATAGGGAATAACCATACATAAAAACAAGGCATAAGCTGTAAAGATAAGGTGATGAGCTGGCATTACTTTTAAAATCACCCTAAGCTGACAGATTGATTATGGTGGCTGTATGGGCACTGTGTTCGCTTGGGGTGAAATCTAACAATAAGTAGAAAAGTGATTTTAAAGGATGAATGATGCAAAACAATAAAATAATATTTCTCCCCCTGATACTGAGTTTGGCAGCCTGTCAGCCAGCGAATCAGCAAATAGCAGACAAAGATAAACAGTCTTCTGCACCATCTACAGCGCTGGCAGAAGCAAATTTAGGTAGTTTAGCAAGCTGTAAGCAATATTCAGGCTTACCTCCGCAATGGATGAAATCAGATACCGCAGGAATGATCCATGTTCAGGGTGGAGCTTTCGAAATGGGTAACAATAATGGCTATCCAGAAGAAAAGTCTCTCATCAACAGTCAACGCCAAGTTGATGATTTTTATATGGATGTGACGGAAGTGACCAATGCACAATTTGAGCAATTTGTTCAGGCGACCAGCTATGTGACTGAGGCGGAGAAAAACAATGAAGCGGCTGTTTTTGTACAGCCTACGCAACTGAGCAAAGATTTGGCGTGGTGGACACTTGAAAAAGGTATTTCATGGCGCTATCCGTGGGGCAAAGGTGCCGAACGAAAAATCCTAGCCAATGAGCCAGTACGTTATATTACCTTAAAAGATGCGCTTGCTTATGCCACGTGGTTAGACCGTGATTTGCCTACAGAAGAACAATGGGAATATGCCGCGAAAGGTTTTGCTCAGGAACGAGATGTGGTTGCCAACCATAAGGGTAATCATATTAATGCCAATGTTTGGCAGGGTGAGTTTCCGTATCGCAATGCAGTGGAAGATGGATTTTTAGATGTTGCACCAGTCGGTTGTTTTGCTGCAAATCCTTTTGGGTTGTACGACAGCATCGGCAATGTTTGGGAATATACCAGCGGTCCTTTTCAAGGTAGCCATGATGATCATCATGGAAATCATCAACAACTTGCTCAGCAAAAAGAGAAAAACGCTAATTTCTATACCATCAAAGGTGGTTCTTATCTATGTGCGGATAATTACTGTGCTCGCTACAGAGCAACCGCGCGCCAAGCGCAAGAGGCTGATCTTGCAATGAGTCATGTTGGTTTTAGAACTGTTAAAAACATAAAGCCATAATCTAAACATTAAAAATTGTGCGAAGTTCGATTAAAAACCACTAATGCTATTAATTATCATTTGCAATTGTGGTTTTGGTGCGTATTATGGTATTAGGGTTTTGACTGTATGTTTAATTTTCACGTTGGTCATTACGCTTGAATTCAATGCATTACACCAGAGTAATACGAAACAATGAACCAAATGAAAATGCTCTTTCTGAGTTATATGCTGCTGCAGATGTCATTTATGATGATCTTACCGATCATTGGACCTGTGGTACGGACCCAAGGTTTACAAGAATGGCATGCTGGCTTGATCGTCAGTTTATCGGGATTACTTTGGATGCTCACCGCCAAATTCTGGGGCAGAAAGAGTGATCATCTGGGCCGTAAAAAAGTTTTTCTCCCTTTAACGATAGGTTTTTTTGTGAGCTATTTTCTATGGGCAATCTTCATTGCGTATAGCTTACAAAATACGCTGAGTATCGTGGTGATTTTAGTCGGCATGGTGCTGTTACGTTGTGTTAATGCTGCATTCTTCTCAGGTATTAACCCGATTGTGGTCGGTTATATTGCAGATCATTATCAAGGGGAGCAACGTGCGGGCTACTTGGCGGGCATGGGTGCTGTTGCTGGTGTAGCGCTGTTTATCGGGCCATTTATTGGTGGGGTACTGGTCAATACCAGTTTAAGTCTGCCATTTTATTTTGCTGCCGTACTCCCACTGATCGCCTCAGGCTTGGTGATGTTTAAGGTCAAAGAAAGTCCGCGAATCATTCAACAGGACAGTGCAAAGCCTGTCAATTTAAAAATGAGCGATCCACGGGTACGTTTTAGCGTATTGATGATGTTCTTGGCCATGAACTGTATTTTGACCTTTAACATGTGTATCGGTTTTTATAGTTACGATCATCTACAACTCAGTAGTCAACAACAAGGGGCATCGATTGCCGGCATGACCTTAAGTGCGGTTGGTTTGACCCTCATTATTGTGCAAATTGCACTGTCGAAGTTAAAGCCCAAACGTCATTTCCGCTGCCTCGCCATTGGCATCCTGTTTATGGCAGTCGGTACGCTGAGTTTAACCCTGACCCACGGTCTATTCCTCTTTGTTTTCAGTGCCGTATTGATTGGTGTTGGTGGTGGCATGATTTTACCGATGGTTAATATTATCACTGCAAATCGGGTTGACGCACATGAACAAGGGGCGGCATCCGGGTTGATTTCTGCAGCACAAGGCTTGGCGATGATGATCACCCCGTTGTTTGCCACGGCCTTATACCATACTCAAAACGAATTGCCGTATTGGATTGCAGCACTGTTGCTGCTTAGCATTTTGTTGATCTTGCCAAAAATGATGCGAAATGAAAAAGTTGAGCTCGCTGCAATACAAGCTTAAGCCTGTTTTAAATGTTTTTTAAATATTGGAAAAAATAGAATGAATACATTGACTCAAGCCCATGTAGATCACACTGACTTGTTAGAACAAGATGATCATATGCAGGACATGCAACATACCCAAATGACGGTGACTGCAATCACGCAGCCATTTCCAAGTATTGTTCGAGTTAAAGCCAAGCTAAATCAATTCAATCCTACGGCATGGCAGCGCCCAAATCTTGCGATTCGACTAGAAGTTGAAGCTGGTGAGAAACGACCAATTTCACGGGTTTATACAGTGCGTAGTTATGATGCACAAAGCAATGAAATTGAAGTTGATTTTGTCAAGCATCACACTGATAGTCCTGCAATGCGTTGGTTGAATCAAGCGCAGATCGGCAGTGAAATTAGCCTGACAGGGCCGCGTCCACACGATTTACCAAATTATAGTGAAGCGGATGCAGCGCAGCAAAAACAGGTGCTGATGTTTGCCGATGATACCGCTATTCCTGCGCTTTATAGCCTATTGCAACAATGGCCAGTGGGACAACAAGCTACGGTTTTTGTGGAGAGTTTTGAAGCGGATATTTTGTCTGAATTGCCAGAAGTGGATGGCGTGAAAATCCATTTATTTTTACAGAGTGATGATATCGAAACCACGCAGCCGCATGCATTGATTGATGCCGCAAAAGCCTTGGCACCATCTCAAGCGATTACCGTATGGGCCGCCTGTGAACGTCAACAAGCACGTCAATTACGTCAATATTTTTTAAATGATTATGGTCTAGAAAAAGCGGATATGCATGCATTTGCCTATTGGAAAAAAGGCGTCAGCAGCAGTGAAATTGATGAGGTACGTCTGAAGCACTATGCAGGCTTACGTCAGCAAGGGGATGGTTTAAAAGAGTTTGATGACCTTGATATGCCGATTTGATGGACGAGTGATTACAGTGATTAAATTTAATTAATTAGATGATTGAGGTCAAACTACGTCTGGCCTCAATTTCCAAATTTGATGTTGTCGTCTAGGATTTATAGACCGTAAATTGGCAGTCGTCTAATTGTCTTCACGCTGTATAAAATTAAATAAACCAAAAAATTGATTATAGTAACGATTCTCATTATCGTGATTGAAGTTTTATTTTGATACTTTCTAGCCATATCACTCAAGTCAACGCGAATGCAGATGAAAAGCATCTATTTGCACTGCTCTATCAAGCGCACTATACCTGGCTGTATTATTGGCTCTTAAAAAGAGTTGAGGGCGTGGCGCAGGCTGAAGATGTGGTGCAAGATACCTTTGTGAAAATTTTGCGTGCTGGTAATGTTTTAAATATTCAACAACCGAAATCATTTCTGATTAAAACAGCAACACGGGTCATCATCGATCAAAAAAGAAGAAAAGTAATTGAGCAAGCGTATTTGGATTATTTACAGCTAAATAGTCAACCTTATGATGAGGCCGATCCAGAACAGATTGTACTCGCAATAGAAACCTTAGACCGAATCGCTTTGATGCTGAATGGCTTGCCAGAACGGGCAAGAAATGTATTTTTAGCACGTTATTTAGATGGCCATCAACAAACAAAAATTGCAACTGATCTTGGGATTTCACATCGTACCGTACAACTCGATTTAGTCAAAGCATTGCAGCATTGCGATGTGATTTTAACGGCATCCTAATATGTCGCAATTGCATTCATCCGACAAGACCGCTGAGCAGGCACAGCGCATTGCCGCGCAGGCAGCAGAATGGATCGTTCGCCTAGATGATCAGCCCGATGAGCAGACCTTAAAAGCGTATCAGACATGGTTGGCTCAAGATCCACGGCATGCTGAAGCAATTCAGCGTTTGCAGCAGTTGATTGGATCGGTTGAGCAACTGACTGTGCAATATGCAAATCTTCAAGTGCCGAAGCACATTTTGCAGCAAGCCTTAACCCCAACGCAGCAGCGCTCAACAAGAAAGCTTTCGACAAAAACCTTATTCAGTCTGGTGCTGGCCATAGGCTTTGGAATTTTGGGGGCCTTACAATATGCACCGTTGGATTATTGGACCGCCGATACCCGTAACCGCAGTCAATCTTGGCAACAGCATCGCTTGAGTGATCACACTCAAATTCAGATTGCGGGCAAAGGTGCCTATAACCTTCAATACAATGCGCAACAACGCGTGGTGCAATTACTGCAAGGGGCGATTTTAGTTGATGTGGCTAAAGATGCAGCACGGCCATTTATTATTCAAACTGAACATGTGCAAATTAAGGCATTAGGTACGCGCTTTATGGTGACCCATACTGTAGATCAAACGGTATTGACCATGTTGGAATCTCGGGTTGAAGTACAAAGTACCCAGCAATCGCAAGCACCAATTGTGGTGGAGGCTGGGCAACAAATTCGAATCAATGCAGCAGGTTTTGTTGAAGATCATCCGACCCCAATTAACCCGCAACTGTTTGAGCAGGCATGGCAGCAGCATATTTTGGTGGCCAATGGCGAGTCTGTGGTCGAGATCTTAGATATTTTGGCTTTATATTATGATGGCAAATTAAGTTTTGATCGTACTGCATTGGCCAGTCTAAAACTGACAGCCACCTTGCCTTTAGATCGGGTGGATGAGTCCTTAGAAATATTGGCCAAAGAATTGAATTTAAAACTCAATAATAGCGTTCCTTTTTATATCAAAATTTCTAAAAAACCGTAAAAAACTTTGCGCACTTTGCATTTTCATCCGTCTTTATAAGGATTGCAAAATAAAGGGGTATAAAAATGCAACACCATGCTTGGGGAAAACTAAAGCCGCTCGCCTTATCGATGCATTTAAGCATGATGCTGATTGGCAGTGGCGTGCTGTTCAGTGCGACCGTCTATGCGGAAAATGCAACCAGCGACTACAAGATTCCAGCAGGGCAACTCAGTGATGCATTGCTGAGCTTTGCCTTGCAAGCCAAGGTCACGCTTAGTACGGACCATCAAAAAATAGTGGGTATTCGCAGCGCCGGACTCAATGGGCAATATGGGATTGAACAAGGCTTTAATGCCTTGTTAGAAGATAGCCCTTACCAAATTGAAAAAGGCCAGAAAGCATATACCTTGGTAGCTAAAAAGCGCGTAGCAGCGAATAAGATTGACCCGCAACAGGCTGTGGCAAATGATCAGGAAGCATCAGCAAATCCGACTACGCAAGCACTAACACAACTGCCAACGATTGTGGTGAATGCAAATACAGATCAGCCACCCGCTTATATTGTGAAGACGGCCCAGCTATTCAAAGGTGATGCGTCGCTGTTAGAGACACCGCGCTCAGTCTCTGTGGTCGGTGCTGAGCAAATCAAAGTGCTGGCACCAAAATCGATTGAACAATCACTGGCCTATACCGCAGGGGTTGCAACGGATGTTTCTGGAACAGATATTCGGATGACGGGGGGCGGATTTATTCGCGGCTTTAGTGATGGTGGTGCCTATTATAAAGATGGTTTGAAGCAGTTATCGGCTGGCACCTATGCCACATGGAACAATGACATTGATGAAATAGACAGTGTTGAAGTACTAAAAGGCCCAGCATCGGTGCTCTATGGGCAAGCGCGTCCCGGTGGTGTCGTCAACGTGATTTCTAAACGGCCAACAGCAGATCATGTAAATGCATTGGGTGTTTCTTATGGTCGTTATGAACGACTACAGTTTAATGCGGATATTGGTGGTGCAATTGATGATGCTGAACAGTTTCTCTACCGCTTAAATGTGACACAACGAAATAGTGATGCTCAGTTAATTGGTGCTCGAGATGACCGTTTCTCAATTTCACCTGCGTTTACATGGAATATTTCAGATCAGACCCAACTCACGATACTGGGGAATTACTCTGAAGAACGGGGTACCCCATTGACCTGGTGGCCAAGTTTATATATTTATCCTGAAATCAAAGAAATGCCGATAGATCGAACGGCTGGTGATCCGAGCTTTGACCGTTTTAATCGGGATACAAAGTCACTGGGTTATGCCTTGCAACATGAGATGGAGAATGGTTGGAAGCTGATTCAAAATCTACGCTATTCGGAAATCGATGTTGATTATCAACATATCTATGCGCAGAAACTACTTGAGGATAAACGTAGCATTACTCGCGCGAATTTGGCGCAGAAAACCAATGGTAAAACCTTCTCGGTCGATAGTCGGGGCGAAAAAGAATTGAATTGGGGGGAGTTGAAGCACAATTTATCCGTGGGCGTCGATTATTTAAAATATAAAGAGCGTGGTGGTTTGGGTTTTGGTTGGGATGTGCCGAATTTAGATATTTACAATCCCGTATACGGTCAAGATATTCCTGTACCTGAGTTAGAAGCCAATCGCACCGATGTAACCCAGATGGGGATCTATGCGATTAATCAATTGAAACTCGATCATTGGGTTGCAAATATCAGTTTGCGTCATGATCAGGCGAAAACCAAGCAAGACAGTGTCACTCAACCTAAAATTAACAACAATGCCACCACAGGCAGTATTGGGCTGTTGTATCTGTTTGATGCAGGGGTTGCACCGTATTTAAGTTATGCCACATCGTTTGATCCAGCAGTGGGCATGACGGCTGATGGCACAGCATTTAAACCGCAAGAAGGGACGCAATATGAGATCGGAATTAAATATCAGCCTGAGGACAGTGATCTATTGATTACCGCATCGGCCTTTGATATTTATCAAACCAATGTTGCAACGGCAGATCCAGATCATCCAACCAAACAGATTCAAACTGGAGAAGTCCGCTCAACAGGGTATGAACTAGAAAGTAAGTTAAAAGTGAGTGAGCAAGTCAACCTCATGCTCAGTTATACCCACATCAATGCACGAACCACCAAAAGTAATAAGCCAGAAGAAATTGGGCGCAGGGCTTACCAAACCCCAGAGCAAATGGCCAATATCTGGATTGATTATCGCCCCGATTTTTTGGAGGGTTTTTTGATTGGCGCGGGCGCACGCTATAAAAGCAAAACACCGGGGACGTCATCGGGTCAACTATTTATGAATGATGCTCGAACTTTGGCTGATCTGGCCATAGCCTATGAACAACCTCAATATCGTGTGGCACTGAACATCAGTAATTTATTTGACCGTAAATACTATGCCGGAACTTTCCGTGGTGCAGCGCGTGAAGCCAATGTTAGTGTGAAATATTATTGGTAATTAATGCGTGGGTACTGAAATGAAACCTCATCCTGCAAGGGATGGGGATTGACTTGTGTCTCCGGTACGGTCGGATTAATTCAACAATTTTAGTAATTTTTCCCGATGTGGACTGTCGCCTGGCAGCAATTCTAATAAGCGCTGCGCGGCATCAATACGGTCGGGAATACGACTAATCAGTTTGAACAATAAGTCGACTTCTTGCATTTGATAAATCATGTGACTCAGCCTTGCATCGAAGCAGTCACGCCATGCACTGAGAAATGGGCTTTCAGATTTGGCCAAAAAACTGCCTTTATACAGCGCAAAGGTACTGGCCAGCATGCCTGCATCTAAGGCACGTTCTGCATTGAGAAAATCACATTGCAGTTCACAGCGTAGTTGGTAGGGGCGTGATTGAATACAATCGGGCATCAGGCTACGCAGTTGTGACAGTTCGGCTTTTAGCGTATTGACACTAACCTGACGGTCACCATACAGCGCATAGTGCAATTCATTTAAGTGAATCCCATCTGGACAAAGTGCCAAAATACATAAGATTTCGACTTGGCGATGGCTGAGATTGAGCCGTTGGTGATTGAACTGAACTCGTGGGGTACCGAAGACATTTAAATACAGCACATGCTGTTGTTCAAATTGAATCGCACGTTGTACCAATGCGGCGCAGCGCTCAACAGCTAACAGTCCTAGGGTGTTATGTTTCTGATATTTAGTTGATAAATTGAGAATGCCATGACATTGCCCTGACTGTGGATCTAAGATTGGCGCGGCATAACAGACCCAATCCCGCACACTGTTCATGTGGTTTTCATGTGAAAAAACACAACTGGCGACATGTTGATTGAGTGCCAGTCCAATCGCATTGGTGCCGACTGCTTGGGTAGACCAATGACCGCCTTCAACAAAATGCACTTGCTCTGCTGAAGAGCGCATCGGTTGACTGCTCCACGTCCAGAGTAAGGTGCCTTGGTGATCGGTTACACCAATTGCCATACCAGAGTCTTCGGCAATTTTTATGAGGTCTTGATAACAGTGCGGTAAAGAGCGATCAAATAAAGAAGGAGATTCACTGCGATCTAAAGCCAAAATCGGTGCTGCATCTAAATGACTGGGATTAATTAAATGCGTGGTTTGTAATGCGGTGGTTATACTGTTATTGCTTTGGTTCATTGCATATTCCTTTATCTTGAATACTGCATTTCAAAGTGCTCAACATCCTTTGTTGAGTTCAACATCACTTGATATCCAGCATTGTTCATCCATAAAACAAAGACCATTAAACCAGCGACTCACAACGAATCATGAGATTGATCAGATCAGTCGAGTCACACAACTTTGGCCTTAAAATATTGCAGATAAAATACCATTTATTGCAGCTAAGGCCATGAGGACGATTGCGAGATGCCCAACTTTATTGGGGCACCATCAGCAAGAGTAATCTCACTTACTTTAGCCTGAATTGTAAAGAATACAAAGGTTAAATACAGTTATAAGGCATTAATCCATATAAAAAATATGGATTAATTTTAATTCTTGGTTCGGTGCTTGTTTTTTAGCTTACGCTACTGAGTTCATCACGTGAAAAAGGTTTCGGTACAGCTTCACCATAATATTGTCGATCGGCAAAATAACTTGAGCGTACCATCGGTGCACTCCAAATATTTCGAAAGCCCAGTTGTTGGCCATGCTGTTGATAATGTTCAAACTCAGCCAAAGACACAAAGCGATGAATTGGGGCATGTGACTTGGAGGGTTGTAAGTACTGACCGATAGTGATGTAGTTAACCAAGTGATCACTTAAATCATTCAGTAATACAATCACTTCTGCTTCAATCTCACCTAAACCGACCATCAGACCGCATTTGGTAGGAATATCAGGGCAATAATCTTTAAAACGTTTCAGCAAGTCGAGTGAATGTTGATAGTCAGAGCCGGGACGCATCGCACGATACAGGCGTGGCACGGTTTCAATATTGTGATTAAACACATCGGGTGGCTCGCGGCTTAAAATCTCTAAAGCCAGATCAAGCCGACCACGAAAGTCAGGCACTAAAATTTCAATTAAGGTATTGGGGCTACGTTCACGAATGGCACGAATACAATCGACAAAATGCTGTGCACCACCATCTTTTAAATCATCACGATCGACCGAAGTGATCACCACATACTTTAAGTTGAGATTGGCCACGGTCTCGGCCAAATTTTGGGGTTCATCGGGGTCTAGACCATTGGGGCGACCATGTGCCACATCACAGAATGGGCAGCGGCGGGTACAGATATCGCCCATAATCATAAAGGTCGCAGTCCCCCCTGCAAAGCATTGCGGTAAATTGGGACAGGCGGCTTCTTCACAGACGGTATGTAATTTCTGTTGGCGTAATAAACGTTGAATCCGTTGAATTTCATCTGGATGACTAATCTTGGTACGAATCCATTCGGGTTTGCTTGGGGTGTCGTGTGTGGGAATTACTTTAATTGGAATACGGGCCAATTTCTCAGCACCACGTAATTTTGTTCCAACCGGTGTTCCAGTCACTGGAGCGCGTTTCAAATCCATTTTAAAAACTCTTGGTCAAAATAATAATAAAACAATAATAAAAATGATTTAAATCTAAAATAAGCTGTTTGCTTATAATGTCAAACATATTTTGGTATTTAATTTAAAATACCAGTTATTTGATTATTAAATAATATCTAAAATGTTGATGTGGGTTAATTTAAAGGGTTACTTTAAATTTATTTGTTTGATTTTATATAGCCAGTAGAAAGTAAGTTAATAAAAAGCTTGATGTAAATAATCCAGTGTATAAGATGTGGGTTGGTTAAAGGTTTGTTTTTCTATCTATCTGATATCTATGAAAAATAATTAAATAATTTTGAGGTTTTAAGTCGTTGTTTTGATATGATTTTGTTGTAAAAAAATAATAAAAAGTTTTTAGTCTAATATTAATTTATATCGAAATGCTTTTATATAAATAGGCGGCTTTAATACATGGTTCGCGATTGAGCTTGAATGATTAAATCTGAATATTGAGTTTGTTTAAAATATAAAAAGGAGCATTTTATGCAATTAACGGAAGCACAATTGCTCGCAGCATATCAACGTATGCGCGACATTCGTGAGTTTGAAGATCGACTTCACGACGAGAACAATACCGGTGATATTCCTGGTTTTATTCATTTATATAGCGGTGAAGAAGCGGTTGCAGTCGGTGTCTGTGAAAACTTAACCGATCAAGATTTTATTACTTCAACCCATCGTGGTCATGGTCACTGTATTGCCAAAGGCTGTGATATTCATGGGATGATGTTGGAAATCTTTGGTAAAGATGCCGGGCTATGCCGTGGTAAAGGCGGCTCGATGCATATTGCCGATTTGGACAAAGGCATGCTCGGTGCCAACGGGATTGTTGGTGGTGGGCCCCCATTGGCAGTCGGTGCGGCACTTACCGCAAAAACCTTAAAAACGGGTGGGGTTGGCCTGTCATTTACTGGTGATGGTGGTTCCAATCAAGGCTTAACTTTTGAAGCCATGAACATGGCGGTGGTATTGAAATTACCCGTTATCTTTGTTTTTGAAAACAATGGTTTTGGTGAAGGGACTGCGCATGATTACGCGGTAGGCAGTAAAGATATCGCAGGCCGTGCAGCGGCATTTGGGATGCCGGCTGAAAAAGTAGATGGCACCGATTTCTTTGCTGTTTATGAAGCAGCACAACGTGCGATTGCACGTGCACGCAATGGCGAAGGGCCAAGTGTAATTGAAAGTGTGACCAACCGTTTTTACGGTCACTTCGAAGGTGATCCGGGGTTAATTCGCTCTAAAGAAGAATTGGATGATGTCAAAGCCAATCATGATCCTTTGAAAATTTTCCGTGAAAAAGTCAAAGGCCAAATTGATGAAGCCAAGCTCGATGCCATTGATGTTGCATCGAAAGCCAATGTCGATGATGCCGTTGCCAAAGCACGCGCTGCTGAATATCCAGCCGTATCACAATTATTGACTGACGTTTACGTGTCTTACTAAAGGAAGAGTAAAGCAATGCCTATAAAAAGTTATAGAAACGCGATTAAAGAAGCGATTGAAGTTGAAATGCGCCGTGATCCAACCGTTGTGGTGATGGGTGAAGATGTTCGTGGTGGTCATGGCGGTAAAAATACCGATGACAACCAACTCGAAGGTTTTGGTGGTGTATTGGGTGTGACCAAAGGCTTATGGACTGAATTTGGGACCTCACGGGTAATCGATACCCCAATTACTGAGTCTGCGATTATTGGGATGGCGGCAGGTGCTGCGGCAACCGGTTTACGTCCGGTGGCAGATTTGATGTTTATGGATTTCTATGGCGTGTGTCATGACATGCTCTATAACCAAGCGGCAAAATTCCGTTATATGTTCGGTGGTAAAGCCAAAGCGCCAATGGTGGTACGCGGCATGATCGGTGCAGGCTTCTCTGCAGCGGCACAGCATTCGCAATCACCGTATAACGTTTTTGCTGCGGTGCCAGGTCTAAAAGTTGTGGTGCCATCGAGCCCATATGATGTCAAAGGCTTACTCACCCAAGCGATTCGTGATGACGATCCAGTGGTGTTCTGTGAACATAAACTGTTGTATGACATCAAAGGCGAAGTGCCAGATGAGTCGTATACCATTCCATTTGGTGTTGCAAATTATACCCGTCACGGCACCGATATCACCATTATTGCGCTCAGTTTGATGGTGCATCGCGCCAATGAAGTTGCAGATAAATTGGCCAAAGAAGGCATCTCGGTTGAAGTGGTCGATCCACGGACCATTTCGCCATTGGATGAAGACGGCATTTTAGAATCGGTGGCATCGACAGGTCGTGTGGTGATTGTGGATGAGTCTGCAGCACGCTGTGGTTTTGGTCATGATGTGGCAGCATTGATTGCACAAAAAGGCTTCCACTATTTGAAAGCACCAATTGAGCTGGTCACACCACCGCATACCCCAGTGCCATTTTCGCCAGTGTTAGAGCAAGAATGGTTACCAAGTGCTGCACGTATTGAGCTCGCTGTGCGTAAAACCTTGGAGGCTTAGGATGAGTGAAATTAAAACATTGGAGATCCCAAAATGGGGATTGTCCATGGAAGAAGGCACCATCGCACAATGGCTGATTGCCGAAGGGCAAAGCTTTGCCAAGGGCGATGAAATTTGTGAAATTGAAACCACCAAAATCGTCAATGTACTTGAAGCGCCATTTGATGGCACTTTACGTAAAATTTTAGCGCAAGCGGGCGATACCTTATTGGTGGGTGGCTTGATTGCGATCAGTGCGGACAGCAGTGTTTCTGATGCAGAGATCGAGGCGTTTGCTGCGACTTTGGGTCAGACCACGGCAGCAGCGCCTGCAACAACGTCGGCAACCACACCAGTGGCTGAACCTGTTGCACCTGCTGCGGCAGCGGCCGTTGCCAGTGTGACCGCCGTTGCAGTCGCGCCCGTTGCGGTGAAAAAACCAGTCTCTGCACAGGTTTCTGCACAAAATCATGTAATCCCAGCAGCATTGCAAGGTTATCAGGCTGAGCATGGTTTGTTTACCACGCCACATGCCCAGCAATTGGCTGAAAAACACAATCTCAATCTTGCCGCAGTTCAAGGCACTGGGCGTGAAAATCGTATCAGTGTTAGCGATCTACAAACGGCAGTACAGGCTGCAGGCGGACAGTGGCCAGATGTGCGTCATCAGGCCAGTGGCAAAGCACAAAAATCCAATGCTGATGATCAACATGTATTGGCCACCCCAGTTGCCCGTCGTTTGGCCAAAGAATGGGGCATTAACTTAAATGACTGCCGCAGTTCAGGTTCACGTGGGCGGGTCTGCAAAGAAGATGTTGAAGCAGTTTATCAACGTGAACATGCAGTCACCGCAGCAGCTACAGCAGTCGTTGTAGACAGTGTTGCAACTGCGAAAGTCACTGCAACGCCAATGAACGGCATGCGTAAAGCGATTGCTTCGCGCTTACAGGCCGCGAAACGCAATGCACCGCATTTTCGTCTGATTGCGGATATTAATGTTGAAGCACTGCAAGCATTACGTGGGCAAATTAATAGCACCGTGCCGCAGGTTAAACTGTCGATCAATGACATGCTCATTAAAGCAGCAGCGGCAGCTTTAATGAAAGTGCCACAAGTAAACGTGCAATTTGATGAAGAAAATCAGCAAATTTTACAGTTCGACCAAGCGGATATCTCGATTGCAGTGGCGATTGATTCAGGTTTAATTACCCCAATTGTCAAAGCAGCAAATCGCAAGTCGATGGCTGAGATTTCCAATGACATGCGTGATTTGGCCACACGTGCCAAAACTGGCAAATTGGCACCGGATGAATTCCAAGGCGGCAGTTTCAGTATCTCGAATTTGGGCATGTTGGGGGTGAAGCAATTTGATGCGATTATCAATCCGCCACAAGGTGCAATTTTAGCCTTGGGCGCTTCAGAGCAACGTGCAGTGGTGGTGAATGGCGCAGTACAAGTACAGCAAATCATGACCGCCACCTTGTCTTGTGATCACCGTGTAATTGATGGTGCCTTGGGTGCCAAATTCCTCGCCAGCTTTAAGCAGTTTGTTGAAAATCCTGCATTGATTTTGGTTTAGGAGCACGCGCATGTCAGATACACAATTTGATCTTATCGTGATCGGTGCGGGACCTGGCGGTTATGTGGCTGCCATCCGCGCAGCGCAATTGGGACTGAAAACGGCAGTGGTTGAATCGACTCATTTAGGTGGAATTTGCCTGAATTGGGGCTGTATTCCAACCAAAGCCTTGCTCAGTGGTGCAGAACTGGCACATCAGTTGAAAAATAGTCAGCGCTTTGGTTTTCAAATCGATCAGGTCAATTTTGATATGAATGCTTTGGTGCAGCACAGCCGACAGGTGTCGGCACAGCTGGTGCAAGGCGTCACGCACTTATTGAAAAAAAATCAGGTCACGGTTTTTACGGCAACCGCCAAGTTTAAGGCCAAAGGGCAACTTGAACTGACCGATGCAGCCGGCCAAACACAGCAGATAACTGCCGCACATATTATTGTGGCTACCGGTGCGAAAGCCGCCAATTTGCCGCAGTTACCGGTCGATGGCCACTATGTCTGGAACTATCAGCAGGCCTTGGTCCCAACACGATTACCAAAATCTTTGTTGGTAGTCGGTTCTGGCGCAATTGGCAGTGAGTTTGCCAGTTTGTATCAGGACTTGGGCTGCCAAGTCACTTTGGTGGATATTGCCAAGCAGATTTTGCCAAGCGAAGACCTCGAAGTTGCCAACTACATGCAGAAGCAATTCGAACAGCGTGGTATGCGGGTACTGACCGAAGCCGCACTCAATTCGATTGTGATTGAAAATGGTTTAGTCAGCTGTGAGATTCAAACTGCGAAAGGCATTGAAACGATACAGGTTGAACATGTGCTGTCTGCGGTTGGAGTGAAAGCCAATTTTGCTGAACTTGGCTTAGATGCTTTGGGGATTGAAACCGAAGCTGGTTTCATCAAAATTGATCCGTGGTGTAAAACCAATGTCGCGGGTGTTTATGCGATTGGTGATGTCGCTGGCGCACCGTGTTTAGCACATAAAGCCAGTCATGAAGCCATGCTTTGTGTGGAAAAAATTGCAGGGGTGAAAACGGTACATGCACTGGATCGTACTCAGATTCCGGGCTGTATTTTCACCCATCCACAGGTGGCCAGTATTGGTTTAACTGAACAAAAAGCCAAAGCAGCGGGCTATCACTTGAGTATTGGAAAATTCCCATTTCAGGCCAATGGTAAAGCTTTAGCACGGGGCGCAGCTGAAGGTTTTGTGAAAACCATCATTAATAGCGAAACGGGTGAATTGTTGGGGGCACATTTGGTCGGTCATGAAGTGACTGAACACATTCAAGGCTTTGCGATTGCCAAATACTTGGAAGCCACCGATGAAAGTTTATCTCAGGTGATTTTCCCACACCCGACTTTGTCTGAAGCGATGCATGAGTCAATTTTGGCAGCCATGCAACGTGCGATTCATGTTTAAGCATTGATTTAAAGTTTCTTTGAGCGGAGCGCATTTCGATGTGCTTTCGCCCTAAAATTCGATGATTTACGAGACATGATTCATTGCAGATCATTCACTGCACACAATTTACTGTAAAACAGCAGCACGGAGTACAACATGCCTAGAGGTCTAAACCAGAAAGTTGCGTTAGTTACCGGTGCCGCACAGGGTATTGGTCGTGGAATTGCATTGCGCTTGGCACAAGAGGGCGTGCATTTGGGTTTGGTCGATTTAAACCAAGACAAACTTGCAGCGGTGCAAGCCGAAGTTGAAGCTTTGGGTGTCAAAGCGACCACCTTTATAGCCAACATTGCTGAACTAGATGAGATCACCCAAGCGATTGCGCATACAGAACAACAGTTGGGTGGTTTTGATATCATCATCAACAATGCGGGTATTGCCCAAGTGCAAGCGATTAGCGAAGTGCAACCAGAAGCTTTCCGCCGCATTATGGATATTAATGTCGGTGGTGTACTTTGGGGTATCCAAGCGGCAGCGAAGAAATTTATTGAAAGAAAGCAAAAGGGTAAAATTATCAATGCTTGCTCAATTGCAGGTCATGATGGTTTTGCTTTGTTAGGTGTTTATTCCGCGACTAAATTTGCAGTCCGTGCCTTAACCCAATCTGCTGCCAAAGAGTATGCCAGTCACGGGATTACCGTAAATGGCTATTGTCCGGGGATTGTCGGTACCGATATGTGGGTGGAAATAGATAAACGCTTTGCGGAAATCACCGGTGCACCTGAGGGCGAAACCTACAAGAAATATGTGGATGGCATTGCTTTAGGTCGAGCACAAACCCCAGAAGATGTCGCGGCTTTGGTGGCCTTCCTCGCCAGTGAAGATTCGGACTATATTACTGGTCAATCGATTTTAACCGATGGCGGTATTGTCTATCGCTAAGCTGTTTAAATCGGTTCAAATCGCCTAAATAAAAAATCCCGCTGTGTCTGAACCTGCGGGATTTTTGTTTGTTCTTGATCGGTATGAAGTCTTAATGTTCCTGTTTCTATATTGCATATCATTGAGCGTTTATCTGCTGCAATAACAATGCAGTCTCCCCAATGGATTGAGAGGATCATCGTTATAATTAGATTGTTCAAAAATTAGTGGTTTTGTGGTATTTTGAAAAAATAATAATTTCACAAAAAGAGCAATAATTATGGCAGGTGGATCACAAATAGTTATTAATAATCAAGGAATAATAATTACAACAAATGGAAAAGTTATATTTAAAGCAGGACAGCATAAGTTTGAAAAAGCAGTTGAAGTGGGAGTTAATTTAAGAGGGCTTCCTTCTTATGAATCATATAATGAAAAATTTCAAATGCTTTCACCTTCGGGGGAAGTAATGTCTCATGTTGGTTATAAAATTTCGAATGCTGATCAAAGTTTCATCGCAATTACAGATCGTAAAGGTCTTTCAAAACGTGTAAATACAGATTCTGAGAAAAATTTAAAAGTTGATTTACATTGGATTTCTTTGGAAAAAGAAGATGAAGGAGATCAATAATCATGGGGGGATTAGATTGGGAAGGAAATACAAATACAGAAGAAAATAGCTGTAAAACACTTACAGTGTAATTGCTTAACTTTTTGGGAAATACACCAACAAGAGGCAATGAAACGAGTTTCTAATTTAAAAGATGCAAAAAAAAATCGATATAAATTAGAACCAGGATATGAGGCGAGAGCGAGAAGAGTTGCATCTGTATATGCAAACATCTATTTAGAACAAGAAAATCATGGAAATAAACAATTTGTTGGTCGCTACTATTGGATGGGCTTCGGTGCATTCGCTTCAAAAACAGTGGCAGCGATTTTTAAACACGGACTTACAGCATGGGGGTATAAATGGGTTCCACTGAGCGTCGTTCGAGATCCTGTACATTCATTTGCTAAAGGGAACTTATGGTTATTTATGGATATTGCACCTTGGCATTATGCTTGGAGCATGTCATCAGCATCATTTAATCAATGTCAAACTCAACGTGATGTTTCAAAATACACCCACATTAAAGAAGAAGTCAGCAACTTACCTTGGTCAAATTGCTTACCTATTATTAAACATTTACAAAGTACGCCAGAGATTACAAAGGCTTTTGGATATTTACTAAAAATTGAAGCTATTTTTAAAAGAAAAGGAAAAACAAGGAAAGAAAATTTTGATGATTCACAACAAAACCTTTTCGATCACTTGAAAGCAATCGCAGTACAAGAGCAACGAAATATTTTACAAGAATTAGTTTGGAACGATTGGAAAGTTGATGCGCAAGCGACTGTACAACGAGTTACAAGATTACCCGATAGTACCTTAGTGCTTTCAAGTGATTATTTTGTTGATGCAGTTAAACCTGTAAGAAAATCACAGCGTATTTTACCGAGTGCTTACAACATGAAGGGCATGGAAAAAATATATGAAGGGCGCCATGCTGGGGTGTTGGAACAGTTACCTACAACAGTTTATAGCGAGCCTTTAGCAAAAACTAAAGTTGAAAATTATGATAGTCGTAGGGAGTGGATTCAAAAAGCGTCAGAAAAATATCATGAATTAATGTTAGACGAAAAAGGGCGTTCTTTTTTAGAAAAAGAACTGAAGATTATTGCAGGATGGGGCAATAGCAAGGCGGACTTTAAAACCGGCAAGGACAGCAATGATGGAAAAATTTAATCGTATTGTTTATTTCATCATCCTTTTAATTTTTGGGTGGCTACTCTCTGCATGTCAACCAAACACAAAAAACATAGAGAATAGCGCAATGAATCAACAGCCTTATATTTTACATTTTGGTCAACAGGGATTTAAGGATTTTGCTCAATACAATCTAGGTCGTACAGATAGCCACCCTTCTGGTGCAGACTTTAGAGAGTTGGATTTTACGCCACCTAACTTAGGTCAAATTAAAGTTGAAAATAGTACAAACAGTTTGGTGATTGACCATGTTTTTTCCGTATTAGGGACATCTTTTTCTAAGGATGATGGTATTCAAAAACTTTCTATAAATGCAGGCTTAAATAAGGAGGAGTTTGTTAGCCCTAAGCAAGCCTATCAAGGTTATGTCGAGTTAATGAAACGATTAAATCAGGCTGGATGGAAAAACTATGTTGTCAGGTATGATCCTAGAATAGCGAAGGAAGACAATATTCGATATTTGATGGAAGGGCATGATGTAATTGATCTGAGTTATATATTTAATGATGAGGAATGGGAAAAAATAATAAATTCTCTTACGACGAACTCAATCGGTTATCGTCTATATGCGAATGGCATTATTTTGGGTATTAGCTTAAATCGAACTGAAAAAAATAAAGATGGTAGAGAGCAATATATGGTTCGTTATGCGTTCCAAACAGCTCGTTATAATCAACGAAATTTAATTTCAGATTCATCTGAAATGACAGCTCAACAATTAGAACAAAAATTTAAAAGTAATTTAGAAAGATATAAGAGGTTAAGAGAAACGGAGGAAAAGGATGCGATTGCTCAAGGTTATCGTATCGATGAAAGCTATGTTGACCCTGATGTTTGGCAATACGCTAAATAAATATTTCTATAATTAATCAACAACCGAAATCATTCCTCATTAAAATAGCAATACGGATTATCATCGATCAGAAAACAAGAAAAGTATGTTCAACACACTTCCTAAGGATACTTAAAAATATTTAACCGCGAGAGCTTAGTGAATAGAGATAAATCTCACTAAGCTGTTTTAAATAATTCCGGTGAAGTTTATCTTTTTATTTGATAGTTTATCGTTTCTTTTAGCGAGACTAGATCATCAGGGGTGACATGAATTACGCCTTTTCCTGGGATGTCGATTTCATAAATAATAAATAGTGCCAAAGTAATTAGAAAAGGTAAAATTAGAATTAAAAGGTTCATGCCTTGTTCTTTGCGTGCATTGTACCCAATCAGGAAATTAGAAACGATTGCAAAGAAAATAAGGAGATACCAAACGATATTGGGAATCTGATCACGCCAACTCACGGTTGTTTTTTCTTGAGAAGTATATAAATCACTATATGCGGTAAGTACCGAAGTTATTACAGGATTAGGTGTTTTTTTGGCTTCAAGCGTTGCAATTTCCCATAGTTTATTTTGTTTCTCTACTGAAATGATTCGCCATTTTTTGTTTTCAAGTTGATTTTGCGATTTAAAAAACTCAATTCTAGCGTCTAAATATTCACCTAATAAATTTTCTGCATTTTCCTGTTGATCTGGCGCCAAAAGCTGAGTACGTTGCATCGCTGTACCAATCACGATCATTTCATTTTCTTCTGTTTTTTGCCGATCATTATAGCCACCAATCGAAATTGAAAGTACAAAGCCGATCAGTAAACCTAATAACGATAAAATTGCACCGAGTACAATCTTGGCTTGATCGTCATTGATTTTCGTATGATGGTTTTTAAAAAAATACTTTCCAGCATATGCTGAGCTACTCAATAAAATAAGTATTCCCCAAAAAACAAATGTCGAATTTATTGGGAATTCATCTAAAAACTGCTGGACCCATTGCATCTTTATTATCCTTTTCGGTTGTTTTATAAAGTCGGCTCATTCAATAGAAAAAGTGACGCAATCCAGTTCAGGTCTATTTTTATATGTAGGAATTGAACATCATTATTTTTTGTTGCCTATGTTTAATTATAAAGAAGAATAAGATGAAATTCGATCATAAAAAACGATTAATAATAAAGATTTACTTTCTCTTATTCCTTTCGCAGTTGGGTGGTTTTGTATGCCAAATACTCAATTTTATGACAGCTTGATTTTTTTCTAATTCCACCACTGTGCGCTGGAATTCTAATACTTATAAATGACTGATCACTTTGGTGCTCCACCACGAAGCAGTGGAATGCGGGAAGTTATGCTCGTCCGTAAGCTTTAGACAGCTGAAAAAAGCGCGTGTCGTAAAAAGATAAGTCCGCGTCGTCTTAAGTCATGGGGCGAACGATAAAGTATTGTAATTTTGGTTATTGCGTAAAAAACTAGAAAATGGATTTGAAAATGACGATGACTAAAGCAATACGTTTCTATGAAGCAGGAACTCCAGAAGTGCTGCGCTACGAAGATGTGGAAGTAGGTAATCCTGGATCGGGAGAAGTACGCTTACGCCATGTCGCTGTTGGTTTGAATTACGCAGATACTTATTTTAGAAATGGAACTTATCCAATTCCAGTGCCAAATGGCATGGGCGTTGAAGCATCTGGTGTGATTGAGGCAGTTGGTGAAGGTGTAACTCAGTTTGCGGTCGGTGATCGCGTGACATATACCGGATTTTTAAATACGTTGGGTGCTTATAGTAGCGAGCGTCTAATCGTTGCGAATGCATTGATTAAACTTCCTGATGCAATCTCATGTGAAACGGCTGCGGCAATGACCATGCGTGGTTTAACTGCGGCTTATTTAATGCGCCGTATTTATGACTTTAAAGCGGGCGATACGATTTTACTGCATGCCGCTGCAGGTGGTGTGGGTTTAATCGTTTCACAGTGGGCCAAATTACTGGGCTTGACCGTGATTGGTACCACCTCTTCAGAAGAGAAGGCGGCTGTTGCACGTGCGCATGGTTGTGACCATGTGATTAATTACAGTCATGAAAATGTGGCTGAGCGCGTTCGCGAATTAACCAACGGGGTTGGCGTCAATGTGGTGTTTGACAGCGTTGGCAAAGACACCTTTATGGGTTCACTCGATGCATTAAAACGCCGTGGATTATTGGTCTGCGTGGGCACTGCTTCTGGGCCGATTCCTGCTTTTGATCCCGTGTTGTTGGCCATGAAAGGCTCGCTGTATATCACACGTCCAGCCTTGGCCGATTATATTGCTGATCCAGCGGAAAAAGCTGAACTGGCACAAGAATTATTTGATCACGTCAGCAGTGGCCGAATCAAAATTGAAATTAATCAGCGCTACCGTTTAGAAGATGCTGTACAAGCCCATCGTGATTTGGAAGCACGTAAAACAATAGGATCATCAATCTTTGTAATTTGAAGGGACTTCTTATGCAAATTGAACAGTTAACTTGCAATATTGGTGCAGCGCTGCATGGTGTACGTTTGGCAGATGCGATTCATGATGATGATTTGTTTGCTGAAATTCGCTCACAACTGCTGCAACATCGGGTTTTATTCTTACGTGATCAACAGTTGACACGTGCCGAACATGTCGCATTTGCAGAACGTCTCGGGCCATTAGAAGATCATCCCGCTGTGGGAAGTCATCCTGATCACCCCGGATTGGTGCAGATCTATAAAGATCCTGATAGTCCGATTGACCGTTATGAGAATGCGTGGCACAGCGATGCAAGCTGGCGCAAGATCCCACCGATGGGTGCGGTCCTCCGTTGTGTGGAATGCCCAACGGTTGGTGGCGATACCATGTGGACCAATATGGTGTTGGCGTATGACAAATTGCCTGAAGAAATCAAACTCAAAATTGCTGACTTGCGTGCATATCACAGTATTGAAGCCAGTTTTGGTGCCGCAATGCCAATCGAAAAACGCTTAGAACTCAAGGCCAAGTTTCCAGATGCTGAACATCCAGTGGTGCGTATCCATCCTGAAACGGGCGAGAAAATTCTATTCGTCAATTCCTTTGCGACCCATTTTAGTAACTTCCATACCAAAGAGCGCGTACGTTTTGGGCAAGATGCCAATCCTGGTGCAGCAGATCTATTACGTTATTTGATTACCCAAGCGCAAATTCCAGAGTTCCAAGTCCGTTGGAGCTGGAAGCCGAATAGTATTGCGATTTGGGATAATCGCAGTACCCAGCATTATGCGGTAATGGATTATCCCGCCTGCCATCGAAAAATGGAACGAGCAGGCATTGTTGGTGATGCAACCTACTGAGACGCTAGGTTAAATCAAACAATTTAATTAACAACTCAAGTCAATATAAAGGAAAGAGCGATGCAATTCTTTGATGATTCTTTGCACCCAGAAAATATGGATAAAGTGGTTATTACCGTTGCGCCTTATGGGCCAGAGTGGATGCCAGAAGACTTTCCAGAAGACATTCCTGTCACGATGGATGAGCAAATTCAAAAAGCAGTAGAGTGTTATGAAGCCGGTGCGACCGTCTTGCATTTACACGTCCGTGAGCTAGATGGTAAAGGTTCTAAACGTCTATCTAAGTTTAATGAATTGATTGCTGGTGTGCGTGAAGCTGTACCTGAGATGATTATTCAGGTGGGTGGTTCGATTTCATTTGCACCTGAAAGTGAAGGCGAAGCAGCACTGTGGCTAAGTGATGATACCCGACATATGTTGGCTGAATTAACCCCAAAACCAGACCAAGTTACCGTTGCCGTAAATACCACTCAAATGAATATCATGGAGTTACTCTATCCTGAATATTTGGCTGGCACCTCATTGGAACATCCTGGCATTCAAGCCGCTTATGCTGAAATGACTGTGCCAGCAGGTCCGGGCTGGTTGACAGAGCATCTTAAACGTCTATGCCAAAATGGTATTCAACCGCATTTCCAATTAACCGGGATGCATGGTCTTGAAACGCTAGAGCGTATGGTACGTAAAGGCCTGTATAAAGGCCCATTGAATTTGACTTGGATCGGGATTGGTGGTGGTTTTGATGGTCCAAATCCATTTAACTTCTTCAATTTTATTCATCGTGTACCTGATGGTTGTACCTTAACCTCAGAATCTTTGCTGAAAAATGTATTGCCAATCAATACGATCTCTATGGCAATGGGTCTGCATGCGCGTGTGGGTAATGAAGATACGATCATTGATCATCAAGGCAAGCGTTTCTCATCTGTACAGCAAATTGAGCAAACCGTACGCATCGCACATGAGTTAGGTCGTGAGATTGCAACCGGTAAAGAAGCGCGTGAAATTTATCGTATTGGTGTGCAGTACGACACCATCGAAGAAACCTTACTTGCCAACGGCATGGCGCCAAATCGCCAGCCTGGGCAAAAAGGTGTACCGCAACGTAAATGATCTAGGTCAGTCAGCAGTTAGACTGAAGTGAGTCAACTAAGACGATGACTACATTGCCAAACGCTTATGTAGTCGTCGTTAAGTCAATATAAATTATAAGAAATATAAGGCGGGCGATGGATGCCCATACATACACAACGCATAGGCGTCGTTGGCTGATCTGAACAAGGTGAGCGCAGTTGCGACGATAAAAATACAAGGAGTCCGTATGAATGCCAAACAGCCTACTGCCCAGCGAATGAATGTAGATACCTCGATGGGTATTTCTCGCCGTTATGCTTGGCTGGTTTTTGCCCTCACATTTGGTTTGCTGCTTTCAGATTACATGTCACGGCAAGTATTAAATGCAGTATTTCCTTTAATTAAAAGCGAGTGGGTACTCAGTGATAGTCAACTCGGCTTACTAAGTGGCATTGTGGCTTTAATGGTCGGTTTACTGACTTTACCTTTGTCATTATTGGCTGACCGTTTTGGTCGTGTCAAAAGCTTAACCATCATGGCGGTGTTGTGGAGCCTAGCCACGCTTGGCTGTGCGCTTGCCGAAAGTTATCAGCAAATGTTTGTTGCCCGTTTTATGGTGGGCGTGGGTGAGGCGGCTTATGGCAGTGTGGGTATTGCTGTGGTCGTGGCTGTGTTTCCTAAAGAGATGCGAGCAACGCTTGCCAGTGCTTTTATGGCCGGTGGCATGGTCGGCTCATTTCTTGGCATGGCATTAGGTGGGATGTTGGCCGAACATTATGGTTGGCGCTGGGCCTTCGGTGGCATGGCGCTATTCGGCTTAGTTTTGGCGACGCTATATCCGCTGATTGTCAAAGAAAAGAAAATTGTTTCGCCCAACTTAATGACTCCGACAGGAGAGAAGCTCGCTCAAATTAAGTCACCGCTGAAAACTTTGTATTCAAGTCGTTCTGTCATTGCAACCTATATTGCCAGTGGCTTACAACTGTTTGTTGCGGGTACGGTGATCGTATGGATTCCGAGTTATCTCAACCGCTATTACGGCATGAGTACGGATACTGCTGGCGGTGTTGCCGCGGTGATTGTGCTGTGTAGTGCCGTTGGGGCGGTTTTATGCGGCATACTTTGTGATCGTCTTGGGCGTACTCGTCCAGATCGTAAAGTCAGTTTAGCCATTGCTTTTTGCCTTGGAAGTTGTGTTTTGCTTTCGATTGCCTTTGCTTTACCCGCAGGCCGTGCGCAGTTGATCATGATTTGCCTTGGAGCATTCATTGTGATTGGGACCAATGGGCCAACCATTGCCATGGTTGCCAATTTAACCCATTACGCGGTGCATAGTACCGCTTTTGCCGCATTAACCTTAGCCAATAACTTTTTAGGGCTGGCGCTTGGACCGATGCTGATTGGGCGATTGTCTGATGTGATCGGTTTACATGCTGCATTTCAAATCATGCCATTGATGAGCATCGCCGCTGCAGCCATGTTCTTTTACGCTAGACGCCATTATCAAGCAGATGTGGAGCAATTAAATGGGCGGTATATGCAGCAGCCCAATGGATCGTGTGATGAACAAATTTGAACATAACGTGGATGAAAAATTATGACCCGTCAACTACAGATAGAGGTGTTTTTTGACTTTATTTGCCCATGGTGCTTGATTGGAAAGCGTCAGTTACAGGCCGCCATCATACAATTGCATCAGCATGATCCGAATGTTGATGTGAACTTGGTTTGGCGTGGCGTTCAGTTAATACCCGATATACCCGTTGATGGGGTTGCTTTTAAGACGTTTTATCTACAAAGATTAGGCAGTATCACCGCAGTACAGATGCGACAGGAACAAGTTCGTCAATCTGCACATACAGTTGGTCTTGAGATTAATTTTGATCGCATTCAGCGGATGCCAAATACCGCAAAGGTACATCATTTATTTGAACGTGCCTTAAGCGTTGGAACGGCTGCGCAATGCGATATGCTGCTTGAACAGTTATTTGCCGCATATTTTCATCATGGCAAAAATATTGGCGATCGTGCAGATCTCCTGAAGATTGCTGCATTTTGTGGTTTCTCTGGTGAGGCGCTTCACTATATTTTGAGCCCGTTGGATGACGCTTTTATTTCTGCAAATACAAATGGAAATGGGGTGCCTTACTTTATTTTTGATGGTCGTTTGGCTATGGCAGGTGCTCAGCCTGCCAATGTACTGTACCACGCAATGCTTGAAGCACTGGCAACACAAGGACAGTCAATATGAGCAGCCATTTTCAAGTGCCATTAGAAAAAGTGCCGAAGTCGGGTATGCGTACATTTCTGAAAATTGGCGATAAAACGATTGTCCTGTTTAATATCGATACGCAATTTTATGCGATTGATGACAGCTGCCCACATCAGGGCGCGTCACTATACACAGGCCAATTACAGGGGCGTTCCATCCAATGTTGTGCGCATGGTTTACGTTTTGATGTCGCCAGTGGTTATCTGTTGAATTCTACCCAGCTTAAAGTTGCAACTTATCCAGTAGAAGTGGTGAGCGAGCAAGTATTTATTGTGATCGATGCTGGAGCGCGACATGAATAATGCAACGCTTATAAATTTGCGTCAGCGTATAGGCGAATTACTCCCCGGTTTTTTGGTGAGTTTGGTCGTTGCCGCTGCTGCCACTTTTTTATCGGAGCATTATGGTGCTCCCGTGATGTTATTTGCATTGTTGCTCGGCATGGGACTAAATTTTTTATCGACAGACAGCAAATGTACTGCCGGAATCGAGTTTACTTCACGCACCATCTTACGTTTTGGGATTGCCTTGTTGGGGATGCGAATCACCTTGGAGCAGATCGCCTCACTTGGTTGGGGGATGACTGCCTTGGTGATCACCTCGGTGGTCGTGACCATTTTGGTTTCGATGGCTGCGGCAAAAGTGTTGGGCTTTAAAGGAATCTTTGGCATGTTGACCGGTGGGGCGACTGCAATTTGTGGCGCTTCGGCAGCGTTGGCATTGTCGGCCGCGTTGCCAAGTCATAAACAAAAAGAGCAAGCGACGTTATTTACCGTCATTGTGGTGTCCGCATTTTCAACCATTGCCATGATTGTCTATCCGATGATTGCCAATGGGCTTGAATTATCACCGATTGCTGCTGGGGTATTTTTAGGTGCCACCATTCATGATGTGGCACAGGTCGTGGGTGCAGGGTATAGCATGTCGACTGAAACAGGTGATACTGCCACCGTGGTCAAACTAATGCGTGTTGCAATGTTATTGCCCGTGATTGTTTGTGCGGCAATGATTACTCGGATGCAAGGTGCGGGTTCAACGGGGAAACGTCCACCGTTATTGCCGATGTTTGCGGTTGGTTTTATCGTGTGTGTCTGCATTAACAGTACGGGCTGGGTACCGGTGGTGATTCAAGCTGGGTTAAACGATTTATCTCGCTGGTGTTTGGTGATTGCGATTAGTGCCTTGGGGATGAAAACCCAGTTAAAAGCCTTGGCTGCTGTGGGGATCAAACCGATTCTATTGATGTTGGGCGAAAGCGTATTTCTGGTATTGCTGGTATTGCTATTGATGCACTGGTTCTTCTGAGCTTGATCTCAGCTTAAAATGGGCTTTGACGGAGATTCATCAACACAAAGCAAAGCCTATTTAAGCTCAAGGTCTTGGGAAATTAGGCCAGTAGTGCTTTATTACTATCGCGCCACGCAGTGGGTGCGATTCCAAATTGATTGATAAACCAACGGGTAAACGAACTTGGGGTTGAGTAACCCAAAATATCAGAAACATGACTCAGTGAATAATTGATATTTCTCAAATAACGAAACACCAAGTTGCGCCGTACATCATTAATTAAATCGCTAAAACTGGTCTGTGCTGCTTCTAATCGACGTTGTAGGGTCCGTACATTAATGCCATGTGTTTGCGCGATTTGGTCTAAGGTGGCACGGCCCATTGGCAGCAGTAAGTAGATGCTTTTACGGATATCAAAAATAATCGAAGATGGGCTTTCGGTTTGGAGGAGGTCGAGATAGCGCTGGGCATGATCTGCCATGGCGGTATTGGCTTGCGGATTGGCCGAATCAAGTTCAGCTGCGGTACAGACAATCCCATTAAACTCACTGCCAAACTTTAATGAACAACCAAAAACTCGACGATGCACAGAGAGGTCATTCGGTGCACTGTGGGTAAAGTGGATGCTTAATGGTTGCCATTTTTGAAACAACAATGATGCACAGAGACGATGCATCACCCCGAGCGCCAGTTCTGTCGACTGGCGGCTATACATCGAGGCATTGGTGACGACTTCTTGTCGAATAATCACGGTATTGCCATCCTCTTCGATATAAATCGCCAAGGCATTATTGAGAACGTTGCGATAACGAATCATGGTTTGCAGTGCGTCACGCAACGTGTGCTGATAATTGAGCAATAAACTAATTTCACCAAGATCGGAAAGTTGGCGGTTTTCTGCCATCTGTAATCCGAACATTTCGCAGCCACTGAGTTGCGCGGATTGTTCCAATAACGCAATCGCCTTGTCTACAGGGATGCGCTGTTTGCTGTCATTTAGTTGCGATTGATTGAGACCGACACTAGACAGTAAATGGTATGCGTTAAGGTCCAATCGTTGGGTAACGTCCAAATAATTTGTCAGCACTGCTCTATGCGCTAGAGGAATCACTCATCATCTCCTTATTTTTTAATTAACCTTACCTGGTCAGAACTTATTTATATCCAACTTGCCACGTCTGGGGAAGTCGTAACCCACGACATCACAAAACTATGACTGGGTATTTTTCGATTTTATAACTTATTGCACTGATTTGAGAGGATTTTGCTGCTTTAACGAAGCTTTTAAAGTGGCTGTCATCAAATGATAAGTGAGTGGCATTGAATGTACATTATTTGACTAGCCGAGTCTCTATTGTGGATATCAAATTTATAACATTTGTTGCACTTACTCGCGAGTGAGTTCGAAGGAATCGAGATGGAAAAAATACAGACCAAGGCAACCGTACTTATTATTTCGGGCTTGCGTGATCACGTGACCGAACATTGGCAAACCATACTTGAAGCTTGTTTGGTTAAGGTGCGTTCTGTACCGCCTGTGCAAACCAACAAGCTCAATTGTGCGCAACGCGTTGCTGCGATTCAAGCACAATTGGCTAGTATTGAAGGCCCGGTTATTTTGGTTGCACACAGTGCTGGTGTGTTAATGACCGTGCATTGGGCAACCAAGCATCAGCATGCAATTCAAGGTGCATTGCTGGTGACACCACCAGATTTAAACATCCGTTGGCCTGCAAAATATCCAAGCTCAGATACGCTTCGACTTGAAGGTTGGGATCCTCTACCCAATCAAATCTTGCCATTTCCAAGCATTGTTGTCGCCAGTACCAATGACCCCTTAGCCAGTTTAGCCGCAGTGACG
The DNA here is from genome assembly GCF_006352475.1 of Acinetobacter pullicarnis. NCBI lineage: Bacteria > Pseudomonadati > Pseudomonadota > Gammaproteobacteria > Moraxellales > Moraxellaceae > Acinetobacter > Acinetobacter pullicarnis. Next base: position 1,045,296 of record NZ_VCMZ01000001.1, read on the forward strand.
GATATGGCAAATACCTGGGGCAGCCAGTTGGTGAACTTGGGGGAAGTTGGGCATCTCAATCCTGCCGCTGGTTTTGGTCCTTGGCCGCAAGCTGAACAGTTTATTCATCAGCTGGATCAGGGGCGAGCAACCTCAGTTGAAGGTTGAGCGCAAAGCTTGATCGAGGCTGGAATTGCGCTGAGCTAAGTGGCGGACAGCGTGGTTATTCAAACAATAAAAGTGATGTAAAGCGGTATTGCGAAGCCTGCGGGTACAGGGTGTACCACGGCTTCCTTTGATCTTTGTAGATCATGCGACGCTAGAACAGATGCAATAAAAAAATTCTTTTAGCGGCAAGTTACAACAACAAATATGGATATTTAAAGCAAACACATGAAGTGATTCATGGCTGTGCTTTTAAATAAAACGGCTGGTTTTTGAGCCAAATAAATCATATCTAAATGGAGCTGGTATGGTCAATAAAGCGATTTACGTTAATGGAACCACGGTCAAAAGCACAAAACTGAATTTACAAACCATGCAACACCTCAGTGTTGCATGTGGCTTGGTCTGTGCAATGACAAAAGGACATGCCGTCAGTTTTGAGGTGAATTCAGATTGGAAACTGGAAACCAATACCAGCCTAAGTTTAGGTGCGAGTTGGAGTATGCAAGATCCGTCCGCGGCATTAATGTTTAAACCGGATGCTGACAAAATAGGTCGATCTGGCAATGGCATTGATGTGAATGGTGACGATGGTCGGATGAACTTTGCAAAACATGATCGCATCTCACAAATTATCAAAGGTTTTACCGAAATTAAATTAAATGGGGTAGCGCAAGGTGCGGTACTGAGTAGCAAGTATTGGTATGACCATGCTTATGAGACTGGAAATGGTGATTTAAAAACATTTGATGATGCTGCTTGGCCAAGACTGGCAAAATTTAAAGGGATTGATTTGTGGGATGCCTATATTTGGAAGGATTTTGCGCTGAGTAATGGGCAAACTTTAAATGCTAAATTCGGGAAGCACAGCCTAAATTGGGGCAAATCTCAGTTTTTCCAAAATGGGCTTAACTCGGTCAGTGCATTTGATTTTGCGGCAATGAATAGACCGGGGGGTGATGTTCGGGAAAGAATCATTCCCGTTGAGATGCTCTCATTTTCTGCGGGTATTAATGACAAGTTAAAAGTTGAAGCTTTTTATCAATTTAAAGCGAGACCATCGGTATTGGATGGTTGTGGCACCTTCTTTGCGATTTCGGATATTTTCCCGGAGAACTGCGGTCCACTGTTGGTTGCAGGCGCTGGTTCATCCGATGCAGCCATAGAGCGCAACAGTTTTTTACCACGAACGGCCAGCCAGAAAGCCAAAAATGGTGGTGAGTATGGGATTGCGTTAAAACAGACGTTGCCTTGGTTAAACAATGCCGAATGGGGTGTTTACTTTGCGAACTACCACAGCCGCCTTTCGCATTTTGATGGCACCAGCGTGACTGCACCGGGGCCTGCGAACTTTAATACCGCGACTATTTTTTCGGTTTATCCCGAAGACATTAAAATGTATGGGATGAGTTTGAGTGGCAAAGTCGGCAGCACTATGATTTCTGCTGAGTTAAATCATAAGCCAAATATGCCCTTGCATTTTAACAGTACCGATATGGTCTATTCGCAAGTTCGATTTGATGACACACCATTTACCCCACCGGAGCAACAACTTGGGTTTAATGAGCTGGTGAATGGCTATGTGCGCTTACCCGTAACTCAGTTTTCGATTGCAGCAACGGATCGTTTTAGCAATGTACTCGGTGCAGAAAGCATGAGTTTACATGCCGAACTTGGGGTCAATCATATTGCGAATATTGGCAATCATCGTATTGGTCGCAGTGGGGCTTTTGGGCGGAGTGAACTCTCGACAGGGGCTTATAATCCTGAAACCCACGAATTTCAATGTACGACTTATGGATCGGGCAGCCTGAGCAATGAAGAAGTTGATCGCATTAATGAGCTTTACTGTAATCGAAAGGGTTTTTATAGCGACTGGTCTCTCGGCTATCGTGTGCATGCAGCATTGAGTTATAACGACTTAGTTCCTTCAACGGTGATCACGCCAAGTTTGATGTTCCGTCATGATGTGCATGGTTATGGTCCAAACTTTCAAGAAGGACAAATGGGCGTTGCAGTAGGATTGTCAGCAACTTATCAAAAAAAATATACAGCTGAACTGGCCTACAACACTTTTTTTGGCTCGAACGATTTTAGTGTATTAGATGATCGAGATTTTGCCTCTTTCGTATTTAAAGCCAAGTTTTAAGAGAAAATTATCTGGGTTAAATTCGCTGTGGTTGACCCCGCGATACAGCGCTCTATGCAAGCTGAACAGATCACCTCATCCGTTTAAAAGATGAAAATGATCGATAACGAAAAAATCGTGTAGCAATGATTCGGGGTGCAACGTTTGGAATTGGTAGAGCTGGTAAAGCAATAGAGATCGAAGGTTGGCAATATCCCCCTAAAACTAAAGGTGTTTAGGGGGGGATTTGCACTTAAGCTTTAAGCCTTAATCATGCAGTTTTTCTTTATTGATACTTTCGCGGTAATAACCACAGCCCTTGTACAATAAGAACACGCCAATAATGCCTGCAACGGTATTTACAATCGAAATTGAATTACCCACAAGTAAGGTATTTTCATAATAACGATCGGTAATTAAAGCCACTGCCGTAGTACCAACACCCAAGGCAATCAAATTTGAAATCAGCAAGAACTTGGCTGAAACTTGAGCACGGAGTTGATTGGGGGTGAGGATTTGCGTTGCAGCAGCAGACGCAGGAATTGGGAAGGTCGAGAAGAACATCGCCACAAAAATTAAGCCAAAAGACAGATAGATATTATCGACTTGGGTAAACAACACACTTGGAACGATTAGGGCGGCACAACCAATCATACCAGCACGCATGGCGGCATCACTGTAGCCACGTTTTGAGAAGAAGTCGATCAGCCAACCACAGAATAATGCACCTGAGGTATTGGCGATGAGAATAATACTGCCCAAGGCATAGCCTGTTTCACTGGCGGTTAAACCGAAGTGGCGCATATAAAATGCGGGTGCCCAGCCTAAAAGTGAATACAGCATCATGGTATAAAAAGAAAAACCAATGAAATGACAGAAGAACGTTTTTCTATGGGTGCGAATAAAAGCGACAGAGTTTTTGAATGAAGCTTTCATGACTTGACCATCCGCACCGACTTTTAAGCCCTTACGATGTGGTTCTTTTAAGGTCAAAATCATGGCTAAAGCCAACAGTACACCAGGTAGACCAACGATAAAGAAGGTCAATTGCCAAGTTCTGACTTGACCAATTACAGGAAGCACGATGCTATCAAAATCTTTTAATAGACCAATGACATAACCACCAATCAGAAACGCTAGGCCAGATCCGATAAAGGCACCAATTGCAAATACCCCCAAGGCACGACCAATTTTCTCTTTCGGAAATAAATCTGCCACGATCGAGTAAAAAGCAGGGGAGAGTGCCGCTTCACCTGCACCCACACTGAGACGGGCCAAGAACATTTGAATAAAGTTTTTACTCAAACCACAGGCTGCAGTCGCCAAACTCCAAAAGGCGATGCCAACGGCAATAATTTTAATTCGAGATTTTTTATCGGCTAATGCTGCAATTGGTACGCCCATAAAGGCATAGAACAAAGAAAAAGCCAGTCCTTGTAATAAACTGAATTGGGTGTCACTGAGCATCAAGTCTTGCTTAATCGGTTCAATCATTAAGGATAAGATTTGGCGGTCTACGAAGGACATGATGTAGGCGACCATACAAATCACCACCACATACCATTGATAGCGGCTGGTGTAAGCCGGTGGCTCCGGTGTGTTTGGAGTAGATGCGGTATTTTGTGGATTGCTAGGCTCTGGAGCGGCGTGTTCCAAGTTATTCCCATCCACTTTGGCCACGGCTAAAGATTCATCATTCATCATTGAACTTCCTGTCATGATTAGTGAAATAATATGATACTCAAATTTTAATATATTTTTAATTGATGTATCGTCTTGTCGCACTGTAAAAGGTCGCAGGCTATTCGTCAATCAAAATTATTAATTTTTAAAGGGTTTAATGGTTGTGTATCGATTATGAGGATGGATTCTTACGCAGTCTTGTGCCACTGCTTCGCTTTTCAAGACAATCCCTCCCGACCTCCCTTTTTCAAAGGGAGGAGCGTTGTGTATCAAACTCAGTATGATATTCAATGGAAATTCCCCTCTTTGGAAAAGAGGGGCTAGGGGAGATTGGGGGGGGGCTGAAAATTCAATGAAATTTGCATTCAGCCCTAAATTCCAAATCTAAAGAGGACTTAAATACCTTGTATTAAGCTCAAATAGATTACATATTTCGACTACATATATTTCTTAAATATTTGTGTCGATAACTATGCCCAAAGTGGAGAGGGGCTTTCATTGAGAAAGTCTCGTTGCAGTGCTTTGACCAGAAAACTAGAAAACAAGAAAACAAAAAAGGAATCTCTTGGATTCCTTTTCTGTTTTGGGCTTAGATCGAAGACGAGGGTTTATTCGCCACGTTCAACCAAGGTTAAAATGTCATAGGTTGCGACCAGTTCTTGATGTTGGTTTTTCACCTTGATGTCCCAAACCACCACGCCATGCGGTTTTTGGGTTGGGTCACGTAAGATTTTCGGAGTCTTTTGCTTACAGGTCAGTTCGACCTGAATGGTGTCGCCAATTTTTACTGGCTCGACAAAACGTAAGTTGTCCATACCGTAGTTGGCAATTACAGGGCCTTGTGCGGCATCCACAAACAGCCCCGCTGCGGCTGAAACCACAAAGTAACCATGTGCCACACGTTCACCAAACAGGGATTCTGCTGCTGCAATTTTGTCCATATGCGCGTAGAAGAAATCACCGCTGAGGCCTGCAAAGCTCACCACATCTGCTTCAGAAATGGTACGACGGGCAGTCAGTAAACGCTCACCGATACGCAATTCATCAAATGATTTTTTAAATGGATGAACGCGGTCTTCAAATACCTGTGCGCCTGCCGTCCAGCTATGACCTACTTGGGTCATTACGTTTGGCGAGCCTTGAATCGCAGTTCGTTGCATATAGTGTTTGACTGCGCGTAAGCCACCGAGTTCTTCACCACCACCAGCACGACCAGGGCCACCGTGGACCAAATAAGGCAGCGGTGAACCGTGTCCAGTACTTTCTTTGGCGCTGTCACGATCGAGGATGTGCAAACGACCATGCCATGGGGCAATTTTACTGACCAGCGCTTCAATGTTTTGCTCAACATTGCGTACGATCGACGCGACCAAGCTACCTTCGCCACGTGCAACCAAGTCAGACAATTCAGCTAGATTTTCATAAGGCATCAGTGTGCAGACTGGGCCAAAGGCTTCAACTTGATGTAACAACGGTGCTTGACTCGGTTGATCACAGCGCAACAACGTTGGTGGGTAGAAGGCCCCTTTTTCTGGGTGGGCAGCATCAATTGCTTTGCCTGCATTGAGGTGTCCGCCATAGACAATTTGTGCTTCTTGGCTGAGCAACTCAACTCGTGCTGCGACATCATGTTTTTGTTTGACACTGGCCAATGCACCCATGGTTACGCCTTCGCGTTCAGGGTCACCGACCACGATTTTATCAAGCTTGGCAATGAGGCGGCTTTGCACGGTATCGATCAGTGCAGTAGGCACAAAGGCACGGCGGATTGCAGTACATTTCTGTCCCGCTTTGGTGCTCAATTCACGGAATACTTCACGTACAAACAAATCAATGGTTTCGTCACTGGCGTCTTCGGTGAGGATCGCGCTGTTGACTGAATCGGCTTCCATGGTGAATGGAATTGAATATTGATTGAGGTGGGGATGGGCACGTAGCTTTTGACCAGTCGAGGCAGAACCTGTGAAGGTTACGGTGTCTTGTGGGCCAAGTTGTTCAAATAAATCATAGGTTTGACCGCAGATTAATTGCAGTGAACCTTCAGGGAGGAAGCCCGATGCATGAATGGCTTTGACCACAGCATGGGTTAGTTCCGCACCTTCAGTGGCAGGTTTGACAATACACGGCACACCTGCCAATAGGGTGGGTGCAATTTTTTCCAGCATGCCCCAGATCGGGAAGTTAAAGGCATCAATATGTAATGCAACCCCCGGCTTTGGAGTCAAAATATGCTTGGCGCCAAAGTTACCTTGCTTGGACAAAGGCAACCATGCATCTTCAACCCATGCAGTTTCATCACTGAGTTCACGACGAACCAAGCTTGAATAGGCAAATAAGGTCCCGATTCCGCCTTCAATATCAATCCATGCATCTTTGCGGGTACAGCCTGTGGCTTTGGCCAAGGTGTAATAGTCTTCCTTGCGTTCCAATAAGTATTGCGCAACTTGTTTTAAGGCATTGGCACGTTGATGGAAAGTCCACTGTGCAATGCTTGCGCCTTTGGTTTTTGCATAATTTACAATGGCTTGGGTGTCGATTCCATAACTGCTGACTTGATAAACTGCTTCGCCTGTAATGGCGTGATAGACCGTCCTTAAGTCTTGATCAGCATAATATTCCTGTCCACAGACCAATGAGCTTAAACGGGTGATTTGATCACTGGGCTGAGCGCTGTGTTGTGCATTCGATTCCTTGTTTTCAGTAACAAGCATCCTAAAACTCCTTTTACGATACGTTTTTAAATAAATATATTAAATATTGTTTCATAATTTGGAGAAAAATACAGAGGAAGTCAATCATATTTGTTGGGTTAAAGTTTTATATAAAAAAATATTAAATTTAAAAACGTTCAAAATCATAAACTTATATTATTTTGATTGGAAAATAAATATGATACCTAAAAATAGATATTGATTTTAACTGTGTATCGTATAGATTTATAAGCATAGACACTTGGGATAAGTGAGGGAAAAATGACAAATCGTGCGGAAGATTTCGATCGCGCTATTGAACAGGATGTTTCCATTGAGCCGAAAAACTGGATGCCAGAGGCTTACCGTAAAACATTAATTCGTCAAATTGGACAACATGCGCACTCGGAAGTCGTCGGGATGTTGCCTGAAGGGAATTGGATTACCCGTGCCCCAACCTTGAAACGTAAAGCCGTGTTATTGGCCAAAGTTCAAGATGAAGCGGGACATGGTTTGTACTTATACAGCGCAGCTGAAACCTTGGGTGCAGACCGTGATGACATGATGGATAAACTGATTGCGGGTCGCATGAAGTATTCGTCGATTTTCAACTATCCAACCTTAAGTTGGGCGGATGTTGCAGCGATTGGCTGGTTGGTTGATGGTGCTGCGATTGTCAATCAGGTGGCGCTGTGCCGGACCTCTTATGGCCCATATGCCCGTGCCATGGTGCGAATCTGTAAAGAAGAAAGCTTCCATCAACGTCAAGGTTTTGAAGCCATGATGGTGCTTGCCAATGGCACAGCAGCACAAAAACAAATGGCGCAAGATGCAGTCAATCGTTTTTGGTGGCCAGCTTTGATGATGTTTGGGCCAAATGATGACAATTCACCAAACAGTGCACAGAGTATTGCGTGGAAAGTGAAACGCTTTAGCAATGATGAATTGCGTCAGAAATTTGTCGATAACACCGTTTCTCAAGTATGGCAGCTTGGATTAACGGTGCCTGATCCAGATTTAAAATTGGATGAAAGCACCGGTCATTATCAGTTTGGTGAAATTAACTGGGCGGAGTTCTTCGATGTGATCGCGGGTAAAGGGCCATGTAATCAAGAACGTATTGATGCACGTCGCAAAGCATGGGAAGGCGGTAAATGGGTCCGTGATTCTGCTGCAATCTATGCGCGTAAACAGCAAGCCAAGCAAGATCAAAAAGTTGCTTAAGCAAGCCAAGATTTAATTAAGATTTGAAATAGGGAAGGATGAAAGGCATGGAAAATAAAAACAATTGGTCGCTGTATGAAATTTTTGTACGCAGCAAACAAGGCCTCAGTCACCGTCATGTCGGTAGCTTACGTGCGCCAGATGAAGAAATTGCATTGCAAAATGCACGTGATGTTTATACCCGTCGTAATGAAGGCATCAGTATTTGGGTGATTAAATCTGAATTGATTACTTCATCTCAACCAGATGAAAAAGAAGAGTTTTTTGAGCCGTCTTTAGACAAGGTTTATCGCCATCCAACTTTTTATCATATTCCAGATGGCATTGAGCACATGTAAGGGGACGGCATCATGAATCAGCAAGTATTAGCACAGTTCCTATTACATATTGGCGATAGTCAATTAATTTTGTCGCATCGTTTGTCTGAATGGTGTGGTCACGCACCTGAGCTTGAACTCGATATCGCAGTTGCCAATATTGGTCTTGATTTGTTGGGCCAGGCACGTAATGCCTTGACCTTGGCGGGTGAGCTTGAAGGCTTGGGCCGTGATGAAGACCAATTGGCTTATTTCCGTGGCGAGCGTGAATATTTTAACCTGTTGTTATGTGAACAACCGAATGGTGATTTTGCGCAAACCATCGTGCGTCAATGGTTGATGGATCATTATCATGCTTTGTTATTAGACGCATTGACGGGTAGTCAACACAAAGCAGTGGCAGCATTTGCGACCAAATCGCTGAAAGAAGTCAAATACCATATTCGTTTTTCAACGGCATGGATGGAGCGTTTAAGCCTTGGTAGCGAAGAAGCCCATCAGAAAATGCAACAAGGTCTAGATAACTTATGGCGCTATACCCAAGAGCTGTTTGCCTTGACCGATGCTGAAAAACAATTGGTGGCTGAAGGCGTGATTCCCGATGTGGAAGCGCTGAAAGCAACATGGAGCAGCAATGTTGAAGCGGAACTCAGCCGTTTTGAGTTGACTATTCCAGCACTTGGTGCTTATCGCAGTGGTGCCAAACAAGGGCTGCATACCGAGCATTTGGGCTTTATTTTGGCAGAGCTTCAGTATATCCAACGTTCATACCCCAATATGACGTGGTAATTCAATCCTAAGCAGCATCACAGGGAGTGGGCAGCATGAAATTAATTCGACATTGTTTAGATGAATGTTGGGATATTTTGGCAGACGTGTCTGATCCAGAAATCCCAGTTTTGTCTGTGCTCGACTTGGGCATGATTCGCGGTGTGGATTTAAATGAAAATGACGAACTGATTGTGCGTCTCACGCCAACCTATAGCGGCTGTCCAGCCACAGACCTATTAACCACAGAAATCACTCAAGCCCTAGAAGCCAAAGGCTTTAGCCCAGTGAAAGTGGTGGTGGATCTGTCTGAAGCATGGACCACGGACTGGATGAGTGCTGCAGGCAAAGTTAAGTTACAACAATATGGCATTGCACCACCACAAGGTGAAGCACATAACTGCGGTACCCATGTGGCTTTGGTTGATGGCATTGCCTGTCCACACTGCCACAGTACCGACACCAAACTATTAAGCGAATTTAGTTCTACAGCCTGTAAAGCTTTATATCAATGCCGCGACTGTTTAGAGCCATTCGATTATTTCAAATGTATTTAAACCGCATTTGAGCAATCGAAAAAAGGAATTTCACATGAGTCAATTTGTACCATTAACCATAAAATCAATCAGTGCCCAGACCGATCGTGCCATTTGTATCGCCTTTGAGCTGGCACCAGAACAGCGTTCAAGCTTTGCATATCAGCCAGGCCAGCATTTGACCATTCGCCATATCAGCGCAGGCGAAGAATTGCGTCGTTGCTATTCAATTTGCAGCGATGTGCAAGAAGACATGAGTATTGCGATTAAGCAAATTGAGCAAGGTCAGTTTTCAACTTGGGCCAATGACAACCTAAAAGCGGGTGATGTGCTTGAAGTAATGCCACCACAAGGTGTGTTCTTTCAAAAAGCCGCCAAAACCGGTGGTAAAAGTTATTTAGGTTTTGCGGCAGGCAGTGGCATTACCCCAATTTTATCGATTGTAAAATCGGTGCTCTTACAACAAGATGATGCGCGTTTTACTTTGATTTATGGCAATCGCACATGGAAGCAAACCATGTTCGCTGAACAGATCATGGATTTAAAAGATCGCTTTAAAGAGCGTTTTCAACTGATCAATGTATTCTCGCGTGAAATGAATGACAGCCCATTGTTTAATGGCCGTATTGATGCCGAGAAACTCCAGTTGCTTTATCAAAATGGTTTGATTACCCAAGACATCGATCATTGTTTTGCCTGTGGTCCAGAAGAAATGATGGAAGCAGTTGAAACGGTATTGCCCGCACTGGGGATTGAACGTCATAAAATTCACACGGAACGCTTCAATACTGGGCCTGTGGTTAAAGCCACTGCTGCGCAAATTGCGCAACGTTCGGATGAGTTGGTGCATGTACTGCTTGATGGTCGTGAACTTTTGGTTGAAGTCTCAAAAGAAGATGACAGCATTTTAGATGCCGCTTTACGTGCAGGTGCGGATTTGCCTTATGCCTGTAAAGGTGGGGTATGTGCGACTTGTAAATGTAAGGTGCTTGAAGGTGAAGTGGAAATGGCGATCAACTACAGTTTAGAAGCCGAAGAATTGGCCAAAGGCTATGTGTTGAGCTGCCAAGCACGCCCAGTCACCGCCAATGTTCGTTTAAGTTTTGATGAGTAGCAGTAACAGACCCGTAAGCGAACAGTAAGAGCGTCGTAAGAGAAGAGTAAGAGAGCAGTAACATAACTGTAAAACCATAAGTCATAAGGATGACTTGAGTCACAAGGACGATGCAGATGGACTATATACGCAGCAGTAGCAACGATGCAGGCGTGGTGTTGATTGAATTAAATCGCCCCGAAAAGCGCAATGCACTCAACAATGCCACCTTAAAACAATTGGCGGATTTGCTGAGTGAGATTGAGCAAGACCCTGCATTACGCGTCGTGGTATTAACTGGAAATGTGCAATGTTTTGCGGCCGGTGCCGATTTAAATGAATTGGCGCAAATGGATGCGGTCAGCTTGCAACAAGATCCGCGTCCATTGTTGTGGAAACGCATCGATGAATTTTCCAAACCATTGATCATGGCTGTCAATGGCTATGCTTTGGGAGCTGGCTTCGAACTGGCACTGCATGCCGATATCGTGCTTTGTGGTGAAAATGCACAGTTTGCCTTGCCTGAAATTGGCTTGGGCATGTTACCGGGCGCAGGCGGAACGCAGCGTTTAGCCCGCTTGGTGGGCACACAACTGTGTATGCGTTGGGCGATGACCGGGCAAATGATTTCAGCGCGCGTGGCATTGCAGCATGGCATTGTCAGTCAAGTCTGTCCGAGCGATTTAACCGTACAATATGCGCAAGATTTGGCAAACAGTATTGCCAAGCAAGCGCCACTGGCCATTCGTGCCATCAAACAATCCTTAAAAAGTATTCATGAAGTCACGCTCAGCCAAGGCCTAAAAATGGAGCGTCAGCATTTTGTCTGGTTGGCCGCCACACAAGACCGTAACGAAGGCATTCAAGCTTTTTTAGAAAAAAGAAAACCGCAATTTAGAGGTGTGTAATGGACGACCAAACCATACGTGTAGATGTTCGCAATGCAGTCGGATACTTGACTTTTAACCGTCCGAAACAACTCAATAGTTTTAATGAAATCATGCATCAAGCTGTGGCACAGACCTTAAAAGCGTGGTCTAAAGACCCTGCGATTCGTGCGGTGGTGATTAGCGGTGAAGGCCGTGGTTTCTGTGCAGGACAAGACCTAAATGATCGTGTGGTTGATCCAAACTCAGCCTCACCAGACTTGGGTCTATCGATTGAAAAATATTATAACCCGATGATCAAAATGATCACCGAAATGCCAAAGCCTGTGATCTGCGCAGTGAATGGTGTTGCCGCAGGTGCAGGTGCCAACATTGCCTTGGCCTGTGACATCGTGATTGCAGCCAAGTCAGCCAGTTTTATCCAAGCCTTTTGTCGTTTGGGTTTGGTGCCAGACTCTGGTGGGACCTGGATTTTACCGCGTTTGGTTGGTCGTGCGCAGGCGATGGGCTTGGCAATGTTGGGCGATAAAATTCCCGCAGAGCGTGCGGTGCAATTGGGTATGATTTGGCAAGTGGTCGAAGATGATCAATTGAGCACCGAAGCTGAAAAGTTGGCAGAGCATTTGGCTAAGCAACCGACTTATGGGTTGTCTTTGATTAAAAAAGCCATTCATGCCGCAGCAGACAATAGCTTAGATGAACAATTAATACTGGAGCGTGATCTACAGCGTTTAGCGGGTCGTTCCAGTGATTATCGTGAAGGTGTACAAGCCTTTATGCAAAAACGTACCCCTGAATACACAGGATGTTAAGCATGCAAGCAATCGACTTTTCACAGGCCAAAGTGGCGGTGATCGGTGCAGGCACCATGGGCATTGGCATTGCGCAATTGGCAGCCATGCATGGGCATGCCACCGCATTATTCGATTTAGATCGCAGCAAGTCTGAACAAGCCGTGGCCCAGTTGACCGAGCAGTTAGCCAAACGCGTCGCTGCCGGTAAAATGACGGCGGAACTGCGTGATCTGACTTTGGCGAATTTGAGCATCACAGCTGACATTCAGCAATTGGCAGATCGTGATCTGATCGTTGAAGCGATTGTTGAAAATAAAGCGGTGAAGCAGCAACTGTTTCAGCAATTGGCAGCAATATGCGCGAGCAACTGTGTATTTGCATCGAATACCTCTTCGATTTCAATTACCGCGATTGCTGCGGAAGTGCCACAGCCTGAACGGGTGATCGGCCTGCATTTCTTTAATCCAGCACCAGTGATGAAGCTGGTGGAAATTATTCGTGGATTAAAGTCGAGTGATGCGATTGCACAAGGTTTGTTAAGCTTGATGCAGGGCTGGAATAAAGTGGCAGTACTGGCCAAATCGACCCCTGGTTTTATTGTGAATCGGGTCGCGCGTCCCTATTATGCCGAAGCTTTTCGTGCGCTACAGGAACATGCCACCCAGACCGCAGAACTTGATTTTATTCTGCGTGAATGTGGTCGCTTTGCCATGGGACCATGTGAACTCACCGATTTAATTGGTCAAGATATCAATTTCTCAGTGACGCAAAGTGTTTACCAAGAATTTTTTTATGAGCCGCGCTATCGTCCATCACTGGTACAAAAAGAGTTGGTCGATGCAGGCAGCCTCGGCCGTAAATCGGGTCAAGGTTTTTATGACTATAGCACTGCGGTGCGTCAACCTGAGTATCAGCTAGAAAGCGTTGAAGCGGTTGAAGTGCTGAACCTTGCTCAATTACAGCTTGATATCTCTGGACTCTCAGACTGTTTACAGGGATTAAAGCAACGTATTTTGGACTGTCCTGCTTTGGTGGCACAGTTAAGTACAGACAGCATTGCGTCCTCTGCGACGGCTTCCGACCATGCAGACAAGCATGCAACGAATACGCTGATAACAAATCAAATCCGTATTGATGATATTGACTTACGTTTAACTCAAGGGGATTCAGTCGATCTGGATCACAATCAAGCCAAAGTGGTGTTGATGGACTGGCATGGTGATTGGCAGCAAGCCAAAGCCGTAGTGTTGGTAGCATCGGTGGCTTGTAATGATGCAGACTGCGCAAAAGTGAACAGTGTGTTTCAAGCCCTCAATGTGGTCGTCATTTGGACTCAAGACCATCCGGGCTTATATGCCATGCGCAGCATTGCAATGTTGGTCAATGAAGCCAGTGAGGCGGTGTTGCATCAAATTGCCACAGCCGAAGACATTGATTTGGCGATGAAATATGGCGTGAACTATCCCAAAGGGCCATTCCAGTGGGCAGATCAATTGGGGTATGCCACGATTTTAACCGTATTGAATAACTTGTATCGCATCTATGCGGAAGAACGTTATCGCCCGAGTTTATATCTACAGAAACAAGCCGCACTTGAGCAGGGTATGGCTTCACAAAACATCGCACTGCAAAGCTTGCAGGCGCAGCAGGCAAGCCAAGGATGAAGAACATGGAACAGGTTTTTATTTGTGATGCAATTCGTACGCCAATCGGCCGTTATGCCGGTGCACTCAGCGGGATTCGTCCTGATGATTTGGCTGCCTTGCCGATACAATATTTAAAAAATAAACATCCCGATTTAGCGTGGGATCAGCTAGATGAAGTGATTTTCGGTTGTGCTAACCAAGCCGGTGAAGACAACCGTAATGTTGCGCGTATGGCAACTTTGCTGGCTGGGCTACCCGAATCTGTACCTGCGATTACTTTAAATCGACTGTGTGCTTCAGGGCTTGATGCCATTGGTTTTGCCGCACGTAGTATTAAAGCGGGTGAAGCACAGTTTGTTTTGGCTGGTGGGGTTGAGTCGATGAGCCGCGCACCCTATGTGCAGTCCAAGCCGACCAGTGCTTTTTCACGCGCACCAGAAATTTTTGATACCACCATAGGTTGGCGTTTTATCAATCCAAAATTCAAAGCCAATTTTGGGGTGGACAGCATGCCAGAAACGGCTGAACATGTTGCTGAAAAATATCAGATTAACCGTGCTGATCAAGATTTATTCGCCTATCGCAGTCAACAAAAAACCGCACAAGCCCAGCAAAATGGCATTTTTGATATTGAAATTATGCCCGTTGAGGTCGCAGGACCGAAAAAAACCACGCGTATTTTTGATCAAGATGAACATCCACGTGCAGATACCACTTTGGCAGCCCTTTCAGCCTTAAAAACACCGTTCCGTCGTGAAGGGGGCAGTGTTACCGCAGGCAATGCTTCGGGTGTCAATGATGCCGCAGCCTGTGTAATGCTGGCCAATGCTGCCTTTGTGGCTGAACAGGGTTTAACCCCAATGGCCAAAATCTTGGGCATTGCCAGTGCGGGTGTTGAAGCCAAGTATATGGGCATTGGACCAGTGCCTGCGGTGGAAAAAGTTTTGGCGCAGACAGGCCTCAGCCTCGATCAAATCGATGTTATTGAATTAAATGAAGCTTTTGCAGCACAGTCACTTGCAGTAATGCGTGGTTTAGGTTTAAAAGATGATGACCCACGGGTGAATCCCAATGGCGGTGCGATTGCCTTAGGTCATCCTTTAGGTATGAGTGGGACGCGTTTGGTGATCACTGCCATGCATGAATTAAAAAGAAACAATGGGAAATACGCGCTCTGCACCATGTGTGTAGGTGTTGGACAAGGTGTTGCACTAATTTTAGAAAATGTGGGCTGAGCATAGTCTGTAGTTGATTTAACAGTCAGGACGACTGTTCAAGGAGTTGAGAACATGAATAATAATGCATTAGAAAGCATTGAAAAAGCATCGATAGACGAGCTACGTAGCCTGCAATTACAACGTATGAAGCAAACGCTGCAACATGCTTATCAAAATAGCCCAGTCTATAAAAAGAAATTTGATGACGCAGGAGTACATCCTGAAGATTTAAAATCTTTGGATGATTTAGCGAAGTTTCCATTCACCACCAAAAGTGATTTAAGAGATAACTACCCCTTTAATATGTTTGCAGTACCGCAAGAAAAAATCGTGCGGGTTCATGCATCTTCGGGCACCACAGGTCAGCCGACTGTGGTGGGTTACACCCAAAAAGACATCGATACTTGGGCGGATATGGTGGCGCGTTCATTGCGTGCAGCGGGTTTGACCAACAAAGATATTATCCAAGTTTCCTATGGCTACGGTTTATTTACCGGTGGCTTGGGGGCGCATTATGGGGTAGAGCGTCTTGGTGCAACGGTGATTCCGATGTCAGGTGGACAAACCGACCGTCAAGCACAGTTGATTCATGACTTTAAACCGACTGCATTGATGGTGACGCCATCCTATTGCTTTAATATTATTGAAGCTTTAGAAGAAAAGTTTGGCACAGCCAAAGACTGTTCGATTAAAACCGGTGTGTTTGGTGCAGAGCCGTGGACCAATGAAATGCGCCGTGAAATTGAAGAGCGTATGGGTATTGATGCTTTAGATATTTATGGTTTGTCTGAAGTGATGGGCCCCGGTGTGGCGATGGAATGTCTGGAAAGCAAAGACGGTCCAACCATTTGGGAAGATCATTTCTATCCTGAAATTATCAATCCAGATACAGGTGAAGTTTTGGCGGATGGTGAGTTGGGTGAATTGGTATTTACCACGATTACCAAAGAAGGCATGCCGGTGATTCGTTATCGTACCCGTGATTTAACCCGTTTATTGCCAGGCACTGCACGTACGATGCGCCGTATGGACAAGATCATGGGCCGCAGTGATGATATGATGATTATCCGTGGTGTAAATGTGTTCCCATCTCAATTGGAAGAACAGATTTTAACCGTTCCGGGGCTGATTCCAAATTATCAGATTCATATTTGCAAGAAAGGGCATATGGATGCATTGCATATTCGCACAGAAATGCAGCAAAATATGCCTGCAACTATGGGCCCGCAATTGGCGCAACAATTGAAAACCCGTATTAAAACCATGGTGGGTATTAGTGTTTCTGTCGAGGTGTTGGGTGCTGGTTCACTCCCGCGCTCAGAAGGCAAAGCACAACGTGTTTTTGATCTTCGACAGTCCGCATAGAACTCCTTGAGAAGATTGATCAAAAGGTCAATCTTCTTGCTTCATAAGGTATAAATTAAACGTAATGAACGCGAAGCTTAAGCAAGTTATTGACGATTTTGTTCAACATGAATCACTCAGTGGCACGTCACTGATCATGACCATTTTTGGTGACTGTATTTTTCACCGGGGTGGCATTATCAGTTTGGCCAGTTTGATTCAATTGATGGATGTGTTTGGATTTAATGAGCGTTCAGTACGTACCGCGGTCTTTCGTTTGGTGCAAAATGGTTGGCTCAGTTCAGAGAAAATCGGACGTACCAGTTATTATCGAATTACTGAAAATAGCCGCCAGCGTTTTGTGCAAGCCGACTATAAAATTTATAGCTTGAGTCAGTCGGAATGGAATAAAAAATGGGACTTGGTCTTACTGAGTTCTGCCGAGCTTGAAAATAAAATTAGCTTGAAAAAAGAATTGGAATGGTTGGGCTTTGCCAATATCGCCACCAATGTGATGGCCTATCCAGGCTGTGACCAGGTCAAATTGCAAAACTTATTATTCAATCTACAAATGACTGATCAAGTGGTCATTTTCAAAGCGGAAACGCTGCAGTTTTGGCAAGATTCCTATGCCACCATTCAACGAATGGTTGAAATTAATTGGCCAATCCAAGACTTACATGCACGTTATGAAACATTTATTGGTGATTTCAGAGAAATTCTCAACTTAATTGAAGCCGATGAGCAGCTTGATGCGGTACAGGCATTTCAGGTGAGGATTTTATTAATTCATCAATACCGTCGTATTTTATTAAAAGATCCCAATCTACCGTTTGAATTGTTGCCACCGAATTGGCTGTCGCTTACAGCGCGTAATCTCAGCAGTAATATCTATCAAGCAGTGTGTGCGATTGGCGATGAGTTTTTCTTTGAAATTGCCCGCACTTCCGAAGGCTCCATGCCACCCGCACACCCACAGTTTTTCAAACGCTTTGGTGGCTTAAAAATGGAAGCGTTGGGTTAGAGAAAGCGTTGTGTATCAAACTCAGTATGGTATTCAATGGAAATTCCCCTCTTTGGAAAAGATGAGCCATATATGGCGCAAGGGAGAGATTTTTGTTGTGTGGTATAGGTTAGGTATTGGTTTCAAAGATGTTTTACAGTCAAAGAAATCCATCCCAACCTTCCTTTTTCAAAGGAAGGAGCGTTGTGTATCAAACTCAGTATGGTATTCAATGGAAATTCCCCTCTTTGGAAAAGAGGGGCTAGGGGAGATTTTTGTTGTGTAGCATATATTCGGTATCAGTTTCAAAGAAATTCCCCTCTTTGGAAAAGAGGAGCCATATATAGCGCAAGGGGGAGATTTTATCTAGTTACACTGTTGTGCGGTGTGACTCAGTTAAATTGCTGATCACTAGGAGCTTTGTGATTCGAAAAAATCCATCCCAACCTTCCTTTTTCAAAGGAAGGAGCGTTGTGTATCAAACTCAGTATGGTATTCAATGGAAATTCCCCTCTTTGGAAAAGATGAGCCATATATGGCGCAAGGGAGGGATTGCTTCGAGAACTAAAGATATTCCAGCAATCAGTTAAAACGCTGAAAATTTAACAATAACAGATGAAAGGACAAGTAGCGTAGCTACCCAAGGAGTGATGATGCCGTGTTATGCAATTGATGGAGTGATTCCAGTGGTTAGCCCAGAGGCCTATGTGCATCCGACTGCGGTGCTGATTGGTGATGTGATCATCGAGACGGGTGTTTATATTGGACCACTGGCGTCACTACGTGCCGATTTTGGTCGGATTCATGTGATGCAAGATGCCAATATCCAAGATGGCTGTATTGTGCATGGCTTTCCCAACTGTGTGACGCTCATTGAAGAGCGCGGTCATGTGGGACATGGCGCGATTTTACATGGTTGTCGAGTTGGAAAAAATGCCTTGATTGGCATGAATAGCGTGATTTTGGACTTGGCAGATATTGGTGAAAACAGCATTATCGGTGCCAATAGTTTGGTTAAGACCAAGGATATTATTCCCGCCAATGTTTTGGCAATGGGCAGTCCAGCCAAAGTCAGTCGAAACCTATCTGAGCAAGAGTTGCATTGGAAAAACCAAGGCACAGATGAATATATTACATTGACCAAGCGCAGTATCCACAGTTTGGTTGAAGTCGCACCATTGACCGAGCAGTTCGCCATGCGTAAGACCTATAAAGACTTTCAATCCACTCATCAAATTAAGCCGAAGTAATCACGGAGTTTTGGCAGTTGAGATAAGTGGGCTTAAATGAATAGATACTGATCGATGAAGAGCTGAATAAAATATAGGAAATTAATTTTTTGACAGGGAGTGTTTATATTGTTTCAATCAGGAAGATTGGACAGTAAAAGTAAAATAACAATTGAGGATGAAGTAGAACAGCATCAAGTCATCGCGAATTCTGACATGATGCCCGAATAGGCATATTGGATGCTGGCCTGTATTAAAATGAAAAATGGTGTGTGAACACAAGCTTATTCATGTGTTTATGCCCGAATTAAAAGGGGAGAAAAATGGATTTTCAGACCTGGTCCGCTTTTGTCGATCGTTTTATTGCGGCGATGATGAGCACAGTAGAAGTGGATGCATTTTATAGTTATAAAATTGAAGCTAATCTAGAAACCTCACAACATCATTATCGGAATCTTCCAGCACAGGCGATGCAGCAGTATTTAACTGAGAAACAGCCTTATGATCCGTTGTTTTTTAAAAACCATAATGGTGATTTGGGTGAAATGTTGTTGTTATCACAACAGGTAATTCCAGATCAGTATCATACCTTTTTACAAGAACAACAGATTGGGGATAATTTGGAGCTGTATTTTAAATACCAGCACGTTCCCATTCGAGGGATTAGCCTGATTCGTTCTGCGCAGCATGGGCAATTTGTTGATGATGATTTAATTCGCTTAAAAAGCTTTTATCACTTGGCTGATTTTTATATTAATCAGCATCAGACCGTACAGGCACAGATGCAAGTTAAGCATCTTGAACAGTTTGAAATGACTAAAAAAGAGCTTGAGGTGATCGATTTGATTTGCCGAGGTATGGATAACCCACAGATTGCAGCCGGCTTATATATTAGTCAGTCTACGGTGAAGACCCATATTCAGCACATCTTTCAGAAACTTCAGGTGCAAAATAAACATCAGCTTTTATCTAAATTGCTGCAACTTAATCGAGTGTAGGGTCAGATGCATCTATTAAAATCATCCCTAGGGATGATTTTTTTTGTGCATAGATTGGCTACTTTAGATTTAAATATGATGGATCTATAGGTAATTTTAACAATGAAGTTAAGCAAAATAAGCCAAGGAATCAAATCCAATCTGCATTTAAAAGCGTGGTTAATGACGCTGCCGATGTTATTTATGGGACAACAGGCCATGGCGCATGGGCAGGCCGCAGAAATGCTTCCGCTTACACAAGCGATGCAAGCAGCGGGTGCCAATGTTGAGCATGATGCTTATACCGATGTGTATACCGTGAGTAAAAACTCAACTTATGTCAAAATTAAACCCAATGCAGAAACCATTTTAGTCAATGGGAAAAGCCTAAAAATAACCGTACCGGTGATTGAAAAAAATGGTCAAGCCTATGCTTCGAGCACCTTGGCCAATGAAATATTCCAATCTGGCCTCGATCAAACCTTTGTCACTGAAAGCGTGGTGCATCCACTCAACAGCTTATCTGCGCAAGAAATTACACTGGCGCGTTCGATTATTGCAGCAGATCGCCGTGCTCCGAAAGAACTCAGATTTAGCCGTTTAGCACTTAAAGCCCCCGATAAAACCAAAGTTTGGAATGCAGTACTCACCGATTCCGTTTTAAAAACTGAGCGTGAAGCCAATTTTGCCATTTTAAATGGTAACCAGATTATTGAAGGTGTGGTCAACTTAAAGACCAAGAAAATCGTCACATGGAAAGTGGTGAAAGATGCGCACGGCATGGTGCTGCTTGATGATTTTGAGTTGGTGCAAAAGGTCATTAAAGAAAGTCCAGAACTGGCTGCAGCCATGAAAAAACGTGGCATTAACGATATGAGCAAAGTGGTTGCCACGCCACTGACGGTGGGCTACTTCGGCGGTGAAGATGGTCTAAGCAAAGAGCTGAATTATCTAAAAGTTGTTTCTTATTTAGATGTTGGTGATGGCAACTATTGGGCGCATCCGATTGAAAATATTGTGGCGATTGTCGATTTAAGTCAAAGAAAAGTGGTGAAAGTGGAAGATGGGGAGATTGTCCCAATTCCAATGGCAGCACGTCCTTATGATGGTCGTGATAAAAAAGCCAACAGCAAAAAACCTTTAAGAATCACAGAACCAGAAGGCAAAAACTTTACTGTGTCGGGTCAATATGTACATTGGAACAATTGGTGTTTCCACGTGGCATTGGACTCACGCGTAGGTATTCAGCTTTCAACCATGACCTATAAAGACCAAGGCAAAAAACGTAAAATCATGTATGCCGGTAACTTGGGTGGGATGATTGTGCCTTATGGTGATCCAGATTTGGGCTGGTACTTTAAGTCGTATCTCGACTCGGGTGACTATGGCATGGGTACTTTAACCGCATCGCTAGATCGTGGTACCGATGTGCCTGAAAATGCAGTGATGTTTGATGCAGTGATTCCAGACTTCCAAGGCAATCCGATGACCATTCCAAACGCCTTTGCCATTTTTGAACGCTATGCCAATCCGGACTATAAGCATCAGGAAATGGGGCAACCGAATGTCAGTGTTGCGCGTCGTGAATTGGTGGTGCGTTGGGTGAGTAATATTGGGAACTATGATTATATTTTTGACTGGGTCTTGGCTGAAAATGGCACCATTGGGATTAACGCTGGCGCATCTGGAATTGAAGCAGTTAAAGGCGTGAAAGCCAAAACCATGCACGATGCGACTGCGGCAGCAGACACCCGTTATGGCACCTTGATCGACCACAATATTGTCGGCACTACTCATCAACATATTTATAACTTCCGTTTAGATATGGATGTCGATGGCGAGAAAAATAGCTTTACCCGCATGAATCCTGTGGTGAATCCAAATCAAAAAGGCATACGTAAGAGTGCGATGGAGATTGAAACCTCAGTGGTAGACAGCGAAAGTGCTGCCAGTGAGCGCTTTGATCCAAGTACTATTCGTTTAATCAGTAATTACAATGTCGAAAATGCGATGGGTAATCCTGTGTCTTATCAAATGATTCCATTTGCAGGCGGAACCCATCCGATTGCCAAAGGCGCGAACTTCTCAGCTGATGAATGGTTGTTTAAACGGTTAAACTTTATGGATAAACAGATTTGGGTGACCAAATATGATCCAAATGAATTGTATACCGATGGCGATTATCCAAACCGTTCAACCCATGACACAGGGCTAGGCCAGTTTGCGGGCAACAATGAAAACATTAAAAATGAAGACTTGGTGGTATGGCTCACCACAGGAACCACGCATGTGGCGCGTTCGGAAGAATGGCCAATGATGCCAACAGAGTGGGTCAACGTGTTGCTTAAACCATGGAATTTCTTTGATCAAACCCCGAGTTTGACGCAGAATGAATCTGGCAAGCATGATCTGCCAGCGAAATAGTTGAGTCGCTCAATTATTCGGGGCAATATTCCCGATTTTAAACAGCCCGAAATGCACTGCATTTCGGGCTGTTTTTATGGTGCTATGTGGATTGGGTTTTAGCATGATGACATTACTAATCAGTTTAGCGACAGTTTGGCTGCCAAGTGTTCTGCTGTAATTCAAGTTTGAGTTTATCCGTCGTTTGTTTTAACACGCTGGCTAAGTTTTTAGTGGTGGCTGAAAAGCGTTGAGCGGCTGCTAAGCTAATAAAGTCAGTACATTGGAAAAAGCTTTTTTGTACGTTTACTTCATACATGGACAGCATTGGATTGGGTAACTTGGTATCAACTGGAAGGTAAGTTACCGAAAAATAAGAGACTTGTCCTTCAGTTGCGAACACTACATTTTGATAGGCACCTTGCTGTTTTAAGCTCTGCATTTGAGCAGCTTTCCATTGTTCTGGCGTCAATTTGGTGTTTTTTGAATAGTCTAAGGTGATCAGCTGCTGCCAATTTTGAATATTCTCATTGGCGACCGTATATTCAAATCTAGATTTATTGCCTGCGCTTTGTTGGTGGGCAAGTTTATATTTTTGACCATCAAAATCAAAAGTTTCTGGAGGAGTAAAGCTAATGACATTTGCTTTACCGCCACAGTTTCTAGCTTCACTTGGCACTTCAGCACCAGTTGCCGTATTCATTACTTTTAAGCGTGCCTGCGGAGAAATATTGCACAGCATGTTTTTACTGCGAGAGAGGCCAGGGCCTGTGGTTAACATGCGTAGACCAGTATCTACTTGTCCATTTGCATTATAAGCTTGTAATTCGTATTGACCTGATAACGTGCTACAACCAGAAAGCCCAGCAATAACAGCCAAGCAAAGTATTTTATTAAACATTGTTTCCCTCATTTTAATTGAACAGGCTTATTTTTTAGTCTGTTTGTTTATAAAAAAGTACTTACAAGCCACGATGACTGTAGCACTGATTGGGCTGTAGTTCGAATAATTAAAAAATGATGCATATTAAAAAATGAAAGGTATTTTAAAATAAACTACTTGTGATTTATGCTGAGTAACAACTAAATAACCTCAAAAAATACGGCCTTGATTCATCCCATTTTAGAATAGACAGGGGCTGCTATTGGTATATTTGTTTACTGCTTATAGAATAAATTATTTGTTTATTTATTTAATTTTTGTTAAGCAAGTTTAGTGTGTTAAGACTTTAAAAGTATAAAATTAAACTTAAAAAGTAATGGAAAATTACATATCAAAGTGATAAAAATAATTAAGGTCGCAGGAATGTCCGAATACTTTGTGCTGTAGGTAGATGAATTATAAAGTGGATTTTATTTTTATTTATAACACTAGCCAAATATAGATCAGGTCATTCATTCAACGTTACTCAAAATTAATTTCTTTTAATGAGTACACTTACAAGGATGCAAGTCGATGAGTGATTTTAAAAATCATACGGAACAGTCGCAAACAAAATCTGGGGCATATGCCTGGTATGTCGTATTACTCTGCATGTTGGCTTATATTTTCTCCTTTATTGATCGACAAATATTGGCATTGATGATTGAGCCAATTAAAGCCGATTTAAGTCTTTCTGATACACAATTTAGTTTATTACATGGATTAGCTTTTTCACTTTTTTATGCATTTATGGGATTGCCACTGGCCTATATCGCAGACCGTTTTTCACGACCAAAACTGATTGCGATCGGTATTGTTTTTTGGAGTATTGCGACCGCTCTTTGTGGCTTAAGTAAAAACTTCTTTCAGTTATTCTTGAGTCGTATGGGGGTTGGTGTAGGAGAGGCTGCATTATCACCAGCCGCATATTCAATGTTTAGTGATATGTTTAGCAAAGAGAAACTGGGGCGTGCTGTTGCGGTTTACTCGATTGGTTCCTTTGTTGGCGGTGGTGTTGCATTTTTAGTTGGCGGTTATGTGATTAGCCTATTAAAAGATATGACCCTGATGAGTGTACCGCTGTTTGGCATGCTGAAATCTTGGCAAGTTGCTTTTATATTGGTTGGTTTACCTGGCGTATTTATTGGCTTGCTGGTGCTTTTGACTGTTAGAGATCCGAAACGTAAAGGGCAACGTTTAAATGCACAAGGAGAAGTTGAAAAAGTAAGCTTTAACGCGAGTTTTAAATTTCTTTCTAAACATCGCAAAACTTTTACCTGTCATTATTTAGGTTTTACTTTCTATGCAATGGCGTTGTTTTGCTTAACCAGTTGGACACCTGCATTTTTTATGCGTAAGTTTGGTTTAACCCCAACAGAGACAGGTTATATGTTGGGTACGGTATTATTGGTTGCAAATACATTAGGGGTCTTCTGTGCTGGTTGGTTAAATGATTGGTTTATCCAAAAAGGTCGTAAAGATGCACCGATGATTACTGGTGTAATTGGTATTATTGGTTTAATTATTCCAATGATTGCATTTACTCAAGTTTCTGAGTTGTGGTTATCGGTGACTTTATTGGTTCCAGCGATGTTCTTTGCATCCTTTCCATTACCTATTTCGACCACTGCAATGCAAATGCTGGCACCAAATCAATTACGTGCTCAGATTTCAGCGATGTTCTTATTGATTAGTAATTTGATTGCACTGGGGATAGGTACAACCTTGGTTGCATTAATTACCGATAAGGTTTTTGGCAATCCGTTAATGGTAGGTATGTCAATTTCAATTGTTGGTGGTTTATCTTGTGTGCTCTCCTTTATTTTACTGAAAAAAGGTTGCAAAGCCTTTGTTGACAGTATGAACGAAGAATATCCGAGTTAATTACCCAGTCGTATGAAAAATAGCCTATTATTTTAATGGGCTATTTGTCTTTCACACTATTGCTAGAAGAGTACTGAGTCATGCTTCAATCTTCTTCCTTAAAATATTTGCAGTATTTAGATGAGTTTTTATTATTTAACTCTAAAGATTATGAAACGATCAAACAACAGATTAGCCATTATTTATGCCCGCATCAGTTTGAGGTGGAGACACCAAAAAAACTAGATGTCAGGCTGAATGGTTTTAAGTTTGGCTCATCTGCATTGTATGACTTAAAATATAGTGCGCCTGTAGAAATCGTGATGAATAAGGATTCTGAGAGTTATTTGTTTAGAATCAGTATTGAAGGGCAGTGCGACATCTGGCAAGAACAACATCAGTTTCATCAATCGCCAGGGGTGATGACCGTTTCGCATCCCAATAGTCAGCATCGTATTACCACCAATCATCATTGTCGCAATATTATTTTAAAATTAACCAAAACAGATGTTGAGACACAACTGGCTAAAATGCTGGGATACTCATCATCAGCACCGTTATTATTTGATCCTTATTTGCCTTGCAGCTCTGATGGAATGACTTCCATTATTGAAACCATCGATTATCTTTGTCATGCCTATTACAAGATTCAAAACTGGCAGCTCACTTCAGAGAGTTTTACTGATTATTTAATCCAATTAATTTTACTTAAAGTACCGAATAACTATAGTCAGAAGCTCAATGCAAAATCACAATTGGTGTTGCCGCATTATATGAAAAAAGCCAAGCACTATATTGCTCAGAATTTAAAGATGAATATCACTCTGAGCGAGCTGAGTGAACGCTGTGGCGTTTCGGTACGAACCTTACAAAAGGGTTTTAACCAGTACTTTAATCAAACCCCAATCGAGTTTATTCGCGATCAGCGCTTAGAACTGATTCATTTGCAATTGCAACTCGGTTCTAGTGATGAAACTGTGACGGATATTATGCTAAGAAATGGCATTAATAGTTTTGGCCATTTTTCCAAGATTTATAAAAAACGTTATGGCTGTGTTCCCTCACAAACTTTAAAAATGCATTGATTCTTTGACGAGATTTTTCTTCGCAAATGGGGATATCAATTCGTATTTTGATACGTAGATTTTGAATAGATCCTGCACTATCAATACTCAATTGATCAGGAAGATTCAAAATGAAAATTACAGTATTGGGTGGTGGTCACGGATGTTATGCTGCAGCTGTTGAAATGGCAGAAAAAAAACATGAGGTTGTGTTATGGCGCCGTGATACACAAGCGTTGCAGGAATTAAGCGCTGCAGGGCATATCGAAATTAAAGACTATCAAGGTACACGCTCAGTCACTGTTGGTTTTGAAAATAGCCAAATTAATTTAGTATCAGATCTAGAACAAGCGATTCAATTTGCAGATCTAGTCGTTATTCCGTTGCCTGCAACCACACATGAAGATTTAGCACAACAAGCCGCAGCCCATTTTAAAGAAGGCCAAGTGGTGTTCTTACCGCCTGGTACATTTGGCAGTTATATTTTTGCCAGTGCAATGAAATTGGTTGGTAATACAGCAAAAGTTGCATTTGCAGAAACTGGGACATTGCCGTATTTAGTCCGTAAACATGGCGTAAATAATATTGTAGTGAGTGGCTATGCAACGCGTCTACCAACAGGGGTTTTCCCAAGTTCGCTTTCAGAACATGCCTTCGCGATTTTAAAGCAAGCCTATCCAAGTGTTGAAGCGATTGAAGATGGCTTAAGTGGTGCTTTAATGAATGCTGGCCCGATTATTCATCCACCTTTGATTTTGATGAATGCCGGTCCATTAGAGCATTTTGAATCATGGGATATTCATAATGAAGGCACCCAGCCAGCGATTCGTCGTGTAACCAATCAATTGGATTTGGAGCGTATGCAAGTCCGTGAAGCATTGGGCTATGGCGCACCGCATTTTCCTTTGGCAGATCATTACAACAAAGATGGCGAAGGCGACGAATGGATGTATGGTCGCGGCGCACATGGCAAGCTGACCGACAGTGGTGATTGGCGTGAAGACATTAACCTTACAACACATCGTTATATGCTAGAAGATACGCGCTTAGGACTTTCTTTCTTGGTTTCTGTGGGGCGTTGGGCAGGTGTCGCAACCCCAGTCGCTGAAGGTCTGTTAAATATTGCGTCGGCGGTAACGGGCAATAACTTATATGAGACAGGGCGTAGTTTTGAAAAACTAGGCCTTGCGCAAAAGACCAAAGCTGAACTCAACGAAATCCTTCAACAAGGAGTGTAATATGCGCCAAATTCAACAGATTGGAGTTGTTGGAGCAGGTCGTATGGGTAAAGCCATCGCGATTGCCTTTGCTTACGCAGGCTTGAATGTAAAACTGATTGATGCAAAAACGCGGCATGCTGATGATTTCTCTACCTATCAAAGCAAGGTATTTGAGGATATTCGCCAAGACCTCATGTTGCTGGAAAAAGTTGATTTTATGCAGCCCGCACAGATCGAGCAAGTTGTGCAGCGAATTGAGGTACTAGCAAGAGAACAGTCACATGCATTTCTGCAAACTTGTGATCTGATTATGGAGGGAGTACCTGAGCAGCTACAGGCTAAACAGGAAATCTTTGCTTGGTTGGATCAATATATTGCTGCGGATTGTATTGTTGCTTCAACCACATCTACTTTTTTGGTGTCGGATATTGCCGAGATGCTCAGCCATCCAGAACGGGTGGTGAATGCACATTGGCTCAATCCTGCTTATTTAATTCCGTTGGTAGAATTAAGTCGGATGGAAACTACTTCAGATGATGCCGTTGAGTGCTTAAAAGCCTTCTTAAAGAAAATTGGAAAAGTACCAGTCGTATGTAATGCACGTGCAGGCTATATTGTGCCACGCATACAAGCCTTGGCAATGAATGAAGCTGCAAGAATGGTTGAGGAAGGAGTTGCTTCAGCTGAAGATATTGATATCGCGATACGGACTGGCTTTGGTTTACGCTTTTCAGTTTTAGGTTTATTGGAATTTATTGATTGGGGGGGCGGTGATATTTTATTTTATGCCTCACAATATTTGGAAAAAGAATTAGGTTCGCGTTATAGCGCACCAAAGATTATTAGTGAAAATATGCAGAATAATCGTAATGGCCTCCGTGAAAAACAAGGCTTTTATAATTATGTCGATATGGATATTGATGCTTATAAACTTGGTGTTTTAAAAGCCTTTTCGAATCGAATAGAAATGTCGAATCTAAAGCCAGTATTTGATGTTGTGAACCGTTGAGGATCAAGAAATCTAGTCACACAATAAAAACACCTTACTTATATTAAATGGGTTCGGTGTTTTTTTATTGGGCAGTACTTATTTGATTTTACATCCTCTTTGTTTTCTCCCTTGAGAAAAAGAATAAATAAAAGAGGATGTTGATAATGATGGATGCGGTGTATTAATTCGACGGCATTAAATCAAATAGTTTTTTTAATTGTGCATTCAAGGCATTTAACTCATCTTCATCAAAGGCATTTAAAATACCTGCGAGCGTGACCGCACTAATCGAATTAATCTGCTCAACCAGTTTCAAGCCTTTATCGGTTAATTTAACCATCGATATACGTTCATCATGTTCAGAAGAAAAAACTTCAACTATTTCATCTTCGACTAAGCGATAAACCGCTTTGGTTGCAGTGGTAAGCTTCAAGGTCGCTAAGTTTGCGATTTCAGTAATACTGGCCTCACCCAAGGCATTGGTGCTTAAAATAATCTTTCTTCTGGTATTGTCTATACCAAGTTTTTTTATCGATTTTTCAATAAGTTGCCCATACTTACCATTGACCTGAGAAATCCAGAAAAAAGGAAAGTTTTGCAGGCTCTTCGGCTCATTGTTGGGGAGGAACTGATCTAGTCGATTAAGCATAGCGTGGCAGCAATTGAGAAAAGGGGGTGACCCATTATACAAAGAATTGAAACAGATACTTAATTAAGATATTGAAAAACTTCTTGACAAATACATGGCTTTTTCAGATATTAGACCTAAGGATAAAAATACATGGAAAAGTGCATGAATATAGTCGCTCAAGAAGTCTCACTGGGTACTGGCACATTGAAAGTAATGGTAAAGGACTCTATTGATATTCAAGGAATGAAAACAATAGCTGGATGCAAAGCATTGCAGGATCAAGCCGCTGCAACCAGCAATGCAAAAGTTATTGATTTAATTGTTGCAGCTGATTGCACAATTACCGCAAAAACCAATTTACATGAGTTGGCTTTTGGCATCACAGGCATTAATAAAAACTTCGGGACGCCAATCAACTCTAAATATCCAGAATTGATTCCTGGTGGTTCATCGAGTGGTTCTGCTGCTGCGATTGCTGCGGGATTGGCTGACTTTAGTTTAGGCACCGACACCGGTGGTTCGATTCGTATGCCTGCCGCCTGTTGTGGCGTATTTGGTTTAAAGCCGAGTTATGGCCGCGTCAGTCGGGTTGGGGTAAAGCCTGAACAGAGTAGTTTAGATTGTGTTGGGCCTTTTGCCGCATCGGTTGCGATGATTGAAACCGCAATGCAAATTATTGATCCAAGCTATCAAAAAATAGATGCTTTGCAGGCTGCACCAAAGTTGGCATTTTTAAAGGTTGATGCCGATCCGATGATTTGGGATTGCATTCAGCATTACTTCAACCAAGCCAATTTACAGCTTGATGAAGTTGCTGTTAACAGCTTTGAAGACGCTTTTGCTGCGGGCATGCAAATTATCAATTTTGAAAATTGGCAAGCCTATGCTGAACTGACCAAAACAGGAAAAGTCAGTCCTGACGTGAATAATCGCTTATTAAAATCAGCGGAAACCACGTTCACACAAGTGCAGCAGGCTGAGAAAATAAGAGTCAAATTTAAGCAAGAAATTGA
This sequence comes from Acinetobacter pullicarnis, assembly GCF_006352475.1. Taxonomy (NCBI): domain Bacteria; kingdom Pseudomonadati; phylum Pseudomonadota; class Gammaproteobacteria; order Moraxellales; family Moraxellaceae; genus Acinetobacter; species Acinetobacter pullicarnis. The sequence goes on from NZ_VCMZ01000001.1 coordinate 1,075,083, forward strand.
TGCACTGTTAGAAAACTATGATGCCTTGGTGTTACCGACCTTACCGCAAATCCCACCCAAAGTAAGTGATGCCGAGCATACTGTTGCATTTTTAAATTTAACCGCATTGGTTCGACCATTTAATTTATCTGGTCATCCCGCGATTAGCATTCCTTTAGAAATGGAAACAGGATTTCCAGTTGGGTTACAGATGATCGCAAAGCAAGATGCCGACGCGCTGTTATGTGCAATCGCAGATTATGTCGTGAACGCAGCGCAATAAACCAAAAAAGATAAATGAATAAGGAAATAGCGAATGAACAGTTCGATGACAACGGAAGTAGAGATGGCTTCACCTGCGAAGGAAACACAGAAAGTCGAATTAGAAGCATTGTGTCGTGAAATTCGTGAGCGTGCATGTACGGGGGAGTTTGACCAACAAGCATTTGTAAGCCAAGACATTATTGATAAATTAAAACAGATCGGTGTGTATCGTGCATTACTGCCAAAACGTTTTGGTGGTGATGAAGTCAGCCCGCGTGCATTTTGTGAACTGATTGAAAAATTATCGATGGCCGATGGCTCTGTGGGTTGGGTGGCAAGCTTTGGTATGAGCCCCGCTTATTTGGGCAGTTTGCCAGAAACGACCTTAAATGAACTGTATAAAAATGGCCCTGACATCGTTTTTGCCGCAGGGATTTTCCCACCACAACCTGCTGAAATTACTGAGCAAGGCGTGGTCGTCAAAGGTCGTTGGAAATTCTCAAGTGGTTGTATGGGCGCAGATATTATTGGCGTTGGGATTGCACCACGTAAAGACAATGAAGTGCAGGGCTTACCACGCTTGGCGGTGATGCCTGCAAATAAAGCCAAAATTGAAATGACTTGGGATACCGTTGGCTTAAAAGGCACGGGTAGCCATGATTTGGTGGTTGAAAATGTAGAAGTCGCCAATGAATGGACTTTTGTTCGCGGTGAAGCGTCTAAACTGCCTGAGCCCTTTTTTAAATATCCATCGTTGTCTTTAGCAACACAAGTACTCACCGTGGTGGGCATTGGGGTTGCGGCAGCAGCATTAGCAGAATTTAAGTTGTTGGCACCTGGCAAAGCATCCATTACTGGTGGTGCTGAAATTGCCAATCGCCCTGTAACCCAATATGAGTTTGCGCAAGTTGAAGCTGAGTTTTTAGCAGCGCGGACTTGGTTCTATCAAACCATGGACGTGGTCTGGCAAGAAATTATTGCAGGGCGTACCCCAAGTGCAGCAGACATCAGTGCCATGCGTTTATCCAGCACTCATGCTGCTCGGGTATCAGCACGCGTTGCACGCAAAATGCAAATGCTGGCGGGTATGACTGCGATTTATACCAACAATCCATTTAGCCGTTTTGTCAATGACACCAATGTGGTGACTCAACATGCCTTTATGGGCGATGCCACTTTGCAAAATGCCGGTGCGATGAGCTTTGGGCTCAATCCAACACCAGGCTATTTATAGGTGTATGGGTTTCAATTGGGTTTTAAAGTTCGGTTTTAACAATTTTTTATTATGGTCTTAAAGGGACATGAGTATGGAAACTGCAAAAACGCTACGTGTTTTATTCTGCATGGGAATTAACCAAAACTTCTTTGATGCCGAGCCTGCTGAAGCAAAAGCAGTTTGGGCGGCATTTGGTGAGATGTGGAATGGGATTCATGATCTGCCAGGTGTAACCGTTTTTGGCAATATGGATGATGATCAAAGTATGGTTGGCCCAAGTACAGGCGCACCATGGACCACTTATTTACTTGCGGATGTGCCGAATATTGAAACGGTACATGCGGCATGTAATTTATTTAGAACCACGGTGGTCGGTGAAGGTCCGTATAAACTTTGGAAATATTGCAAAGTTGAAGCACGTGTTGGTCGTGAATTAATTATTCAACGCTAAGCGCATTTGATAGGAATGACAAAATGGATTTGAGCTTGATTTTAAAACGGTTGGAACATTTGGAAGCGCATAACGCGATTCGCAATTGTATGAATCGCTATATGCAAATTTGCGATGATTTAGATGCCAACACCGATCTGAATGCGTTGATGGATTTGTTTGATCAAGACAGCATTTGGGAAGGCGTTGGTGAAAAATATGCCAAGTCCTTTGGTCGTTATGCTTCATGGCAAGCCATCCATGACATGTTTCAAGGCTATACCCAAGCACAATCTCATTTTGTCATGAATGCGCACTTTGTAAATTCTGAACAAATTCAAATTTATAGTAATCAGGATGGGGAAGAAGCACTTGGCACATGGATGATGTTGCAATGCTCGACTTTCCAATCGGAAGCCAGTCATTTAAATGCAGCCAAGCTGCGTGTGACCTTTAAAAAACAAAGTGATGGTGGATGGAAAATCAAACATTTCCAAACTGAAAATATTTTTAGCCGCCCAGTAACACATTGGCATAGTACAGATGAATTGCCAGTGCCTAAAACAGATGCCCTAAAGGACCAAGCCTCAGTAGGTTGATACCTGAACCGGCCGTATGAACAGGATGATTAAGATGAATAGTATTATTCCAATGCAAAATATCGACGTGGATTATAACGCACTGGTACAAAGTGACCGCGTACATACCTCTTTGTATAAAGATGAAAAAATCTTTGACGATGAAATGGAAAAAATCTTTTATAGCACTTGGGTGTGGGTGGCACATGCCAGTGAAATCCCTGATGCAGGTAGCTATAAAACCATGAAGATTGGTAAACAGCCTGTGGTGGTGGTGCGTGACCGTAAAAAGAAAGTCCATGTGTTGCTCAATCGCTGTCGTCACCGCGCGGCAACCCTGTGTGAACAGAAAAAAGGCAAAACCAACAGTTTCGTTTGTCCATACCATGGTTGGAGCTATGCACTCGATGGCACCTTACGTGGCGTACCTTCACCTGAAAGTTATGGCGAATGCTTAGAAAAATCTGAATATCCATTGATCAGCTTACGCGTTGAAGAATATAACGGCATGATCTTCGCGTCGTTTAAAGAAGATATTCAACCGCTTGAAGACTTCTTAGGGCCTGCGAAAAAGTGGATTGATTTGTTCATGAAACAAGGGGCCGGTTATCCAATCAAAGTCCTCGGTGAACATCGTTTTACTTTCCCAGGTAACTGGAAAATTCAGTTGGAAAACACTACTGATGCCTATCATTTTCCATTGGTGCATAAGTCATTCTTAAGTTCAGTCGATGAAAAAACCGAAGAACTGTTTAACTTTGAGAATCAACCAGGCTTTGTTGAAGACCTCGGCAATGGCCACAGTGTGATGGTGATGATTCCAGAGCTAATTGATCTTGAAGAAGACTTGATGGAACGTCCGATTCAGGAACGTTTTGAAGAATTGGCACAAGCCTTACGTGACGAAGGTCATGAAGAATTACAAGTTCGTCGAATTGTGCGTGCCGTTGGAGGCTCTGGCTTTAACTTAAATATGTTCCCGAACATTGCTTGTTCAATGGCGTTCTTCCGCGTGATGCAACCCTTGTCGGTCAATGAAACTGAAATTCACCATTCTGTTATTACTATGGATGGCGGACCACAAGTAGCGAACCAATATCGCTTACGTTTACATGAACATTTCCAAGGCCCGTTCGGTTTTGGGACGCCAGACGATGCCGAAGCATGGGAACGGGTACAGCACGGTGCCAATGCTGGCAATGACTTATGGATTATGTTGAACCGCGGTTTGCCGGGTGAAGTGGCAACCGAAGATGGTCTAAAAAGTGATGTCAGTGCAGAAACGGGTATGCGTTCGGCATATCAGCAGTGGAAAAAGATGATGACGGCTTAAGGAGCGAGCAATGAAAATTAATTTAAATTTACTCAATGAAGTCACTGCATTTATTTGGGCAGAGGCAGACATGCTCGACCATGCTGAATATCAAGATTGGTTGGGTTTATGGAATGAAGCTGGGGTGTATATTATCCCAATCGATCCAACCCAAACTGATTATGAAAACAGTTTGAATTATGCCTATGACAACCATCATATGCGTAACCTTCGGGTACAGCGTTTGGAAAATGGGGAAGCGATTTCCACTGCACCCAAAGCCAATACCGTGCGCAGTATTTCACGGGTGCGCGTGATTCAAGAACAAGACAATGAAATCATCTTACGTTGTGCGCAAAATTTACGTGAATTCCGTAAGGAAAACCTAAAACATTATACCGCTGATGTGACTTATCACTTAGAACGCCAAGCACCGGGTGAGTTGAAGATTAAGCGTAAGATCATCAATTTAGTCAACTCGACCGATACCTTGGCGGGTATTAGCTATATTCTTTAGGAGAGACTGCATGACACAGGTTGTTTTAGTAACAGGCGCAGCATCGGGTTTAGGCAATGTGATTGCAGAGTATTTTGCAGCACTTGGGCATCAAGTCATTTTATCTGCGAGTAGCTTAGAGAAAGCAGAAAATGCTAAGCAGAACAGCCCACATGCCGCAAATATGTTTGCGCTGAAGTTGGATATTTCGGTTGAAGCTGATTTTCACAATGCGGTTCAGGTCATTGAACAGCAGTTTTCTAAGCTGGATGTATTAATTAATAATGCGACGGTGACTAAAGCAACGCCTGTGTTAGAAATCACTGCGAGTGATTTTGATTGGATTATGCAAGTGAATCAACGTGGTACTTTCCAATCTTGTCAAATTATTGGTCAATACATGGCAAGCAAAGGCTATGGACGGATTATTAATATGGCATCATTGGCTGGACAAAATGGTGGCACGGCAACTGGCGCACATTATGCGGCGACCAAGGGTGCGATTGTGACGCTTACCAAAATTTTTGCCAAAGAATTTGCAGCGAAAGGTGTTACGGTGAATGCTGTTGCACCAGGTCCGATGGAATCACCGATTGTACATAGCGTTGTATCCGATGAAAAAATGGATCAATTCATCCAAAATATTCCGGTAAAAGCCTTGGGCAGCATGGAATTTATTGCTGAAACTTGTGCACTGCTTGCGAGTCCAAATGCAAACTTTGTAACGGGTGCAACTTGGGATATTAATGGTGGATTGTTTATGCGTTAAGCCTTGCGCTTAATGCATTGCGAGGGAGCTTAGAATGACAGCACAATATGATGTTGTAGTGAAAAATAGACATGTAGAAGGTGCGAATATTGCAGTCATCGCATTTGAATCTGCAACGGCAACACCATTACCGAACATTGCTGCGGGTGCACATATTGATGTGCATTTGCCAAATGGGATGATCCGCCAATACTCACTTTGCCAAGATCCAAATCAACATGGCATTTTTAGATTGGGTGTTTTAAAAGATCCAGCATCACGTGGTGGTTCAGTCTCAGCTTTTGATGATATTCAAGTGGGGCAGCAGTTACAGGTCAGTGAACCACGTAATCTGTTTCCACTGGTACAGGCCGAGCATACGGTACTGATTGGTGGCGGGATTGGAATTACCCCTTTGATTACCATGGCCTATCAGCTTGCAAATGAGTGTGCTTCTTTTGAATTGCATTATTGTGGCAGCAGCCCAGAACAATGTGCCTTTGTTGATGAAATAAAAAATGGATTATTGGCCGAATTTACCCAGTTCCATTTTAAATCGGAAGGGGCGAGTCATCGTCAGTTCTTTGAAAGTGCGATTCAATATATAAAACCAGAAAGTCATATTTATACCTGTGGTCCAGTGGGTTTTATGGATTGGGTGATTAATTTAGCCCAAACTCAGCACTTTCCAGAAAACCAGATTCATAAAGAGTATTTCCAAGTCGAAGTGGAAACTTCGGGGGATGCCTTTGAAATTGTTGCTGAGCGCAGCGGTAAAATTATTATGGTCAATGCAGAAGAAACCATTTTACAAGCATTGGCCAAAGCAGGCATTGAAATTGAAATGTCGTGTGAACAAGGGGTGTGTGGAACCTGTATGTGCGATGTGATTGAAGGGGAACCAGACCATCGCGATGTGTATTTTACAGATGAAGAAAAAGCCAGCAATGAACAGATTCTTGTGTGTTGCTCGCGTTCTAAATCAGCCCGATTAGTTTTAGATATTTAATGACAGGGGATAAGTCATGGTCGATATAACAGATTTTAGAAATGGAATGTCATTGTTAAGCGGTGCAGTGAATGTGATTACCACTGCGGGTGCATCTGGCCGTTTTGGTTTTACTGCTTCAGCCGTATGTAGCGTAACCGATACACCACCAACCCTGTTGGTGTGTATGAATCGTTCTTCAAGCTCACATTGCCATTTTAAAGACAATGAAATTTTAACGGTGAATGTTTTGGGGGCACAACAGCAAGATGTTTCCCAAGCATTTTCCTCTAAAATTTCGATGGATGAGCGCTTTAACTTTGGTGAGTGGATCACGCTTGCGACAGGTTCGCCAGTCTTAAAAGATGCTTTAGTAAGTTTTGATTGCCAAGTAAAGCAAATGAATGAAGTCGGAACCCATACGATTTTTTATTGTGAAGTTCAAGCCATTCAAACCAATACTGAAGGTGAGCACTCAGGTTTGATTTATTTTAATCGCAGCTATCATCATGTGGGAAAGCTTAGTGCCTAATTAAAAAATTTAAGCAAATAGTGTAAAAAGACATTGAATAGTGAATCTTGTTTTTTTACACTTTTATTTGTTTATATTTGACGTTGGTTTTTATACGAGATGTCTCTATGACATGTCGATGTGATGTTTAAAGCGCCTGAATAACGGAGATCACGTTATTTGGGCGAATTGCATTTAAATTGTCCTTAAGGATGATGAAATTGTGAGTTCTCTGGCATAAGCTATTTTATTATTTGCGACTTATATGCTTAGCCAGCAAGCAAATAATAAAAGTTTCGATGCTTATATTCGACAGGAAGTTGAATAATGAGGTGAGTATGCTCAAATATGTAAAAAAAGAAGTCATGGAATGGACACAGCATCTACAAAATGTGTGTGGGGTCTTTGAAACCTCTTTTGATGGACAAGATTCACTGTTTATTGGTGAGGTCGAATCCTATTTGTTGGGTCAGACCGAAGTTGCTTTTATTAAAAGTAATGCCAATGTCATTGTTCGAAAAAAAGGTGTACCAGATCGAGTAAAAGATCGCTTTTGCTTTTTAATCTTGCAGCACACTGGAAAAATTTCAATCGAATATACGGATGAATCACTCACGCTCTGTGAAGGCGATATTATTTTACTTGATCCTGAAGAAACGATTAGTATGTTTCCACATGGCTTGTTTAGTCATATTTCCGTGCATCTTTCTCGAGAGAAACTTTTTAAACATGGGATTAGTCATGAACATTTTGGTAAGTTGATGACCAATAATATGAGTGGTCATTTACTCAAGAATATGTTGAAAGCCATGTCACCCGAAAATATCCATCTGTGGTATTCGGAAGAAGATGGTAATGCATTTGAAGAGGCATTAATTGCACTGATTAAACCGACCATTAATTATAAAAGCATTCAATCTTTTGATCGGTTAAGAGCCAAAGCCGAACGTTTTATTATTGAAAACTTGGCACAACCGAATCTTTCACCACAATTGATTGCCGACCATGTTGGGATTTCACTGCGGCATTTGTATCGCTTATTTATTGATGAAAAACAATCGATCAATAAATATATACAGTTTAAAAGATTAGAAGAAATTCAACGTGAACTGAAAGATTTAAAAAATAGTAAGTTATCAATTACTCATATTGCCTTGAAGTGGGGGTTTTGGGACAGTGCACATTTTTCTAAAATATTTAAAAAGACCTATGGTATTTCACCGAGAGCGTTTAGAGAGACAGTTGGGGAATATCCATAGCGTGGCATATTAAAATAAATAGCAGAAGTAGGAAAAATAAACACGTAGCTCATTAGGTCGTTTAGGCTTTTGTTCTCTCTTCTAAATTTCTTACTTTAATCTCCCATTTAATCCATTCTTTGCTTTCTGCCAAAGCATATTGACTTGATGTCATTTTTACACATCGCTGACGTCATACACAGACAAGTCAGTTTCGCATAAACATGATCAAATCAATATAAGCAACAAGGTATTTTAGTTTGGGTATCCTAGGCAATAAATATGAGCATATTCCAGACTGAACCTATATTGCGAATTTGAGCATGATTGTTTGTTTTTAAATGCAGATCAAATGTAGTTTAAAAACAAACAATGAATAGCACTCTTTCATAAATTCCTTTTTATTTCTTGCTAAGAAAGAAAAAAGTGGGTGTGAATATTTATGAAAAAGTCTAATCAATGGATCATATAAAACAGGATGTGGATGATGAAAACAAATAAATTATTGCAAGCAATCAAGCAAGTCATTGGGGTGAATTTAACTGCGATCAGTGCTTTGGCATTGGTAGGTGCCACTCAGCAGGTTTATGCACATAGCCAAGCGGCTGAATTAGTGCCCTTATATCAGAATATGAGTGATTTTGGCGCGAATGTTAAAAAAGATGAATTCACCAACAGTTATATTATTTCAAAAGGGTCATTAACCGTTCGAGCAAAACCAAATTCAGATTCAGTTTTGGTTAATGGTAAACCATTAAAGCTGAGTGTTCCGCTTATAGAAAAAGATGGTCAGCCAGTGATTAGCAAAACCTTTATTAATGAAGTTTTTCAATCCGGTTTAGACCAAACTTTTCGAGTAGAAAGTGATGCGCACCCGCTGAACAGTATGAACACAGCTGAGATTAAAAAGGCCTACGATATTATTGCTCAATCTCAGTATGGTTATGAGAATATGCGTTTCGCGGAGTTAAAACTTAAAGCACCTGATAAAGAAAAAGTCTGGGACTTTTTTTTAAATCATAAAGCTTATAAAGAAGATCGTATTGTGAGTTTTATTCTGTTAAAGGGTAAACAAGTGATCGAAGGGGAAGTGAATCTCCAAAATAATAGCGTTACCGAGTGGCGTGTTTTAGACAATACCCACGGTATGATTTTATTAGATGATTTTGAAACAGTACAAAAGGCAATTGAAGCTAGTCCTGAATATATTAGAGCCCTGAAAAAACGCGGCATTCCCGATGTTAAAAAAGTGATTGCCAATCCATTGACGGTGGGTTATTTCGGTGGAAAAGATGGTTTAGAAAAAGAACTCAATGTACTAAAAGTAGTTTCTTATTTAGATACGGGGGATGGTAATTATTGGGCGCATCCAATTGAAAATTTAGTTGCCATTGTTGATTTAGATAAAAAGAAAGTTATTCGGATTGAAGAGGGTTCTTTGATTCCAGTACCAATGGCGCATACCCCATATGTAAGTAAAAATACCAAAGCAGCGGTTAAACCACTAAATATTGTTGAGCCCGAAGGTAAAAACTTTGAAATTACCGGTCAAACCATCCATTGGGGTAACTGGTGCATGCATGTTTCACTCGATTCACGTGTTGGTTTACAGCTCTCGACTGTGACCTATAAAGATCAAGATGTGAAGCGCAAAATTTTATATGAAGGCAGCTTAGGTGGAATGGTGGTGCCATATGGTGATCCAGATATGGGTTGGTATTTCAAATCGTATTTAGACTCAGGGGAATATGGAATGGGGACTTTAACCTCATCTATTCATCCTGGAACAGATGCACCAGATAATGCCGTTATTTTAGATGCGGTGATTGCAGATTATAAAGGTCAGCCACAAGTGATCCCCAATGCAATTGCTATTTTTGAGCGTTATGCAGGACCTGAATATAAACATCAAGAGATTTTTGGCGATCAAAATGCATCAGAAGCACGTCGTGAATTGGTGGTACGTTGGATTAGCACGGTTGGAAACTATGATTATATATTTGACTGGGTATTTTCTCAAAATGGTGTGATTGGTATTAATGCGGGTGCAACCGGTATTGAAGCCGTGAAAGGTGTTAAAACCAAAACTATGCATGATAAAACGGCCAAAGATGATACTAAATATGGCACTTTAATTGACCATAATATTGTGGGAACCACACATCAACATATTTATAACTACCGCTTAGATTTTGATATCGATGGTGGTGCCAATAGTTTTGTACATATGGATCCCGTGGTAAAACCAAACGAAAATGGTGGTGTACGTACTAGTACCATGCAAATTAATAGCAAAGTGCTCGATAGTGAGAAAAATGCAGCAGAGAAATTTGACCCTTCTACCATTCGTTTAATCAGCAACTTAAACAAAGAAAATAAAATGGGTAATCCCGTTTCTTATCAGTTGATTCCATTTGCAGGCGGAACGCATCCAATTGCCAAAGGTGCTAATTTTGCTGAAGATGAATGGTTATTTAAGCGACTCAATTTTATGGATAAACAAATTTGGGTGACTCAATACAATCCTAATGAACGTTATCCAGAAGGTAAATATTCAAATCGTTCAACCAGTGATACGGGGTTAGGGCAATTTATTCAAAATGATCAGAATATTCAAAATAAAGACTTGGTGGTTTGGTTAACGACAGGAACCACTCATGTTGCACGTGCTGAAGAATGGCCAATTATGCCGACTGAATGGGTAAATACCTTGTTAAAGCCTTGGAACTTCTTTGACAGTACGCCAACGTTGAATATCGACACTGGAAAAGAAAAACACGGACATCGCTAATATTAAATTGAAGAATGGGGCGAATAGGATATTGAGCGCCAGTAATGATTTTTAAAATACAAGGATGGGGTATGAATAAAAGATTAAAAGTATCAACCGTAGTGTTTGTATCACTCTCAGCAAGTGCAAGTCTGATACATGCCGCGGATTTGGATTATAAAATAGAACCTTTTGTAGATGTCACTTATGGGATATTCAACAGCCAGAAAAGTTATGCCAATCCTGAGGATGGATCTAAAAAAACCTGGCAGGAGCTTAGTGCTCAATATGGGGTAAAAGGGACTATAGAACTTAGTCAAGCCAGTGTTTATGGTAGCTTGATTGGAGTCAGTTCAGCCACCTTTGGTGATGGAGATGCCGCCGACAATACCAATGGTCATGAGCGGAAAACCAATATCGGTGAATGGACTTTGGGGATTAAAGACACCCATGGCAAAGAAGCATATTCAAAATATGATTTCAGTGTTGGACGCCAGAATGTGGTGATCGGTGATGGCTTCTTTGTGGCAGGCGATGCACTGAATCTTGGTGAACCACCAGCAGATGGCCAGTTAAATCGTGGTGGTGCTTATTATTTGGCGGCAAGAAAAAGTTTTGATTTTACTACGGTGTTGAAGTTTAGACCTTGGGAGCAACTTAGCACTGAATTTGCCTATTTAAAATCAAATAATAAAGCACAATTTTCACCAGAATTATTTGTGACCGATTTGAAATATCAGCAAGACAAAATCGGTGTTGGTTTTACCTACTTAGATGTTTTAAGTTTAGATGACGAAGAGCATGTTTCTAATCGTCAAAACTTAAAAAACTATGCCTTGCGTTTTAATTATAGTGTTAATCCAGCGCTCGAATTTAAGAGTGAATATGTGATTCAAGATCAAGCAAACGCCACGGAGCATGCAGGATATTTAGGACTTAGTTATAACTTTAGTGATCTCGCCTATAAACCTAGTGTTGGTTATCGTTATAGTCGTTTTTCTGAACATTATGATCCAATGTTCTATGGCAATACGGTTGGTTTTGGTACCTGGTTCCAAGGTGAGGTGGCTGGAAATTATGCAGGGCCTTTTAACAGTAATGCCAATATCCATCAGATTTCGCTGAGTATGAGTCCAAGAGAAAACCTCATGTTTGGCGCATTGGTCTATAAGTTTGACAGTTTGAAAAAGCAGCCTATCGATTTAAATGCTTTTGAAATTGATATTTATTCGGTTTGGTCAGTGAATAAAAACATTAACATTATTCCATTGTTTGGTTTTTATAAACCAAAACATGATTTAAGTGATGGTGGCAATCAAATGCCCAATAATAAGCTCAATACCTATAGCCAATTGTTATTGCAGTACACCTACTAGGTTTAATTCTATTCAGCATCGTTAGCAGATCTAGCTTTAAGCCCCGCATTGAGTTGCTTAGAACAGCATGATCTTGGCTCAAATGGTTTAGGTATTACAATCAGCACGTGCAATCTTATGATCGTGCTGATTTTTTTTGAAGGAGGTTACTGGGGACGTTAGTAGTCGTGAAAGCCAAAGCGGAGTCGGCCTAAAACATGAAATTCAGCTTGTTTGATTGAAATTTGTGAAGCTGATGCGGTTTCTCAAATAAAGCGGTTAAAAACAAAAATAAATGTCATTCCGAGACTGATGAGATGTCATATAGAGACAAGTTGCATTTGGGGAAAAATGATCAAATCAAACAGATTAGGCAATAGATTTCAGGACGAGGTTTATGATGAAACAAGAATATGACTATATTATCATCGGGGCAGGATCAGCCGGTTGTGTTGTTGCGATGCGTTTGCTTGAAGCAAAAGCAGGCAGCGTATTATTACTTGAAGCAGGTGGCAAAGACAGCAGTATTTTGCATAAGATTCCCGCCACAGTGGTTAAAGTATTTCAACAGAAGTCATGGGCTTACATGACTACGCCACAGCAACATTGCAATCAGCGTGAAATGATTTTAGCGCAAGGTAAAGTGCTTGGTGGCGGTAGTGCTGTGAACGGCATGATTTATTGTCGTGGTCAAAGACACGATTATGATTTATGGGCATCGGAATGGGGCTGTTCAAATTGGTCTTATCAAGCGGTATTGCCTTTCTTTAAAAAAGCTGAAAATAATGAAAGCCTTGCAGACGAGTTTCACAGTCAGAATGGCGTATTGCCAGTCAGTGAAAATCGATTCCGTCATCCACTGACCCTTGCATGTATACAAGCAGGTCAGCAGATGGGAATGAAATATGTCAATGATATCAATGGATGGGACCAAGATGGTGTCGGCTTTTATCAAACCACCACTAAAAATGGGGAACGTGCCAGTACCTCAAAAACCTATTTAAAATCGGTCGAAACCAATCCAAATCTGTGTGTGATTACCGATGCTTTGGTGCATAAAGTTGAGCTAGAAAACAATGTTGCAGTTGGTGTGCAATATAGTTTAGGACAGGCGCAAGAGCTTGTTTCAATACAAGCTCGTAAAGAAATTATTGTTAGTGCAGGCACCATTGGTAGTCCTAAAGTGTTGTTATTGTCGGGGATTGGTCCTAAATCGCATCTAGAAGAATTAGATATTGTATGTCAGCAAGATCTTCCTGTTGGTGAAAATTTCCATGATCATTTACATATGTCGATTAATGCAACGGTCACCACCAACAATAGCTTCTTGGGTGAAGATAAAGGGTTTAAAGCACTAAAACATGGGCTGCAATGGTATTTCACCCGTTCAGGTTTGTTGACCTCAAATATTTTAGAAGGTGCGGGTTTTATTGACACGCATAACTTGGGACGGCCTGATGTGCAGTTCCACTTTTTGCCAGTACTGGATAATTTCGATAATACCCCCGGTGAAAAAGCCGTGGCACAAGAACATGGCTTAACCATTAAGGTTGGGCATTTACAGCCGAAAGCTCGCGGTGTGTTGCGTCTACGCAGTAAAAACCCAAGTGACTTACCGATCATTGATCCCAATTATTTGGGTCATCAAGACGATATCGATGCCAATATCCGAGCGGTGAAAGCAGGGCTTAAATTGTTAAAACAGCCCGCATTACAAGCCATTGTGAAAGAAGTCACTGAACCTGCCAACATTGATCTAGATGATGATGCCGCGATCGATCGCTGGATGCGTCAGAACATTAAAACGGTCTATCACCCTGCGGGATCTTGCAAAATGGGTGACTCTGCTCAGGATTCAGTTACAGATCAACAATTAAAAGTACATGGGATTGAGCGGCTAAGAGTGGTTGATTGCTCAATTTGTCCACAAGTGCCCAGTGGCAATACCAATGCAGTGGCGATCATGATTGCTGAGCGTGGTGCAGCATTTATTTTAAATGATGTGGCATAAGACGTAATACAAGTTAATGCTTTAAATAGAGAAATTAAAATGAGTGAAGTTCAAATTTTACAGCGTGTAAACGCATTTTTAAAACGTCAACATGGTCATTTTATTGATGGTGAAATGTGCGCATCCGTGGGGCGAGCTCAAGTCGAAATTGTCAATCCAACCACAGAGCAAGTGATTGCACATATTGCGATTGGTAATCAAACGGATGTTGAGCATGCCGTGCAAAGCGCGCATCAGGCATTTATAGGGGCTTGGGCGCAGACCTCTCCCTATGAGCGCGGTTTAAAACTGAATAAACTGGCTGACCTGATTGAACAGCATGGGGAAGAACTGGCTCAGCTTGAGACCTTAACCACAGGCAAGCTGATTAATCTTGCTAGACATTTAGAAGTGGCGCAGTCCGTAATTTTTCTTCGTTATTTTGCCAGTTGGTCTACCAAGATTAATGGTCAAACCATGCAACCATCAATTCCATCGATGCAGGGAGAAAAATATACAGCCTTCACTTTACGGCAACCGATTGGGGTGGTTGGCGGAATTGTGCCATGGAATTTCTCCTTGATGATTGGGGTCTGGAAAATCGGTTCTGCGTTGACCACAGGCTGTAGCATCGTACTGAAGCCAAGTGAATTTACCACTTTATCATTATTACGTTTGGCTGAGCTTGCAATTGAGGCAGGTATTCCTAAAGGCGTGATTAATGTGGTGACAGGCAAAGGTGAAACGGGGCAGCACTTAATTGAATCGCCACTGGTTAAAAAAGTTTCTTTCACCGGTTCGGTGCCAACAGGGATGGCGATTGGTAAATTGGCCATGAGTTGTGATTTAACCCGGGTCAGCTTAGAGCTTGGGGGGAAAAATGCCGCAGCAATTTTGGCTGATGCAGACCTTGATCAAGTGTTACCGACCTTATTGCAAGCGACCTTTGTACACCAAGGCCAGGTCTGTGCTGCACCAGAACGCTTCTTTGTACATCGCTCTAAGTATGCGGAGTTTATTGAGAAAATTACGGCTGCATTACAACAGATTAAAGTTGGTTCACCACTGGATGAAAGCAGTATGTTTGGACCATTATCCAATCAAGTGCATTTTGAAAAAGTGAAGCATTATTTAGATTTGGCCAAGCAAAACAATCAAGTGATTGCGGGTGGTCGGGTATTGGAAGGCACTGGTTATTTTGTTGAGCCCACCTTACTGAGCGTCACTGGAACTGAAGATCCTTTATTCATTGAGGAAACCTTTGGACCCGTCGTGGATGTGATTGCATTTGATGATGAAGAAGAACTGATAAGCATGATGAACCATTCGCGCTTTGGTCTAACGGCCAGTCTTTGGACCAATGACTTATCTAAAGCCTTAAGAATGATTCCGCAAATCGAAGCTGGAACGCTTTGGATTAATATGCATACTTTCTTGGATCCGGCGGTGCCATTTGGTGGAATGAAAGCTTCGGGAATAGGGCGTGAGTTTTCAGATGCTTTTATTGATGATTATACCGAATTAAAGTCGGTGATGATTCGATATTAATTGATTTATAACAATGCTTTAGATCGAAAGTAGTTTGGACGGAAAAGTCGTCAATTGTTGCAGATATTATGGGAGGCCACAGGCTTCCCATATGCTTTTTTTAGTCGACTCATTTGGACATGATTGTAAAGTGGACGTGATTATTTGTTTATATAAGGTATAAAGTTATACCTATAAAGTCATGGAAAATTACATTTAAAAAAACAATAATCGTTTTAAGCTTGAGCAGAACATTGAAAAAGGGGATCAATGTGGTTGTGCTCAACGTGAACAATAACCGTTAGAAAATGGTCAACATTCAAACATTTTCGTCATACAGCAGCAGGGAGCAAGTTTCTATTTTTATGCTGTAAAAAAGCTGACTCAGTATCGAAACTGCGCTCAAAAAATTAAATACTTTAAGGAAAGGAATTCCATGAAAGTTTTAAACCACCTCGTTTCATTTAAGAAAGCCTATCTCTGTACATTTTTGGGCGCCGCTTGTATCAGCCCAGTTTATGCAGATTTTATTCAAGACAGTAAAAGCTCGCTTTATCTACGTAATTTTTATATGGAGCGAGATTTCTCACATGTGCCTAATCCAGATATTGGAAGTTGGACGCAGGGCATATCGGGACGATTTGAATCAGGTTATACCGACACGCCAGTTCAAGTGGGTTTGGATCTGGGCATGCAGTATGCAATACGTTTATCGGATCACAATGCATCGCGTTTAGATGCGGTGATTCCCTATGATAAAGATGATCACAAGCAAGTCCGTGACTATACCAAGCTCGGAGCAACGCTAAAACTTAAATATAAAGATTCAGAATTAAAAATTGGTGAACTCTATCCGCGATTACCTATCGCATCGATAGATGATTCTAGACAGCTAGTGACCACCTATGCGGGTGCCTTATTTGAAAGCAAGGCAGTTGAAAACCTCAAGTTTTCAGCTGGTCGAATCACACATATTAATGGCCGGGCAGATGACCGTTTCAGAAAACTGAGTTTATCTGCTGGTAACGCACCTCGTTATGAAAGCGATGGCTTAAATTTTATCGGCTTTGATTATAACTTTACGCCCAAAGTATTCGGTTCATATTGGTATGGTCAGCTCGAAGATATTTATCAACAGCATTATTTAAATGCGGCTTACAGTACCCAAATTGATAAGACCAAACTTAAATTAGATGCACGCTATTTCAATAACTCAGAAGCTGGTGATGCATATTATGGAAAAATTGATAGCCAAACTTTTGGTGTGCAAAGCACATTGAATAATGGTCCGCATACCTTGGTTGCGGGTGTACAAAAAAATAAAGGAGACAGTACCTTCCCAACCTTGGCAGGTTATGCACCACAGCCATTTTTACATACGTGGTCAACCTTAGGTTTTATTAAACCGGAAGAGTTGACTTGGCATTTTCTCTATAGCCACGACTTTAAAAGCTATGGCTATGATGGTTTAAAAATGACAGTTCGTTATTTAAACGGGAGTGGAATTGCGCGCCCAGGTTTAAAAGACAATGAGGAAACCGAGGCTAACTTTATTTTAAGTTATTTGGTGCCAGAAGGTCGCTTAAAAGGGCTCGGTCTAGAATGGAGACATATTCGTACCACCACAAAATATGGTGCGGGATATACCCCAGGCGCTGATTTTATCGAAAATAGATTTATTACCACTTATACCTATAAATTTTAATTGAACATGCAACGTCTTTTTGCATAGAAAAGACATTTCGTCATAAATGGAATTATTTTAAACAACGTGGAAATGGCAGGGCTTCGCATGCAACCTTGCGGAGCACTTTGCCGCCCTATCATGGAATAAGGAAAAGTTTAATGGATATTAAAAAGCTTGTATTTGTTGCTGCATTTAGTGGATTGACCAGCTATGCAAATGCGGAAATTAAAATTGGTGTGGTGACCTCATCATCTGGCCCGATTGCAATGGTCGGTATTCCACAAAAAAACTCAATTGCATTATTACCTAAAACCATTGCTGGCCAATCGGTTACCTATTATTCATTGGATGATGCCAGTGATCCAACTGCTGCAGTCAAAGCAGTCAATAAACTGATTACTGAAAATAAAGTCGATGCCATTATTGGTCCATCGGGTTCTCCAAATGCCATGGCAGTGATTGGGATTGCCGCAAAAGCAGGCGTACCATTATTGGCGCCTGTGGGAACAGCATCGGTGGTTGTACCGATGGATGCACAAAAAAAATGGGTATTTAAGACCACACAAAATGATGACTTAATTGCATCGGCATTGATTGATGACATGGTTAAACGTGGTTTTAAAACCGTTGGGTTTATTGGAACAGCAGATCCATATGGTGAAAACTGGTACAAAGTATTTTCAAGTTTAGCCAGTAAAAAGGGCATTACCCTGGTCGCTAAAGAAAGTTTTCAAAGACAAGATACCTCTTTAACGGGACAAGCACTGAAATTGGTGGCTAAAAAACCGCAAGCAATTTTGGTTGCAGCACCAGGTAGTTCTGCGGTAACACCACAAGTTGCGTTATTTGATCGTGGTTATAAAGGTCAGGTTTATCAAACGCATGGCGCAGCATTAGATGAGTTTTTAAAACTTGGTGGTAAGAAAGTAGAAAATACAATTTTGGCTGCAAGCTTAATGTTGGTGATTAATGAAGTTCCAGCGAGCCATCCTTCTAAGGCTGTTGCCAGCACTTATATGAATAATTATAAAAAACTAAATGGTCAATTCCCCGCAACTTTTGGCGCCAACGTGTATGACGCAGGTTTGCTACTACAAAGCGCAGTGCCTGTTGCATTAAAAACCGCAAAACCAGGTACCCCTCAGTTTAGAGTGGCATTACGTACTGCCTTGGAAAACACCAAAAATCTTGCAGGAACGCAAGGGGTTTATAACATGACGCCAGACAATCACAGTGGTTTTGATAGTCGTGGCCGCGTCATGATTACCGTTAAAAATGGCAAATGGACGTTGCTTAAATAAAACATACTTTTAGTGTAGAACGCTAAATAACTCAATGTGCATGCGATGCGAAAGCATCGCATCTAAGGGATTTTTGTCTTCAAAGACAGGAGGTGGGTTCTATGGATTTGGCTACTGCTTTAATCCTAGGTCAAGACGGTATTACCAGTGGTGCAATCTATGCGTTATTAGCGCTTTGTATTTTATTGGTTTTTACCGTCACACGGATTTTACTGATTCCAATTGGTGAGTTTACAGTTTATGGCGCTTTAACCATGGCTGCGATTGAAGAAGGGCAACCGACCAAGATCGTTTGGCTGCTATTGGGGCTGGTGATATTTAACTTTTTTCTGGATGTTTATCAGCAAATAAAAACACGCCACGGCTTGAATGGGAAAAAACATTTGGCGATGCTGCTCTATGCCTTATTGATGGTTGCTGCGGTTTATTTCTTACCACTTTCAGACTTGTCACTGTTCAGTAAAATTATTTTGACACTCGCGATTATTACGCCATTGGGTCCACAAATTTATAGAACGTTTTTCCAACCCCTTGTTGCTGCACCCTCTTTAGTTTTATTAATCGTTTCGATTGCGGTACACGTTTCATTGGTGGGTACAGCGTTGCTGATTTTCGGGCCAAATGGTGCGCAAACCACGGCATTTACTGATAAGTTTTTTGAAGTGGGGGTGTTGAGTATTAACAGCCAAACGCTCTGGATTTTATTTGCATTTGTTGTGTTGATGATTTCATTTTCATATTTCTTTAGTAAGACCCTATATGGCAAGGCATTAAGAGCCACTGCGATTAATCGCGTTGGTGCCAGATTAATGGGTATTTCGCCTGTTTTTGCAGGGAAAATCACCTTTGCCTTTGCTGCATTTGTGGGTGCATTGTCCGGTATTTTAATCGCACCAATCACTACTTTATATTATGACTCTGGTTTTTTAATTAGTTTAAAAGGTTTTGTCGGTGCAATTATTGGCGGCTTAGTGAGTTTTCCTGTGGCTGCACTCGGTTCGGTTGTGGTGGGGTTGGTTGAGGCCTTCTCCATGTTTTGGGCCAGTGATTATAAAGAAATTATTGTATTCACATTAATCATTCCATTCCTGTTGTGGAAATCACTGACCACCCGCCAAACGGAGGATGAAAGCGAATGAAAAGCATCCATTATTTCTTTATTTTCGCCGTGATTGTTTTTATTTGCCCGATGTTCTTACCAGAATACCAAGTCACTTTATTTAACTATATTGGTTTAAATGCCTTGGTGGTTTTAGGGCTGATTCTATTAACCGGTGTCGGTGGCATGACCAGTTTTGGTCAAGCCGCATTGGTGGGGATTGGCGCTTATACCACGGCTTATTTAACCGCGACGGATCAACTGCCAAGTTATTTGACCCTCATCGATGGCTCTGCTTGGATTGCCTTATTGGTAGGTATTGTGATTACCGTCGTGTCGGCATTCATTGTCGGTGGTTTAACCCTAAAACTGTCTGGGCATTATTTACCGCTGGGAACCATTGCTTGGGGAATCTCACTATATTATTTCTTCTCGACTTTAGAGAGTTTAGGCGGGCATTCCGGGATCGCCAATATTCCGAGTATTTCGATATTTGGATACGGTCTTGATACCGGTAATAAAATGTATTACCTCATATGGTTCATCGTTTTAATCGCCATTGTACTGACTAAAAACTTGTTGAACTCCAGAGAAGGTCGCGCCATTCGTGCCTTAAAAGGTGGGCAAGTCATGGCTGAATCGATGGGGGTAAATACCTTTAGATCGAAAATGGCAGTATTTATTATTGCATCTGTTTTTGCTTCGATTTCAGGTTGGTTGTACGCCCATAATCAAACCTTTATTAATCCGACGCCATTTAGTCTGCAAATGGGGATTGATTATCTCTTTATGGCATTACTTGGCGGTGTGGGCAGTGTTTGGGGCGCAATACTCGGCTCGGGCATTTTCACCATGATGCGCCAATGGCTACAAGATTATTTACCGATTATTTTTGGCAGCCAAGGACAATATGAAACGATTGTATTTGGTTTACTGATCGTGGCATTGATGCAAAAAGCTCCTACAGGTTTATGGCCAATGCTGATGAAAATCATGCCTAAAAACTTAAAACCCAAAGATCGTCATATTCAAATTACGGACACAACTGAAAAGTTAGCTGTGCATGCCATGCCATCAAAAGGTGAAGTGGTATTGGCCGCAAAAGAGGTGACCAAAAAATTTGGTGGCTTGGTCGCAAATAACAAAATGAGTCTGCAAGTTCATGCAGGCGAAATTTTAGCTTTAATTGGTCCCAATGGCGCAGGCAAAAGCACCATGTTTAACCAACTTTCAGGTGTGGATACCCCGACCAGTGGTGAAGTGATTTTTAAAGGTGAAAAAATTAATGGCCAATTGTCACGCTTAATCGCCAGCAAAGGGCTGAGTCGAACGTTTCAGCATGTCAAAATTTTACCCGAGATGAGCGTACTCGAAAATGTAGCCATTGGAGCACATTTAAGGGGCTTAAAAGGGGTGTTTGCATCGTTGTTACATCTTGATCGTGCAGAAGAAAATGTGTTGCTCAATGAAGCCAAATATCAACTTGAGCGAGTTGGTTTAGGTGACTATTTATATAGCGAAGCTGGCAGTTTGGCGCTAGGACAACAACGGATTTTGGAAATTGCCAGAGCACTGTGCTCAGATCCATGCTTATTACTTTTAGATGAGCCAGCTGCAGGTTTGCGACTCAAGGAAAAACAAGCTTTGGCGGTACTGCTGCTGAAATTAAAAGCGGAAGGCATGGCAATTTTATTGGTTGAGCACGATATGGATTTTGTTATGAACTTGGTCGATCACGTCGTGGTCATGGAGTTCGGTGAGAAAATCGCGGAAGGATTACCTGAGGAGATTCAAAAAAATCCAGCGGTGCTTGAAGCATATTTGGGAGGTGTCGCATGAGCCAGATTCAAGATAGCAATCAACCTAGCCATCAACAGAACAATCAAGGTAAAGCCTTATTAGAGGTGCAAAACCTCAGCGTTGCCTATGGCAAAGTTGAAGCCTTAATCAACTTTAATATGCGGGTGAATGAAGGACAGATTGTCTCTGTGGTCGGGCCAAATGGGGCGGGTAAAACCACCTTATTGTCCGCCATCATGGGGGTGCTAAGTTCTCAGGGAAATGTTGATTTTAATGGTGAAGTTCAGCAAAGCCCACAAGTGGAATATATGGTGGGTAAAGGGCTGGGCTTGGTGCCAGAGAAACGTGAATTGTTTGGTTCGATGTCGATTGAAGACAACTTATTACTTGGTGCTTTTCAGCGTTATCGACGTGGCGACCGTCAATATAAACAAACCTTGGATGAGGTTTATCAAATTTTCCCACGCTTAAAAGAGCGTCGACGCCAAGAATCAGGCACCTTGTCTGGTGGAGAACGACAAATGTTAGCCGTTGGTCGAGCGCTGATGGCAAAGCCAAAATTATTAATGTTGGATGAGCCAAGTTTGGGATTGGCGCCATTAATTACCCGTGAAATTTTCAAAATTATTGATCAACTTCGGACCGCAGGGGTTTCGATTCTGTTGGTCGAACAAAATGCCAGAGCCGCCTTAAAAATGGCGGACTATGCCTATGTTTTAGAAATGGGGGAGCTTTCAATGCAAGGCACTGGGGCAAGTTTATCTGAAGACCCGCGCATTATTGAAAGTTATCTCGGCATAAATACGAAGCATCAAGATGTTTTATCAATTTAATTAACCTTATTTAAGGGGGAGACGGTGGAAGTGGATAAAACGGCTAAAATTTTAATTTATGGTGCAGGTGCAATTGGTTGTACGCTTGCTGCAAGGTTAATCCATGCTGGATTTAACCAAGTCACCGTGGTGGCGCGTGGTAAGAATCTAGCGGTATTAAAACAACAGGGCATTCATTTATCTGATTTAACTGGGGAGTATCAGGTCAAGCCTTTTCAGTTGGTTGAATCGGTCAGTGATTTAGTCGCGCAAGATTTTATTTTTATTTGCACCAAGGCGGATGCGATTAAAAGCGTGACCATGGGCATTCAGGGATTAATCCACGATGATAGTGTGGTGATTCCAATGGTGAATGGAATTCCATTTTGGTATTTCTACGCCAATGATGATATTGCAGCAATCAAGCCAGTGAATAGTTTAGATCCAGATGGATTTTTAAAAGATCACTTTCCATTTAAACAGTTGATTGGTGCGGTGGTTTTTATCACGGCAGAATTAATTGAATATGGTCGGGTAAAAAGCAATACACCGCATTTATTAATTTTTGGTGAACCGAACCATAGCATGAGTCCGCGACTTGAAAATCTGATTGCACTGTTAAAAGAAACAGCAATGGAAGTCCGTTCGCATCCACAGATTCGAGATCAAATTTGGACCAAAGTACTGGCGAATTTAAGTTCAAATCCCTTATCTGTTTTAACCGGTGCGACGCTTAGACAGATTTATTCGGACCCTCAGCTTAAGCCAACCACACATGCGATGTTACAAGAAATCCGGTTGGTTGCTTGTAGTTATGGTGCGCGAATTCAGTTTGATCCGGTGCAGTTCATGCAATTAGGCGCGGAGATGGGGGATATTTATACCTCGATGTGGCATGACTTTAAACAGAAAAGACCATTGGAACTTTCCAGTATTGCCGATGCTGTTTTAGAACTGGCCAATGACTTGAATATTGAGATGCCAGTCACAGCGAAAATTATTGGTTTGACTCGATTTATGAGTGAACAAAGTTTAAAAGCCGAATAAGTTTTAGAGCATTGGTACGGTTTGAGCGATACAGATTATAGATAAGGAAGAGAATATGAAAAACAATATTTCAAATGAAGAGTGGGAAATCCGTAAAAAATTAGCTGATTGTTATCATCTGGTGGATTATTTTGGTTGGACGGAAACCATATTTAATCATATCTCTGCACGTTTACCGGGAGATGAGCATTATTATTTGGTCAATCCATTTGGTTTAAACTACACAGAAGTTACCCCTGAAAATTTACTTAAAGTCGATTTAGAGGGGAATAAGGTTGAAGCCTCAGAATATGAGGCCAACCCTGCGGGTTTTGCTTTGCATAGTGCCGTGCATGGTGCACGTGATGATATTCGCTGCCTGATTCATACCCATACCACACCGATTAGTGCGGTGGTACAAAAGAAAAATGCTTTTTCCCATAACAGTTTCTATGGTGCACAGCTTTATGGTCGTGTGGCTTTTCATCCATTTGAGGGGATTACTCTATTTAAAGATGAAAAGCAGCGCATGATTGATCACTTAGGTGATAAGCATATTTTGGTATTGCGTAATCACGGCATTGCAGTCGGTGAAAATAGCATTGAAAAAGCATTTTTTCTATTGTGGACCGTACAACGCGCGGCTGAAATTCAATGCCAATCTGGTGCCTTGGGCGGTGAAGATTATCTCCTCGAAGATCATATTAAACAGAAATGTGCCGATTTAACCGCCATGCTAATTCGTGATAGTGGTTTTGCCGTGAAGTTCTTCGATGCCATGGTGCGTAAAATGCATGAGAAACGTGCTGCATAGTATTTACATCAATATCGCTGAATCGTATTGCTGCATTGCATCATATCGTTGAGTCGTGGTACTTCAGCAAATTACTGAGTAATTCCATTTGAGGATGAGGAATATTTTTCTCATCCTCATATGTTTGTGGTGCATGTTTATTTAAGCGATAGGATATTATTTATCGAACTGTATTGTTATATTTGAGAGCAACCCAATACGATAATAGAGATTATAAATATGATTACCTTGCATCATTTAGAGCAATCCCGTTCCTTTCGTATTATCTGGGCTTTAGAAGAACTTGGTCTTGATTATCAAATTCAGTTTTATAAGCGTTTAGCAACATTTGCGGCACCACCCGAATTAAAAAAAATTCATCCCTTGGCCAAAGCGCCAGTATTGGTCGATAACGATCAAAGCATTGCAGAATCAGCTGTAATTCTAGAATACTTACAAGAAAGCTATGATCTAAAGCAGCAATTTAAACCACAAGATAAAGCAGATCAGCAGCAATATCGCTACTGGATGCATTATGCTGAAGGCTCGCTTATGCCATTATTGGTAATGACGCTGGTGATGGATAATGTGTCTAAACATGTGCCATTACTTATTAAACCGATCGCGAAAAAGATTACTGGCGGTGTTAAAGCGGGTTTTATACAACCGCGTTTAAAAGATCATATTACGTTTATCGAAGATTATCTGGCGACGCATGATTATTTTGCAGGTGATTTTTCTTTTGCAGATATTCAAATGAGTTTTCCCTTAATTGCCATGCAAGCTAGGGCAGCAGGTCAATATCCCAATATCACGGCATATATTAAGCGAATTTCACAACGCCCTGCATTTCAACAGGCTGAACAAAAAGAAAAGCAATTGACAGCGTAGTGTTGGTTTTAAAATTAGATGCTATGCACGCCATTTAAGATTGATTAAGTGATGTGCATTGTTTTAGTCAAGTATAAGGTTTTTAAGTGAGTGATAGGATTTAAGCGCTTATATGGTTTCGAATGACAGTTCTAACCTATAAACAATATTCACCATTAAAATAGGCTTTTCTCCAACGAGTAATTGCTACTTTTTCAAATAGCCCGCCAAGATAAAATGGGTCTTGTTGAATAAATGCTGTGGCAATCTGCTTATCTTCTGTGTTGATAATATAAATCCCACCACCAAGATCTTGGCCGTCATCATCGAGTTTGGCACCGCAAGCCAAGAGTAAATCCATGTTGTGATCCAGATATTTTAAATGCGCTGCTCGGCGTTGCTGTCTTTGTTGCTGATGATCTAACTTATCCCAGGTCTCAATAATATATGGCATGGCATTGTTCACTTTGAGGTTGTAATTAACAATTGCAAGCTGCATTACGCTTCTTTTGCGACTTAAATCAAGAGAAATCGGTTTTCGCAAGAAGCAGAATGCATTTACGACGTAGTTTGACTGCTGAACAGATTTAAAAAGAGAAGGGATATTCTAAAATCAGGCGGATTTCATCAATATTGCCATAGCGATAGCCCTTGCTAGAGCGGTGAGTTGCTTGACGTAGACGCAGGTCAAGATCTTTTGCAAAGCCTGATTTTACTTTGTAGCGTAGTTCAACATCCCGCTCCCAATGTTTATTGTCGATATTGGGGTCATAAAGATAGCGTTTGGTATAAAAGGTATTGTGGCTCTGACTATTGTCGATATCCCAACCGTAGAGATAACGTGTCATAAAGGACAGCCCATCTAAGCCGTAGGGGGCAAAGTCGATCTCATATTTGGCTTGAACAGATTTTTCATTGGCTTCGGTAAAAGTTGAAAACTGAACGCTATTGGGGATGCTGGCAATCCCCCCATTGTTCCCAAAACCAATCCAGTCCATAGGCTCATCACCGAGGACTTGTTGATAGGCAAGGCTAAAATTATGATGAGCACGTTTATAGCTTCCCATAACAGAGGCCACACCCGTACTGATTTTTCCACCTTTGGCACGTCCTGTATCTCGGTTTAAATAGTTATTGGTCTGTAAAGTGAAATCGGATTTTGAGTTCATTTGAAACTTATATTTGGCTGCTAAATAATATTGCATCCAGACATCTTCTAACTCAGACAGATAGATTGAACTTTCTAACTGATCTTGCTTATAGCTTGCGCCAATATAAGAGACTGCATCTGCCTTAATCCCATTGTTATAGTCCGTATTAAAATAGTTTAATCGTCGCGTTGAATCGACTGGACTCATTTGGGTGAAATAGCCCAAATGTAGGTTTAATTTGTCAAAGCTACTGTCTTTAATTGATAAGCCTGTAGCGGTAGAAGGAAGCAAGCGTGAATAATTGGTTCCAATAATCGGGTTGTTTGGAAATTGATTACCGAGTACCGCTTCGGTCTTTTTATATTTAGCACGCAGCGCAGCACCAAACTCACTGGTTGCTGATTTAGGGCGACCATTTGAGTCGACTTCTAAATTGTTGGTCTCTGTACGATAACCATCACTGTCTAGTTTTAAGGCAACCAAGGCATAGCTATTGATCGCAAATTGGACCGGTGTTTCTGTCCAGCCTGAATCTAAATTCACAATAAAACCTTGTGCCCATTCTTCACGATAGCCTTTGCGATCGGCAGGGATTAAATGGGCATTTAATCCAGCAGCATTATATTCACCTTTACGAAAATTACGATTGAAATAATAGTTTTTGGCTAAAATATTCAATTTTGCATCTTGAATAAATTCAGCCTGAGCGGTCGGAATACTGGTTATGCAAAGACAAAAAGTCCCCATAACCAGTAAAGGTAAATTTACTGATTGCTTCATTTTAAAATCCTTTTTAAAAATACGATCTAATCAATTAGATACGTTGCTTAAACTCGATTCCAACGGTCTGATGGTTCAAAGGTATAGCCATTTTCTTGTTTACGAATATAGCCACAATAGGGATCGCCAAAATGGACAGGTAGGAGCAGTGCTTCGCGTTCTACCGCACGTTCTAGACATTCAAGGCGAGACTTGCGGGCGATCTCTGGCCAGATACAGTAACCGGAGTTGATTTCAGGTTGCACAATTTGCAAGGGGCTATGGAATACATCACCACAGAAAATCGCCTCTTCACCTTGTGAGGAAATGCGGAAAGTGACTTGCCCCGGACTATGCCCCGGTGCAGGCTCAACCACTAGACAGTCTGCAATTTCAGCAAAGGGTTGAATAAACTCGACTAAACCTTCGTTATATACAGGCATGACACTGTCAAAGAAGGAGTCACCAAAGACATCAATCACGCCAGCTTCTTTATTTTTGCCTGCATGGCAGAAATCAAAATCTTCTTTGGGAAGGTAGTATTTTGCATTTGGAAAGGTGGGCGTCCAGCGATTATCTTTCCAAACCGTATTCCAGCCGACATGATCTGAATGTAAATGAGTAATCACCACATGGGTTACTTTTTCAGGTGGCGCACCAGCAGCAATCATCCACTCTACAATCAGGTTATTTAACTGATGCATGCGGGGAATATCAGGGCGTTCTTTAAAATTGCCGACGCCAGTATCAATCACAATAATATTGGTTCCTGCATGTACGACCCAAAACTGAATACTCACGATCAGTTTATTCATCTGAGGAATCCAATGGTGCGGTGCCAACAGGTCTTTGTGCTGTTCGAGTAGACTTTGTGCTGCCGTTGGAAATAAAAATGCCGGATCATGGGTTGGTCCCGCATATTCGTGAATACGGGTAACTTTTATTTCACCAATCATTCTAGATTCAATCATTTTTTGACTCCATAAACGCTGTTCAGTTTTTCATATTTGAGGTATTGAGATAAGTGGTCTTTATATTCGAGCTTTTTGCAGGATCAAACCCGTTCAAACAGTGCTGCTAAACCTTGGCCACCACCAATACACATGGTTTCTAGTCCATAACGTGCATTGCGGCGCTGCATTTCATGCACAAGAGTGGTCATGATTCGCAAACCCGTGGCACCAATGGGATGACCTAAAGAAATGCCAGAGCCATTCACATTGAGATTATCAGTGCTTTGAATATCCAGCGCTTTCATTACCGATAAGGCTTGTGCTGCAAAGGCTTCATTGATTTCAATCAGATCGATATCTTGAATTTTCATTTCTAGTTTTTTCAGTAGTTTCTGCACCGCGGGTACTGGACCGATCCCCATTCGACTCGGATCACAACCTGCCGAACTCCAACCGACCAATTTGGCGATTGGTTGTAGATTATGCTTTTCTAAATAGGTACGACTTACGATCAGGCAACCTGCTGCCGCATCATTTTGTTGGCTTGAGTTACCAGCAGTGGTGACACCATTCGGTAAAATTGTCTTGAGTTTAGCCAAGTCTTCTCGTGTACTCTGGGCACGAATTCCCTCATCTCTATCGATGATTTTAGTTTCCTTTTTAGTGGTCACCTCGACTGGAATAACTTCCGCATCAAACTTGCCACTGTCCCATGCCTGCTGGGCTTTTTGGTGGCTTTGTACTGCGAAGGCATCACATGCTTCACGTTGAATGTCGTAGTCGCGTGCCAAATTGTCTGCGGTTTCAGGCATACCCGAAATAACACCAAAGCGCTCAACTGGCTGAGAGCGCTCACGGCCACGGGCAAGGCGATCAAAAAAAGTGACATTGCCTGCACGATTGCCCCAACGCATATTGGTTGAGTAATATTCGATATTACTCATGCTTTCGACGCCAACCACCATAATCGCTTCGGCATTGCCAGATTGAATGGTCATCGCAGCATTAATCAGTGCTTGTAAGCCTGAACCACAACGACGATCCAGACTATAACCGGGCACTTCGATCGGTAATCCTGCTGCTAAAGCGGCATAACGACCAATGCAGGGCGCTTCACTGGATGCATAGGATTGGGCAATGATCACTTCATCGAGTGTATGTGCATCAAGCTGGGTTTTTTCAAGTACAGCCTGTATTACTTTTACCGCAAGATCTGAGGCACTCAGTGAGGCAAGGGCACCACCAAACTTGCCGATAGGGGTACGTAGTGGGCTGACAATATAAGCATCGTGCATATCTAATTCCTTTTATAGCGGTGATCAATACTGTGCTTGTTGGGCCAGCATGCTTTGATAATCGGGATGAGCAATGCTCAACATTTTTTCAACTCGTTGGGCGAGAGTTAACCCTCGTAAATCGGCAACCCCATACTCGGTGACAATTAGACCAACATCACTGCGGGGAGTAGAGGCAGGGCCTTGCAGTTTGTTGACAATGCGACTAAAACCTTTACCTGCGGCAGGAAGTGCAATAATTGAGACGCCGCCAGAGGATTGATTGGCTGCGCGAATAAAGTCGAGAGCACCACCCACCGCACCCACATAAGTATGGTTGGCAATTTCTGCATTTACTTGACCAGTTAAATCAATCTCAATGGCTGAATTAATAGCGGTAAATTGTGGCAAAGCTGCCAGTACTGTTGGGTGGTGGGTATATTGGGTGGCACGTAATTCAATAGCCGGATTTTGATGAATAAATTGGTGTAATTCTGTCGAGCCTGCAATTAAACCCGTAATGGTTTTTGCACGATCAATTGATTTCTTCTCATTGGTGATCACCCCCGTTTGCATGAGCTGGGCGACGCCATCCCCAATGATGCCAGAGTGAATTCCAAGCTGTCGATGCTGTTGTAAGGCTTGTAAAATGGCTTCAGGCAGCGCACCAATTCCGAGTTGTAACGTGGCGCCATCTTGGATATGCATGGCAACCTGTTGAGCAATTTTTCGGCTAACTTCTGAATCGGTTGGGGGATCAGAGGCTAAAATTGTGCGATTGCTATAGAACATCACATCAAAATCAGCATCTGTTAAATAATGATCTGAATAGACCCAGGGTGCTTGCTGATTTACTTCGGCAATCACGATACGGGCATGTTGAATCGCCGATTTTAAATAGTCTTGGGCAAGGCTATAACTATATTGTCCATATTGATTGGGTGCAGAGACTTGAATCAATACCACATCTATTTTCAGTTGTTGCTGTGCGATGAGCTGTGGCAATTGTGAATAATGGCTCGGCAAAATATGTAACAGTTGCTGCTGTGCCAAACAACGGTTGTAGCCCGCACCGCAGTAGCTGATATATTCAATCTCTGCTGCAGATTCAGGGGTACAGGTCGGGAAGGTACTAATGCCTAAAAAGACTTTAAACTTGCCAATTTTCTTACGGTTTTGCATCAAATTCTGTGTAAGGGGGGTTGGCTCTGCTTGCGCTTGCCCCCACACGACTAGATCACCATGTTGAACATAGTTAGATAAATCGAGTTGAGAAATATCATTTATTTTTTCCATGGTGACCATCCTTGATCTAAAGTCGCCTGAACGCTTTTAGCGAATTGAAGAGGGGTGAGTAGACAGCGCAGTGACTTTCATTTGCATATAAGGAAATAAAGGCAAACTCATGAGTAGCTCATGTAATTCATTATTACTTTCCACATCAAAGATACTGATGTTGGAATATTGACCTGTTACACGCCATAAATGTGGCCATTTTCCAGATTGCTGTAATTCAATGGCACGGGCTTTTTCCGCCCGTTTAATTTCATCCATTTTGACGGGATCGCTGTCGAGTGGAATTTTTACGGTCATTTCTACGCAAAATAGCATGCTTGTTCGTCCTTTAAATGAGATGGGAGAAGGGAGATAAAAAGTTAAATCGCTTTGGTAATAAATGGCTTAAGTTTGCCAATAAAGCTTTTACCGTGTTCAAACCAGTCTTTACGAATATCAGAGTCCATATAGCGTTGTAGCTGTTCTTCGTTTTCAAACCAACATTCAGCAATCGCATCGACACCATTGACTTCAAAGTAGGGCACATGTAAATCCGTTGGCTCAGATTCAATTAAGCGAACTTCATATTTGTGCAGTCCTGGAATGCCAACTGACATTTCAAAATGGCGTAGGCATTCTTGGTCAAATTGTTCTTTCTGCATCTGTGTTGGTTTAACCAAGAGATAAACAATACGAATCATCATTAAACTTCCTGTGTTTGCTCGTACGTCATCACTGAGACTTGTGCGTGTGGACGTACTTTAATTAAAAGAATTGCAAGAGTGGCTAAAGCATAGGCCACCAAGCAAAATAAACCGATTGATGTGGCTAAACCGATAGAGGTTGAGAGATAGCCAACACCAACCACGGACAGCGCGCCCAATGATTTTCCAACGTTATAGGCAAAGCCCATACAGGTGGTGCGGACATGCGTTGGAAATAAATCACTGAGAAATGGCCCCAGTGCTGCGAACATTCCAATAGAGGAGAAGCCGACAAAGAAACCCAATGCTAAGGTAATATATTGATTCATTGCGATGAGCATATACACCACTGTCACGATCCAACTGAGAATCGACATGCCGATGAGGGTTTGTTTACGACCCACTTTATCTGCAAGATAAGCGGTGAACATAAAACCTGCAAAAGCACCCATGGACATAATCAAAATGGTGACAATTTTAGAGCTGGAACTGAGTCCACGCTCATTCATTAAGGTTGGAATCCAGATCAAGATGGCGTAGCAGGCAGCTTGTAAGCCCACCACCAATAGACTTGAGAAAATAGTCGAGCGTAGATGCTCCTTTTTAAAGACTGAACGAATCGAAGCTTTTTCAATTAAGTTATGATTTTTCTTGATTTTTTCAACAAATTCAACCGATTCTTTTACATTACGT
This sequence comes from Acinetobacter pullicarnis, assembly GCF_006352475.1. Classification (NCBI taxonomy): domain Bacteria; kingdom Pseudomonadati; phylum Pseudomonadota; class Gammaproteobacteria; order Moraxellales; family Moraxellaceae; genus Acinetobacter; species Acinetobacter pullicarnis. The sequence goes on from NZ_VCMZ01000001.1 coordinate 1,106,682, forward strand.
CGAATATAAATCACGATTAATGCAGGCAGCACCCCTGTCCAAAGTACCACGCGCCAAGACCATTCTGGTGGGAGTAGGCTAATTAGGACAGTTGCAACGATCACAGAGCCTGCCCAACCGAGTGCCATACCAGATTGAACAAAGCCAACCGCTTTATTTTTATGCTTGGCAGAAACAGCTTCAGCCATTAATGCTGCGCCAACAGCCCACTCACCACCAAAACCTAAGCCTTGTAAAGTTCGTGCAACCAAAAGCTGTTCATAGTTTTGTGCAAAGCCGGCGACTACCCCAAAAAAGGTGAACCATAAAATGGTAAACATTAGGATTTTTACTCGGCCATAGCGATCCGCTAAAATCCCGGCTATCCATCCACCGATCGCCGTGACCACCAGTGCAACTGTGCCAATAAATCCGACTTGTGTTTGGGTTAATGCCCAAGTCGCCATAATTACTGGCAGCAAAAAACTGAAAATCTGCATGTCATAGGAGTCTAAAGCCCAACCTGCATAACATGCCCAAAAGGTTTTTTTCTGGTTGGAATCCGATTCCTTATACCAATTTAACATTGTCATTTACATCTCCTTTGTAAAATACAAGTTGCTATTTCAGCTTGGAAAAATCCAAGTCGACAGCAGTAATACTTTGAACATATTCAGGTGTATGTGCCGCAACCAGTTCGAGTACAAATACTTTTCCAGCTTGAAACTCAAAGGTTCCGATATCGGTATAGGCCCGATTGACGCATTCCAAACCAGTGAGGGGGTAGCTACATTGTTCTAGAATTTTGCTCTGACCATGTTTGGTTAAATGCTCCATCATGACGTAGACATTTTTAGCGCCCATCGCTAGATCCATTGCACCACCAACTGCAGGAATGGCATCAGGCTGACCGGTATGCCAATTGGCCAAATCTCCTTGTTTAGAAATTTGAAATGCACCTAAAATGCAATAATTCAGATGGCCACCGCGCATCATTCCAAAAGAATCAGCATGATGGAAAAATGCTCCGCCTTTTTTTAAAGTAATGGCCTCTTTACCTGCATTGATTAAATCCCAATCTTCTTGGCCAACCTCTGCACCTGTCCATTGACCCAAGATCCCATTTTCACTGTGTAAAATAACTTCCTTTTCAGCAAAATAGTCAGCCACTAAGGTGGGTAAGCCAATGCCTAAATTGACATAAGAACCTTCGGGAATATCCTTGGCAACACGTTGAGCAAGTTCAATTTTTTGTTGAATATTCATTATGAATTAGCTCCTGACGTGGTTTTTAAAATGACACGATCTACAAAGATCCCTGGGGTAATAATAATCTCAGGATCTAAATCACCCAGTTCACAAATTTGATCGACTGCGACGATTGTGGTTTTGGCCGCCATCGCCATTACTGGCGCAAAATTACGGGCTGCTTTGTTGTAGATTAGATTGCCCCAACGATCGCTAGTTTTGGCATAAATGAGTGCGTAATCAACCGCTAAGGCTTTTTCAAAAATGTAGTTTTTGCCATCAATTTGTTTGGTTTCTTTGTTTTCTGAAAGCAGCGTGCCATAGCCTGTACGGGTATAAAAACCACCAATTCCACAACCTGCAGCTCTGAGACGCTCTGCTAAAGTACCTTGAGGCACGATTTCGAGTTCGATGGCTTTATTGCGATACAAGTCTTCAAAAACATAAGCATCTTTTTGACGCGGAAATGAACAAATTAGTTTACGTACTTGATGTGCTTTGAGAAGTGCAGCTAGACCTTGGTCACCATTACCCGCATTGTTACTGACGATGGTTAAATCTTTTGCACCCTGTTCGATCAGGGCGTCAATGAGTTGATCAGGCATTCCTGAGCCACCAAAGCCGCCCACTGCAATGGTTGCCCCATCGTGGATGTCTTTGACTATATCCTTGGCTGAATTGAAAATTTTATTGATCATTGAACCGTCCTTTCACCATCAATTTTTAATACGCTATGACAGTAAATTCACATATTGAGGTGTTTACTGCAATTTCGATATTTAAAACTGGTGTTAATCTCAGGTTAATGCATTATGTTTAAACTTGCGTTACATTATTTTGAATGTGTGAAGTCAAACACTGGATAAAGTCTTTGGCAAACTGACTGATATCATCAAAATTAATGGCACAGATTTGAAAGCCACGATGTGCCCATTTCTCATCAATATTTCGGTATTCAATATTCGGGTGAATATGTTGCAAGCGTTGAAAAGCAGCCAGTGGAATAATGGCGATACCTGCCCCAGCAGCGACCATTTGGCAGACTGAGTCATAGCTGGAAACTTGTACACGAATATTAATTTTTTTATTTAACTGCTGAGAAAGTTTATTTAGAAAAATTTGAATGGCACTCCCTTCATGTAAAGTGACAAGAGAGTATTGAATGGCATTGGCTAAAGTCACATTGGACGATTGCAAAATCAGATGCTGTTTAGGGGCAATCAAAACAAGTTGCGAGGAAATCAGCGGAATTGTTTGCAAATTTCGAGTGTCAATATTCCCTGAAATAATCCCAATATCTGCTCGTTTATCGGCAACGATATTGACAATATCCTCACTGAGCATTTCTTTGAGGTTGACATCAACATGTGGGTGGCTGATTAAATACTCGGATAAGGTGGTTGGAATATATTCGGCAATCGCCGTGGTATTGGCAACGATTGAGAGCCGGCCTTGGATTAAGGCATTAAATTTCGATAATTCGCCTTTAAGACATTCTATTTCATGGTAAACCGATTTTGCATACTTTAAATAGACTTGTCCGACTTCGGTGAGTTCAACCCCTTGTGAGGAACGCTCCAAAACCTTTAGTCCCCAGATATGCTCTAAATTTTTAATACGATTACTTGCGGCAGGTGTCGATAAAAACGTCCTTTCTGCAGCGCGGGTTAAATTTTGGGTTTCAGCAATATTGAGAATGAGTCGAAAATCAGTCAGGTCAAAATTCATGGACATACTCGATTGAATTTAAAGCGCAAATAAACAACTGCAACATTAACATTAATTACAGTGCCGCAATCAAGCAAAATCATAGCGTCGGGGGCTGTTATTGCCGTTGTATTGGTTTTAGCCTAGTCAAGAGCCAACTCAGCCAAAATTTTTGCAGTGTGTTGTCCAAGTGCCGGTATTGCGGTCATTTGATAGTCTTCTGGGGCCGTTCGACCAACCGGTTTCAGGGCGGGAAGCGGCCCCACTGGACTATCGACCAGATCCCAACGCTGTCGAGCCTGCAATTGCGGGTGTTGCCACAAATCTGCCAAGGTGTTGACCCCAGCATTGGCAATATGTGCTTGTTCCAGCAAAGCAATAATTTCTCTTTGTGTGTGTTGCGCGAATTTTTTAACAATGATTGCGGTTAATAACGCGCGATTTTCAATACGACTTGAATTGTTTATATAGTGTGGATTATTTGCTAAATCAGGGGCTTCTAAGACGATTTCACAAAATAAACACCATTCTCTATGATTCTGTACGGCAAACAGTACTTGTTTTTCATCACCTGTTGCAAAGGGGCCGTAGGGAAAGATCGTGGCATGCGCAGCACCCGATTTAGGCGGAGCAGCCTGTTGTTCAAAACTATAATAGAGTGGGAAGCCCATCCATTCCGTCATGCTTTCGAGCATCGAAATATCAATGCGGCGACCCAATCCAGTTTGCTGACGTTCTATTAATGCCGCGAGAATATTGCTATAGGCATACATACCCGCAGAAATATCAGCAATCGAACAGCCTGCTTTAACCTGTTGCTGAGGCGTACCAGTAATTGATAAAAAGCCTGATTCACTTTGAATGAGCAAGTCATAGGCTTTTTTATCGCGGTATGGGCCAGCATGCACAGGATCATCGCCATAACCTGAAATGTCACAGACAATCAGTTGCGGAAATTGCGCATGAAGTTGTTCAAAGGATAGTCCCAAACGTGCTGCAGCACCGGGTGCTAAATTTTGAACCAATACATCGGCTTTGGCCAAGAGTTTGGCTAAAATGGGTTGCGATTGTGGGGCTTTTAGATCGAGTGCTAGACTTTCTTTTGAGCGATTGGTCCAGACAAAATGTGAGGACATGCCTTTAACGCGCTCATCATAAGCACGGGCAAAGTCCCCACCATCTGGGCGTTCAATTTTAATCACACGTGCACCTAAATCGGCCAACTGTCGTGTGCAAAACGGGGCTGCAATGGCATGCTCCAACGCCAGTACGGTAATGCCCTCAAGTGGCTGCATGGTTAAGCCTCCTGAAATGTTGCTTTGGCTTGCATGGCAATACTGCCATCTTCAAGCTCAATCCAAAGCTGAGCTGTCTCCGCTTGAATATCCCCACAAATATAAAATGTATTAAAGTCAAATACGGGCTTATTGGCACGGAATTCAAAGCTGAGAATGTGTTGTTGCGGCACGTGGTCTTGCAGCGCTTGCATTAACAAGGTCGCAAGCAGTGGGCCATGGACCACCAGTCCCAGATAGCCTTCGACTTGCATACTATAGGGGCGATCATAATGAATTTTATGACCATTAAAGGTCAAGGCCGAATAGCGAAATAGGGCGGTGCTATCCAGCTGTTGTTGATGTTTAAAACTATAATGTAATACTGGTTGTTCTATTACTTTGCTTGGCTTTGGCTGAACATGAGTACTTGGCGTTGCGGTCTTATAGACGATGTCCTGTTGTTCTTTAATGGCTAAAATATCATTGGCATAAATAAAATGGTCGACAGTCACAAAGTACAGCTCACCTGTTTTGCCTTGTTTAAACTGAATATTTGAAATTTCAGAAACACGACGCAGTACTTGCCCGATTAAAATAGGTTGGAAAAACTCAAGACGACCACCTGCCCACATTCGGCGTGGAAAGGGAATGGGCGGTAAAAAATCACCTTTATTGGGATGACCGTCTGTGCCAATTTCCGCCTGATTGACCACATGTAAAAAGTTCATCCAATGAAAAAGATGGGGCATTGCATTGAGGGGTTGATCTTTCTTGTTGAACAGCGCCTGTAACATCGTGATAGAACGTTGTTCACAGCGGTCTGCTAAAATTTGTTTGTTGCCAATCCATTCTGCAAAATTTTGCATAATTTAATCCCTATTTTAAGCCTTGATAAGGCCTTAAGTTACTTGGCTTAATATTTTTTCAGCTTTTGCAATAATTGGTTTATCAATCATTTTGCCATGTAAACTGATGGTTTGGCCTTGATTGGCTTGCACTGCATCCAGTACTTCAATCGCCCATTGAATTTCGGCTTGCGTTGCTTTAAATGCATCATTGACGATATTGACCTGACGGGGATGGATGCATAACTTGGCTTGGAAACCGAGTTTTTTAGCTTGCAGCGTTTCAGTCTTGATCAGATCGGTATTGGAAAAATCGGCAGTGACACCATCGATAGGACTGTCTAAACCTGCTAGTTTGGATGCCAGCACGATCCTATTGCGGAAATACAACAATTCGAGAAAATCACCCTGCATATCCATTTCCAGTTGGAAGTCGATTGAACCGAACATTAAGGCTTTAACACCTGAAAAATGTGCGATCTTCTCTACGCTGGACATCCCATAAGGGGTTTCGATAATGGGATAAATCGCCAGTTCACGAACCTGTTGGATTGCAGTAAATGCCAGCTCATGCTCTGCCTTAGGCAGTATAATCGCACTGACATTGGCAAATTGAGCCAGTTGAATATCTGCTGCAAACCATTCGGTATCAAAAGCATTGACTCGAATCATGACTTTAAATTCTGGATGCTGAATGAGCCATTGTTTGAGTATTTCACGGGCTGTAACTTTGAGTGCGATTGGCACCGCATCTTCTAAGTCAATAATGACTGCATCCGTCCCGCTTTGAAGCGCTTTAAGATAGCGCTCATTGCGGTTCGCGGGAACAAATAAAAACGAACGATAGTGAGTCTGCATTTTATTGATCCCGCTTTTTTAAAATGAACGTGGTAAGTCGAGCAGATGTTCTGCAACATAACTTAAAATCAAATTGGTCGAAATCGGTGCCACCTGATACAAGCGTGTTTCACGGAATTTACGCTCGATGTCATATTCATTGGCAAAGCCAAAGCCGCCGTGGAATTGTAGACAGGCATTGGCTGCTTCCCAGCTCGATTTTGCAGCCAAATATTTTGCCATATTGGCTTCAGCACCGCAGGCTTGGCCATTGTCAAACAACTCACAAGCACGAAAACGCATTAAGTTGGCAGCTTCAATTTCAATAAATGACTCTGCCAGCGGAAATTGTACTCCTTGGTTTTGCCCAATCGGACGACCAAAGACTTCTCGGTCTTTAACATAAGTTGTGGCGCGTTGCATGAACCAATACCCATCTCCGATACATTCTGCCGCAATTAAAGTCCGCTCAGCGTTGAGGCCATCCAGAATATAACGGAAGCCTTTTCCTTCCTCACCAATGAGTTGGGTCTCCGGAATTTCTAAGTTTTCAAAAAATAGCTCATTGGTTTCGTGATTGACCATATTGGGAATTGGGCGAACAATCATGCCCGATTGCATGGCTTCTTTAATGTTGACCATGAAAATAGACATCCCTTCAGATTTCTTTTTCACGTCAGCAAGTGGCGTGGTACGCGCAAGTAAAATCATCCAATCACTGTGTTGTACGCGAGAAATCCAAACTTTTTGACCATTAATCACATAACGGTCGCCTTTTTTGACTGCTGTGGTACGAATTTTTGTGGTATCTGTTCCAGTCGTTGGCTCGGTGACGGCCATTGACTGTAAGCGCCATTCTCCCGTTGCAATTTTGGGTAAATAGAATTCTTTTTGTGCCTGTGAACCATGACGCAGTAAGGTGCTCATGTTATACATCTGTCCATGGCACGCGCCAGAATTGCCACCACTGCGGTTAATTTCCTCCATGACCACAGAAGCTTCAGCAAGACCAAGCCCTGAACCACCATACTCTTCAGGAATCATGGCTGCTAACCAGCCAGCATTGGTCAAGGCGTCAACAAATTCTTCAGGATAAGCTTTGTCTTCATCTATTTTACGATGGTATTCATCTGGGAATTGAGCACACAAGGCACGTACTGCGTCACGAATTTCCATATAATTATTGATGCTGGTTTTCATTTGATGTCCTTATCTAGAGGCTTGAACTTGTTTTGATCATATATTGTTATTTAATCGAATTTAAAATAGTATATTTTGATGGAATAGATACTAAAAAATCATCGCAATGGACATTAAACAATTACGAACCTTTATTACCATCTTAGAAACTGAGAATTTAACCAAGGCCGCGCATCTGTTGAATATTGTGCAGCCTGCTGTAACACGTCAAATCCAACTTCTTGAAGAAGAGCTTGGTGTACGATTATTCAAACGCTCACGTCATGGCATGGCTTTAACTGACGATGGGAGAGTCCTTGAACCCTATGCTAGACGGGTTTTAGACGAAATCGAAAGTGCCAAACTTGAGTTAACCAGTCTCAAAGGAATTGTGCGTGGCAAAGTCCATATTGGGGTGTTGTCGAGCATTAGTGAGCTGCTTTCGAGTTTGCTGATGAATTTAATCAAGGAAAAATACCCAGAAGTCCAAGTCAAAATATCGGTTGGTTATTCAGGACATTTAAAAGCGTGGTTAGAAGCTGGCGATATCGATTTGGCCCTAATGTATGATGCGATGCCATCGAAGTTGATTGAATTAACGCCCTTGGTTAAAGAGTCTTTGTTTTTAATTGGCTCGGTGCACACCCAATTAAAAGAACATCAGCCTTTAAAATTTAATCAAATTGATCAATTCCCATTGATCCTGCCATTTCATCCACATCGATTACGCTCCCTGATTGAACAAGTATTTAATCAAAATGGCAGTGAGCTGAATATTTATGCGGAAACCAATGACTTAAACGTTCAAAAACAATTGGTCATGCAGAATTTTGGCTATACCATTTTACCTTTGGTTGCTGTGAAAAATGAATATTTACGCGGAGAAGTACAGGTTGCACCGATTGCAGATCCTGCATTTTCACGGGTGGTGACTTTGGCTCAGCATTCGACTCGAAATATTCCTAAACATTTACGGATTATTGCGCAGGAAATCATTGCCTGTGTGGGACAATCCGTGCAGGAAAAGAAATGGCCACAAGCCGAATGGATTCATCAAGAATAGACTTAATGATCAGCGAGCTTAACTTTAAGTAATACTGATCACTTATAAATTCACGCACTTGCCTTAGTTCAGAGGAGATGAGGATGAACTACTTTGCAGAGGATCCCTTTTAGGTAATGTTACCTAGGAGGAAGGATGAAAAAACTGAAATTTCAGTATCAAAAAGCCATACAAAGCACTCGGCATGAAAACTTTAGATTGATATATCCCAATGTTAAAAGTTCCATGCATAAAAAATTTAGTACACGGCAAGAAAGAGGTTTTTATTTTCTGCATATTATTGAATATAAAGATTATCCATTAAAAATCCGCGTCGCTCGTGGCAAAGGCTTGCCTCAACCTTAGGATGATTATCCAGCATTCGTTTATGATGTGGCGAAAAGCTGGAAGCACAATTCTAAACGTGCAAATCAGTACTACAGAGAACAGGAGCAAAATTAAAAAATGGGAACTTAATTGTTCCCATTTTTTAATTCGTAGAATAAATTTAAAATGCAATGAATAACCCTATCAGTATTTATAATATCTTTTAATACAATGCTTTAGGTCGGAAATGGCGAATTGGTCGGGTTATATTGATTTAAGAGGAGAAATTAGAGTGGATCGGAACGATTTAACCTAAGCTTGGGTAAATTCACCGAAAATACAGTAATTGAGATATGTTATTGGGAAATAAGGGGTTTCTGTTCTGTTGTTTGCGCATTGATCAAAAAAATAGATTATAATTTTCGCAATGCGAAACATTGAATGAAAAGAATTAGGCCTGTGACTATGACCAATCGAAATGAAACTGAACAAGCCGAAAAATTGCTGATGCCATTAAGGCACGAACTTTTGCATCCGATTGAAGACATGCAGGCTGAAGAAGATCGCCAATTCATTACAGCACTGGCCCGTGGTTTAGAATTATTACGTTGCTTCTCTGCCAAACAACCGCATTTGGGTAATCAGGAAATGTCTTTGATGACCGGTTTACCCAAGCCAACGATTACCCGTTTAACTCATACGCTGTCGCGTTTGGGCTATATTAAGCAAGTTCCCAATTCGAGTAAGTTTCAGCTTTCTGCTGGTGTATTGGCTTTTGGCTATTCAATGCTTTCGAATGTGTCGATCCGTTCAATTGCACAGCATTATATGAAGGATTTGGCGGATTACGCAGGTGCTGCAGTTGCTTTGGCGACACGTGATCGTTTAAACATGATTTATTTGGATGTGGTACAGGGCAAGGGCAACGTCACCATGCGTCGTCAAATTGGAACCTATTTGCCCATCCATTTAAGTGCAATGGGGCGTGCTTGTCTTGCTGCAATGCCAGAAGATGAACGTGAATTTTTATTAAATGCCATTCGGATCAAGCATAAAGAAGACTGGATGAAAATTAATCGTGATCTCGATAAGGCTTTTCGGGACTATCAAGATTTCGGTTATTGTTTTTCAATGGGTGAATGGCATAAAGACGTCAATGCAGTTGCAGTGCCATTATTACATGAGCAACATGGTTTACAGGTGTTTAACTGTGGTGGCCCAAGCTTTATTATGAAGCGTGAAAAAATTGAAGAAGATATTGCACCGCGTTTATTGCATATGGTGAACAATATTAAAACTGAGATTGGCTAAGTTGAATTAAAAGACGCCACGCGCTGATAAAAATAGATGCTGTACCTGGCGTTGCAGTACTTTGATTGGCGACATGCACGGCAGAAAGGGAGGCATAAATTACGATATTGGAATTGAGTTTTACTCTGCGGAACTGGTGGGTAAGGATGTTGAAATATAGATAGTGCAAGGCAAGGTCAGTCATATTGAGCATGCCCCTCAGTTATTCTTGCATAAGCGAAATATGACGAACAATATCGGATAAAAAATAGGGCTTTTATTGATCCACACTGGATGAAGATAATAACTGTTGGGTCTGGAGTAAATGGCGGGCAATTTCACCAATACTAATACGCTGATGCATGGCATGCTTTCGCAGTAAAGCAAAGGCCTGATCTTCAGTTAATGTTTGCAATTGCATCAATAATACTTTGGCTTTTTCAATATCAATGCGATCTGCCAGTTTGGTTTTGGTGTCATTTAAATCATTCAGTAGCTTTTGATAGTTTTTATAATGTTCCAGCGCAACTTTCACCAAGCTACCGAGCGTGTTGGGATTAATCTCATCGACGATATAGGTGGTGATGCCTGCTGCAACCGCAAGTTTAATACTCTGGGAATGGCAGTCTTGGGTAAAAAGAAGGGTGGGTAAATTAAACTGATGAATATCATTTTCAACCAATTCTAGTTGTGGATTGGTGAGGTTAAATAAAATCACATCAGCTGGCCATTGCTGTTGTGGGAGTAAGTTTTGATGATTCAGCACCAAGCAGGTAACGATCTCAAAATCAGATTGAGTCAATTTTTTCTGCGTCATTTGTGCGCGTTCAAGATCATCATCAATGAGTATTATTTTTAGTTTTGACATATAGACGCTACAACGAAATCTAATTTTTATAGACCGAAATAATAGCAAAATAAATGCCAGTCTAGCTCAGTGAATAATGATGAATACGGTCGTTTGCATGTTACTGCATTTCTGTATCGTCATGGTGCAAGCTGCGCTGGTTTTTATTTGAGGTCGCAATGCATGAGTCATTATCAGTGCTTTAGCGTGCATATTTTTTTGGCATAGTTAGTGCATTAACCCGGTGGAGTCAAAGAAGACTCAAACAAAATAATTGTGTGTAGACGGCCAACGACGTCCGTTCTGATCGAATTGTTATACAGCGATGTATAGCAGTACTGCAAGTACGTTCAGTTCCGGAAGGAGAAGCCAATGTCTTCAATTTTAAATGAAAATAAAGCAACCCGTATCAGTCTATTTAGTTTTAAAACGGCTGCAATGCGCGCCTTCCATATGAGTTGGCTCGCATTTTTTGTATGTTTCTTTGCATGGTTTGCCTGCGCACCGCTGATGCCAGTGATTGCAGGGGAGTTTAATCTGAGCAAAGACCAAATCGCCAACATTAATATTGCCGCTGTGGCAATTACCATTTTGGTTCGTCTAATTGTGGGGCCTTTATGTGACAAGTATGGCCCGCGTAAAAGTTATACCGCCTTATTGATCATCGGTAGCATTCCTGTTTTTGGGGTTGCTGCTGCGAACAGTTATGAATCCTTCTTATTCTTCCGGTTATTGATTGGGGCAATTGGCGCAAGCTTTGTTATCACTCAATACCATACCAGCATTATGTTTGCATCCAATGTGGTCGGTACAGCCAATGCGACCTCAGCCGGTTGGGGCAATGCAGGTGGCGGTGCGACTCAAGCCCTAATGCCTTTATTATTGTCCGCGCTGGTTATGTTTGGCGTTGAGCAAGCACTCGGTTGGCGAATTGCATTGTTGGTGCCAGGGATCATGATGCTTATCGTTGGGTGGATGTACTGGAAATATACCCAAGATTGTCCGCAAGGCAACTTCAAAGAATTGCGTGCGCAAGGCATCCAAGTCGGAAGTAATAAAAAAGGGGGCGTGGCAATTTTAATGCATGCCGCACGAAACTATCGCGTTTGGATTTTATTTGGGGCGTACGCTGCCTGTTTTGGAATTGAAATTTTTATCCATAACATCGTGGCCATGTATTACGTCGAGCACTTTAGCTTTGGTTTAAAAGAAGCTGGTTTAGCCGCAGGGATTTTTGGCTTACTGGCCCTTTTCGCTCGTGCACTCGGTGGCATTCTTTCCGATCAAGTCGCCTTAAAGCGCGGTTTGGATGGGCGAACCATCATCCTATTTGTCATGATTTTACTCGAAGGCTTCTTTTTGATTTTATTTTCAAAAATGCAGAGTCCAATGCTTGCCATTTTGATCATGACTTTATTCGCTTTATTTACCCATATGGCGTGCGGTGCAACCTATGCCTTGGTGCCCTTTATTGATCGTGAAGCCCTAGGTGGGGTCACTGGAATTATTGGTGCGGGTGGGAACGTTGGTGCTGTTGCTGCGGGATTCCTACTCAAGGGCATGCTGGATATTCAAAGTTGTTTGATGGTGCTTGGTGGTCTGGTGGTCATCGCAGCCATTTTTGTATTGATGATTCGGTTTTCGGTTGAGCATAAACGCAAAGAGCAGCAGCTATTTGAGCAGGCGGTCCGTGAGCGCCACCTGATGCTAGAAGCACAGAATTAAAAGATGGGCACTGAAATGACACCAAGTGCAGCCAAAAGAAAACAGCCACAGCAAGAACAAAAGCGTTGCAAGAAGCAAATCGCTATCGCAAAAAAGATGAGCAGGAGTCGCTAAAATGAAATTACTCATGATTGGTTATGGCATGGTCGGGCATAAATTCATTGAGTCTGTACTTGAGCATGCAGATGATGCGCTTGAAATTACCATTTTGGCTGAAGAGCCACGCATTGCCTATGATCGAGTGCACTTAACTGATTATTTTAATGGGAAAACGGCCAAGGATCTGTCTTTGGCTCGTGCAGATTTTGCCGATGCCTATGGCATTGATTTACGCTTAAATTGTAAAGCTACTGCCATTGATTGTGCCAATAAAACCGTTAGCACTGAAGATGGTGCACGATTCGACTATGACAAATTGGTGATTGCCACAGGCTCCTATGCCTTTGTGCCGCCCATTCAGGGCAATGATCGCGACAACTGTTTTGTGTATCGCACCATTGAAGACCTTGATGCGATTCGAGCTGCCAGTATGACTGCCAAGTCTGGCGTGGTGATTGGCGGTGGTTTACTGGGCTTGGAGGCTGCCAAGGCCTTATCTGATTTAAAACTTGAAACACATGTCGTTGAATTCGCACCACGTTTAATGGCGGTGCAAATTGATGATTTAGGTGCAAAAGTTTTGCGTACTAAAATTGAAGCGCTGGGTGTACAAGTGCATACCCAAAAACAAACCCAGTCGATTGAAGCGGGTGACAACAGCGTGCATCGACTGAAATGTGCAGATGGTTTTGAACTTGAAACGGATTTGATTTTATTTTCAGCTGGGATTCGTCCACGGGATGAATTGGCGCGTTTCAGTGGCTTAAAGATTGGGGAGCGTGGCGGCATTGTGATTAATGATCAATGCCAAAGCAGCGATGCTGATATTTATGCCATTGGTGAATGTGCCTTATGGGACAACAAGATTTATGGTTTGGTTGCGCCAGGTTATGAGATGGCACGGGTTGCAGCACAACATCTCTTTGAAAAAAATAAGACGGGGTTTGCGGGTGCGGATATGAGCACCAAGTTGAAATTAATGGGGGTCGATGTTGCTTCCATTGGCGATGCACATGCAATGACAGTTGGTGCTTTAAGTTATTTTTATGCAGATGAAGCGGCCATGATTTATAAAAAAATTGTGGTCAATGCCGAGAAAACCCAACTCTTGGGTGCGGTATTGGTTGGATGTGCCAAAGAATACAATCACTTATTGCAAATGATGCTCAACGATTTAGCGCTGCCAGAGCAACCTGAAAGTTTGATCATGCCAGCCTTTGCCCAAGGAGCGGTTGCGGCTGAGGGCAGTGCTATTGATGCCTTACCAGAGAGTGCGGTGTTGTGTTCTTGCAACAACGTTTCCAAGGCTGATCTTTGCCAAGCCATTGTCGCGGGTTCAACCTCATTGGGAGCACTAAAAAAGTGCACAAACGCTGCTAGTAGCTGTGGTGGCTGCACGCCATTGGTCACACAAGTTTTAAAGTCTGAATTACAACGGCAAGGCGTTACGGTGAACAACCACTTATGTGAGCATTTTGCCTATTCACGCCAAGGCTTATATCACTTGATTCGGGTCAACCAAATTAAAAGCTTTGATGATTTGATGATGCAATATGGTCAGGGATTGGGTTGCGATATTTGTAAGCCGACCGTGGCGAATATTTTGGCCTCATGTTGGAACGATTTTGTATTAAAGCCGGATCATGCCGGTTTACAAGACAGCAATGACTATTATCTTGGCAACATTCAAAAAGATGGTTCTTATTCGGTGGTCCCTCGAATCGCAGGAGGTGAGATTACCCCAGAAGGATTAATCTGCATCGGACAGGTGGCAAAAAAATATAACTTGTATACCAAAATTACAGGTGGGCAGCGCATCGACATGTTTGGTGCACAAGTCCATCAATTGCCTCATATTTGGGAGGAATTGATCGAAGCTGGTTTTGAGTCAGGTCATGCCTATGGCAAATCCTTACGTACCGTAAAGTCTTGTGTCGGCAGTAACTGGTGTCGTTATGGGGTCGATGATTCGGTTGCGTTGGCCATCTATTTAGAGAATCGTTATAAGGGCTTACGCTCACCACATAAATTAAAAATGGCCGTGTCGGGTTGTACCCGTGAATGTGCCGAAGCACAAAGTAAAGATGTGGGCATTATCGCCACAGAAAAGGGCTGGAACTTGTATGTCTGCGGCAATGGCGGTATGCGTCCACGCCATGCAGAACTGTTGGCCTCAGACCTCGATACCCAAACTTTAATTGCGTATATCGATCGCTTGTTTATGTTTTATATCGAAACTGCAGATCGCTTGCAGCGTACCAGTGTTTGGCGTGACAACTTAGAGGGTGGTTTGGATTATTTGAAAGCCGTGATTGTTGATGATCGCTTGGGCTTGGCGACGGAACTTGAGGCGCGGATGGCGCATGTGGTGGGTAGCTATCAAGATGAATGGCGTACAGCAATTGAAGATCCAGACATCCGTAAACGCTTTAAAACCTTCATTAATACCGATGCACAACAAGATCCACATATCCAATTCAGTCAGGAACGTGGGCAAATCCGCCCAAAAACGACTGCGGAACGTGACGAAAAACGAATTTCAGTGGTCGAAGCTTAAAGCCAAAGCGACAAATCACGAGTATGGAGTAATAACATGACGATTGGATCAGATCGACACCCAGACCAAAAACAAACGCTCGCACAAGAGCGCGAACGAGAAAAACAAATTGAAGTGGTCGATGAAATAGAGTCACCAGCTCGACCAGAATGGTTTGCAGTGTGTCACGTTGACGAAATCACTCCAAATACTGGGGTTACGGTAATGTTGCATGGTATCCAAATTGCGATCTTCCGCGTAGGCGATGAGCAGCGGGTGTATGCGTTGAGCCAACAAGATCCCTTTAGCCAAGCCTATGTGATGTCACGCGGTATTTTAGGTGATCTGCAAGGCGAACGTGTGGTGGCCTCTCCGATTTATAAGCAGCATTTTAGTTTGGCAACTGGACGCTGCCTCGAAGACTCAACCCAGAAGATTTTGGTATTTCCGAGCAAGATCGTACAAGGCCAAGTGTGGGTCAGTCCCACTCCTCAAAAGACCTATATTACGGGTGCTTCGATTGAAACAGCGAAATTAAAGCTGGTCATCATCGGCAACGGTTTGGCTGGGATGCGTTGCCTTGAAGAAGTTTTAGAAATGGCACCGGAGCGATATGACATTACGCTGATTGCTGCTGAAGCTGGCAGTAGTTATAACCGTATTTTATTGTCTCCTGTATTGGCTGGCGAAAAAAGTGAGGCAGACATTCAGCAGCATTCAGCTGCATGGTATGCAGAACAAAATATTCAATTGCTGGAAGCTGATGCTGTGGTCAAAATCAATCGCCAACTGAAACAAGTGCATACCGAATCTGGCCAAGTGGTGATTTATGATCGTTTGGTATTGGCAACAGGTTCAAAGTCTTATCTACCCGATATTGCAGGGGTAAATTTACAAGGGGTGATGACATTCCGCACCTTGGCTGATGTACATGAGATGCTTGGTTATGCTCAGCAGAAGAACAGTGCAGTCGTGATTGGCGGTGGTTTGCTTGGTCTCGAAGCAGCCTATGGGCTAAAACAACGAGGGATGCAGGTGACCGTGTTGCAAATGTCAGATCGCTTGATGAATCAGCAACTTGACCAGCGTGCCAGTCAGCTACTCAAACAACATCTACAACAACTCGGTATTCAGGTTTTGACTGACGTACAGACCACTGCACTGCTTGGTGTAGAAGGGCAGATTAGTCAGGTTTGTTTGCAGGATGGTCGGATTTTGGATGCCGAATTGGTGGTTTTTGCAGTGGGTATTCGTCCGAATATTGCCTTAGCACAAAGTGCGGGTTTGCGCTGTCATCGTGGAATTTTAGTCAATGACACTTTGCAAACTTATGATCCGAGTATTTATGCGGTCGGTGAGTGTATTGAGCATCGTGGGAAAACTTTTGGTTTGGTGGAACCGCTTTGGGGACAGGCATTTATTTGCGCCAGCCATTTAGCTGAGCAGGGTCGCTTAAGTTTTAAAGCTGTCAGCGTGCCGGTCCAGTTAAAAGTCACAGGTGTTGAGGTTTTTTCAGTAGGAGAAATTGAACCATCTCAACCATTTGAAGACATTATTTTAAATGATGAACAACGCCAGATCTATAAACGCATCATTATTCAAGATCATAAAGTGATTGGTGCCGTACTGTTTGGCGATACCGAAGATGGGGCATGGTATGCCGAGTTGATTAGCGCAGAAACGTCTATCCAGTCTATACGGCATAAGCTGCTGTTTGGTCGAGATTTTGCCTTTAAGAATGCCAGTTAAATCCACATCATGCCAAGATCAGGAGGCAAAATGAATCAGATTGCTGTTGTGGATTTAGACTGTGGCACACCCGATTCCCCCTTGACTGAGAAAGCAATAGCGACAACCTGCCCATATTGTGGGGTGGGCTGTGGGGTGATTGCTCAGGTGAGTCAAGGCAAACAGGGGCAAGTGGTACAGGTGCACGGTGATCCTAAGCATCCTGCAAATCATGGCAAGTTGTGTATCAAAGGGCAAAATTTGGCAGATACGCTCGGTTTGAACACACGGCTACTCAACCCGATGTTGGGACGTGAAAGCCAGCGCCAAGTGACGACTTGGGATCGGGCAGTTACGCGGATTGCTGAGAAATTTCAAGCATGTATTGACCAATATGGACGCGACAGTATTGCCTTTTATGTTTCCGGTCAGTTACTGACAGAAGACTATTATGTGGTCAATAAATTGGTCAAAGGCTACTTGGGGACGGCCAATATTGATACCAACTCTAGGTTATGCATGTCATCTGCCGTTGCGGCACATAAACGTGCATTTGGTGAAGATATCGTTTCAGCCCGTTATGCCGATTTTGAACAGACTGAAATGGTGGTGTTGGTGGGTTCAAATACGGCCTGGTGCCATCCGGTGTTATATCAACGGATCATGCAAGCCAAAGCTCAGCGCGATATTTTTGTAGTGGTGGTTGATCCACGTTTTACCAGCAGTTGTGAGGCTGCCGATTTACATCTACCTATTTTACCCGGTCAAGATGTGGCTTTATTTAATGGCCTATTGCAGTATCTATCGCAACATGGCCATGCTGATCTCGAATTTATTCAACAACATACGCAGGACTTGGCGCAGGCCCTTGCCAGTAGTCAAACCGAAGCCTACATCATGGATGTGGTTCAGCGTACTGGTATTTCACTCGAAAAATTACAGCAGTTTTATCAACGTTTTGCTGAAACAGGCAAAGTCATGACGCTATTTTCAATGGGGGTAAATCAGTCTTCACAAGGGGTGAATAAAGCCAATAGCATTATCAATTGCCACTTATTAACCGGCAAAATAGGCAAAGTTGGCGCGGCTGCTTTTTCAATGACCGGTCAGCCCAATGCGATGGGGGGCCGAGAAGTGGGCGGGCTTGCCAATATGCTGGCAGCACATTTGGAGTTAGATCAGCCAGCGCATCGTCAATTGGTACAAGATTTTTGGCAAAGCCCTTATATTGCAGATCGGGCTGGTCTTAAAGCCGTTGATTTATTCCATGCCGTTGAGCAGCAACAGATTAAAGCCATTTGGATTATGGCAACCAATCCAGTAATGAGTATGCCTGATGCCGATCAAGTCAAACGTGCCTTGGCACAATGTGAATTTGTGGTGGTATCCGATGTTTGTCACAACACAGATACTACCGCCTATGCCGATGTGCTGTTGCCAGCCTTGGCATGGGGCGAAAAGCAAGGGACGGTCAGCAATTCGGAGCGATGTATTTCCAGACAACGGGCCTTTTTAGCACCGCCGGAACAAGCCAAAGCAGATTGGTGGGCCATTTGCCAAGTGGCACAGCGCTTAGGTTTTCAAGGCTTTGCCTTTCAAAATAGCCATGAAATCTTTATTGAACATGCCAAACTATCTAGTGCGCAAAACTCAGATTTAGCGCATCGTGCTGAAACACCACATTTTCGATATTTTAATTTAAAGGGCTTAAGTGAGCTTAGCTTAAAACAATACGATGAACTGCAACCGACACAATGGCCCGTTTGGGAACCACAGCAGCCTGTTGAACACGCTCATCGACTTTATACCAATGGACAATTTAGCCATCGCAATGGCAAAGCCAGATTCATCGCGACATCGGTGAAGGATCCAGTACATTCGGTTTCGAAGGATTATCCCTTAATTTTGAATACAGGACGTATTCGTGATCAATGGCATAGCATGAGTCGCACAGGCTTATCTGCAACGCTCAGTAGTCATCGGGCGGAACCCTATTGCGAGATTCATCCTCAAGATGCACTGAAGTATGGGGTCAGAGATACCGCCTTGTTGCAGCTCGAATCGCAGTGGGGCCGCTGTATTTTACGTGTGCAATGTAGTGAAAATATTCGTCGAGGGCAAGTTTTTGTACCGATGCATTGGAGCGATCAATTTGCTTCAGATGCACGGATTGGCAAAGTCGTGAATCCGGTGGTTGATGCCATTTCAGGTGAGCCCGAATTTAAACACACTCCCGTGCTGATTCAGCCCTTTGCCACCGAATGGCAAGCCGTGTTTTATTTACGGCATGGTTTTGAGCACCTTGGAAAGCAACTTATTGATCAATGCAGTTGGTGGTGCAAGATCAATACTGCACATGCGGTGCGTTATGAACTGGCAGATCGTCACAAACTCAGTCAGATGACCACCCAACTCAAGTGCTTACTGCCGTTTCATCAGCAAGGCTTTGAATGGCTCAGTTTGCAAGATCCAGCAGCTCAGATCAGCCATACCGTGATTTTATTGGCAGGACAATTGATTGCCTGCCTGTATATTGCACCGGCAGAATTGTTACCTGATCGAGATTGGGTCGCCAATTTATTTAAACGTCAGCGTCTGAGTGCAACTCATCGCAAGGCGTTGTTGGCAGGTCAGTCGATGTCATTGAGTCATCCACAAGGCCCATTGGTATGTAGCTGTTTTAAAGTTGGGAAAAATCGCATTGTTGAAGCGATCCAAAGTCAACAGTTAACCGATGAGAAGCAAGTGACGGCATGCTTAAAAGCGGGTGGAAATTGTGGTTCATGCCTCCCTGAAATTCGTGGCTTGATCAAAGCGTGTCAGTTGGAGGTGATGCAATGAGCGCAAAGAAAATCACGGTAAAACATGTAACAAGCAACTCACTTGAACAGACGCAAGCCTACCCTGTGACCGAACTGGTTATTTTGGCAGGTGGTCAAGCACAACGTATGAATGGCATGAATAAGTTGTTGCAGATTTTTGATCAAGAGCGTCAGCTGCTTAAAATCTATAAACATTTCAAATCAGAAGTGGCACAGGTATGGGTCAATAGCCATCGGGATCATTCTATTTATCGGCACTTAGTCAGCAATATTTGTTGTTATGCAGATGATATTGCAGGATTTCTAGGCCCATTGATGGGCATGAAAAGTGCGTGGTCCCATCTAAAAAGTGACTATGTGCTATTTGTCCCATGTGACATAACCTATATCGCAGCGGAAGTTCTGTTGAAACTACATCAAACGTTGGCGAGTCATCCTTTGGCACAGGTGGCTTATGTGGAGATGAATGCAAAGGCATTGTATCCATTTTGTTTATTAAAACGCAGCAGTTTGCCTGTGTTAATACAACACCTTGAACATCCCGATCAGAAGCAGCGCAGCCTCAAACATTGCTTTCAAGCTTTACATGCACAAGTGTTGAAAATTCAACATCATGCCTTGCAGTTTCACAGTATTAACTCTTGGGATGAGCTGCATCAATATCGACTGCTTAATTCGATTGCTTAGGCTGAGCATCAGTTGTAAATGCTGGCAATCGAGAGCAAATCGATGAATTAAAAAGAGGATTTGTTGCGCGCATGTTTTACAGCACATTGGCATTGGAATAGTTATTGCAGATCTTCAATTAACAATAAAGGGCATGATCAGCGATCTCAATTGACCGCAGCGCTGTGCACCAAGCCTAACAATGGATATGTGCAATGAATATACGGATGCAACCTTCAAACGCGCCTACTTTTGTCGATCAATTTGCGCGTCATAAACATAAACTCAGAATTTCTGTGACAGATCGCTGCAATTTTAAATGTCTCTATTGCATGCCTGAACATCCGCAATGGACATCTAAAAAGCAGCTGCTGAGTTGGGATGAACTTTATCAATTTTGTGATTTTATGGTGCGCCGTGGTATTGAACAGATTCGTATTACGGGGGGAGAACCGTTATTACGCCATGGTGTGGTGCATTTTGTTGAAAAATTACAATCACTCAGGGCTTATGGGCTAAAACGGATCTCGATGACCAGCAATGCGCACTATTTAAAAACACATGCTGTGGCATTAAAACAAGCAGGCCTAGATGATTTGAACATTAGTTTGGATAGCCTTGATCCCATACAGTTTAAGCAATTAACACAAAAAGATTTAGCTCCAGTGATTGAGGGGATTGCTGCTGCACAGGCTGCTGGTCTGAAAATCAAAATCAATACCGTATTAATTCAAGGTCTCAACGATAATCAAATTTTACCTTTGGCGCATTGGTCAATTCAGCAACAGGTTTTATTGCGGTTTATTGAGTTTATGCCTTTGGATGGTGATCAAAAGTGGTCGAGGCAGCAAGTGGTGAGTGAGCAAGAAATTCTCAATCAGTTAAGCCAAGATTTTAAGCTTGATCAACTTAGGCAAACAGGTGCAGATCCAGCACGGCATTATCAAATCAATGGCCATCCTATTGCGATTATTTCGACAATAACCCATTCATTTTGCGATCGTTGTGATCGTATTCGATTAACGGCAACAGGTGAGTTGTACCACTGTCTTTTTGCCACCCAGAGCCTGAATATCAAAGCCGAGATTCAGCAATTACATCAATTAAATGTGCAGCAAGAACAGGCGTTAACCCAATCTATTGCGACTTATATTTGGCATAAAAAAGCAGGCTATGCTGCGATTCAACAAGCACAACGCGCAGAACAAGGCATAAGAAAAATTAGCATGCATATGCTTGGAGGCTGAGATGCAGAACATTACCATTAAAATACAAGGCTATGGTGCGATTGAGCGCGAACTCCCTGCAGATCTAAGCGTGCAATGTCAGATGGCTACGCCAGTGGCGGAGGTTATTCATTTTATCGCACTGGCCTATCCAGATGCGGCTGCTTTGCTCAAGTGTTGTGCCTGCGCAATTGAGGACAACATGATTTCACGTCAAACCGAACTGAATACAGATCGCACTTTAGTGCTGCTGTCACCTGTGGCAGGAGGTTAAGATGCAGCTATTCAAGCAATTTTTACGGATTCAAGACACCGCTTTAAGTGCCGATCAATTTGATGATATTCAGGTTTTTCCTGAATGTGGCGGCATTGCACAGTTTGTGGGTACGGTGCGTAATCATCAGGCAGGGCGCTCAGTGATGGCGCTAAAATATACAGCCTATATTCCAGTGGCTGAAAAAATGATTGTCCAAATTGAGCAGGAAATTCAACAACAATATGATGTTGCTTATGTCCGAGTGATTCATCGGATTGGGATGCTGGCGATTGGCGAAAAAGCGATTATGGTGATTGCCTATGCAGCGCATCGTCGTGAGGCTTTTGCAGCTTGTGAAGCAGCAGTTGAACGGGTCAAGCACGAAGTGCCTATTTGGAAAGAACAGTTTTATAGAGATGGCAGCAGTGAGTATGTTGCTGGTTGCTGTATCGCCAAAGATCAAAAATAGCCGCGGGCTTAGGGCATTGTGTGTCACTAGCTGGCTCGGATTGATCAAGGTGATATCGATGTTAGAGTCGGAAAATGCCCCAGTCGGGTTCGATAAAACGTCTAATAAAAATAAGGATAGATGGAGGATCTCATGAAAAATATCGGAATGAAAACAGAAAGCTATCGAACTGCAGTGGCGACGGGTGTGGTCCACGCACCAGCGCACTGCATTGAACTTTTACGAAATGGCAATACTGAAAAAGGGGATGCCTTAAAAACAGCACGGATTGCCGGAATTTTGGCGGCAAAACGGACTGATGAGCTTATTCCGCTCTGTCATCCATTGCCGATTTATCGTGCTGATGTCGAATTCGAACTGTTTGAAAAACATGTGGCAATTATTGCTACAGTTGAAACGATTGGTCAGACCGGAGTTGAGATGGAAGCGCTAACAGCAGTCAGTCTGGCAGGCTTAACGCTCTATGACATGCTCAAGCCACACTGTGAGTCACAAGATTTAAGCTTAGATCAATGTAAATTACTGGCAAAACAAGGGGGGAAGTCCCATTTTAGTCAGGTGCTTAAACACCCTTTGGCAGCATCGATTATTGTGTTATCCGATACTGTTGCAGCGGGTCGAAAACCCGATACTGCGGGTCAAAATGTCTTAGAAATCTTGCAGCAGGCCAATTTTAGTAATATTGCTTATTACATTTTGCCAGATGATCCAGAACAACTATTGGAGCTGATTGATCAGCAGGTAAATCACTATCCACTGATCTTAACCATTGGTGGAACAGGGCTTGGGCCAAAAGACTTAACCGTTGAAACCATACAGCCCTTACTTGATAGAGAAATCCCCGGATTGATGGAAGCGGCGCGTAATTTTGGACAAAAACGAACGCCTTATGCGGCACTCAGTCGAGGAATTGCTGGATATATTGATCAAACCTTATTAATGACGTTACCAGGGAGTCGACAAGGGGCGAAAGAGTCGCTGGTGGCTGTACTGCCAGCATTAATACATTTATTTGATGTACAACAGAATATTCCACATATCGGGGGGTATGCCTAATGTCATATGCTCAGATTAGCTTTGGAAGGCATTGTCCTGAGCAACGCAGTAACTCAATTCGCGCAATCCTTCAGTCAAAATACCAAAATACACATAGATGCCTCACTGGCATTATGACTGAAGTGGCGCTGTTGATTCGATTAGAAGGAACATAACTTAAAAATTTATCACGCTAGGTTGTTTGGATACTTTTGAATAATAATTTTTGAAGTCAATTCTGCCTTGGTGCGAACGCCAAGTTTTTTCATTAAATTGGCTTTATGCACTTCCACGGTTCGATGTGATAAATCTAATTTTTTTGCAATTTCTTTGCAGGTGAAACCATTGACAATAAATTGTGTAATTTCCGACTCACGTTTGGTTAATTGCTGTTCAAACTGCTGATTTTTATCTTTACGTTCAAAATGCCAAATCATCAATTTAAACGGATCTTCAGGGGTTAGCGTGCGTCCGTGGGTGTGTGTCCAAAAGACCTCACCATTTTGATGTTGCATAAAACGTTGGTCAGAATAAAACAGACTTTTTTGTTGTTGCAGGCTTTGTAATGCGTCATTACCGATTTTTTCATAATCAGCCAAGCTTGGAAAAATCTTAATAATCGATTGTTCAATTAATTCCTCACGGCTATAACCAAATAAATGTTCAAAGGCTGCGTTCATTTCCATCATGCGCCGATAGCTCAGTACCACAATTGGAGCAGGGCAAAAGTCATAAGCTAATTTATTATAGTCCATCATCGTATCCATACGTATATTCCAAAAAACAGTTTATGGCAGTTTTTATAATACAGTCATATTAAATAGCCCGTAAATATAATTCATTTCTTTATAATAAAATAGCATTTAAAGCGACATTTAAAAACAATGTGATTGAAACTGTATAAATCGACTCTCTTTGTTTAGGTTAACTATAAGATTAAGGTTTTTTGTTTTACTTTGGTCTAGTCTGAAACTTATTTTTTATATAAGTTTTTGTATTCCAATGAATTTAGTCTGAATTAAAACTACTTAAGTAATTAAGTGTATTGACTGGTTTTTGAAAGTCAGACAAATTAATAAATATGGAATTCATATTTTATTAATGACTATATTTGACTCTAATCAATATATGGAATGACTTGTCTTTATATTTTAGATTCTAAATATAACTAAAATAATATGAATTGTGGGGTTAACTTAAGCAGAGTTACCCACCGTGTTTAAAGGATAAAAATACTTTGAAAGGATCGAGGTAGATATGGAGCAGATACAAGGAATTAATCAAAAAAACAAAAAAGTCCTCACATCGTCTCGCTGGTATTTCCAGTATGGTGGGCACTTCGATTGAGTGGTATGACTTCTTCATTTATGGTGCAGCAGCTGCGCTGATATTCAACAAACTATTCTTCCCAAATCTAGATCCGATGACCGGGGTATTGGCCGCGTTTGCAACCTATGCTGTCGGATTTATTGGACGGCCTTTAGGCGGCATTATTTTTGGGCACTATGGTGACAAAATTGGCCGTAAAGCCATGCTACTGACGACGCTGGTGCTGATGGGAATTCCCACCATTTTGATTGGCCTGTTGCCGACGTATGAATCGATTGGTTATTGGGCAGCAGTGATTTTGGTCATTTTGCGGCTCATCCAAGGGATGGCGATGGGGGGTGAATGGGGTGGTGCGGTATTGATGGCGGTTGAGCATGCACCGGAAGGCAGTAAGGGTTTCTGGGGCAGTTTACCGCAGGCCAGCGCTGGAGCGGGATTGATGCTGGCTTCTTTGGCTTTAGGTGCAGTATCACTTTTGCCTGAAGAAAGCCTGTTTAGTTGGGGGTGGCGTATTCCATTCTTGGCCAGTATTTTACTGCTTGGTGTGGGCTGGTACATTCGTGTAAAAGTACCTGAATCTCCAGATTTTGAGAAAGTAAAACATCAGGAAAAAGAAGTCAAAGTCCCAGCATTACAAGTTTTTAAAAATCACCCTCGTGAGCTAATTACCATCATCGTGGCACGTGCTGCGGAGAATGCATGGTTTTATATTGCCTCAACGTTTGCATTGGCCTACACCACCACCCAGCTGGGGATTCCAAGGCAATCCGTTTTATTTGCAATTGTTTGCGGTGCAGGCTTAGTTATTGTGGTGACGCCATTATGTGGCTACATCTCCGATAAAGTCGGTCAGCGTAATATGTTTATGTTTGGTCTATTGCTGTTGGCCCTATATTGCTATCCATTCTTTAGCATGTTGAATAGCCAAGATCCGGTATTGATTTGGGCGGCGCTAGTGATTGGTATTGGCGTTATTTTCCCGATTATGTATGCACCTGAATCGATGTTATTTGCCCGTCAGTTTCCAGCAGAAATTCGCTATAGCGGGATTTCCATTTCCGTACAATTGGCTGGCGTACTTGGCGGCGGTTTTGCACCAATGATCGCGACCAAACTATTAGGTGTCGGTGATGGAAGTCCAGATTTAATCTCGGCTTATATTATTGGCATGGCGGTGATTGCGATTATCTGTACCTTCTTTATGAAGAGCGATAAACAACATAAAGCAGAAGCATTATTGCGGCATAAAACCGCTCAACCTCAACAATCACATGCGGTGGAAACTGCAAGTATTAAAACCGTGATTGAATAATTACGCAGTCAGTGCAAGTGGAGTTTTTGCGCACATGACTGCACTGACCCCGTTTATAACCGTGCATATCAGGTTTATTTCAAGATCATTATTAGGGAAGCACGCAGATGAATCAGATTATTGGTCACTATATTTCAGGTCAGCATATTCAACAGAGCCTACGTTCAGGCCCGGTATTTAATCCTTCAACTGGTGAAGAGATCGCACGTTGCGCTTATGCGGATGTCAATACGGTCGATCTGGCGGTGCAGGCAGCAACCTCTGAGAATGCCAAAAAGTGGGCCAAAGCGTCACATGCAGCTCGTCTACAAGTGATTTATAAATTACGTGAATTGATGATTGCGGGTACGGATGAGCTGGCTGAAATTATTGGCCGTGAGCATGGTAAGACCATTTTAGATGCCAAAGGCGAAATTGGCCGTGCCATTGAAGGTATTGAGTTTGCGTGTAATGCACCGCAAGTGACCAAAGGGGAATATGCGCGTAATGTGGCAGGCGATATTGATGTATTTTCATTGCGTGTACCAGTCGGTGTCGTGGGATGCATTACTCCATTTAATTTCCCGATTATGATCCCCGCAGTGATGATGGCGATGGCGGTTTCAGTCGGCAATAGTATTGTTTGGAAACCCTCTGAAAAAGTACCGAGTGCGGCATTGTTCTTTGCCAAACTATGGAAAGAAGCAGGCTTACCCGATGATATCTTTAATATTGTGCAAGGCGATAAAGTCGCGGTTGATGCAATTTTAGAACATCCTGGCATTGCCGCCGTAAGTTTTGTTGGTTCGACTCAAATTGGGGAATATGTCTATCAAAAAGGCACATCTCACAATAAACGGGTGGCCTCATTTACCGGTGGGAAAAACCATATGGTAGTGATGCCCGATGCAGACTTGGAAGCAGCCGCCAATGCCTTTGTCTCAGCAGGTTTCGGCTCAGCCAGTCAGCGCTGTATGGCGGTCTCGTTACTGTTACCAGTGGGAGAAGAAACGGCCGTTAAATTACGTGAATTGGTCATTGAAAAAACCAAGGCGTTGACGATGGGTGCTTATAATGATCCTGCTGCTGATTTTGGTGCCGTGATCTCGGCACAGTCTCAGCAAGCTGTATTGAAAGCCATTGATCAATGTGTCGCGGATGGCGCAGAACTGTTATTAGATGGCCGAAGTTATCAACATCCTGAATATCCAAATGGTTATTATATTGGGCCAACATTATTTGATCATATTACGACGGAAATGGCGTTCTATAAGCAAGAAGTGTTTGGTCCTGCACGTGGCATTATCCGGGTAAATAGTTTAGATGAAGCGATAGAAGTGACGAATCGACATGATTTTGGCAATGGTTCAGTCATTTTTACCCGCGATGGTAAATCGGCCAATTGCTTTTTTATGGAAGTTGAATCGGGCATGATTGGAGTCAATGTGCCGGTACCTTTGCCTGTGAGTTATTTTAACTTCGGTGGGCTGCGTCGTTCTAAATTTGGTGAATCGCATTTGTATGGCCCTGATGCAGCTCGGTTCTATACCAAACTTAAAACCATTTCACAGAAATGGCCTGACGCAGAAGAGCAAAATCAAGCTTTGTCTTTGGCATTTAAGATTACATGATCGACACGACTCGGCTGCAAACGGTGTAAGATAGATTGCAGCCGAAAGATTGCGTATAACTCTTTACGACTTGATTTATCGAATATGATCAACACATACAACATCAATAGGAACTTTGGTTAATTACTTTGAATATAAAAGTGAGAGAAAGATCATGCTGATGCGTTATTTAGATTTAGCGCCTTATATGATCGGGGCAAAAACGGATCCCAAAGTACTCAATATTGGTTGGTTAGACGGGGCAAATGACTATATAAAAGGACAGCTTGATTTAAATCTAGTGCTCAAGTTATTAACCCTGACGCTATTTAATCTAGATCAACGTCCGATTAATAAACCATCTGGACGGCATGAGCATCCTCAAAATATTATTGTGCATACCATGCATATGATTGGCAGTCCGGTGAGTTGTCCATATTGTCAGAAGCCGATTCAACTGATTGATGATCAAAGTCGAGTAATGTATTTAGGAAAAAATGAAATGCGCCTTCCGAATGCAGATCGATCAGTGACCTTTAGTTTTCCAACACTGCTCTATCACTATATGGTTGAGCATTATTATTTACCACCAAGTGATTTTATTGATGCGTTGGCAGCTTTTGATTTAGGCAAGTCTTATGATTGTAAGCGGATGAGTTTTTAATCAGAGCTTGCTGCTTTTCATTACGCGTAACCGTATTTATATGTCCTCTAGCTTCACCAAGAAAATTGTACTGAAGATATAATCTTTTATGCAGGTCTGCATATTTTCAGTGTATTGTACGGGAATCAGTTTTTATTTTTTATTGGTATGACGCAAATTAATCTTAACCAAGCCCGAGTTCCTAAATATACTCCTATTCGAGACGCAATTGCCGATAAAATTGAATCAGGAGAGATTGTAGGTAATGCCAAACTACCTTCGGAGCGGATATTATCTGAACAGTTTAATACCACGCGGGTTGCAGCACGTGAAGCTTTACTTGCACTTGAAACGGATGGGTTAATTTACCGACTTGATCGACGTGGTTGGTATGTCCGCGCACCTCGAATTATTTATCAACCGCAATCGACCAAAAGTTTTAATCAGTATGTGCAAGAGCAGGGCTATATTCCCTCGACTAACTTAATTTCCGCAGAGTTAATGTCTGCGACGGCTTGGGATGCCAAGCATTTAAATATTAAAATCGATGATCCCGTCTATTCAATTTGGCGCCGCCGAAGTATTCAGGGCCGCGCTGTGGTGGTTGAACATTTAAGGATTAATGCGAGTTTGTTTCCCGAATTATTAGCACAAGATTTAGAACAATCGATCACCATCTTAATGGCCGAACGTTATCAGAGCTTTATTCAGCGTGCCGATATTCATTTATATCCAACGGCTTTGGCTGAAATGCAAGCGCGGGCCTTACATGTCAATGTCGGTGCTTTAGGCTTATATATTAGTCGACAAAATCGAGATCAACATGGCGTAATTACAGATATTGACCAAGAGTATTGGTTGCATGATGTTTTAGATTTGCACTTTGAAGCGCGTAAATAATACGCTGTAAGGTGCTTTTAAAAAACAAATATAAAATAAAATTATTTTAAAGTGGTTTATACCAGTTTAACCGATCTGTCATATAAAACTGTTGAAATACTGAATATCGCAACATCGCTCTCATTTGGGATTGCATATGAGTCAGTATTTTAAACGATCAATAAAAAAAGCTGGGCTTGGTTTATTAGGCCTGTCCACCGTGATATTCATTTGTGGTTGCAGCCATAATATTAATACTCAAAAAGAAGAAAATATCACGGTTTATACCTCCGTTGAATCAGACCAATTAAAACGTTATCAGTGGGAGCTACGTAAGGCCTATCCAGAACTTAAAGTGAAATGGGTACGTGATTCAACTGGGGTGATTACGGCAAAACTGTTGGCTGAAAAAAATAATCCCCAAGCTGATGTGGTTTTTGGTTTGGCATTGACCAGCTTGTTAGTGATGGAAGAAAAAAATATGTTGCAGCCCTATAAGCCATTGGGAGTGGAACATCTTAAAGCTGAATTCGTCAGTCAAAAAGCACAGCCGACTTGGACTGGAATGAATGCCTGGGAAGCGGCGGTCTGCGTCAATACTGTGGAATTAGCCAAGAAAAATCTACCCATACCGCGAAGTTGGCAAGATCTTGCCAAACCAATTTACAAAGATATGATTGTCATGCCAAATCCAGCTTCGAGTGGAACAGGCTATTTAGATGTCACAGCGTGGATGCAGATTTTTGGTGAAAAGCAGGCTTGGGATTATATGCAAGCGCTCGATAAAAATATCGCACAGTATGTTCATTCTGGTTCTAAGCCTTGCAAGATGGCGGCACAAGGTGAGGCAATTATCGGTATTTCCTTTGGTTATCCTGCATTTAAATTAAGAGCACGTGGCGCACCACTCGAAGTCGTTTATCCAACTGAAGGTTTAGGTTGGGAAATGGAGGCATCAGCTATTGTTAGTGGAACAAAAAATCTAAGCAGTGCAGAGAAATTTATTAATTGGAGTGTCAGTCAGGCCGCAAATGAAGCATATGCACAGAACTTCTCGATGGTGGCTTATCAGGGTATTGAAAGCAGCAATGAAGACTTCCCCAAAGATTTGGCACAACAACTGGTAAAAAATGATTTTCATTGGGCTGCATCAAGTCGTGATCAGATCGTGGCTGAATGGTCAAAACGTTTTGAAAAATAACAGTTCAAATGACAAAGCTGATTTTAAAACCAGAGATAAAAACCACATTTAAAAAATCGTATAGAGGCCGTATGCAAATTCCAATGCCATTCCAAGACTCAGCACAAGACACATCACATTTATTATCAACGCTGAAAACGTATGCTTGTGCGCAACAACAAGCAACGATTTTAGAAGTATTGGATATTCAAAAGCACTTTGAAAAATTCCAAGCGTTGAGTCATATTCATTTAGAGCTCAAAGCAGGGGAATTTGTCAGCTTTTTGGGACCTTCAGGTTGTGGTAAAACCACCTTGCTGCGGATTATTGCAGGATTGGAACAGCCGGATTATGGCAAGGTTATTAAAAAGGGGCAGGATATTACCCAACAAAGTGTTGAGAAACGTCGTTGTGGTATTGTTTTTCAAAATTATGCGTTATTTCCAAACCTAACTGTTGCTGAAAATATTGGTTTTGGACTGCATGCTAGACAATGGAGCCGAGTAGAGCGTAGTGCGCGTGTTCAGCAATTATTAGATTTGATTGAGCTTCCGAATATTGCGGATAAATATCCCAATCAATTGTCTGGTGGTCAGCAACAACGTGTTGCATTAGCGCGAGCAATTGCCCCTAAGCCTGATTTATTATTATTGGATGAGCCGCTTTCTGCACTCGATGCGCAAGTTCGTTTAACCCTGAGACAGAAAATTAAAACGATTCAGAAACAGCTGAACTTACCCACCATTATGGTGACTCATGATCAGGAGGAGGCTTTAAGTATTTCTGATCGTGTGGTGGTGATGAATCATGGCGTTATCGAACAAGTGGATACACCGCATAATATTTATTACAAGCCACAAACTCAGTTTGTTGCTCAGTTTATTGGCAGTATGAATTTTATAATGGCGGATTGTGTGGCTGCACATCAATTGCGGATTTTAAATCAGGCATCATTTGAATTTCCCAAGTTGAATTTACATAAAAAGCAGCCTTATATAATTGGTTTTCGTCCTGAAGCCATCCAGCTCTCCGCACAGTTTAAAGCAGATCCAGATGCAATGATCTTCCCTATAAAATTATTAAACTCAGAGTTTTTGGGAGCAAAGCGTCGTTTGTTTTGTGAAATTGATATGAATGCCTTAAATCAAATGACAGCTTCGACTTCAGTTGAAAATATACCATTCAATACGATGCAAGCTACAACTGAGACTGTTGGTGAAAATGCGCCAATTTTACAAATTGAAATTGAGAATGCAGCATTTCATCAAATTTGTTTGCAGCAGCAACATATTACGCAATTTGAAACACCAATGTATGCCTACGTGCCTAAATCAATGCTGCATGTTTTTAATCAGCAAGGATTGGCACTATGTTAAATCAAACTGCTGCGGCCATACTAAATAGTCAAACTCGGAAAAACATTCATTATTCATTGCGTTCAAATGTTGCATTATTCATTCTGGCAGTGGGTTTAAGTTTAGTGCTAATTGCACCGTTGATGGTTTTATTTCAAAGCGCATTTTATGATCAACAACAGCAGTTTGTTGGATTGGATAATTTCAAAGCTTATTTTTCCAATCCGGCTTTAATCAGCTCAGTTTTTAATTCATTTTGGATGGCATGTGTTGCAACCGTCATCACTGTGTTTCTTGCTAGTATTTATGCCTTTGCCTTAAGTAATGTACAAATTAAAGGCAAGGGTTTATTTAAGATGGTGGCATTTTTGCCGATATTAGCACCTTCATTATTACCATCCTTGGCACTGGTTTACTTATTCGGTCAGCAAGGAGTTTTAAAATCATGGATGGGGGCGAGCAGTATATATGGCCCGATTGGTGTGTTGATTAGTTATTGTTTTTGGCTGTTCCCCGCAATATTAATGTTGATGCTGGCCTCTTTTCGGAATGTTGATCAACGCCTGATTGAAGCCTCACAGTCTTTGGGTAAAAGTTTGTGGGCAACCCATTATGCCGTAACCCTACCTGCCATTCGTTATGGCTTGGTCAGTGCATGTCTGGTTTCATTTACTTATGTCTTGACCGACTTCGGTATTCCAAAGGTGATTGGTGGTGCATTTAATATGATGGCCTTGGATGTGTATAAGCAGATCATTGGTCAACAGAATATGAATATGGGGGCGGTCATATCAATCCTACTGCTATTCCCGGCGATTATTGCCTTTGCATTTGATTGGGTGCAACGTCAAAGGCAGATTCGTTATCAGAGTTTTCAGGTTCAGCCTTATATGGCAAGATCGAATCGAAAGTTAGAAATGGCGATGATGGTATTTTGTGGGGTTATTTCTACAGCGATTTTACTGATTATTATCACCGCAATATTGGCTTCATTCATTCGTTATTGGCCTTATGATTTGTCTTTAACCCTCAACCATTATCGCTTTGAGTATGTCGATGGTGGCTGGGATGCTTATTTTAACTCAATTAAACTGGCATTATTTAGTACGGTGCTCGGAAGTATCCTCGTCTTCACTGTGGCCTTATTAATTGAACGTTTTAAAACCATTCCGCTCATTAAAAACTATGTACAACTCTTGGTGTTATTGCCCTTGGCTGTGCCTGGTTTAGTACTCGGCATTGCCTATATTTTGTTTTTTAATCGCCCAGAAAATCCATTGAGCTTTTTGTATGGCTCACTGACTTTGTTGGTGATTTCAACCATTATTCATTATTACACCGTACCACATTTAACCTTGAGCAATGCCATTCAACAGATTCCGAAACAGTTGGATCAAGCTGCACAGACCCTTGGGGTTTCAAAATGGAAAATGCTCTGGAAAGTTTATTTACCGTTGTGCTTTCCAGCATTATGTGATGTTACGGTTTATGTCTTTGTAAATGCGATGACCACCGTATCTGCTGCTATTTTCCTATATTCACCAGATACCACTTTAGCCGCTGTTTCTATATTAAATATGGATGATGCCGGTGATACTGTCGCAGCCGTTGCCATGAGTATTCTGATTCTAGTCACCTCATGTGGGGTGAAACTCTTACATTGGCTATTCACTCGAAAAATCATGGCAAATAGTCAAGGCTGGCGTCAAAACAACAGCCAATAAATACCGTATTGATCGGCTTTTTAAATATAGCCATCGGCCTAATGCACATTAAATGTGTGAGTAAGCCGATGGTTTACAGGCTGAAAAGTGAGTTCTAGTGATTGGATTAGTCATCGCGAAAGATGAACAGAAGCATCGGTATAGACATCGATAAACATTCAAACAAATTCATAAATACGCAAGCCTATAAACAGATAAGTGATGAGTTCAGATGAGTAATAGAATCAATAAAACTGCAACATTTGATTTAATCGTGGTGGGAGCAGGTATTTTAGGATTATCGGCGGCAATTCAAGCTGCCCAGCATGGTTTAAAAGTTTGCTTATTTGAAAAAGATGCTGAAGCAGTGGGTGCAACCCGTCGTAATTTTGGCATGATCGGGACATCGACTTTGGCACATCCTGAAACGCAGTGGCGTGAATATGCTTTAAAAACCCGAACCTTTTATCAAGCGATTCAATTACAGACAGATATTTCTTTAAGGTCGCGTGCAAGTTTATATTTGGCCAATAACCCACTGCAATGGCAAGTTTTAAATGAGTTTGCACAGGCGGCCCAAGATTATCAAATTAACGCAAATGTATTGAGTCCTGCTCAACTCCAAACACAATTTAAGTATTTAAATCCTGCTGCAGCTTTTCAAGGCGGCTTAATGATTGAAGGGGATTATTCGATTGAGCCCACATTAATCGGCAAGCAGTTATTAGAGGTAGCACAGCATTTGGGTGTTGAAATTTATTGTCATGCCTGTGTGATTCAGACGCGTTCACAGCCGAACTATTGCGAAGCTCAATTGGCTTCGGGCGCGGTATTTCAAGCCCATAAAATACTAATCTGTCATGGCGATGCTGTGAATATTCTGTATCCCGACTTACTGCAAAAATTGGGTTTAAAACGTTGTGCGTTGCAAATGTTATTAACGCAACCATTTAGCACTCAAATGCAGGCCGATTTATATTCGGGATTATCTATTTCTCGCTATCCAGCATTTGAAATCTGTCCAAGCCATCGTGCATTACAACAGCAACTTTCCGAGCAACTGGTAATCGATTATGGCATTCATATTCTGATTAAACAAAATGCCCGTGGTGAGTTAATTGTTGGGGACAGTCATGAATATCATCCGATTGATGCTGCACCACAATTTCAACAGCGTGAACAGGTCAATCAATATATTCAAGATTATTGTCACAGTCAGATGGGGTTGCGCTTACCATCAATACAACAGCGATGGATGGGGTATTACCTTAGTCATGACAGTGAAATGGCGTGTGTCACTGAAGCCGAAAAGCATATTTATTTGGTGAGCGCAATTGCGGGCAAAGGGATGACGACGGGTCCAGGTTTTATTCAAGAAGTCTTAGAACAACATATTTTTTAAATTTTTAAATTAACTGCTTAATGTGTGATTTTAGATTTATTTATTTTAAAAAAAATGCAAAACTGTCATCTGGTTTAAACCAGATTATGGTAATTTAATAATATAAATATTGAGATCGGAACTGGATTGTTGCCCTTGTAGCGACAAACCAGCGCAAAAATGCAGATATTCAGAAAGGAAGTACAGCCATGAATAGTTATGATGACCTTGAAAATAAATACCTTCTCCTAACACCCGGACCATTATCAACGTCTGCAACGGTGCGCCGTGCAATGCACAAAGATTGGTGTACATGGGATCAAGAATATAACGGTTTGGTTGAAGAGATTCGCCATAAGCTGATTGCGATGGCAACGACCGAAGTTGATGATTTTACCGCGATATTAATGCAGGGTAGTGGCAGCTTTTCCGTTGAGGCGGTTTTGGGCTCAGTGATTCCGAAACAAGGCAAGTTATTGATTATTCATAATGGTGCCTATGGCACACGTATGATGCAAATGGCAGCCTGTCTCAATATTGAGTATTTCGACTTGGCCTATGCTGAAACACAAATGCCTGATTTGGAAGAAATTGAAACAGCCTTACTCGATCCTAGCATTACTCACGTGGCCTGTGTGCACTGCGAAACCACGACCGGTATTCTAAATCCAATCGCTGAAATTGGGCGTTTAGTGAAAGCGCAAAATAAAATTTGGATTGTCGATGCGATGAGTTCATTCGGTGGGGTTCCGATGGATATCGCAGCGCTTGAAATCGATTTCCTAATTTCCAGTGCGAATAAATGTATTCAAGGTGTCCCTGGTTTTGGATTTGTTCTAGCGAAGCGTCAGGTGCTGGAACAGTGCCAAGGTTTTGCACGATCAGTCAGTCTCGATCTCTATGATCAATGGCAAACCATGGAAAAACATCATGGAAAATGGCGCTTTACCTCACCGACTCATGTGGTACGTGCCTTTTATCAAGCCCTGATTGAACTGGAGCATGAGGGCGGTGTCACTGCACGTTATCAACGTTATTCCACCAATCAACAATGCTTAGCGGCAGGAATGCAAGCGCTAGGTTTTGAACGGGTACTGGATGAAACGTGTACGCAATCACCGATTATCAGCACTTTTTTATATCCACAAGATGTAAATTTTGACTTTTATGCATTTTATGAAAATTTAAAATCTGCAGGCTTTGTGATTTATCCGGGCAAGGTTTCCAATTTAGATTGCTTCCGCATTGGCAATATTGGCGAAGTTTATTTAAGTGACATAGAGAAATTATTAACAGCGATTGCAGCGTATTGCCAAAGCAATCTACATATCAAGGTATCAGCTTAAATAGTACTGATACTAATCAATACCGAACACGATGATTCAACATTTTATAGCGACTTAATAAGGAATAAGCACATGCCTACGGCAACAACACCATTACAAGCAATTATTTTTGATTGGGCGGGAACGACAGTCGATTTTGGATCACGCGCACCTATTTTAGCATTTATGGCATTATTTCAAGAGAATCAGATTGAGATTAGTATTGAAGAAGCGCGTGCACCGATGGGTTTGGAAAAACGTGATCATATTGCAGCAGTATTGAATATGCCGCGGGTGGCAGCAGTGTGGAAACAGGTTTATGGTACTGCGGCAACTGCACAAGATATTGATCGCTTATATCAAGATTTTATTCCGTATCAGCTAAAGAGCATTCCGAAATGTTCAGCCTTAATTCCAGGTGCATTAGAAACCTTCCAAGATATTAAACAGCGTGGCTGTAAAATTGGCAGTAATACTGGTTATGCCAGTATGATGATTGGTCAATTGCTTGCAGATGCCGCGGCTCAAGGTTATCAACCTGATTGCATTATTAGTGCTAGCGATGTAAAGCATGGACGTCCTTCCCCTGAAATGCTATGGAAGAATTTAATCGCACTCGATGTTTCGGATATTAAAGCCGTGGTAAAAGTAGATGATACTGTCGTAGGTATAGAAGAAGGGTTAAATGGTGGTTGTTGGACGGTGGCCCTTGCAGTCAGTGGCAATGAAGTCGGTTTAAGTTTTGAGGAATGGCAAGCACTGACGTTAGATGAGCAAAGCCGATTAAAGCAAAAAGCCTATGCCAAGATGAATGCATCTGGTGCGCATTATGTTATTGATAGTATTGCCGAATTACCTGCTATTTTAGATGATATTCAAGCACGTTTAAATGCCGGTGAAAAACCCTAGCATCCAGTTGCTAACGTGAATCAAAATATCTGTTTATGCTGATATTTTGATTTGCATTCTTTTATCAATATTCAAACTCGCTTTGTTTTATTGTGAAATTCGAGTTGTAAACTGTTCGGGATATAATTTAGTTATTGGCTAATTTAAAGCAATTATAGTGTTAATCGCCCATAATCTAGCCGTATGAGTCAATTATATTAAATAATATTTGCTTTATCATACGTCCGGGCGTATAAAGCTAACTCGTTGATGCGGGATGGAGCAGTCTGGTAGCTCGTCGGGCTCATAACCCGAAGGTCGTTGGTTCAAATCCAGCTCCCGCTACCAATAAAAAATTTGAAGTTTTATAGCCTAATTTACCCAAATTAGGCTTTTTTTATGCCCAATATTTTTTTGTTTGCATTTTATTTAAACGAATATAGGGAAAATAATTAAATAAAACCTTAAAAGTTCTGTTATACTCGGGCCACAATAAAACTTATATGATTATATTCTGTGTTTTAAATGATATAAAAAGTCCTTTAATCTGAGTCAATAAAGTTGAGTTTGTTTAAATTGGATTCCAATGGTGGGATTCAATGTTGGTATATTGAAATTGGTGTAAATGTTGAATAAGTTTGAAAATTTAATTGCTAAATCTGTAAATGGAGATGAAATTCTCGTCTCTTTAATCCCTTCAAAAAAAATGCAAAGTACTCGTCAAGGTTTTACATGGGTTGAAGTTGGTAAAAAAGTATTACTTCAATCAGGTATGGAAGTTGATTTAAATCTAGATGGACGTAGTTTTTTTACTGGTCTACATGACATGTTTAAATTAGAACAGCGTGTGAGTTAAATAACACTGCTTATGTATTTTGATTTTATTTTCTCTGCACAGCAGGGGAAATAAAGAATAGAAATTGATTGAATGCCCTGAGTGTTTAAAATACAAGCAAATGGAATGTTTATATTCAATTAAGTTTGCTTTCTATTGAACAAGGGCGTACAGTTCACCTCGTTGATGCGGGATGGAGCAGTCTGGTAGCTCGTCGGGCTCATAACCCGAAGGTCGTTGGTTCAAATCCAGCTCCCGCTACCAATAAAAAATTTGAAGTTTTATAGCCTAATTTACCCAAATTAGGCTTTTTTTATGGCCGGTATTTATAGCCTGTACTTATGGATGAGATGCGTATGCATCAGGTGCTTATAAAAACTTAAGCTTTGCGCCACATCCAAATCAGTACCCCCAGCATGCAAGCAATTAAAGTCAGAACCAACCACAGGTGTGGGATTTTCCAAATAATAATTGTGGCCGCAAAGGTCATACTTAAGGTTGATAACACTTTGGCTTTACGTGGAATTCGGCGATGTTGTTGCCATTCTCTTAAAAGTGGTCCGATATAGCGATTTTCTTGAAACCAACGATATAAACGGGGTGAGCCTTTGGCTGCAAAAAAAGAAGCCAAAAGTAAAAAATCAAAGGGGGGAAGACCCGGAATAAATATTCCTAAAATCGCGATTAAAATACAGAGCCAAGCCAAGACAACATACAGCCAACGTAGCCACCAAGACTTCGCCAATTTTGCTGGCACATGACTTTGCTGAGGCGTTGCATCTACTGCTGAAAAGGGTTCTTTTTCAGGTTGTTGTATATTGTCCATGTAAGCTTGGGCTCCGCAGCGCTTATTTTAATTGATCCAGATTAATCAAGAGTTCTCCAAAATAACCAAATGCATCTAAAGCACCTTGTACCACTTGATCTTGTTGCGCTGTGCTTAATTGTGCTTCATCTAAGGCTTGTACAAAGCGTTTCCACACTTTGGCACGACCTTCTGGGTAGGCCGCTAAGTTACGTGCACCATTTTCAGCGCTGAGACCTAAATGCTGTTGGGCTTGTTTAAATAAAAATGCTGCACCTAAGGTTGAGCCTTCAGAAACATAGATCCAACCCAATGCCGCTGGGAATTCAACAGTTTGACTAACGAGGGCTTGCCCCTGCGGCTGCACATTTAAATCGCTGAGGTCGAGTTTGGCTTGTGCTGAGCGACCACGAATATCAAGATCTGGAATGTGGCTTTCGACCTGATCTTTTTCGAATAAGTGTTCCACTTCTAACTGGAAATAATATTGTGATAGGGTAAATTGCTTATAATTTTCAAGGTTTGAAAATATATCAGCGTTGCCCATCAATACATGCATCCGTTCATGCTCAGCAGCAGTTTCTGTTTTTAAACGTAGGGCTAAACTCGGTAGGCCAGTGCTGTCTGCAGTGTCTTGCACAGGTGATGTGGCTTGATTCATGATCATCTCACTTCAAAATCAGAGGGTTGAAAAAAAGTTATATAAAAAACAGGGGTGTCTATGAGATATGACGAATAAGATCGAAAAAGTATGCAATCAATCGGCTAAATTTTTTAAATCAGTTCGATTGTGTAAGCTGATCTGCGGAGTGATTTTAAAATGGATATCCGAAAATCCTTTTTCTCAAGAATATTGCGCTTATTTGATCCTAAAAATAATATTTCAAAGCGCATTTACAAAGCTACGAATAGGAACGATAATTATTATTATTTAGTGTTTTTGCGTTGTCGTCAATGCTTCAATCTCTCCCGCAAAAGAATCAACATCAATTGGTTCAAGACTTATATGTCGATCATTCCGCTTGGCTACAACAATGGCTACATTTTCGGATTAGTTATCCCTTAAGTGCCGCAGATATTGTTCAGGATACTTTCTATAAGTTGTTGCAATCAAATAACTTATTTTCAGTACAGGAGCCCCGTGCCTATTTGGTACAAATGGCAAAACACTTGCTGATTGATCAACAGCGACGTTATAGCCTTGAAAAAAATTATTTGGCTGAACTGGCACAGCAGCAGGAAGATCAAGCCAGTTTATTTGATCGTAATCAGCTTGATGAAGTGTTACAGATTTTAGATTTCTTAACTGTGGCTTTGGAAAATACACATAGTTTGGCGCGTAAAGCCTTTTTAATGTATTACTTTGAAGGCTATAGCCAAAATGAAATCGCACAAGTGATTGGTAAGTCATTACGCAGTACGCAATTGTACTTGGCTGAGTGTTTGAATTTATGTTTCGCTGCACGGTCAGCAGTTGCTTGGGCAGATCAATGAATCCAGCTGATCAATTTTCACCAGATTTAGCATTGTGGATTATTCGTTTAAGTGTGGAAGATCCAGAGCTTCGGCGTAATGCACAAATGGAATTTAAAATCTGGAAGCAGCAACATCCAGAGTATCAAGGGCAGTTGGATCAGATGTTGAGTTTTTCAGATGAAATACAGCAACTTCCCAATACTCATCGTATTTCAAGCCAAACCATCAGCCATTCATTGGAGACTTCACAGCAAAGTCGTCAGCGTGTCCAGCATTGGTTTGCTAAAACCACAGTATTTTGTCTTGGGCTGGTTGTGGCTGGTGGAATAGGCTATTTCAGTCTAGAACAGCGACCGTTTGCCTACTATGCTGCGGATTTTAAAACAGCAACGGGGCAGCAGCAGCGTTTTATTTTAGCAGATGGTTCCCAATTGATTTTAGGTGCTCAGTCTGCGGTTAACTTAAGATTTAATGATGCAGTAAGGCAAATCGATTTGGTGCAAGGGGAGTTTTATATTGAGGTCGCTAAAGATCCGCAACGACCATTGAGCGTGCATACATCACAGGCGGATTTCAAAGCCTTAGGCACTAAATTTATTGTCAACCAGTCTGCCAGCATGAGTACAATCAGCATGTTACATTCAAAAGTGGAAGTCCGTTCACAGCATGCTGCGGCAAATACCGCTATTGTTCAGCAAGGTCAGAAAATAACAGCAGATGAGCATGGTCTCGGTGCGATTGAATGGATTGATACCGACTTAGTTGAATTGGCTTGGCAGCAACATCAGGTTCTAGCAGAAGATTTACCCTTATCTGATGTGTTGAGTCGTTTGAATCGTGAGCATGATGCCATGATTTGGTTTAGCGCAGCTGAATTAGCAGAATTTAAAATTAGTGGCGTGATTAATATGCAACAAGATCTTAATCAAATCTTAGATTTGTTGGTGCAGCAATATCCAACCTTGAAATTAAAAAGACTTGGCACATCCGTGGTGTATATCAGTCGCGGGGGTAGTGCGAGGTGAGGGCTACAGTGATTATTTGCTGGGTCACAATCAATTTAGAGATTCTTTGCTACATAGCACAACAGCTATTAGATTGGTCTAATATCCTTCGTTTAAAAAAATAATTGCAGGTTGTTGCGCTTTTTTACGGTCTTATTCGTCATATAACTTAGAAACATTATTTAATTACGCAACATCGTAGTTAATGATTATCATTCGCTAATTCTGAGTGGACACAGCATGCCTCAATTGATCTCTCCGCGACCGACCTTTAAGACGCTGGTCATCGCCATGTCGTTTAGCCTATTTTTAGTTAGGCCAACGACAGCAATTTATGCGCAAGATATTGTCACACAAGATTATCAAATCCAAAGTGGTTCATTAACGCAAGCATTGAATCGAATTGCGCAGCAAGCCAATATTTCATTGTTATTTGATGTGCAGAAAACCAATCATTATCAAGTTAAAAGTATCCAAGGTCGCTATACCACAGATCAAGCTTTGAGGTTGCTGGTTCAAGCCACACCGTTTCAAATTAAGAAGACTGCAGCAGGTTATGTGCTTATTGATCGTCCCAGTAATAACGTTACTGCTGTAACTGATTCGCTGGGATTGGCGGATATTTCAAGATCCGAAGTATCTGGTGCGTCCTCTCACAATCAGATTTATCAAATGAGCCCAATTTATATTCAGGCTCAGGCAGAGGACACCCTTCAATTTGGGCAAAGTGCTTTGGATCAAGGCACGATTAATCGTTATCAAGCCAATAATGTCGCACAACTATTAGATACCATGCCTGCGGTCAGTTCAGCAGGTTCACCACGTCCAGGTGGACAGACCATTAATATATTGGGCATGGGCGGTGTTGCTGATGTGCCAATAAGTTTAGATGATTCGATTAAAGCGTTTGATAAATATCGTCAGGGGTCGGTATTTATTGAGCCGGAAATTTTAAAACGAGTAACCGTAGATAAGGGACCGCATAATGTCGAAGTTGGAAATGGAGGTTTTGGCGGAAAGGTAAGTTTAGAAACCAAAGATGCCGCCGATTTATTATTTGATGATCGCCCTGTTGGGGCATTCTTAAAGTATTCGCGTTTTTCCAATAATCAAC
Organism: Acinetobacter pullicarnis; assembly: GCF_006352475.1. Classification (NCBI taxonomy): domain Bacteria; kingdom Pseudomonadati; phylum Pseudomonadota; class Gammaproteobacteria; order Moraxellales; family Moraxellaceae; genus Acinetobacter; species Acinetobacter pullicarnis. Next base: position 1,148,640 of record NZ_VCMZ01000001.1, read on the forward strand.
AAAATACTTATACTGGGGCCGTCTATGCTAAAAGTTCAAATGGTCTTGTTGATGGCTTGCTGTATTACACCAAACGCGACAGTGATAATGTGAAACGCCCTGATGGGACAAAGTTTTTATATTCTGGGCAAGAGCAGGACACCTATTTGGCAAAATTAAATTTTTATCCAAGTGATGGTCATAAAATCAGTTTAAATGCGATGCAAAGTGGGCATATTGGTTGGGAACCTTTTGCGGCAATGCGTGATCAGGATGCAACGCCATCTGCATCTGATATTGCTAAATATGGTTACGATGAAGCTTGGAAAAGAAAATTGGTTTATCGGAATCAGCAGGATGAAAGTTATTCATTTGCTTATGCATTTAACCCAGATGACAACTCGTATATTAATTTAAAAGCGATTGCCTCTTATTCTAAAACCAATCAGCATGATGAACGTTTAGCCAGTGTGACCAGCTCAGCGGGACTATTGGGTAATGAAAGCTGGGTAAAATATATTAATAGTGCATTTAAGATAAGCAACATCAGTGACATTAAAAGTAATTATGGTGATCATAAAATAAAGGTTGGGGCACAGTTTCAACGCATGCAGCAAGATTCATTGTTGTACGATAAAAGTAAGGCAGACCGCAGTAAACCGAGTAATGCCGATTATAACTATGGTTATTATCAACCCTACTATATGCCAGAAGGTCGACAGGATATGTTGAGTGCCTTTATTGAAGATCAGTATCAAATTGGCGCGCTCACCATTAGTCCATCGCTTCGTTATGACGATATTACCAATAAGGGGAAAGCCAATATTGCAGCGCGTTATAATGATCCAACTGCAGGGCATGACTATTCTGCTAAAAACTATAATGGATGGTCACCGCGATTGGCTTTGGCTTGGCAGCAAGCAGAATATCTGACCTGGTTTGGTAATATGAGTAAAACCTGGCGCTCACCACGTTTAGATGAACTGTACTCCGTGCAATATGCCAATGCCGCTGCATCTGGTACCAGTCTTTATTTAAAACCTGAGAAAATGTTAGCGATTCGTGTGGGAAATGAAATGAATTTTCAGGATCTGCTGCATGACGATGACCATCTACAGCTTCGATTAACCTATCATCATAATCGTGGTTCTGATGAGATTTTTAAAAACCTGTCTTCTTTCTGTCAAACCCAAGGTGAGATACGCGGTCATGGTGGAGATGCAGGGATTGATGTGTGTAATGGTCAATATGACAAAGGCTGGTACCGTAATGTAAAGGACTACACCATTAAAGCCTATGAAGCCGAGCTATTTTATAATCAACCGATGTGGTTTGCAGGGCTGACCTATGCCTATATTCGAGGAGAACGTGATCAATCTCCTGTGAATCCTTGGTTGGGTCGAAAAACATGGATGAGCAGTATTCCGCCGAAAAAGGCCACAGCAACATTGGGTGTTAATGTACCCGAACATGATTTAACCATGGGCTGGCGCGGTATTTTTGTCGGTGCGCAACGTCGTAGTTTAAAAGATGGCGATGATTCGATTGCCGCCTCTTCTTATTCGCTACCCAAAACCAAAGGCTATGCATTGCATGGGGTATTTGTAGATTGGCAACCGGCGGGAGAGAAGGGGCCGCATTTGAATCTCTCCATTGATAATCTATTTAATCGTGATTATAAAATGTACTTGGGTGAATATATGACTGGTACAGGGCGTGATTATAAAATGAGTATTACGCAAAGATTCTAAAGATAAAACAGGCTGTACTTTGGGCAGCCTGTTTATATTAAAATTACACCGGTTGCTAGGAGCGTTTAAGATCTGAGTTTTTGCAGCTGAATATCATTCATCGCGATACCGCCTTTTTCTTTCGGATAAATAAATTTCAATTCTTTTAAATATTCAGTTTTGATTCCTTTAAAGGCTTTGAGTGGAATGCTGATCATATTTAAGGCTTCTGCAGTCTTGCCTTGGTATTGCTCATCTTCTGCTTGGATTTTAAGAGGCATGCCATTTTGTTTTTTACGTGGAATGGTATACAGCGCATCGCTGAAATCACTGGCAGTGACTCGTGCTGTCTTGCCTTCAAGATCGGTTAATTCGACATAGATTTCTTGGCCAATATCGAGTGGTAAGGCAACCCGGAAACTGAGGCTGTCATAACCTTGGGTTGAAAGCTGATTTAGATTTAACTGATAACTTGAATTGGCTTGTGACCAATGTAAATGCAGTTGATCTGCAAATGAAACTAAGCCACCATTTTTAGTCTGCGCATTGGTTTTATAATAAAAAGGAACGGTATTACTTGAACATTTAGATAATCTAAATGTATCTTTAAAGCCTAAAAATGACCGACATGTAATAATGCCATTTGGATCGAAACCTTCAAATCGATTGATTCCACCGAGTAAATTAATAGCGGCCGCATTACTTTCTTCAAAGCGTTGAATGATTTTACTGCTTTGTTTTTGTACAGTGAGTAGGGCTCTTTCATCACAACCTGTATCACCATTTGCACAAACCGAGTTTGGTAGTTGCCCTACCGCATTCCAATAGGCCTTGAATTGTTGTTCATCTCCAACATGAAAGCGCAGAAAACTATTGATGATAAATCGTCCCATGTTGCGTTGTTCATCTTCAGTTTGGCGATTTGTTTGAGGACGAGAGGCAGCACAATAACTTTTGTTTGGCAGTGTGCTTTCCAAAGGATAATCATCATTATTCCATACCGTATTATAAAAATTGTGATTCGCACCACGCACCAGTATTTGATATTTAGGGGCGCTGTCGTGTTGTAAGGAAAAACGGTTGTTATCAAAAGTCATCGCAGCCTGCAAGTTATTTACATCGCCATCACAACTTGGTAATAAGTGTGCAGTGGGTACATTACTCATTCCTTTAATTTGTTCAGCATCTGTGGAGCCGACGGTTATTGCTGCTTTAAAATTATAAGGTTTGATCGAATCTGTGGTTTGAGCAAAGTTAATATTATCCTGATTAAGTGCGGTTACTAACGCATCATTTTCTTCAAGTTTTGCCGCAGTGATGAGTGCTGGAAATTGTTTGAAATTTTCTGGGTGCGCTAAAATTGCCTTTTTCAAAATTGAAATATCATTGCCATAACGTGTGGTATTAAATTTGATGGCGAGATCAACGCCCTGACCACCGCGTGAATGCCCCATTAAACCAATGCGGTTAAAATCCAATTTTCCTTTTAAAGCCGTGAGTGCGCCTGCTCCGCCAAACTCATCCAGTTGCGCTAATTTATCTAAAGTACCAAGCAGCAATTGTGCGCGGCTTTGAGATGAACCCTCACCAGAAATAATCACTCGGCCAGAAGGAACCGTGGTTGTCATCCCATTAATCTCATTGGCATCGATGGAGAGCACAACGTAGCCTTGTTCTGCAAGGTTGGTGGCTAAATAATCATAGCCCTTATAGTTTGAAACCGCTGGGTCGTGCTGACCATGTAATAATAAAATAACTGGAAATTTTTTATGATCATCTTTGCTGGTGATTTCTGGGTATCGGACCCAGCCATGCATCTCAATAATATTCACAGCTGAAATATTTGTTTGTTCTGGTTGCCCAGTACTTCTAAAGTTTGGCTTACCATTGACGACCAATTTACCAAAATTATATTCATACGCTGGTGAGTACTTATAGCGAGGTGATTCAGTGACGTCCGGTGCTTGAGAAATAAAGCGCTGATCTTCACCGAATAATGCTGGATTGGATGCGGGGGTGGCGATTTGCACGGGTTCAAGTACTTTGCTCTTTGCAGTGGTTGCGATATCAGCTTTTGCAATTTGCGCACTGCCTTGGACTGGGCCTTTATAACTGTTTTTTTCAGTATTACAACCGCCTAATACTGCACAACTTAATATGGATAAGGTGAAAAGCTTTATATTTCTATGACAGGACAACATTATAAATAGATTCCTTTACGAATTTATATTGATTGAAAGCCTATTTGAATAAGCAAATTAAATGCCAGTAAATATTATAAAAATAGAGATGTAATTTTAATTAAAAGCATTATGTGAGATTAGTAATTAAGGTTGTTTGCTTATCATTAAAATAAAATGGTGACCATGAAGATCACCATATTTTATTTTAAGAAAAAATCTACAGTTAAATTTAAGATCTTAGTTTTTGCAGCTGAATATCATTCATTGCAATGCTGCCTTTTTCTTTCGGAAAAATAAACTTCAATTCTTTTAAATAATTCGTTTTAATACCTTTAAAGGCTTTGAGTGGAATACTGATCATATTTAATGCTTCAGCAGGTCTTCCTTTGTACTGTTCATCTTCAGCTACGACTTGAAGTGGCATACCATTTTGTTTTTTACGTGGCACCATATATAAGGCATCACTAAAATCGCTGGCATTCACTCGCGCTGTTTTACCTTCAAGATCTTTTAGCTCTACGATAATTTCTTGCCCAATCTCTTTGGGAATGGCGACACGGAAAGTTAAACTATCAAAATCTTGGGTTGCCAGTTGAGTTAGATCGAGTTGATAACTTGGATTCGGCTGTGCCCAAAATAAATGCAGTTGATCCGGGAAAGAAACCAATCCGCCATTGTCTGCATACGGTGGGGTGAGTGGGGTGTAAAATGGAATGACATTGCTTGAACATTTAGAACGTTTATCCGCATCTTTAAGGCCCAAATAAGACTTACACGCAATCATGCCGTCCGGATTAAAACCTGTAAAGCGATTCAATCCACCTAATAAGTTCACTGACATGGCATTATTGGATTCAAAGCGCTGAATGAGTTTGTTTGATTGTTTCTGCACAGTCAGTATGGCTCTCTCATCACAGCTACTTTCACCTTTTGCACAAGCAGTGCTTGGTAATTGAGCCGTTGCATTCCAATAGGCTTTAAATTGTTGTTCATCTCCGACATGATAACGCAGGAAACTATTGATGAGAAAACGGCCCATATCACGCTGCTCACTTTCCGTTTGGCGAATCGTATTTGAACGATGGGCATTACAATAAATGGGCTTATCTTGGTCCGCTTCGCGCACACGGAAGTCATCGTTGGTCCATACCGTGTTATAGAAATTATGATTGGCACCACGCACCAATATTTGATATTTGGGCGCACTGTCGTGTTGTAGTGAGAAACGGTTATTATCGAAGGTTATTGCAGACTGTAAGTCAGACATATCGCCATCACAACTTGGGAGTAGCGTTGCAGTCGGTACATTGGTAATGCCTTTAATGCGTTCAACATCCGTTGCTCCGAGAGTAATTGCCGCTTTAAAGTTATAAGGTTTGATCGAATCTGTGGTTTTTGCAAAGTTAATATTATTATCCCGCGTAAGCGTTAATAAGGCATCATCTGTTTCAAGTTTGGCTGCTGCGACGAACTCAGGGTATTTAGTAAACTGCTCAGGATAGGCAACCATAGCCTTTTTTAAAATCGAAATATCATTACCATAACGGGTGGTATTAAATTTAATCGCGAGATTAACCCCTTGGCCACCACGTGAATGCCCCATCAAGCCAATACGACTAAAATCCAGTTTGCCTTTTAAGGCGGTGAGAGCACCTGCACCACCAAACTCATCCAATTGTGCCAATTTATCTAGTGTGCCAAGTACCAGTTGTGCACGGGTTTGTGATGAGGCATCGCCCATCAAAGATTCAGAATTATTAATTTCATTGGCATCAATAGATAATACTACATAGCCTTGTTCTGCAAGGTTGGTGGCTAAATAATCATAGCCTTGATAACTTGGGTCTGGACCAATGTGATTGCCATGTAAAAAGACAATAATCGGGAATTTTTTATTTATATTGCTGGGGTCTGTTTTCGGGTATCTGATCCAACCTTGTATTGGAACGATACTGACACGGGATAAATCAGTTTGCTCAGGTTGCCCAGGGTTTTGATAATCGAGTTTTCCACTGACGACTAAATGACCAAACTCATAATCAATTGCAGGTGAGTATTTATATAGAGGTGCTTCGGTGACGTCAGGTGATTGGGAAACAAAGCGTTGCTCCTCACCAAATTGAGTCGGATTGGATGCAAGGGTAGAGGCTTGGACTGGTTTAAGTGCTTTGTTCTTTGAAGTGTTTATCGTATCTGCAGTTTTTGCAACCTGTGCACTGCCTTGAACAGGGCCTTTATAGCTGTCTTTTTCAGTATTACAACCGAGTAATACTGCACAGCTTAATATTGATAAGGTGAAAAGCTTTATATTTTTATGACACGACAACATTATAAATCAACTCCTTTATGATTTTGTATTGAGTAAATACTTTTAAAACTAAGCAAATTAAATGCCAGTAAATATTATTAAAGTAGAAGCTTGATTTTGATTTAACTTGTTATTTGTGATTGGGAGATGATTTTATTTTACTTTTTATTAAAATAAAATGGTGCCAACTAAGGTCACCATTTTTTATTTTAATATATAATCGATATTTAATTTTAAGCTTTATGATCTGAGTTTTTGCAGCTGAATATCATTCATCACGATTCCGCCTTTTTCTTTTGGGAAAATAAATTTAAGCGTTTTTAAATAGCCCGTATTAATGCCTTTAAAGGCTTTGAGTGGAATACTCACCATATTTAATGCTTCAGAAGTTGTCGCGCTGTATTTCTCATCTTCAGGCAGAACTTGCAGAGGGATTCCATTTTGTTTTTTACGTGGGATGATAAATAGGGCATCGGTAAAATCACTGGCAGTGACTCGTGCCGTTTTACCTTCTAGGTCAGTCAGTTCGACATAGATCTCTTGACCAATATCCAGTGGTAATGCCACACGGAAAGTGAGGCTGTCATGTTGTAATAAAAAACGGTTGTTATCAAAGGTCATTGCAGCATGTAAGTCTTCGATATCGCCATCACAGCTGGGTAATAACGTTGCAGTTGGCACATTGGTAATTCTTTTAATTTCCTCATAATCAGTAGAACCGAGCGTGACTGCTGCTTTAAAATTGTAGGGTTGAACTGAATCAGTGGTTTTTGCAAAGTTAATATTTTTTTCATGCAGGAGCGTAATGAATGCATCCTCTTTTTTAAGGTTGGCGAGTTCTATTAATTCGGGGTATTTAGAAAAGTGTGTTGGATTAGCGAGAATAGCCTGTTTTAGAATCGTAATATCATTTCCGAAATGTGCCGTATTAAAATAAAATGGCGACCATAAAGTCACCATTTTTTTATTATTAATAAATAATCTATATTTCAACTTAAGCTTTATGATCTGAGTTTTTGCAGCTGAATATCATTCATCACGATACCGCCTTTTTCTTTGGGATAAATAAACTTCAGTTGTTTTAAATAATCCGTTTTAATCCCTTTAAAGGCTTTGAGTGGAATACTCACCATATTTAAGGCTTCGGCAGTTTTCCCTTGATATTGCTCATCTTCGGCCAACGTTTTTAAGGGTAGACCATTTTGTTTTTTACGTGGAATGGTATACAGCGCATCGGTGAAATCACTGGCAGTAACTCGTGCCGTTTTACCTTCTAGGTCAGTCAGCTCGACATATATTTCTTGACCAACATCAATAGGTAATGCCACACGGAAAGTGAGGCTGTCATAACCTTGAGTCGTGAGTTGAGCGAGATCGAGTTGGTAGCTGGCATTGGTTTGCGACCAAGATAAATGCAGTTGGTCTGCGAAAGAAACCAAGCCACCTTTTTTAGTGAGATCTTCCGTTTTACTATAAAAAGGGACGGTGCTACTTGAACATTTAGAGGCCCGATTCGCATCTTTAAAACCAAGGAAGGATTTACACGTAATAATGCCATTGAGATTAAAGCCTGCAAAATGATTCAGTCCACCGAGTAAATTTACAGTGCTGGCATTGCTGCTTTCAAAGCGTTGAATGAGTTTACTGTCTGTTTTTTGCAGCGTTAGTAAGGCACGTTCATCACAACTGTCATCGCCATTTGCACAGCTAGAGCTTGGTAATTGACCCACCCCATTCCAATAGGCTTTGAATTGTTGCTCATCTCCAACATAAAAACGCAAGAAACTATTAATTAGGAAGCGTCCCATATTGCGTTGTTCATCTTCAGTTTGGCGGATGGACTGTGTACGCGCAGCCGAACAATAACTTGTATTAGGGACGTCATTTTCAGAAAGAGGATAATCATCATCATGCCAAACTGTATTGTAAAAATTATGATTGGCACCACGAACAACAATTTGATATTTCGGTGCGCTATCGTATTGTGACGAAAAACGATTATTATCAAAACTCATTGAAGCTTGTAAGTCATCTACATCCCCATCACAGCTTGGGAGTAGGGCTGCTGTTGGGACATTGCTAATTCCTTTAATTTGCTCAAAATCAGTCGCTCCAATGGTCATTGCCGCTTTAAAGTTATAGGGTTTGACTGAGTCCGTGGTTTTAGCAAAGTTAATATTTTTTGATTGAATAAATTCTAATAGTTTGTCATTTTGCTCTAACTTGGCAAGTTGTTCTAACTCTGGGAATTTGGCAAATTGTTTTGGATAAGCCAGAATGGCTTTTTTCAGAATCGTAATATCATTTCCGAAACGTGTGGTATTAAATTTAATGGCAAGATTAACCCCTTGACCACCGCGTGAATGGCCCATTAAACCAATGCGATTAAAATCGAGTTTGCCTTTTAATTCTGTTAATGCACCGGCACCACCAAACTCATCGAGTTGCGCCAATTTATCTAAGGTTCCCAGTACAAGCTGTGCACGACTTTGGGAAGACTGATCGCCAGAATCACCGCCATTAAATAAGCCATTTGATCGCTTAATTATGCTAGGAATTCTAAGGTTATTAATCTCATTGGCATTAATGGATAAAACCACATAACCTTGTTCTGCTAAATTGGTGGCGAGATAGTCATAGCCTTTATAACTTGAATCTCTAGGATCATGTTGACCGTGTAATAAGACAATAATCGGGAACTTTTTATTTTCATCTTTTGCTGTAATTCTTGGATACCTTAACCAGCCATTTATTTGGACGATATTGACTGCAGAAGCATCTGTTTGCTCAGGTTGTCCTAGATTTGCGTAATCAGGTTTACCATTAACGACCAATTCGCCAAAATTATATTCATAGGCAGGTGAAGACTTATAGCGCTGGTTTTTAGTAACGTCGATTACTTGAGAAGCAAAGCGCTGATCTTCCCCAAAATGTGTTGAATTTATTTTAGCTGAATTATGCTGTTTTTGATTTGCATCTGTTTTTGCACTTTCTACATTTTTCGCAATTTTAGTCGTGCCCTGAACTGGACCTTTATAACTGTCTTTTTCTGTATGACAACCGAGTAATACTGCACAAGTTAATAGTGATAATGTGAAAGATCCCAGATTTTTATAACTTGAAAGCATTATAAATCAACTCCTTTATGATTTAATGTTTAAATAATTGTTTTGAATAGGCAAGTTGAATGCCAATGTTTTAAAGCGCAATGTTATTTAGGTAAATTATAATCGATTTTATTTTATGGGTAATTTTATTTTTAATCTGCTGCACAATTTTAAATAACAATGTGGGTTAATAATATGGGTTAAGCGTGCGGTTTAATGATGAGGCTTTGTTTTATTTATGAGGGAAAACAAATATTAAAATATAAGCTGAAACTCATCATACATTAATATTCGCGATTTAAAGATCAAGACTATTTTGCAAAATGCTTTGGGGGCGTGGGCAGTATTCAGCCATAAACTCATCTGGCATTGCTTGAAAAAAATCCGCTGCCTCATGAGGTTGGCAGTGTAGCCAATCTCGACGTGAAGCCTCTGGAATCACAATAATCGACCGTTTTTCATCTTTAGGGTGATGAAATTGTGACATAAAAGGATGCTGGTCGGCATTGATGGTCAGCATGGACATTGAGCGGACTTGTTCGCCATTGAGTATGCTATTTTCATAAATTGCAGCAATGGTAAAAGGTTGTTGATCTTGACGGGAAATGCGCCAACGTTGCGCTTTTGCATTGATATAGCGTGGCTCATAAATCGCTTCAACCGGAATCAGCGCAAACTGACCTTTGGCCCAAGCATTTTTAAAGCTGGGCTTTTCATGCACTGTTTCAGTTCTTGCATTGTAGGTTGAGCGACAAATTTCGATGTCTTTTGCCCACTTAGGGAGCATGCCAAATTTTACCGAACGCCATTCAATTTCGTCTTGGGGAGACTTGGCAAATAACAATGGGCAGTCATGACCAGGATAAATGTCATCGGCATAATCAAAGCATGCTGCAAGTAAATTCAGTTGCGGTGAGAGACGTTTAGACATCGGTTTAAAATTGGCACACATACGAATTCAGGAAGGCAATACAGTTGGATCTATCATCGCAAAATTGTGATGGGATGGGTAGTGATAAGGCAGATCAAGATTTGATTTTGATTGTTTATGTTAAAAATAATAGCTGTTCGCCTCTAGAATATCGTATCTCAATAATCACCGATGTGACCTGAAAATGACATTTTTGTAATCTACAGCAGATGACATATTTATAACGCTATTATGGCGTTAATAAATAGTGTGGGGCTTTTTATAAATGAAAATCTTATTGGTAGAAGATGAACAAAAAACGGGTGATTATTTGAAGCAAGGACTGTCCGAAGCTGGTTATATTACCGATTGGGTAACGGATGGGTTAACGGGTAAGCATCAAGCATTTTCCGAAGAATATGATCTAATTATTTTGGATGTCATGCTACCGAAACTTAATGGTTGGGAGATCATCCATGAGATTCGTCAAAGTGGCAAAAGCATGCCTATTCTTTTTCTATCTGCGCGTGATCAAATTGAGGATCGTGTGAAAGGATTTGACTTAGGCGCAGATGATTATCTCGTTAAACCTTTTGCCTTTGCTGAGTTATTAGCACGGATAAAAAGCTTACTTCGACGTGGCCAACAAAAAGAAGATAGTAATCTGATAACCATTGCAGATCTTGAACTTGATTTGCGCAAACGTCGTGTGATCCGAGCTGGACAACGTATCGATTTGACCGCAAAAGAATTTGCGCTGATGGAGTTATTCATGCGTAGGCGCGGAGAGATTCTGCCGAGAACACTTATTGCTTCGCAAATTTGGGATATGAATTTTGATAGCGATACGAATGTTGTAGAAGTTGCAATTAAGCGTTTAAGAAATAAAGTCGATAATAATTTCACACCTAAATTGATTCAGAACATCCGTGGGATGGGATATGTTCTTGAGGTCGAAGATGAGTAATAAACTCTTCAATGCCATTAGTTTTCGAATAGCCCTTATATTTTCGCTTTCCACCGTTACTATTTTGTTCATCATGGGGCTAGTAATACATCAAGGCGCCATACAGCATTTTGAAACTCAAGATCGAATACAATTGGAAGGGAAAATTCAGTTGGTGCAAAACCTTCTTGAACAAAACCAAGCCAATTCTCAGGCATTAAATTTATATTTAAAGGATGCACTCATTGGGCATCATGATTTATTGGTTCAAATAGAAGATGCTTCTGGTCAAATTATTTTTAGCTCGGCACCGACAATTATTAATACACAACAATTTGTACAATCAAAAAATGATTCTTGGGTTAACTGGGAAACACAGGGTAAAACCTATCATGGGCTTATTTATAAAAAAGACTTTGATAAAAACCCCAACATGCCCTCTACCCGGATTATTGTCGGGATTGATACCTCTGAGCATTTACACTTTTTAAATGATTTCAGACGTGAGCTGTTTTATATCGGATTAGTCGGTACCTTGTGTTTAATGTTTTTAGGCTGGTTTGCAGCATGGAAAGGTTTACGGCCTGTGCAAAAAATGGCGACTGTGGCTGAAGGTATTTCAGCGCAACACCTTACAGAGCGTTTAGCCCTTGAAAATATACCCACAGAGCTTCAATCCTTGGCAATCGCATTTAATGACATGCTTGATCGGCTAGAGTTAGCACTGGAAAAACTCTCTGATTTTTCATCGGATCTTGCTCATGAAATTCGAACTCCAATTAATACATTAATGACGCAAACACAGGTCTGTCTTTCTCGTAATCGAGATATTAATGTTTATAAAGAGGTGTTGTTTTCAAATTTAGAAGAATTTGAACATCTGGCGAGAATGGTGTCGGATATGCTGTTTTTAGCAAAAGGTGAACATGCTTTAAAAGCAAGTGATGTTCAAGAGATTGATTTAGTCAAAGAAGTGAGTACTTTATTTGATTTCTATGATGCTTTGGCGGCTGAGAAAAATATGCTGCTGCAACAAAGAGGAGCAGGCGCTGTTCGGGCGAATCCAACGATGTTACGTCGGGCATTAAGTAATCTTTTATCCAATGCGATTAAATATGGCAAACCCAACTCAATCATCCAGATCAACTATCAGCACAATACCCATAGCACCTTATTCTCTATTCAAAATGAAAGCCCTCCGATTTTAACTGAACAGTTGGCGCGCTTATTTGACCGTTTTTATCGTACCGATGCTTCCAGACAACGTGTTAAGGAGGGAACTGGTTTGGGTCTGGCCATTACCAAATCAATTCTTGATTTGCACGGTGCAACCATCGAAGTCAATTATCACGCTGGCCATATTTGTTTTAGCATTATATTTAAACATTAATCGATTTTAATGCGCGATTCAGTGCTGTATTTGACGTTAAATTCATAAAGCGAATAAAGCACTCAGGTGCTCTTCATTTTAAGAATGGCAGAAATGTAATTTTCAAGCCATCGCGGTGTATTCCTTGCACTTTAATATGGGTGTTCTCGGAGTGATGATCAATTCAGCCTATAAATTATTGGATTGTTGCTTTGCTCAATATTCGTTTAAAGGAATTGAATAAATGAAATTTTTTCAAAATAAAATGATGAAGCTTCGCAATGTGTTTGGGGGAATGACCTTAATGGTTTTGGCTTCAAATGCATTTGCCCATGTCCAACTTGAGAGTGCAACGCCAGCTATTAACGCTTCTATTACGGGACAACCTCAACAGATAAAGCTAAATTTTGCTGAAGAGGTAATGTTAATGAATATCAAATTACTGGATGCTCAAGGGAAAGGAATCTATTTAGATTATCAAGTAAAGCATGATTTAATGAAATCATTTGAAATTGCTGTGCCAAAATTAAAAGAAGGCAAATACCGTGTCGTCTGGTCGACGATGGGTAAAGACGGCCATAATATGGGTGGCGAGTATAGTTTCACGCTTAAAGCGACAAAATAATAATAAAACGAAGGATTTAATCTGTCAGTAATTTGCTGGCAGATTTTTAAAAATGGAGAATATCGATGCTTTGGCTATATGCGACATGGCTCATTAAAGTCTTTTTATATTTCGGCAGCATCTTTGTAATTGGTGGGGCATTTTGCTATTTCTTGCTTGGACGTTATATCGATATTAATCGAACTATTCTTAAATACATAACTTTGGGTGCGGGTTTAGGATCTTTTTCTAGTGTGTTCGGTTTTTTTATATTGATTGGAAGTTTTGCTAATATCGGGCTGTCTGGTATGTGGGACATTAACTATATCAATATACTTATCAATACAGCTACGGGTCATGTCTATATTATTCGGGCAGTGAGTTTTCTCGCTTTACTTGTGTTTATGCTATTTAAGTTAAATCGGGGAACGACGCAAGTTTCAAAAATAGAAGGCACAATCTTCGTCATTCTACTTATGCCAATCATTATTAGTTTTTCTCAACTTGGGCATATTACTCAGTTAACGCTATTCGCTCAGTTTTTATTATCAATCCATGTGCTTGTGATGTCTTTATGGATGGGGTCACTGTATCCACTATGGAAAACGAGTCAACTGCTGAATGGAATCCCGCTAGAAGAACGGATGCATTTGTTTGGGCGTATCGCAGCCTTTATTGTCGGTATTCTAGTGCTGAGTGGTTTAAGCGTTGCGCTGTTACTGATAAAAGATATTGAAACTTTATTCTACACCAGCTATGGCCAGGGTTTTATGATTAAGATTCTATTCGTGCTCAGTATCTTGGTTTTAGCTGCCTTCAATAAATGGTATTTCACACCGCGTTTGCAGGAACCGAAATTCGCCAAGAAACTGGGTTATGCCATTTTATTTGAAATGTTATTGGGTTTATCCGTTCTACTCACGACTGGCTATATAACCACTGTTATTGGAATTGGAGGGTAGGCGACTCAAAATGCCCATACGCCACGTATTGCTCGCGTGGTCGTGACAATTAATGATGCAAGCAATTAATGAGGACTGTTTGATTAGATGGTTTATCGATGTGTTTAATGATTATAAATAGCCTAAGCATATAAACCCTCTCCAACTGGAGAGGGTTCGGGAGAGGCTAGCTAATCGAATCATCGAGATTCGGCGCTAACCAACGTTTGGCTTCATCCAAACTCCAATTTTTACGGACAGCATAATCATCCAATTGATCTTGCGCGATTTTCCCGACATTGAAGTATTCACTTTGCGGCAAGCTATAGTAGAAACCGCTGACACTTGATGGTGGCCACATCGCAAAACTACTGGTGAGCTGTGTGCCAATTTTATCGGTTGAACCTAACCAATCAAATAACACGGCTTTTTCCGAATGTTCAGGGCAGGCAGGATAACCTGGTGCTGGACGAATACCGACATATTTCTCTTTAATCAGGTCTTCGTTACTGAGTTGTTCATCGACTTGATAACCCCAGAACTCTTTACGAATTCGTTCATGTAAATGCTCTGCAAAGGCCTCGGCAAAACGGTCACCCAAGGATTGTGCCAAAATAGCAGAGTAGTCATCACCTTTGGCTTTGTATTCGTGTGCCAGTTCTTCTGCACCAAAAATTGACACCGTAAATCCACCCAAATAATCCTGTGCCGTCGATGCTTGCGGACTAATGAAGTCGGCTAAAGAAAAGTTCGGTTTACCGGTGACTTTGTCAGATTGCTGGCGAATATGTTCAAAAGTATGGGTCACTTCAGTACGTGATTCATCACGATATACTGCAACCGTATCTGCTGCGGTACGACTGGCGGGGTAAATCCCAAACACAGCACGTGCATCAAAGCGTTTATTTTCAATAATGTCTTTTAACATCGCTTGCGCTTGTTCATACAAATCGGTTGCAGCTTCGCCAACCACCGCATCGGTTAGGATTTTCGGGAATTTACCTGCCAAGCTCCACGATATAAAGAATGGTGTCCAGTCAAAGTATGCAACTAAGCTTTCTAGCGGGTAGTTGTTGAGAACTTGGATACCTTGCATATTCGGCAACGGTGGCACATAGCTGTTCCAATCGATATTAAAACCATTTTCAATGGCTTGTGCATAAGACAACTTGGCCGCTTTGGGCTGTTTGTTGGCAATACGCTCACGAATTTTGACATATTCAGCACGATGCTCTTCCACAAATTTGGGTTTCATGGTGTCAGATAATAAGGTGGTTGCTACCCCAACCGCACGTGAAGCATCGGCCACATAAATTACGGCATCGTTGGAATACTGTGGATCAATCTTGACTGCAGTATGTGCTTTAGAGGTGGTTGCACCGCCAATCAGCAATGGAATATGAAAGCCTTTACGCTGCATTTCTTTAGCAACAAACACCATTTCATCCAGCGATGGGGTAATCAGGCCAGACAAACCAATAATGTCGACTTTTTCATCAATGGCAGTTTGTAGAATTTTCTCAGCAGAGACCATCACGCCAAGATCGACAATGTCATACCCATTACAGCCGAGCACCACGCCAACAATGTTCTTACCAATGTCGTGCACATCGCCTTTGACGGTCGCCATCAGAATTTTACCTTTGGATTGGCTTCCTGTTTTTTCAGCTTCAATGTAGGGGTTTAACCATGCGACAGCTTGCTTCATGACACGGGCAGACTTCACCACTTGTGGAAGGAACATTTTACCTGCGCCAAATAAGTCACCGACCACGTTCATGCCGTCCATCAATGGACCTTCGATCACATCAAGTGGACGTACTGCTTTTAACCGCGCTTCTTCGGTATCCACATCAATATAGGTGGTAATCCCTTTAACCAAAGCATATTCAAGACGTTTTTCAACAGGCTCATCGCGCCATTCTAAGTTCTCAACAGCTTTTTGTGCGCCACTTTGACCACGATATTGTTCAGCAACTTCAAGCAGTTTCTCTGTGGCATCTTGTCCACTTGCGCCTTGGTTCTGGTTGCGAATCACGTCTTCAACGGCCGCTTTGAGTTCTTTGGGAATGTCATCATACAGCGCCAATTGGCCTGCATTAACAATCCCCATGGTCATGCCTTGTTGAATGGCATAGTACAAGAACACGGCATGGATGGCTTCACGTACCGGTTCATTACCACGGAAGGAGAACGAGACGTTAGACACACCACCAGAAATCATCGCATTCGGTAGATTTTGTTTGATCCAACCAGTGGCTTCAATGAAATCAACCGCATAGTTGTTGTGTTCTTCAATCCCCGTGGCAACCGCAAAGACGTTCGGGTCAAAGATAATATCTTCAGATGGAAAGCCAACATCATTGACCAACACATCATAAGAGCGTTTACAGATTTCACGTTTACGTGCTGCTGTATCGGCTTGACCGTCTTCATCAAAGGCCATGACAATAATCGCAGCACCGTATTGGCGGCACAAACGCGCTTTATGTACAAACTCGTCATAACCTTCTTTTAAGGAAATCGAGTTCACAATGGCTTTGCCTTGCACACATTTGAGTCCAGCTTCAATGATTTCCCATTTTGAGGAGTCAATCATGATCGGTACACGCGAAATATCAGGCTCAGAGGCGATCAGATTCAAGAAGTGCACCATGGCACCTTGTGAATCGAGCATGCCTTCATCCATATTAATATCGATGACTTGCGCACCGCTCTCAACTTGCTGACGTGCAACATCAAGCGCTTCGGCAAAGTTTTCCTCACGAATTAAACGTAAGAATTTTTTAGAACCAGTTACGTTGGTACGTTCACCCACGTTTACAAATAGTGAGTCATCATAAATATTAAATGCTTCTAAGCCACTGAGGCGACAAGCTGGTTTGATCTCAGGGATTTGGCGCGGCTTGATGTCTTTAACCGCTTCATAAATCGCACGAATATGATCTGGGGTGGTACCACAGCAACCGCCAGTAATATTGATCAGTCCGCTTTCTGCAAACTCTTTAATAAATGCCGCAGTTTCAGCAGGGGTTTCATCATAGCCACCAAAGGCATTGGGTAGGCCGGCATTCGGATGCGCAGAAACAAAGACTTCGGCAACATCTGCAATGGTTTTGACGTGTGGACGCATCGCATCGGCACCCAAGGCACAGTTAAACCCAACGGAGAGCAAGTCACCATGACGGACAGAGTTCCAAAAGGCTTCTGCGGTTTGGCCCGTTAAAGTACGACCAGATGCATCGGTGATGGTGCCCGAAATCATTAATGGTAATTCACGCCCAAGCTGTTTAAAGACTTCTTTGACGGCAAAAATAGCCGCTTTACAGTTTAGCGTGTCAAATACGGTTTCAATTAAAAGAATATCCACACCGCCTTCAATCAGCGCGTGTGCCGCTTCAATATAGTTTTCTTTTAATGCATCAAAGGTGATGTTACGAAAGGCAGGATCGTTGACATTGGGTGAAATAGAGCAGGTGCGTGAAGTTGGCCCCAAAACACCCGCCACAAAACGTGGTTTGTCTGGTGTGGAGTATTTTTCACAAGCGGCTTTGGCGAGACGTGCGGCTTCACGGTTGATTTCAGGAACCAAGTCTTCCATGTGATAGTCCGACATGGAAACACGGGTGCCATTAAAGCTATTGGTCTCAATGATATCCGCACCAGCAGCTAAATAAGCCTCATGGATATCTTGAATCACTTTCGGTTGGGTGAGCACCAATAAGTCATTGTTGCCCTTAAGGTCGTGTGCCCAATCTTCAAAGCGTTCACCGCGATAGTCAGCCTCTTCAAATTGATGACGTTGAATCATGGTTCCCATGGCACCGTCAATAATTAAAATTCGCTGTGCGAGAAGCTGCTTTAAAATGGCGAGTGTGGACATACGAAACCCTAAGTGCACGAATTTGAAGTGGTGCGCATTTTAGCAGAAATCATTCTGTATTTGCTGTTTTAGCCAACGAGATAGCCGTGTTGTTTAGACAAGTTATTGAAATTTTAAGTTTTATAGAAGATTGTTCAAATATTCAAAAATTAAAAGATGGTAATACTAGAAGCTTGAACGAAAGAGAAAATAGAGATAGCGAGAAGAGCGCTGCTGCGAGGCTTCAAAATTTGAAAACCCTCAGAAAGCCGTCTAAATGTTCATCACTTTGTCATAAAGCATGGGCATAATACGCACACTAAATATTTTAAATGTAACTATTTCACAATTATTACAGTCATGTTTAATAGATTTAAATGGTGGTTTTGAATGCATAGTGATGCTTTAAATTATTGTTTTTATTCATTAAAAAATACAAATAAAGGAAGAGGTTTTGCTTTTATAAAACGTTTTAACTCAAAATATGACTTTTAAACATCAATATTTGTCATATAATTGTCACAATTAAATTGAACAATAAGTGGATTTTTTTATCCGCTTAACCGTCTGCATGAATTCAAAACATCAATCTGCTTCAGATACGGTACCATCCGATCATTCATCTAAATCGACGAATGTTCATGTACCGACACCGAAATTTTTTATGCCGGTGTTTTTAACTTTAATTGTTGCAACTCTTATTTATATTGGGGTTCAAGTTAGCGTTGATTTAGCGCATGTGCCGCCGTTGAGTGTTTACTCAATTATTTTACTTGCTACGGCACTCCTTATTGCACTGGGTTTTGAGTTTGTTAATGGCTTTCACGACACCGCAAATGCTGTCGCGACCGTTATTTACACCAATGCATTGCCTGCGCCAGTCGCGGTAATGTGGGCTGGTTTTTGTAATTTCCTTGGAGTGATGGTCGCCAGTGGTGCTGTTGCTTACGGAATTATTGCATTACTTCCTGTTGAATTGATCATGAATGTCGGCAGTGGTGCTGGCTTTGCGATGGTATTTGCCATGCTGATTGCCGCAATTATGTGGAATCTAGGCACTTGGGTACTGGGAATTCCAGCATCAAGTTCGCATACCTTGATTGGTTCAATTCTTGGCGTTGGCATTATGAACTATCTGCTACATTCGTCTGGTGGGGCGAGTGGTGTTGATATGGATCAAGTCGCCAAAGTCGGTAAGGCATTGTTATTCTCTCCTTTGATTGGTTTTGCCTTTGCTGCAGTACTCTTTCTTTTGGTTAAAAAAGTATTTAAGCGTCAAGTTGAACTTTTTCAGCCACCTGAAGGCAATAAACCACCACCGCCTCTCATTCGTGCCATTTTGATTTTCACCTGTACTGGGGTAAGTTTTGCCCACGGTTCAAATGATGGTCAAAAAGGAATGGGGCTGATCATGTTGATTTTGATTGGCTTGGTGCCTTTGGCTTATTCGTTGAATAAAAATTTAGATAGCGAACATCTTCAAAGTTTTAATCAACTTTCAAATCAAACTGCGACAGCGATCTATGCACAGCATGCGGATATTCCAGATGTTGAAGCACGTGCAGTATTAACCACGTATATTCAAACACGTGAAAACAGTCCAGAAGTGGTTCCTGCTTTGGCTAGTTTGACGGAGCATTTGGGCACACGTGTTGCGCATTACGGCGATTTAAAATCGATTCCAGAGCAAGAAGTCAGTTCGATTCGTAATGATATGTACCTCAGCAGCACCACATTCAAGCGTTTAGAAAAAGACAAGCAATTGCCTGAAATGACTGAAGCGCAAGCAAAATCGATTAAAGACTACCGTAAAAACTTAGATGCCTTTTTACAGTACATCCCAACATGGGTAAAAGTCGCTGTTGCCTTGGCCTTGGGTCTTGGAACCATGGTAGGCTGGAAGCGTATTGTGGTGACTGTGGGTGAGCGGATTGGTAAGCATCACATGACTTATGGTCAAGGGATGTCTGCAGAATTAGTGGCAATGACCACCATTGCAGCAGCTGATGGCTTTGGTATGCCTGTTTCAACCACGCATGTATTAAACAGTGCAGTTGCGGGAACCATGGTAGCGAACAAATCTGGACTTAACTTTAATACTGTAAAAACCATTCTTTCAGCTTGGATCTTTACACTTCCTGCAACCATTTGTTTATCGGGTGGTTTGTACTGGTTGTTCTTACAGTTTGTCTAACCGTATTTCCGTTTAACCTTTAAAAAACGCAGCCTGAGCTGCGTTTTTTTTATGGCTTAGATTATGCGCCTATTTGTTTTTAGCTGTATTGAACATCTTTTTTAGAGAGAGCTTATCCGCAGAAAAGCCATACAGTGCCGCAAAGGGAAGGGCGGTACGTGCCAAGTAAGCAACATTCCATAAGCCACCATGATTTGCACCATCCATCATTAACTCAAGTGGATGATCAAGTGTATTGTTAGGATTAGCCAAGGCTTCTGGATGACAGAGGTCATGCACCCATAATGCTGCCATAATCGCATTGGTGGTTTCTGGTTCAAAGGCTTCGACATCAAATAAACTGGCGCCATCGAAGGCCGCTTTAAGCAACGGGTTTTTGGTCACAGAACGGGTCGTGGTCGAGGGTGCAATATTAATGCTGACTTGCTGACCTTGATGACGCGCCAGTGTTGCACGCCATTGTTGTAGACGTTTGGCCAGTGCATAGTTGGGACCTTGTTCAACCACGATACAGTCAGCAATCCCATAGGATTTAGCATTGTCTGAGCTATAAACCTCAGGATTACTCTTTTGGAAAAGATGTTTCATTGACAAGGTTGCAATGCCTTGACTGAGAACACGTTCCAACACTGAACGTTGTTGATATTTCTGTTGTGCGGCCTCAATGGTTTGTTGTGGAACGGCATAAACATCGGTTGGGGTACACATATACATCAAAGATGAATCGGGTTTTTGTTGGCTGACATAACTCATGATGCTGTCCATGGCCATAGAAACGCGTACATGTTTTTCACCATCCAAATAAGCAATCGCAGCTAAATCGAGTTGATGTGGATTGTTGACTAACCAATGCGCAATTTCTGGGATATGCGTTAATAGGTTGGCCCCCAGTGCCTGTTTGAGCTGTTCAATCGGTGCATCATCTGCAATCACCTCAAGGCTTGGCGCATAGAGCGTCGCATTGCCTTGTTGCACAATATTGAGGATTCGCTCCCAGACCTGCGCATTGGGAAGGTCAATTGCAATAATATTGGCCTTCCACTTGGCTAACCAACTGAGTGGGCCTGCTTCTGAGCCTGCACCAAATAACACCATGCTACGCTGTGATAAATCTAACCATTCAGGATGTGAATGTACTCGCTTCATGGCTTCGGCATGACTCGGCTCAATAATGCCTTTACGCTGCCAAGTATCGAGCTGATCGAGTAGCGCTTGCCCACGCAGTTCTTTACCTTTATAGGGAACATACCATTCTGGCGCAGCCTGACTTTGTCCAATGACTTTTATGGTTTGTAGTTTTTCAATCGAAGAGATGTTCATCGCATCTTTGAGCAGATAGCGTTGACCTTGGCGATAGAAATCAAAACTATGTTGGGCTTTATGTAGGCCTTGCTGCGCAATATTAATGGCTTGGTCTGTTGAACAAATTCCATGTTCAACCAGACACTTAAAATAAAGTGGATAGTTTTTTCGCCAGTTTTTTTCTTTAAGAACATGCCGTGCTTGATGATGATTAACTAAAGATAGCGCTTCAGAAATGATGGCTTTGCCTGTACTTGAACTGCTACTTTTCTGAGTAATGGGGTCTACACTAAAATGTAAACCCTCTAATGTATTTGGCATGATCAGAACTCTAATTTTGTGAGGTATAAAAATACAATTGGGTACATTATCTATCGCGGGCTCAGCTTTGGGCTGGCATTAAGTGACAAAGTGATTCTAAAAAGTAAATGGACATAAATTTTTATAAGGTTGAATCTGCCTGATATCAAAAAACCTCAAGTTATACGCTTGAGGTTTGGCACGTTGCTTTTCTGGCTATTTTACGGATATTGTTTGAAGCATACCGTTTTGATGGAAATTGCTTTGAAAGCACTACTTGAAAAACGGAATGTTGATGAGCTGATTCAAGAAGTGATTGAATAGTTTGGGTTCGATCATCAGGGTGACGATAATGCCATAGGCTGCCCCCCACAGATGTGCGCTATGGTTGATATTGTCATTATTGCGTTTCCCAGCCCAAATACTGTAGCCGACATAGAGCACGGCAAAGATAATGGCAGGTACAGGAATAAAAAATACGAAAATCAGTTTCCATGGCTGAAATAATATATAGGCAAATAGCACTGCAGATACAGCACCAGAAGCACCTAAGCTGGCCCACTGTGCATCATTTCGATGTTTTATATAACTGGGTAAAATCGCAAAAATCAGCCCACCCAAATAGAATAAAATAAAACCTAAATCATAAAAGTATTGACGATAAAAGCTTTCAATAATACTGCCAAAGAAAAATAGCGTAATCATATTAAAGAGTAAATGCGTACCATCGGCATGTACAAAACCATGCGTGATAAAGCGATCGATTTGTCCACGCTGCATGGCTGGCGGCCAAAAGATTAACCGTGCTTTCAGTTGCGGTGAATTAAATGCCATAAAAGACACGATCAAGGTAATAATGATAATGGTCACGGTATGATTAAATGGTAATTGCAGCATATTCACTCATTCGAATAATGTTCATTTAGTCGACATAATGCCATGTAATTAAAGCAGACACGGTTATTTTTAAGAATTCCGACCATTTTGGTTGAATTTTTTCTTATTTGCCTCATCTTCAGTTAGAATAAGACCTTCGGCGTGAGGAAAATGTTATGACGACTGAGAACATCAGCACTGCAGTTGCAGAAGAACTCCCTAATTTATTAATTACCCCTAATGCTCAAGAGTATCTTAGTGATCTTTTGAATAAACAAGATACTGCAGGAATCGGTGTCCGTGTTTTCGTTGAAAATGCCGGAACCCCACGTGCTGAATGTTGTATGGCGTATAGTGCACCTGAGGAAGTAAGCCCGACAGATTATAAGCAGGACTATCCAGACTTTCCTGCCTACATCGACACCCCATCTATTCCTTATTTAAAAGATGCTGTGATTGATTACAATAAAGACCGCTTTGGTGGTCAGTTGACCTTTCGTGCACCCAATTCAAAAGTGCCACGTGTCGGTCCTGATGCATCAATGGAAGAACGTATTACGTATATTTTACAAGCGGAAATTAATCCAGGTCTTGCAGGACATGGCGGTAACTGCTCGTTAGTTGAAGTGATTCAAGATGAAGAACATGGTTTAACAGCAGTGCTTAAATTCGGTGGTGGCTGCCAAGGTTGTTCAGCGATTGATGTGACCTTAAAGCAAGGGGTCGAAACCACATTAAGAGAGCATATTCCTGAATTGGCACGTGTGGTCGATCAAACGGACCATACGCAAGCTGAAGGTGCTTATTTTAAATAGCAGCGCGTATAAGCTGAAAAGAGTATATTTAAGGCATTGATTACAGCATAAAATACTTTTTATTTCTAAAAGCTTCCACAAGTGTGGAGGCTTTTTTTTATTTGTTAATGAAATATATGACCCACTAATAATAGTGATAATGATTTGCATTAAACTTTACTTTTCTTTAGACTGCCCACAGTTTCACAAAATTTCAACAATACGTTCACAATTGGGAGTGAGCCAAGATGGCAATTCAACTGCATAAAACGCTATTAGCATCTGTTATTTTAAGCAGTATGTTAGGACAGGCTTACGCTAAAGATGGAGCAGATTCCCAAGCAGAAAACAAAGCTGTCACACAGCTTGAGACGATTGTTGTAACAGCAAGTGGTTTTGAACAAAACATTAAGCAAGCACCAGCATCAATTTCAGTTCTATCCCAGGAAGATATTAATAAAAAAGCATATCGTGATGTCACTGATGCATTAAAAGATGTTCCTGGTGTTGTGGTGACGGGCGGTGGTAGCTCAACGGATATTAGTATTCGTGGAATGGGCAGTGCTTATACAGTAATTATGGTGAATGGTAAAAAAGTAAATTCACGTGCTGTAAGACCGAATAGCGATAACTCAGGCATTGAGCAAGGTTGGCTACCTGGCATTGAAGCGATTGAGCGTATTGAGGTGATTCGAGGGCCAATGTCAGGTTTATATGGCTCAGATGCCATGGGTGGTGTAATTAATATCATCACTAAGAAGGCAGGAGCTGAATGGACTGGCTCAGTTAAACTCGATACGACACTACAAGAAAATCAAGATTCTGGTAATTTATACCAAGCTAATGCTTATGTCGCAGGCCCTTTGATTGAAAACCTACTGGGTTTTAAGGCCAATGGTACTTTTTCACAGCGTGAAGAAGATGACATTATTGGTGGCTATGCCAAGCAAAAAATGCGTGCTGGTGGTGCAGTGTTGAGTCTTACACCGGATGATGTGCATACCATCGATTTTGAATATCAACGTTCAATTCAAAACCGCGATAAGACAGTAGGCAAAACCATTGCAAACATACCCAATAAAGGGAAATATCCTACTGATTCAATTACAGATTATTATCGCACTGAATATAATCTAAGTCATCGCGGTGAATTTGGTGCGGTGAAAACGAACTCTTATATACAGCGCGAAGAAAATAAAAATCCAACACGCAATATGGAAGCAGTCAACACCACTTTTAATACGATTAACCAAATTACACTTGGTGCACATGAATTGAGTTTTGGTGGGATGTATTTAAAAGAAAAACTTGATGATGCAGGTAATAAATTGGGGAGTGATAGTTCATCCCGTTTATCTAGCCTTGATCGTTATAGTTGGGGGCTATTTACGGAAGATACTTGGCGTATTGTAGATGATTTTGCCCTGACCAGCTCTATACGTTTAGACAAAGATGAAAAATTTGGTAGTCACTGGAGTCCTAAGCTTTATGGCGTATGGACACTAAATGATGAGTGGATCATCAAAGGTGGGGTTTCTAGTGGTTATAAAACTCCTGGACTCCGCGAAACTGCAGCCGGATGGGGACAGGCGACAGGAGGTGGTACGAGTAATGGAGTGATTTTTGGGAACCCAAATTTAAAACCAGAAAAAAGTATGAATTATGAAGTGTCTTTTAACTGGGACAATAATGATAATCTCAATGCTGGACTAACCATTTTTAATAGTGAATTTAAAGATAAAATTACCGAATTTCGGACTTGTGACATTAGAGCAGGAGACTTGAGCTGTGAACGCTTTGGTGAGAATTTTGATTTTATTAGCGATCGAGAGAACGTCGATAAGGCCAATATGCGTGGTGCTGAAGTAATTTTTGGCTGGCAAGTACTCGATAATCTTAAGCTAAATAGCAATTATACTTATACTGATACTGAGCAAAAAAGTGGCGCAAATAAAGGAAAACCTTTAAATGAAATGCCGACACATATGTTTAATACGACAGCAGATTGGGAATATGATGATCAGCTTTCTGCTTGGACTCGCCTGAACTTTAAAAGTAAAACTTCAGATTATTTAAGCCGTACTAGCATGAGTAAAGGTAAACCTGCTTATGCCATGCTGGATGCTGGGATGAATTATCAGGTTTCACCACAGCTACAAGTCGCTGCTGGAGTATATAATTTGCTCGATAAAAAAATCAATTATGATCGTTATAGTTATGTGCTGGATGGTCGCCGCTACAATCTTGGTCTGACCTATAAATTCTAAGTCAGCAGAATATGCGTCATCAAGTATCAATCAGGGAGCCAATGGGCTCCCTGATTGATACTTAGCTCAGCTTAAATGAGACTATTCGATTTCTGTTAAAATCGCTTGTGTGCTTTCGGCATAATAGAATTTTTCTAAATAAATGCGAGCACGAGATTTTAAATAGTCTTGCGATAGCATTTGTTGAATGACTGGGTTTAATAAGGTCTGTAACTCATTTTGTACCAAGGCTTCATCAATATTTAAATCACGCAACAGTAAGTCTAAACTGCGTTCTTGATTACGCACATACCAAGCATAAACACCATCATGCACTTGTTGCTTTAAATAATCCGTCTGGCGTAAATGTTCCCAAATTTCATGTCCGAGTCTAACCGTCGTGGGCAGATCATTGACCTCGATATAGTTTTTAAACCGTGAAAGCGGTAGTTTTTTGATTTTGTGCCAAAGATTGGCTTGGAAATGGTAAAGCTTATTGTCATCGAAGTGTTGATTGAGGACTTGCTCACTCATTTGACTGATTTTAATGATATTTTTTTGTAAGTAATGCTTAACGGTATCATCCAAACGACTATCAGTGACCGTTTCTAATACCGACTTGCCCATTTTCATAAAGCGACCAACACCGGGTACTTTTTTACTGACCATTGAGTTGTCGATATAGTCTTGAATCGAATGATGAATCAATTGGGTCAACATTGCTGAAAAGGCTGGATGATTCACCAAGGTCTGAATCATTTTTTTGCGGTGCGCACCTTTACCGGCAACATATAAAGCAATTTTATCAACGGTTAAGACTGGAATAACATCTTCGATGTGATAACGATCATTGGCGGGGTGGATTAGGGCAAAACGGATATGCTCGGTAATTTGCTCAATCAGAAAATCACTGGCAGGCGTAGATAAGATCTGTTTTTCAATCAGGGCATAGATTTGCTCAAAGTTCCAGATATCTTGTAGGTTTTGTTTGCGGAACCATTGGTGAAAACTTAAAAACTCGGTTTCAATGTTTTTTGAATCAGTGAAACTGTCTGCTAAAAAATCGAGATGTGCGTCTATCAGTTTTTCGATATTTGGATTTTTCAAGGATACGGCCTCTTATGCCAAAGTGTTAAGGTTCAGCCACTGGATTTTTTAGCTGAATCGTGCGCTGCAAAAATGGTAAATAGCCTTGTACCACCAATTGAGGTGTTTCTAAAATAGGAACATGACCGACTTGATTTAAAATGATGGGGGTTTCTCCACGTTTTAACATCGACTGCAGTTCTTTGGCAACTTCAACATTAACGATTTGGTCTTGTTTACCCCAAATGATCATGGTGGGTGCTTCAATATTTTTTGCCATTTTCGCAAAGCTATCAGCAGTATAAAGCTTATTGAATTCTACCAACTGTTGGATGACTTTGTTGGCCGATTCAGACTGCGAGATCATGTATTTTTCTTGTTCTCTGGCAACAGCACTGGGTAGAAAAGGCAGGCTATACATGATTTTTTTTCTGGCAAATTCGAGATCACCTGTTTGAGTCACCAATAACTGCTTGAGATACAGTGGATTTTTTAAATAAGCAGTATTGTTGCTTTTAAATAACCCCCCTGTGCTAATCAGTAGCAGACTTTGCGTGTCATAGGGGTATTGGGCAGCATAAAACATCGCGATTGATCCACCGATTGAATGTCCTGCAATATTGAGCTGTTTTTGAATATTGGCAGTCTCAATAAAACGGCGCAATTGTTCAGTCACATTCGGTACAGAAAGGTCAAAGTTTGCAGGGACTTGAGTATCTCCACTGCTGGGTAGATCTGGAATGATCACATGGTAATAGGGGGTCAATTCATGTGCAATTTCATTCCAAGTATCACGGTTACTCGACAGACCATGAATCAGTAAAATTGTTGGTCGATCTTTATGCCCACCCTCACTATATGACCAGACCACATCACCGACACGCATGGTTTTACTGGTTAAGCCAGCCCATGTACGTTGCTCGCGCAACATTTTTAAGTAGTCTATTCGTTCAACATGATTGCTCTGTGCAACACTAGCTGTACTCAACGCCGTCACAAGGAGGTACAGGAAAAATATGCTGATAAGAATATGAAGTCGGTGTTTAGGAAATGGGTGGGTCATACCGAGCCTGCCTTGAAGATGGTTTGCCATTATATAAAAGCGACTCAATTATGGTGGATTTGATTCTATACAGATGGATTTATGACAGATGGTTTGTTCATTTTTTTAGCAAAATTATTTGAGATATCACATTGTTTCTATTTAAGTTCATTGCTTTTCCCTTGTGATATCAAGGCTTGTAGTTTTAATCAGTGTTATTCAATCAAAGCATTGTTTAAATAAACAGCAGGCCGTAAAAATTGTAACAGAGTTTATTTTTTATCAGTGACAATCGAATTTTAGCTCTTTAAAATGGTCACCAAGATCAATTCACCGGAAACGCACATGCTTACTGCTCAAGAAGTATTATTACAATTAAAACAGGGAAATCAGCGTTTTGTTAGTGGCGAAACAAAATATCGCGAGCTTTTGACGCATCAAGATCGCGCAGAAATGGCCGAAGATCAGCATCCATTTGCGATCGTATTGGGCTGTTCCGATTCACGTGTTCCTGCCGAAATGGTCTTTGATCAGGGGCTTGGTGACTTATTTGTGATCCGTGTTGCAGGGAATGTGGTTGCACCCTCACAAGTCGGTAGTGTGGAGTTCGCAGCTGAACGTTATAGTTGTCCCGTGGTGATTGTACTGGGACATAGCCATTGTGGCGCGATTCAAGCCACGATTGATACCTTGATGAACCCAGACTCACCACCTTCTGCCAATTTGATGTCGATTGTGAACCGTGTACGTCCATCAGTTGAAATACTGATGCAAACTGAGTTGAAAAATGATTTGGCCAAGCTCTCTGTACATGCCGTGCGTTCAAACGTATTTGCTTCAGTGAATCAGCTACGTCATGGTTCAGCTGTACTTGAAAGTTTGATTGCCAAAGGCAAGCTCAAAGTAGTGGGTGCAGAATATTCACTAGAGAGCGGTGAAGTTATTTTTTATGATTTTTAAATTGAATTGGCTGTAAAGCAAATATAGACTTTTTATTCTTGTAGTGGACATTGGTGTCCACTCATTTTTGGATAGGCGGATCACTGTCCAAAGCAATCTTCCCCCAACCCTAATGCCAGTCAGCTAAGGTCTTTTGTGATTTAAAAGTGCCCTCATCCCACTTGCGGAATATATTCCTCATCCCAACGGGAGAAGGGGCTTTCAGATATAATTTCTCAATCAAAAATGGCAGTATTTGTCTTAACTGACTGGCATTATCCCCAACCCTCCTTTTTCTAAGGAGGGAGCGTTGTATCGCATAGACTATGTATTGATTTAAAAAGAGTTCCCTCTCTTTTTCAAAGATGAGTCATATATTCTGCAAGTGGAATGAGGGATTAAAGCGCAGCTTTAATCAATGGATAGACATTATTGAGTAGGATCGGTTGCGCTGCCGCATTAGGATGAATCAAGTCGACTTGCATGAGTTTAGCATTGCCTGCAACACCTTGCATAAAGAAGGGGACTAACTTCACGTTATAACGCTGACTCAGCACCTTATAATTATTTTCAAATGCAGTGCTGTAGGCTGTCCCATAGTTTGGTGGAATCTTCATTCCCAACAGCAGCACTTTAGCATTGGCTTTTTGGCTGAGTTGAATCAATTTCGCCAAATTATTTTGAATCATTTGTGGCGGTTGTCCACGTAAAGCATCATTTCCCCCCAATTCAATCACCACCAATTGCGGTTTATGCGTCTGCAACAGCTTTGGCAATCTGGCCAAAGCGCCACTGCTGGTTTCTCCGCTCACACTGGCATTCACTACTTTATGGGTATTGGGGAATTGTTGATTTAAGCGCTGTTGTAATAAAGCGACCCAACCCTGTTGAAGTTGAATCCCATAGCCAGCACTTAGACTGTCTCCTAAAATCATGACTGTTTTTGCAAAACTATGTACGGGAGACAGGCAGATTGTGCTAAATATGAGTAATTGAATTACTTTTTTCAACATGGTGTGTTTAACCCTTTTTGAATTTTCCGAATAGGCTGTTTATGAATCAACTTGACGCAGTCCCAAGTATCATGCCACAGGCGATTATTTCTGCACAGCAACTCACGCAATGTATACCGTTAAATAGCCAACCCTTAAGCATTTTTGAAAACTTAAATGTCGATATTTACGCGGGTGAGCAGGTTGCCATTACGGGGCGATCTGGCTCTGGCAAGTCGACATTACTGGGTGTTTTAGCGACTTTGGATCGTGCCAGCGCAGGGCAACTTTATGTCTGTGGTGAGGCCGTGCATGATCTGCCAGAAGAACAACGTGCGCGCGTGAGGTTGCAGCATATTGGTTTTGTTTTTCAAGCCTTTCAATTGTTGCCCGATTTAACTGCACTTGAAAATGTGATGTTGCCTCTGCGTTTGCAAGCCAATTTTAAATATGCCGAAGCTGAGCAAAAAGCATTACACATGCTTGAGAAAGTCGGTTTAGTCCGCCAAGCCAAACAAACGCCCAAAGTACTGTCAGGTGGCGAGCAGCAACGGGTCGCTATTGCACGAGCATTAATTACCACCCCGAAAATCATTTTTGCTGATGAACCAACAGGCAATTTAGACGAGCATACTGCGGCGGAAATTGAGCAGCTGTTATTCCGTTTAAATCAGGAATTAGGCACAACACTGGTGTTGGTGACCCATGATGTGCAATTGGCCGCGCAATGCCAGCGTCATCTCGAATTACATGATGGACAATTGATTGAGCATCATCGTGCACAGTCTGTGGATGCACAGCGATGAATGGGCTATTTCAGGTTCTACGCAAGCAAAGCTTTGCCAATACTGGGATTTATTTACTAATTTTTGCATTGTGTCTGGCGATTAGTGCCACCACAGCACTGAAGTTTAGCCATCAAAAAATTCAAGATGCGGTCACGCGACAAGCTGCAAAAATGCAAGCAGCTGATTTGGTACTCACCGATCAAAACCCCTTGGATCAAAAATGGCGAAGCTTGGCGACCGAGCTTGAGTTAGAACAATCAGAAGTCACCATGTTTGGTTCGATGGCGCATACCAATGATCAGTTTGTGATGGTCAATGTTAAAGCAATTCAGCCGAATTTCCCTTTGCGCGGTGAACTGCAACTGGCTCAGCAAACTGGTCCTATGCAATCAGGTGAAGTTTGGCTCAGTCCAAGAGCGATGGATCTGCTTCAAGTAAAGCTCTCGGACAACATTGAAATTGCAGATGCAACGTTTAAAGTGACAGGGCGTATTGAGCAAGAATCTAATCAAGAGTTGGGCTTTTCTGCATTCTCTCCCACCGTGATTATTTCACAGCAAGATGTTGCCAAAACCAAAGCCATTCAAGTGGGGAGTCGCGCTGAATATCGCTTACTCATGGTGGGTGCGCCTGAACAGGTGACCGCATTTCGCAAAGCTTTTAATAAAGACAAAAAAGCATTGGCTGCACAGCAGGCAGCAGCCATACAGGCTGAAAATAGCCTAAGCGTAGATGGTCAGGCTACGGCTCGTTCAAGTGTAGACAGTCAAGCGGCCACAGCTCAAACAACAGCAGCTCAGCAGGCTGACAACGAAAGTGCGGCAACGGCCAATACTTTAAAACTACGTACAGCAGAGCAGGCCAATTCACGTTTGATCAAGCCGATTGAAAATTTAGAAACCTTTTTACAGCTGGCCAATATTCTCACCATTTTATTGTGTGGGATTGCAATTGCCTTGAGTAGTCAGCGTTATGTACAGCAAAGCCAAGATCATATTGCACTGATCCGTTGTATGGGCGCGACCAGACGCCAAATTTTCTCCGCATTTGCTTGGTTGCTGCTACAAGTGATTGCGGTGGCAACGCTATTGGGCAGCTTATTTGGCTTGGGTTTAGCTTATTTGTTATTACAACTGATGTTGCAATTGATTCCCCAATTGGAACTGACCTTTTCGCTCTGGGATATGTTGATGGGGCCTTTGCCAATTGCGATTTTCACCAGTGTGGTGGTGTTGCTCGGCTTTGTTTTGCCCAGTTTATGGGAGCTGCTGAATACCGCACCAATTCGGGTGTTGCGCCAACAGCAAAAGTCAGCAAAATCATGGTGGGTGATGTTCAGTGCTGGCATACTCAGTTTGATCATATTTAGTCTGGTGCTCACTGAAAATCTGATCTTGACCACTTTGGTGATTGGTTCTCTCTTGCTTGTCAGCGGTTTATTGTATCTGTTGATTTGGCTCGTGCTCAATCGCATCAAGGCCATGAAAAATCGCTTTTCAAGCTATATTGGCATGCCAACCCAAAGTGCCTTACAAATTACTGCATTGGCTTTGGGCTTGAGTTTGATTACGGTGTTGGCAGTATTGCGTACCGATTTATTGGCGCGGTGGCAGCAACAACTTCCAGAAAAAACCCCCAATCAATTTGTTTATGGTTTGCCACCTTTTGAATTAGATGCATTTAAGCAGCAACTTGCAGAACAGCATTGGCAGGGTACTGCGTTGTATCCGAATATCCGTGGACGCTTGATTGAAAAAAATGCCAAGCCGTTTAGTGCAGAAATGATCCGCGATAATAATGCACTTAAACGTGAGTTAAATCTGACACAGACCAGAGAATACCCAGAAGATAATTTGATTGTGGCAGGTGCTGCAAGCTTGAATCAACCTGGTGAAGTTTCTGTAGAAGCTAAATTGGCTGCTGAATTGGGCATTCAATTGGGGGATCAGCTGACTTTTAGTCTTCCAGAAGGACCATTAACAGCCAAGGTGGTGAGCTTTAGACAGGTGGAGTGGCAGAGTTTTAGTCCAAACTTCTTTTTTATCTTTTCACCTGAAACCCTCGATGAAAATGCAGGCAGTTATTTGGGCAGCTTTTATGTGCCTGAAGCCGAAAAGCCAAAACTAATCCATCTGATTCAGCAATTTAGCAATACCGTCTTTGTTGATGTGTCGCTGATTTTGGAAGAGGTAAAGCGCCTAGTCAATGTTTTGGTGCAAGTCATAACAGTTTTAGCAGTCTTGGTGAGCTTGTCCGGCTTTTTGGTGCTGCTGGCTTGTATTAACTTGATGATGGATGCACGTAAGCGCGAAGTGGCGTTAATGCGTTCCTTTGGTGCTGCCAAAGGGCAGTTGAAAAATCGCTTAAGCCTGGAAGTTGGATTGATGGGTTTTTTTGCAGGGATCATGGCCTGTTTATTTGCAGAGTTGATCAGTGCAATCATGGCTTATCGTATGCATTTAGAGGTACAGCTGCACTGGCCAATTTGGGTCATTTTGCCACTGCTCATGACCCTATTGTGCGGCTTGATTGGGCGTTACCGTCTCAGTTATTTATGTGATTTACCACCGCTGCAAAGTTTGCGTGAGTTGAATCAGTAAAACATACATCTGTGCATGCGTCAGCCAGTACATCGGTACATCAATAAAGCAGGGGGCGCAATTAGCGCCCTAACTGTTGTTGCATATTATTTAGTGCTTCTTGCCATAAAGGCATGATTGGTTCAATTTGCATCAGGCAATATTGGTAGGCGGCATAACAAAGCAAAGCACCAAGCAATAAAATAATCGCGAGCATGACTTTGGGGAGCTTAAAGTGCTGAACGGCATACCACGCAATCGCCAGTAATGCACCCATGATCATGCCACCGACATGTGCTGCATTATTAATTCCAGAGGTGAGTAGGCCAAAGACTAAGTTAATACCCATGATGGTAAGCAGTGAACGTTTATCTAAGGCCATCTGCTGACGTGCTAAACGTGGGAAGAATGCCAAGGCGGTTAATGCACCCCCAATCCCCATTACCGCACCAGATGCACCGGCAGATACGCGCGGCAGTAGACTACCATCTAAATCTTTAATATTTTCAATAAAGGTATAGCTGTTGTGGATATCCACATAAGCGCTGAGTAAGCTGCCCATCAAGCCAGCCAAAACATACATTGCTAAAAAATAAACACGGCCGAATGTTTGTTCTGCTAAATTCCCAAAAATATACAAGGCCCACATATTGAACATTAAATGCGGCAAACCAAAATGAAAAAACATACTGCTGAATAAGCGATATGGTTCCTGTAATAAGGTTAAAGGTGCATAATCAGCACCCCAATGAATCGCATCTGCGATCTCTGGTGAGCTAATATCAACACCGCTCAAGATTTGCCAGCCAAACAGCATCACATTGATGAAAATCAGGCCTAGGGTTACTTTTGCCAGTGGTGGCTTTGCTGGCATATGCAGGGCTGAGTCGTTGTTTGGTGGCCAATTTGACATGAATTGATCATCTATTATGAGTTAATGCGTAGCTTAGCATGAAATTAAAATGAACTCGTCGAGGAGTGAAATAGCACGATGAAAGCCTTTGTGCTGAGAGCGATTCTGCTCTTATTGAGTGTGCTGGTGATTATTCAGCTTTGGATTTTTTCAAGCTTGGTGTGGTGGCGTAGTCATCCTGTTGAAAATACCATGTTTATGCGACTAGATTATCTCTCTGATTTTCAACCGATTGAACATCAGTGGGTCGACTATGATCAAATCAGCATTCATTTTAAACGGGCGATCGTTGAAGCAGAAGATGCACAGTTTCTAAAACACCATGGTTTTGACTGGGGGGGAATTGAATATGCTTTACAACGTAATATCAATAACGAAAAAGTGGTAGCCGGTGGCTCAACCATCTCACAGCAATTGGCGAAAAATCTATTTTTTTATAATCGACGTTCTTATTTTCGCAAAGGACAAGAGTCGATTGCTACCGTGTTGATGGAACGAATGTGGACCAAGCAGCGTATTCTAGAGGTCTATATGAACTCAGTTGAATTTGGCGATCATCTCTATGGTATTGAAGCGGCATCACGTTTTTATTTTAATAAAAATGCGGCTGATTTAAACCGTGAACAGGCGGCTTTTTTGGCGGCATTATTGCCCAATCCCAAGTATTATCAGCAGCATCGCAAAGATCCTAAATTCCTGCGTAAACAAAAACTCATTTTAAAATATATCAACTATAGCCAGGTTCCGACCTAAACTTGAATGGATATAGAAAATAGTTGAATGGTCATTAATTTAAAGACTGATGAGTTCGCATTCAATACTATTAAACGCTTTTTATTTATACATTTTTTTATGAAAATGTCATAAATTTAAAGCATACTTAGCTAATAACAGTTAAAACGGGTTGGTGGCATGAACAGCGAAGTGAATAGTACCGCAATAGAATATTCTTATAATGAGCGCTATATCAATCGAGAGCTTTCAATTCTAGATTTTCATTTACGGGTCTTAGAGCAAGCGGTCGATCCATTGCATCCCCTATTAGATCGAATGAATTTCTTGCTGATTTTCTCATTAAATATGGATGAGTTTTTTGAAATTCGTGTGGCGGGCGTGATGGAGCAGTTGTCACTTGGCAATGAAAGCCGAACCCCAGACGGCTTAACCCCAAAACAAGTTTTAGAGTCAATTTCAAAAACAGCACATGCAGCAATAGAGCGTCAGTACCGCATTTTAAATGAAGAAATTTTACCAAAACTGAGAGAAGAAGATATTCGTTTTCTCCGCCGTGGTGAATTGAGCCCAGCACAGTCTTCGTGGATTAAAAAATACTTCCAAGAACAAGTTGCCCCTGTACTGACCCCAATCAGTCTGGATCCTGCGCATCCGTTTCCACGTTTGGTTAACAAAAGCTTAAACTTCATCGTGACCTTAGAAGGTAAAGATGCTTTCGGTCGTCAAATTGATTTGGCGGTTGTACCTGCACCACGTTCATTGCCTCGTGTCGTACGTTTACCCGAAGAGTTGACTGGTGGAAGTGAGCATTTTGTGATGCTGTCTGCCATCATTCATGAACATATTTCAGATTTATTCCCTGGCATGACGGCAACCGGTTGTTATCAGTTCCGTGTGACGCGAAATGCAGACTTAGCATTAAATGAAGATGTTGAAGATTTAGCAATTGCACTCAAAGGCGAATTGAACTCTCGTCGTTTTGGTCGCGCTGTGCGTCTTGAAGTGACCGAAAACTGTCCAAAGCATATTTACGAATATTTGCTCAATGAATTCGATCTTGAACTTGAACAACTGTATAAAGTCGATGGTCCAGTCAATTTGGCACGATTAGGTTCTAATTTTAGACAGCCACATTTACGTTATGACTCTCATACGCCTGTTGTACCTAAGGTTTTAAAAAAGTCAGAAAATATTTTTTCTGCTATGCAAAAGCAAGATATTTTGCTGCATCATCCCTTTGAATCTTTTGCGCCTGTCATTAATTTATTGCGTGAAGCTGCACGAGACCCGCAAGTTTTAGCGATTAAGCAAACCTTATATCGTAGTGGCGCAGACTCTGAAATTGTACAGGTTCTGGCAGAAGCTGCACGCAATGGCAAAGAGGTGACTGCGGTTATCGAGCTACGTGCGCGGTTTGATGAAGAGTCCAATATTGCAGTGGCCAATGTATTGCAAGAAGCGGGTGCAGTCGTTGTGTATGGCATTGTCGGCTATAAAACCCATGCCAAAATGATTTTAGTGGTACGCCGTGAAAACAATAAACTGGTGCGCTATGTGCATTTAGGCACAGGTAATTATCATGCGGGCAATGCACGTATTTATACCGATTATGGTTTGCTCACCACAGACAAAGAGTTGTGTGAAGATGTGCATCGCATTTTTCAAGAATTGACTGGCATGGGTAAAATGGCCAAGTTGAAGAAGTTACTGCATGCACCATTTACCCTACATGCTCAGCTGATTAACTATATTGATG
This sequence comes from Acinetobacter pullicarnis, assembly GCF_006352475.1. Lineage (NCBI taxonomy): Bacteria > Pseudomonadati > Pseudomonadota > Gammaproteobacteria > Moraxellales > Moraxellaceae > Acinetobacter > Acinetobacter pullicarnis. Next base: position 1,185,121 of record NZ_VCMZ01000001.1, read on the forward strand.
AAGAAATTAGCAACGTCAAAGCAGGCAAACCCGCACATATTATTATTAAAGTGAATGCACTGACTGAAGTGCAACTGATTAATAAATTGTATGAAGCTTCACAGGCAGGCGTACAAGTTGATTTGATTATTCGTTCAATTTGCTGTCTACGCCCAGGCTTGCCAAATCTCTCTGAAAATATCCGTGTGCGTTCGATTGTCGGACGTTTCTTGGAACATACGCGGGTGTTTTATTTTAGCAATGCTGGCGCACATCGAATTTATTGTTCAAGCGCGGACTGGATGGATCGTAACTTGTTTAGTCGCGTTGAAGCCTGTTTCCCGGTTGAAGATCCAGCATTGAAAAAACGTATTTACCATCAAGGCTTACTAACCTACTTAAAGGACAATCAACAAGCGTGGTTGCTGCAAGGGGATGGTCGCTGGATACGTGCCGAATTGGCCGAAGGTGAAAAACCACATAATGCGCAGAAAGAACTGACTGCCTTGATTGTGTGATTGTATTTTGCTGAAAATCAGACAATAAAAAAGGCAGCCTCTTGGCTGCCTTGATTTTTTTGAATGAGTATTATGAACCGCGACCCATCACACCACGAATGGTGTTCATGATGTCTGCAGGCAATACCACAGTTTTGGCATTATTTGATTTAGACATATCTTGCATGGCTTTAACGTATTGTTCGCCAAGTAAATAGGCCACTGGGATTTCTTTGTCGCCCACCGCACTAGTCACCATTTCAATGGCTTTTTGTGAGGCTTCTGCCAAGACCACTTGTGCTTCTGCATCACGACGTGAGGCTTCTAAACGACCATCTGCTTCTAAAATCGCTGCCTGTTTTTCACCATCAGCTTTAGTCACAGTTGCACGACGTTGACGTTCAGCCGCTGCTTGTGCTTCCATCGCAGATTGCATGGTTGTAGATGGTTGAATATCTTGAATTTCAACAGTTTTAAGGGTAATTCCCCAATCTGAAATATCATCAGAAATGGCTGCTTTTAATTTGGCTTTAATGTGATCACGTGAAGATAGGGCATCATCTAGATCCATTTCACCGACAATTGAACGTAGCGCAGTTTGCACTAAGTTTTGAATCGCCCAGTTATAATTTTCAATCCCGTAAACTGCTTTTTGCGGATTGGTAATATTAATATAGGCAACTGCGTTCATCAGCAGAACTGCGTTATCACGGGTGATCACTTCTTGTGATGGAATATCCAATACAATATCTTTGGTGGTAACTTTATAAGCCACTTCGTCCACATAAGGAATGACAAAGTTTAAACCTGGTTCGAGCTTGGTATGATATTTACCAAGACGTTGCACAATCCAGTTATAACCCTGCGGTACAATACGAACACCTTTAAAAATGGTGGTTGCTACAAACAGTAGCAGGACCAAAACAACAATTGAGCCAATGCCCATGATTAAAACCTCTTTATTGTATTCAAGTGAATTGCTTCAATTGAAGTCATTTATGTGAAAAATTCAAGTATAAAGATTGAATATAAATTAAGTAAACGTTGTGCTGCTTTGATAAGGTTTGACCACCAAATCATTGCCGAGAATATCGGTAACCGTCACACGGTCGCCAACTTCGACAGGGCTTAAACTACGGCAATTCCATTCATCAGAACCAAGTACAGGCAGGGCAAAGCGGACACGAATTTCATTATGTGCCAGTCCAGTTTGAATCACCATGCCAGTCTGGCCAATGGTGGCTTCGCGTGACATTCCAGCTTTGGTTTTATCGATGGACAAGGGTTTAATAAATTTAAACCAAAGGATTGTGCAGCCAATAGACAGAATAATCCAAAGTACGACCTGAAAGGTGAAACTCATTGATGGGAATAGTAAAAAGATAAGCGAGACAACAATGGCGGCAATGCCAAACCATAAGGCGGCAAACGCTGGCAGAATGAGTTCTGACAAAATCAGCAGAATGCCCAATACAAACCAATGCCAAGGTTCAAAAATAAAATTCATGCATCTACTCTATCGTTATGATTCATATAGATGAGGATTCATCGCTATGAATGTAGCAGAACAATGCGAAAATACATAACAAAACTTGTGCATTCGGCTTTTATTGCTTTTCCAGTTTAATACTGTTGGCTACAGGAACCGACTGCGATTAAAATTTCGCAGCAGGAGCCGGTTTAAGTGCAGCAGGTGATTTTTTAAAATTACTAATCGCCGTTTGAATGGCTGTGATTTTGGCTTGTGCCGCTTTTTCACCTTCTAAAATGGCTTGATTACTGGCCTTTAAATCGAGTGTACCCAGATGTCCAACTTTGGGTTGAATCACGACAGTCGCTTGCGCCAGTTCATTGTTAATACTTTGCTGTCCCATAATGTTGATGGTTTGGTCTAATAAACCCCACATACTTGAAGGTTGACTACCAGATGGCCGTGCTGAAATATCCACTGCAATAACAATATCAGCGCCCATACTTCTTGCTGTCTGCACGGGGATAGGACTCACTAAACCACCATCAACATATTGATATTTCCCGATTTTCGCAGGTACAAATACGTTTGGAATACTGCATGAGGCACGTACTGCCTGACCCGCATTACCTTTGATAAATTCTGACTTTTTACCGGTATCTAAACGCGTAGCAACCGCAGAAAAACGAATCGGAAATTTCTCAATCGCTTGATTACCGACATTGCGATTAATATAGTCTTGTAGTTTCTGACCGACCACAAAGCCTTGGCTACTCAAAGTAAGGTCACGGATATCGGACTCTTTTAGCTGCAAGGCCAGTTGTTGCATTTGATAAGGGGTTTTACCACTGGCATAAATACTGCCAACAAAGCTACCGGCACTGGTACCAGTCACAATTTTCGGTTTAATACCGTGAGATTCTAAAACTTTAAGAACGCCAATATGCGCAAAACCTTTGGCACCGCCGCCGCCCAACGCAATTGCAATCACGGGTTCACGTGCAGCAATTGGCGTTGTGGTTGGTTTGGTGATGGCATTTTTATCACAAGCAACAAGCGCTAGACTCATGATGCTGATGAATCCAAGTTGTTTTAAACGCATAATCATTCATATCTGTAGAGGGCAAAATATGCTGCACATCACAGCAGATTCTTAGGTGCTTTTCTAGCCTTTTTTACAAAGTTTTTGTAAAGGTTTTGAGAGCCAATCTACATTTTTGGGAGAGAACTGACCTTGATAGATGTCTAAAATCTTGATTAAGTCTGGTTCATAATCTCCCGTGGTGTGAAACAGCCCCAAACAGCGAATGGTTTTATGATCATAATCAAAAGAAAAGATCACAATGGGGAGCTTGGCGGCATGTGCAATGTGATAAAAACCACTTTTTATTTTTTCAGCCCGCTTACGGGTACCTTCGGGCGCAATGGCAATCCAAATTTTATCTTGTTGTTGAATGCGATGCAGAATCTGTTGTGTGAGTCCAGTTGCGTGATTGCGGTTTACAGGAATGACCCCAACCCAGTTCAGGAGATGTTTCAAAGGGGTGTTAAAGAGACTGGCTTTGCCCAAAATCGTAAATTTAATGCCAACACCCAACAAGGCTAAAAATCCATACCAAGCATCGTAGTTTGAGGTGTGCGGTGTAATAATAGCGACCGCTTTGGGGACATTGGGAAATTCACCAACGAATTGCCAGCCTTGCTTTAAATACAGTTGTTTGAAGAATTGACGGCTGATCAGATTACCGCGTTGTGGTACTTGATCAGGCAGGGTCGGGAATATTTGTGGCATGGAATGGCAACTTTATTTTGATGATATTCATATTATTCTGCCCATCATTCAGTAACATAGAAAAAATATCAAGTAAGTAGCATCGAATTTATGGGCGACACTTCATTTTTATATTTTATGACGAGCTCATGTTGAGGGTAAGCAAGCGATGCCACTAAAACCAGCACAGCTTTATCTGCTGTTCTTTTCATTATATTGGGCACAAGGTTTACCGGTGGGGTTTATGACTCAGGCCTTGCCGGTTATTTTACGGATGCAAGGCGTGTCTTTGGCACATATTGGTGGTTTTGGTTTGCTCATGGCACCTTGGGCGCTGAAAGTATTGTGGGCACCTTGGGTGGATCGGGTTGGTATACCAGCCTTAGGTCACTATCGTGCTTGGATTTTAATCACTCAACTCTCTAGTATTGTGATTTTAATAGTATTGTCTTATCTCCCAATTGAGTCGTTGAATCATCCGACTTATTTACTGCTATTTTTCATCGCATTGCTAAGCATGAATTGTATGGGAGCAACCCAAGATATTGCGACGGATGCCTTGGCGGTACGCAGCTTAAAAGCGGCCCAACAACACTGGGGCAATATGTTTCAGGTGATTGGTTCACGTTTAGGTTTTATTGTGGGTGGTGGGGCGATCCTTTGGGCCTTAGATTTTTTAAGCTGGCAATCTACATTTATGCTGTTAGCGGGATTGCTGGCATTGAATACAATTCCGATCCTGTATTTTAACGAAGGCGACTCTGCGAGATCCTCGGTTATAAATGCACAGCCTGTTTTAGCCAAGCAAACACTACGCGAGTATTTACATTCCTATGTGAGGTATTTCAGCCAAACCAAAGTCATGTTTTTATGGTTGTTGGTGTTGCTTAGTGTCAAAGTTACTGATGGTTTATCAGGACCAATTAGCAAACCGTTATTGGTGGATCTCGGATTAAGCCTAAGTCAAATTGGTATCTACATCACGATGCTGGGGGCTGCGGCGGCATTAATGGGAGCATTTTTGGCCAGTCTATGTCTGCAACGTTTAGCTCGGCAGCATGCTTTTGTCTTATTTTCCATCTTGAAATTATCGACCGTATTCGGTTTTGCCGGGTTAGCACAGCAATATGAGCAAGGGCAGCATGTGGCGCATTGGTTAATCTATGTGATTAATGCTCTTGAAGATTTATTTTCCGCAATGTTATTGGTGGTCATACTGACCTTGGTGATGCAGTATAGTCGCCACAGTCATGCGGGAACTGATTTCACTTTACAGGTGTCAATTATGGCATTGGTGAGTGGGGTGTTTTATACACTGAGCGGTATTCTTGGAGATTACTTGGGTTACAAAACTTATTTAATGCTGATTGGTATTGTTGGTATATTTATGTTGTTGCCTGCTTATCTTTGGCAGCGCTGTTATAACACTGAAAAATAAGTAACATTGTAATAAAACAAATAAAGTGAATTAAAGTAAAACGGCTTTAAGTTGTTTTTAAGTTTTATTTATTACATTCATCTGCGTGATCAATACGAAATATTTAATATAAAATGTCAAATTTTCTAGCAAAAATGAAATTACCGAACTTAAAACTCTCAATAACTGCTTTTAATTTTTTAGTTGCAGTCTGGATTGGTATTTTTTTAAACTTTGCTTTTTTAGAGCAAATTAATACCCTCACACCGTATCGGGGTCTAAAGGCCTATCTTTTTGTGTTTGCGACGGGCTGTGTATTGGTTGCACTCTATAATCTTATTTTTCAGATTATTAATTGGAAATGGACCGTTAAGCTCTTTAGCATCATTCTGATTTTTATTGGTGGTTTTAGTGCCTATTTTGTGGGTTCGCTAGGCGTATTGATTACCCCGGATCAAATTCAAAATAGCATCCAAACTGATGCCAAAGAGGCTGCAGATTTATTATCAATGCGCTTTATTATTTGGGCATTGCTCGGCGTGCTTTTACCAATCTTAGTATTATGTTGGATTAAAATTAAACCAGAACCACTGAGTAAAGTGCTGATTAAAAAGGCCATAAGTGCGGTTGCTTCTTTTGCTGTTATTTTAGGGCTGCTATTTATTTTCTATGTCGATTATGCAGCAATATTTCGTGAGAATCGCAGTATTAAGGGCATGATCTCACCGCAGAATGTGATTGCATCCAGTTATTCTTATTTTCATAAAAAAGCCCCAAAGAAAAATTTACCTTTACTGGCTTATGGTGAAGATGCACATTTAAATAGCACGGCTGCTAAGGATGCACTGCCTAAACTGATGGTCTTGGTGGTTGGTGAGACCGCACGGGCAGAAAGTTTTTCACTGAACGGTTATGCACGAAATACCAATCCGGAACTGTCTAAACAAGCGCAACTGATCAATTTTAGTCAGGTGAGTTCTTGTGGGACGGCTACAGCAGTTTCAGTACCTTGTATGTTTTCAGGGATGCCGCGCAAACAATATGATGAGCGTTTAGCAAGTCACCGTGAAGGCTTACTCGATGTTGCGCAACGTGCAGGCTATAAAGTGACTTGGATGAGCAATAATTCAGGTTGTAAAGGTGTTTGCGATCGGGTAGAACAATATCAAATTCCTGAAGAAGTTAAACAGAAATGGTGCGTAGCGAATGAATGTAAAGATGGCATTTTGGTGGATGCTTTAACGGATTATATTGGAAAAATTCCCAAAGATGATCAAACCCCAAGATTGGTGGTCTTACATCAGTTAGGCAGTCATGGACCTGCTTATTATAAGCGTGCACCAGATGAGTTTAGACATTTTAAGCCCTTCTGTGACACCAATGCGATCCAAGGCTGTAGCAGTGAGCAGCTAGTGAATGTCTATGATAATTCAATTGTTTATACCGACCATATATTGAATCAAGTGATTGAAGTATTGAAAAAACAATCACACTATCGCACAGGATTTTGGTATCTCTCTGATCATGGTGAATCTACAGGCGAGCGTGGCATGTACTTGCATGGTGCCCCTTATGCGATGGCACCGAGTCAACAGACTCATGTGCCGATGATGATGTGGTTCTCAGATCAATGGGCTGCGAATGCCGCAGATCAAGTCGCTTGTTTGTCTCGTCAGAAATCAACCGAACTCAGTCAAGATAATTTATTTCCAAGCCTTCTTAGTTTACTCGATGTGAAATCGGAAGTTATTGATATCAATAATGATATGCTACAGCGATGCAAGGTTTAAAGCTCAGCCAAGGAAAAATCATGACAAATATATTGATGATTGAAGATGATTTCATGATTGCAGAATCGACGATAACGTTACTGAATTTTCATCAGTTTGAAGTCGAATGGGTGAATAATGGGCTAGATGGTTTGAAGTCACTGAATAAAAATAGCTTTGACCTCATTCTGCTTGATCTTGGCTTACCGATGATGGATGGTATACAGGTTCTCAAACAAATTCGGCAAAAAACCAATATTCCTGTCTTGATTATTTCTGCACGTGATCAATTAGAAAATCGCGTTGAGGGTTTAAATCAAGGTGCCGATGACTATCTGATTAAACCGTATGAGTTTGATGAGTTAATCGCGCGTATTCATGCCTTATTGCGTCGTTGTGGGCGAGATCCATTACAGCAACCGACTGAGTCTAAAATGCAGAGTGGGGATGTAATTCTTGATGTTGAACAACATGTCGCAACCCTAAACGGCGTCGAGGTTGAATTGTCCAATCGTGAATGGGCGATTTTAATGCCGTTAATGCTGCATCCCAATAAAATATTTTCCAAAGCCAATCTAGAAGATAAGCTCTATGCCTTTGATAGTGAAATTAGTAGTAATACCATCGAAGTTTATGTACATCATCTTAGAGCAAAATTGGGAAAAGATTTCATTCGTACCATTCGTGGTTTAGGCTATCGTTTGGGGCAGCCACAGAAGTTATAGAGTTATGTTCAAGCGCTATTCACTCAAAAAACGTTTAATCACTTATATCTCTGTATTTAGTGTGGTCTTAGGCTGTGTTTTAGTGCTCGAAGCTTATCGGATTTCATTGCGAGAACTCGATGAAATCTTAGATGCGCAAATGGTTTATTTGGCTGAACGGGTTGCGTTAAATGTACATCCGATCCAAAGCCAATTTAATGAACATAGACATTATCACGAAGAAGATTTATTTATTGATGTCTGGGCCTATGCCGATCATAGCGATGTTAATCATAAGCAACATATGTTGGTTTCTCAAAAGGACAGCCCAGGGTTCTATACGCATGAAAATGATAATGGTGAATGGGTGACCTATATTATCCCAGTCAAAGATTATCAAATTCAGATTAGTCAACAACTTAAGGTCCGTAAAATTCTTGCCTTAGAGTTGGCAGGCAGTATGTTTCTTCCCTACTTGCTGATTTTTCCTTTAGGAATTTTGGCGTTGGTGTTAATTATTAGTCGAAATTTAAAGCCTTTGGAAGATTTTAAAACCGAATTGTCGCAGCGCGATTCTAATGATTTGGGTGCAATTATAAACAGCCATTATCCTGATGAATTAATCCCGACAATTAATGAAATGAATAGTTTATTTGAGCGGATTCAATTGGGACAGCAGGAACAAAAGCAGTTTATTGCCGATGCTGCACATGAGCTCCGTACACCGATTACTGCATTAAACTTACAGACCAAAATACTATTAAGTCAAAACCCAGAAGATAAAAATCTCAATAATTTAGCCAAAGGTTTGGCGCGTATCCAACATTTGGTTTCGCAGCTTTTGGCATTGGCAAAACAAGATGCTGCTTTAAATCAAGACGAGTTGATCTCTAATTTTTCCTTGAATGATATTGTGGTGCAATCCATTGAACAACTTATGAATCTTGCAATGGAAAAAGAACTGGATATGGGCTTGGTGCGCAATGAGTTGGTCCAGATACAAAGTATTGAGCAATCTATTCACTCGGTTATTTACAATCTATTAGACAATGCAATTAAATATACCCCAAATGCTGGGGTCATCAATATTTCAATATTTCAAACAAACATAAATAGTGTGACGATTTTAATTGAAGACAGTGGAATGGGAATTCCAGCAGCGCAATATGAAATGGTGCTAAAACGTTTTTATCGAGTGCATCATCATTTAATCGTGGGCAGTGGCCTTGGACTTGCTATTGTAGATAAAGCCATTCAACAATTAGGCGGGCATTTTGAGCTGTCTAAAAGTCAGGATCTTGGTGGCTTAGCAGCACGTGTTACTTTGCCACTGCACTATCATAAAAAAGAACTTCTCAGCGAAGTCTAAGTGTCATCCATCGATTTAAGATTCAGCACAACTGCTTAGATCATCGGTAAAGGCTTTTGCAATTCGATGGCTTTAAAAAATAAAAAACATTTTTTAGCACGTTTACCATCACTTCCTAGTTTTTCAAAATTGATATGTCTCGCCCAGCGTAGTCGATGGCTTACTTTTAAAATACCAAGATAGGTTTTTGTTGAAGGTAGGATTTTATCTAAAAAAATCTGGCTAGCTTGTGCTAATTGTTGTTCATTAAACAGATGTGCTGTTGAAAAAATAAGACATAACCAATCTCGAACCTGACAGGATTGCACATCAAGTACTTGTCCTGGATCAGTTTCAAAGTCGATAAATGTAAATTGATGCGCTTCATCAACCAGGATATTACGTGCGAAGGCTTCACTTAAATAACTATTTTTACTGTGAATTGAGGAAATCGCATCAATGGCTGCATGAAATAGCTTGATTTGCTGTTCAGGTTGTTCGTGGAGTTGCGCTAAGGCTTGATCCAACTGTAGTACCTGTTTGCCATTTGCAGCAGCATCTTCAATTAAGAGGCCATATTCACTGCTTGCCAATAGGGTTGGGGTTGAAATCCCGAGCGCTTGTAAACTTTGAATGCGTTGAACTTCACATTGAATCGCTTTATGACCGCCGTAGTTGGGAATCGGTGTAAGCACTTTAAGCTGAAAAAACTGAGCTAGCCATCGCAGTGGGATATAAATCCAAGTTGAGTGGCGCGCTGATGCTTTTTTAAGCCAAACTTTCATCTCTCCAATATGATAGGACTGGATATTGCTATTTTGGAGTTGAATTGAGTTATTTAAAAAGTGATTTAAATCGGACATATATAACGTTAGGTAAAATAATTATCTACAAGTCTATATTATTTTAATGAATTTAAGGAAAAATTAAGTTAAGTCATGTTGTTTTATTTAATTAAATCAATCTTAAATTACAATAAGATGAAAAAAGGTTACTTTTTCACAATTCATAAATATTATTGGGTGTGATGTAGGTTAGTGGGGGAATAAAGGGACTGTGTTGATGAAGATTTTGGGAAGCCGATGAGAAAAACAAAAAAAGCAGATATAACGTTTATACCTGCTGTTGCTGAAAGAGCTTGGTGTCGTTAATTGAGGACTGGCACCGTTTGCTTTACTGGCGCGGGTTGCTGAGCGAGTTGCGCATGCGCTAGTAGTTTTCGATAAAATACTGCAAAAAATACAGCATTTAGCGCAAAGACATACCAACCTGTCCATAAATTATGGCTCAAAAAGTGTGCGCCACGCATCATCTGGCCCCAGCCCATCGTAAAACCAAACACCAGGCCTGCAAATAGAAAGAAATAGGCGCGTTTAGGCTGACTTAGACGATAGACAAAATAACCAGTCATTAATGCAAAACCTGCACTGGCATGGCCACCAGGAAAACAATGCCCTTGTGTGGCAGAAAAATCCCAAACTAAGCCTGAGCTTGAGGTTTCAACCATATTCCAAGGACAGTCATGACGAGACTGCGATTTTATTATGCCCACCAATGCTGTGGAAAGAATACTGACCCCAAACATATATGCATAAATAACCCGATTGGGTTTTAAGCGGTCAATTTTGAATGAAAGCAACCAGAGGACTAAAAAGCTCGCATACACCACGATCATTATATATTTTAAAATCTGATGATTCCAAAAAGTTAAAAATGCATGATAACGGTTGAAAAAATGTCCAGACTGATCTACCCAAGGTTGAATAAAGTAGAGATCAATTTTTCCGCCTATAGGAAAAAATACCAACAGCGCCAAGCAAGTAAATAACAAGATTGAGCTATCGGTCATGAGATATTTTTTTTGGCTCGGCTGAAGCATCATTAGAATTTGAATATACGGTTTTGTTAAAATAAATTTCAACATTCAAAACTTAAATTTCTCTTAAAAAGGCTGAAGCAATTTTGTTATTTGAGTGGATTATCACAGCATCGAAAATGATGCTGGTTAAAATAATAAAAATAATCTCACTGTGCAATACGCTGCATAATAAATACGCTATTTAGTCGTTTGCATCGTATTCATAAATTATTTTAGGCTACATTTTAAACTTTTATTGTGGCTGTCAGGGATTAAAGAAAGACTGCAGCTAAACCAGCACCAAGCGACATTAAATAGATAGGATGAATTTTTTTAACTAAGCCAAGTACGCTTGTTAAAACTACCACAGCAATGAGTACATGTTGTTGTACAGATGCTTCTGCTATTAGCCAAGCACTGCTTAAAACCAAACCAACTGTAATTGGCTGTAGGGCAAGTTCTAGTGTGGTCTTAAAAGGATGGGTTTTAAATGAATCCCAAAATTTAAGTGCATATAATGTAATCACAGAGGAGGGGCCAAATTTCGCAATACAGGTTACTACTAAACCCAATGGTCCCGCAACATGCCAGCCCAGTAAAGGAATAATCATCATATTGGGTCCCGGTGCGGCTTGTGCCAGTGCAAACATTGCTTGAAATTGATCTGCGGATACCCAGTGCTGTACATTCACGGCTTGATGCTGTAATGCCGGTAAAATCGCATTTCCACCGCCAAAAGATAAAATAGACAACTGTGTAAATATTAGTGCAAGTAAGCAAAGTGTCGGGATCATTGTTGTACTGCCTTTTTGACCGTTAAAATGGTTAGGTTGATACTAAGCAAAATGATCAGGGTTAATGCCAGAGGCAGTTTAAGCCAGAGCACAAAAACCGAAGTCAGGACAAGACTGGGTAAAATTAAAATGCTTTTAATAATTGGTTTGAGCATTTTAAAACCTGTTGCAAACAGCAACCCAGCCGCTGCGGCAGCAAGCCCTGCAATCATGTTTTTAATAATTGGAATATTTTGAAATTGTGCATAGATTTGATACATCGCGATGACAATCAATGTCGGTGCTGAAATCAATCCCAATACAGCACAAATTGCACCGTGAATGCCATGAAATCGCATACCAATTGCAGCAGCCATATTAATAATATTACCGCCAGGTAATATTTGGCAGATACCTAGCAAATCGATAAATTCCGCTGAACTTAACCATTTTTGATCTTCAACAATCATATGTTGTGCAAGCGGTAATACCCCACCAAAGCCCATTAATCCAAGCTTCATAAAACCCAAGAAAAGTTGTCTTGACGTTGGTTTATAAAGTGCTGCGATTTGTATTGTATTTTGATTCATCTCTGCACCATTCAAATTTACTTTTACTGAAGTATGGGCTTGTTTAGTTATGTTGAAAAATGCTAATTTTGCTGTAATCCATACTTATAAAGTATTGCTATGTTGGATATCGCTAAACTGAATGCCTTTGTCGTGGTGGTTGAGGAAAGTAATATTTCTAAGGCTGCTGTACGTTTAAATATGCAACAGCCGCCTTTGACACGTTTGATTAAAAGCCTTGAAGATGAGCTGGGTGTCTTATTATTTAATCGCTTGCCACGTGGTGTGGAAACGACTCAAGCCGGTCAAGTGCTCTACCAAGAAGCACGCAGTATTTTGAGTCACGCACAAAGTATTCAGCAACGTCTGAGCTATATTGCAAAAGGAATGGAAGGGCAGCTTCGAATTGGGTTTACCAACTCGGCTGGATTACATGCATTTTTGCCGACACTTTTAGCACAGTATCGTGCTTTATATCCTGCGGTGAATATTCATTTGGAAGAACATGGCAGTCGTGCATTAACAGAAGCCATTTTAAATCAAAAACTCGATATTGCATTTTTACGAAAACCAGCGGCTGAGGGTTTAGGCTTAACCAGTATTCATTTATTTGATGAACCTTTGATGGTTGCTTTGCCGATTGACCATCCGTTGGCTGAAATGCAGGAGAGCATTGATATGGCTGATTTAGCACAAGATGATTTTGTATTATATCGTCGCTTAAACGGTCAAGATTTATATGATCATATTTTATCGCTTTGCTTACAGGCTGGTTTTCGACCGAGAATAATTCAAGAAACCCCACGCTTGACGTTGAGTTTAAATTTGATTGCTGCTGGGATTGGCATTTCGATTGTGCCACAGTCGATTCAACACTTTTGGAATAAGCAGATTATTTATAAAGCGATTCATGCTGAGAACAGCTGTAATGCACCCGTATATGCGATATATTCAGATGCGAAAGAGAATATATATGTGCAACATATTCTGGAGTTGTTAAAAACAATTTCTCCGAATTGAATTAAAAGGGTAAGCCATTATTTATTCGAAGCGTTGTATCTATTCGTGATTTATAAAAAACAACATCCTCTACTTTATCTAAAGGGAATTAGGCCGATGCGATCTTCCACTATTGTTTTCGCGACTTTACTATTTGGTGGTCTAGCTGAAAATGTCTATGCGCAGCCTATTCAAGCGCTGAGTTTTCAGCATGCAGAATGGGAGCTATATTGTAGTAATACAGGAACTTGCCAAGCAGCAGGCTATCAATCAGATGATGGTGAGAGCTTACCCGTATCTATTTTATTGCGTCGCCAAGCGGGAGCCAAGCAGCCGGTGCAAGCGGAGTTTGCTTTGGGTTCAGATTATGGTGAAACCTTGCAATACAGCAAGCTTAAAAATATTCACTTTTATATCAACAATAAAGATCTTGGGCGAATTGAGGTTGATGGCGATGAAGCGCCATTGATGGGGATATTAAATACCCAGCAAAAAAATGCATTATTACAGCAGGCCAATCAATCGGTAAAAATCGAGTTTAAAAATAGTGATTATGCTTGGCGCGTTTCAGATCAAGGAATGACCGCAGTGCTATTAAAAATGGATGATTTTCAGAAGCGTGTGGGGACTAAGGCGGCTTTAGTCAAAAAAGGTCCAGCCGATGAATCTAAAGTTTTGGCAGTACAAGCCAAAATCGTGGTCAAAAAAGTAAAAACAGCCGAACAAGTCTATTTAACCATTCAACCAGATGCCAAGCAGTATAAAGCTTTACATAACAAGCTAATGGCTGCCCGTCCGAAGCAGCAGGATGGCTATGATGCATGTGAGGGGATTTATGATAGGGGTGAACCAAAATCTCAAGCAATTGATCTCTATACGTTAAGTAATAATAAAGTCTTGGCAACGACATTATGTTGGCGCGGTGCGTATAACGAAGGTTATGGCGCTTGGGTATTGGATCGCTCTCTCAGCGGGAAAGTTACATATGTCACTGAAATGGCAAGTGATATCGGCAGTGGTGAAATTTATGCATCACAAAAGGGCCGGGGTATCGGGGACTGTTGGAGTATGAATCAATGGATTTGGGATGGTCAGAACTTTGTGCATACGATTGATCGTTGGACTGGGATGTGTAAAGCCTTGGCGGCGGGTGGTGTGTGGAATTTAGATAAAATTGAAGCGGTGGTGCGGGAATAGCTGTGGTTTGATTGCGATCTGGTTCAGCTAGGGAGGGGGGCATTAATCGAAAATACGTCCCAGAAGTAAAAAGAACTTCTTAATAAGAAAAATAAAACCTTTAAATATTGCGTAAAGAAAAAACTCCCCCAAAAACTCTGCTAAAAATGAGCTACCTTCGGGTTTTTTAGGGTGCTGTTGATCTTGGGTGTTTTGATTTGGTGTATCTAAGTGATGCGCTGGTTGATGTAATGGTTGTTGCTGTTGAGCACTGGGAAGATCTTGCGTCGCTGGGCGAGTGTGTTTTTTGAGTTGAGAAAACTGATTTGAATCGAGTGGTTTACTCTGTGGGATTTCATCTGAGGTCGAGAATACAAGTTTATAAAAAATTAAAAGTAAAATAAGAATTAAACCGCCAGATAATAAAAATAAGGACATATTGTTTTAATGCATCGCTGTTAATGAAACGGTTAGAATGTTTTAAGTTTAGCTATGGTTGTTTAGAAGTCAATGTGTTTGATCGATCAGCAGTAGAGAGGATTTAGGACAGCATTGGCCAGTGATTATTAAAAATAGTTTGCAGACAATATGAACCGATGCTGAGTGAAAAATTCAAAAATATAATCGAAGTCTGAACTTTATCTGTAATATAAATAAAAATTGAAAGCGTATTTACGGAGTGATCACGTGGGGAAATATTTATATTGCGGTCTTAGTCTGGTTATTTTAAGTGGTGGTGTTGCTTATGCAGCGCCAGAACTTGAACAGTATCGTGGCATGCAAGGCCAAGGCGCACAGTTTAAAGATTTTAAAGTACTGACCCAACAAGGTTATATCAGCAAAAAACCACAAGTTTCTCGCTATGACTATAACGATGTCTTTAAAGTGAAGAAGCCATTACAGTTTGCTGGCCAAGACGTGATTTATATAACAGACGAATATATGTCTGAATATGTGGGTTGCTGTGTGAGTGAAGGCTGGGGGGCTTTATTTAAAAAGACCAGTGCATTAACTGAACTCAAAAACTTTGCTAATGCAAACTTTTGCTCACTAAAGCCCTTTGATCCCAAAGACAGTCAATATTATACGCAGAAAATTTTGGCTGCTCCGCAAGCTGAATATTATGAATTGTCTTGTCGAGAACGTGATTT
Source organism: Acinetobacter pullicarnis (assembly GCF_006352475.1). Classification (NCBI taxonomy): domain Bacteria; kingdom Pseudomonadati; phylum Pseudomonadota; class Gammaproteobacteria; order Moraxellales; family Moraxellaceae; genus Acinetobacter; species Acinetobacter pullicarnis. Next base: position 1,200,603 of record NZ_VCMZ01000001.1, read on the forward strand.
AGAGTCTGGGAATTAGGCCACTACGGGATTATTTATTGCGAGATTATCTAAGGGATTATCTATCCAATAATTGCATGCAAAGATAAACAAAAAAACCCACTTTAAAGCGGGTTTGATTGTATTTAGGGATAGCGATTAAAGGAGGAGTCTCAATAATGAGATTAACCCAATAATTGTTTCATCAATTGATTGACTTGTGCTGGATTGGCTTTGCCTTTAGAGGCTTTCATGACTTGACCGACTAAACCGTTAAAGGCTTTGTCTTTACCAGACTTGTACTCTTCAACCATTTTTTCATTGGCTGCCAGCACATCTTTAATAATGGCTTCAATCGCACCAGTATCGGTTTCTTGCTTCAAGCCTTTTTCAGCAATAATGGTATCTGCAGTTTGACCTTCAGATTCCCACATAAAGCCAAAGACTTGTTTTGCAATTTTACCGCTAATGGTGTTGTCGACGATGCGTGCCACCATACCGCCAAGCTGTTGCGCAGAAACAGGAGAGGCTTGAATATCAAGACCTGCTTTGTTTAAAGCAGCTGAGAATTCACCCATTACCCAGTTGGCTGCCAATTTGGCTTGAGCCGCACCACCAGCCGCTTGTACGGTGGTCTCGTAGAAGTCTGCCATTTCACGTGAAAGTGTCAGTACATGCGCGTCATATTCAGTAATGCCATAGTTTTCAACAAAACGAGCACGACAGGCTGCTGGTAATTCTGGCAAATCGGCACGAATGCGCTCAATTTGCGCATCTGAAATAATGACCGGCAACAAATCAGGGTCTGGGAAGTAGCGGTAATCGTTGGCTTCTTCTTTCGAACGCATTGAACGAGTTTCCATTTTTACTGGATCGAACAAACGCGTTTCTTGGCTAATTTTGCCACCAGCTTCAAGAATGTCCATTTGACGTTCAATTTCAACGTTAATTGCACGTTCAATAAAGCGGAAAGAGTTGATGTTTTTCAATTCACAACGGGTACCGAATTCATTGCCAGGACGACGTAACGACACGTTACAGTCACAACGGAATGAACCTTCAGCCATGTTGCCATCTGAAATACCTAACCAGCGTACCAAGCTATGAATGGCTTTTACATAGGCAACCGCTTCATCGACTGAACGCATGTCGGGCTCAGAAACGATTTCAAGCAACGGCGTGCTAGCACGGTTTAAGTCAATCCCAGTCATGCCAGCAAAATCTTCATGCAGTGATTTACCAGCATCTTCTTCTAAATGCGCACGGGTAATCCCAACACGTTTGATGCTGCCATCTTCAAGCTGAATGTCGATATGCCCCAATCCAACAATTGGATTGTCCATTTGGCTAATTTGATAGCCTTTTGGAGAGTCAGGATAGAAATAATTTTTACGTGCAAACACTGATGCTTGATCGATATACGCATCGACACCCAAGCCAAAACGAATCGCCAAATCAACCACGGCTTGGTTCAAAACGGGCAATACACCAGGCATCGCCAAATCGACAATGCTGGCTTGGGTATTGGGATCTTGACCAAACTCAGTCGAAGAGCCAGAGAAAATTTTAGATTGAGTCATCAGCTGAGTATGAATCTCAAGGCCAATGACCACTTCCCAGCCATCAATCAGCTTTAATTTTTGCGCTTCAGTCATTATGCATTCTCCTCAGCAATTGCCGCACGTTTGCTATGCCAATCAGTGGCTTGTTGGTATTGATGTACAACTGAAAGTAACTGTGATTCTGACCAGTAGTTACCAATTAATTGTAGGCCAACAGGAAGTTGGTTTTGATCAAATCCAACCGGAGCATTAATAGCCGGTAAGCCTGCGAGGTTGACTGCGATGGTGTAAATATCACCCAAATACATTTCAACTGGATCTAAAGACGCGCCAATTTTATAGGCGGTGGTTGGTGCAGAAGGTGCAGCAATCACATCGACATTTTCAAAGGCTTTTAAGAAGTCTTGTTGAATTAAACGACGGACTTTCTGTGCTTTCACATAATATGCATCGTAATAACCAGCAGAAAGCGCATAGGTTCCGATTAAGATACGGCGTTGTACTTCTGGGCCAAAACCTTCAGAACGTGAACGGGTATATAAGTCCATCAAGTCAACTGGATTTTCACAGCGATAGCCATAACGGACGCCATCATAGCGAGAAAGGTTAGATGATGCTTCTGCCGGTGCAATCAGGTAATAGGTTGATACGTAGCTATCGACCATAGACAGATCAATCTCAACCAAGATTGCGCCCATGTCTTCAAGTTGCTTTAACGATTCTTCAACACGTGCTTTGACGTCTGACGCCAAACCTGCAACATTAAAATATTGCTTTGGAATACCAATGCGTAAACCTTTGACCGCAGTTTTGGTTAAGTTCGCAACATAGTCATCTACTGGTTGATCAACCGAAGTCGAATCTTTGGCATCATGACCTGCCATGGTATTCATTAAATACGCACAGTCTTCAGCCGAACGCGCCATTGGGCCAGCTTGGTCCAATGAAGAGGCGAATGCCACGATCCCAAAACGTGAAACACGACCATAAGTCGGTTTAAGCCCAGTCAAGCCACAGAAAGACGCAGGTTGACGAATAGAGCCACCGGTATCTGTACCTGTTGCGAAGGGTGCGAGGTCTGCTGCAACCACCGCTGCAGAGCCACCTGACGAACCTCCTGGCACGTGATCGAGATTCCATGGGTTTCTGGTTGCGCCATAATAGGAGCTTTCAGAGGTTGAGCCCATGGCGAACTCATCCATATTCACTTTACCCAAAGTGATTAGGCCGGCTTGTTTGGTTTTGCTGACCACAGTTGCATCGTAGGGTGCGATAAAATTGTCTAACATTTTCGAACCTGCAGAGGTACGAATCCCTTGGGTGCAGAAAATATCTTTATGTGCGAGCGGAATACCGGTCAACGTGGTGGCTTGACCTGCTTGGCGCAATTGATCAGCTTGATCAGCCTCAGCAAGTGCTTGTTCTGCTGTTACGGTAATATAAGATTTGATCTGTGAATCAATTTTTGCGATACGATCTAAATAGTGTTGCGTCAACTCACGTGATGAGAACTGGGCGGTTTTTAGACCTTCAGCCATTTCGCGAATAGAAAAACGATGTAAATCAGTCATGAGTACAATTCTTTACGTTTAAAATTAAAATAAGTTCTACTGATTAAATATTATTCAATCACACGAGGGACCAGATAGAGGCCATCTTGCACAGCAGGTGCAACCGCTTGATATTCATCACGGTGATTGGTCTCAGTGACGACATCTGGGCGCAAAGGCTGTGCATTATCGAAAGGGCTCTTTAAAGGTTCAACGCCCGCTGTATCAAAGCCTTTCAAGCTCTCCATCATGGCGAGGATTTTATTCAAACTTTGTGCGTATTCAGTTTGTTGCGTTTCATTCAGTGTTAACCGTGCCAGATTAGCAATGCTTGAAACAATTTGTGCATTTAACGCTGCAGAATGCTGTGCATTCGATGTTGACATAACATCTCACCTAATCAGTTTTAAAAAAAATCAAAAATACATGCCTTATAATAAGCGATTGACTTGTTCAAATCATCACATTTAGTTAAAGTTGCCATCTTGCGTCCACATAAAAGTTTAACTGGGAACGACCCGTGATTCTAAAACGACTAATTGGCTTGTTTTCGCCTGATCTTGCGATTGATTTGGGCACCGCGAATACGCTTATTTATGCACCAGGAAGGGGCATTATACTGAATGAACCGACTGTGGTGGCGATTCGACATAGCGGCTCACAAAAAATAGTAGCTGCCGTTGGCTTGGATGCTAAGCAAATGCTTGGGCGTACACCAGCCAACATTTCTGCCATTCGTCCAATGAAAGACGGTGTAATTGCCGATTTTGAAGTGACTGAAACCATGCTTAACCGCTTTATTAGTAAAGTGCATGAAAAACGTCTCTTCCCACCTGCACCACGTGTTGTGGTTTGTGTACCGTGTAAATCGACCTTGGTAGAGCGCCGTGCAATTCGTGAAGCTGTATTTAATGCAGGCGCACGTGATGTTCGTCTCATCGAAGAACCGATGGCTGCTGCAATTGGCGCTGGTATGCCGGTTGAGCAAGCTTGTGGTTCGATGGTGGTTGATGTTGGTGGTGGTACCACTGAAATTGCGATCATTTCACTACAAGGCTGTGTTTACGCAGATTCACTCCGCATAGGCGGTGATGTGTTTGATGAACAGATTATCTACTATGTACGTAAAGCGCATGGTTGTGTGATTGGTGAAACCACTGCAGAAAATATTAAAAAACAAGTTGGTATGGCTATTTCAGACGGCACTGTACTTGAAATTGAAGTACGTGGCCGTAATTTGGCAGAAGGGGTACCTCGCGCCATTACTGTGACTTCAGAAGAAGTAACGCAAGCCATTACTGATCCATTACAAAGTATTGTCAGTGCGGTTAAATCAGCACTCGAACAAACACCACCAGAATTATCATCCGATATTGCCGAACGCGGTATTGTGTTGACTGGCGGTGGTGCATTACTCCGTAATTTAGATAAATTACTGTCTCAAGAAACAGGCTTGCCTGTTATGGTTGCTGAAGATCCACTGACTTGCGTGACACGCGGTGGTGGTAAAGTCCTTGAGTTTTTTGACAATCCTAACCACGATATGCTTTTTGTTGGTTAAGTAATCAGAGAAGGGTGAGGCGGTGCAATCAAATCTTTTTTCAAGACAGCCGCCATCTTTTCGCTCTTTCATCATTGCAGTGCTCACATGTTTCGTTATTTTATTTTTTAACTGGCGTATGCCACATGTGATCCAACCTGCAAGAGATGTCTTGTACGCTGCCTATAATCCAATATATGCGCTTGCAAGTTACCCTGTATTGTCGAAAGAATGGCTCAATCAGCAAACTAAATCTGAAGCACAATTACGTCGCGAAAATACAGCCATGCAAGCTGAGATGCTGCAAGCCAAAGTGCGACTGCAAAAGCTTTCGGAATTATCAGCAGAAAATACACGTTTACGTGGTCTACTCGATACACCTTTAATTATTGATGGTCGCATGGAAATTGCTGAAGTCATTGGTACCGATGCGGATCCGCTGCGTCACATTATTGTGATTAATCGCGGTTCAACCAGCCAACTAAAAGTGGGTCAAACAGTACTGGATGATCAAGGTATTCTGGGACAGATTATCAGTGTTTATCCACACAGTAGCCGAATCCTATTGTTGTCAGACAAAGAGCATTCGCTTTCTGTGCGCCTTGAACGCTCGGGAATGCGTGCCATTGTGACTGGAACAGGCGATTTAGGGCGGTTAAAAATGGAATATGTGCCCACCAGTGCCAACATTACCGTTGGTGATAAAGTGTATAGTTCTGGCTTAGGTCAACATTTTCCAGCCGGTTATTTGGTCGGGTCTGTGTCTAAGGTGCAGCGACATAATACGGGTGAATTTGCACAAATTGAAGTTAGTCCAGCAGCACAACTTGCTGGTGGCCATCATGTTGTGGTGCTTTTTTCAGATTCTTTAGCGATGGAGCAACCTTATGCAAATCGCTAGAAAGTTTTCATCTGATAAACAGCGCAAAGATCCGTTTGTAGTGATTGTAATTTCAATCATTATTGCTTCTGTACTCATGATTTATCCATTGTCCTATCCAATTGCAGCATGGCGTCCACTGTTTATGCTGTTGATTATGTTGTACTGGTCTTTATGTCAGCCTAACTGGTGCGGAATCTGGTTTGCTTTCTCCATGGGTTTATATACGGATTTATTACTGGATGCTCCCTTGGGAATGAATGCGCTCAGCTATGTGTTGATCGTTTTTATCATCCAGTATTTTACCCGTGAGAAACGGATACTTACTTTTAGTAATTTATGGATCATTACCATTTTTGCGCTGGTAGCACATTTATTGTTTATCCTTTTTGCGCAAGTGATGGGGAATATTCACTTTTCAATTACGCGACATTGGCAACCCTTGCTGAGTAGCGTATTGTTCTGGCCAGTGATTTATTATTTATTAAAAAGATGGCGCATTTAATTTTAGCTTCGGGTTCTCCACGACGCCAAGAATTGCTTCGGCAACTTGGCGTCGACTTTTCTATAGTTAGTCCTGATATTGATGAATCAGTTGCTGTAAATGAGCAGGCTGCAATCTATGTTGAACGATTAGCCTGCGAAAAAGCACAGGCTGTGCTTCAGCAGCATCCCGATGCCGTAATTCTTGCAGCAGATACCTGTGTCTCTATTTCAAATCAAATTATTGGTAAACCACGCGATAAACAACATGCTTTTGAGATTTGGTCATTGCTGTCAGGTCGTTGCCACCAAGTTTTGACTGGCGTTTGTGTGATGACCGCACAGCAACAGCATAACGTGGTGGTGAGTACTGACGTCGAATTTCAGCATTTAAGTCTTCACGAAATGGATGCATATTGGGCAAGTAATGAGCCCATCGGCAAGGCGGGTGCATATGCAATTCAGGGGATTGCTGCACGATTTATTCCATGTATACATGGCAGTTATAGTAATGTTGTGGGACTTCCTTTACATGAGACTGCGCAGCTACTAAAAGCGGTAGGGCTTTTAGATTAAGCAAAAATGAAATGTCTCAATAGATTTATGGAAAACGATATTTAAAAATGGATCAAGGTAATTGGCTAAAGGCTGCAAGTATACGCTAGAAAATTAAGATGTTAGTGCTCAGTGATGACCTCAAGATCAGCTTAGCAATTTTAGATTAAACTGAATGATTTATCGTTATAGCTACATCTTTTAGTTATTTAGTTCAACATCACTTGTGATGATGTGATCTGTGCTGCTAAATTGATCATTGTTTCGTTATGCACTGTGAAGAATTTGACCATCATAATGGCGACGCATAGTAGCCTCGAAATTCCCCCTATTTTATTTACGATTTTAAAAGAATTTTATCTTAATTAGAGTTTTATTATGTCAGACGAATTGTTGATCAATGTCACGCCGATGGAATGTCGGGTCGCATTGGTTGAAAATGGCACCGTTAATGAGTTGTTTGTTGAGCGTGCGGTTAAGCGTGGGTTGGTCGGGAATATCTACAAAGCCAAAGTTGTGCGGGTGCTGCCTGGCATGCAGGCAGCATTTGTGGATATCGGGTTATCTCGAACTGCTTTTCTACATATTAATGATATGGTTTGGCCGAGAAACCAGCCCATTCCCAATGTCTTTGAGCTGTTGCAACCAGGGCAAATCCTGACGGTGCAAGTGATGAAGGACATGCTGGGCACCAAAGGGGCACGCTTAAGCACTGATCTCTCTATTCCTTCGCGATATTTGGTTCTCATGCCTTTCGGGAGTCACATCGGGGTATCTCAGCGCATTGAGTCCGAAGAAGAGCGTGATCGCCTACGTGGCATTATTGAAAAAATACAAACTGAGCATAAACTGCCAGGTAGTGTGATTGTGCGTACAGCAGCAGAGGGGGTCGATGAGGCATCGATAGCCCAAGACATGTGCTATCTCACTAAGCTTTGGGAATATATTCAGCGTAAACAAAAAAGTGTGGTTGTACCTTCACTTATCTTTGAAGAATTGCCTTTACCGCAGCGGGTAATTCGCGACTTGGCCAGTCAAAAAACTGAAAAAATTTATGTTGATTCACGAGAGGTGCATGCAAAGCTCAAAGAATTTATTGAGGAATTTGTTCCTACGCTAGAAAAGCATCTGATTCATTATCCAGGTGAGCGCCCAATCTTCGATTTATACAATGTTGAAGAAGATATTCAGAAAGCCTTGCAGACGCGTGTTGCATTGAAATCAGGTGGCTATCTGATGATTGATCAAACTGAAGCCATGACCACGATTGATGTGAACACTGGTTCATATGTTGGTGGCAGAACACTTGAAGATACCGTATTTAAAACCAATATGGAGTCAACGCAAGTCATTGCTCGTCAGCTTAGACTACGTAATCTTGGCGGTATCATTATTATTGACTTTATTGATATGCAGGAAGTCACGCATCGACAAGAAGTGATGGAGCAGTTTGAGAAAATGCTTGAGCGTGATCATGCCAAGACCAAAATTACTCAGGTTTCTGAGTTGGGCTTGGTTGAAATGACGCGAAAAAGGACGCGAGAGTCTTTGGAACATTTGCTGTGTGAATCGTGCCCAACTTGTCAGGGGCGGGGTTATGTGAAATCTGCAGAGACAGTATGTTACGAAATCTTTCGAGAGATCTTGAGATACTCACGCGCGTTCCAGTCTCAGAGTGGCTTTACTGTTATCGCTCACCCACTTGTGATTGATCGGCTATTAACTGCAGAAGCGCCTGCTGTCGCGGATTTAGAGCATTTTATTAATCGCGTCATAAAATTTCAGGTCGAAAATTTATACACGCAAGAGCAATATGATGTCATTCTCAGCTGAAATTGTAACTAAATTTCGCTTAATCCTTGTTACATCTGAAATTTTACATTTGATGGTGATTTTACAATACTAGTTTCAGAAAGTAGCCATAGACAAATTCCCTAAAATGTCTTAGCAAGTGAGGATTAAAATGAATTTAGGTGAGAAAATCGCAACACGCGGCTTGAAGTATGTTTTAGAGTCGCAAAACAAAAATACCTGTGTAATGTTAGATGATAACGGTAAAGAAGTTCAAATTACCAAAGCGATGGTGGTGACGGTGTGTCAACAACTCCTCAATCAATGTCGTAATATTCAAAAATAAGGGGCCATTCTATTGCCCCTTATTTTATTGTGTTTATAAATTCTTCTATGTGCAGTGAGAAAACATCAAGCTTGTTTTCTTAGATTCTCCTCCGCATCTTGGTCTAGCATTTCCATCTCAGCTTGATTGTCTTTTGTCGTTTCACCTTCTAGAATGCTTTGATTCAGGTTGTTTGCGACTGTGACCGGTGCTTGTAGGGTGGTTGGTATCTCGACCACAGTTTCATCTTCAATTAACTCAGCAGTCAGATTGGTCGCTTCTGTGAATGCTTCAACTTGAGTGATTTGCGCAAGGTTTTCACGCTCAACATCAATTCCAATTAAATGCTCAAATCTTTGAATTTCATCTTCAAGATGAATTAATAAGTTTTGCATTTTAGGGAGTGCATGACGACATCCAGTTAAACCCACCTCTAACTTATGTAAATAACTGGTCATGGTGATATTGAGTGCTTGTCCATCAAGCACAATTGATGCAGGATACAGCGCATCAAGTTTTGCACCATTCCAATACAGCGGTTCACGTGGACCAGGGACATTGGAAATCACAATATTAAAGGCCTGACGCTTGGGTAAAATACCTGACAAGATGTTCAAGCCAGCAGGTCCATAAACAAAGGCACTATAATTTAAGATCTGATTTGAGTTCATGCGCTTAAAGCGTAGTTTTGCATTTTGTACACTGCGCTTAATAATGCTAAGACGCTCCAATGGATCTTCTTTGTGCGTACCAAGATTTGCCAGAATCATGGTGATGCGGTTACTGAGATCAGATTCATCGTCACGAATAGAGGCCGGGACCATCGCAATTAAAGGCTTGAGTGGGAGTGCATCCTGACTTTTTAGATATTCCCGCAGTGCGCCAGAACAAACAGCTAAAATAACATCGTTAATCGTCACATTAAGTGATTTGGAAATTTGTTTAAAGCGATTTAAGTCAAAGGATTGTGCTGCAAAACGCCGCGATGATGATACACGTTGGTTCAGCAAACTACAGGGGGCTTGAAAGCTTGAAACATAATCAGGATTTTTACCACGCTCTTTAAATAATGCCTGAAATAGTTCTTGTGTAACCGTTGGGGTGGCATCAATTTGGGTTTTAATACCAGCGAGTATTTTCTTAATGCGATTGGTTTTCGGAAGTTTATCGCGTTTTTTGCTTGAATTTTCGACGCACCAAGGGGGAACGATGCGCTGATCGAGTGGATCTTTAGAGAAGGATTTTTCAAGCAGACGCATGCCGGCAATACCATCGACCATAGCGTGGTGGATTTTAAAGTACATTGCAAAACGATTGCCTTCGATCCCTTCAATCATGTGACAGCTCCAAAGGGGCTTGGCACGATCAATCAACCGACTATGTTCTTGTGAAATATACACCAACAATTCACGAATACGACCCGGATGCGGCAAGGCGATATGACGGAAATGGTGGTCAATATCAAAGTGCTGATCTTCATCCCAAAATAGGCCATTGAGCAGATTGTTAAAGGGAGGAACCGGGATTGATTTACTGTTGCGAATATCCATCACCAAATCTTGCATAAAACTTGGTGATGCATTTTCAGGGATTTTAAAAAGAAATAACCCCCCAACATGCATGGGTTGTTGCCGTTTCTCTAATGAAAGAAAAATAAAATCAATTGGGTGTAATGGGCGCATAATATCGGTTTGCCTCACTGCAAATGTACAACCGCTCTTTTATGAGTGTTGGTTTTTTAGAATTATCAGACTGAGCTTTGAGTATAGTGCCTTTTAGTCAAGAATGCCTAAAAAATATATGAATATCGCGTCTATAAACGATAAAGTAAGTGGCTCAGTCTTGTCGAATTATTTTATATTGCCTGCATGTAAACCACACTCTTTATGTGTCGCTTCTTCCCACCACCAACGTCCTTCACGTTCATGTTGATTCGGTAATACGGGGCGTGTACATGGTTCGCAGCCGATTGAAATAAAACCTTGATTATGTAGTGAATTATATGGAATTTCCATCATGCGGATATAACTCCAGACATCAGCACTACTCCAATTGGCGAGTGGATTGAATTTAAGCAATTGCTTGCCGATGCCAGAGAAACCGTTGTCAAATTGGATGACTGGAATTTCATTGCGTGTGCCTGGACTTTGATCTTTACGCTGTCCAGTAATCCAAGCATCTAGGCTTGCCAGTTTTTTTCTTAAGGGTTGGACTTTACGGATACCGCAACACTCTTGATGCCCATCTTTAAAGAAGCTGAATAGTCCTTTTTCTTGAGTAAATGCTTGTACGGCTTCACTTTCTGGAAAGCAAATTTCAATTTCAAGGTTATAGTGGTTTCTGACGGTCTCAATGAATTGATAGGTTTCAGGATGCAAGCGCCCAGTATCTAAACTAAATACGCGAAAGGGCTTTTTGAGTTGCGATGCCAGATCAATCAGAACCACATCTTCAGCACCTGAAAATGAAATTGCAATATCACCTGATTGGCTCAAGGCGAGATCCATAATTTCAAGTGGGGATTTATCTTGATATTCAGATGCGAGTGCATCAATCATATCCAGTGTTGGAATTGCAGTCATCTCTGCTCCTGGCCGTTAGCTTGGATGCTAGGGGGGTATTTAGAAAGTATCAATTTTGGGGTCTAACTATTTTAATTGAAATGAAATAAAGCTTTTAACACTAAAACATAAAAGCTTATGAAGTAAATAGATTTAAGAATTCTAGCACTACAAGGGCAATGCTTAATGTTATGATAGCGCAAATTATTTAGCTCACATTCGGAGTAGCCATGGAAGTCGTTTGTCTTGATCTTGAGGGTGTATTGGTTCCAGAAATTTGGATCAATTTTGCAAAAAAAACGGGTATTAAAGAACTCGAAGCCACCACACGTGATATCCCAGATTATGATGTATTGATGACACAGCGTTTAAATCTTCTAAAACAACATGGTCTCGGTTTAAATGACATTCAGGCGGTCATCGCAGAAATGGGTCCGTTTCCAGGTGCTAAAGAATTTGTGGAATGGTTACGTACTCACTTCCAGCTGATTATTCTGTCAGATACCTTTTATGAATTTGCACACCCACTGATGAAGCAATTGGGTTGGCCAACGATTTTCTGCCATAAACTCGAAGTTGATGCGCAGGGCACCATCACCGATTATAAATTGCGCCAACCAGATCAGAAACGTGAAGCAGTTAAAGCATTACATGGTTTAAATTATAGAGTGATTGCTGCGGGCGACTCTTATAATGACACAACCATGCTTGGTGAAGCGGACCAAGGCTTCTTGTTTGATGCACCAGCGAATGTGATTGCTGAGTTCCCGCAATTTCCGTCAATTCAAGGGTATGCTGCATTAAAACAAGCCATTCGTGAAGCTTCAAACCGCGATATTCCAGAATAAACACGCTTTTTATAAGCATAAAAATAGGCGCTTTAAGCGCCTATTTTTATTGATTTGATTAAAGCTTAGAAGCGATAGCCAAGTTTTAGACCATACGCGATCGCTGTATTGTCATTAAAGTTTGCTACATATTCTGGGCCATCTGCTTGTGCACCAGTCTGTGCTTTAGCATCACCTAACCAGAAGTATTTGACTCCACCGGCAATAAAGGTTTGTGGGGTCGGACTAAACTGTAGACCTACGCCAACATTCCAGAAACCTTCAGTTGGTCCCAAAGTCGTTACAGGATTACCCGCACCTGAGTCCCAACCTACTGAGACATTACCTGCCCATTTTTCGGTGAGTTTACGGCCGACACCAGTTGTTACGGACCATTGGTCATCTGAATATTTAACTAAGTCAAAGCCATTTGGACGACCAACTAGATTTCCAATCGCTTCGGATACCAAACCAAATTTAAGTGGTTGGATCGAGAAATTTTTCCAATTTACCCAACGGATATTAGCAAAAGCAACCGTATCCGCCATGATGCCAGATTGTAAATCAAAGTTAACTGATTGAGGTGTGGTAATAGTTGTTTTACCTGTCGCGTTAGCGATATCCACCGCTGCAGCTGCAGCTTCTGGTCCAAGTAGACCAATAGCTCCAATAGCCGGTAAGCTCTCACGAATTTCAACTTTATGGTCGATTTCCGAGCGATATGTGATCGATGCCTTTAGGGCAATATCTGGAATTTGATAGGCAGCACCCACCAACCAACCACCACCACCTGTTTCTTTAATATTGGCATCGTAGCCATTATAAAGACTATATGCTTGTCCACGTAGGCTTACGTTCCCTTTAACGGTTTGGTAAACACCACCGGCATAGAAATTCCAGTTTTCAGTCGGTTGATAACCAACAATCATGGAGATATTTTGCGTATCAACTTCAACTTGGGTGTTACCTTTACCAAGTGTGCTATTGGCATCAGCGATACCTTGATTAACTTTCGCAGTTACACCTTGTTTCACTGCACCATCAATCTGAGCTTGTGTTGCTGGATCATTCTTATACGCATTGAGAGTAGCATCGTATTCAGCTTTTCCTGCAGGTGTCGTTAAATCAACCCCTTTGCCTGTTAAAGCCGCACCTACACGTTGTTCTGGCGTTAAGCTATTAAATGTTTTATCAATTGTGGCAACCGCAAGTTTATCTAAAGTTGCTTGAGGTAAAACGGTATCGCTTGGATTAGAAACGAAAACATTATCACCATGATAAGCGGCTTTAGCCCCAAATGGTTGGTCGTAAATAAGACCGAAAGAGAATTTATTATCTACTTGTAGCTTTAATGCTGCTGAAGGGAAGTAATAACTATCCGCCATATCACCAATATTACGCTGAGTGAGGCTTGTTCCACTTTCTTTTCCTGACACATCTGCGTCTAATACAGAAATTCCTGCTTCAAAGTAGTTTCCAGGCTGCAAAAAGGCAGACATAGATTGTCCTGAGCGGTCCATCGCTGCTGCAAATGCACCTGCTGTAGGTAGTGTTGACAAAAGCATTGCAACTGTTAGGTTTTTTAATTTCATTTTAATCTTTCCCTAAAATTATAAATGAATAATTGGAACAACTGAGTGTTGGTTAAAAATAAATCTATTTACAGAGTTGAAATATGCATTTACTTCTTCTTACAAAATACCACATAAAGTTTAAGAGTAAATACTCTAAGTTCGGAAAATTTCAAAATTTTGTAAACTAGGAAGTTCAAGTAATCTACTGTTATTTATTCTAATTATATTTTTTGATGAAAAGAGTTTGTAAGGATCTAACTATTTATCTTGATTCTTAAGATAAAAATAATTCAGCAGGTGCATATCTGTTCAGGTGTGGCTTCTATGCAGAGTCTAAAACGAATTAAAGATAAGAGATCCGTTATTTTCCCTTTAGGTTTATAAAAAGCATAGAAATGAGCAAATTTTCTTTATTTAAAGTGTCTTTTATATTTTCTTCATTAATAAATGACAATTTATTAAAAAACATTCGAGCCTGATCGGTTTGGAAAGTTAAGTCGCTCTTACAAAAAAATGGAGCCATTGGCTCATAGCACTGTTTATTGCCTATAACCGTAGTCATTGATCAAAAATGGATAAATGTCTTGTTGAAAGTGGATAGTGAGAAATGACATAAATTTAGATGATGATCTCAGATATCAGGAGATCATCAATGAAAGGAACTTATATCGATATACCGGTGGATGCTGCCGTATTTCGCGCTTATTTGGCTGTGCCTGAACAGGGAAGTGGCCCCGGAATTGTATTGTGTCAGGAAATTTTTGGAGTCAATGCAGCCATGCGTGCCAAAGCAGACTTTTTGGCTGAAGAAGGTTATACCGTTTTGGTGCCTGATTTATATTGGAGACAAGCAGCGGGTGTTGAACTTGGCTATACAGCCGAAGATCATGAGAAAGCCTTTGAGTTGTATAAGCACTTTGATGTCGAAAGCAGTATTAAGGATATTCAAGCGAGTTTGACTACACTTGGACAATTACAGGTATGTGATACAACCATCGGTTTATCTGTGGTGGGTTATTGCCTTGGTGGAAAGCTTGCTTACTTAGCGGCTTGTCGTATTGCGACGCTGGCCTGTGCTGTAAGTTATTATGGCGTTGGAATTGAACAGTATCTGCATGAAGCGCAGAATATTCGTGCCAGAACCGTATTACATTTTGCAGGCTTAGATCAGTTTTGTCCTGCTGAAGTACGCACAGAAATCATGACGGCATTGCGCCAATACAGCAACATTCAAACTTATGTTTATGCAAATGCAGAACATGCATTCGCGCGTCCAGAAGGACAGCATTATCAAAAAAGTAGTGCCTTAATTGCGCATGAGCGAAGCATAAGCGCTTTACGTAAAGCAGTTGGACCAGATTATGATTTAGAAGCCTTGTGGGAAGAACATATTCGTCTCGAATTTGATGCGCGTGATGTTAAAGCCACCATGGCAACCATGGTTGCCGAACCCTATGTCAATCATATCCCGACTTTGACGGGTGGAGTGGGTTATCAGGCATTATCCCGTTTTTATCGCTATCACTTTGTACATAACAATCCGCAAGATATTGCACTTACCCCAATTTCACGCACCGTGGGACTCACGCAAGTGGTGGATGAATTCATCATGAGTTTTACCCATGACCAAGAAATAGATTGGTTGATCCCTGGCATTCCAGCCACCGGTAAATTTGTCGAAATTCCGATGTTGGGCGTGATTAAGTTTCGTGGTCCTAAATTATGTCATGAACATATTTATTGGGATCAAGCCAGTATTTTGCTGCAATTGGGTGTACTGGATGCGAGGGGTTTACCGATCGCAGGTGCTGTCGCTGCACATAAATTATTAGATGAAAATCTCCCGTCAAATCAGCTGATGCCAACTTGGCCATCCAGTGCAGGAAAGTCGATTGACGCAGTTTAATCAACCCGCTGTTCAAGCCGGGGGCATGGTGCAGTGAACTGAAAAAACAGCAATTAAAAGGAAGTAATAAATATGAGCCGATCCAAAAGCGTCAGTCTAAGTCTGCCTATTCATGAAACAGATATTAGACAGTTGCGAACATTTTTAGGGCAATACGCGACAGGTGTCACCGTTGTAACCACTGTTGATAAAAATAACCGTCGAGTTGGCATGACCGCGAATTCATTCAGTTCGGTTTCGCTTGATCCACCATTAATTTTATGGAGTATCGCCAAGACTGCATCCAATGTAGATGACTTTTGTCAGTGTGCGCGTTTTGCGATCAATATCCTAAATGAAGAGCAACAACTTGCTTCGAATCATTTTGCAAAGTCATCGGCAGACAAATTTGCTGATCTTGAGATGGTTGAGGATGTGATGGGCATTCCAATTTTAAATGATGCTTTAACCACGTTGATTTGTAAGCCTTATCAAATTTATGAAGGGGGAGATCATCACATCATCGTGGGTGAGATTGAGTTCTGTAAACACAATGGTGGCAATCCATTGGTGTTTCATAACGGGAAATATCACCAAACCCAATTACACCCAGCTTATAAAACGGTCTAAAGCAGAGCATTACATCAAACATCGAAATAAATAATAGGGAAATTACCGATGACAACACATGCATTTTTACAAAATAAAAAGTTCTTATTGGGCACGTTTGCCAGTAATTGTTCCAGCGGCATGACCATTTCGAAACTCGACGAACGTTGGGATGCCAGTTGGGAAAGTAATCTAAAACTTGCGCAAATGTTGGATCAAGCCGGTATTGATTTTATGTTGCCAATTGCACGTTTCACCGGATATGGCGGTGAAACTGATTTTCAAGGGATGGTGCTTGAAACATTAACTTGGACTGCCGCTTTATTGGCGAGTACACAGCACTTAGTGGTATTTGCGACCGTGCAAACGGCAGTTAATCATCCGATGGTGGTGGCCAAGCAAGTTGCGACGTTGTCTAAAATTGGACAAGATCGTGTGGGCTTAAATATCGTGGCTGGGTGGAATAAGCCTGAATATGATGCGCTCGGTATTGCATTGCCAGATGATCATGAAACACGTTATGGCTATGCGCAAGAATGGTTTGATTTTGTTAGGCAGCTTTGGGCGAGTGATGTTCCTTTTAATTTTGAAGGGAAATACTTTAAAACCAAAGGCAGTTATGGAAAACCACGTCCAACAGCGATTCCGCCAATATTTAATGCGGCAGGCTCAAAACATGGACGTGAATTTGCGATTCAGAATGCAGACTTTTTGTTTACCCCAGTATCTGATTTAGGGCGCTCAAGTGAAGAAGTGCAAGCCCTAAAACAAGATGGATTAGATGCGGGTCGACATACGCGTGTGATGACATTCTCTCATGTGGTTTGTCGCGAGACAGAAGCAGAAGCTGTTGCAGAATGGGATCGTCAGTTAAACAATGCCGATGAAGCCGCTGTCGATAATTTAATGAATGTGATGTTCGCGCACGCACAAAGTTTTCCACATGACATTCGTCAAGCCTTGAGAGATCGAATGGCGGTAGGGCATGGTGGTTATCCATTGGTGGGCACGCCTGTGCAAGTTGCGCAACATATTGCCGATTTACATGAAGCAGGTTTTAGTGGTACGACTTTATCTTTTCTCGATTATAACGCTGAGTTTCCATATTTTAGAGATCAAGTCTTACCTTTGCTCGAAGCAAAAGGTTTGAGGTAAGACCGCATAGCCAATAAATGCAAGTTTATTATGTTGATGGCGCTGTACTGTAGTAATGGATTATCTTTATTTCTTTAAAAGTATGTGGGCTTCAACGGTAAGTTATATATAAATATTAAATACAATTATTTTAATGCATCCAAGCAACGACTTAATTACATGTGCATCTTTTTTTTATTGTTTTTTGAGTTTTTTGATATAAACAGCAGAAAGTGGATAGCGCCTTACATTTATGATCTGTTAAAACTATTTAAGTTATCTGTGATAAAGCCAAGCAGTCAATTATTTAAGTATCTGAATAACAAGGTTATCGTTAATAGCGTTAAGTGTTTTGCAAGGATGAGCAGAGCAGCACAAAAAGATGACTGAGATCAAGGTACTGTGAATCATGTTTACGCTTCAATATGCAGCAGTCTGGTGTTGCTGTTCCAATATGCGAAGTATATTTGAAATTTAAACGAATTGAGCCATTTGAATCTAGGGAGAGTTAAAAATGGTTGGACTCACATCGCTATTTAATCAGGATATTATTGAGCAGACTGAAAATATGCAGCAAGCCAATGAATGTCTCAATAAAATTATTGGACCACATGAGTTGTTCGATGTGGGAAGTAAAGATCCATTAAAATTTAGTTTTAATGGAGAGCGTATTGGCGGTATTACGATTGGTGAGCTGATCTATGGCAAGAATGTTATTTTTAAAACCTCTGATCAGATGGATATGCGTTATTACTGTATTACGCGGCCAATACAAGGTACGCCTATATTTAAAAAATCTGCGAATTTTTTTCATACAAATTACTGTACTGCTGCAATTGTATCGCCCTTTGATAAATTCGAATTGGAGGTGGAGCAAAATTGTGTGCAATCCTTTATCTCGATATCACGACCATTATTAGAAAATACGTTGGCTGAATTAATTCAGCGACCGTTGTCTACGCCAATTCATTTTGATCACAGTATGTCCAAAGAAAATGAGAAAATGAATGCCTGGTGGAATCTACTGGAATACTTGACTTCATCCCATAAAGATCAATTCGATTTCTCTTGTTTAATGCCAGAGATTAAACCAAATTTTGAATATATTTTGGTCAAGACTCTGTTAATGTCGCAGCCGCATAATTATAGTGATTTGCTGTATGGCAGTAATAATCGAGTACCGACCTATCTAAAACATGCCATTCAATTTATTCATGAGAATATCCATCACATGATTCGAATAGAAGATTTAGAGCAATTTTTAGGTGTGTCTAGAACCAAGATTAGTCGAGATTTTCGCCATTGTTTTAAAACCACACCACAACTTTATATTCGATATTACCGGCTCAAATGTATTCAGCAAGAGCTTTTAGTCGCTCAGAATGGTAATAATATTACCAGCGTCGCTATGAAGTGGGGAATTAATCACTTGGGGCGTTTTTCAATCGATTATAAGAAGTTATTTGGAGAAAGTCCGAGCGATACCTATCGTAAAGCAGGGTTTTAATGCGATTGAGCGAGCTTTGGCCAATAATAAAAGATCGCCCCAGATATTTCGTATTTGGGGCGATCTTTTAATCATTCAACGCAGGCTAGTCTAGAAGAGTTGCAGAATGAGCATCAAGAGCAGTATTCCAGTTAATGCCAAACTAATCACTTTGAAATGAGTTTCAAAATAGCTTAAGCACCAAGCCACAAACAATGCTGAAAAACTGATTGCACCCAGCCAATAGCTGATGCCGATACTAAAATTACTGTGCCAGATCGACGCCATTAAACTCAAGCCAAGTATGATCCAACCTAAATACTGCGCAAAAGTGGTTTTTTGAGGAGAAAGTTCGTGTCCAAACATCTGTTTCTGATGTTTAGACATGCTGCATGCCAAGCTTATAAAACCAAGGCTGCTGAGTGACCACAAGGTGAGGAACCAAATCATAATTGTGACTCCTGCGCTGGGGCCTTGCCCTTTTTACTTGCTAAGCCTTTATGATGCTTCACTTTATAGAAACTAAACAGGAACAATAGGGCCAAGGTGAGTGACATTAAATCGAAAGTGGCGATCATCCATTGTTGATTTTCAATGCTTTGCCAAAGAGCTGCACCACCTGTTAATGCATTGAGTATAGGTAGGAAAGCAAAGCTAACGGCTGCGAATAGCAATAACTCTAACCAAGCTTTACGCGATGGACGTAATGCGGCATAGATCAAAGTGAGTAGCCAGATGCTAAAGAAGCAGCGGATTTCCCAGTTCAGGCGCATCTCCATTTCTATTGGAATGAAGCGATTGGCATAAAAATAAGCTGCAACGGCCAGTGGAAGGCCAATAATCGCTGCAATATTAGTTGCTTCGACCAAGCGATAGCCAAAAGAGGTATAGCCTTGTTTTTGTTGCTGGGGTGCACGTTTTACTGTCCAGAGAACCAAACCCGTTGCAATCATCAATGTGCCGACAATACCGGATAAAAATAACAGCCATCTGAGTGCTAAATCGACACCACGTGCTTCATGTAACATCGTAACAACGTTATAAATCCCCATAGGTACCGAGGTTTTTTCAACAGGCGTTGCTGTCGCATCCAGTTGACCATTAACCCCATTGAATTTTAGGCTTGGATTCACATTACGTTCGATCAGGTTTTTCGCATAAGTAGCTTTTAACTCGATACTGGCATTGACTGTATTGGGTGCTGAGATCTGGATTGATCCGATTGGATTGGTTTTCCATTGGCTTTGTGCATAGTGCATCAACGGTTCAATGTGGGTGAGTGATGCAGCTTCAAGGATTGGCTCGGCTTCACTTTGTGGCTTTTGGCGTGCTGTCTTACCTTGTTCTGTTTCTTTATTTTGTACTTTTGGTATAGGTTGACCACGCATCTCATAAAAGAAATCGATACCATTCGGATAAACCTGCTTCATCCCCCAAGGCATGAGCATAAACATGAGTAGCAGTAAGCCACTAAAGGTAATCATAATGTGAAATGGCAGGGCAAAAATAGCAGTTGCATTATGTGCATCTAACCATGAGCGCTGACCTTTACCTGGACGAAAAGTGAAAAAGTCTTTAAAGATTTTTTTATGTGTGATGACACCGCTGATAATTGCCACCAACATAAACATGGTTGCTATACCAACAAACCAACGTGACCAAATACGCGGAAAACCATACAATTCAAAATGGAAGCGATATAAAAAACCGCCGCCACGGGTTTCGCGTGCTTTTATGACTTCGCCAGTGGCACTATCAATTGTGATCCGCTCTCCACCACGGCGACTATTTGGATCTTCACCTTGTTTGCGAATAGTCAGTTCAGTTGACGTTTGTCGAGCGTTGGGTAGTTGAATATTCCAGCTTGCAGCATCTGGCGCATGCTTTTGCAAGTATCCGAGAGCGACTTCAGTTTGTTTAACTTGCGAGGCAGCAGGCACGGATTGATGTAATTCAGGTTTCATCCAAACCGTAATTTCGTTTTGGAAAAAACTCAGTGTCCCAGTCAGAAAAATTGCGTAGAGTAGCCACCCTAAAATTAGACTGGCCCAAGTATGCAACCAAGACATGGTTTGGCGTGGTCCTTCTGCTTTACCATCTATACGCATGTTACTGTCCTACAAATATCAAAATGCAAAATAAAACTGCGCATGGAACCAGTACACCTAAACTTGCTTTTAAAGTTTTATTCACCATGAATACCCAAATAAACACAGCACAGTGCAGCACAAAGGCCAAGAGGGTGGCAGACATAACTGCATTCACACGATCATTGATAAAAAGCTGGGCAATCGCCATTGCACTTAAAGAAGCAAATGCATAGCCACCAAACAACGCTAGACAAAAGCGATAAAAGATCATGCCTCTATAACTGAGTGACACTTCTTTTTTCTTGGTTTTTGTGGCTCTAGCTCTAGGCATGCATTCTGTTGCAGTGGCAACATTAAGTTGGGCAGGATTATTCATAAACTTCAACGAGAATAAGCAATAAAGTAATTGATGAGAATGATAACAATTATTGTTTATATTTCAATTGTTATTGTCAAAAAAAATAAAATACTTTTAAAATTCGTTGTTTATTGAAATTATTTGATTGTTTAGATGATAAAAATAAAGTAGCGGTTCAAATTTAGATGGGGACTGATTTAATGCACAGCACAAGATTGTGCTGTGCATTGGGCTTTAAGCTGATTGCTTAAGCATCTTGGTTTTGTGCTTGTTGATGGCTCTGAATCACTTCGAGTGCGGCACGGAAAGCTTCTTGGGCTGCTGGTGCACCGCAATAGGGGAGGCTATGCAGTAAAACTTCTTGGATTTCTTCTACACTGGCACCATTGTTTAATGCACCACGGATATGTCCTTTCAATTCGGTTGGGCTGCGTTGCGCTGTTAAAAAAGCAATGGTAATTAAAGAACGATATTTACGAGGTAATACTCCTTCGCGTTGCCAGGTAGAACCCCATGCATGTTCATTGATCCAATCTTGCAATGGTTCTGTGAAGCTCACGGTATTGTTTTGCGCACGTTGCACAAATTCTGCCCCCATGACTTCAGTACGTACTTTTAAGCCATTTTCATAATCTTGCTGTGACATGATGATTGCACCTTTACATCGAGAAGGTTGATTTTAAAGTGGATAAACTGACTTAGTATAATCTTATTGATCATGCAGTTAAAACAATGTCATCAGTTTTGCTATAGGCTGTCTTGGCAAAGATTTGTGTTTAGTTTGGCTATTGCAGGCATAAAAAAGCCCTCAATGTGATGAGGGCTTTTCAATAAGGACTATTTTAGAAACTTAAGCTTCAATGGCTTGTACTGCAATTTTTTTTGCAGGATCAACCTTGCGTCTCACGTCTGGAACTGGTTCACCATAATATTGACGATCGGCAAAATAGCTTGAGCGAACCATTGGCGCTGCCCAAATATTTCTAAATCCTAATTTTTGACCATGTGCGGTATAACGCTCAAATTCTTCCGGTGTAACAAAACGGTCAATCGGTGCATGTTCTTTCGATGGCTGTAAGTACTGGCCGATGGTGATATAGTCAACATCGTGTGCTTTTAAGTCATCAAGCAGTGCCAAGACTTCTTCTTCAGTTTCACCAATACCGACCATCAAGCCACATTTGGTTGGAATGTCTGGACAGTATTCTTTGAACATTTTCAGTAGGTTCAATGAATGTTGGTAATCTGAACCTGGACGCATCGCCTTATATAAGCGCTGTACAGTTTCAATATTATGGTTGAACACATCAGGTGGGCATTCGGTCATAATTTTAAGGGCGATATCCATGCGACCACGGAAGTCAGGCACTAAGATCTCTAATAAGGTTTTTGGGCTTAAAGCACGTGCTTCTTGAATACAATCAACAAAGTGCTGTGCACCACCATCGAGTAAATCATCGCGGTCTACAGATGTAATAACCGCGTATTTTAGATTTAAATTAGAGATGGTTTCTGCCATATGACGTGGTTCATCTGCATCTAAGGCATTTGGACGACCATGGGCAACATCACAGAATGGGCAACGGCGGGTACAAATATCACCCATAATCATGAAGGTTGCCGTTCCCCCACCAAAGCATTCTGGTAAATTGGGACAGGCTGCCTCTTCGCATACGGTATGCAACTTTTGCGCACGTAACGTGGTTTTAATCCGTTGCACTTCATCTGGCGCGGCCATTTTGACCCGAATCCAGTCCGGCTTACGAGGTGTTTCAACCGTAGGAATAACTTTTACAGGTATACGCGCAACTTTTTCAGCGCCACGAAGTTTAACACCCTGTTCAGGTTTACGGTTTTCAGACATATTCAATTTTCCACTGTTTTGAGGAGGGAGATACCGCGATATTATAACCTGATTGTAAAATCGATAGGGTAAAAATACTATTCATTTACTAAATGTTGTCATCAAGCAATATATGCATTTGAAATACAGTAAAAATGAATAGTTTACGTCATAATAGCCGCAAGTTTGTAATAAGATTTAGCTTAAGGAGCGTTGAATGCCTCGTAAAAAAGATATTGTTGCTAGCACTTTCCAGAAATATGATGCTGTTGTCCTCGGTTCAGGTCCAGCGGGTGAAGGCGCAGCAATGAAGCTGGCTAAATCCGGAAAACGTGTAGCAATCATAGACATCCGTGAGCAACTGGGGGGAAACTGTACTCACGTGGGGACTATCCCAAGTAAAGCATTGCGTCAGACTGTTTCGAGCATTATTCGTTATCAGCGTGATCCGATGTTCAAGCAAATTGGGGATTGGAAACAATTCACCATGAAGCAAGTACTGCATAATGCACATAAAGTGATTCAGCAACAAGTTGCGACACATTCGCGTTTTTATGATCGTAACGATATTGATGTTTATCATGGTCGTGCTTATATACAAGATAAACATACGATTTTAATTTTTAGTGAAGATGGCGTTAAAGAAACGGTTAGCTACAAACAATTGGTAATCGCAACAGGAAGCCGTCCTTATCATCCACAAGGTCTTGATTTTGATCATCCACGTGTATTTGATTCGGACAAAATTTTAGATCTCGACTTCACTGTACATAAAATCATTATTTATGGTGCAGGGGTGATTGGTTGTGAATACGCTTCAATCTTTATTGGTTTAGGCATCAAAGTTGATCTGATCAATACTCAACATAAATTACTCAGCTATTTAGATGACGAAATTTCAGATGCATTGTCTTATCACTTACGTGAGCAAGGTGTATTGATTCGTCATAATGAGCAGATTGATCACCTCGATAGTGCGGATGATCATGTGGTGTTATCACTGCAAAGTGGTAAAAAAATCAAAGCGGATGCCATTTTGTGGTGTAACGGTCGTTCGGGGAATACCGATAGCCTAGGCTTGGAAAATATTGGCATTCAACCCAATAGTCGTGGTCAATTGTCAGTGAATGATCAATACCAAACTGAAGCTGAAGACGTATATGCTGCAGGCGATGTTATTGGTTGGCCATCATTGGCTTCTGCGGCGTATGACCAAGGTCGTTGCGCAGGTGCCAATATGAGCGGTGAAAAAGATGTGAAGCCTGTCGTGGATATTCCAACCGGGATTTATACTATTCCAGAAATTTCTTCGATTGGTAAAACTGAACAACAGTTGACTGAAGAAAAAATTCCTTATGAAATTGGCCATTCATCTTTCCGTCATTTGGCACGTGCACAGATTACTGGCGATACAGTTGGTGTTTTGAAAATTTTATTCCATCGCGATACTTTAGAAGTCCTTGGTATCCATTGCTTTGGTAACAATGCGGCAGAGATTATTCATATTGGACAAGCTGTAATGCAAAGTCCAAACAATACCATTAAGTATTTTGTTGAAACCACATTTAATTATCCGACCATGGCAGAAGCCTATCGTGTGGCAACATTAAACGGTATGAATCGTTTGTTCTAAGTCACAATTAAATTAAACCGTTAAAGAAACTAAGCCCATCATCGTATGGGCTTTTCTTTGCCTCATAGTTACGCTGAATGATTTTCAGCTTTGAAAAAGATTGTTTGAACTGAGACTGGTTTAAGTTTTTGAGCGATTTTGATTGAGTAAATCGGGAAGCTGCGCTGCAAGAAAATCAATCATTAATCTGGTTTTAGTGGGAACATAGCTTTGGTTGGGAAATACTGCATAAATGCCTTGGCGGCCTAGCTGGTAGTGGGGAAACAGTTGCACCAAGCTGTGCTGTTGAAGCTCTTGTTCAATCAACCATTTGGGGAGGATTGCCACACCTAGGTTGGCAAGCAGCATTTGTTTCATGGTTTGCACATTATTGGCTGCATATTTGGTTTTTTCATGCAGTGTGAGTTGTTCTGTGCCTTTTTTGAAATTCCAGAACTGGATGGTGTTGAGATTGAGATTTGAAATCCAGTCTGCTTGTTCAAGTTGTTTGAGGTGTTCGAATTGCATTTGATTGGCATAGCTTTTAGAGGCGACCAATACAATGTCATATTCTGCTAGTTTGCGTGCTTTATAGGTAGAATCATGCAGTTGTCCTAGACGAATCGCTACATCAATTTGTTCTCGAATCAGATCATAAGGTTTGGCATCAAATAAACATTGTAAATGTAATGCCTGATGCTGCTGACAAAACTCAGCCAACAATTCCCACAAAATTTGATGGCCAAATTCATAGGTCGAGGTCATACGTAGTATTCCAGAGGCACTTTGCTGACCGTGTCTGATATTTTCTATGCTTTGCGTGATATTCAGTAATAGATCTTTAAACTGTAAGTAGAGTTCATGACCTGCCTCGGTTAATGTGAGTTTTCGGGTATTTCGAATTAATAAGCTCACCCCAATTTCCTGTTCAAGACGTTTGATGCGCATGCTGACCAAAGCTTTACTAATATTGAGTTGTAAGGCTGCTTGAGAAAAGGACTGCTTTTCAATCACCATAATATAGGTTTGGATTAAATCAAGATTAGGCATATTGGCTCGGTTCCAGTCGCTTTCAAGTTCAATAATACTAAACAATCAATTCAATAAAATCAGACTATTCAGAAAAATTGAATAAAATAATAATAGCCACGATTCAATAAGAGGCATGCAGATGCAATATCGCAGCAAAGTCGCATGTATTTTTTTACTGGGCTTTTTTCTAGACTGTATCAATATCTTTATGAGTGCCATTGCTTTTCCTGCAATGAGCACGCTATTTAAGTTAAATCGAGTGGAAGTGGCATGGATTGCCAATATTTATATTCTGGGACTAACATTGATTATTCCTTTAAGTAGTTGGCTGGCAAATATTCTGAACGTACGCCGTGCTTTATTGTATTCAGTTGGACTATTTACCTTGGCAACATTTATGGTTGGCTTTGCCGATTCATTTTCCAGCTTATTATTTTGGCGTTTTATTCAAGGGCTAAGTGGTGGACTCTTAATTCCAATTGGACAAGCATTAACTTTTAATCTATATCAGGGAGGTGATCGAATTAAAATATCTACCGTCATTATGATGGTGGCACTGATTGCACCTGCATTATCACCAATGTTGGGTGGTTGGATTGTTGATCTAAGTTCGTGGCGTTGGATTTTTTATAGCCATATTCCATTTGCAGCACTGTTGTTTATCTTGGTTTATTACTGGCTGAAACCAGAGTATTTAACGCAGCAGCAACGCCCAGATTATCTGGGAATGCTCTTTATTGCCTTGGCTTTAGTGGCTTTGTTAATGAGCCTGACTTTAATGGGCGAACTGAGTCACCCATATCTACTGATATTGTTTGTCTTACTCACTGCGCTGTTTGGTGCGGGCTATATTTACTATGCTCGGCATCGCATCGACCCCGTGATTCAACTATCGTTATTGAAAAACACCAAACTACAGCTATCAATTCTGGTTTATTTGGCTGTACCAGGTGTATTTACAGGTGTGAATTTACTGGCTATTTTTTTCTTGCAGGATGTATTGCAGTTTAGTGCGGCAGAAACTGGAAGTTTTATGCTGCTCTATGCACTAATGGCACTCTCAGCGATGTTACTCGCAAAAAAATATTACTTGAAATGGGGTGCAAAAAAGCTGTTTTATCTCGGTGTTGTTATACACAGCTTGGGTATCTATTTACTCGCGCGTTTAGAGACGGGGAACTCGATCTCTTCTGTGGCAATGGCTTATTTATGTACGGGTTTTGGCGGTGGACTGGCAGCCAATACCGCACAAGCAACAGCTTTACTTGATTTTACCAAAGAGCAAATGGCGCAGGCCAGTGTGATTTGGAACATCAACCGGCAAGTGAGCTTTAGTCTTGGTGCTGCTTTTTTCCTTATGTTATTTAATCTTTTTCAGCATTTTTCAGATTTAGACTTGTTAGGGAATTACCAGCTTAGTTTTATTTGTGCAGCAGTCTTGGGCTGTATGCCATTACTATTTTTACATCGACTTAAGGAACAATCTCATGTCATTAAATGTTGAACGTGCTATTCGCAGTGTATTTACCTTACACGACCAAATTGAAGCGGTATTTTCACAAGCAGATGTTGATGCAACATTGGCCGAGCTACTGGCATGCTTTTCATCAAGCTTTGAAATGATCACGATCAAAGGCCAACGTATTCAGTATCCACAGCTTCAAGCCTTGTTTACCAATAATATGGGGACTTGGCCTGATTTTAAAATTGAAATTTCAGAGGTGATGGTTATTGCTGAAGCTGCTGATCATGTGTTACTGCGCTACCAAGAACAGCAAGTGAAACAAGGTGTTGTAACACTTCGACAGTCAACCGCTTTAATTGAATTTCAAGGCGAACACTGTTTATGGCGTTATTTACATGAAACGACTGTCTAAAAGACAATAGTCGATTTAATGGGCGCAAAATGCTTGGTTGAAATAGACAAAAAGATTTGGTGTTTGCAGCCACAATAGGATGGCTGCACCGACCAGTAAAATGACACTCACGATGATGAGTGTCTTTAATTTAAATAGAGGCTTAGTCACGAACCACAGGCTCCTCATTCACAAAAAGGTGGATAAACACCCCTAAAAAGCTCAATACCACTGAACAGACCCAAATAATATTGTAATTGCCGGTCATGTCATGGTTTAGTCCACCTAACCATCCACCTAAGAATGATCCGATTTGATGGGTAAAGAACACTAAACCACTGAGCATGGTTAAATACTTTACCCCAAACATATTGGCAACGATACCATTGGTCAGTGGGACAGTGGATAACCAGAGTAGACCCATCACCACGCCAAAAGTATAAATACTCCATGTACTTAAGGGTACAGTCAGGAAGGTAATGATGGCAATCCCACGTAGTCCATATAGCCACATCAATAATTTGGGTTTGGAGTATTTGTCACCCAGCCAGCCAGCAGTATAGCTCCCCACTACATTAAATAAGCCAATCAGTGCGAGGAAAATAGTCCCTGTGGTTGCGGAAAAACCGTGATCAATCAGGTAACCAGGTAAATGTACCCCGAGAAAAACCACTTGAAAACCACAAACTAAAAAGCCAAGTGCTAACCACCAAAATGGCCTATGGTTTCGAACAATTTTTAAAATCTGTTTAAAGCCGAGTTGTGGCTTAACGGGATGGTGTGCAGTATTGGGATCGACATACATTGGTGCTTTGAGTAAAAAACCCAGTGGAACGATCAATGCAACCAATATCGCGCTGACCACCAAAGCGGCTGACCAACCAATATTTTGTAATAATAACAATGTAGTTGGCAGCATAATAAATTGGCCGAAAGAGCCTGCGGCACTGGCAATCCCCATTGCCATACTTCGTTTTTCAGGCGGAACTGCACGACCGACAGCAGAGAGCAGCACTGAGAACGAGGTTGCGGACAAAGCAAAACCGATAATTAAACCAGTACTGAGGTTGAGTAACCAACTGGTCGAACTGATGGCCATGAGCAATAAGCCGACACAGTAGAGAATTCCCCCTGTAATCACGACAATTTTGCTGCCATATTTGTCGGCAAGTGCACCAGTAAATGGCTGTACTGCGCCCCAAATTAGGTTTTGCATCGCAATGGCTAAGCTAAAGACTTGATGGCTCCAACCAAACTCGTGGCTCATGGGAACCAAATAAAGTCCAAAGCCATGCCGTATCCCCAGTGAAAGCGCTAAAATCAGTGCACTGCCGATAAGCATGTAAATCATGGGTTTGGTATAGGTATATTTAGAATGATGAATGGCAGGCATAATCCGTCCATAGATAAGCAAGTATTGTTATTGTAAAGAGATATACACTTGCTTGCGACCTTATATTATTTTATTTATCAGTCGATTAATTTTAATTATTTATTGTGTAATCAGTTTTTATCATTAAAGGCCAATCAAGTTACTTATCAGTTTTAGTGGATGCAGTTTGCTTATATAGATGAATTAAAAGTATTGGGTTATTGGTTTATTGGGGCTAAATCAACAACCCAGATGGTTGATTTAAAAACGATATCCAATCCCGATATAGCTAATAATGGGGTCAATATCAATTTTGGTTTTTGAGCGAACCAGCACATTGCCTGTATTATTGTCAGTGACTGTAATTTGCGCTTCATTATTCATTTTTGAATAAGAGACTGACCCGACTGCAAACCAGTTGGGATTAAAGTCATACGTTGCACCGATCGTAACAATGGGGGCGATGCTATTGGTGGTTTTTACTTTAACCCGTGGGTCAGCAGAAGAAAGCTTGCCATCGAGCGCTGCACCAGCTTGATTATTCAATATATTTTGAATTTTATGCCCGGCATTGACCAGATCAGCTTCAATGCCGCTATTGAGTTTTACATCATCAAAATAGGCATATAAAACACCGGCGCCGACATAGGGACGAAATTTATTAACG
Organism: Acinetobacter pullicarnis; assembly: GCF_006352475.1. Lineage (NCBI taxonomy): Bacteria > Pseudomonadati > Pseudomonadota > Gammaproteobacteria > Moraxellales > Moraxellaceae > Acinetobacter > Acinetobacter pullicarnis. Next base: position 1,230,171 of record NZ_VCMZ01000001.1, read on the forward strand.
CCTGACTTACCAAATTGATAGTGGATTTCGGCCGCAGGTAACCACGCGCGGACAGAAGCTGCACGAGAACCTTGGGCAAGATTGGTCACGGGGATTTGTGTGTCGAGTGGAATATCACCGATACCATCAATTAATGTATTGGCGATTGAGCCAATGATAGGGGTGCTAATTTCTCCTTTAGGTGTGGCTGTGCCCGATAGCGGCGCGTAGATTTGCCCTTTACCTTGAATATCGACTTTGGGCGGAATACCGGCTTTTAATTCTAATGACCAGTGATCTGTAAAAAAGTAATTGGCCATAATACCCAAAGTATCAACACTTTCTGCCTCTAAACCAGTGTTTGGGCTATTCCAATTTTCTAGACTATTAATATTCACTTTACCGCTCATATCAGCGGTAAGTACACCGTTGTTTATTAAGCCTAATGTTTGACCAATGCTGGTTACACCAAGCAATTTCGTTTTTGCTGCATTACCTGCTGCTGTTGGTGCAATGGCATTGGTCACAGAGTTAAGTTGTACGTCACCCACTTTGTAATCGCCATTATTCACCAGTGTGCTGGTATTAAAATTGTTGGCACTGCCTTGAGGGGCTGCATGTAACCATCCTGCTGAGATTGAAAAACGTTTAAAATGATCACCATCTTTAAAACTAAAATAAGGTGAATCAGCAGCATAGCCTAGGAGGGGGAATGCGGCTAAGGACAGCGCTAAAGGGAATATTGATTTGCTCATAATTATGGACTCCGTGTCCAATCGTTGGTTTTTATTCGAGTCCTATTATTTGAAATTTTGTTCTGAAATGAATGTGTCTTTTTATTGGAGTTTTTTAAAAAGTGTTTGTTTCTTAGAATTTAATTTAGAATTGTCACCCTAGTTTGTACGTGAACCCAACAAAATCATATTTTAGTGTGAAAATATGCGCGTGACCTTTATTGAGGGATCTTTAGATGGCCGAAAGATAATGACATAAAACTCAAATCCTCTGGTCGGGGAAAGTGGCCGAAATATTTACAATGTTATTGAGCAGAAGCTCAATAAAAAATCCGCTACACATCTAATGCTGAATCGGTAGCGGATTTGATTACGAAAAAAATGATGGATGCGCTCAGCTTAATTTCTGAGTTTAAGTTCTAAGCAGTGAAGCGCGATAAATCTTCGTCTGGGCGTGCGGTTAAAATTTCGACCCCCGTTGCTGTAACCACAAGCGTGTGCTCATATTGAGCAGAAAGTTTATGGTCTTTGGTGACAACAGTCCATTTGTCACCCATGAGGCGGGTTTGCCAAACACCTGCGTTCACCATCGGCTCAATGGTAAAGGTCATGCCTTCTTCTAAAATCATGCCAGTATCTGCTTGACCATAATGTAAAACTTGCGGCTCATCATGGAAAACGGTACCAATACCGTGACCACAATATTCACGAACAACGCTAAAGCGTTCAGATTCAACGTATTTCTGAATAGCATGGCCGATGTCACCAATACTCGAACCTGGCTTAACTGTGGCGATACCACGATACATGGCCTCTTGTGCAACATTACACAGGCGGTTGGCCAAAATTGAGGTCTCTCCAATGACGTACATCATATTGGTATCGCCGTGGTAACCATCTTTAATAACGGTGACGTCGATGTTTAAGATGTCACCATTTTTCAAAATCTTGCTTTCAGATGGAATACCGTGACAAACCACATGGTTAACCGAGGTACAGATAGTATGTTGAAAAGCATTACGGCCTGGAGCCGCCCCATAACCTAAACAGGCAGGAATGGCATTTTGCGTATTGACAATATAGTCATGGCAAATGGTATCGAGTTCTAAGGTACTCACACCCGCTTTTATGTGCGGTTTAATCATATCCAGAATTTCTGCCGCTAATTTTCCCGCCACACGCATTTTCTCAATTTCATCTGCTGTTTTGATTAATCGACGCGGCGCTTGATAAGTACTGTTCATGATCTTTAAAAACTTTTGGAAATTTGTATGTGACTATGGTATAAATAGCCGCCCAATTTATCAAATGCTTTTAACGATTATATTTGTTGTGAGTATTTGTAAACAAAATTGGTGTAAAAATCCGCACATATGTCGTCACATTACTCTGGGTGCCTTTTTAAAAGGTGGAGAATGCGGACATATGGAGGCCTAACCCAAACTTAAAGGTAAAGAAAATGGCAGATTACAACGTAAGCATGCGCGACCTTCTACAAGCTGGCGCGCACTTTGGTCACCAAACACGTTTCTGGAACCCAAAAATGCGTGAATACATTTTTGGTGCACGTAACAAAATTCACATCATCAACTTAGAGCACACAGTTCCTGCTTTGAATGATGCGTTGAACTTTGTCAACAATCTAGCAAGCAAAAAGAATAAAGTATTATTCGTTGGTACTAAACGCGCTGCATCTAACATCATTCGTGAACAAGCGCAACGTGCGGGTCAACCGTATGTTGATCACCGTTGGTTAGGTGGTATGTTGACTAACTGGAAAACATTACGCCAGTCAATCAACCGTTTAAAAGAACTTCAAAGTCAATCTACTGACGGTACTTTTGCTAAGCTTACTAAACGTGAAGCTTTAGAACGTACTCGTGAAATGGACAAACTTGAACGTGGTTTAGGCGGCGTTAAAAACATGGGTGGTTTACCTGACGCATTATTTGTAATTGACGTTGATCACGAAGCAATTGCAATTAAAGAAGCGAAAAACCTTGGTATTCCTGTGATTGGTATCGTTGATACTAACTCAAACCCAGATGACGTAGATTACGTTATCCCAGGTAATGACGATGCGATTCGTGCTGTAACTTTGTATGCTTCTTCTATGGCTGATGCGATTATTGCTGGTAAAGAATATGCTCAGACTCAAGCAAATGCTCAAGCGAAAAGCGAAGACGTTGCTAAAGAAGCAGCACCAGAGGCTTAATGCGTTTTGACGCAGCTTTGTCATTATTTGAAGCTATTATGGTGACAAATTAAGCGTCGATTAGGCAAAACGGCCCAGGTTATACTTTGGGCCGTTTTCTGTTGAACAGATTGATTTTTTACCGTATTTAGGAGAACAACATGACTGTCACTATTAGTGCAAGCATGGTAAAAGAATTACGTGACCGTACTGGTCTTGCGATGATGGAATGCAAAAAAGCATTAACAGAATCAAATGGTGATGTTGAAGTTGCGATTGATAATCTTCGTAAATCTGGTCAAGCGAAAGCGGCTAAAAAAGCAGGCAACATTGCTGCTGATGGCGCAATCACAATTGTTCAGGATGGTAACAAAGTAATTTTACTTGAAGTTAACTGTCAAACTGACTTTGTTGCTAAAGATGACAACTTTGCGAACTTCTCTAATCAAGTTGCAACTGCTGCTTTGGCTGCAAATGAAACTGATGCTGCTAAAATTGTTGATCTTAAGTTACAAGACGGTAGCACTGTTGAAGAAGCGCGTATTGCACTTGTTCAAAAAATCGGTGAAAACATCCAAGTACGTCGCGCTACTATCCTTGAAGGTGAAAACCTTGCAGTTTATAAGCACGGTCTACGTATCGGTGTAGCAGTTTCTTTTGCTGGTGATGCGGCTACAGGTAAAGGCGTTGCAATGCATATTGCTGCGTTTAATCCAGTTGCTGTAACGGCTGAACAAGTTCCAGCTGACTTGATCGCTAAAGAAAAAGAAATTGCTGAAGCGAAAGCACTTGAATCTGGTAAACCAGCAAATATCGTTGAAAAAATGGTTACTGGTTCAGTTGAAAAATACTTGAATGAAGTTGTACTTGAGCGTCAAATGTACGTTATGGACAACGAAAAGAAAGTTGCTGATGCACTTAAAGCTGCAGGAACAACAATTGTTCAATTCGTTCGCTTCGAAGTGGGTGAAGGAATTGAGAAAAAAGCTGAAATGAGCTTTGCTGAAGAAGTTGCTGCTGCACAAGCTGCTGCGCAATAATCTTTGCACCTAAAAAAAGCCTCTTTTGAGGCTTTTTTTTTGTTTTTAAATTTCGCTTATCAAAAGTGCATGGAGAGCGTTGTTTTTCGGTGTATTTAAGCAGGCAATAAAAAGGCCGCCGAAGCGACCTTTTTCATCTTATGCTGTGCTTTAAACTGATTGTTTAACAGCGGCAAGGAGTTGATCTTGGCGATCTTTTAATGCTTTTGGTAAGCGCTCACCAAGTTTTGAGAACAACTCAGTGTGACTTTCAATCTCTTTAATCCATTGATCTTTGTCTTGTGAGGTAACGGTATTGAATTGCTCTTTAGAGAACTCAATGCCTTCCCAATTTAGTTGTTCGTAAGTTGGAACAAGACCAATTGGTGTCTCGGTCGCATCAGCACGGTTTTCGCAACGATCAATGATCCACTCAAGTACGCGCATGTTTTGACCAAAACCAGGCCAAACAAAGTTGCCTTCAGCATCACGGCGGAACCAGTTTACATTAAAGATTTTTGGTAATTTGTTGCCAGCTGCAGCAGCTTTTGGTGCAACTTCTTCACCAAGCTCCAACCAATGGTTGAAATAATCAGCCATGTTGTAGCCAGTAAATGGAAGCATTGCAAATGGATCGCGGCGAACAATACCTTGTTGGCCAACTGCGGCTGCAGTTGTTTCAGAACCCATGGTTGCTGCTTTATAAACACCATCAACCCAGTCAAAAGCTTCTGAAATTAATGGCACTGTGTCTGCACGACGACCACCGAAGATGAATGCTGAGATTGGAACACCAGCTGGATTTTCCCAGTCAGCATCAATAGAAGGGCATTGGCTTGCTGCAACAGTAAAGCGTGCATTTGGATGTGCTGCTTTTTCGCTGCCAGTATGCGGTTGGCCTTTCCAGTTGGTCAGGTTTGCAGGCGCTTCTTTGGTTAGACCTTCCCACCAAACTTCACCGTTGTCAGTGACCGCAACGTTTGTATAGATTACGTCTTTATGCATGGTTGCCATGCAGTTCGGGTTGGTTTTAGTATTGGTACCTGGTGCAACACCGAAGAAGCCAGCTTCTGGGTTGATTGCATATAAGCGACCATCTTCACCTGGTTTAATCCAAGCAATATCGTCACCGACAGTTTCAATTTTCCAACCTTCATAACCCGCTGGTGGAATCAACATTGCAAAGTTGGTTTTACCACAAGCAGAAGGGAATGCAGCAGCGATATAGTGTTTCTCACCTTGTGGGTTTGTTACACCTAAAATCAGCATGTGTTCAGCTAACCAGCCTTGTGCACGGCCCATAGAAGAGGCGATACGTAGCGCAAGACATTTTTTACCAAGCAATGCATTACCGCCATAACCTGAGCCATATGACCAGATTTCACGTGTTTCAGGGTAATGCACGATGTATTTTTCAGGATTACAAGGCCAAGAAACATCTTTCTGGCCTTCAGCTAATGGTGCTGCAACGGTGTGTACACATGGAACGAATTCGCCATCAGTACCAAGGACATCATAGACAGCTTTGCCCATGCGTGCCATTTTTGCCATGCTTACAGCAACATAAGCTGAATCGGTGATTTCAATTCCGATTTGCGCAATGTGGCTACCCAGTGGACCCATTGAGAATGGAACCACATACATGGTACGGCCTTGCATAGCGCCATCGAATAAACCATTTAAACGGTTACGCATTTCTGCAGGAGCTTCCCAGTTATTGGTAGCGCCAGCATCATCTTGATTTTGGGAGCAGATGAAAGTGCGATCTTCAACACGAGCGACGTCAGACGGATCAGAATTCGCTAAATAAGAGCCAGGGTGCTTTTCTTTGTTTAATGCTTGCATGGTGCCGTTAGCGATCATCAAGTCAATAAGACGTTGATATTCTTCTGCGCTACCGTCACACCATTCAATTTTCGCTGGTTTCGTTAATTTAGCAATTTCTTCAACCCATGCAATAAGCTTAGGGTGACGAACGAACTCTGGTGCGTTCACTTGGGTCATGGTGAGGCCTATCTCAAATGTGTGCAATACAATGCACAAATAATAATCCGAAACTTATTAAATAAGCTCCAGATTTAAGTATGAAAAAAAGTGGCTATATTAAAGCATAAATAATAAAAAAAAATAAGGCTTGATCGCGAATAAACATTTGTAGCGGTGTTGTGTTTAAGTTCTTGTATATCAATGGGATTGAGTAATATCGACCCATTGTATTTTGTTATTTATTTCATGTATGTGTGTTATTTCTTATTAAAATTATAAGTTAAAACATAGGTTTGCCTCATATTGAGGCTGTCCATCTAGAAATTTAAGATATTTCAGATTGGAAATTGCTTTTTTACATGGATGTGCTTTTAATCGGGTGTTAATTGGTCTAAATTTCTCTAATTGTTTCCATTAAATGACGTCCATGACCAACAACGCGCTCAACTTATCGTTCATTTATAATGAAAAATCGGGGTTTCATTCCGCTGCAAACAATAAAATATTAGAGGAAATGGTTTGCTATTGGGCAGAACGGGGCTTTTCTGTCATGCAATTTGTAATTTCAAACCATCAAGATTTTGATCAAATGATGCAACAAGTATTATTAAGGCATGCTGATTTAGATCATCCTGGTATTGTTGTTGCGGCAGGTGGCGATGGAACCCTAAATGCCGTTGCAGCGCGCTTATTACACTTAAAAGTCCCGATGGGTATTCTACCGATGGGGACTTTTAATTATGTTGCGCGAGCATTAGATATTCCTCTGGATTTAATGGCAGCGGCAGAAGTAATAGCGACAGGGGTTAAACGGGCTATTCATGTCGCAAAAATTAATGATCAGATTTATTTAAATAATGCCAGTTTGGGTTTATATCCGTTATTTATTCAAAAAAGAGAATTATATAATCAGAAATTTGGTCGTTTCCCCTTACATGCCTATACCTCTGGTCTAGATGTCCTCATTCGGGAGCATCAGGAATTAAAACTTGAGCTCCAGATTGATCAAGAGATTTATAGCTTAGAAACCCCATTAATTTTCTTTGGCAATAATCAATTGCAATTGGCCGATCTGAACTTAAAAGTTGCTGAGTGCGCGAAAGAGGGGCGGGTTGCTGGTGTCGTTATGGCAAAAAGTGATAAGCTGATTCTGTTCAAAAGCTTATTACAGTTGGTTCGTGGGAAAATCGATGAAGCATCAGACGTACATAGTTTTAGTGCACAGCAAGTGATTGTTGATGCGGAACAAGCCCAATTAAGTGTCGCAATTGATGGCGAAATCGTTGAAATGACTCCCCCTTTAAAAATTCATGTAGAACATTCTGCTTTAAACGTTATGGTGCCTTATGTTGATTCATCTGTCTGATTTACATTTTGGTACGGAGAGAGCAGGCCCTATTGCCGCAATTCAACAATTTTGTTTTGAGTATAAGCCTGAAGTTGTTGTAATCAGTGGTGATTTAACGCAGCGCGCACGTTTACGTGAGTTTTTTGCGTGTAAGCAGTTTTTAGACGCTTTAGATGTTCCTTATTTTGTAGTGCCTGGGAATCACGATATTCCGCTGTATCATCTTTGGAAGCGAGTGTTTCAACCATTTGGTTATTATCAGCTTTTCTTTGGACCACTGGAACAAAATTTGGAAACCGAACATTTTTATTTGATCGGTCTAAATACGGTGCGTCCCCGTTATCATACCAAGGGGGAAGTCTCAGAAAAGCAAATCGATCAAGTCGATCAGATCTTGCAACAAGCTCCTAAAAATAAAATGAAAATCATCGTGAGTCACCAACCTTTTTATACAGGGCATCTTGATCATCATCATGTCAAAGACTGTCCAGTATTGGCACAGTCTGCATTAGAACGGTGGGGACAGCATGATTTATTTGCATTACTCCACGGACATTTACATGTTGCTGAAGCCTACGATTTAAATCAACTCTATCAACTTGGTTTAAGCCATCCAGTCTATGAAATTCATGCGGGAACTGCGACCTCACATCGCCATTATAAAAAAACACCAAATAGCTTTAATGTCATTCATAATAGTGGGCAGATCCAACATTATTTTTATGATGAAAAACGACAACAGTTTCTTTTGGAAAATGATGAATAATCATTTACTTCGCGAGATTGTGGATGGATGGGTAAAAATAACTCAAAAAAATAAAAAAAAATTGATTTAACCCTTGAAGCGTTTTTTTTCATCCCCACCAAAGTGTCATGAAATTATTTTGATAATGACCAATGGAATAAGACAAGTCGTTATCAGCAAATCTAAATAGACTAAGTCTGATGGAGTTATTTATGAGCAACATTCGCCCATTACATGATCGTGTAGTTATTCGTCGTGTTGAAGAGGAAACTAAAACTGCTGGCGGTATTTTATTACCAGGATCTGCTGCTGAAAAACCGGCTCAAGGTGAAGTATTGGCAGTTGGTAATGGTCAAATTACTGAAAATGGCGTTCGTGCATTAGACATAAAAGTGGGTGATAAAGTTTTATTCGGAACTTATGCGGGCACAACTGTAAAAGTCGATGGTGAAGAACTTCTTATTATGAAAGAGTCAGACATTTTAGCTGTATTAGAAGGCTAATCTGCCGCTAATTAATCTTAACGTTTGTAAAAATTAAAATATTTGGAGTTGAGTATGTCAGCTAAAGACGTAAAATTTGGTGATTCAGCACGTAGTAAAATGATTGCTGGTGTAAACACACTTGCAGATGCTGTAAAAGTAACGCTTGGTCCAAAAGGCCGTAACGTTGTCATCGACCGTTCATTCGGTGCACCACACATCACTAAAGATGGTGTTACGGTTGCTAAAGAAATCGTTCTTGCCGATAAATTTGAAAATATGGGTGCACAACTTGTGCGCGAAGTATCTTCAAAAACCAATGATATCGCAGGCGACGGTACAACAACTGCGACTGTGCTTGCACAAGCGATTTTAAATGAAGGGATCAAATCTGTAACAGCAGGGATGAACCCAATGGATTTAAAACGCGGGATCGACTTAGCGGTTCGTGCGGTTGTTGAAAATATTAAAGCAACTGCAAAACCTGCTTCTGACACTAAAGCGATTGAACAAGTGGGTTCAATCTCTGCAAACTCAGATGAAACTGTTGGTAAGCTGATTGCTGAAGCAATGGAAAAAGTAGGCAAAGAAGGCGTGATCACTGTTGAAGAAGGTTCAGGCTTCGAAGACTCGCTTGACGTTGTTGAAGGTATGCAGTTTGACCGTGGTTATATCTCACCATATTTTGCCAATAAGCAAGATACATTAACGGCTGAACTTGAAAACCCATTCATCTTATTGGTTGATAAAAAAATCAGTAATATCCGTGAATTGATCTCAACTTTAGAAGCTGTTGCTAAAACTGGCAAACCACTTTTGATCATTTCAGAAGATGTTGAAGGCGAAGCATTGGCCACACTTGTTGTAAACAACATGCGCGGTATTATCAAAGTATGTGCAGTTAAAGCACCAGGCTTTGGTGATCGTCGTAAAGCAATGTTGCAAGATATTGCAATCTTGACTGGCGCAAATGTTATTTCTGAAGAAGTGGGCATGTCTTTAGAGCAAGCAACATTACAAGATCTTGGTACTGCACATAAAGTGACTGTATCTAAAGAAAATACTGTGATTGTTGATGGTGCTGGTGATGCAGCTCAAATCGCTGATCGCGTACAACAAATCCGTGCTCAAATTGAAGAATCTACTTCAGAGTATGACAAAGAAAAACTTCAAGAACGCGTTGCTAAATTAGCAGGCGGTGTTGCTGTAATCAAAATTGGTGCTGCAACTGAAGTTGAAATGAAAGAGAAAAAAGACCGTGTTGACGATGCATTACATGCAACACGTGCTGCGGTTGAAGAAGGTGTGGTTGCAGGTGGTGGTGTTGCACTGGTTCGTGCAGTACAAGCGCTTGATAACCTAACAGGTATTAACGATGACCAAACTGCGGGTGTAAATATTTTGCGCCGCGCAATCGAAGCACCACTTCGTCAAATCGTCGCCAATGCGGGTGATGAGCCATCGGTTGTGATTAACGCTGTTAAATTAGGCGAAGGTAACTACGGTTATAACGCAGCAACTGGCGTTTATGGCGATATGCTAGAAATGGGTATTCTTGATCCAGCGAAAGTAACACGTTCTGCTTTAGAGCATGCAGCATCTGTTGCTGGTCTAATGTTGACGACTGAATGCATGATTACAGATATCCCAGAAGACAAAGCTGCTATGCCTGATATGGGTGGCATGGGCGGTATGGGCGGCATGATGTAAACCGCCCATTTATACTACAACCTATTGATATTTATAGTTAATTATATTGGTTGTGCGTATTGTTACTCACAGTCTTACTCACAAAATGTTTGACTGTAAAAAAAGGCCACTTCAATTAGTGGCCTTTTTTATGTCTACTCACGCGCTCAGCACTTGCTGATCTTCATCACAATCCATCACGATACAAGAAAGCACATAGCTATTTAACCAAAAGTTTTTACGGCCATCTTTACGCGGCTCAAGCACGCGCCCATCTTTAATCCGAGCATACAATTCTTTTTCCGAAATATTCATACGCAATGCAAATTCAGCTGTCGAAATTCGACGCTCAGTATTTGTTAGATCCAGTACCACACCCATCAGCTCACCTCTCCCAAACTCCGCACCACACTTTCAGGTAAATTCTCAATAGCGGCATTGAGCATCTGATCAAAACCGCCGTGCGCTATAAAAGCATCCATTGGATTATCTAGGTTCAATACATGAGCGTCAGATTGACACTGAGGGCAAATAGAATCCTCAACTTCAACTTTGCATTCGTAGCATTGCTTAGTCATTGGTTGGCTCCCGCGCTTCAATCACAGCCTGCTTTACAACAGCATCATAAACATCACCAGCAATACCGCCACACACCTTGGCGGTGATTGCAATTATCTCGGCCATTTCGTCTGAGCACTCTTTTGGCACCAAAACAAAGCCCTCTGGCACGGCGCTCGCCTTGGCTCTTAGCCACATTACCCAACTATGATTTACAACTTCGTGAGTCAATTCTCTGTCACTTTCTGGACAGTCCTGAGTAACATCAAAATCGCCAGTTTTAATATTGAATTCAACATTATTCAACAGGGCTGTAAAAATGAATTCAGCTTCAAACAAAGGCTTTTCAGTTAACCAACGTGCTTGCTTTTTTTGAATATCCATCACGCAACCTTCCTTATAATATTTCTTTCTTGCTGCCTTTGCATAACTGCAATTTTTGCGTGAACTCCCATACGGTCACGACCAAGAACCTCAGCAATAAAATGAACTGGGTGGCGATCTTTAAGCATTGTTTTTAAAACTTGCTCTTCGCATGGCCACCAACCGCCAACGGCTTTTTTAAATACTTGTCGTTTCATTCATCTTCCTCCGCAGCTTCGATCATTGCTTTGTATTCCTCAAAATCACAGTTTTCAGGATCAGTATCTGTTAGTAGTTCTTGAATTTCACAAGCTGTACGCCACCACTCTTTAACACGAGGATTTTCAGATTCAAAAGGGTATAGGGTACTCTGGGGATCACGCTGAAAACGGCTCATTGATGATGTTAAGAGATCAACCAAAGCTATTGTCTGATTAATGATTGCAAAATCAGTTCGATGTTGAGTACCTATCTCACTCTCAATTAATTGCCTTTGCTGCTTGTGGTCATCCAAAACGAATTGCTTTGCAGACTCCTTAAACTCACAAGCCATGTAATTTAAGTGATATAGCACAGTATCCTTTTGATCTTGGTGTAAAAAACCAAGCTCAGGAATCTTATTAAATAAGTAGTTGGCTGAAAGCTTTGGAGCAATAATGCAGCCATCAGGTACTGCTTGGGTTTTAGCTGCTAACCAAGTTTTAAACTGTAATTCGCGTTCTTGCTGCGTACTGAAGTGTGAATAGATACGCTGGTACCATTCGAGATATTCACTTTCATCAATATTAGCAGCGATATTCGATTTCCAGTCTTGGTAGTGCCATGCATCAAATACAGGGCGTTCTTTCTGAATATCCATCATGCTACTTTCTCCTTGGCCCATTCCGCAAAAGCACCATCTTCATTGCCATAAATAAGCATCAAGAACCAATCCCCACTAGCCACAGGTTTTTCAGGATTCCAGTCACTTAGATCGCCACCATCACCATATTTTTCCCATTGATCGTAATTATCTAATTCGAGTGAGATTTGGAAAGTTTCAATATTGAAGTAACGCTTTAGCTCATCCCACTGCTCGTTAGAGCAACCCTCCGCATCATTGAAATTGGCTTCCCAGTACTTATCGAATTCGGGATGTGACCATGAGCCATAATCATTACGTACAACATCAACAGGTTTTAATTGATTAATTTCCATCACGCCACCCTCAAATAACTAATATTAAATTCACGGCGGGCATCGATAAGCGTGATTACCGCCTGGCTTTTAAGTGAATCAATAAGACTTTTGCCGACCTTAAAGTACTGCCGAGAAAACAATTCAAAGCGCTCAACACAATAAGCATTCATTTCATAACTTGGTTCTACATCTTCGCCGTGAAATATCTTCGCTACATTCTGGCCACGCTTTAGAGTCACACAACCTTTCTTGCTATTTGGCTCATGGCCACCATTCAACATCCACTGGATGAATGGGGCACACAGATCAGCAGGGAGGTGATTAATAACCTTGATTACTTCGAGCTCCTTTTTCATGAAATCACCTTTTGCAGTGCATGTTTTTTGCTTTTAAGCCTGGCTAATAAAATGCAAGATGCGTTATTCAATGGTGTGGCTAATCGTCTAAATGTCTGGTTGTATCGAACTAACTCAGATCGACTTAATAAAACTAGATTCTCAATACTGCAGTCTGTTTTATCTAAATTTTTAAAAGCCACCACATGATCACTTGGTACCGGACCATTGTGCTGTACCCATACGACACGATGCTTCAGCTCAAAAGTATTTGGCTCTGCGGTTTTGATAAAAACATACCCATCCTTGCTGCAGATTCTTTCAAAGCCAATAGGTTTGTGGTTCCATGCATCCTGATTCTTTTTAAAGCTTCCACTATTTGGCTTACATCGGCCTTTGGTGCCAGTATTCCAAGAAGTAGCACCTTTAGCAAAAAGACCGGTGCGACCTGTTTTCCATTTCTTACGTGTACACAGTGCTTTAATTTGATCGACTGTAAGTTCTGTATTAAATTTTGAGTTAACTAATTCAGCTAACGCTTTTCGCTCTAAAGTACAGTTAGCTTCAATAAAAGCTAACTGCTCAGGCGTGTATTTAATTGCTACACCTTTGGCCATGATTCACCCGATTAGATTTTGTGGAATTTCCACAGCATCAATATTTTTAATCCCACGATATTCAGCAACAAGTTTTGCGGCACTTAGGCGCATATTATTGTTCTTGATTACCTGCTCACTTACTTTTTCAATTGCGTCTGTGCGTTGTAACTCAGCTTCGAGATCTTCACCACGCAGATCGGGATTGCTCAATCGCTCAAGCTGTGCGAATAGAGCCGCATTTAGATCGATAGGGGTACTCATGCAACTTCCCCCTCAAGCACACGGCGTCGCTTCACAATCTCGGCCATGAATTTCGGCTGCATTTCCGCACTTCGAGCACCCACATCAACCTCTAAAATATCTAGTGTTGTAAGATCGGGTGCACTCTTAATCCGATCCATGAGTGTTGGTGGCATCTCGTGTTCAACAGGTGCTAATTCACAGAGTCGTTTGCTAATTGCTTTTTGCAAAGGCACTTGCTGTTCAACAGTCCAGTCTCGGGCATAGCGAATTTGCGCATTAGCTACGGCAGGCGTTTGAGCATTGGCAATAATTTCAAGCAGGTCTGCCAATATTTCTAGGCGCTTAACTTCCTTTTTGCGCTGCTCATACTGACTCATGATCATGTGCCCAGATTCGCCGTGAAGCTGCTGCAGCTCAGGCAATAGCGCTTCAAGATCACCAATTGTTAAAGCTGCGGTAATACGATCACGCAATGACTTTTCATGATTAAACCGATTTTTAGCATCATCAAAAGTAACAAGATTGTCTTCTTGAATAACTGTTTTATCGACTGCAGTTATTTGGATACTGCTTTGAGATGTCTTTTCTACAGCATCATTTGATGCGGTAATTTGGACATTCTTATTAGCCACAACAGGAGCTTTAGTCTTACGAGTGGCTTTGGGTTTTTCATCACCAAGTCGAACCGCAGTAAAGTCACCACTCGACTCGCGACCCAAACATTTACACATGGCTTGCATCTGCCGCCGTGCATTCTCACAATCACGCTGAACAAAGCCGTTATTAATAGACTCAATCAAGGCATGACATGTTTGTTTTCCAAATTCAGCGATATAAACAGTTGATCCGTAAGTGTTGACGATATATACATCATCACCATCCTGAATTTCCTCAAGCGTAAGCGGCTTAGTAAACGTAATACCAGCAACTTCAATCATGTCGAGCTTGATGCAAAATTCATAACCGGTCTTAGCGAAAATCGTGGCAGGAAACCGTTCGATATCATCGAAATCCATCAATTCACCCACGGCGCGGCATAGAATGTTCTTGCCGGCAACCATTGCGTTAAAGGCCTCTTGAGGCGTGATTAAATTATTCATGCTGCATTTACCTCTTGTGCAAGTTTTTCGATTTCGGCTTTTGCGTTACCCAATACGTTTTGATCAATTGCAGTTAGTGCATCGATACCAAAGTGTTCACAAACGGTTTTAGCGTCTAGACCGCGTTCATTAATAAATGCCTGTAGTTCATCACGCTGAGCATCAGTAATGGCCATAAACTCTTTAGGGCTGATCCATGTATCGCGAGGAACATCAAAGCTACAGCCAAGGGTTTTGGCTCGGGCCAACATTACCTGGCGCATGTTTTGGTAATACACGTGCTCTCTGTCTAGCTTCAAAGTTTCAGTGAGCTGATTCAAATCACCTGCATGCATTGCTTCTTCACAGCTTTGCTTCCAGTTATCGAAATCCTCAAGCGCCTTATTGGATGCAACCTGAGCAGGGGTTAGAGTATTGATGTGATCTTTAGCTTGCTTAATAAGGTCAGCCAAGAATGTTGGATTGGTCGCTAGATCAGGTAGCCAAACCTCACCAGTCTCACCACCCAATGCGCCCGAGTTTTTAGCGTGATGTGTTGGGGAGGGCGTAAAGTTAATAACGCGAGCATTTTTACCTTCACTTGTGGTGACCGTTGTTAGGTATCCCATGATGTCGGCAATTCGATATAGCTCATTTCGGTTTTTACCGCCAAGCTCAGGTCGATAAACAATCTTCTCGCCACTGTGGTCCTCAGAAGCATGGGCAATAAACACGACATCTTTCCCAAAACTCAGCAACGTATTGATGTATTGCTTAAACTTCATATTCGCCAAGCCTTGAGCTTTTAGTTTTAATGCACCGTCTTGTTGGCGATTATTTGCAGTCTTAAGCAGGTGAGTTTTAATCGACTCAAGCATTGCGCCAACGGTATCAATTACCACTGTGTTGTAAGGCATCAGGTCTTGTTCTTTAATGTTTTCAATGTCAGACCATTGCTGAACAGGGATAACAGCGCCGCGACGGAGTTCACCAGTACGGTGAGCACCTCGGTCAAAGTCAAACGAAATGGCTTTATCCGCCGTGAAGCCCAAAGATGTTTTACCAATACCCGGATCTGCATAGATATAGGTAATGATTGCATTAACATTTAAAGCCTGATCGGCTGGAATAATATTTAAAGACATTACGCAGCCTCCTTTGCACATTCACAGGTACCGCAAAACGCATAAGTCAAAGGACTTGGCGCATCAGATGGTGTTACATCGGATATATGCATTGGGATGCTTTGTTTTTTATGCGTCACAATCACAACATCACCAGTGCGATCCGAAACAACACCTTCTTTGGAAGAGAAGCGGGTAGATCGTGCATTGTTTGTTACTTTACAGAAGGTAACTTCGTCACCAGCCTTGATAGCTGAGCGATCAACAGGGATGATCTTTCCACAGGTAGGACAGTTATAATTTTTCATTACACAGCTCCTACTGGTAGACCAAGGGCGGCATTAACTTTGTCGAACTGAATTGCAGGCAACATCGCAGTCATGGGTTTAGCTTCAAACTTCTCTAGGATCGACTTTGATGCTGGACATACTTCCCATAGCTTTTTAAATGTTTGAACGCTATTTAAGATGGCTTCAACCTCTTGCTCCATTGCTTGGCGTTCATTTTTTAACTTGTCACAAGCATCAGTGGCTTTAATAAACTCAATACAAATAGGCTCGTCACCAGCGTACAATTTAGGGCGGTAATAATGATGATCCTTACCGATGATTCGTTGTTCTGAGAACCGCACATCATGGTTTTGACCAGCAATGGCAATTCTTATTCCCCAGTTCATTGGAAGCCAGCTCTTAGGAAGGCTTTGCATTGCTTTTAAATGAGCACCATAAATATCAGCATGGAATTTATCGCCAACTAAATGGAGATTGCGTTCTGCTTCTTTTTGCTTTACTTCAAAAGCATTGTTCAAAACAGATTGAGCCATGCGCTTGCGCAAACCATTGGTTAATCTAGACATTACACAGCCTCCACAAGTTGATTCTTTTCGATATACGCCGTGATCAACTGGTTAATGCTGTAATGATCATTTGCGTCAGTGAAGTCGGAGAATGCATCGCCTGAAGCTGTTGTGATATTGATTGAATCAAGGCTTGTGATTTCGACTGCGGTGTATTCGGAACCCGGTACACCATAACTATCCGGATGCGCTTCAAATGTGAATTGCACGTTTAGAATGAAGTCATCTAATGCGATGGTTGTTGTACCAGTATTGGTGCCTGTAATACTTAATGACTGAATAGAGAATTCAGCAGGGGCAATGTTTACTACTGGAGCAGGTGTGTTGTATCCAGTGAATTCAGGTTGATAAGCAAATGCTAATGCACCTACCGCTATCGAGCATGAAACAGCTGTCGCCGTTGCATAGTTGAAGATATTAGTTTTTACGTTCATAATGATCTCGCAGTTTTGAAAAGCCCGTTTGATGTGAGAGTCGCGGGCTTTTCTGTATTTGGTGTGACAAATATCGCATTTCCGATATTTTAAGTCAATAGCTAATCCTGTATTAATATAGAAAATCCGATATTTTTTAAGATATATGCTTTAATAGGCAAAAGAAAACCCGCACACGGCGGGTTGGGTTTAAACAATGACAACCTTAATCTCTAGCTAACCAAAAGCCTTGAGAGCCGCTGGACAATTGCATAATCAGAGAGGATGCCTTGTTCAGATTTGTACTTGTCATTCTCAATATCATCAATAATAATATTGAATGACACATCTGTATTTAAATTCTTGGTATCAATCATTTTTCTCAATTGATTATTTGTTTTATTTTTATCGGCTTGGATATAATCAATAAATGTATTGTTATGTGAAAAATTAAAGGAGTATTTCTCTCCAGATCTCCCTATTAATTTAGGGCTAACTTCAATGGATGAGAACTTCTTTTCCAGAACAATCTTAATCGAATCTAAAATACTATCAATTACTTGGTGTGATCTTGGTTTGTATTGGTAGTTAATTAGCTTACCCAGAAGCTCAGTGTATTCGATTACAGTAAAATCAAGATCCTTAATTGATGATTCTGCGATCAAGCACCCACCTGCTACCGATATTGACTGATACATCTTGCAAAAATACTTTATTTTCTCAACAGCATCAAAATCAATTACACCAACAGACTCCTCAAAGTGGCGAATATTGAGCCCACAATCATTTAGAATGATATTATCTCTAGTATCCTTGTGAGCATATACCACAGCTGGAGAGCCATTGGGGAATACCAGAGGCAGGGTAAAGCCACAAGAGTTTTCTTGATCAGAAAACTTTTGAATAAAAGCGTTCAATACTGTATCTGAAAGATGCATCTTCATAGTAGCAACTCCCCTGCAAGAGGTCCCATTATATCATCTGACCTGATCTGTAAATTGATATTTTTTGCAAAAAGACCAAACCACCTGTCCCATTCATCTACGCTGTAGTCTAAATTAATCTCAAAAGAATCATCCAAGCAATGAACATGTGGACCATAAAATACTTCACGTTTTTTCCTATCTACATGAGATCTTTGATGTTCGGGGTAGATACATAGATCATATATCCATTTTTTATTTTTACCTATGTTTTGCACCAATCCAAAGCTATGCTTCATTGAGTCTGGCGCAATATTTGTTCTCAAAAATATGCTCAATCCAACAATATTGAGATCAGTTGAAGTCTCATAAACTGGAGCCCCTGAGAACTGATAAAGAGAAAATTTATTTATATCCCTTGATACGATAATCGGTGATTCAAAATACTTTGGAGTTTCTAGTATTTTTTTCCCATCATCTGAATTAAGAAACACCCTATTACCACCCATAATCCACCCCAAAAAAAATTCCGAACTGATCAAAAGTCCTGCGTCAGATCGCAGTTTTAGATTTATTAAGTGTTGCAATCATCATGCCTTCCTTCTTCAAATAAAATTATTTCCCAAAACGCCTCGAATGTTGAACAACAACACCGATGATTCTAATTTCTTGTTTAGTTGAATCCATGGTAGGGAAGTCCGGGTTAAGTGGAACAAGCTCAAAGGTTTCTCTACCATGCTCGTCATATCCCACGGCGCGATACTTCTTAAAAGTTGCTTCATGACTACCATTCTGCGCAATCACATAACAGCCTGGATATGGCTCTTTAGCAGCATCAATAACGAGCTGATCACCAGGTGAAAAGTCAGGGGTCATGCTTAGGCCTGACACTTCCAGTGAGAACACACTCTCTGGTTTGCACCCAACATAAGTCGTGTAGGTTTCACCCTTAGGATTTATGCCGTCATAGCCTGATTCGTGAAAGATGCCCGCCTGTACAAAATCAAGCACAGGGATTCTTCTTAGGTCACCATCTATAAGGCGAACGTTGCTAAAGCCTGAGTCACCAAGACTAGCGCCATCCGATACGCCTTTTTTTAGCTCTTCCGCAGTTACCCCTAGAGCGCTAGCGAGTTCAAGAATTGATCCTGTTGATTTTGCCGTACCTGTCTCTAGGTCTGAGATTACAGACTGCTTTACGCCAGACCTCTGAGCAACTTCCTTTTGAGTCATCTTCTTGGCTTTGCGAATCTTTTTTAAATTTTCACCTAAAGTGGCCATGGGTTTCCCTAAATTTGTACTATCGGAATTCTGATACATAATTCAATCGGTTTGGCTATTGTTTGTATATCGGAAAACCTATATATTAATTGGATATATCGGAGGCTTTATGAATCAATGGCAAGTAATGATCGCAGATTTGCGAAAGCAAGGCTTAACCCAAACTCAAATCGCTACTGAAATCAAGTGTTCTCAAAATTATGTAAGTGATTTGGAGCGCGGGGTTTGTGGTAAGCGGCTCTCTTACGCTTTAGGGAAAAATCTAGAGGCTCTGTGGGAAACACATCGCGCAGAAAACCAGGCCCTAATAGCCTAAAACGGAGCCTACAGATGTTAGAAGAAGATGAAAAGCAGATGGCGAGATCACTTGGCTTTCTTGATGGGAAGCAAGATAACCCATACACCATAAAATTCACTGACAAGTTGGATGAAGCTATTAACAACATGGCTTTGGTTGATGAGCAGACAAAAGCTGACTTTGTGCGCGATGCGGTCATTGAAAAAATCCTGAAGGAAAAACAGAGATTTGATCGTATGCGATTGGTGTTTGGGAATACCACAGAAACCTTGGCAGACAATGGAAGCCTTGGGATTGCAGCAGAAGACATTAAAAAAGCCTGACGGTCTAGGTCAGGCTTTTAGTAATCCAAAACTTTGAGGCATTGAACATGAAATCAAATTTACCACAACACCCATGCGCTGGCAAATGTACGGCGTTTAAAGATGAGCAGTGTAATAACTGCTTGATCACTGAGCCTGCCGATTTCACTTACGGCGACATGGTTGTAAAAACACACGGCGATGATAACACGCTTTATGAATTTTCACGCTTAAACCGTGTTGATCCAAGCAAGGGCTATATCCACCAGCCGCGCAAGGTGTTTTCTATGCAGTGTTTTGCATTAAGCGGCCTAAAGCATGCAACAACAGCAGAACTCAAAGCACGGCGCCGTTTGCCTGCACCTGAAATGGTGGCCTTATGAATACATATTTCCAAGGGGCACCAGATGCCAGGCACGTTCAAAGCGTTCAATCATTCCACGAACCAGCATTAAAAATTCTGAATGAGCTTTTTGAGCGTAATAAGCGGAATTTACGCAGCAAAGGCTATGACGAAAAAAACGCTGCGATTACCAAGGAAGAGCTTGCGCAGCACATGGCACGGTGTTTCCGTATTACGCATTACTTAGCTCAGCAGGTTGCCAGTAGTCTTGTGAATTCAGGTGCGGTTGTGTCGTTTGGTGGGTATGTGAAGCCTAAGGCGGTGGCAGAATGAGTAAATTTGTACCTAATTCATTTCAGGTGCCGAATGCTTTTGTTGATGAGGTCTTAGGTAAGATCTCAGATGCATCATGCAAGCTGTATCTTGTTATATGCCGTAAAACACGTGGCTGGAATAAAGAGATGGATTCAATCTCTTTAACCCAGTTTGAAGCGATTACGGGTAAATCTAGACCAACCGTAATCAAGTGTGTTCGTGAGCTAATTAAGGTTGGTTTGGTGGTGGAAATGGCAAGTACGTTCCACGGAAATACCTACAAACTTGGTGAAGAATCAAGCATCGGATTGGTTGTTAATTTTCCTAGTAAAAATATTTTACTAGATGGAAATCAGCTAATTGGTAGTAAAAAATCTTTACCACTGCTAGTTAAAAATTTTAACTACGCTAGTAAAAATATTTTACCTTTGCTAGTAAAAATTCTTTACACACAAAGTATCACTATCAAAAACAACTCTACAAAGTTTAAAAAAATAAATAAAAAAAGTGAGCGTGTTTCTGAACCCGAAAAACAGGAAGTTAAAAACTCATTCGACGCCAAATTGGTTGAGTTACCTGTGAACGTAAATCGTGATCTGTGGAACAGTTTTGTTGATATGCGCAACGGCTTGAAAAAACCACTCACTGAAAACGCTGTGAATCTTGTTCTGAAAAAACTCAACGGTTATGGCGAACTAGCAAATCAATCCTTGGAAACTTCGATCATTGGAAATTACACAGGGATTTATGCACCGAAGCAGCAACTCCAGTCACAACAACGACCAAGCCAAAATCGCAACGTGAATGCAGCATGGGCCAATCAACCGCAATTCAGTGGACAGGCTGGACACACTGAAATACCTGAGGACTTCGCATGAACGCAATGACTCTGATCAAAAAAGGTTTTCAAGCAGTGGAGGCGTATTGCGCTACTCATCAGGTCGCAAAAGTTCAAGCCGGTATATATCAAATCTGCCCCAAGTGCGCCGTGTCTGATGTTGAAACCACGAATAGCGAACGTCAGGCGGAAGTTGATCGCATCGTTCGTGAAAAACATTTTTCAGGCGCCATGCTTCCAGCACGTCATGCTGAATCAGGTTTCAAGAACTACAACGTAGATACGAACAACCAAGGCCAAGCCAACGCACTCAATCAGTGTGTGACATACACAAAATCATTCATAAGCGGCAGCAGATCAAACTTAATCATGGTAGGTAGCACTGGGGTAGGGAAAACCCATTTAAGTTGCGCTACGGCGCGGACGTTGCTCAACAAGGGTATGTATGTTCGCTATATCACAAGTGAAGAACTAGCACAGAGGATCATGTCGGCTTGGGACAAGAACACAAAAGATCAGTCTGAAGAATCAGTGATCTACGATTTCACGCAATACGATCTGTTGATTCTTGATGAGTATGGATTGCATGACCGTGAGAAACGCCTTGAGTTGGTTCACAAGGTTTTGTATGCACGCTATGACGCAGGTAGGCCAACAATGCTGATTTCAAACCTAACGATTGTCGATCTCGAAAAAGATTTAGGCGACCGTCTCTGGTCTCGTTTTCAACATGATGGATTGACTGTGGTTGAGTGCAATTGGGGTGATCAGCGTGTGGGGAGTGCAGCGTGAACAAATCAACTTTAAATCGAAAATTATTATCGTATAGAAATCACTCCACTGTTTCGTTCAAGAAAATGTGCGAGCTGAATGACATTCTGGAATCAATGGGGTTTTGTGATTTTCATATTACGACAGAACCGAATGGATCTAGCCTAAAACTATCTCATGAGATGGATGAGTGGCCAATAAATAATGATGATTTTGTATTAAATATTTTATTCAGCGGAAAAACACAGGGTGAAATAATTTTAGAGCTGAATCGCAAATATAGGGGTACAGCATGAACGCATTTGAGTTTGTGAAAGAAAAAGGGATTGGGGAAGCCAAGGCATTTCTTGATTTACCTGAATACACGATTGATCAGCTAATGATGTTGCAAGCGGGCCTTTGTTGTGCAGACCTAAAGCGCATAGTTGATTCGCATGAGATTGTGTCGAAATTGGGCGGGGTAGATAGAGCAAAACGAAATCTAATCTCTACAGATCGTCGACTTGGCTACACCCATGTTTATTTACACGGGAATGGCTTTTACTGCTTTCTTGATGATTATGTTGATTACATTATTCCTGAGCGAGCAATTGATATTAAGTCGGCAATTCAAGCCATTCGCGATGTGGAGGCATGTTCATGAAACTAGATCATCCACTCATCCGGTACCACGGCGGAAAGTTCCGTTTAGCGCATTGGGTTATTGCTCAAATGCCAAACCACACTTGTTACACAGAAGCATTTGGGGGAGCAGCTGGAGTTCTACTTCAAAAGCCACGTGCGTATGCGGAAGTTTATAACGACCTCGATGGCGACATTGTGAATCTATTCGAAGTGCTTCGAGATTCTAGCTCGAGAGATCAGCTTATTGAGCAGTTAGTTTTAACGCCTTACAGCCGTGCTGATTTCGAAAATGCCTGGGAGCCAACGGATAACAATATCGAGCGTGCACGCCGTGTCTGCATTCGCGCCCAAATGGGCTTTGGATCAGCAGGGGCCTCAAAAGGTATCACAGGTTTTCGAATCGATACTAAGCGTCAATACGGTACCGCTCAATCACTATGGTCTACATATCCTGAACACTTGGGAATCATTGGTCAGCGCCTAAGTGGTGTACTTATTGAGAATCGCCCAGCTATTCAAATTCTCAAAGATCATGACGCTGAAACGACTTTGCATTATGTGGATCCGCCTTATGTCATGGACACACGATATGCGGGTGCCAAAGCAGGTCGCATCTATCGCCACGAAATGAATGATCAAGATCATCAGGAGTTGCTAGACACATTGCTCGAGCTAGAAGGAATGGTGATGTTGTCTGGTTATCCGTGTGAAATGTATGACGACATTTTAAAGGGTTGGAATCGCATAGATACCAGTGCTCGTATATCTGCAGGTCGTGGTACCGCCGTGCGTACTGAATGCTTATGGTTGAATCCAGCTGCTCAGCAGCCTGATCTGTTTTCGGAGGTTATATGAAATCTAAATTCGAAGCATGGTTTGAACAACAGTATTTCTACAATCAGCTTAAATACATTCACGGCGATCGTTTATTCGATTTTGATGACGGTGTTGGGTACCGCAATTTAACTGTGCAAGTGGCCTATATGGCTTTCTGTGGGCGTGATGTTGAGTGTGTTTTGGGTGGTGCTCAAACCTCTGGAAATCAACCTGAAAGCATTGTGGTTGATAGGGCTGATGGTGTTGCTCGAACTATACGAGTTAAGTGCACAAAGTGTGGTCACTATCTAACGGGCTGCTACTGCTATAGCGATGTTCGCCATGACTCCAAATAACTTCCTGATCTGCATGATCATGCTCATCATCTTCGCCGTGTTTGCATCATCACAGCACGGCGTACATCACGCATTAGGGTACTTATGAAAAATAGCGACTCAATATTTTATGTCTGTTTCATGATTCTTGTTTTGGCTTGGATGTTTATGGAGCCCATTTCTAAGTTGATTGGTGGTGTTCGATGAATCTAGGTAAGCGTTTAGAAAGCTGTTTTGTAGATGGGTATATTGATCTTAGGTTGTTAATGGAAGTCTGTTCGGTAGATTTCAGAAATCTAAGTTTGGATGACGTTCGATTTATTGAGGGTGAATGCGGAGAGTTGCGTCAGAAATTTGAAGATGCTGAAAAGGTTGAATGCTTCAAGACTGATGGTGTTTTCAGAGTAGGTTTTAATGAGAGAGCTTACTTCTCTTTGGGTGAAATCGATCTCGTCAAGGCACTAACAAGCAAGCGAATTGAAAAGGGTGATTTTAGCTTCAAAATTGAGAGAGCTAAGATCTCTAAAGAGATTCTTGCGGGTTATATCCGAGATCGCAAGGAGTGGGAAAAATGACCAGACCTAAACGCCCTAAATATGCAAATAAGAAGGTGGTGCTTAACGGCACTGCTTTCGATAGCAAGAAAGAAGCAAGACGGTTCGGAGAGTTACAGATTCTCGAACGTGCAGGGGAGATCAAAGATTTACAGACTCAATATGCATTCGTGCTTGCTGAGTCGGTCAAGTTTAATAGTGAGCCAAGAAGTAAGCCTGCGGTGAAGTATTTAGCAGACTTTGTTTATGTGCGAGATGGTCGGGTGGTCGTTGAGGATGTGAAGAGTGCAGCGACCAAGAAACTGGCTGTTTATCGATTGAAAAAGCACTTGATGAAGAGTGTGCACGGGATTGAGGTGGTTGAGATATGAGTCTGGTTAAGGTTTGGGATAAAGAAATCCAAGGCAAGCTTTGGACCGTTGGCGATATTCATGGTTGTTATAACTTGCTCATGAACCGCCTGAGTGAACTTAATTTTGATTTTGATAATGATCTACTTGTTGCAGTAGGGGATTTGGTTGATCGCGGTATTCAAAATGTGGAGTGTGTTGAGCTCTTGGGCCAACCGTGGTTTACGTCAGTCAAGGGTAATCATGAGGATCTATGTATCCGAGGCATGGAAAATCGCTCTTATTTTAATTGCCATATTCAAAATGGTGGTGAGTGGTTTTATGACCTTGATTATCAGACTCAGCAAGAGGTCATTAATAAATTAAAAACACTGCCAATTGCTTTAGAGATAAATCACAACGGTAAAAAGTATGGGTTTGTTCATGGTCATATTGAGCAAAATGATTGGCAAGAATTTAAGGATGATTTAAATAATTTTGATCAAGCCAAGCACATCATTGAGCATAAGCGATTTCCTACAGAATTAGCCATGTGGGGTCGAGATCGCGTTGATACGGATAATGAAAAATACACCCATGTATCAGGTATTGATGCTGTGTTTATGGGTCACACGGTAATGCAGAAACCAATGAAGCGCGATAACTGTTACTACATCGACACTGGCGCGGTGCATTGGGCAACTATGACGATTTTAGACTTGAGCGAGTTTTAAGGGGAATTTCATGAATGCAGTAGCGGATAAGTTTGAGCAATTTGAGTGGTTAACAAAAGGCATTACAGCGAAGTCACCGCAGTTCGGTGATGAAGGCCATAGCACAGGGGAGAAACCATTGGACTATCAAGACAGACTTGGCGCTATTGCTTCAATGGATACGCAGCTAGAAAAATCAATTACGTCAGTTATTATTTACGGTGAGTCTTCAAAAAGTGATTATGAGTTTATTCGCAATCATTTGGCGCGGATCATGATGGATGGCGCAAAGGAAGATAAGCGCCGTGAGCCTGAGGGTATTGCGATATATCACTTGGCTTGGCAGATCGCAGGGATGGTTATTGATTTCTCATTAAATCCTGCGCTTGAAGATAATTTCACAGCCAAAGGTCGGTTGTATTATGCAGGGATTAAAGACGGTCAGATTGGTTCTGATGTATACCGAGTGTCATGGAAACAGTACGAAAAGCTGATGATAATTGCGTTAGAGGTGTCAATTAAGTGCGCTGCAGAAGCAATTGAAAAGTATAAAAAGCAAACTTTCAAAGAATTAAGAGCATAGGGATTTCATTATTGTGAAATCTAAGCTATAGTTTCACTATACTGGTCGTATTACAGTTTGACCAAAAGATATTCAGAAGCTCACAGAAATGTGGGCTTTTTTTATTGCCTCAACCCTTGGCATTGGTTTACCACCAGCACACCATATGGGCGTAAAGGGTTAGACTGGGTTTCATTAACCCAAATCCACATCCGCTTGTATGTGGTCGAACACAAGCAAAAAAACGAGAGCTACTTATCAGGCTTTCATACCAAAATTGATAAGCGCTTTATTTGATCAATAAAGTGAATAGAAGGGGTGCGGAGTTTGATGTATAAACACTACCCTTGGTTTGATCACCTAAAGACGTGCGTGTTTACGATGTGGATTGGCGACCCCTTAACACACTCAGTAGCCCTTAAGAGAAAAGTCTTGTACTCAGCCCAGTTGTGGTGGAAATCACCATGGCTGGGTTGTTTTAAGCGCCCATAGCTCAGTTGGATAGAGCGATCCCCTCCTAAGGGATAGGCCACAGGTTCAATTCCTGTTGGGCGCACCAAGGGCCTCAAGCTTAAGCGGTATAAGCGTCCCGCTCATAACGGGGAGATAATCGGTTCGATCCCGATGTGGCCCACCATATTTTAAACCTATCAAATTCGATACCTTTAACCTCGCTATACGGCGGGGTTTTTATTTGCCTGAAGGAAAGCAGTGTGAAAATTAAATTAATGATGGTTGGCTTGTTATCAGTCTTAGCATTCACTGGTTGTGCGCGTGACGCAGCAGTTGCATCGAAAAACCTTTCTTATGCAGCAGATAACTTTGAATTAGATCGCCGTATTGTTTTTTATAATGGCATTACTGGTGAGTATATTTTAACGATTGAGGGAAAATGTTCATTTGACGCCGTGAGTGAACGCAAGGTCGATGTGACTTGCAAAACGAGTGGTTCTGAATATAAAAAACACTCCCTTGGTATATCTGACAATGTTACTTATTTTTCTGAGCAGTTGACTAGCAAAGGTGTGAGCGCATATCACTACAAGGTTGCATTTAAGCCACAGTCTATTATTCCTGATATTGATTTGAAGGTTCAGTAGTCTTTACATCGTCAGATTTCTGCTGCTTTAGTGGGCAGCGATTATGTATTAATTTATGTTTTAAACGTATTGGTATTTTTTGATATTTAAAACATGCATTTAGTATCTATTAGTTGGTATTTTATGATGTTTTATTTGGGGTGTGAAAAGCATAAATTTCTAACTGTCAGCAAGGCATAAGTAGAAAAGAATACAATGCTGATTGTAAACTTTCACACCACCACCTTAGGGTGGTTTTTTAATGCCTAAATTTTAATTCCCCCGAATTCGACGGAATTAAACGCCGTGGACAATCATGAACATTCAAAAATACAAAGCCCTAACCAACAAGAGGCCCATCAAAACAAAACCAAGAACTAGGCCACTGCCTAAGGCAACACAGAAATATCTGGATGCATTTGAACGACTCAAGGAAATTCTTGACCGTATGGAAATCAAGTATGAAGAATACTTTCACTTCAAAAGCACAAAACATTGGCGTTTTGATTTACACCTTGTTGAATATCGAATGCTGATTGAAATTGCGGGTGGTCCATGGTCGGGTGGTCGCGGTGGAAAACTTGCTACCAAGGCTTGGAGCATGGATCGTTACGATGTGGCTGAAGAAATGGGATACAGGTTTATGCAGTTCATGCCTGCTGATATTGATATTGGCCGCGCAACTACTTGGTTAAGAGGGTTAAAGGCTCATGGAGCAGATCAGACCATTCCCACCGACTGACTTTATTGATCAGGCGGAGGAAGAAGAAGCAATTCGACTGGTACCCGCCGTGGATCTAAAGGAATGGGTGGTTAAAAACTTCTTAACGCTTGGCGGTGATCTACACAACCCAGATCATGACCACATTGCTGAACTTATGCATGACGATGAAACCGTTTTAGCATTCGCCTGGGCATCATCTGCCGCCGTGGCTAAAAAGCGTATGGTGTTGGGGCAGTGTGAAAAAGTGATGTTTAACCAGGGCGGATGGAAAAAAGCGAGACAAGAACAACAGATGCGCGACTGGTTTGGATTCGTACCTATCTACCTGATCACCGTTGATGCATCATTCTGCGAACAAGCTTCTGACCGTGACTTCTGCGCATTGATAGAGCATGAGCTATATCACATTGGCGTTGAACGTGATGAAGACGGCGACATTATTTATAGCGATCATACCGGTCTACCCAAGCATTATTTGGCCGGCCATGACGTTGAAGAATTTATTGGTGTGGTCAAACGTTGGGGAGCAAGCGAAAGCGTTAAACGACTGGTCGAGGTCGCACAGAATCCGCCGTTTGTACCCGATTTAGATATAGCGAAGTGCTGCGGCAACTGCGTAATCAATTGAGCCTAAGGGCTCTTTTTTTTGCTTGCTATTCTTGATGAATCTTGATGGATGGTGATTTATGGCAAGGTTAAGAAAAGCCGAAAAAGTCTTTATTGTTCGGTCACTTGCGCAGTTCATGACACCCACTGAGGTAGCAAAGGACATCAAGGAAAAATTCAGCTTAGATGTTTCCCTCCAACAAGTTGAGTATTACGATCCAACCAAAGTGGCTGGAGCTAATTTGGCGCAAGAGTTTGTAGATTTATTTAATGAGGCCCGCAAAGAGTATCTGGCACAACCGCTTCATAACATTGTTGGCGCTAATGACATTGTTCAGTTGCAGATTCTTAGTGACTTATTGGTTTCAAAAAAAAGTAATGTAGTTTTATCAATCAAGCTGATTGATCAGATCCAGAAGATCACAAAAGGACACTACGAGAAAAAATTAGAAATCACTGGTAAAGATGGTGGACCGCTTGAATCCATTCAGAC
The DNA here is from genome assembly GCF_006352475.1 of Acinetobacter pullicarnis. NCBI lineage: Bacteria > Pseudomonadati > Pseudomonadota > Gammaproteobacteria > Moraxellales > Moraxellaceae > Acinetobacter > Acinetobacter pullicarnis. Next base: position 1,259,002 of record NZ_VCMZ01000001.1, read on the forward strand.
GGCCATTTCAGTTTCTAAAGATGAGTATCTAAAGGCACGGGAGAAAGCACTGGATGACTATTGATCCTGCACGTGACCTCGCTATTCAGATCGAAGCACAGCAGGATTTATATTTTTTCACTCGGTACATGTTTAAAGAGCGCCGTGGCTATAAATGGATGCATAACTGGCACCATCGTGAAGTCTGTGATGCATTGATGAAAGTCTATCGAGGTGAAATAAAGCGTTTAATTATTAATATTCCACCACGCTATTCCAAGACTGAAATTGCCGTGATTAATTTTATGGCATGGGCATTGGGTAAGAACCCTGATAGTGAGTTTATTCACATCAGCTACTCAGCCATGCTTGCTGCAAACAATGCCTTTCAAACACGGAATTTAGTGCAAGAGGAAGCTTATCTGCATGTGTTTCCTGATCTAAAGCTACGTGATGATAGTAAGGCAAAGGACAACTGGCGCACGGCGGCTGGCGGTGTGTGTTATGCCACCGGTACTGGCGGTACCATTACTGGTTTTGGTGCTGGGAAAATGCGCAAGGGTTTCGGTGGGTGCATAATCATTGATGACCCACATAAAGCCGATGAAGCATCATCTAAAACAGTTCGTGAAGGTGTTATTGACTGGTTCCAGAATACGCTTGAATCACGCACCAACTCACCCGAAACCCCGATCATTGTCATCATGCAGCGTTTGCATGAGGAGGACTTGGCTGGGTGGTTGCTTGGGGACAGAAAAGATGGTGTATCTATTGCTGGCGGCAACGGTGAGGTTTGGGAGCACATCTGCCTATCTGCCATTCAGGAGGATGGTTCTGCATTGTGGCCAGCAAAGCACAATATTCAAAAGCTGACTTTAATGGAGAAAGCTGCGCCGTATGTTTTTGCCGGGCAGTATCGTCAGCGTCCAGCACCACCTGCAGGTGGTTTTTTTAAACCGGATGAAATTGAAATTGTAGATGCATTACCTGCGGGTGTTGTTAAGAAGACCCGTGCTTGGGATTTGGCAAGTTCTGAGGGTGAGGGGGCTTACACGGCGGGTGTAGGGATGGCTAGTGCCAGTGATGGATATACCTATATCTTTGGTGTTGAGCGTGAGCAGCTAGGACCAGAGAATGTAAATAAGCGAATCAAAAGCACTGCCAATCTAGATGGCACAGCAGTTGGGATTCGATTACCTCAAGATCCTGGTCAGGCAGGGAAATCGCAAGTGAAATCTTTTATCAAGCTTTTAGCGGGTTTTAACGTGGTGGCCCTACCTGTATCGGGTGACAAAGTTACACGTGCTCAGCCGTTTGCAGCACAGGTCAACGTGGGGAATGTACGAATGCTACGTGGTGACTGGAACAAAGACTTTAAGGATGAGCTACGCAATTTCCCTAATGGTAAATATAAAGATCAAGTGGATGCAGCAGCAGATGCTTTTAATGATTTATACGAAGGCTTTACGCCGTTCTTTCCTGAGATGGGGTTTGCTCGATGAGTGATGTGACTTTTAAACACCCGGAATACGTCAAGAATTTTCCCTTGTGGGATAAGGTTGATGATGTATGTAAAGGGCAAGATGCTGTTAAAGGTAAGAGTACAACTTATTTACCGCGCAACAATCCTCAGGATATCAGTCAAGAAGCGCAGGGTTTTTATGACTCATATTTAAAGCGCGCCGTGTTTTATGGGGTGACGGGTAAGACTCTAGGTAGCTTGGTTGGTGCAGCTTTTTCGACTGACCCGACTTTTAAGTTTCCAAAAGAATTAGAGCATTTAGAGCGTAATGCGAATGGTGCGGGCGTGAGCCTCTATCAGCTTTCTCAATCTGCGTTGCGTCATCTGCTCAAGCATTATCGTTGCGCACTTTATGTGGATTTCCCTGATGTGGGCCCGTCTCGAAATCGTGCAGAGGAAAAGGCCAAACAAGCCTATCCAATGATCCACTTGCTGTCGTCAAAGGCTGTGATTAATTGGGATACGATGACCGTTGGGAATCAGATCAAATTGAATCTGGTTGTCATTGAGGAATCTATCTCTGAACGTGATCAGGATGGATTTAGTGCTGAGTCAAAAACACAGTATCGGGTATTGCGCCTTGAAGATGTTGGTCAAGGTGAATTTGCATATACCATCGAGATTTATACCAAGTCAGACAAAGGTGTATGGCTTGGTGGTGGTCGAAAAATTCCAACAGACTACAACGGTGAGCCATGGAGTTATATTCCATTTTCCTTTGTTGGGGCAGTCGATAACTCAGCACAGATTGATAATTCACCACTACTGGAACTAACTGACCTAAACCTTGCTCACTATCGTGATAGTGCGGATTTTCAAGAGTCTGTCTACTACATGGGGCAGCCACAGTATTATGCCACTGGCATGGATTGGAATTGGTTTGATGAAGCAAGAAAACGTAATGTTTATGTCGGGTCTAAAGTAATTCTGCCTATCCCTAAAGATGGCTCATTCGGTATTGCACAAGTTGAGCCCAATACGCTTGCCCGTGAAGCCATGAAGGATAAGTGGCAGCAGATGAAGGAAATGGGTGCGCGACTCGTCGAGAAAGGAACAGCGAGTAAGACTGCAACTGAAGCTAAGAATGATGATGCTGTGCAGCATTCAGTTTTATCGCTCTGTACAGTCAATATCAATGAAGCACTAACCATGGCGCTGCGTTGGTGTGCCAAGTTTGTGATGCCGGATGTTGATGTACTGACTAAAGACGACATGCTGTATGAAATTAGTCAGGAATTTAATAAACAAGGTTACCTTGCCGATCTATCACGACAGTTGTTTGAAAGCGCTGTGCAGGGCCATAGCTCATTTAAATCTTGGTGGGAATACAATCAGTCTGGCATGTTCCCTAAACAGACCTATGAAGAGGAAAAGGCTAATTTGGAGCAGGAGCAAGAAGGTAAGCTGAATTTGAATGGTGAGTGATATGGCAAATAAAGACAATGCTACGCTGCTGGATTTAATGATTCGACACCAGGCTTATCTGTACAGGCTTTCCTCACATGAAGTGGTTGCACTGCTTAAGCAATTTAACCGTGAATCAAGCGCAATGGTTGCAAGGCTTCGTGATCTACTCGATGAGCTCAGTGAATCTGAACGTGTGGCTTTGTCTGGTGCAAGATATACCACGGCGAAGCTTAAAGACATCAAAAGTCTGCTGGCTGAATGGCAAAGTACCATTGTGCTGACGTTACCGGAGGCATTTGCAGCATCAGCAGTGGCGCTGGCTGTGTATGAGGCTAATTATCAGGCCAAGACACTAGGTAAGAAGGTTGAGGCACCACAGGGCAAAAGCATTTTCAATCAAGCAAAAAGAAAGCCTTTTGCAGGTGGGATGCTGATTGATCAGATGTTTAGTGATATGGCGGAAAATACACGGCGCCGTGTTGAATATGCAATTCGTGATGGTATTTCCCAAGGTCAGACTAATCAGCAAATTACTCAGCGGATTAAGGGCACTTCAAAGCTGAATTTCGAAGATGGGATTTTAAATCAGTCTCGGCAGCCTATTGAAATGGTGGTGAGAACCGCTCGCAGTCATGTTAGTAATATTGCTTATGAGGACACCTATAGAGCATTAGGGGTTAAGCGCTTAAAGGTTTCCGCGACACTTGATGGTAAAACTTGTAAGTTCTGTGCCTCTGAAGATGGCAATATTTATGATATTGATGACCCCAGTAGGCCTATATTTCCAGTACATCCACGTAATCGAACCGTCTATGTTCCTTATGTCGAGAATGAAGATGAAAAGTTTGCAGGGAAACGCCCATTTGTTGTTAAGCCTGGTGAAGCTGGTCAAGTCAGTGCGAACACCAGTTACAAGCAATGGTTTTCCACACAGGGTGAAAGTTTTCAGCGTGAATGGTTGGGTAATAAACGCTATGAACTCTATAAAAATGGCGACTACAGCATTGATAAGTTTTTAGATCCAGAAGGTAAGCTTTATACGCTGAAGGAGTTGAAATTGATGGATGAGAAGACGTTTAAGGAATTGAGGTTATGAAAAAAGAACCAAAGAAAACAGGCCTAAAACGTACTGTGTGGTTGTTTGAGCGTGAAATTTTAGAAAATCTTGAAAAAACTAACCTAAGCGATCATCACAAGGTTCTCAAGTTCAACATCTTCTCTATGGAATATGAGCTCAAGCCTAAATTTGATAATGGGCGGGCTGATGCAATTATAATGCGTAACACTGCAAACCATTGGTTGAAGATGTGGTTTGTTGCATTTCAAGCCTGTACTAGCGAACACATGAAAACCAAAGCTTAAAGAAGTTTCAGTTTAACCATGGAGCCAATAGGCTCTTTTTTTGTGAGTAAAGAAAATGAGTAAAAAGTTGTTAGCCGTATCAATGGTTGCATTTGTTGGTACTAAATCAGTATTAGCTACCCCAATGAGTCGTGCTGAATATTGTGAATATCGCGGTTGGCATTTGCCTGAAAATGAAGATCCAAATGAGCCTGTATATCTTGTTGAGTATACCGATGGTGGTAAGCCAAATGATGAACGCCATAAAGGCTATATAACAATGTCACCTAAAGAGGTGTTTGATAATGCATATCATCAAAATGGTTCTCTAACTTTTGGTGATGCAGTGGTTGCTCTCAAGGGTGGTGAGAAAGTGGCTCGTTCTGGTTGGAATGGCAAGGGTATGTTTTTGGAGATGGCTCAATATACATCTGCCAATGAAGCTGAAAAACATCCACACTACCATCTGCATAATATTCCATACGAAGGTTTGCCATGGATTGGCATGAAGACAGCTGACAGCAAATTCGTCCCATGGCTTGCTAGTCAAACTGATGTTCTTGCAGAAGACTGGGTGATTCTCAGCTAAAACAACCAAACACACCACAGCACCTTCGGGTGCTTTTTTAATGCCTGAAGAGGAAACGGACGGCGGATCGAGTGGAAACTCATTTGAATAGAAGGGTTGGAAAACCATGAAACTTAAAACAGTAACGATTGAAGGCAAAACCTATGCGGAAGTAAGCGCAGAGGGGAACCCTATTTATGTTCACACTGATGGTAAAGAAGTACCTTTTGATGCTGCTCACGCCGTGGAAAAAATTGATCAATTAAATGGTGAGGCTAAAGGTCACCGTGTTGAGAAGGAAAAAGCTGAACTAGCACTCAAAGCTTTTGATGGCCTAGATGCAGAAAGTGCTCGTACAGCAATGACCACCGTCAAAGGCTATGAAGCCAAACAATTGATTGATGCGGGTGAAGCTGAACGTGTACGTACCGAAGCGATCGAATCAGTTAAACAAACCTATGAAACACAGTTAGGCCAAATCACCCAAGACCGCGACACCTACCAGCAGCAATTACATGGTGAATTGATTGGTGGTGGATTTGCTCGATCAAAGTTTGCTTCTGAAAAGCTAGCTGTTCCAGCAGATATGGTTCAAGCCATGTTTGGTAAGAACTTTAAAGTCGAAAACGGAAAACCAATCGCTTATGACGACAAAGGGCAGAAGATCTACTCCCGCACGAACCACGGCGATGAAGCGGGATTTGATGAAGCTTTGGAAATCCTGGTTGGAGGATACCAACATAAGGATTCAATTCTAAAGGGTAGTCAAGCAGGTGGTGGTGGTTATCAAGGGGGTAATGGTGGTCAAGGGGGCGGTAAGTCAATGTCTCGACAAGGTTTTGAGCAGTTAGGCCCATCCGAAAAGGCGTCATTTATGAAAGATGGCGGCGAAATTACAAGTTCTTAAATCTTAAATTAATTGGAGGAATTAGCAGATGGCTAATAACTTAGATGGCTTATTGCCAACACTTTATGCAGCAATGGATATTGTATCTCGTGAAATTACGGGCTTTATTCCAGCAGTAACACGTGACACAGGCATTGAACGTGCTGCGGTCGGTGATGATGTCAAGATTCCTGTAACGACTGTTGCTGAAGCGCAAGATACGAAGCCGGGTGTGACCGCACCTGATGCTGGTGACGGCGAAGTGGGTAATGTGGTCGCTAAGATCACCAAGTCTCGTAATGTGCCAATCCGTTGGAATGGCGAAGAAACTCGTTCACTACAAAATGCAGGGACTTTTGGTCAAATTCAGACAGATCGTTTTGCGCAAGCAATGCGTACCCTTGTCAACGAAGTTGAGCGCGATTGCTGGTTAGAAGCTTATAAAAATGCATCGATTGGTTATGGTGTTGCGGGTAAAACTCCTTTTGGTACCGCAGCAGATATGACCGACTTTGCTGGTTCACTTGGTATTCTAGAGCGTAATGGTGCGCCGCGTAATGACCTGCAGATGGTATTGGGACATGCAGCGATTGGTAACCTTCGTGGTAAACAGTCTGGCTTGTTTAAAGTCAATGAAGCAGGTCGTGACGATATGCTTCGTAATGGTATGACAGATCGCATCATGAATTTTGCAATTCGTCATTCTCATGCTGTTGGTGTGCATATCAAAGGCGATGGTGCAGGTTATGCCGTAGATGGTGCATTTGAGGCGGGTAAAAACGCCGTGGGCGTTACTGGTGGTACTGGCTCAATCCTTAGTGGTGACATCGTTACTTTTGCTGGGGATGATGCGAAGTATGTCTCAAGTGGCTTGCTCGCAAATACACTTGCACTAAACTCTGGTCTGATTTTACCTGTTGCTGATAAGTCAGCGATTAATTTGGGCAACACCTATGTGCCGAACTTGGTGTTCTCTCGATCAGCAATTGCATTGGCCACACGTGCACCAGCTTTGCCTGATGGTGGTGATAGTGCAGATGATCGCACTCAGATCGTTGATCCTATTACTGGGTTGGCATTTGAAATTGCGGTTTACCGCCAATACAAACAAGTGGTCTATGAAGTCAGCTTAGCCTGGGGCGTTAAAGCAGTGACCTCTCGTCACATTGGCTTATTGTTGGGTTAATCATTAGGGGTGAGTAATCGCCCTTATTTTTTGGAACTTTAAAAATGAAGCCATTGAATACAGTGAAGATCAAAGATGGTGAGAGTTATCGCATCATCAACGAGTCAGATTTTAAATATGACCAGCATGTATTGTGTGAAGGTGAGAAGCCCTTAGTTAAGCCAATAACTGTTGGTGTTCAGATTGGTATTACGCCTGAGTTTCAAGCAGTCCTTGATGAAGCAAAAGCCGAGTGTGAAAAGGTGGTTGCGCAGAATGGCGCTCTAACCGACCAACTTAAACAAGCCATAGAAGATTTGCAGACGGAGCGTGTAGCACATTTGGTATTTATGAATGATGCTGAGGCAATGCAAGCCCGCATTGATGAACTTAAGCAAGCAGCGGCTATTGGTGATATTGCCACAGACCTTACACCCGAAGATTCACAGGCTGATACAGATGGAAAGCCTACTGAAAATGATTATGCAAATTGGACGGTGCCACAAATCAAAGATTTCCTAGCATCAAAAGAAATCGGCTTTAAACCATCCGCATCTAAAACTGAATTATTGGCCCTCATTCCAAAGGTATAACATCATGAGCTTTATCACGATTGCAGAAGCTGAAACCATTCTAGGGGTAGATTTTTCCGATGATGGTGATAAGGCTCGTCTTGTTTTGTTGTCCAATACCTGGATGAAAAAGAATGTTGGCTCACTTCCTGATCCTGTACCTGAAGAGTTAAAGACTGCTGCTTGCGAAATCATCAAGGGTATTCAAGCCAAGGTGATATATAACGGTAAAAGTCAGACCTTAAAGCGTGAGAAAGTCAAAGCAGATGGGGTGGAGTCCGAAGAGGAATACCAGGAGGGCAGTGTAGCTATTTCGAGTTATGAACAGATTGCACTAGACCTGATTTCATCTGTAGAAGAAGATGAGCCTAGAACTCCGTTTGGCATATTTTTAACGCGGGTGTGACATGGGATTGCGAGATAAGATTCAAGGCAAATTAGCCAAAGCATTTGATACGAAGTTATCTGACGCCGTGTCTACATTTTTGTGTGAGCGAACCATCAATAGTGGTACCTATAATCGTGTGACTGGTAAATATGAAAATCAAGAAATATTGAAGTATTCAGGCCGTGGTGTACTTTTTGGCAGCTACAACCAATATGAGGTGCAGAGCCTTGGTGTATTGGCCACAGATAAAAAGGCCACACTGCTGCAAAATGAAGTCACGGCGGAACCGATGGTAAATGATGAGTGGATTACGCCTAAGGGCAAATTTAAAGTGATATTTAAAGGGCAAGATCCAGCCAACACTATTTGGAAGGTGCAGCTTAGGGCTATGTAAATATGAGTTGGAGTATTAACCCCGCAGATTTCATTAAAGAAATTGAAAACGACTTATGTGACTTTCAAAAGAAAATAGCCGCTGACGCCTTACGTGGTGTCATTGAGGCATCACCAGTGGATTCAGGTGCATTCAAAGGCAATCATCGTTTAAGTATAGATTCGGTTGATAGCGGATTTGATCCAAATATTAAAGATGGATCGGGTGCCAATGCTTTAGCAAAAGGGTTAAGCATTTTATCTGGGTTGGTTCCTTATTCGGTTGTCTACATTCAAAATAATGCACCGTATGGACCAGCGCTTGAGTACGGCGGTTACCCTAATCCAGTGAAAAAAGGCAGTTGGGTTAAAGGTAAAGGTCATTATGCGATTAAATCAGCTGGCGGATTCAGTAAACAAGCACCGTTAGGTATTTACGGCGTCACCTTTACGTTGATTAAAGAGAAATACAAATGATGACCCATGAACAGGCGCGTATTGCATTTATGCAGCTGATTGATAGTTTTGAGTTTAAATCATTAGATCAGTCTATGATTTTTACACAGAACCAGCCGACAAAAAATGGCGGGCCTTTTGAAGCACCAGACGATGGTTTGTGGTGTCAGGTATTTATCCGTAATGCACCGACGTTTATTTCAGGCTTAGCTGATACGCCGTGTACCAGAACAGTGGGCAATTTGATTATTCAATGTTTTGATCGGATTGGTAGAGATACTATTGCATTGACTGAACTTGGTGATGCTTGGATTAAGCACCTACAATTTAAACGCGTTGAGCATTTAGAGATATTACAAGGCTCAATCATTGATGTTGGTGAGACAGAAGATTTCTACCAGTTTAATGTGGTTTTTGAATATCGGGTTAATTAAGCTCTAGAACATATTGACAACAAAGCCTTTCACGCAAAAAATAATTAGAGCTGAATTTAGGGTGAACTAATGGCATTTAATCTTACACTTGAAGAAATTGAGTTTAAACGACAAGAATTAGAACAGCATTTAGCTAAAGTGATGAGTCGAGAGCTCACTGAGTGGCAGCGAAAGAATTGTCTATGTGTGCAGGATGTGAATGTTCGACTTGCTTCGAATCACTCACTTGGCTCTGCAAAAACCAATATTGTTACTGGCGTAAGTGTAGATTTAGACTACAAGCCTTAATTACAAAATAACTTATCTCTTAATCAAACCGTCCTTATTGGGCGGTTTTTTTACGCCCAAAGAAAAACCCCGATAGCGACCAACTATCAGGGTTTCGATTTCCAGTTGAACCTGCAAGAACAAGAGGAAAGTAATCTGTGATCAAAGATACCAGTTTTTCATTCAGCATGATAGGAGTCAAGATGAATGTCATCAACTTAAGTCCTGAAAGTTTTGTTTATTTCTTTGTGTGCTTGGTATGCATTTATGCGGCAATAAGAGCAATCAACCTTGGCTTTAAGTACACAGAAAAACGTCTAAATTTACGATAAGAGCTATTTAAATCAGAGCACCCAATCGGGTGTTTTTTTACGCCCAAATTAAGGAGACTTAAATGTCATCTGGAGCAAAGCAGGTCACACGATACGGTGTGGAAACAACAGTTGGAACCGCAGCAACAAAATGGCAAGTACTTGGGTTTACCTCGAATAGCCTTGATGCTGCACCGCAAACAACCGAATCACAAACAATCAAAGATACTCGAATTGCAGCAGGTACGCTGGTTACAGGTGTTGAAGTTCAGGGCGATATCGAAACTGAGTTCGCTTACGGCACTCAAGATGAATTACTGGAGTGTGTAGCCTTTAATAAATGGGCTGCAAATGTACTCGCTTTCGGTGGTACAACTCGCAAAACCATTTCTGTAGTGCGCGGCTTTACTGACGTAGACAACTATCATTTATTCACCGGTTGTCATATCAATCAATGGGCCTTATCGATTCCAGATGGTGGCATCGTAACCTCGAAGTTCTCAATCATGGGAATGGGGCGTAAAGCGTCAGCAGTAGTACCAACTGGAACGGTCACGGCGGCAGTAGATGCGGTTCAATTCACAAGCTTATCTCTTGGCGATATCTTAATTGATGGCGCCGTGAAGGATGGTATGTGTGTCTCACAGCTTGATCTAACTATCGATAACTCAATGCAGATTCAAAAATGCTTGGGTAAAAAAGAGAACAACGGTATCGGTGCAATCCTTGAGACAGTTATGAAGGGTTCCGGATCGGTCACAATCTCGTGGTCTAAAAACACTGCTGAACTTTATGAAAAGCAGTTTTTGAATATTCCGATTGGTATTTCATATTCACTGGCTGATTCGGCTGGTAATGAATATGTCCTGGCACTACCTCAAGTGTTGTTATCTGCTCCATTACCAAGCGGTGGCGGTGGTGATCTGCTTACAACTCAATTTAGCTTCACTGTTAAAGATGCGGCACCAACATTGACGCGTGTACCTGTAGTGGCTGGTGGGGGTTAATGCTTCGTAAAAATAGCCCACTGCATTGGCGTGGGCTTGGCAAGTAATTTGGAATATTAAGATGGCTTTAAAAGTAGCAATTCAAAAAAGCAAAGAAGTAGCGCTGTGGCGTGAATATAAAGATGATGATGGCAAGGTGCTCGCTGAATTTAAAATTCGTGGTGATGGCTATAAGCCATATCGTGTTGCGTTAGAGCGTGCGAACAACCAAATTGCATCTAAAGGCTTTGAAGTTTCTGAGGCGGGTATTGGTGACAAGCTATTTCATGAGTTGCTTATTGAAGCAGCAGCATGTCATTTGATCGCTGATTGGAAAGGTATTGAGTTTGACGAGAATGGAAAAATCACCGCACAAACTTGTACGGCAGAGACCGCAACCAAGCTTCTAAGCATGGGCGATATTGGTGTTGCGGTATGGGTATTTGTGAAGACTCAAGCCCAAAGTATTCAGCAAGAAGCTGATGCTTACGAGGCCGATATCTTGGGAAAGTCGACCACCTCTATAGATACCACAGCTCTGAATGGGACACCGAAAAAGCGCGTGAAATCTACAAAAGGACAGGTGTAAAGCCACCTGATTTTATTGAGCCACCTGAATATTCATACGTAGCAAACGCAATCCTCTCCGCTTACAACACCATTGCTCGGTCACGGCGCTATGAGCAAAGTACACCGCTTGCGCTAAGCCTTGCTGATATTGAATCTTACTGTGATATGTATGATGCACCGATTGAGATTCATATCTTTGTGAAAGCGATATTGGCAATTGATGATGTGTTTCTGGATGAAGTTTATAGGAAAAAATAGCGAGATATTGTACGTTTTTTTATCAATGAACGACGTAACTTGCCTTGGTGTGGAACAGTTATTTTGTTGCATGTTAGTGCTAAATAGTATTAAATGAAGTTAAGGAAAGGTAAGTCAAAGCGCTTGCCTTTCATCGTCTTTACAGTAAGGCAAGTTATTGAATTTAGGGGTTATCATGAAAGCATTCACTAAGCTGCGACAATGTTAAGCAATAGAAGTTCTATTATTGGTTTGTGGTTAATTGTTGGTTAGTGGAGAGCATGAAATGAATGAGAAGTATACAGCAATGGATATTGCTAACTACATTGTTTGGTATGCCAATAATGGTATTAAGAGATCTATATTTAGCCTTACACCACTTAAATTACAAAAAATTCTGTATTACGTATCTACGGCTTATCTAAAAAAACATGATGAGTTACTATTTTCTGAGTCATTTAGAAAGTGGCAGTATGGCCCAGTAGTTAAAGAGGTTTATTTTGAGTTTAAATCTGTTGGAATTTGCCATATTGATAAAGCAAAAGCTGTAATAGTTGAGGATGATTCAGCTATTTTTGGTCGAAAAAAACTTGAGTTTAGTGAATATAAATTTGAACAGGACAGTGAATTTAAGAGAATCGCAGACTCAGTTATCGATCAATTAATAGATGTGGATGCTTTTAAGCTAGTTGAAATGACACACGAGGAGGTTGCTTGGGCTAATTTTGAGTCTAAGATTATTTCCGGAGTTGAAGACTTGAGGTATTCTCGAGAAGAGTTGCTTGAAGCGAAGACTGTATTAACCTCATGATTTTAGAAGAACAACAAGCAGAGTTAATTAAACTTCACCTTAATCCGTCTAATTTTTTTGATAAGGATGCAGTTGCCGCAGCCGCATTCTTATTTACTTTCTTTGAAGATGACTTTGTAAAGAAAGTAAATAAAGAAACTTTCTATTTATTGCCATACAAAGATATTTCAATTTATGTCTATGAATGTGGAATAGATTCAATACCATCAAACACAATAAATGGTTTTGCAACAACAGTTAAAGAATTTTTTATTAAAAATAATATGTGTGTTGATGCTGAACACATGGTTAAGTGTTATGAAAAATTTATTGATCATATTTTATTAGCCTTTGCACAAAAACTCTTTATGTTGAAAGTGTCTTCAAGTGCGCTGGTTACGGCCCAAAGGGCAGATGCATTGGCAGAAAAAGCAGAAAAATTAGCAATAGAAGCTGACAGACTGGCAACTGAAGCCGATGCTCAAGCCAAATCAACGATTGCCAACTATATTTCAATTTTAGGTATTTTTGCTTCGATTATTTTTACTTTATTTGGTGGGGTTAATCTGATTGGTGCGACAGTTAAGTTGTTGGAAGCTAACTCTAGACTCCCATATCTAACATTTATTATTGCACTTTTGATGATCTGCTTGCTCACCTTGTTAAATATGATGGTCAAATGGATTGGAGCTACGAGCAACCTCAAAGAAAGATTAGATAGAATCGTATCAGGTGCTAGTGATTCTTCTTCTGGTGGAAACACATCAAAAATTAAGCTTGATTGGTGGGAGAGGTTTATTTCTACTGACTTTTATACCAAGTCAGTTATGGTTTTCTCGATTATCTTAGGTCTTAGTCTAGTTGGCATGTATTCCGTAAAGAAAGAGAAAATTTATAGTTATTCAACTGAGATAACGCAGAAAAACATAATTAAACCCGAAACTTCTACGGAAAAGAAATCAGCTTCAAAATTCCAAAATGATAAGGGACAAGCTAATGTTGAATCAACAGTTGTAAGTAAGCTTGCAATCTCAAACAAGACAGGTGGCGAATCAAAAGATAAAAAAGAAGAAAACTAACCCTATAGTCGGTTAGTTACCAGTACAAAACCCTGCATCTTTTTTAATACCAGTCCGCCTTTTAGTGTTTTTCGTCACCGCAAGTATCTTAGTGTTTGCTTAATGTTCAATGCTGTTGTATAAAAAAAGAGCAACTTAAGGGGGTGAACCATGATAGATAAAACTATAGATGTACTCGTATTATTGTTGTTCTTTTTATTAGCCACAACTATTTTATACCTCATAGGGCAATCAGTAGGCCATGATTTTACGACCTTCAGAATTAGCTAAATAATAATCACATTATTTTAAACTAAACCACCTTCGGGTGGTTTTTAAGGGCTACGCTGTGATGTGGCTTTTTATCACCCAATTCACCATAATGTTGTCACTTAAGAAATATTGTGATGACATGAAAAAAATACTTTTGATGGTTTTGGTGGTTGGGTTGGTTGGGTGTTCGCAGAGCGAGTTAGACCGTTTGAAATCAGAGAGATCTAGGCTTGATGCGCAGGTGGTAGTTGTAGATAAAAAAGCAAGCGAATTGAGGGAGAAATGTGAGCAAGCACTTATTGAGTTTAATGAAGCACGGCAGAGTAAGAAACTAGACCAAGAAAAAATACGCAATAAAGGCATTGAGATTTGCGAAGATGCTGGGATGGAGCTGAAAAAGAGCATTGAAATAAGAAATGAGTTGCTCAAGCTTGAGGTCGCAATAATGTCAAAAGAAGGTAAGGAGAATTAACACACAAGATAACCAACCCACTTCGGTGGGTTTTTTATTACCTAACTTTCAGCCCACTTCCTGTGGGTTTTTTTACGCCAATAGGAAAGTAAAATGTCTCAAGAAACAAGTTTAATCATTAAGATTGATGCACAGAACGCACAAATAACCGTACAGCGACTAAATGAAGAACTACAGAAAATTTACAATCAGGGTAATCGTGCGAGCGGTTCCGCTGGCGATCTTGGGCGGACTTTCCTTGGTGTAAACAATAATACTCAGAAACTTAATACATCTTTAGGTAATACCAACCTAAGTATTGAACAGCAAAGCCAACAAGCTGAACGGAACTCTAAGTCTTTGCAGCAAATGGCTCGTAGTAATACAGAGGCTGAAAAGTCAGCAAATGGTTTGTCAAATGCTTACCAGAAGTTAGCAGGGTATATGACTGGTATTTTAACTGTTGGGAGTGCTATTTCACGTGCCGATGGATGGGTACAAATGGCGGCTCAAATTCAAAATGCTGCCGGCAGTGCTGAAAAGTACGACATGATTCAAAAGCATTTACTTGAGACTGCAAATACAACATACCGTCCATTAAAAGAAGCACAACAAGTATATTTGGATGTTGGAACTGCGCTGGAGGCGACTGGGGATTCAACGGAACGAGCTTTAAGAATCACAGACAGTTTGTCGTTTTCTTATACGCATAATGCAACTGCGGCAGACAAAGCAGCCTCAGCAACAAATGCCTTTAAAAGTACAATTTACAGTCAAAAAGTTTCCAACCAAAACTGGCTTTCAATACTTTCTGCCGTACCGAGTATTGTTGATGATTTGAATAGAAGTACCGGTATAGCCAAAGATAAAATTTTGCAAATGGGTAATGCAGGGGAATTATCATCAAGACAACTTAATGATGCACTGGATAGTAATCGTGAGCATAGCGAAAAGCTTGCAAATGGTATGTCTAATAGCTTAACAGACGGTCTCACTGTGTTGGGTAATGCCGTTGACACCTATCTTGGTAATTTAAATAAAAGTGCTGGTGCAACAGATTCTCTAGCCGGCCAATTAGGTAAGCTTGCTGAAAACATAGATTTAGTTGCAAAGGCCGCTACATTGGTTGGTATCGGTTTTATGACAAAAACGATTATTGCGCACACTGTTGCTACTCACGATGCAATTGTGAGTAGTAATCAACGCCGTGCGAGCTTAATCGCTGAAACACAAGCAAATGCAGTAGCGTCAGCAACTGAGGTAAGGCGAACAGCGGCAATTGTTAGTTTAAGGGTAATGCAATTGGCTGATGCACAAGCTACTGCAGCGCGTATGTCTGGAATGGCTAGACTGGCATATGTGCAAACTACAATACTCCCGCTTGAAACAAAGCTAACGCAAGCTACGTCAGCTCATGCGGCAGCAATTGCTATAGATACGGTTAATCAAAATGCGAATAATGCTGCGCGATCTCGTGGAGCCTTATTGCTTGGGGCGCTTGGCGGGTGGACGGGTGTCGCTACAATTGGCGTGATGGCTTTATCGGCAGCATACTTATTATTTAACGACAGTGCAAAGTCTGCAACCAGCACTCTAAATGCTCAAATCACACCAGTAGATGAGCTTGTTAAAAAATACTCAGAGCTTGATGCATTACAGCGCAAAACATACATGCGCGAACTTGAAATTGAGCTTAAGTCGCTAACAAATGCATATACAGCATCTTATGCAGAATTAAGCGGCTACGTTGAATGGTTGGAAAATTCAGGATCGGTATCTGAATCAACCGCGCGTAAAATGTCAGAGCTATTAGGCCAATACACGAGAGGCCAGATTGATGCTACGACATTCTCAACAGAAGTCGGAAATCTCATAGGGGTGCAGCAAAAACATAAAGACAAGATCGATGATTTAACTACAGCACAAAGCAAGTCAAAGGTTGAGTATGAGCGAGTTAAGGCAGCACAAGCCGCACTAACAAATCAAACGCAGTCAGCTATTGATGCCAACAATGGCGAGACAAAATCCATTGATGCTAAACGTGAAGCTCAGCAGAAGCTCAATGCTGAACAGCAGAAAGCTTACGACAAAGTAAAAACAAGCCTCGAAAAAGAGAACTACATCAATGTGAATAAGGGTAATGGTTGGAGTTATGAGAAAGCTCTATACATGGCTAACTTCCGCGAAGATAGCGGTATGGGTTTTGGTCCCGATGCTAAAACGTTATCTAAAGAGCAGAAAGCAATGGCGGAGGCTGGGTGGCTACTTCAATTGCGAGAAGAAGCAAGAGCTAAGGCGGCCCAAGCCACAACCAAGGAACTTAAGGAGCAAGAGAACACAACGAAGAGATTGGTTGGCCTAGTTGGTAGTACAGGTCGTAGCAGTGGCAATCATCTGCATGTACAGTATCCTAAAGGGTCAAATAAGGGAGGTGTTACTGCTGACCATATGTCACGTTTTCAGCTTGGCGGACAGACTTTGAAACCGAGCATGACAAACTCGCATTATGGAAAAGTTCGTGATGGTAAAAAGCACGGCGGTTGGGATTTTGCAGCACCTGCTGGAACTGAAGTTACTACCAATGTTGCTGTAAAAGATGTTCAAAAGATGGTCTCTGAAAATGGCGGCCACACATCGCGTGTAACTTTCGCTGATGGCGTTGTCATTGAATTGATGCATCAGATTCCAGCAATGATGCAAAAAGTGAAAGGTGGTGCAAGTAAAGGTAGTAGTACAAGCTCAAGTAAAGATGCTTTCAAAGCATTTCAGGATCAGCAAAAAGAAGCCGAACAAGCTGCTAAAAACCGCATTCAGCTTGAAATGAATGTTGCTGATCAGGTCACTAAAATCAAGACCAAGCTGGCTGAAGATTTTAAAGAAATCGATAAGGCGGGATTTAGCGATGATAAGGCCAAAGCACTGAAGGCCAAGTATCAGGCTCAGGCTGATAGTGAAATTGAACTTGCGAAGTTTGCACTACAAACAAAGCTAGATGATTATTCTGATTTTCAGAAAACCGAAATGCAAATGCTCGAAAAAAGCTATGCACAGAAGAAAGTCTATGCGGCGCAGGATTTGGAGTTAGGTGCCAATGAGCGTAAAGAGGCTGTAGTTCTTCTTGATAAGCAACTTAAGCAGGAGCAAGCGATGCTTATGATTGCTCAAGAACAGCGTATGTTTCAAATGCGTCAGCAATTCTTAACTGAAACCCAAGCTATGCAAGAGCGTTATCGTCTTGAAGAAGCTGAGCTAATTAAGGTTGCTGATCTGAAAGAGCGTGAGTTCCAGCGCCAAATGATTCGACTTCGGCAAGAGGAAGAATCTAGAGCACGTTTGCAAAATGCTCAGATGAATTGGGCTAATGTTGATGCGCAAATGAAAGGCACTACTGGGCGTATACAGGTTGAGCAAGATCGTTTTAGTCGTCTTGATTCATCTCAACAGTTGTTTGATGCACAGATGGGCGCCGTGGATGGTGGTGAGCAAGGGGCTTTAGGACGTTTGCAAGAGCAAAGAAATCAGGACCTCATTACTGAACAAGAGTTTGAGAATCAGAAGACTTTGATTTTACAGACTGCATTAGAGACCAGACAGGCTATCTATGATGCACATGCTTTACGTCAAACTGAGGTTGAAGAAGCCTATCAAAAGGATTCCATTAACTTGCAATTCACCCAAGCACAACAACTCACTGGCTCATTTGCCAATATGTTTCGTGGGATTTTGGGTGAGAGTTCAGGTGCTTATCGGGCAATGTATGCAGCGCAGCAAAGTTTTGCGATTGCTCAAGCAGGGATGAATATGTGGTCATCTGCATCTAAGGCATACAACGACTCTTTAAGTCCAACGGTGTGGGGGAGAATGGCTGATGCCAGTAAGGCGATGCTCGATCAAGGCACATTCTTAGCAATGATTCAGTCAATCACACCGCAAGGCTTCTCAACCGGCGGTTACGTTCGCGGTCCCGGTACAGGAACAAGCGATTCAATTCCTGCATTTCTTTCTGACAAAGAGTTTGTTGTGAAAGCTAGCGCCGTGGAGAAAATTGGCGTTGATAATCTAAATGCGATGAATCGTACTGGAGAGTTACCGCAAGTTCAGCGTGAAAGAAGACAGGCACAGGTAATTGGGGCTGCAAGCTCAGGTGACGTTATTAATGCTCCGATTACTGTGCAAGTTAGTGTTCAAGCGGATGGATCAAGCAGCGTGGACACACAAGGGCAGGCTAAGCAGCTTGGCGACATGATCGGCAATGCAGTGCGGACAGTCATTAGGCAAGAACAGCGACAGGGTGGGTTGTTGAGCAAATAAATTGTATTGAGTACAAAACCACCTTTTGATGGTTTTGTACTCAACAAAAGGTTACAAATAAATAAGGAGTTATTTTATTTTTTTGCTAACATAATGAAATTAAATGTATTTAATTATTTTATGGCTAAGTATACAACCGAGAAAATTATTGAACAATTCAGAAGTATTCATGGAAATCGGTACGATTATTCATTGGTCGACTATCAAGGCGATAAGTCAAAGGTAAAGATTATCTGTAAGGACCACGGGGAATTTAAACAATGGGTTGGCGTTCATAAGAAAGGTAGTGGCTGTAAGAAATGTTTTTTAAGTTCAATAAAACCAAGAGGTAATATAGAGCAACTCCTCGTAGATTTTAGAAAGGTACATGGAGACAAATTCGACTATTCCTTGGTTGAGTATGTACATTCACAGAAAAAGGTTAAAATAATCTGTAGAACACATGGTGTGTTCGAGCAACACATAGCCATGCACAGGAAGGGGCAAGGGTGTGCCAAGTGCATGTATGATGGAAAGAGGCATTTACTTGGTGATGTAATACATAAGTTTAATGAAATACATGATGGTAAATACGACTATTCACAAGCGATATATGTAAATACCGACACTAAAATTAAAATAATATGCCCAAACCATGGTGTATTTGAGCAGGCAGCAGAAAAACACCTGCATGGTAATGGCTGCCCTAAGTGTATTGGTAGACATAAAACGCAAGAAGAGATAATAACCGAGTTCACTCTAGTTCATGGGCGCACTTATGATTACAGAAAAGTAAAACTCGTGAGCGTGAATAGCAAGGTGATGATTACATGTTTTACGCATGGTGATTTTAACCAAAACCCCAGCAACCATCTTAATGGTCAAGGATGTCCAAAGTGTGCTGGAACATCAAAATTATCTCTAGGCGAGGTTATTGAGCAATTCAGGCTAACTCATGGCAAATTGTATGATTATAGTTTAGTTAAATACAAAAATAGTAAGACAAAAATTGAAGTAGTATGTAAAGAGCATGGTGTATTCGAGCAATCACCAGGTAGTCATAAGCGTGGCAATGGATGTCCAATATGCGCGGGTAATTATAATCTTGATACCAATACAATAATTGAGCAATTTAAAGAAACACATGGTGATAGATATGACTACTCATGCGTGAATTACACTAGAGCCTTTGGTAATATTCAAATTATTTTTCCTGAGCACGGCGTATTTTTGCAAACAGCAAGATCTCATAAAAGAGGAAGTGGTTGCCCAGATTGCGCTGTAACAATTGGGCATACAAAGAGTAGTTATATTGAGTACTGTGATTTATATAATGGTAAAACACACTTATATTTAATTGAGTGCAGTAAAGATAATGAGCTGTTTTACAAGATTGGAATTAGTCGGCTTGGGGCAAATGAAAGGTTTAACACTAGACGGAAAATGCCTTACAAGTTCAAAGTGCTGAAAGAGATATATGGTGATGCCAGCGCTATATGGGATTTAGAAAAAAGCCTACACATATCGTTATCACTACACAAGTATAAACCCAGTATTGATTTTCATGGCAAAACTGAGTGTTTCTTGGTAATAGACGACAATGTATTTGAATTAATCAATAATTTCATTGGTAACTAGATTATATGTTATGTACCTCAACGACTTCAAAAAAGAGTAAAGCAAGATAATCCAAACCGCCATCACGGCGGTTTTTTTGTTATGAAAGTAAGGATTACCTTGACCAGCTACCCTCAAAATACAAACTTTAGGCTAATGTTTATACTGTGTTAATTTTGTTAATATTAGTTACCTAATTTAACACAGTAGATACATTATGAATAAACTTCTTATTACTGGATTGTTCAGTATTGCTTTTTGTGCAAATGTACAAGCTGGAGATCTATCCCCAAAGTCTATCTTTGCTGAATACTCTTATCAAAAGGGTGATTTTGAAAACGATAGCGGTGTGAATATGAAGGGATTTGGTATCGGGCTTTCATCCTCACCGCAAGCAAGTGGGTGGTGGGGTAAGTTTGAGTATCAAGGTAATAGTGATTTTGATGGCGATTACTATGAGGTGTCTGGCGGTGGGCATTATAATTTTCTGAGCACAGATCGTTTTTATGCAATAGGAACTCTTGGTTTCGGCGCTGGAGTATTGGATGTTAAAAATTTCGATAATACAGCATACCTCACGATTCCATTAGGCTTGGAGGGTGGTGTTAATTTTACTCCTAATCTATCTCTTTATGGTGGTGTTGGTTATAAGTGGGCTTTCGACATTAGCAATAATGATAAAACGCGCTGCAACGATGGATCAACAAGCAATAGCTCTGGGTCGGGTGCTTGTTCATGGCATGGTGGTGTGAACTCTCACTACACCTCGAATAGCATTGGTGATTTTGATGGTGTAACTTATAAAACTGGCTTGCGTTACAACTTCTAATAGGTGATGTTATGAAGCAGTTTGCATTTGGGATGGTTCTTCTGGTCGGTTTTTCTTCTTTTGCAGATGCCGGAAGAGGGAGACAGCCTTGTTCAGGGTCTAAAGGTGGTATCAGCCATTGCAGTGGTGATAAATTTGTTTGTAAGGATGGCAGCATTAGCGCATCTAAGAAAATTTGCAGTTAGTAGTCATAAAAACCACCTTCGCGTGGTTTTTTGTTATCTGCGCCGTGAAACGATTACGCAAATAAAGTAAAACCCACTCATCCGAGTGGGTTTTTTATTGGAGAAAATTGAAAATCTCTTAAGTATTAACATTTTAATTTTCATGACGTAATATCAAGTGGCTGAATTTTCAGCTAACTTAATTGCATGAGGTTAAAATGAAAGACGGAATATATTTCGTGAAATTTAAAAGTAGCATCCAAGACTTTGGTGAGGGTGTGGTGGTTGTGAATAAAGGCATTATAAATGGTGCGGATTTTGGTTTTACATACAAAGGTCGGACTAGTAATAATAAGGCAATTATTGAGATATTCCAGCACGACTTAGAGGTAGAGTCGGTGTTTGGAGACATAAAAAGTTTCCAGATTGAACTGGTTATTAGTGATGTTTCGGGTGGATATCTATTGAAAGGTGGTATTAAAGACACCCCTAATATTGAAATTATAGTTGAGGCAAAATACGTTGGTGATTTATTAGCTTAATTCCACAACTTCACAGGAAGGACGCATTTGCGTCCTTTTTTATTATCAAAAGGAAAGTAAAATGAAACGATTTTCTATTAATTTATTAGTTAAATCATGTGTAAAATATACTGGCAAAACAAAACAGGAACTCGCGAGAAAATGGGCTGTTCACTATTTTTTAACTCGATCTAAAACAAAAGCTTATTGGCGAACAATTTTTTCTTAATGTCGTAACCTCATGCAAGTAACCACGACATGCACATAAGGTGGAGTTGTGCCCACCACCTATAAAATTTCATGCCTCGCATTTGCGGGGCTTTTTTATATCGAGAGCAATCATGAAAGTAATACAGTTTAAGAAGAGCGGGCAATATACAGGTAACTGTGATGAAGTGACTAAGGCCCTTGGTGGTACTGTGACTTATACGGGGCAGTGTGGCAGTAAGGGAATTCAAAAAACCTATGAGCGAGGTGATCAGTGTCTGCCGCTTCAATTCAACGACTGGATTATTGATATTGACGGTGTGGTTCTTATTTTAAGTGAAGATCAATATCGTGTATTGAAGTCAGTTGTAATCGCTCAGCCATTTGTTATTAGTAAGCAAATTGATGATGCAATTAATAAAAACATTACGAATGAACAACGACAGGGTGGATCACTACGCCATAAATAGGTTAATCACATGAGCGACAGACTATTCAATTATGAAACCGACCTCGACGGGAATAATGCATCAACTCAGTTCGCCGTGCTGACTTCAAAATTTGGAGATGGCTACGAACAAAATACCAGTGTTGGAATCAACAACAAAAAGGGGCAGTGGGCGTATCAACGTACAGCCTATTCAGCCGAGATTCTCGCGATCAAACAGTTCTTTGATGATCATAAAGGTGCTGACTCGTTTCTTTGGAAGCATCCAAAGCATGGCTTAGTTCGCGTTAAAACAGATGTTCAGTATCAGGAGGTTGATCTAGGCGGTGACGTTTGGCGCATCTCAACAACATTTTTTCAACAGTTTTAATTTAACCCAATCCAACTGCCCGCATCTGCGGGCTTTTTTGTGAGCAAGATATGACTATTCAATTAAAAAACTTAGGCACGGCGCCAACAGGTGCCGGTGGTGATACAAATCGATCAGGCGCAGCCAAGGATAACGAAAACTTTAGCAATCAGCAGCATGCGGCAAGTCGGATGGTGGGGGAGGCTGCAGGCAATGTAATGCAGGTTGGGGCGTTCGGGTTAGGGGATCGGTTAGGCTCTCCATATATCAGTAAGGAAACGAATTTAACCAACATACCAAACGGTCTTTATGGTCTTGAAAACGGCGGGCATGCAGGACTCTTGATCAGACAGCCGGGTGGGGCTGGATTCAAAAGGTTGACTATATTTGGCTTTCCCGCAGACAACAATATTCCAGATGCATTCTACTATGCTATAAATTTAGATGACGGGAAGACGCTTTCAGAGCTTAAATCCTCAAGACACATCTTGCACACATCAAGAAATACAACCACCGACTCGAACGGCTTCATCAAAAAAGCATCTCCAATCATTCAGCTTTTCGCAGACAAACTCACAGCGAATGACGAAGCTGTTGAACAACACCCAATTTTCGAAAAGTTAGATACTGGTCATTACCTCATTAAGGATACGGAAGGCTTTGCAAAGCAAGGCTGGTGGATCCAAGTGCCGACCGACACGAACGGCAATAAGATTTGTGCGGTTGAATATCAAACACTGGAAAACGGCGATCTTGAAATTAAAACTTTTAAGAAAAAGCTTAATGATGATGGTGACATTGTTGCAAGCCATGACAAACCAATTGACATCCCAAGTAACTCAAATGGTGAGCCGCGCTGGATTGATATTCGTTTGAATGAACTACCTAAAAAGCCAACTGTGCAGCGAATTCCGCGTACTGAAAAGCAACCTAAAATGGTCAAGCAGCTCAAGTACGCACCACAACTGACCTACATCACAAAACTTGAAGATCTATACGACGATGAGGGTAAGCCTGTCATTGTTGGTGGTAAGAACTATCAAAAGCCCACAACCCACATTCACACCGATGCAAATGGCACTCCAATCCTAACTGATCAGCAAGTGATGAATGAAAAGGGTGAGCCGGTATTTGAGTTTGTTCAAGAGCTTGATAGTGATGGTAAGCCTGTCTTTGAGGATGTGCCTGTGCTTGATGAGGATGGAAATCAAATCTTTGATGAGGTAATTCATGAACCTTAATAGTGATTTTCAAAAGCTTTATGTCGATGGTCTGATTCGACTCTATGAACTTGATGCTAGCGCCCTCGGTGCTGGTATTTTACGTTTTCATGGACATATTTCTTATGAGGATTGGCAGCGGATCTATAGCTATGCGGGTTCAAATGTGATGGCAGGAGACACCACCCAAATGGCTGGAAAGCTGTTTAATAATGGCAAAGATAAGGTCTGGATGCGAAATATCACGTTTGGCGGTCAGACTTTCGAGCCTATGGCTTTGGAAGTCTCAGGACTTGAAATGCGTAGTGATGGTAAAGCCTCTGCGCCCACTTTAAGCATGGCCAATAATATCAATGGTATCCAAGGTGCCGTATCAGCTTACTGTTTACGATTTGGTGATTTTGCAGGAGCCAAAATCAAAGTCATTACGACCTTGGCCAAGTATCTGGATGCGGCCAATTTTAGCGGTGGCAATGCTTCAGCTAATTCCAATGAGTCAAAAACACAACTTTGGTTCATTGAGCAAAAGACTTCTGAAAATGCCAATCAGGTAAGCTTTGAATTATCTAACCCTGTGGATTTTGAGGGCTTAAAGATTCCAACTCGACAAATCTCTAATTATTGTGGTTGGGAATATCGTAGTGAAGAATGTGGGTATATCGGTGCGGCAATGTTCACAAATAAAGATGAGCCCACAGATAATCCTGCGCTAGATCGCTGTAGCTTTAGAACGTCGGGATGCAATTGTCGTGATAATGAACAACGCTTTGGTGGCTTCCCTGCATCGAATATGGTGTAAATATGAAACTCACAAAGAAACTTAAAGTCGATATCTTGGCACATGCCGAACAGTGTTACCCCGCAGAATGTTGCGGGGTTATTGTTTTGGGTCGTTATATTCCTTGCCGTAATGTTGCAGAACAAGGGCAGTTTCAAATTCATCATCAAGACTTGGCTAATGCTGAAGATCTTGGGGAAATTGAAGCTTATGTGCATTCCCACCCCAATGCGACTGCACGTGCTTCAGACTTGGACCTATTACAGATTGAACTACATGAAAAACCTTGGGTGATCTGTGCATGGCCAGAGATTGAATTTCAGGTCTATGAGCCTTGCGGTTATCAGGCCCCATTGATTGGCCGTGATTACTATCATGGCTACCAAGACTGCTATTCGATCGTGCGTGACTTTTACAGCCGTGAACTAGGCATTAACCTGATGGATTTCGAGCGTCAGGACGACTGGTGGTCTAATAAAGAAAGCAAGTCACTCTACCTTGATAACTTGGATGCAGCAGGATTCTATGAAGCAAGTGAACCGCAATATGGTGACATGCTGGTGTGTAATGTTGGTCGGACTGAGCATCCCAATCATGCTGTGATCTGGCTGGGTGACCAGTGGCAACTCAAGTCAGAACAAAGTACAGCATGTTTTGGTGGACCACTTATTCTGCATCACCCATACAACCGTAAGTCAGTACGTGAAATCCTTGGTCAGCAATGGCAAGAACGTGTTGTCAAAATCGTGAGGCATAAAGATGCTTAAAACAATCAAGTTATACGGTGTACTTGGTAAGAAATTTGGCAAAGAGTTTAAGTTAGCAGTTGAAAGCACACGGGAGGCAGTTAAAGCTTTATCCGTGCAAGTACCGGGCTTTGAGCAATTTATGTTAACGGCTCACGAGCATGGTTTAGCTTTTGCCATCTACCAAGATGATGAAAACATTGCTGAGGATCAAATTGATTTTGATACCGGTGCTGAAGTGATCAAGATTGTACCGCAAGTGATTGGTGCGGGTGGTAATAATGGGGTGTTACAGGTCATTCTTGGCGTTGTCATGATTGCTGTAGGTTATTTTACTTTTGGTGCAACAACGGCTTATGGTGCTGCCTTGATTGGTGCTGGTATTGGTATGACTATTGGGGGTGTTGCTCAGATGCTTATGCCCAAGGTTAATGCTCAAGATCAAAACCAAGATGGTAACAAATCCAACCATGGCTTTGGTGGAGCTATCACAACCATTGCTCAAGGTAACCCAGTCCCAATCCTTTATGGTCAACGTGAAGTTGGTGGCTTCATTGTCAATGCTGGTCAGTTTGCCGTTGATACCTTTAGTTCAACTGATGCTGGTTATACAGGCGGAAGTGGTGGCGGTGGTAAGAAATAATCTAAATGGATATTCGGGCGCAATGAGCGCCTTTTTTATTGCCTGGAGAAAAGCATGCGTACAGTAATGGGTGCTAAAGGTGGAAGCAAAAGCCCAAGACAACCCAAGGTTGCTAATGACACAGCAGCTTCAAAAACCTATGCACGTGTGCAGTATGGTATGGGTGAAGGTGAGGTCGAAGGTTTGGCGAATGGTCTGAAATCAATCTATCTCGATGACACGCCTGTTGAGAACGATAGTGGGGCTAAAAACTTTCAGGATGTCACTTTAGATTTTCGTACCGGTACTAATGATCAAACCTATATGGAAGGCTTTGAAAGTATTGCATCCGAGTCTGCTGTCGGTGTTGAGCTAAAAAGTGCTACACCATGGGTTAAAGGAATCACTAATCTAGGCTTAGATGCAGTAATTGTGCGTGTGCGTTTTGGTGCACTGAAACAGCAGGACCCAAGTAGTGGTGATGTCACTGGTGTAACCATCGATTATTCAATTGAAGTGCAGACTGATGGTGGGGCATGGGAGTTAGTGCTTGATACACAAATGTCAGGCAAAACCTCAGCTAACTATGAACGTCCGCACGAGATCGTATTACCTAGGGCTAACAAGAACTGGTTGATTCGTGTCACACGTAAAACACCAAACTCAACTTCCGAATACGTCAGCGACAAAATGTATGTGCAAGCGATTACTGAACTTGTTTATCAGAAATTAGCCTATCCAAATACAGCATTAATTGGTGTGCAATATGATGCTGAAACATTCTCGAATGTTGCCAAACTTGCTGTTGAGTTGAAAGGGATCAAAATTAAGGTACCAAGTAACTATGATCCTGTATCTCGCACATATGTGGGTATGTGGAATGGACTATTTAAACGTGCTTATACCAATAACCCTGCATGGATCTATTACGACCTCTGTACCGCCAAACGTTATGCACTGGGTAACCGTTTATCTGAGCCGATGATTGATAAATGGTCCTTGTATCGTTTAGCTCAGTACTGTGACCAAAAAGTACCAGATGGCAAAGGTAGAGAAGAACCGCGTTTTACTTGCAATGTGTACATTCAAAGCGCTGAAGCAGCTTTTGATGTTTTAAGAAAGCTTGCAGGTCTATTTCGTGCCATTAACTATTGGGACGGTACCGCAATTGTTTGTGATGCCGATCTTCCACAAGATACTTACTTTACGTACACATCGGCAAATATTATTGGTGGCGTTGAGTCGATTAATTACACCGGGACACGATCACGTGATCGGCATAATGCAGTCAAGGTTGCTTGGGATAACCCACAAAATCGATATAAAACTGAATATGTATTTGTACGTGATGAAAAAGCAATTTCAGAAGATAAAACAGTAAAAATGTTGGAGCTTGAAGCATGGGGTTGCACATCGGAAGGCCAAGCGCAACGGACTGGCCAATGGGCCTTAAAGTCTGAACAGCTTGAAATTCGAACTGCTACTTTTAAAGTCGGTTTAGATGGTCATATTCCCCTACCGGGTAAAATAATTGAAATCGCAGACGAGTTATTTGCAGGTCGTGCTAATGGTGGGCGTATTGCTGCCGTATCTAAAGACCGTAAAAGCATTACCCTTGATCGCGATGATGTTGTTTGTCGTGCTGGTGATCGATTGGTGGTGAATGGTGAAGATGGCAAAGCACAAGCGCGTGTTGTAACAGGTATTAGTGGGCGAGTTGTCACCGTAGTTTCGGCATTTGATGTTGTGGCTGCTCAAAACATTTGGATCGTTGATGCAAAAGACTTGGCAACGATGAAATTTCGTATTATTTCGATTGCTCAGAATGAACAGCATCAATTTACCATTACAGCCTTACAACACAATCCAGCAAAGTATGATGCGATTGATCATGGGGCCTTTATTGATGATCGTCCGATCTCAATCATTAACCCAACGACTCAAGACCCTGTAGAGTCTGTCACTATCTCTAGTGAGCAAATGGTGCAACAGGGCTTATCTGTTGAAACCATGGTGATTAGTTGGCCACAAGTCAAAGATGCCACAAAGTATCAAGTTGAGTGGCGTAAAGACAATGGTACTTGGTTAAAGTTGCCTATTACTGGCAGTAACTCAGCTGAAGTTGCAGGGATTTATGCAGGTAAGTATGAAGCGCGTGTGATTGCAATTTCAGCCTTTGATATCTCATCTTTACCAACTTATTCAGTTCTAACAGAGCTTAAAGGTAAGCAAGGTAAACCACCTAAACTGGCATTTATCCGTGCCACTGGTGTTTTATTTGGGATGAAACTTGACTGGGGCTTTCCTGCAATTGGTGCACTGGATACGGCATTTGTAGAGATCAATGTGAGTCCTGATGGTAAATCGAATATTGCTCAACTTGGCTTATTTGCTTATCCAACAACCACGCATACCATCCAAGGATTACAACCCAACCTAACCCAGTTCTATCAAGGACGTTTGGTTGATCGTATTGGAAACAAAGGGGATTGGTCGGCATGGGTGAGTGGCACCACGACTTCAAATGCGAAAGATGTGCTTGATCTACTGCATGAGCAAATCTCTGAAAGTCAGTTAAATAAAGACTTGCAAGAGAAAATAGATAAAATTGATTCTATTGATGGCGACTTAAGCGGTATTAATGAGTCGATCAGAAACGCTCAAAACACAGCAGATAAAGCAAATACAGACTTAGCTAAAGAGCGCCAAGATCGCATCAATGCCATCAACGCCACGCAGTTAAATATTGATAAAGAGGTGAAAGATAGAAAGCAGGCTATCAAAGACTCTGAGGATGGATTAACAAAAGTCATCAACCAGAAAAATAACGATACATTGCAAGTTGTTGATACGCTCAAAAAGTCAACTGATCAGGGTTTTGCTGCTGTTCAAAGTGACATGAAAGTTATTAGCAACGAGCAAAAAGTATTGTCTGAAAAAACTGACGGTGTTTATGCGCAACTCAATCCTCAACTCGCAGGTTCTACGACCGACATGGCTGGTAATGGTGCCATCTTTGTTGGTAGCTGGTCGCTTCAGTCAGCAATGATTGAGGGTGATATCGCCTTAGGCAAACGTATCGATACAGTTCACGCTGAAGTAGGTGATAATAAGGCATCAATTCAAGAGGAGCGCATAGCTCGAATTGATGGTGATCGTATCACGACAGAGGCACTGAATAGCTACGTTTCAAGCAATGACACAGCATTAGCGTCTGTACGTCAGACTGCAAATACATCTGTCGATAAGTCAAATGCAAACGCACAGTCAATCAATGCACTCGACTCCAGGGTTAAAGTTGCTGAGGGTAATTCAGGCAAGGCACTAGAAAATAGCGCCAGTGCTGTGCAAAAGGCTGAAACCGCAGCCAACCAAGCAGGTTCAGCAGCGAGTATGGCATCGAGTGCTACAGCTACAGCACAAAATGCCAACTCCAATGCTGCAGCAGCTGTAAATGCATCAAATGGTGCGGTAAATACTGCTAATGATGCTAAAAACACTGCAAACACAGCTAATCAAAACTCGGCAAGGGCTTTAAGTAAAGCTGATGTCGCTGCGACCGATGCTAGCTCTGCTGTTAAAAAAGTGGATGCGGTGGAGGCTAAGCTTGGTGACTACGCAACAACTGGGCAGCTTACTCAGGTCGATTCTAAAGTGAATATTGTTGATCAAAAACTAACAGCAGAAACAAAAAGAATCGATGGTGTTTATGCTCAAGTAAACCCAGAAATGGCAGGCGCAACAGATGCATTAGCAGGTAATTCTGGATCAATGGCAGGTGTTTGGTCTGAGCAATCAGCTCGAATTGAAGGAGATATGGCCCAAGCTAAGCGCACAGATCAGGTTTCAGCAGAAATGCAGTTAAATAACGCTGTATTGAAGTCTGAAATTGAAGCGAATGCCACAGCTACTAGTGCTGCAATTAAGGCGACAGAAACACTTCAAACTAGCGTCGGTGAAAACACAGCATCCGTTCAAGAGGTTAAAGAATCAGTTGATGGAGTTTATGCGCAACAATTTATCAAAACTGATGTGAATGGGCATATTGCTGGTCATGGCTCAATGAATGACGGCAAAGTTGCAACAATGGTTTTCAATTATGATGCTGTTTATTTTGGTGCTCCTGTTGGGATTGATGGGGTTGCGTCAAGGCCATTGATGGTGCTTCAAAACACACCTGTGACATTGCCGAATGGGACTGTGATCCCAAGGTCTGTTTATATTGATGGTGCAAATATTAACTATCTGCACGCAAGCAAGATTTATGCTGAAAATTTAAATGCGCTTACTGCTGAGTTTGGGGAGTTTGTGACGTACAAAAACCCGAACAATAAGACTGGTGCAAGACGAGTGCAAAAAGGGCTTGTTGTTGAGGTTTATGACGACAATAACGTTTTACGATACAGAGATGGGTTGTGGTAATGGCTGATTTGGATAGAGCAGGCATGCAAATTGATATTGACGGAAGTGGGGTTATGGATGTATTTAACCCCTACCTTCCAGTTACTTATGTTCGCAGCAGAATAGCCTTACCCCAGCAAAACTCAAACAGCAACTATGAAGCGAGTTTTGACTTCTCTGTGCCTTCCGACTTAGTTAATCCTTACTTTTGGGTGGAGAGTGGCAAAACCTCCAACGCTGGGTATTTTTATTACTTTACACCACTGGGTGGACTCAACTGGCGGGTAACGCTATGGGGTAGGGTTAGATATTACCTGGATTCAAATGGTAGAGTGTACTCAACGGATGCCGCATGGACAGAGCCATTAATGAAAAATGATATGTTTGTAGTTGTTGGGGGTTTTCGTGGCTAAGTATGTTGAAATACGGAACGCAAACGGCAATGTTATTATTGATGATGAGTATGCAATACCCAAGTTTCTGATGAGGGGTAAACTCATAACAACAGATTCGGCTGGCAAACGTATATATCTGATCGACGGAAATACATTTAAGTATTCTAGACTTAGACCTGTGATGAGCTTTACAACACTCAGAGAACTGGGATTCGATCTCGACACCAACGCAATCAATGTGGACTACATAATTTACAACTTAATGTTGTTTACTCGTACATCATCTGAAATACCCTACTTCGCAAGTATTTCATATACGAAATATGATGGTGATCCGCTTTACTATTTGAATATAAGTTGCGGTACAG
Source organism: Acinetobacter pullicarnis (assembly GCF_006352475.1). Classification (NCBI taxonomy): domain Bacteria; kingdom Pseudomonadati; phylum Pseudomonadota; class Gammaproteobacteria; order Moraxellales; family Moraxellaceae; genus Acinetobacter; species Acinetobacter pullicarnis. Next base: position 1,289,990 of record NZ_VCMZ01000001.1, read on the forward strand.
ACGTACCGAGTGTAGAGATCGAGTATTGCATCTACACTAGCTTACCGATGATTCCATGTAAGTTTGGTGCGCAAGCATTTAATGCTGACGGGAAACTAATTTTCGATGCTATGCGCGGCTATATGCAAGTCGTGGGAAGTATGTATGGTGGGGTAAATGTACGGGCCAATCCGGCAGCAACGTATAGATTTACTGTTCCTGTAGGGCTTGATGCTAAAAATTTATTCATTTCACAAAGGTCAACACTACCCTTTTATTCTGCGTACAAAATCGGGTCTAATGGCGTTGGTTATGGCGAAACTTATTTCTACCCACGCATAAGAATGGAGGGGTCGCAAACAATGGTTGTAGAGCTTGTGCAGCAATACAACGTAGACGGCAGCAATAGCGCAAAGTCATATTCTAACTACTATGAGAATGTAATTTACTGCCCGTATCGAGAAGGCCCATGGGTGTCTGGAGTTTAATTTTTTAAAAACACAGCCGCGAATAGCGGTTTTTTTACGCCAAAAATTTGGGGAAATACATGCAAGATCACGAAAAATCGATTCTCTACTTAATGCTAATTGGAGGGATGATCGGTATGAGCAAGCTACTCGTTTCAGATGAAAAACTTACATTTCGACTGATCATCGGTCGAACAATTTTAGGCTCAGCATCGTCACTGATTGCAGGCCTTGTATTGCTTCAAATACCCGATATTTCACCGCTTGCGCTGATTGGAATTGCAAGTGCGCTCGGCATCTTAGGCTCTACATTTATCGAAGAATACCTAAAGAGAAACGTGGGGAAGTGGGGTAAGTAATCATGAATAAAAAACTAACAACACAGCAAATCGAAGCACAAGCAAAAGCACTCAGTATATCAGTACCAGCATTACGCGCCGTGATCGAGGTTGAATGCAAAGGTTCAGGCTTCAACTCAGATGGTACACCAGTGATTCTCTTTGAGCGTCATGTTTTCCGAAAGCAGCTTATTGCAAATAGCAAAGCAGCGATTGCAGGTGTTGCAGTCCGTGAGCGCCCAGATTTGTGCAACATGACACCAGGCGGATATGGCTTATATTCAGCACAACACGGTCGACTAAATGTAGCGGCATCGAAGTACGATCGTGATTCGGCATTAGAATCTGCGAGCTGGGGAATCGGCCAAGTGATGGGTTATCACTGGTACCAACTTGGCTACGGATCTCTCCAAGCATTCATCAATGCAATGTATAGAGATGAAGCATCGCAGCTCGATGCTATGTGTCGTTATATTAAAGTGAATGGCTTGGTCAAGGCATTGCAAAACAAAGACTGGAAAGCTTTTGCACGCGGCTACAACGGCACGGCGTATGCTAAAAATAGCTATGACGTGAAACTAGCAGCGGCATATAAAAAGTGGGGTGGCACATGAACCTTTACACGCTTTGGAAATACAAATCATGGATCGCAATTGCGGTCCTTTCTTTTGTATGCCTTGGTCAATTGGCTTATACAAATCATTTGGCAGGCCAGTTGATCAAAGCTGATGGGGAGAAAGCACAGGCTGTGGCGGATGCGGTGGAACCTTATGAAGAAGCTAATGCTAAAGCCCGAGCCGACGCCGTGGTCAAAGAAAGACAATACTCAGAAAACTTATTAAAGGCAGAACAAAATGCTATCGAAAAAATCAAAGCTGCGAATGCTGATGCTCACTCTGCCGATCTTGCTGCTAACAGCTTGTCAAAGCAGCTCGATAAAGCAAAGCGCAATTTGCCCAGTGCTTCCACAAAAACCATCATTGAGTACGTCAATACCGGATCAGACGTACTCGAAGAGTGTGGAATTGAAGCTACACGTCTGGCAAAAGCGGCTGACGGACACGCAATTGATGCGAAACGATTGAGTGAGGCATGGCCCTCGGATTGAGGGCTTTGGTAAAAACCTTTAAAAAACTTGCGTATCATGTATACAAAATCATGTTTTCTGTAGGTCATCTATCAATCTGTATTCAGAGTCGACCGTACCGGCTTTAACTTACTCGGAAAATTAGCATAAAAACTTTAACCACTACTCCACCCATCAACAATATCAGCCCAATCCTGCAGCATTTCACGGCGATTATACTGATAGTTTTTTGCCGGCTTCATACAAATTTAACTTTCCTTGTTCGTCAAGCTTTGCTGCGTAATCAATCGACCTATACTTCATTTTAATCAAATCATCTACAAGACCTTTCATATAGTCGACCTTAAAATCTAGCAATTCGCGCTGCACCAGTATATGGAGTGAGTCATTATCAAGCTCACACTCAAACCGATTCGTCAGGTAATACATTGCGGCATATTTTTCTCGATTTGGCTCGATCGATTTAATAATTGTAGTTTGTGGTTTAATAGGTGGATAGTCATCACAACCTTGCTCTTGCTGGTCAGCTTTATTACCAACCCAGGCATCCACCATGTTGGCCCAATCTTGCATCATCGCTCGTCGGTCACTTAGCCATTTAGCATGATCATAAGAAGCCCTAGTCTTATCACCCTTAACGTGTGCAAGTTGCAGCTCAATCCAATCCGAATTAAAATTAGCTTCATTCAAGTCGGTGGATGCTGTAGCTCTAAAATCATGCATAGTAATGTGGCTGAAACCCATATTATCAAATGCTGAATTTAGTGTGGTTTTTCCAAGCATCCCACCAGATTCACCTGGAAATATGTAATCACTATCAGGGTAAAACTCAAATTGAGTCTTTAAGATACTCACAACTTGATTTGAAAGGGGGACAATATGGGTTCTATTCCTCTTCATATTGCGAGTACCTGTTTTAAGTTCGGCTTTTGATGCAACAGGGATGGTCCAAGTTTTCTCTGTGAAATCAATATATTTTTTCAAGCCTCTTCGCACCTCAATAGTACGAAGCATTGTATATATCAGCACTCTGAGTGCATTTTTAGTGCTCTCTGTTCCACCATACCGAGAAATACTGAGCATTAATTTTTTTCTATCTGCCAATTCAATGGGCTTGGCGTGCTCTACTTCAGGCCTTTGAATGTATCCCTTTAATGCATATGTTGGATCGTTCGTAATGCGTCCAGTGATAATCGCATACTGGATGACTTCTCTTATGATTTGACGAACAAGTGTAGCTTTAACCTCACCGGTACCACGACCACTTTTTTGAATACGCACTATAGTGTTGTCGATTACTGTTTTAACATCCGAGGAATCAACACCAGCTATCTGTTTGTTCTTAATAGCAGGGTAGATATCTTTTTTTAAATAACGGATTCTCGTATCGTACCAATCTTTTGATTTAAGCGGCTTTTTAATGTTGCAATACTCTATTGCAACCACCTCGAAAGTATCTTCACTTGATTGAATTGCTGAAGCACGCTCATCTCCCTGCTGAGCTCTTGGATCTATGCCTTTTGCCAGCTGTTCACGGTATTCCATTGTTTTTGTGCGGGCGTATGCTAAGCTTATCTCTGGGTATTGCCCCACAGTTAGCATTTTTGCGACATTCAAGTATCTATATCTAAAGCGCCAAAATTTACCACCTGCAGTTCGCACCTCAATACACAACCCCGAATGGTCAGCGATGCGGTATACTTTATCTTTAGGCTTTAATTGTTTGATTTTAAGGTCATTCAGCATGTTGTGTGAGTAACGGTTGTCAGAAAACTTATTACTCACAATCTTACTCACAAAAGACAGTAATGTCATGTAATACAAGGTTATGCATAGTTGTTTGAATAATAATTATAAATCAACATGTTATAGATGCAAGTAATACAAGGTTCACTAAGGTCATGGTACTGTTAAGAATGATGTAATCTGCCCACAAGTAAATTCAGCTATTGATCTATACGTTTTAACTTGTTGATTGCATAGCTGATTACTCACAGTCTTACTCACATTGTGTTTGACTGTAAAAAGGCCACTTTAATTAGTGGCCTTTTTTTATGTCTACTCACGCGCTCAGCGCTTGCTGATCTTCATCACAATCCATCACGATACAAGAAAGTACATAGCTATTTAACCAGAATTTTTTACGGTCATCTTTGCGTGGCTCAAGCACGTGAGCATCTTTGATGCATGCATACAGCAAAGGGAAAATTTAAAGTGATCATTGAATATGAGGTTAATGAGGGGGATTTGCTTAGCATAATGAGTAAAGGAGCTGACTAAGTGGAAATATGGAATCACTTTAAAAATCGAGAAGATGTTGTATTATATTATTGAATTTTTTACTTATTTTTTAATATAGGATTCGCATGTTAAAAAAACTATGTTTGATTGTAGGGCTTCCAGCATTCGTAGCCTTAACAGGGTGCTCACAAATGGCGATTGATACTATTTCTGATGCGACATATATGCTTACAGGTGTACCAGGGCCTAAACATAATAATGCGCAGACGCGTAATTCTCAGGGGGCGGAAACCGATGGTCAACGCAGACTAAGAGAAAGACGAGCAGCATTTCAAAATAAAAGAACCCAATGGTATGGCAAATCAATTGATGACCTGACTGTATCTTGGGGGAGCCCTTGGGGAGTACACCAAAGAACAGATGGGGGGAAGCAATATACATGGAAATATTTGCAATATATGAATAATGGAGCAAATCAAACCATTTGTGTAGATAACTTTATCACTGATAAGAAGGGTATTATTACAAAATGGACATCTCAAGGTTGCTGGGATCATATTTAGTTATCAGTAAAAAAACTGATATTTCTTTCAACTTTTGGCCACTAATTCCGCTGAGTCATTTGGTTAAATGAATTTCAGTTCACTCGTGCAATTTGTAAAATAGTTGCCTTTATTGTGCTGAACCCTATAAGTTGGACATCACTTATAGGGTTCAGCTGAACAAGATCATTAAAGCCAATATATCCAAAATGCAGACAACACCACGCAGATCAGTGCAACTGGAATACCGGCTTTGGCGTAATCCATAAAGCTGATTTCAACCCCACAGGCTTTGGATTGTTCAACCACAACAATACCTGCCAAACTGCCAAAGATAACCATATTACTGGAAAAACCCGTGCCTAATACCAGTGCAGCACAGAGTGCATTGACGTTGGCGCCAACATCAAGATAAGGGACCAGTAACATCACTGTTGGATTGTTACCGACAATATTACTTAGGGCTGCACTGGTAAAGAACAGTGAAAGTGGCTGGTTGAGATCTAAGCCCATATGTTTTAGATCGGTCAATAAGGTTTGCGGTAATCCGGTCGTTGACATCGCAGCATTGACTACAAACAGTCCCATAATAAGCAGCAGTAAATTACCATCGACTTCTTTAAGTACATCAGAGGATGCGACTTTACGATTGAGCAATAAAATACCGGCTGCGGTGAGTGCAATCAATTCTTGTGGCCAAATATCAATAATAAATAACACAACAATCGTGACGGTGACGATCAGTGCTTTAACCGTTTCCAGAATATCGAGTTTCGGTTGTGTCAATGTTGGCTTCGCCAAATTGGTTTTGCTGGTTTTTTCAATGGTCCATTTATCTTTAAATAAATGGTTAAGTACTGCCCAAACGATTGGCAGTGAAAGTAATGCCGGAATGCCTGCAACTTTGAGTAAATCAATAAACGACACATTTAAGGCTTGTGCCGCAATCATGTTCTGCGGACTACCAATTAAGGTACCGACTGAGCCGGTATTTGCGGCGAAACAAAAGCCCAGCAAAAAGGGGATTGGGTTCAGTCCACGGGCCAAGGTGATGGAAACCAGCAGAGGCGTCATCGCAACCACCACCACATCATTGGTCAAAATCGAGGAGAGTAAACCACTCACCACAATAAATACGGCAAGTAATTTAGACGGACTAATTTGTAAGGTTGCAACTTTATTGGCTGTCCATGCATAAAAACCAGAAACAGCAAAAGCCCCAGAGACCACCATTAAGCCAAACAGTAACCCAATGGTTTTGTAATCAATTGCATTCCATGAAGCTTGTGCAGAAATGCTACCCACTGCCAACATGGCTAAAGCACCCACGATCGCAGCCCCAGTGCGATCAACTTTAAGACCCGGTAACTTGCCTAAACCCATGGCAAGGTAGACCAAAAGAAAAATTATAAGTGTCATGTTCATCGGCTTTGCCTTGACCCTTTTTTATTGAAAACATGCTTCTTTAGAATGATTTCTAAAGAAGCATGTGATTGATGAATGAATGAAAGCGAATAAAATACTTAAAAGTAGTGCTTACTTTTTATTGGCTGATTTTTTTTCTTCAGCCATTTGATGGTATTCAGCGCGGATTTTGGTGAGATCCACACTTGGTTCAGGCAATTTAAGTTTCAAGTCTTCTAAGGTTTTTAAAATAATTTCTGAAACGGCAAGATCGCGAAACCATTTATGATTGGATGGAATGACAAACCACGGTGCGCCCTGGGTTGAACATTTTTCTAGCATATCCTCATACGCTGCAATATATTCATCCCAATATTGACGTTCAGTATAGTCGCCTTCACTAATTTTCCATTGACGTGCAGGATCATCTAAACGTTGTTTAAAGCGTTCTAATTGTTCTTCAGGCGTAATATATAAGAAGAATTTTAAAATGGTGACATTGTTGCTTTGCAGCAGGCTTTCAAAGTTATTGATGTGCTCATAACGTTGGGACCAGACTTTTTTCGGCACCATGTTATGCACCCGTTGCACTAAAACATCTTCATAATGCGAACGGTTGAAAATAGAAACCTCACCTAAGCCGGGGGTATGTGGATGAATTCGCCAAAGAAAATCATGTGCTAACTCTTCAGCTGTCGGTTGTTTGAAGCCATGCACAAAAGTGCCCTGAGGATTCATTGCCTGCATCACATGCCAACAGGTACCATCTTTTCCAGCGGCATCAATTCCTTGTAAAACAATCAGCAGTGAATGTTTTTTCTCACCATATAATTTGCGTTGCAGCTCACCAATTTTTTCAGAATATTTGTCTAAGTCTGCTTTTACACTTTCTTCATCGGGGTAATTTGCATGGTAAGCAGCATCGACTTGCTTTAATTTGATTTTACGACCTGGTTCTACAATTAATTTTTTATATAAGTTCATGATGAATACTCTTGTTGTTCAAAATAAGCGCGGGAATATCTAAGGATTCAAGTTAAATATTCAGTTGTATAGATGGGTTGAATACCTTTATAGCAAAGGTATTCAACAGATAAGTGACAATGAATAATTAATGGATACTGTCTTTTCGATCCATATATTTGTAGTAGCCCATTTTTACGAGGCTGGCGATGACCAACCAGACCAGTACATAAATCCATACCACGCCAATCATCTCAAGCGGTAATGCCGGCACGAAAATACCAAATGCACAAATTAAGATTGCAAACACTTGGGTGAGGACAATTGCAAGAAACAGTTTGGCATTGGGCAGAGGTCGCGCAAATAGTGCACCGCGATTACGTACGACAAAGATGAGTAGTTGACCGCCAGCAGCGAGTTGTAAGAACACCATGGTCTGCAGATGATCTAAGTTCATCGGTAGGTTGCTCATTAACTCTGGATTATTCATCCAATACATGCAGAGCAGCACCATACCAAAACTTTGTGCCAATGCGATGATGCCCATGACGGATGAAAATGAAATAATCCGATGCATATTCCAACGCGCAGGTTGTTGGCTGACCTTCACGTTGTCATAGGCAATGGTCATAATAGGAATATCATCTAATAAGGCCAATACCACAATCATGATTGCTGTAAGTGGTTGTATATCAAAAATAATATAAGAAAGTACCACGACGCACATAATGGCAATCGTCATCGCAATACGGTAGTAAACATAGGACGTGATGCGCTCAAAAATCTTACGTGCTTCTATAATTGCACTGATGATGGTTGAGAGCCCAGGGGCAGTCAGAATAATGGCTGCGGCTGAACGCGCTGCATCCGTCGCACCACTAACCGCAATACCACAATCTGCTTGTTTCAATGCGGGCGCATCATTAACGCCATCACCCGTCATGGCAACAATGTGATTACGTTGTTGTAAGGCTTTAACAATTTCAAATTTATGCTCAGGGAACACGCGGCCAAAACCATCGGCATTTTCAACGATTCGAGCAGTATCAACTTGTATATGGTTTGGATCTTTATCATTTTTAAAGACTTCGCTGGCGCTGAGTAAATGTTGCCCAAGCCCCAATTGACGCGAAATTTCAGAACCAATCGCAACATCATCACCAGTCACCATTTTGACAGAAAGACCAAGTTGCTTGGCTTTTTCAATGGTTTCTTTGGCATCTGGGCGTGGCGGATCTAATAAAGCTAAAATACCCATTAATGACCAGGTTTTACCTTGATCATCTGAACGTGCAACACCTAACGCACGTGTACCATGTGATGCAAGTTGATCGACTTGCCCAAAATACTGTTGTGAGATTTGATCTGTACCGGCATGATCACCTAAACCACAGATTTGACCAATCACTTGCGGTGCGCCTTTGGCAAACTGTAAGGTCTGTCCTTGTGCATTGGTTACAATCCCAATCGTTTTTTTATTGACGGGATCAAATGGAACAAAATCCACAGCTTTATATTGATCTAAGACTTTAGGGTCTTTCAACGCCTGAAGTACGGCAAGATCAATGGCATCTGTACTTTGCTTCTGACAAGCAAGACATGCCGCAATCACAATGTCATCGGCTGCGGTTTGATTGAAGGGGATGGGTTGCTGTAGGGTGAGTTGGTTGAGGGTGAGTGTTCCTGTTTTATCCGAACAGAGAATATCGACCCCTGCGAGTTCTTCAATTGCTGATAAACGTGAAACAATTGCTTTTTGCTTAGATAAGGTGATAGCCCCTAGTGCTTTGGTGACGGACATAACAGCAGGCATGGCAACAGGCACAGAGGCCACCAGCAACACCAAGACAAATTGAGCAATTTGTCCAGCAGCACTCCATTCCCAATGGCCGACCGTTACGATCTCACGATAGACTTGAACGCCAATTAAGATAACCGCCAACGAAACAGCGAGAATAATTAAGAAGTCGCCAATTTTTAAAACAGCTTCCTCTGCATGCGATTTATTGCCTGCTGATGCCACCAGTTTGGCGGTATGACCAAAGAAAGTATTGTTTCCAGTAGCGATAACGACACCGGTCACAGAACCTTGTCGTGCAATCGAGCCAGAATAAACCGTGTCACCAATACTGCGAGAAACAGGAAGTGATTCACCAGTAAGTGCAGCTTGATCGACAGAAAGATACTGACCTTCGGTTAAGATGAGATCTGCGGGAAGAATTTCGCCTCCTGCAACCGTAACAATATCGCCTGGAACTAAGTTTGCGGCATCAACTTCTTCCCATTTTCCATCTCGTAGTACATGTGCTTTTGCGGCTAGACCTTTTTGAAGTGCGGCCAAGGCATTGGCGGCTTTATTGTCTTGCCAAAAACCAACGATGGCATTGTAAAGGAGTAGTACGGTAATGACTGCAAAATCAGGCCAGTCTTGACGGAACAATGAAATGAGCGCGGCAGCTTCAATCATCCATGGAATCGGGCCCCAGAAATAACCCAGTAATTTTTTCCATTTACTTTGTTCATGCGCTTCAATCGCATTGGGACCATATTGCGTTAAACGTTGCTGAGCTTCAGTTGTACTCAAACCTTTGGAGGAGGTTTTTAAGTCTTGCAGTTTCTGTACAATTCCTGGTGCGTCTAAAGTGACGGGATTGTTGTGGTTTTCTGAGGAGTGATCCGGTTTAATTTTTTCGGCAGATGAATTGGCCGATGACGTAGTTGTCAGCATAATATTTCCCAAGGTGCAAAAGCAGCCTTCTTTTTTTGTAAAGTATGGTTCGGGATTGGATTTTTAATAAATATTAGATCTTAAAAATATTGCTTATTATTCACTAAACTTGTATTGGTTTAAAACTTTTGTAATGTAAAGTAAAACTTTATTTCATTAATAAACAAATTTATTATATAAAAAAACATTAGGCAGTAATTTAGTGGATATTCAATATTTTAAGATTTGGATAGGGGATTGTTTTAATTATTAAAATACAGATAAATGCCTATTTTAGTCTAATCGCATAAATTTTATTCAAATTTAGCCTGCATGATAAATTATTTTGATTAACTGGGTGTATTGAGAGAAATGCAAAAGCTTAAAAGTAGTATGACGATGCTACTTTTAAGCTTAGTTTTATACTGTTGCACTGGCGGTTTGAATCCGCCTTATCTATTTTCATTAAAAAAACAAAATAATCACCCAAGTGATGGCAATAATACTCAGTGCAATAAACTGCGCTGCACTGCCCATATCTTTAGCATTCTTGGAAAGCGTATGTTTTTCTAATGAAACACGATCGACGACTGCTTCAATTGCAGAGTTAAATAATTCGACAATAACGGCCAGTAAACAGACGGCAATCATCAAGGCTTGTTCACCACGACTGACATCTACGAAAAAACTGATCGGAATTAAAATAATATTAATCAGAATAATTTGTCTAAAAGCCGCTTCATTTTGAAAGGCGGCCTTAAAACCAGAAATTGAATAGCCAAAAGCATTAAAAATTCTTTTTAGTCCTGTTTTACCTTTTAAAGGGGAATAATCACTCATAGTCTTCAGATGTTGAAATTTTAAATAATTTAACATCATAAGCTTAAATCAATATTAATTTTCATTTTGATATCGTTTTTTAACAGAGGGATAAATTAAGCGGATTGTTATTAAAACATTAAAGCGCACGAGGCGCTTTAAAGATCGGAGCGGCACAAGTTAATGATGATTAAGGCTTGGCTTGTTCATAAGTATCTAAGGCTTTACGTGCCAGCGCTGGATCATCACTAAACACACCATCTACGCCTGCCTTAAAGAATTGTTGATATTCTTGGTTTGCACCCGATTCGCAGCGTTGTTGTGCTGAACCTTGGCATTTTAGGGATGCTGCCAAGAACTGGTTTTCTGGGCGGAAAGTATAGGGATGGACTTTTAATCGAGCTGCATGTGCATCTTTTACAAAGGAAGAGCTGGTCGCATTCGGGTTGTATTGAATAATATAATCCTTACTCGGACCGACGCCATCTGCATATTTTGCAACGCTTTTTAAACCTTGTGGCGTGGCCATATCGGCATAAGTGGTTGGGTTTTCTTGCAATACATAATCTGCTGGACGAGCAGATTTAGCATCATAGAGTTGAACGATTTTGACTTGTTTTAAAGAGTTATGCAGTTTTAACTGATCGTTTAAGTATTTTAAATTACTAACCTCAAAGGATTGTAGATAAATCGGTGCAATATTACGGGTATATTTATATTTTGAAAGCGTACTGAGCAGAGGATCTTCCATGCCTAGATTCAGTTTTTGGAAATAACTCGGATGTTTGGTTTCGATATATAAGCCCACTACTTTCCCAGTCTTTTTATAATGACGTTCTGCTAGCTCGATAATTTGTTCGAGTGTTGGAATATTAAATTGATCATTATATTGCGTGTTATTTGGGCGAATGTCAGGAATACGTTCTCTGGCTTTAATCTGATTGAGTTCATTTAAGCTAAAGTCTTCACTAAACCATCCTGTGTAGGCTTGTCCATCAATGATTTTAGTGGTTTTGCGTTGAGCAAATTGGGGCAGACTCGCAACATTGGTGGTTCCTCCAATTTCATTTTCATGACGCGCAACTAAAACGCCATCTTTGGTTTGGACTAAATCGGGTTCGATAAAATCAGCACCATCATCCATGGCTTTTTGATAGGCTGCGAGCGTGTGTTCAGGGCGCAATGCACTGGCACCACGATGACCAATAATAATAATTTTTGGCTCGGTATAATGAGGCTTTTGCGGATCATTATTCGGATCTTCCTTGCAGGCGGAAATCCCGATAACACTTAGGCATAAGACGATTTTTTTTAACATTTTTATCTAGGTCCTTGGTTTTTAACATATCATTATTTTGGTTATGTTAGAGTCTACCGCAGGTGGATGAAATTCTAATGACATACTATTGATTATGAGGCTGAACTACATAATCTCTTCTTAATTAAGTTTTTGAATATGTTTTGTGTAAAATAAGTCGCGTTAATAAAATTAGATATTGATTCTCAATACAAATTCATTAAATTGGTAAATTCATTTTGCTGTGAATACAGCCTTTATATAAAGAAAATCGCATGCTTTCTTCATTTTTTATTCATCGCCCTATTTTTGCCGGAGTCTTGGCCATTATGGTGATGGCGATTGGTATTTTTGCAGTACTGAATTTACCTGTAGAGCGCTATCCAGATATTGCCCCACCACGAATTACCATTTCGACTTCTTATGCTGGTGCAGATGCAGAAACAGTTGAAGAAAGCGTAACGCAGGTATTGGAACAGCAAATTACCGGGATTGATCATTTACTTTATTTTAGTTCGAGTAGTGATTCGTCTGGCCGTAGTCGAATTAGTTTAAGTTTTGAAAATGGGACTGATCCTGATACTGCGCAAGTACAAGTGCAAAATAGCATTAGTAGCGTCATTAATCGATTGCCAACTGATGTACAGCGCCAAGGGGTTAATGTTTATAAATCCTTAGGCGACACCTTTATGGTGATTGGTATGTATGACGCCACGGGCAAGGCCAATAATATTCAGCTTTCAGATTATTTGTCGGTGAATATTGAGCAAGCATTGGCACGGCTAGATGGTGTTGGTGAGGTAGATGTTTTTGGTTCGCAATATGCGATGCGAATCTGGCTGAATCCACATCAACTTAAACAATATGGTTTAATGCCAAATGATATCCGCGCAGCGGTTGAAGCGCAAAATACCCAAGTTGCTGCGGGTGGGGTGGGTGACCTACCGGCCGTTGCTGATCAATATTTAAATGCTAAAGTGACTGCAGGCTCACGATTTAAAACAGTCGATCAATTTGAAAATATTATTATTAAATCGACTGCCAATGGCGAGTTTGTTTATTTAAAAGATGTCGCCCGTGTTGAATTGGGAGCAGAGAATTATCAAAGTTTTAATCGTATTAATGGCTATCAATCTGCTGGTTTAGCGATTTCATTATCTTCGGGCGCCAATGCCTTGGCTACCTCTGCACGAATTAAAGCTGAATTAAGCAAACTCTCAGGGAAACTGCCTGAAGGTTATACCATCGTATTTCCACGGGATAATACGCCCTTTGTACAAGAGTCCATTAAGGAAGTGGTTAAAACACTGATCGAAGCCATTTTATTGGTGGTGATCGTGATGTTTATTTTCTTGCAAAGTTGGCGCGCAACATTAATACCGACCTTAACGGTGCCTATTGTGATTTTAGGAACCTTTGCGGTGTTGTATCTGTTTGGGATGAGTGTAAATACCTTAACTTTATTTGCCTTGGTTTTGGCGATTGGTTTGTTGGTTGATGATGCGATAGTGGTGGTCGAAAACGTTGAACGCTTGATGCATGAGCAAAACTTAAATCCGAAACAAGCGACCTTGGCTTGTATGCAAGAAATGAGTGGTGCATTAATTGGGATTACCTTGGTATTAACAGCTGTGTTTATTCCAATGGCATTTTTCTCAGGGTCGACAGGTGTCATTTATCGTCAGTTTTCGATTACCTTAGTCGCGGCCATGAGTTTATCTTTGTTGGTGGCATTAATACTCACCCCGGCTTTATGTGCACTTATTTTGAAGCCTAAACTTAAACCTGCACACTGGGCCGTTTGGTTTAATCGACAATTAGAGCGTTTAAAGCTAAGTTATATCGGTATTGTCAAAAATAGCTTTCAATTAAAATGGGTAATCTCAGTTATTTTTATTGGGTTACTTTGTGTATTTAGCTTATTTTATCGAAGTTTGCCGACCAGTTTTATTCCAAGTGAAGATCAAGGGATCTTAAGTTTACAGTTTCGTTTAATTGATGGCGCACCGATGTCAGATAGTGATGCGGTTGGTGAGTCAATACGTAAATATTTTCTTGAGCAGGAAAAGGCAAATATCGAATTGGTGCTAATGCGCTATGGTCGCAACTTTAGTTCGACTGGGCAGAATTTGGGGACAGGTTTTATTGCATTAAAACCATGGGCGGTACGCAAGGGGCCTGAAAATTCGGCACAAGCGATTCGTGATCGGGCCGATAAATACTTTAGTCAAAATCGTAATGCGCGTATTACGGTAAGCTTGCCCTCTACGGTCAGTGGTTTGGGGGATACCGACAGTTTAGAGTTCTGGTTACAAGATCGAAATGGGCAAGGGCGTGAATACTTAGAACAGCAGTTTCAAGTCTTACAGGAAAATGCCAAGCAATCTAAAGGGATTAGCAAGCTTGATAAGCGCTCAAACCCTGACAAGGCCAGTCTAAAAGTTGATATTAATCAAAAGCAGGCGATGGCCAATCAATTAAGTCCATCCGCTATTAACAGTACTTTATCGGCTGCGTGGGGAGGGAGTTATATCAATGACTTTATCGATCGTGGTCGCATTAAGCGGGTCATTATGCAGGGCGATGCGGCCTATCGTAGCAAGCCCGAAGATTTACAGTCGTGGTCAGTACGTAACAATGTTGGACAAATGGTTCCTTTTGCCAATTTCTCCAGTGTAGATTGGGGCGGTGGGCCTGATGTGGTCAATCGCTTCCAAGGATATCGGGCTTTTCAAATGGAAGCGAATGCCTCTCCTAATGTCAGTTCTGGTGTGGCGATGCAAGAGATAGAACAGTTGGTTGCTAAACAGAGCGGGGTTGATGTGGCATGGAGCGGATTGTCACTACAAGAGAAAAAATCGAGCCAACAAGCGATTTGGCTATACTTAATTTCGATTGGTTTTATTTTCCTTTGCTTGGCAGCTTTATATGAAAGTTGGAGTATTCCAACCGCGGTACTCACGGCAATTCCACTTGGCGTTGGCGGAAATATTATCTTTAGTTATTTGGCGAATTTCCCCAATGATATTTATTTTCAAATTGCCTTACTCACCACCATTGGTTTGTCATGTAAAAATGCGATCCTTATTGTTGAGTTTGCCGCATTGGCACAGCAGAAAGGCAGTTCAGTGATTGATGCCGCGATTGAAGGGGCGGGACTTCGTTTGAGACCAATTCTGATGACATCATTGGCTTTTGGTGCGGGGATTATTCCTTTAGTGTTTGCAAGTGGAGCGGGTGCAGCAAGCCGTCAAGAAATCGGGATGAGCGTATTGGGTGGGGTGATTTTTGGAACAGTATTGGTATTATTGTTTATTCCCTTTATGTATGTTGCTATACGTCGCCTATTCCCGATTAAAAATGAAACAACTTAAGCTGTGTAACAATATGTCTACTGAGTTATAACCAGTATGCTATTGAGAAAATGGAATATTTTTTATAGTATGGCCACGCCGGATGATCGGTGTATGAGAGATATCGTATCTATAATGGACAGTCATAGTTGTATTTTAGCTAAAACTTTTCCAATTTTTTCAAATTGGCGAGCACGAGTAGACGTGATCGTCAGAGCAGGCTAATTTCCACGTACCACATCCTGAGTGCTTGCGTGGAGCAAGGGTCAGGGTGTCAGCATGCGTTATAATAATTTTCTCTGTACACGACAAATTTCACAGAACCCTTATCCTATCAGGGTTCTGCCTTCTTAAAATTGCCAAAATTTCCTTAAACTCTTCTTTTTTCCCAAAACCAATTAAACGCTGAATCGCCATTTGAACATAGTCTAAACCATAGCGAAATAAACTCATTGAGAGTCGTCCATGCTTCTTTATTTTTATCACTTTTTTTTGATCATGTTGCCATTCACCCGTTAAGTAACACCAACAGAAGCTTATAGCTAACACCGCAATCAATTTTTTCACTCGTCTAGGGTCTGTCAAGCGCGTATTTTCAAGATTAAACCCGCGTCCTTTGAGACAACTGAATAAGGTTTCAATTTCCCAGCGTAATGCATAATCCTGAATAGCATTGGCATTAAACTGAGGAGAAACGACGAGTAAAAGCTCTCCATTTTCTAACTGTAGTGCACTTATATATAGTTTCACCCGACCAACCAAAATCCGTCGTTTACGACATTCAATTTGACCAACTTTAAGATGGCGAAATAAATCACTAATTTTATGATTCTTTCCTAAATGATTGGTGACAATGAAGTTTTTTTAACACGAATGCAGAAGTTGATGTCTTGTTCAATTAACCATGTAAACCACTGCTCACCGATAAACTCTCTGTCTGCGAACACATTCACAATACGGTCTTTACCAAAAATGGCTATAAAGCGTTGAATCAAAGCAATACGCTCTTTCGTATCTGAATTTCCACGTTTATTAAGCAATGTCCAAAGGATAGGTATCGCTATTCCACGATAAACGATTGCGAGCATCAGGATATTAATATTTCGTTTTCCCCATTTCCAATTGGTTCTATCTAAAGTCAGTTGCACTTGGTCGAATGAAAACATATTGAAAATCAACTGAGAAATTTGACGATAATCAAAATACTGACCTGCAAAGAAGCGCTGCATACGTCGATAAAATGATTGTGGTAAGCACTTGATGGGCAAGGCTTTAGATGCAGAAGAAAGATTACATGTTTGCTTTAAAATAATCACAAGCATGATGAGCGCAAAGCACTTTAAATGTGACTTGTTCCATTTTAGATATTTGTTTAAGATAAGATATAACTCATTGAGATGTGTCATAGTATTCGTCGTTAGAAAACAATTATTATGACATTATTTCAATGAGTTATCTATTTTTGTCGTGTACAGAGAATAATTTTATATATTTACTTAATGATTCAATTGAAACCAATCATTTTCAACGTGCATTAGATGCACTTGAAACATTCCAAGCTGCTGACTTAGCAGATATCTTAACGCAGCTTCCCTTAAAAAATAGTCAGATTTTATTGCTGCAATTGCCTGAGCGTGCTTATGTTTTTTCACATTTAAGTGCAGAACAGCAGGTGAAATTTGCCGAGGTTTTACCTCGTGCCACTTTGGCAGAAATTATTGGGGAAATGCCTTCGGATAAACGTGTTGATTTATTCAAACATTTAGATGAACAACAACAAGATGCATTGTTACCTGCTTTAGCCCAAGTTGAGCGTGAGGATATCCGTCAATTGGCGGCCTATCATGAGGGGACGGCAGGCGCAATTATGAGCTCTGAATATGCGACGCTTAAAGCGCATATGACAGTGACTGAAGCCATTAAAATGTTACGTCTTGAGGCACCCGATACAGAAACGATTTATATCGCCTATGTGCTTGATGAGTCACGTAAATTACTGGGTGTGGTATCGCTAAAAGATTTAATTTTGGCGCATGAGCATCAACGCATTGAAAGCATCATGACTAAAGATGTCATTTCCGCCAAGGTGAGTGATGACCAAGACAATGTGGTAAAAAGTATTGCACGTTATGACTTACTGGCACTCCCAATTGTTTCAGATTCGGGTGAAATGATTGGAATCGTGACCCATGATGATGCGATGGATGTCGCCAGTGATGAAGCCACTGAGGACTTTTTGAAAGCAGGTGCAGTCGTAGCCAATTCAAAAATTAGTCTTAAATCTGCACCAATCAGTGTACTTTATCGTAAGCGTGTATTTTGGTTGGTTTTTCTCGTCTTTGGTAGTTTACTTTCAGGGATTGGAATTGCACATTTTGAAGACATTATTGCTGCGAATATCGTTTTGGTCTTCTTTTTACCCTTGTTGGTGGGGAGTGGTGGGAATGCAGGCTCACAATCGGCCACATTGATGGTGCGTGCTTTGGCGACGGGTGATGTACAGTTTAAAGATTGGTTTTATTTACTCGGACGCGAAGCCTTAGTTGCTTTGTTCTTGGGGGGAACCATGGCAATTGCTGTTTCACTGTTGGGTTATTATCGCGGTGATGAGCTGGTTTCTTTGGTACTCGCATTGAGTATGCTTGGTATTGTTATGCTGGGATGCTTGATTGGCATGAGCTTACCTTTTGTGCTGAATCGAATGGGAATGGATCCTGCAAGTGCTTCGGCACCACTGGTGACTTCTATTTGTGATGCAACTGGGGTATTGGTTTATTTATTTATTGCATCGCAGATCTTATCAATATAACCCTCCTCATATTTATTTAAAATCTGGCGCAAGTTTATTTAAAATTTAGCGCTGGGGGTGCGTAAATTAAAGACAGCCGCTTTATTCAAACGCTTTATTCAAACGCTTTATTCAAACGCTTTATTCAAATAATGCAGAGATCATAAATATGTCATCTAGCCAGAAATTAAGTCGTGCAGAAGTCATTAAACTAGAGCGTGATTTGGCAAAGTTTGCAATTGTGATGGATTCAATGGTCCGTATTCCATTCACCAAGCAAGGGGTTGGTGCAGATGCGGCACTCAGCACTATTCCAATTGTGGGAGACGTGGCTGGTTTTGTCTTAACGGGCTATGCCATCGTCAAGGCAAAACAAATTGGTGTGCCGCAGTCGAAACTCAATCCGGTGATTAAACTGGCGGCGGTTGATGCAATAGTCGGCGTTATTCCTGTCGCAGGTACGTTATTCGATATTTTTATACGTCCAAGTAAAAAAGCTCTGGCAGTGGTACATGAGCATATTCGTGTGGAATATCAGATCGAAACTGAAGACCATGTAAATCATCCTTTTTTACATGAAAAATTAGAGCAGAAACAACAAGAATCAAAGCTTTGGCGGCATCCCGTGGTGGCTTGGCTCTGGCTACGTATTCCCGATTTAGTCGGTGCAATGGTCGTAATATTGATGTTGGCTGCAATATGGTTTGGTGGATTGGCAATTTGGAATTGGATGCAAGGTCTAAGTTAATTCAGACTGTTTTGGGGTTAAAGCTTTTTTTGAGCAAAAATAAACCTCTACGAAAGAGGTTTATTTTGTTGTGCAATTTATTTAAGCATGGCCTGAAATGGCGGATGACTAAATGATTAGTGTAGATTCAAGCGTTGTAATGCTTCAACACGTTGTTCAATGCTTGGGTGGGTTTGGAACAATGCAGCTAAGCTGAAACCTTGCTCTTTACCTTCCGCGATTGCAAAAGCCTTCATTTCTTTCGGCATTTGATCTGGCATTTGTGATTCTTCTTGTAAGCGAAGCAATGCATCAATCATGGCTTGTTTACCGGCTAAACGTGCACCCGCTTCATCTGCACGATATTCACGATAGCGCGAGAACCACATAACAATCGCTGAAGCCAAAATACCAAATACGATATCTAGGACGATAGTAATCCCAATAAAGGCCAAACCTGGGGCTTCACCCTCTTCGCGGCCAAAGACATTGCGATCAATATAATCCCCGACAACGCGAGCAAAGAACATCACGAACGCGTTCACAACACCTTGAATCAATGAAAGCGTCACCATATCACCGTTGGCCACGTGACCAATTTCATGTGCGATAACAGCGCGTAATTCATCTTTATTCATGCGTTCCAACAAACCAGTTGAAACTGCAACTAAAGCATCATTTTTATTCCAACCCGTGGCAAATGCATTGGATTGGTAGGATGGGAAAATGCCCACGTCTGGCATTTTGATGCCTGCACGTTGAGAAAGCTGAGCAACTTCTTGTAAGAGCCATACTTCCGCTTGATTTCGTGGTGCATTGGGATCAATGAGTTCAGTGCCTGTCGTTTTCAGTGCCATCCATTTGGATAAAAACAGTGAGATGATAGAACCCACCATACCAAAGACTAAGCAGAACACCATTAGGTTTTTAAGGTCTAGACCGCCAGCGCTACGGTAACTGCCAACGCCTAAAAGCGATAGGATAAGGCCAGCTACAACCAGTACCGCGAGGTTGGTAAGCAGAAACAAACCAATCCGCATCATTCAGAAAATCCTCTAAAAAAAAGTAATAATAAATATTTGGGTAAACTATTCAACAATATGAGGTTGCACAATCGGAAATTCAAGAAAATTATGCATAAATTACTAAAACGCGATCTATCGAGCTGAATGTTCAATATAAATTTGAGCTGATGCGGTCGCATGTGTGGTCGAGTAGGAGCCAGGAGCGGTATCGGTATAACGACCATCTTCAGCGATGACGATCGGCCGTTGTGCATATTGAGCTGTTGGTGAATGATTGGAGTCTGAACTTTGGATTAGATTTTGCGGGCTTTGTGGATTGCTATATTGCACCGCTGTATCTACGCTTACCCCTTGGGCATAGAGGTTGTTCAGTCGACTTGTGACACGACGCACATAGTCTTGAGTTTCTTTAAATGGGGGAATACCGCCATATTTGCTGACATTGCCTTCACCGGCATTGTAAGCCGCGAGTGCCAAGCTGGTGTTGCCATTAAACCGCTTTAATAACCAACTTAAGTATTTTGCACCACCAGAAATATTTTGTTGTGGGTCATAAACATTATTGACATTAAAACGTTTTGCCGTCGCTGGCATTAATTGCATTAGGCCTTGCGCGCCAACTGGTGAACGTGCATGAATATTAAAACCTGATTCGGTGTGAATGACAGCCTTAATTAGTCCCGCAGAAACACCGTGAGTTTGTGCTGCTTGATGAATGAGATGGTCATAATTGTTTCGGCTTTTGCTTGAACTGGCAGGAACTGCCGCTTCATTTTTGCCCCAGTCTTTATAAGTATGAATATTGCTTTCAGGATAATAAGTCACTTTCACTGTTTTTAACGATTGATCATTATTTTTACGATTGGTCAGTAGGGTTTCGCCATTTTTATTTTGATAGACATACATCTGACCTGAAAATGCCAAGGAAGAGGTGCTAAATATAGCGCATGCTATTAAAGTCAAGTTAATATTCTTTGTATTTGGCGTCATTATCGTCATTTAGTTAGAGAGTGAGAAAGAATTTGATCGTTTTAAAACCAAATTGCATGAATTGTTTTTTAGCAACTTGCACAATAAAAATCAAGCACTGGTTGATGGCATTTTCACCAAAAAAATATTTAATTTATTTTTCAGTTTGATTGCTTGACTTAAATAACTCGTTGAAAAATAACAATTAAAATGTGTGGTTAAAAAATGAACAATCTGAGGGGAATCCCCACAATAGCGGCAGTAAACTTTGTCAAGACCCTAAGAATCCACAATTTTATCCACAGCTTCTGTGGAAAACTGTGGAAAAGTACAATACAGCGACGTTATACATAAAAAGTAAGCGGTTTTTTACATTATAGCTGAGCAATAACGTCAGAATTATGACGTATTCAATAAATCATTAAAAATAAAAAAATCTTTAGGTGCGCCACTGTGCCGAATCGGCTAAAATTAGCCAGCATTTTTTTAAGGACATAACGGTCTATGTATTCGCCTATTGAGTCCGAACAGGGATTTAATTTCAAACCTGAATTACCAACGAGTTCGGCTTACTACCGTTTGCTGAAAAAAATCCGTCGTCAAGTAGGTCACGCAATTCGTGATTACAAAATGATTGAGGATGGTGATAAAGTCATGGTCTGTGTCTCTGGCGGCAAAGACAGTTATACGATGCTTGATATTTTGCTGCAATTTAAGCGGATCGCACCGATTAATTTTGATGTGGTTGCCGTGAATCTTGATCAAAAGCAACCAGGTTTCCCAGAAGATATTTTGCCACGCTATCTTGAGGAAAATAATATTCCTTATTATATTTTGGAAAAAGATACCTATAGCATTACCAAACGACTAACGCCTGAAGGCAAGACCTATTGTGCAGTTTGCTCAAGATTACGCCGTGGTTCTTTGTATGGTTTTGCGCAAGAAATCGGAGCGACCAAGGTTGCATTGGGTCATCATCGTGATGACATCATGGCAACCTTTTTCTTAAATCTATTCCATGGCGGTAGCTTAAAGGCGATGCCACCGAAATTATTATCAACAGATAAAAAGAATATTTTGATTCGTCCGCTGGCTTATGTGGAAGAGAAAGATATTATTAAATATGCTGAAATTAGAAACTTCCCAATCATTCCATGTAATTTATGTGGTTCTCAAGAGAACCTGCAGCGTGCCATGATTAATGAAATGCTGCGTGAATGGGATAAACAATATCCTAAGCGTCTACACAGTATTTTTGGTGCATTACAGAATGTGTCGCCATCACAATTGGCGGATCGTGATTTATTTGATTTTGAAGTGTTAGATGAACAACGTGAATTTGATCAAAACGTTGATACAGAAGCACTTAAAAACCGTTTAGATGTTGTTAATCTCAGTTTTGCTGCTGAATAATATTGATGGTTTTAAAGGCACTCAGATCGCTTTGAGTGCCTTATTTTTAATTGAATATCAATAGTTAAGAATAAAGCTGAATGCACAGTACAAAAAAAACTTTAGCTGAAAATTAAATTATCATGCTATAACATTGCCTAAGCAGTTTTGCTTCGCCCTGATGTTGTCTGGATAGATAACACATGAAATGTATAAATAAATTGAGGAAAAATCATGCCTGCATTTTTAACTGATGATTGGTTCACAACAGTCGAACAATTAACTGCTGCGGCAGGGGATTTAAACTTACCACCCGCATTAGCAAACTTGGCGATCAATTTAGTTGTTACCGATGCCAGTGGCAATATTGAGCTTTCTTTGGATGGCGGTAAAATTGTCAAAGGTACATCGCCAAATGCAAAAACCACGTTGAACATGGATGCTGAAACTTTACGTAAAGTCTTCCTAGAGTTCGATATGGCTGCAGCGATGCAAGCGTTTATGACTGGTAAAATTAAAGTCCAAGGGGATATGTCTCAGCTAATGGCTTTGCAAACTGCCAAGCCAAGCCAAGAACAGAAAAGCCTATTTAAAAGTATTCTCGAACACTCTGCTTAATTCTAAGCCATAAAAAAAGCAGGCTGAGCACATGACTCAGCCTGCTTTTTTTTGACCTGTCTAAATCATTAATAGTTTAGGCGAGGTTTTAATATGTTCTAAATAAGTTCGAATGCGTGTGACGTACTGAACTGCTTGCGTATAACGCGAATTTTTTGCCTGATTACGCTTGAGAAAATCGTAGAAGTTTATCCAGTTATCTGGATTAATCCCTTGACTACGCATTTCACGCTGGATCTTGCTCACCGCACCGGGACCCATATTATAGGCTGCGAGTGCAAACCAATTGCGATCTGGCAGTGGGATATGCTGATATTTACTCAACATCAGGTCATAGTACTTTGCACCACCCTGAATGCTCTGAGAGGCATCCTCACGGTTGTTGACGCCCATTGCTTGTGCCGTGGTATTGGTGAGCATCATTAAACCGCGTACACCAGTGGGTGAAACCGAGGTTGGATCGAGATAAGACTCTTGATAGCCGATTGCTGCGAGTAAATGCCAATCTAAATCATATTGTTGCGCAGATGCTTTGAAACTGGCCTCAAAAATAGGCATACGTTGAATCAGATTGTTTTGAATACCGACCCAATCATCCTCCTTGACGATTTGTTGGCTATAGAATGAAGCCAATTGCTGTGTACGGCCATTTTGTTGGCTTTGGCAAACATACTGATTGGAAAGTTCAGTAAGCTGGTCATCCTCACGTTGGAATACCCAACGAAGATTATGATCCAAACCATTATTGACTAGGCTGCTTGAATCACCACAACTGACAGAAATTGCCGCAAGTGCTTGGTCGGCAATTATTGGCATGCTGCTGGTGGTCATGGCGAAATTCGCTTTACCTTGAGCGACTAATGCTAATGCCGTTGCATCGTCCTCAACGGTTTTAAAATCGAGTTGTACATTTAGATCCTGAGCATAATCTCGGACTAAATCATAACCAAACCCATATTGGAATTGATCGTTTTCAAATACGGTACTTTTATTGGCAACTGCAACAACGGTAAGTTTGTTGCTGGTCAATACGCTTTGGTATTGATTGGCTTTACTGGCACTAATACTGTGATAAGGAATCAGTAATGAGGCTAACACTAAGAATTTCGATGGGAAAGAAGATGCAGTTGAATAAAGGCTAGGCCTCGATCCAAGAGTTGAATTACTGCGCATGTGGTCTCCGCGACTTGTGATTTAATACCCTATAAAGTAAAAAACGTCAAAATGTATTCACTTTTTTAAGTTGCTAAATTCAATAAGGGTGGGTATTCATGAACGCCATTCAAAATGACTATTGAGGGTGGAAAGGATTGAGGAACGTACTAAACAAACAAACTCACCAAGCTAGAATTTGAGCAAATAATAAGGAGCAAAATTTAAATTGTCAAATTTTGTAAAGCAAAAAAAGTGAATAATGCACTTAGGACACTGATAAATTAAGGAAAGAAAGTTATAATCTTTTTTAGAATTTAATCTATAAATTGCGAATTTTTAACTATAAATACGCGTTGATTTTAAAATGGCTGAAACGATGAAATCGAAATTAATTACACGTAGTGGGCATGACAAATTGGTCGCGGAACTACAGCAACTTTGGCATGTGGAACGTCCAGAAATCACGATAAAAGTGAATTGGGCGGCAAGCTTAGGCGATCGTAGTGAAAATGCAGACTACCAATACAATAAACAAATATTGAGAAAAATAGACCGTCGTGTACGCTATTTAGGTAAACGTTTAGAAGAATTACGCATCATTGATTTTTCAGAAGAACAAGCGGGCAAAGTTTATTTTGGTGCTTGGGTCGAAATTGAAAATGAGCAAGGTGAGCAAAAAACCTTAAGAATTGTTGGCGTTGATGAAATCTATGATCATCATCCGCAACACATTTCGATCGACTCACCGATTGCGAAGGCAATGCTCGCAAAACAAGTCGATGATGAGTTTGAAGTACAGACACCTTCGGGGAAAAAAATGTGGTATATCAATTCAATTCGTTATGAGTCACCCAAATAATCTAAAAAACTACCTTTTGTCTCTATTTTGACCGCTTGAAAGAAATATGTATAAAACCATTTGCCATCTTCATATTTTTTTAATATGATAGCCGCCATTGGAAGCGTGGCAGAGCGGTTGAATGCACCGGTCTTGAAAACCGACGAGGGTTTACGCCCTCCGTGAGTTCGAATCTCACCGCTTCCGCCAAATATTAAAAAGACTCTTGATCATCATCAAGGGTCTTTTTTTATGTCTGGGGTTTTGTCCCATATAAGAACCCACATAAAATATTGGAAGTGGTCGAATGAATTAAAACAGCTATTGTTAATAGTGAATGGATTAAAATGATGTGTGCTGATAAAAATACTTATTGCTAAAAAGTAAAGTGAATCCAAGTATGAAGTCAGAAGCTAATTTTGCTGGACAAGTATCATTTCGATCATGTGATGGCATAACGCTTGCTGGCACTAGTCAAGTTAATACACCATTAGGTAAGCATTTGATTAACGCAGAAATAGCTGAGTGGAAGAATCAAAAAAAATATCAATTGTCTAATAGGCGAATAGAGTCATAAACAGTTTATGACTCTAAAGTATATAGCGATACGCAAATGGCAACGATGGCAAATCAAGCGGAGGCTGTGGCGATAAGAAATTTTGGAGTTAATAGCGTAACAAAATAAACGGTTGTTATAAGAGGCATTACTTTTAGGGTTCCAATAACTTCACGTAATGGAAAAATTTATGTGCCTACAGCATTGCCTATTAATCCTAAGACACCACAATAAGTGAGAAAAAACTATGGTTTTCACCCATAAGAGTAATTATTTTGAGTTTGATCAAGATGACCCTCTAGCACCTCTGTTGTATTGTATATATGAGATGATTGTTGGCGGTAATGACTTAGAGTTGTATTTAAGAGGAACAATAGGTAAGGAAATTATGGAGCCTGTAGGGGGAGGTCCTGGTTGGAATCTGGTACCAGAAATACAAGAAGATGGCAGATATCTCTATATGGCTTGGGTCTGGGAAGGGATGGGAGTGGAACCCAATGAAGGTAAATATGAAGAAGACGTTGTCAAGTTCCATATCCGTAAAGGTTTGGAAAATGTATTAAAGGAACAGCCTGATAGACGTCAAGAAATCAAGAGTATTTTTAGTAAATATGATTTATAAACCATGGATATAGACGCCAAAAATATCGTTTTGTCGGGCAGCAAAGTGATGATATGTGCAGAAAATATGAAGACTCCGACTTGGGAGATTCTATGCCGCTAACTGATCAAAGTCAGCCGCCATTTGATTCAGTATGAGAGTGAAAATAAAAATAAAATAATTTAGAGTGAGAAGCCCGAATATGAAAAATATTCGGTTGTATTGAATTCGTTTGATGAGTTTAGTTGCATTCGCGCAAACCTTGATACCTGCATAGGCAAGACTGGTGCTCACCTATGCAAAATGGCATAAAACTTAAGTCGCTAGCGCCAATTGCATTAAAGACTTTAGCTGAGTGACTTCAGCAGGATTGGCTTTATGCAGTGGCTTTCTTGGATCACCGACACAAAAGCCCAATTCATTTAAACCTGCTTTAATGGTTTTGGGTAAGCCACCTTGTACGATAAAGCGCAATAAAGGCAGTTGCTTATAAAAGAGTGTTTGTGCCAAAGCCAAATTGGCATTTTTTGCAGCTTGATACAATTGCTTGGGTAATGTGCCGAGTAGATTCGGCGCAACGGTACACCATCCACTTGCACCCGCACAAAAGGCTTCAAGCGCTAAGGGGTTACAACCATTATAGAAAGGCAATTGACCTTGGGTCAGTTCATAAAACTTATGCATGCGCTGAATGTCCCCAGTACTATCTTTCACCATACAAATATGCTCAATTTCATTGAACATTTTGCTGATCAATTCAGGGGACATATCTACGCCACTGGTTGCAGGGTTGTTATAGACCATAATCGGGAGCGAGGTTGCCGCAGCAATTTGTTGATAATAGTCATAGATTTCCTGATCTGTCAGTTTCCAGTAAGACACTGGAATGACCATAATCACATCTGCACCCAACTCTTCAGCTTTTTTTGCTTTCTGAATGGCCATCGCCGTAGTCAGTTCGGATATCCCTAAAATTACAGGCACCCGATGATTCACTACTTCAATGCTTTTTTGCGCAACTTGCTGCCATTCTGGCCAAGACAGATAAGCACTCTCACCAGCACTACCCAAAGGTGCAATTGCATCACAGCCATGTTCCAGTAAGTTATTTAAAGTGATGCTCAGTGCTTCAAGGTCTAGCGCCTGAGTCTCTGCTTTAAAAGGCGTGATTGGATAAGCAATAATTCCTTCTAGTTTCATGATGATGACTCCTCGATACAGGTTGGATATTTTTTCAAAGCTTTACGTGCGTAATAAGAAAAATTGACCTTATTGCGTTTATCTGTCGAAACCCAGTCATGTGCTTCTTTTGCCAATTCATGCGGAATTTGTTGGATCTGCCCAGCGGCCATCGCCAAAAGTTGTAAACGTGCAGCGCGTTCGATCAAAATGGCTAAATTACAGGCTTCTTCAATGGTTTTACCTGTGACCAACTGACCATGATGCGATAACAACACAGCACGCTTTTGACCTAAAGCTGCTGAGATAAAAACCCCTTCTTCATTGCCTACAGGCACACCAGGCCAGTCTTCTACAAAAGCGCAGTCCTCATATAACGCACAGGTATCCATATGTGAGATGATCAGTGGCACACGCAGCATCGACAGGGCCGCAACATGAGTCGGATGCGTATGAATAATACAATTCACCTCAGGATGCTCTTTATAAATCCAAGTGTGAAAACGATTTGCAGGGTTGGCCATCCCTTGGCCATTGAGCGGATTCAAGTCTTGATCGACTTCCAATAAATTACTTGCGGTAATTTCATCAAAGCCCAAACCAAACCGCTGGGTAATGAAAGTATTGCCTTTTTCAGTGCGGCTGGTGATTTGCCCAGCAAGTCCGGCATCATGACCATGATCAAATAAAATACGACAGGTGAGCGCCAGCTTTTGCTGATCACTATAGCCTTCGTCTTGAAAAAGTTGCTGCATGCTCTGCTGAGCATTTTGCATTAACTGTTGCTTATCGAGTAATGCCGTCTGCATAAGAATCTCCTACTTAGTTGATTTGTTGAGAGAACAACAGCAGAATAAGAAATTCGTGGATGGTTTAAATCCCCCAGTTATTAAAACTTATATGGTCCAGTAGAATGATACGGCAGCCTTGGAAAATTCGATTACATCTCGAAGAACGCGAAGAAAAGACTATTTTTTTAAAATTGGCCAATCAGATTATTCAAGAAATTTTGTCTGGTCGCTTAGCTCAAGCCACACGTTTACCCGGTTCGCGGACGCTGGCGGATGAATTGGGGATTAATCGAAAAACGGTCCAAGCCGTATATGAAGATTTAGAGGCACAAGGCTGGCTGATTTCCAAACCGAGACAGGGCACTTTTGTTTCGGAGGACTTACCCGATTTAAACGCCAAACTCGAGGCTTTGGCAGCAACAAGTTTGTTGCAAACACCCGCGATATCCGCGACGGGCAAAGCCATTAAAAATGATGGTATTCCTGATACGCGTTTGATTCCTTATGAATTGTTTTCTCGCGCTTACCGCAGTGCACTGATTCAAGTTACGCGTTATCAAACCATGGGGTATGGTGATCCACAGGGGAGCATTGAATTAAGAGAAGCCTTGTTGAATATGTTGTCGATGGAGCGATTTATTCAAACCAATATCGCGCATATTTGCATCGTACGTGGTAGCCAAATGGGGATCTTCTTAGCTGCGCGGGTTTTGGCCAAGCAACAGGTAGAACGTGATGTGATTGTGGTTGAGCAATGGTCTTATCCACCTGCGGTTGAAACCTTTTTATCGCATCATTTTCAAGTGGTTCGGGTGAGACTGGATCAATATGGCTTAGATACCGATCACTTGGCTGAAATACTTGCTACACATGCCGTTGCAGCCGTTTACACCACACCACATCATCAATATCCAACCACGGTTTCTATGCCGATGGATCGCCGCTTAAAATTACTGGAGCTTTCCAAAGCTTTTGATTTTTATATCATTGAAGATGATTATGACCATGAATTTCACTATGACAGCCGTCCCATTCCACCACTGATTAGTCTACCGATGGCCGATAAAGTTATTCATATTGGTTCACTTTCAAAAGTTTTTGCACCGAGTCTTCGCGTGGGATATGTGGTTGCCGATCTTAATATTATTCAAGCCATGTGTCAGGATATTTTATTAATTGATAAACATGGCAATTCGATTACTGAACTGGCGATTGCAACGCTGATGCAGCAAGGTGAAATTAAACGGCATACGCGGAAAATGCGTAAAATTTACCAACTTCGCCGTGATGTTGCGGTGCTGACATTTCAGCAGATTTTTAGGGATTTAGTAGAAATTTCGACCCCAGCAGGTGGGATGGCATTATGGGTGAAATTTAATCTGGTTTATCAACCAGAATATGCTGAAATCTTAACGCAATTCAATATTGATTCCGAATACCGCTTTGGCGCGACGCTACCAGATATCAGGTCGGGTTTTTATATCCGTTTTGGCTTTGCCGCGCTGACCGAAGCAGAAACTACAGCGATCATTCAACAGTTGTATCGGGCATTTGTTTTGGATGCATCTGGATCTGATTCAAAATAAATCAGCATGCGCTCGATCGGCGCATATGCCTGCTTGTTGACGCTTATAAAAAATATAAGCCACTCTCCTTTAATCTTCAATATCTTTGGCATGCTTGCTGCTACGTCATATCTAAACTTGGATTCAAGCGTGGATACCTGACATGCAACAGCAAAATACAATCGGTTGGACCATCCGTGAATGGCAAGCTGCCTATCAAAATCAACAGATTAAACTCAAAGACCTCAAAGCATTGGTCAAAACCTTTACGCTGCAAGACAGTGCATGGATTTCAATTGCCACTTCGGCAGATTTAGATGCACAGTTTGATGCACTGCAATCAATTCCCAATGCTGAACAACTCCCGCTCTATGGCATTCCCATTGCAGTAAAAGACAATATTGATGTTGTTGATTTTGTCACGACTGCTGCCTGTAAGGCACTGACGAATAAAGCAAGGGTCGATGCAAAAACGGTGCAACGTTTAAAACAGGCTGGAGCAATTGTCATTGGCAAAACCAATTTAGATCAATTTGCCACAGGACTAGTTGGCACCCGTTCACCTTATGGAGCCGTTAAAAATACCTTTAATCCAGCCTATGTCAGTGGCGGCTCAAGTTCAGGGTCAGCCAGTGTGGTGGCACGCGGTTTAGTGCCAATTGCTTTGGGAACGGATACCGCTGGCTCGGGGCGTGTACCGGCGGCATTTAATAATATTGTGGGGCTTAAGCCGACCAAAGGACGTTTTTCCAATACAGGCTTAATACCCGCCTGTAAAAGTTTGGACTGTATTTCGATTTTTGCGCTGACGGTGGAGGACGCAGAAACAGTGGCGAATATTGCCGAGGGCTATGATCCGACCGATGCATATTCTAGAAACAATCCCAACACAGCGCCTGCTCAGTTTTCTCCTGCACTCAAATTTGCCATTCCCGCACAGTTAAATTTTCATGGTGATCTGCTGGCTGAACAGGCCTTCGATCAAGCCATTACTACACTTAAAGCCTTGAATGCCACGATTACTGAAATTGATTTTTCTATTTTTGACCAGTTGGCAGCACAGCTCTATCAAGGACCGTGGGTCGCAGAACGTACAGCAGCAGTTGCAGATGTATTGGGAGATTTACAGGGCAGTCAAACCGACTTTATTGATCCCGTGGTGCTGGAAGTTGTGCAACAAGGGCATAACTTTAGTGCAGTCGATGCCTTTAACGCAGAATACTTAAAACTGGATTTATCGCGTCAGATTCAAACAGTGTTAGCAGAGTTTGATGCCCTGATTGTACCGACCTCACCGACCATTCATACGCTACAAGAAATGGCTGAGTCACCGATTATTAACAATTCACATTTTGGTACTTATACCAATTTCACCAATTTGGCGGATTTAAGCGCCTTAGCGATCCCAACCGGCTTTCGCGCTGACCACTTACCCTTTGGGATTAGCTTGATTGCACCCGCTTGGCATGATGCAGCTTTGGCACATTTTGGCAAGAAGCTACAGAACCATTTGGGTTTAACCATGGGTGCAACGGCACGCTCATTAATTGAAAACACGGAAAAAGCCAGCGATTCCGCACAGCATATTCGAGTCGCTGTCGTCGGGGCACATCTCACAGGGATGCCACTGAATTTTCAACTCACCACACGCGATGCGGTGCATATCGAAACCACCACGACGGCACCGAGTTATGCACTGTATGCCTTGCAAGGCACTGTACCGGCTAAGCCGGGCTTGGTTAGAAGCTGCGAACAGGGGCACAGCATTATCGTGGAATTGTGGGATATCCCCAGCGCACGTTTTGGTGAGTTTGTTGCTGAAATTCCCACACCATTGGGGATGGGCAATGTTGAGCTGGCAGATGGCCGTTGGGTCAAAGGCTTTATTTGTGAGGCCTATGCATTATCGGGTGCTTTGAATATCAGCAGTTTTGCCGGATGGCGCGCCTATGTGCAACAGCAAGAAAAGGTAAAAGCCACTGTAGTGAATCCAGAATAAGGAAAAGAATCATGTTCAAGACGGTATTAATTGCAAACCGCGGTGAAATCGCAGTTCGAGCGATTCGGACCTTAAAAAAAATGGGGATTCGCAGTGTCGCGGTCTATTCAGACACAGACCGCTATGCACAACATGTATTGGATGCCGATATTGCCATCGCATTGCATGGGCTAAATGCTGCGGAGAGCTATTTAGACATCGCCAAAATTATGGCGGCAGCACAAGCCACAGGTGCTGAAGCCATTTTCCCCGGCTATGGGTTTTTATCAGAAAGTTGTGAATTTGCCGAAGCGTGCGCGGCAAATGGGATTGCCTTTATCGGGCCGACTGCACAGCAGATTGCAACCTTTGGGCTCAAGCATCGCGCGCGTGAACTTGCTGCTGCGGCCCATGTACCGATGACACGGGGCACAGGATTACTCCGCAGTGTAGAACAAGCGTTACAGCAGGCGGAAGTGATTGGCTATCCCATCATGTTGAAAAGTACCGCAGGCGGTGGCGGTATTGGACTAACCCGGTGTGATGATGCACAAGCCTTGCAAGCCGCCTATGCCAGTGTCAAACGAATGGGGGAACAGTTTTTTAACAATGCAGGTGTATTTTTAGAGCGTTTTATTGATCAAGCGCGTCATGTTGAGGTGCAGATTTTTGGCGATGGTCTGGGACAGGTGGTGGCATTGGGGGAGCGAGATTGTTCCTTGCAACGCCGCAATCAAAAAGTGGTTGAGGAAACCCCAGCTGCCAATCTACCTGAAACCACCCGTCAGAAATTGCATCAAGCGGCCATTGAGCTTGGGCAATCGGTTGACTACCGCAGCGCAGGCACGGTTGAGTTTATTTATGATGCGGCACGGGATGAATTTTATTTTCTGGAAGTAAATACCCGTTTACAGGTTGAGCATCCCGTGACTGAAATGGTGACAGGGCTGGATTTGATTGAATGCATGCTCAAAGTTGCCGCAGGTGATGCACTTGATTGGGCGCAACTACGTAATATTCAACCGAATGGTGTGGCGATGGAAGTGCGGATTTATGCAGAAGATCCAGTTAAAAACTTTCAACCCAGTCCGGGTGTACTGACCGAGGTGTTTTTTCCTGAAGATGTACGGGTGGACACGTGGGTATCGACTGGTACGGAAGTATCAGCCTATTTTGATCCGATGCTGGCCAAGATTATTGTGCATGGCAAAGACCGTGGTGCTGCGATTGAAAAACTACAGCAGACTTTGCGCGCAACACGCTTAGCGGGTATCAGTACCAATTTAGATTATGTGCAGCATGTGGTTGCCGATCCACGTTTTGCCTCAATGCAGATCTGGACGCGCTTGCTTGATAATTTTGTCTATCAAGCCAATGTGATTGAGGTGCTACAGCCGGGTACCTTGAGTTCGATTCAGGATTATCCGGGGCGGGTGGGCTATTGGCATATTGGGGTGCCGCCTTCAGGACCGATGGATGATTATGCCTTTCAACTGGCCAATCAAATTGTTGGCAACGCCACACAGGCCGCAGCTTTTGAATTTACCTTACAAGGCCCTGCGCTCAAGTTTCATGCGGACAGTGTGATTGCGCTCACTGGTGCAAGTTGTACAGCAAGCTTAGACGATCAAGTGGTTGCGTTCTGGAAACCGATTCAGGTCAAAGCGGGGCAAGTTTTAAGTTTGGGACAGGTGCAGTCAGGCTGTCGCAGCTATTTGGCCGTACGCCATGGGCTTAATGTACCGCTGTATTTGGGGAGTCGTTCGACTTTTGCCTTAGGGAATTTTGGCG